>NZ_CAWNHR010000024.1:0-64028 GCF_963874485.1 Vibrio sp. V15_P4S5T153 | reverse complement strand
AAAAAGTAATTTTAAAGCTATTGTTGTTCCAACAGAACAACAATGAATTGACTGTGCCAAAATCAAGTAAACTTGATTCTGATTGGTCACTCAGTTCATTGATAAATCTTTTTTGATTATCATCAACGAGTGCCCACACAGATTGATAGGTTTATATTGTTAAAGAGCGTTCTTCTCTGGCTTGCCGAGGCTTCCTTTGAAGAGGCGGCCATTCTAGCGAGATAATGAAAAGTGTCAAACACTTTATTAAATTATTTCGTCTTACTGATTTGACCTACTGATTGGCTGGCTATTGGGCTTGAACCCTTACTGGCTGTGCCGTGTCAGTGAGGCGGCATTATAGGGAGAACGAAGATGAGTGCAAGCGGTTTTTAATAAAAAATAAGAAAAACATCTATTTTGTTTAAATAGCAGCCACAAAGCGTCAAAAGAGAGCATTTCGCTCTCTTTTGATAGGCTTTAATCTCTCTCGATCTTAAATAAAAGCGTAGGCATCAGCAAACATGTGATCGCTTTTTGCATTTTTGTATTGGGTAAACTGTTCTCTTGCTGCTCCAGCCATATCAAAACGACCTGCAATATAAATGTCGTACGCTTCTAACGACTCGAAATCATCATTGATCGCTTGGAGTACATTGCCAACCTTGCCATTCCAACCTTCATCAGCCGTTTCAACAACAGGTACAAAGTGGATGTTCTCAAATTGCTGAGCAATCTCACTCAGTTCTGTTTTTGCATAGAGTTGGTAAACGTCTTTTGCTCCCCAGTACAAATAGATAGCGTTACTTTTCTTTTGGCTAATACAGTGATCTAAAATCGAGCGTACATAGCTAAAACCTGTTCCTCCAGCAATGAGTAGTAGAGGGCGCTCATTTTCTTTTACCCACGCATCACCATGAGGTGCATCTATATTGACTAAACCCTTGTTGCTTAATGCCGTTCTCATTTTCTCAACCACTTCCTGTGCATAAGCATTGTGCTCGGCGGCACCAATGTGCAACTCTAGTTCACCAGAACGGCAAGGACTGCTTGCGATAGAAAATGGACGTTTATCTTTCTCACCCATTTCTACCATGAGATATTGCCCAGCTTTAAATGCAAGAACACTTTCAGGTTGGAGGATGATTTTATAAGTATTAGAGGCTAATGGCTCAATTAACTTTACTTTACATTGGGTGGTCATGTTTTTCCTCTGACTTACTCTGCAAAAGTAAGTACTAAGTTACTTGTTGCAAAGGCTTGGCAAGGGAATATCCAACCTTGTCGCTGCTCTTCGTCAGTCAACATAGGTTCTAAGTTATATTCCACTACACCTTCTAATTTTCTGCACATACACATAGCGCATGCACCTATTTGACAACGGTGTGGAAAAGAGATGTTCTTGTTGAGCGCAGCTTCCAACACCGTTGTACCGTCTTGCACTTCAAAAGTATCGCCTTTCGGCAGCAAGATCACCGTATAAGTCATAAAATACCTAGCTCATCCCAGAGCGAGTCTATTTTGGTGACGACCTCGTGATCTTTTTGGATTGGCGTCCCCCACTCTCGCTGAACTTCACCAGAGAGTTTGTTGGTTGCATCCAGCAGGAGCTTGGAACATTGCCCTTCATTAGCTTCTATACGATCAGTATCCCGAGACGGATCCATGCGCGTGGTTATCGCCCAAATCACATCATTCCAATCTCGGATATTCACATCATCATCACAGAGCACAACAAACTTCAGGTTTGAAAATGTCTCTAAAAATGCCCATATCTTTTTTAACAGCTCTTGAGATTGACCAGCGAACGCTTTGTTCATGGATACAATCAAGAAACCATCATTAGAAAATGGCACTAAATAGATATCAACAATCTCAGAATGCTGTGCTCTAAGCTGATCCAAATGCTCAGCTTTGATCTGAGGAGCCGTTGATGGTGATGACTGTTGTCTTGTACCGTCGCTCTCAACATCCCATTTAATGGTAGCATCTAAGCCCATTTTGGAGCCTAGCCCCACCACTGGAGAGGCAAAATCAAGTGAATCAATCGGTGTATGTTCGATGAATAAAGTGTCTCGGACTGGGTCCATATGTGTTGTCATTGCATTGATAACTGAATTCCAATCACGAGCATCGACTGATTCATCGCACACCACCACATATTTAGTGTACATAAACTGGCGAAGGAACGACCAAACTCCCATCATGACTCGCTTTGCATGACCAGGGTATTGCTTTTTCATCGTCACCACCGCCATTCGATAAGAACAACCTTCCGGCGGCAAATAGAAATCGACGATTTCAGGGAACTGTTTTTGGAGTATAGGTACAAACACTTCATTTAACGCAACACCAAGTACAGCTGGTTCATCAGGTGGGCGTCCGGTATAAGTGCTATGGTAGATAGGATTGCTGCGCATTGTGATATGCGTAACCGTAAAGACACGATGCTTTTCAACTTCATTATAGTAACCCGTGTGATCACCATAAGGCCCTTCGTCAGCATATTCGTTTGGATCTATGTAGCCTTCCAGCACAATTTCCGCACTAGCAGGCACATCTAGATCATTACTGAGCGATTTAACCACTTCTGTTTTACTGCCTCGTAGCAATCCCGCAAAAGCATATTCAGAAAGCGTATCTGGCACTGGTGTCACCGCGCCTAAAATGGTTGCAGGATCAGCACCAAAAGCCACTGAAACTGGGAAATTCTCTCCGGGGTGAGTGTCCATCCAATCTCTTAAATCTAGAGCACCACCACGATGCGCCAACCAACGCATAATGACTTTGTTTTTACTGAGTTTCTGTTGGCGATAAATCCCGAGATTTTGTCGCTTCTTGTTTGGCCCTTTAGTGATGGTCAGCCCCCAAGTCAGAAGAGGAGCAACATCATCGGCCCAACAACTCATCACTGGGATTTTGTCTAAGTCAACATCGTTGCCCTGCCAAACAATCTCCTGGCAAGGAGCCTTGCGTAGTCGTTTGGTTGGCATGTTGAGCACTTGCTTAAATAAAGGCAATTTATCGATAGCATCTTTGAAGCCCTGTGGTGGCTCAGGCTCTTTGAGATAAGCCAGTAATTTGCCGACTTCCCTTAACTCTTGGACCTCTTTACGCCCCATGCCGATCGCGACGCGTTTTGCGGTGCCAAACAAGTTAGTGAGCACGGGAACCGTATAACCGATCGGGTTTTCAAATAGCAAGGCAGGACCTGCGGCACGCAAAGTGCGGTCGCTAATTTCCGTCATTTCATAATGAGGGTCAATCGGGCAAGTAATGCGTTTTAGTTGGCCTGTTTTTTCCAGATGGTCAACAAATTCACGTAAATCCTTAAAGCTCATAGGCCTACTACATCGCTGATTAAACTGCAGGCAGTATAACAAAAACAACCCATTAACGATCCCCAAATTTCATAGGGTTATTGAGAGAGGGCTTGCAAAATACCACGACTTTTCACCTGAGAATTACTCACCAGTAAATCCTTTAGCCAGCGGCTGTGTCCTTGCTCGACCAAAGCAGTGGCCACTAAATTGACCTCTTCATTGATTGACATTTTGGCTATCAGAAAGTCGCGGATATCAGGACGCATGGGGCTGATGCGAACTAATGCCTTAATCGCTTGTACTTTTAAACTTGGATTTTCACTGGCGGCCATGATCTGTTTTATCGCAAATTCATCGCTTACGCTGGCTAATCGTGTGAGTTCCTGCTGAATGGAGAAATCGACCCGCATCAGCCACAGGAGTTTATAGATTTTAGGATCTTCACTAACTTGAGCTAATCGAACCATCACTTGTGTGGAAGGCAACCATCCGGTCACTGGCTCTGATGTCAGTTGCTCAGTGAGCGCAGCTAAAGCACTTGGGGATAGTGTATCTAACTCGCGGATCAGTAACGTTTCGCGAATTTTTACTTGATATTGAGTCCCTGACAACCATGTTTTCAGTACTAGCTCTTGGCGCTCCGCCTTCACCAAGAAATCGAGAATGGTTTGTTCTTGCCGCCAACGCTTTAATAAACGGCTGGCTATCGCAGAAGAGTCAAAAGCTGGAGTTGAGAATTCATAGCCTTGTTCTTTTTCAACAACTTGGTAAGTGGGTGCAAGCGCTTGCTGCTCTTCAATGAAGATCACCATATTCGGCGTTAGCGCGAGATCCAACTGCTCGATTTTTTGCAGCAACAGAAAACGTGCGGCTTCTTGCGGTAATAGCGCTAAACGTTGTAATGAAAAACGCAAAGAATCAAATTCATCATGTACAGCGTACTGCAATAGCTCTGCACTTTTATGGCGCATTTGTTCTTCCTGAAGCCATTTTTGAGCTGTATCAGACGTTATTTCTATAGAGGCAGCACTTGGCCACGCACAAAATAAAAATAGCGAGAGGAGAAGCGACGACAACATTCCTTGTTGCATTTTAACCTCCTTGTAACATTTGGCCTATTGTGGAAGGTTAATGGGTCAAATGCAAACAAAAACGCCACCGATAAACGGTGGCGTTGGTCATACTAAACTTAGCGTCTATTATTGACGGCGCATCGCATCAAAAAACTCATCATTGGTTTTCGTCATCGCGAGCTTATCAATTAAGAATTCCATTGCGTCACTTTCACTCATTGGGTGAACGATCTTACGCAGAATCCACATTTTTTGTAACTCATCAGGCTTAGTAAGCAACTCTTCACGACGAGTACCGCTGCGGTTGAAGTCGATAGCAGGGAAGACACGTTTTTCCGCAATTTTACGGTTAAGGTGCAATTCCATGTTACCTGTACCTTTAAACTCTTCGTAGATAACTTCATCCATTTTAGAGCCGGTATCAACCAATGCCGTCGCAATAATCGTTAAACTACCACCTTCTTCTACATTACGAGCCGCACCGAAAAAGCGCTTAGGACGTTGCAATGCGTTGGCATCCACACCACCAGTCAACACTTTGCCAGATGACGGGATCACTGTGTTGTAAGCACGAGCTAAACGTGTGATGGAATCAAGCAGGATAACGACATCTTTCTTATGCTCAACCAAACGTTTTGCTTTTTCGATCACCATTTCTGCCACTTGTACGTGACGTGAAGCTGGCTCATCGAACGTAGAAGCAACCACTTCGCCTTTCACAAGGCGTTGCATTTCCGTTACTTCTTCAGGACGTTCGTCAATCAGTAGCACCATCAACACACAATCAGGATGGTTGTTAGCAATACTTTGCGCGATATTTTGTAGCAACATGGTTTTGCCCGCTTTTGGCGGAGCAACAATCAAACCACGCTGGCCTTTACCAATCGGAGAGGCAAGGTCTAGAACTCGTGCCGTAATGTCTTCTGTCGAACCATTACCACGCTCCATGATCATACGTTCATTGGCATGCAGTGGAGTTAAGTTCTCAAATAAAATCTTGTTACGTGCATTATCCGGTTTGTCGTGGTTAACGGTGTTAACTTTTAACAATGCGAAATAACGTTCGCCTTCTTTTGGTGGGCGAATTTTGCCGGATACTGAGTCACCGGTGCGTAAGTTGAAACGGCGAATTTGGCTTGGTGATACGTAGATATCATCAGGGCCAGCTAAATATGAACAGTCGGCGCTACGTAAGAAACCAAAACCGTCTTGAAGAATTTCCAAGACCCCATCACCAAATATATCTTCACCACTTTTTGCGTGCGCTTTTAGGATGGAGAAGATGATGTCTTGTTTTCTTAGACGCGCTAGGTTTTCGAGGCCTAGGCTCTCACCAAGTTTCACAAGATCAGACACAGGTCTGTTCTTCAATTCTGTTAGATTCATTGTGGTGGATACTTGTTTAGTCAAAATAGGATCTATTTTCTAGTTAAGATGGATTTTGGTCTCAGGATCGACCAAGAAGTGAACACTTGTCTAATTAACGTGCGATAAACTAGCACTAAATAATAGCCTAGTCTAGAGTTTGTTTCTTTTCAAAAAAACAAAGCCGTGCATCAGAAAATGTACGGCTTTGCGATACCTGTTATAGGTTTGCGTCCAAAAACTCTTTCAATTGAGTTTTTGATAACGCACCAACTTTCGTTGCAGCGACGTTGCCATTTTTGAACAGCAGCAAGGTTGGGATGCCACGAATACCAAACTTAGGTGGAGTACCTGCGTTGTGGTCGATATTTAATTTACCGATAGTCAGTTTGCCTTCGTACTCGCTAGCGATTTCATCCAAAATTGGCGCAATCATCTTACAAGGACCACACCATTCTGCCCAAAAATCAACAAGAACAGGGCCTGCAGCTTTGATTACATCGTTCTCAAAACCATCATCTGTAAGCTGCAAAATCTTATCGCTCATCTTCCACTCCAATATGTTTTTCTGCACTGATTATAAGCTAACCAGTAAATAGATGCTCTATTGGAATGTATTTACTTTCGTATTGCAAGCTTAAGCTGATATTCTATGGCGATGAAAAAGACACATATCACAGAGCAAAAGTTCGCCGATTTGGGATTACATCCTCAAGTTGTTGAAGGATTGGAAAAAAAAGGGTTCGATTACTGTACCCCGATCCAAGCCTTGGCGTTGCCGGTACTGCTCACCGGCCAAGACATTGCAGGCCAGGCCCAAACAGGGACTGGTAAAACGCTTGCGTTTCTCGCTGCTACTTTTAACCACTTACTAACAACCCCTGAACATGAAGGGCGAAAACCGACGCAGCCGCGTGCCATTATTATGGCCCCGACTCGTGAGTTAGCGATTCAAATTTATAACGACGCCGAACCTCTGATTGCCAGCACTGGCATCAAAGCCGCGCTGGCTTACGGTGGTGAAAGCTACGATAAGCAATTGTCTAAGCTGCAAGATGGTGTCGACATATTGATCGGTACAACAGGACGTATCATCGATTTCTACAAACAACACGTGTTTAACTTGAATAATATTCAAGCTGTAGTGCTGGATGAAGCTGATCGCATGTTTGACCTTGGTTTTATCAAGGACATTCGTTTTCTGTTTCGCCGTATGCCTGAACCTAAAGAACGCCTGAACATGCTATTTTCAGCCACGCTTTCTTATCGCGTTCAAGAATTGGCGTTCGAGCACATGCATAACCCTGAGCACGTGGTTGTTGAACCAGAACAAAAAACTGGCCATCGCATCCAAGAAGAGCTGTTCTACCCGTCTAACGAACATAAGATGGCGCTATTACAGACACTGATAGAACAAGACTGGCCAGATCGCGCCATCATTTTTGCCAACACAAAACACCGCTGCGACTCTATTTGGGGTCATTTAGCTGCAGATGGGCACCGTGTCGGCTTGCTAACGGGCGACGTACCACAGAAGAAACGTGAAAAGATCCTTGAGCAATTCACTACCGGTGATGTAGACATTCTTGTTGCAACCGACGTGGCAGCGCGAGGCTTACACATTCCTCAAGTCACACACGTATTCAACTACGACTTACCTGATGACTGTGAAGACTACGTGCACCGTATTGGTCGTACAGGTCGCGCAGGAGAGAGTGGTCACTCGATTAGTTTTGCCTGTGAAGAGTACGCCATTAACCTAACCGCGATTGAAGAGTATACCGGGCACGCGGTTCCTGTTTCTGATTACGATGCATCGGCGTTGATTGAAGACTTACCACCGCCAATTCGTCTGCGTTCTCGTAATCCTCAGCAGCGCCGTACTAATAACAATGGCCCTCGTACTGGCAACCGTAAGCCACAAAATCGTCGCCCACGTCAACCGCATCAAAGTAATAAGGGTTCGTAATCCATTTATGAGTAAAGCCGTCTCCTCGCCGCTCTACGCTGCCATCGACCTTGGGTCGAACAGTTTTCATATGCTCATCGTGCGTCATATTGATGGCAGTGTACAAACGATGGCCAAAATAAAGCGCAAAGTACGCTTGGCCGCCGGGTTAGATGATAACAACGCTCTTAGCCAAGAAGCGATGCAGCGAGGATGGGACTGCCTCAGTTTATTTGCGGAACGACTACAAGATATACCCGCCAGCAATATCCGTATTGTTGGCACTGCCACACTGCGTACAGCCACCAACGTTGAGCTGTTTTTAACTCAAGCCAACCAAATACTCGGCCACCCCATTCAGGTTATTTCCGGTGAAGAAGAGGCGGCAACTATCTATAAAGGAGTGGCTCACACTTCGGGTGGCTTAGGACGACGCTTGGTTGTCGATATTGGTGGGGCCAGTACTGAACTCATCATTGGTGAAGGGTTCGATGCCAAAGCGTTAACCAGTTTAAAAATGGGCTGCGTCACTTGGCTTGAGCGCCATTTTAAAGACAGACAGCTTAACGCGGCTAACTTTAATCGAGCGATCGATGCGGCAAAACAGACGTTAGCGCCTATCCTTGAGCAGTACACACAGTTAGGTTGGGATGTGTGCGTGGGTGCCAGTGGCACAGTACAAGCGTTGCAAGAAATTATGTTAGCGCAAGGGATGGATGAGGTGATCACTCATACCAAACTAAAACGCTTGCAAAAACAAGCGATGCTCGCCGATCACTTGGAAGAGCTTGATATTGAAGGCTTAACTTTAGAGCGAGCGTTAGTTTTCCCAAGTGGCCTATCGATTTTAATTGCCATCTTTGAACTGCTCGAGATTGAATCGATGACTTTAGCTGGCGGCGCATTGCGTGAAGGCTTAGTGTATGAAATGGTCGAAGAGCTGCGCCAAGATGACATTCGAACGCGTACCATCAATAGCGTTCAGGTGCGATATCAAATTGATGTTGACTACGCCAAGCAAGTGGCTCAACTTGCCCAATCGCTGCTCAAACAGTGTGGGGGGGAAGATTGGATTGCGGAACCGCAAGCTGAAATGCTGCTCACTACCGCTGCACAATTGCATGAAATAGGGTTAGCGATTGATTTAAAAAAAGGCGGTGAACACAGCGCCTACCTGTTACAAAACCTCGACTTACCCGGCTATACCCGTGCACAGAAACACTTTCTAGGCGAAATTGCTCGTCGTTATCGCGAGCAGCTCTCTTCATTGCCAGAGCAGTACGCTCTGTCGGGCAACAGCGCCAAACGGGTGTTACGTTTACTGCGCCTTGCCGTATTGCTCAGCCATCGTCGTAACGAGGCACTACAGCCTAAATTTACACTGCAAGCTCAAGGTGACCAACTGACTCTTCGGTTATCCGCCAAATGGTTAGCGGCCAATCCTCTCACCACCGCCGAGCTGGATATTGAAGCAAACCGTCAAAGCGACATTGGTTGGCCACTCATTATCGACCCATCATAGTTATAAGATGCAGACACATAAAAAAGCCCGAGCAGCACTTGCTCGGGCTTTGATTTTCTATCTTCCTAGTATAATAGCTTGCTACTCCACTACTGAACATTTCAACTACTGAGCATTGATCCCAACGGTTCGAAAATCAGGGTTGACCGCTGTCAGCTTCCGGATCAAGTAATTGAGCAGCACACCGTACATCGGCACAAACAGGCCTAAACTGATCACCAGTTTAAAACCATAATCGACCAAGGCAATTTCGGTCCAATGTTCAGCCATGAATGGATCGGGGCTTTGATAGAAAGCAATCGCAAAAAAAGCGACCGTGTCTAATGCATTACCAAATAACGTAGAACATGTTGGCGCAACCCACCACTGCTTCATCTGGCGCAGACGATTAAACACATGCACATCCATAATTTGCCCTAGCAAATACGCCATAAAACTGGCAATCGCAATACGAGCAACAAACAGATTAAACTCATGAAGCTGAGCAAGCCCTTGGAATTGACCTTCAAAAAATAGCACCGAGAGTGCATAAGAAACAATCAAAGCCGGTAACATCACTAAGAAAATGATTTTACGAGCCAACGCTGCACCAAAAATGCGTACAGTGAGATCCGTTGCCAGAAAAATGAATGGGAAAGTAAATGCGCCCCAAGTGGTATGTAAACCGAATACAGTAAAGGGAAGCTGAACCAGATAATTGCTTGATGCAATAATGATCAAATGAAATAGCACTAAAAGTGCCAAAGCTTTGCGCTGCTGCGCAAGGGTAAAGTAACTCATTGTGTACCTTTTTAGTTTGTTTTGGGGGCGAGGGAACCCAAATCGAAGAATTAGTCTTGCATTAATTTATAGGCTTACCACGCGATCATATCCAAATCACGAGCTCAGCGGCGGGCGATTATACAGCAATCCCTCTCCTCGACAAGCCTTGAAATAAGAGCAAACGTTTACCCATTGAAGAAAATATCACCGTTTTAAAATTTCCCTTTCACAGCTAAAGGCCGACCTTTTTGTTGTAGACATCCATGGGAACGTGCTACTCTTCGCCTCCATTTTTTCTGGCCTTATTTTCATTTTCTAGGATGAAACTCTCTGGGTCAGTGCTATCTTTTAACATGCTGATAGACGCAAATATCAGTATTCAATCCTAACCTAACGTGGAACAGAACAGATGGGCAAAGGTACTCTTTATATCGTCTCTGCACCCAGTGGTGCAGGCAAATCAAGCTTGATCTCTGCGATGTTGGAAACCAACCCAACCTATGCGATGAAAGTCTCTGTTTCACATACCACACGCGGCATGCGCCCGGGCGAACAAGATGGTGTTCACTACCATTTTGTGCAAAAAGAGCTGTTTGAAGAGTTGATTACTAAAGGTGAATTTCTCGAACATGCTGAAGTATTTGGCAACTACTACGGCACCTCTAAGGTATGGATTGAAAATAACCTCAACAAAGGCATTGACGTTTTTCTTGATATTGACTGGCAAGGCGCGCGTCAAATACGCGACAAAATGCCGGATGCAAAAAGTGTGTTTATCCTTCCTCCTTCAAAAGAAGAATTGGAACGCCGCTTGAATGCTCGTGGTCAAGACAGTGAAGCCGTCATTGCTAAACGTATGAATGAAGCTCAAGCTGAAATCTCGCATTACACCGAATACGACTATGTCATCATAAATGATGATTTCGATGTGGCATTAATGGATTTCAGAGCTATTTTACGTGCTGAACGATTGAAGCAAGACAAGCAAGCTGCTAAATATAACAGCATGCTCAACGCGCTACTGGCGGAATAATCACCCGCTCAAACAAGGCAAAGTCTATCGCTAGTATAAACAAAGATTAGACTGTATACTTTCTCGTCATTTAAAAATTTTTAGTTAACTATTTGGAGTTCTCATGGCACGCGTAACTGTTCAAGACGCTGTTGAAAAAGTGGGCAATCGTTTCGACCTAGTTCTGATTGCGGCTCGCCGCGCTCGTCAAATGCAAACTGGCGGTAAAGATTCATTGGTGCCAGAAGAGAACGATAAGCCAACCGTTATCGCTCTGCGCGAAATCGAAGAAGGTCTTATCACGAAAGATGTGCTTGATGCTCGTGAGCGCCAAGAGCAGAAAGAGCAAGAAGCCGCAGAATTGGCCGCCGTAAGCAGCATCGCTCACAACCGTTAATTCTGCCATTCAAATTCAACAACCTTCCGGGCCTATAATTTGTATCTATTTGATAGCCTTAAAGACGTTGTCCAAGAATACCTAACAGAGCCTCAAATTGAGGCTCTGCGTCAATCTTATGTGGTCGCACGTGAAGCCCATGAAGGGCAAACCCGTTCTAGCGGCGAACCTTACATCATTCACCCTGTTGCGGTTTCTCGAATTTTGGCTGATATGCGCCTTGATTTGGAAACGCTACAAGCAGCGTTATTACATGATGTCATCGAAGATTGCGATGTCACTAAAGACGATCTTGAAGCGCAATTTGGTCACGCCGTGGCGGAATTGGTAGACGGGGTTTCTAAACTCGACAAGTTGAAATTTCGTGATCGTAAAGAAGCCCAAGCCGAGAACTTTCGTAAGATGGTGCTGGCAATGGTGCAAGACATTCGCGTTATTCTCATCAAACTTGCTGACCGCACACACAATATGCGTACCCTTGGCGCATTGCGCCCGGATAAAAAGCGCCGTATTGCCCGTGAAACGTTAGAGATTTACGCACCTCTTGCTCACCGCTTAGGGATTCATAACATCAAGACTGAGCTAGAAGAGCTTGGCTTTGAAGCATTGTACCCAAATCGTTATCGCGTATTGAAAGAAGTGGTAAGATCCGCTCGCGGTAACCGCAAAGAGATGATCCAACGCATCCACAGTGAAATTGAAGGCCGCTTGCAAGATTTCGGTTTGAAAGCACGCGTGGTCGGCCGTGAAAAGAACCTGTTCTCCATCTATAACAAGATGAAAACCAAAGAGCAGCGCTTTCACACCATTATGGACATCTACGCTTTTCGAGTCGTGGTCGACACTGCAGATACTTGTTATCGTGCATTAGGCCAAGTTCATAGCTTGTACAAACCTCGCCCGGGGCGCATGAAAGATTACATCGCCGTGCCCAAAGCGAACGGCTACCAATCTTTGCATACCTCGATGGTCGGCCCACACGGCGTCCCAGTTGAAGTGCAGATCCGCACTGAAGACATGGAACAGATGGCCGACAAAGGCGTGGCTGCTCATTGGTCTTACAAAGGTAATGGCGAACGCACTGGCACCACCGCGCAAATTAAAGCTCAACGCTGGATGCAAAGCCTACTTGAGCTACAACAAAGCGCTGGCAACTCGTTTGAGTTTATTGAGAACGTTAAGTCGGATCTTTTCCCTGATGAAATCTACGTCTTCACACCCAAAGGCCGCATCGTTGAGCTGCCTGTCGGGGCAACTGCGGTTGATTTTGCCTACGCGGTACACACCGATGTCGGTAATACCTGTGTTGGAGCTCGTGTTGATCGAAACCCTTATCCGTTAAGTAAATCACTGAAAAACGGCCAAACGATTGAAATCATCAGCGCTCCTGGGGCTCGTCCTAATGCCGCTTGGCTCAACTATGTGGTCACGTCTCGCGCTCGTACTAAGATACGTCAAGTGCTTAAAACCATGCGCCGTGAGGAATCGATCACACTTGGTAGACGTTTGCTCAATCACGCGCTGGGTGATCTTTCACTCAGTGACATCAGTGACGAGAACATTAAGCATGTGATTGGTGAGCTTAAAATGGCCACGGTCGATGATCTGCTGGCCGCGATTGGTTTAGGCGAACTGATGAGTATTGTCATTGCGCGTCGTCTGCTTGGCGATGCTGATGAGCTGACCGAAGTGGAAAGCAATGATGGCAAACCGAAAAAGAAACTGCCGATCCGCGGCGCTGAAGGTATTTTGCTCACGTTTGCTAACTGCTGCCACCCCATCCCAGACGATCACATCATTGCGCATGTCTCTCCGGGTCGTGGTTTAGTGGTGCATCGTGAAACCTGCCCTAATGTTCGTGGCTACCAAAAAGAGCCGGATCGTTACATGGCGGTTGAGTGGTCTAAAGATTACGACCAAGAGTTCATCACCGAACTGAAAGTGGACATGCAAAACCACCAAGGTGCGTTAGCGGAACTGACGAATGTAATCTCGAAAACAGGTTCCAACATTCATGGCCTCTCCACCGAAGAGCGTGATGGACGTTTGTATACTGTTACTGTGCTGCTGACCACCAAAGATCGCATTCACTTAGCAAACATCATGAAAAAAATTCGTGTGATGCCTCATGCACTGAAAGTGCGACGCCGGAAAAATTAAACTATCCAAATAAATAAAACCCCTTGCGGCTAACCACTCATGGGGTTTTTTATTTGCCGATACCCTACTTCATCTTGCATTTTAGACGTCACTATTCAAATTAGCCGATGGCCTGCCGCTTATCGACCATTACATGATTTTATGCTGTACAAAAAAACAGTTCGATGGTTGAATAATACATAACGATACTGTTAATGAGCCCTGTTATGTCACAGCTACTGTCCGCGATTCCTCTCACCTCACTCTCTGGCGTGGGTGCTAAAGTGGCTGAAAAACTGGAAAAGGTTGGCTTAATCAGTGTGCAAGATCTGCTGTTCCATCTCCCTTTACGTTATGAGGACCGCACACGGATCTACCCTATCGCTAAATTGCATCCCGGGCTTTGGGCCGCCGTGCAAGGTAAAGTCATGGCGGTGGATACGGTTTTTGGCAAACGCAAAATGCTCACAGTAAAAATAAGCGATGGTAACGGCACCATTACGCTGCGTTTTTTTAACTTTACGGCTGGGATGAAAAACAATTTTGCTGAAGGTAAGTTAGTGCACGCTTACGGTGAAATTAAGCGTGGTGGATTCGGCCTTGAAATTGTTCATCCTGATTATAAATTTTATGCTCCTCAGCAACAGCCAGATGTCGAAGCTAACTTAACACCCGTTTACCCAACAACCGATGGCCTGCGCCAACTCACGCTACGCACACTCACTGATCAAGCATTAAGTTTACTCGACAAAGTCGCCGTACAAGAATTGCTACCTGCCGGGTTGTATGATCACCAAATTACGCTCTCTGAAGCGCTGCACATCATTCACCGGCCGCCACCGGGCATTAACCTGCAACTGTTTGATGAAGGGAAACACCCGGCGCAGGTTCGCTTAATTATGGAAGAGCTGTTGGCGCAAAACCTCTCCATGCTGGCTGTACGCCATCAAGGCCAGCAAGATATCGCATTGCCGCTGGCTGGGTCTGGCAAACTCAAACAACAGCTGCTTGCACAACTGCCTTTCTCTCCCACTAAAGCACAAACACGTGTTGTGACAGAGATCGAAGCCGATCTGGCACAAGCTCACCCCATGATGCGTTTAGTACAAGGTGATGTGGGCTCAGGGAAAACCTTGGTCGCTGCATTAGCCGCCGCACGTGCTATCGAACATGGCTATCAAGTAGCATTAATGGCACCGACAGAATTGCTGGCCGAGCAGCACGCGATTAACTTTGCCAACTGGTTTGAAGCAATGGGCATCCAAGTCGGCTGGCTGGCGGGTAAATTAAAAGGCAAAGCGAAAGAAACAGAACTGGCTCGCATTGCCAGCGGTGAGGCAAAAATGATAGTGGGTACTCACGCTCTTTTTCAAGAACAAGTTGAATTTCATCACCTTGCGCTCGTCATCATTGATGAACAACACCGCTTTGGCGTCCACCAGCGTTTAGAACTGCGTGAGAAAGGGGCGAAGCAAGGCGCATATCCGCACCAGTTGATCATGACCGCAACGCCGATCCCACGAACTTTAGCGATGACTGCTTACGCTGATTTAGAAACCTCCGTTATTGATGAACTGCCACCGGGACGAACGCCCATTCAAACTGTCGCAATCCCAGATACAAAGCGTGATGATATCGTCGAGCGCGTACGTCATGCCTGTTTGAGTGAAGGAAAACAGGCTTATTGGGTCTGTACTTTGATTGATGAGTCTGAGGTGCTAGAAGCGCAAGCCGCCGCCGACACAGCGCAAGAACTACAACGCACTCTGCCCGATGTCAAAATCGGTTTGGTGCATGGCCGAATGAAGCCGAGCGAAAAACAAGCGGTGATGCAAGCCTTTAAAAACAATGAACTGCACTTGCTGGTTGCCACAACGGTGATTGAGGTTGGCGTTGACGTGCCGAATGCGAGCTTGATGATCATCGAAAACCCTGAGCGTTTGGGCTTAGCACAGTTGCACCAATTACGCGGCCGCGTAGGGCGAGGCTCTGTCGCCAGTCATTGCGTATTGCTTTACCATGCACCACTATCGAAAACCGCGCAAAAACGCTTGGGTGTACTGCGTGAGAGCAATGACGGTTTTGTGATTGCCCAACGAGACTTAGAAATTCGCGGTCCGGGTGAGCTGCTTGGTACCAAACAGACCGGCCTCGCGGATTTCAAAATTGCGGATTTAGTCCGTGACCAACGTTTAATTCCTGAAGTACAGCGCATTGCTCGCTACTTACACGACCATTATCCAAGCCACGCGACCGCCATTATCGATCGCTGGTTAGGAGAGAAGGACATCTACGCCAAAGCATAAGATTGTTCGTTCTGTATTCCCCTCTCCACTTACACAGCAAAGCAAACGTTTGCTTTCTTGCGTAAACCCTCTATAATTTCGCCAATTTTTTTAGTGAACTACTCACTTATCCAGTCCGAGCAGATTCTGATTAACAGCAATCACAGATGACGTGTCTGCTCCACTTAGTGCTCCCACTCAGCGAACGCTAAGACAACAACGCACCATTAGGAAAACAGTATGACTATCCACAACGCTTCGCGTAAGTCTGATTTGGTTTATCAACTCAACGATAGGCCACCGCTACCCCAAACCATTTTCGCCGCTTTACAACATTTGCTAGCCATGTTTGTTGCGGTCATCACCCCTTCGCTCATTATTTGCCAAACACTTGGTGTTTCTGCCGAACAGACCAACACCATCATCAGCATGTCGCTGTTTGCATCTGGCTTATCCTCCTTTATCCAGATCCGCACCATTGGCCCGATTGGCTCCGGTTTACTTTCTATCCAAGGCACCAGTTTTAACTTTCTTGGGCCAATTATTGGCGCAGGCTTGTCATTAAAAGCGGGTGGTGCAGATATCAGCACTATGATGGCGGCGATCTTTGGCACCATTTTAGTCGCTTCTTTTGCTGAAATCCTATTATCACGAGTGCTGCAATACGCGCGCCGCGTGATCACGCCGCTGGTGTCGGGCATTGTGGTCACCCTGATAGGCTTAACACTGGTACAAGTTGGTTTAGTTTCTATGGGTGGCGGCTATGCTGCGCTCAGCGATGGCACTTTTGGCAGCTTAGACAAACTGGCATTGGCGGGAACCGTGCTTGGGCTTATCGTGTTGCTCAACCGCTCAAGTAACCCATACATTCGCGTAGCATCGATTGTGATTGCGATGTTCGTTGGTTATATCATGGCCTACTTGATGGGGATGGTGAACACTGATTCACTGAGTGAAACTGCCCTGATTGCACTACCAATACCTATGCAGTTTGGTTTGGGTTTTGATTGGTCACTCTTTATTCCTCTGGTACTGATTTTCTTGATCACCGCATTGGAAGCGATTGGTGATATCACCGCCACTTCCGAAGTGTCGGGCGAGCCTGTCAAAGGGCCGATTTACATGAAGCGTATTAAAGGTGGTGTGCTGGCTGATGGTTTGAACTCCGCGCTGGCGGCGGTCTTTAACAGTTTTCCCAACTCGACCTTTAGCCAAAACAATGGCGTAATTATGCTCACCGGGGTTGCCAGCCGTTATGTGGGTTACTTTATTTCCGCCATGCTGGTGTTGCTCGGCCTGTTCCCAGGCGTGGCAAGCTTTGTACAATTGATTCCTGAACCGGTACTTGGCGGTGCAACCATCGTCATGTTCGGCACCATTGCAGCCGCAGGTGTGCGTATTATTTCCCGTGTGGATCTCGACCGCCGCGCGATTTTAATCATGGCACTGTCGTTTTCGATGGGGTTAGGCATTGCGCAAAAGCCAGAGATTCTGCAATTTATGCCCGAGTTCATTAAGAGCATTTTTTCATCCGGCGTAGCGGCTGGCGGTATCACCGCCATTTTGCTCAACTTGCTACTGCCAGAAAAATTGCCACGCGAAGAAGAAGAACTCGAAGAGCTCAAAACCAACTGATTGCATGGATGGGCCCAAAAACTTCGGTCAGCAGCCGAAAAAGCATAAACCGCAAACACAATGGGCTCAGTTGAGCCCATTGTGTTATTTAGTGACTAAGCCCTTATTTGGTCGGGAAGCTCAGTTGCGCTTTGAGTCCACCTTCACTGCGGTTACTCACCACAACGCTGCCATGATGCTGGCTAACAATCCGTTTCACTATCGCCAAACCAAGCCCTGTGCCTTCACTGCCGCGCGCGGTATCACCACGCGTAAAAGGTTCAAACACTTTACTCACTTGGCTAGGATCAATACCCGGGCCATTATCCTCCACACAAACCCAAGCCATTTTGTTATCTGCGGTACTGCCCGTGCTCACCTTAACCCAACCATTGCCATAACGAATGGCGTTCACCACTAAGTTGCTCACCGCGCGTTTAATGGCGATCGCATTGCCAAAGGCTGGCTGCATTGGTAAATGCAGCGCGACATCGATTTTGATTTCGTAGCCCCCTTCGGCAGTGGCGACATCATTGGCGATCTCATTGAGATCAACGGCGGTAAAGGTCTGTTTATTGACGGGTTTAAGGTAGTCCATAAACTGACTGATGATCTCGTTACACTCTTCCGTATCACTGATGATCCCTTCGGCGAGATAACTCTCTTCTGGAGACATCATTTCCGTGGCTAAGCGAATACGAGTCAGCGGCGTACGTAAGTCGTGGCTGATCCCCGCCATCAATAATGAGCGATCCTCTTCAAGTGCTTGGATCCCTTTCGACATTTGATTAAACGCCAACGTCACCGCGCGAATTTCAGAAGCGCCTTTGAGCGGCAATGGCGGCGGGTTCTCACCTCGGCCAACGGCTTTGGCGGCTTTTTCTAAGGCAATTAAAGGACGATTTTGCAGACGAATAAACAGCCATCCCCCTAATACGATCAGTAACGCCATCACCAAACTATTGTGAAATAGTGGCGCAAAATCCTCTTTTTGCAACTCAGAGAGAGGGATGCGTATTAATGACCCCGGAAAAGAGTCCACTTTCATCCATAAAATATAACTCTCTTTACCCAAAATCATCCGCACATCGGTCGGCGAGCCGAGCTCATTGCTCATCTCCTCGCTCATCAAATCAATGCTGATGGCATCGTGATACTCTTGGGCCATCTCACTCTCTTCACCATGAATAGTGACACCCAACTGCTCTAACACTCGGCGGCGCTGTAAGGCGTCCATTCCCAGCTTCGATGTATTGTTCGCCGCATCATCCAGCATTAGGTTGATCTCATGGCCCAAAATCTTATTGAACTGCTGCAAACTGGGCATCAAAGCATAGTTAAATACGGCGTAATAAGAATACACTTGGCTGGCGATCAGCAATGAAAAGAAGAGCAAAATCGATTGAGTAAAGGAACTGCGAATGCGCATAGGAAAACCCGCTATGAACGTACTATCAAAAAGGCGACAAAAAAGCTCCTGTGGGTTAACCGACAGGAGCTGATTGAAATTTAAGACTCTTTACCATCTGGAACGAAGACGTAACCTAAGCCCCACACCGTTTGTATGTAGCGTGGTTTGCTTGGATCCACTTCAAGCATGCGACGTAAACGCGAGATTTGCACATCAATCGAGCGCTCCATTGCGGAGTATTCACGCCCTCTTGCCATATTCATCAACTTATCGCGCGACATCGGCTCACGCGCATTGGTGACTAAGGTCTTCAATACGGCAAATTCACCGGAAGTGAGCGGCATCGGCTCATCGCCACGGAACATTTCGCGGGTACCTAAATTCAGGCGAAACTCACCAAATTCAACCACCGATTCTTCAGCACTTGGCGCGCCGGGGGCTTCAATCACTTGGCGGCGTAGCACGGCTTTGATTCGCGCCAGTAGTTCACGCGGGTTAAACGGTTTGGGCAGGTAATCATCCGCACCCACCTCCAAGCCAACAATACGATCCACTTCGTCGCCTTTAGCGGTCAGCATTAAAATCGGCAACATGTTATTGGCGTTACGCAAGCGGCGGCAAATAGACAAACCATCTTCACCCGGTAACATCAAATCAAGCACCATTAAGTGGAAGTTTTCACGAGTGAGCAGGCGATCCATCTGTTCGCTATTGGCGACACTACGCACCAGAAAACCTTGCTCTGACAAGTAACGCTCAAGCAATGCACGTAAACGCGCATCATCATCCACCACTAAAATTTTATAGTTTTCTTGCATCTGAGATCCCACCTAATTCTGAGCTTCAGCCAATATCAAACCGAGCGAGTAAAATGTAACACCGTTGCGGCTAAAATCATGCAAAGAATTGTTAACGTTTATGTCTTTTGTCGCGCTTCGTTGTTAGACACTAAGCGGATAACATCGTTTGTCAGTTCGGCTCTTTATCAAAGCGGCCAAAACGATAGCGATAGCCTAAACCAAAGGCAATATCGGTGCTGTTGTTGGCATTAAACATATTTTCGACCGCAGTAACTTCAATCGCTGAATGGCTCATTTGATAACGATACCCCAAAATAAACTCGGTCGATGGTTTAGAAAAGTCATCCTCGCCCGTTGAAAGGCCTTGATAGAATGAGACCTGCCCAATCAGATAATGGCGTTCTAACCACTGATATCGATAACTGGTACCCATCGACCAAGTGCTCGAATGATACTGGGTTTGGCCTGGTACATTGGTCGGGTTGCGAAAGGTGATAGCCAACAGGGTATCAAGTGCATGCTTACCTCTTCGGTAGCCATAATTGAGCTGCACCGCTTGTTCAAACTCGGACAGGTTGAATATTCCATAGTGTGGATCGTTGTAATAGAGTGAAACTCCCAATGACAAACCGTGATGAGGCTTATCCACCATCTGGTACTGTAAATAGCTGGTCAACGCACGGCTCAATGTCTCGCCTCGGAACGCTTCCTGATCAATGCCGTATTCTGGCATTTGAATGATGAAGCGATCGTTATCGACATCCTCACGCCCATTTTGATCAATGCCAAACCAGTCATGAAAAGCAAGTGTTAAGCCATCTAAATGATTATTGGCAGCAAAGTTCCAACGATAATTAAGCTCAACCTGCCACTTCGAAGAGAACTGCCATTTACCGCCCATTGCAAGCTGATTCTGGTAATAATCCAAACTATAGTGGGGAGTGATCGCCCAAATGCTGGCGATAGTCGCGCTGGTGTAGAGCTCCGCTTCTTCCTCTAGCATCGAAAAGCCGGAGCGAAGTTGCGCAGAAAGGCTATTGGTATGCAGTGGCGATTGCACATAGCTTTGCGCAGGCCCGTAGTCAATGTCCGCCCACGCCGAGGGGATGGGAAGAGAAAAGAGAATAAACCAACAAATGCACTTACACTCCGTCATGCATACTCTCCGGCCAAAGCAACCTTTTGAATATATTAGACAATCATTAACGCTTAGTGAGTGACCATATCCCTTAATGATGATCTACCGTACACATTAAGTGTATGCGCTAATTCAGAAATATCATGAGATAGTGCTAACTTTTTCCGCAAGCTAGGGCGTTTTCAAATTCGGATTATCAAATTTTTTTTGAAAATGAATTAAGTAAGAGGCGGTTTCTTGTTTGGACTCAGTCCGTTATCTTAGCGCCATCTCGAATGTTATCTTCCCTAGGAGGGAAAAATGAATATTGTTCAAGCATCGCAAGCGCGCTATTCCACCAAAGCGTTTGACACCAACCGTAAACTGACTGAACAGCAAGTCGCTGATATTAAAGAACTGGTACGCATGAGCGCCTCTAGCGTCAATTCGCAGCCTTGGCATTTTATTTTGGCGGCTAGCGAGGAAGGCAAAACGCGTATCGCCAAAGCGGCGCAAGGTCAATTTTCCTTTAACGAACGCAAAATTTTGGATGCGTCTCACGTGATGGTGTTTTGCGCCAAAACCGATATTGATGATCACTACTTATTGACGCTGCTGGAAAACGAAGAGAAAGATGGCCGCTTTGCCAATGAAGAAGCCAAAACAGGCATGCACGGTGGACGCAGCTATTTTGTTAACTTGCATCGAGAAACGCTCAATGACGCCGAACACTGGATGCAAAAACAAGTTTATTTAAATGTTGGAACACTGCTGCTCGGAGCGGCTGCGATGGGCATTGATGCTGTCCCCATTGAAGGATTTGATGCCGAGGTGCTCAACCAAGAGTTTGGCCTGACTGAAAAAGGGTTCACCAGCTTAGTAATTGTACCGCTCGGTTACCACAGCGAAGAAGATTTTAACGCCAAGCTGCCGAAATCTCGCTGGTCAGAGCAAACCGTCTTTACTGAGTTATAAGCCATGATCCACTTATTAGCCGAAATCAAAGCCCTTCCCGACTCAATAGAGCGAGTGCAAGCTATGCTTGAAGCGCTGCTTGAACCAAGCCGCAACGAAACAGGCTGCTGCCAATATGAGCTCTATCGTGATAACTCGATTGACGGGTTATTCTTGATGCAGGAGATTTGGTGCTCAGAGGAGAGCTTGCAACAACACCAGCAGAGTGCGCATTTTCAGCACTTTCAACAACAGCTTAGCGAGCAAGAGGCATTGGAATACCTACAAATCCGCCCGCTAACGTTTGTTGGCTAATGCGGGATTAACTCTCACGCTGTTTGATGGCTGTCAGTACCGCTTGTCGTTGCTGGCAGCCTTTTCCACGAATAAATTCCTGAAAAGCGCGAATGGTTGGGGTGATCAAACGTCGGTCTGCGCACACGATATAAATTGGCACTGGCCCACTTTCCCATTGCGGTAAAATGCGCACTAAGCGCCCATCAATAATATCCTGACTGATATCCATTAATGACTTATTGGCAATGCCTTTACCTTTAACAGCCAATCGATGTACCACGTCACCATCGTTGCATGCAGGGTTTCCTTGCACTACCACACTCTGCGTTTCGCCCTCTCGGCTCAAAACCCACTTATTATGCAGCGTGTCGGCCAGCATATAACAAAGACAATTGTGATGTTGCAGATCGTCAGGATGGAGGATAGGTGGATGCGTCGCCAAATATTCAGGCGAGGCGCACAACACGCGCTCGTTTGATTCACACAGCGGCATCGCAACCAAATTGGAATCAGCAGGATGGCCATAACGAATCGCAATATCCATCGGGTGAGCATACATATCCGCTAAGCGATCGGAGAGATCCAGTTTAACAATGACGTTCGGGTGCAAAGCAATAAATTCATCGATCCAATCCAGCAATAAATTGCGTCCCAAATCCGAAGGGGCACTGAGGTGCAGCTTCCCCGCTAGTTGACCGCGCGCGCATGCTATCTGATCGAGCCCTTCTTGCAACGTGGCAAGGGCTGTCTGAGTTTTGGCGAGGAAAATCTCCCCCTCTTGGGTTAAGCGCATATGACGTGTCGAGCGGACAAAGAGCGGAAACTGCACCTGCTCTTCTAAGCGGCGAATGGCGGCACTGACCGCGGCCGTGGTCAGCGATACGCTGTTGGCCGCCTTAGAAAAACTGCCTTGGCGTGCGGTTTCGACAAACAAGTTCAGATCATTGAGTGCTTTCATCTTCTCCGCCTATTGGGCTATTTCCATCGCTAAAATTCCCATGACAAGTGATATTAATCGGCTGATAGGCTTGCCAACACTTTTGCGCGCTAACATCGCCGCCTTGCGCTTTACGCTGATAATGCTGTTGCAATTGCGTCAGATAACGCTGGGCAATCATTTTTTGCTCATCATTGGCCACTTGCCAGATCGATTCACCGACCAAACTAAGGGGTGGTAATTTTGGTTCTCTACCTCGTACTGCAGGCGGATGAATCTGCACGTTCAGCAGCTCGTAGATACGCCGATTCTCTTCCACCAGTTGTTCCTGTTGTAATCTCGCGCCCAGTGTTATCAACTGTTCACGTAAGGTATAGCCGTGATGCACAGGACAAAGCAGAAAATCGAACGAGCGATGCGGATAACGCTCAACCAGCGCGGCAATGAATTCACTCATTAAATCACCGCCAACCCCAGCGATGATCAGTAGATGCGAGCCAGAATGGCTATCAAGCGGCAAATCGCGCACATCAAGGCAATGTGCACGCCAGCGCGGTAACGACGCCGTTGCAGGGAAATAACGCGTTAAATCAAGCGTCACCTTTTCAATCAACGCTGGCACAATATCTACAAAATGCACCACACTATTTGGACAGCGCTTCAGTAACGCCGCGCCAAGCAAACCGTGATCGCAGCAGCAATCCCAAATATGATCGTAGTGGCGGTTGATCTGCTGTACTAACTGCGTGAGCCGTTTTCCTAATTTCATCTTTGCCCAACCAAGCCGCATGATACAACATGCCGCCGAATAAAAAGAGTGGCGGCCATTTTACTTGGATTTGAAGAAATGTTGCAGAGAAAATAACAAACCCGCCAATGAGCATTTCTACTTATTCAGTGAGTGATTTATAGTGGGCAACACTTACCCTATTCTGACAAAAGGACATGTCATGGCGGCTCTGTTTTTCAAGTGCTTACTTGGTGCGCTTGCAGTGTTAATCATTGCCCTGCTCTCTAAAAGCAAAAGCTTTTTTATTTCTGGTCTTGTACCGCTGTTTCCTACCTTCGCTCTGATTGCGCATTACATTGTCGGCACAGAACGCACGATGGAAGACCTGCGCACCACCGCGTTGTTTGGCCTTTACTCGCTTATCCCGTATGCGGCATATCTGTTGGCAGTATACTACTTCAGTTATTGGCTACCTCTCACCAGTACACTGGTATGTGCCACTCTGGTGTGGTTGGCATTCGCTGCATTATTGTTAGTAAGTTGGACACGTTTAAACCCTGCGATGGCCTAAACCATCATCATCCCCAACGGTCATATCGATACGGGAGAAAGCCAAACGCAAGCACTACAACGTGAAGTGCTAGAGGAACGATGGCATTTACGCTGCACAATTTATTAAGGAAAGACATAATGTTCGAAAGAGCTTCTTTTACTCTGTTTATTCACATTGTGGTGATCGCAGCTGTTGCGGCGAGTGTGGGAAGCTTGCTCGCCATTCCGCTTTCTGAAATGTTTATTGCCGCAGCTTTGGTCATTGTGCTGCATAAAAAACGCCTCTTATCCATCCACGTTCCTAACGGGTTATTGTTGACGGTGCAAATTGTGCTCGGCATCAGCGTTGGGGCGACCATCAGTTTAAGTCAACTGGGCGAAACCTTAACCCTACCGGTGATTATCGGTTTGGTTTGCTGCTTAAGCTTGCAGATCGCCAGCAGCTTTCTTTGGCTCCGCAAAAGAGAAGGTTGGTCACCGTTTGAATCTCTACTCGGTGCGGTACCGGGCGCGATGGCAGCGATTTTGGTGATCAGCGAATCAAGCCAGACTCCTTCAACCAAAGTGGTTTATTCGCACTCGGTGCGCTTGATGATCCTCACGTTACTGGCTCTTTTTATCTCCAATAGCACGCCCGACGTTGCCCCTGTTGAGAGCAGTTTGACGATTTACGCGTGGTTGATTTTCTTTGCGCTTGCGCTGCTTAGTCTACTGCTGGGCAAAGGCTCGACCTTGCTCGGTATTCCTGCGCCCTATATGTTGGCGGCACTGCTGGTCACGGCCAGTTTCAATAGTTTTTCGACAGGCATTACGCTACAACTTCCAACATGGATGGTGGTATTCGCCACCGCACTGCTGGGTATTTTGATTGGCGCACGCCTTGCCGATACCACATTGCGCGAAGCCATGGCTTATTCGCGCGCAGGTGTGATGGTTACACTGATTGGTCTGCTGGTCGCCGTCGCCATGTCTGGCTTGTTTGCGTTACTGCTGGATAAATCTTGGGTGGTATTACTTTTAGCTTGGGTCCCCGGCAGCGTAGAAGCGATGACCGCCGTCGCCCTACTGCTGGGCATGGAACCCGCGTTTGTGATGATCAACCACGCCCTACGGCTACTGCTGCTCTACTCGCTACCCGCCGTGTTGAAAAAGCCGTTAGAGGCGTTGCGAAGCAAGTGAGATGAGAAAAATGAGCGACCGAGGAATATTTTGAACCGAATACTCCGTTCACTGCCCTTTTTCATACTCAATCGAGTTAATAAACCACTCTTTGATACCGGTGGGCGTGGGCACTTGCACCTCGTCATCAACCTCTTTTTTCAGCAGAGCACGCGCCATCGGTGAATCGATGGATATGTAATCTTTCGCGTCACCGTAAATCTCTTCTGGACCCACAATGCGAAAGCGCTTTACATCACCCGCTTCATTTTCAATTTCCACCCAAGCACCGAAAAACACTTTCCCCTCTTGTTGAGGCGAATAATCAACTATCGTCACTTCCGGTAAAAATTTTCTCAAAAAACGAATTCGGCGATCAATTTGGCGTAGTAAACGCTTATTAAAGGTGTAGTCTGCGTTTTCAGAGCGATCCCCTAGGCCAGCAGCCCAAGTGACTATTTTGGTAATTTCTGGCCGTTTTTCATGCCAAAGATGGTCATGCTCTGCCTTTAATTTATTGTAGCCCTCACGGGTAATCAGTTTGGTCTTCAAGATCTTTTCCCATTACACACTGCCGCACATTCAAGGTAGCCGCGGGTTATACATTCATCACGATGGCTTGCTACTATACTGTCATTTTCGCTCGGCACCAACTGACTGAGCTTATCTTTAGCCACTAAACTCATCTTCGGTTTTAGCGCTGCCAACGCTGAAAAATGACATCAAAATCACACGCGTTACGTGACCTCTTTGGCACAATCGGGTAGAAGGTTATCTCACTAATCTCATAACAGCGCGCCGTTAGACTAGAAATAAGTCTAACGTGCCCCAATAGTTACCCTATTCAAACCACCCTGAGTGGTGGTGCTACTGAACTACAAAAGAGAAACCACGGATGAGCCAAGCTATCTGCAAATTGATCGCACAAGAGCTAAATGTGCGTCTTGAGCAAGTGACAGCGACTGTCACACTTATTGATGACGGAAACACCGTTCCTTTTATCGCCCGTTACCGTAAAGAGGTCACGGGTGGGCTAGACGACACCCAACTGCGTACCTTAGACAGCCGTTTATCCTATCTGCGCGAACTCGATGATCGCCGCCAAACCATTCTGAAATCGATTCAAGAACAAGGCAAGCTCAGCGCTGAGCTAGCACAAGAGATCAACCAAGCAGATAGTAAAACTCGCCTTGAAGATCTCTATTTGCCCTACAAACCTAAGCGTCGTACTAAAGGTCAAATTGCGATTGAAGCAGGGCTTGAACCCCTGGCAGACAAGCTGTGGAATGAAGCGCAAACCGACCCTGAAACCGAGGCCGCACACTATGTGAACACCGAGAAAGGGATCAGTGATATCAAAGCAGCACTGGACGGTGCACGCGCCATTATCATGGAACGCATTGCTGAAGATGCCAACCTGCTGGACAAAGTGCGCCGCCATTTGACGCGCAGTGCCGAATTGGTCTCTCGCGTGGTCGAAGGCAAAGAGCAAGCAGGGGAGAAATTTAAAGATTACTTCGCGCATAATGAAACGCTCAGTAAAGTGCCTTCACACCGCGCATTGGCCATGCTTCGCGGCCGCAATGAAGGCTTTTTAAGCTTGAGCATGAATGCCGACCCAGAGCAAGAAGAGGGCGTGCGCCAATCGTATTGCGAAACGCTGATTGCACAACACTATGGCATTCACTTAAGCAGCGCCCCTGCCGATGGGTGGCGCAAACAAGTGATCAGTTGGGCGTGGCGCATTAAAGTATCAATGCACATGGAAACCGAACTGATGGGCACAATGAAAGAGCGTGCCGAAATCGAAGCGATTGAAGTGTTTGCCACCAACTTAAAAGATTTGTTGATGGCCGCACCAGCTGGCCCACGCGCCACTCTCGGCTTAGATCCTGGTTTGCGAACGGGTTCGAAAATTGCGGTAGTGGACGCCACGGGTAAAGTACTGGCAACTGAGACGATTTATCCGCATCAACCGCATAACCAACATGACAAATCAGCGAAAATTGTTGAGCAGTTGGTACGCCAATTTAACGTCGATTTGATTGCGATTGGCAACGGTACCGCATCGCGCGAAACCGATACTTTTGTCGCCGATGTCATTAAGCGCGGCAACCTGAAAGTGCAGAAAATCATTGTTAGCGAAGCAGGGGCCTCGGTCTACTCAGCCTCTGAGTTGGCGGCCAAAGAGTTCCCCAATATGGATGTGTCGCTACGCGGCGCGGTGTCGATTGCTCGCCGCCTGCAAGATCCACTTGCCGAGCTGGTGAAAATCGATCCGAAATCGATCGGTGTGGGCCAATACCAACACGATGTCAGCCAGTCGATGCTCGCCAAACGCTTAGATGCGATTGTTGAAGACTGCGTCAACGCAGTGGGCGTGGATGTGAATACCGCCTCTGCCGCGCTGTTAACACGCGTGGCCGGCTTGTCTAACGCACTGGCGCAAAACATCGTTGATTATCGGGATGAAAATGGACGCTTCGCCTCACGCGCTACACTGAAAAAAGTCGCGCGCTTAGGGCCAAAAGCATTTGAGCAATGTGCGGGCTTCTTACGCATTATGGATGGAAAAAATCCACTCGATGCCTCTTCGGTTCACCCAGAAGCGTATCCAGTGGTGAAAGCCATCGCCGAAAAAAACAGCAAAGAGATCAAAGCACTGATCGGCAATAGTGAATTTTTGCGCAATTTACACGCCGTCGATTACACCGACGAGCATTTTGGCCTACCGACTGTCACTGACATCATCAAAGAGCTCGATAAACCGGGCCGCGATCCACGCCCTGAGTTTAAGACCGCGACCTTTGCTGACGGCGTGACTGAAATGAAAGATCTGGAAATTGGGATGATTTTGGAAGGCGTGGTATCGAATGTGGCCAACTTTGGTGCTTTTGTTGATATTGGCGTTCACCAAGATGGCTTAGTGCATATCTCTGCGCTGACTGATCGTTTCATTGCCGACCCGCGTGAAGTGGTGAAAGCGGGCGACATAGTCAAAGTCAAAGTAATGGAAGTCGATGTGCAGCGAAAACGCATTGCTCTCTCGATGCGCTTAAACGATGAGCCGGGGCAAGATAACCGCAGCCAACGCTCTGGCTCTACAAGTGGCAACACGCGTTCGCATCAAAACGGTGGCCAACCGCAACGCCGTCGTGAAGAGCCACAACAAAACGCGGCAATGGGTGGAGCTTTCGCCGCCGCCTTTGCTAAAGCGAAAAAATAGCGGCGATGCGTAACTTACTGGATAAACGAATCACAGTGAAAAGCACCTAACCACGTCGCTCATATCAGAGCCGCAAAAAACACAAATCCCCACTGCGGCCAATGCCTAAGTGGGGATTTTATTTATCGCGATAAGTCGCATTCATCGACCTACAACACCGCAATCACTTCAGAAGGCGTATTGGGTGCAACCGCGTGACCATAATAGTACTTAATTACAGTTCGCCGGCGCGCCATTTTGCCTTCGGTTATCGCAGCATCAATAATGTGTTTAGGTAACCTAAACCGCATCGTATAGCTTTTACCTTGATCCTTGCTGTAGGTGGCGAGAGCGAGCAAGTCAAACAGCCTTTCGAGCTCGCTTTTCTGCTCCTCTTGATAAGAAGTCGATGTTTCGTATTCGGTGCCAACCTCATAGCTTGGATGCTCTGAAGGGTCCCATGACGACTGTTTTCGTCTTTTATCATCCGCCTTTACCTTACGCTCAGCGTTGGTTTTAGCCAGTTCGACGGTTGGCATCACAGGGGCGCGGATCCGATTGTCACGCGCGGCCTGTTCCGTTTGCACATTAACCGATGGGGCGATAAGTGGCACACTTACGTTCGTTGGTGACACCATCATAGCCGAAACCTCCTCAGTATCGCCCGCCCCGATAGACCTGCTTTCGCTCAGCACTACTGGGTTAGACTTTATATCGACCAGATTGCTCAAACTTTTAGCAAATTTATTTTTAATTTAACATTTGCACCCAACGGCTTGACGTTTCAGGACGCTACAGATAAAGACAGCAAGCGGGCGAATCCCCATGAGAGAGATCAACGATGTGATTGAGGTGAGCCAACACAGCTATAGCTTTAAGTAGAAAAACATTGCATGGGTATCAATGCCTTAACGTGCAAAGGCGATGAGCTGCTGGCAAAAATCGTCCAGTTCAGTGATGAACGGTGCGTGGGAGGAATTGCCAAAAATGTACTGCTCGCTATTGGGCAAGGTTTTTTGCAACTCTTGCGCCACCTTAACCGGCACCAAACCATCAAGCCGACCATATAGACGAAGCATGGGAATCGAGAGTGCTGTCAACGGCTGGCGCAAATCCACCTCCGCCAACATGACCAAACCCGCTAACAACGATTGTGGGTTCGGCGCGGGCCGTGATAACACCGCTTGTTTTAGGTATTTGACATCTTGCTTTGCCTGAGGGCTACCCATCGCTTGCAGCGCCATAAAGCGCTCAACAGTAGCCTGAAAATCGTCCATTAACTGTTCAGTAAAGGCACTGAGCACTTGAGGGAGAATACCACGCCACGGTTTCTGTGCCGCAAATTTGGGAGAGCTCGCCACAGTGACCAATTTGCTCACATAACTTGGGTGATGCAGTGCCATATGAGTCGCCACTAACCCACCCAAAGACCAACCGACCCAAATGGCTTGTTTAGGCGCTTGCATGATTAGCGCTTGCGCGATCTCTTCTAGATCAGCGGCGTGGCTAGCGGCGCTGTGACCATAACCAGGCAAATCAACCACGTGCACACGAAAATGTCCTTTAAGCACATCGACCGCTTGCTGCCATACTGCACCATTCATCCCCCAACCGTGCACCAAGACAAGATCATCGCCCTCGCCTGAGGCTTGCCAATATAACGCTGTGGCCATGCTCACAAATTCTCCCACTAAATTCACACTTCTTCGCTGAAAAAATACCGATCATACACTCACTGACTTGAAATCACGGTCAACACAAAGACTGATTCAAGTTGCAAGAGTATAACCATACTTCGTTTCACAGCTTTGGTTGAGTTATGTTATCGCATTGGGTTCAAAAAACCATCACTCGCTTGGTAAGCCGTCAGTGTCTACTGTGTCGTTTACCGATTGAAACTCATCAAACTGGGGCTTGGTGTAAGACCTGCCTAACCTATTTTGCACCACAACCTCGCTGCCAACAATGCGGCCTGCCAACGCTTATTACCGTGCCTCAATGTGGGCAATGTTTAGCGAATCCTCCGCCTTGGCAACGCCTATACTGTGTCGGCGACTATATTTTTCCGCTCAGTCACACCATTCATCAACTCAAATATGAAGGTCAATTTTGGCAATCTCGCCATTTGAGTGCCTTACTGACGCCACGTATCGACACTCCCGCCCCGCTCATCACTAGCGTTCCGTTGCACTGGCAACGGCGCTTAAAACGCGGCTTCAATCAAAGTGCGCTACTTGCCTCTCAATTAAGTCAACAACTGGGGGCTAGCTGCGATAACCAGTTGATCAAACGCAATCGCGCAACACCCCAGCAGCAAGGGCTTTCTAAATTACAGCGCAAACAAAATCTCAAACATGCATTCACACTACGGCACCTTCCCACGCACAAGCACATTGCACTTGTTGATGATGTAGTGACCACGGGCAGCACCGTGCAGCAAATCTGTCAATTACTGCTTGAAGTCGGTGTCGAAAGGATTGATATTTACTGCATATGCCGCACTCCTGAACCTAAAGATTAACCAACACGGTTTTATTTAGCGCGTAAAAAGGACTGGATCCGCCGTGTTTCAGGAGTAGAATGGCAAGTAATAACCTATAAATTTACTCAGGTATTCGTCGTGTCAAATTCTATTATTATTACCGAAACAGCCCAAACCCATTTCGGCAAGTTGCTTGGGCAACAGCCTGATGGTACTAACATCCGAGTTTTTGTAGTCAATCCAGGCACTCAAAATGCAGAGTGTGGCGTCTCTTACTGCCCACCCGAGGCAGTGGAAGCGACTGATACTGAAATTGCCTTTGAAGGTTTTTCTGCGTATGTCGATGAACTGAGCTTGCCGTTTTTAGAAGACGCAGAGATCGATTTCGTCACTGATAAAATGGGTTCACAACTGACACTTAAAGCTCCGAATGCGAAGATGCGTAAAGTGTCTGATGACGCAAGCCTGATTGAACGTGTGGAATATGCGATTCAAACTCAAGTCAACCCGCAGTTAGCTGGCCATGGTGGCCATGTCAGCTTGGTTGAAATCACCGAAGATGGTATTGCGATTGTCGCCTTTGGTGGCGGCTGTAACGGTTGTTCAATGGTCGATGTCACCCTCAAAGAAGGCATTGAAAAAGAACTGCTTCAACAATTTGAAGGCGAATTAACCGCGGTGCGCGATGCCACTGAACATGATCGTGGTGAGCACTCTTACTACTAGTGACCCGCTAGATACGTGGATTACAGAAAAACGAAGCCGAGATGAGATTCTCGGCTTTTTTATACTTAAAATCATTTGCCGCGCTCAAGTCCTTTTCAATTAAGGTCATTTTCTCATATAGTTAGAAAAGTCATTTGCCTTACGGGAATTAGTGTATGCCAACCAAAAAACTGCCCGAAATTTTAGCCCAAAGAACGGCAGCTCAATCGACCCTGTTTACCATCGAATCATTAGATTTACGCTTTTCTAACGGCGAACAGCGCACCTATGAACGAATGAAACCGAGCGGCCGGCATGCAGTCATGATGGTGCCAGTAACGGCACAAGGAGATTTACTGCTGGTTCGAGAGTATGCCGCTGGCACTGAACGCTATGAGCTCGGATTCCCTAAGGGTTTGATTGACCAAGGAGAAAGCCCGCAACAAGCAGCAAATCGTGAACTCAAAGAAGAAATTGGTTTTGGCGCAAGCACCTTAACCCCCTTAAAAGAAGTGGTACTTGCCCCCTCTTACTTTTCGAGCAAAATGACACTCTTCTTAGCACAAGATCTATACTCAGAAGTAATGGAAGGCGATGAACCCGAACCTTTAGAGGTCATTCGCTGGCCTCTGGCCCAAGCAGAAGAGCTACTGACTCACCTCGATTTCTGTGAAGCCCGAAGCATTACCGCACTACTGCTTGCTCTGCGCAGCCTAAAATAACAAAGTAGAGCTATAGGATTGATGATGCCAACAGCCAATAATTTATCTTACTTACTGCCTGACGTAATTGAAATCGCTCGCTCTGCCGGGCAATTGATTCTCGATATCTACGAAAAGAAAAACTACGAAGCGTTCACCAAAAGTGACCACACCCCTGTCACCAGTGCCGATCTTGCTGCGCATAAACTGATCTGCGAACGACTGAGTGAACTCACGCCAGATATTCCTGTTTTGTCGGAAGAGGCGGCGGACATTAGCCTAGAAAAACGCAGCCAATGGCAGCGCTACTGGTTGGTTGACCCGCTTGATGGTACGCAAGAGTTTATTGCGCGCAGTGGTGACTTTGCCACCATTATCGCACTGATCGAAGAAAACCAACCAGTGATGGGCGTCGTCTATGGGCCCGTTTCTGGCGTGACCTACTACGCCTACGCAGGCAAAGGCGCATGGAAGATCCCCGACATGTCTGAAAGCTTGCGTATTGAAACACACAAGCACGAAACCGTTGGGCAATCCATCGCGATTGCGATCAGTCGCCGCCAAGATATTAACCGTATTACAAGTTGCATGAGCAGCGCATGGAATTATGAGCTAGTGCCGCTGGGCTCGGCAGCGCTGAAAGCGTGTTTAGTCGCAGAAGGTGCTGTCGACTGCTATTTGCGCCTCGGCCCAACCGGTGAATGGGATACCGCCGCCACGCAATGCATCGTAGAAGAGGCGGGCGGACGCATCCTCAACACGCAACTGCAACCGCTGTCCTACAATGAGCGTGAAACGTTAGAAAACCCCAACTTTATTGTGTTAGGGGATGCTGATTTGCCTTGGAATACCATTTTACAAGTCAAACCATAACGGCCATTACCAATAAAAATGCCGATCAATAGACTCAGCATTTTTATTGGGGTATGAAATGATTACGGTTAAAAAACCAATCAAAGCTGGCCTTGATAATTAAACTGATATTTACCTTGGTTGTCTGGCGCTCCAATCCACTGTAATTGCTCCGCCATTTCGGGTGGGAATTGCGCTTCAGGTTTAAACCACGCTTTCGCACTGTAACTCATATCTGGTTGCAGCTGCAGGGCAAATTCACTGCTCATTTGCTCACTGTTTTGCTGACCGTTCAATGTCATCTGATTGCTTTGACATTGCAGATCTGCCACTACCGGACCAAGCGAGAGCTCTCCTAAAGGTGAGTCAACTCGGCCATGAGTCCACGCAAGTGAGCCTTCGGCAGATTCACACCACGGGCTATCATAGCGGTAATGGTTCAGGGACAACTCGACTTGCCCCTGAAAAGTCACTGGTACAGGCAGCGGAAACAGCGTCGCTAATTTATTAGCCGCGACAGAAACCACAACCTTGTCCGCATAAGGGCCAGAAAACCCCAGACCAAGATTGCCTTTGCCACGAACTCCCATATCACTACCGCGTCCAAAGCGTACCGCCACTTCAAACTTGGCCATCAGCAGTTGTGATACTTGGATGTCCCAGTTGAGATCGCCGACATTTTGCCCTTGCCAAAAGAGTTGCTGAGCACTACCAGACCACACCGTACCGTCAACACCAGTGACACGCATGACTTCGGAAGAGGAGAGTTGATTCATCACCAAGGAAGCCGGAATATGCGCGACCACACTGATGAGAAAAACCATTACAAGGAACCCGCTATAGAGCAATTTCTTTTTCACTCACCACCTCGCTTCAGTTGTAAGCGTTTTACTTCGACAACGCCACTTTGCTGAGCACGGTTGATGTCCATAAACTCGACATCGACACCTTGCTGCTCTTTTAGAAAGGCAAGCCAATCCACCAATTTAGAGAAAGGAAGTGGTTGTATCCAAACCTGCATCATTTCATCACGCGGTTGAATACGAATAAGCTCAATTTGAAAACGCTGCACACTTGATGAGATGACTTGATTGAGCGGTTGCGTCGTTGCCACCCCACCACCTTGTGCGCGCAATTGAGTAATGGCATCGGCCTTATCCGTCACCCAATTAAGCAATTGTCTTTCACTGATAATCCGGGCTTGCGCAAGCTCGGTTTTCTGATTAAGTGGCGCTAAAATGCCCCAATAAATGATCGCAACCACACACAGCGACACACCACCTAACAGTAATTTCTGTTCACGAGGGGAAAAGGCCGCCCATCGTTGTTGAAGTGCACTCAGGCTATTTTTCATGTCACTAACCTCACTGGCTTTTCAGTATGAAGGTACCATTAACTACAGAACCCGAGCGGTTTAACTGCCCTTGCTCAACCACAAACTGCTTTTCCAATTTAAGGCGCGCTTGTTCAAAGCTTTCAAAATCATTACTTTGAACTTCAAGGCGAATTTCACCCCGATTGCCATCATATTTAACACTTTGCAACTGCATGTTCGGTACGCTGCCGATACTGCTGGGCAACTTCGACAACCACTCCAACATCGAACCATTGGCTTCACCGCCAGAGAGTCGAGCCGCTTCATCATTCATCAGTCTTTTCAGGTAACTGATGGTGGGTATTTTCTGTTTATCAGGGAAAACCGCGCGAAAAACACGTTCACTCTCCGCTCGATAAGCATCGGCTTGCGCTTCGTAGTGCCCTGCTTGCAAAAGATGGTGGCTGGTTGAAATTACAATCAACACCGCGGCCGCTAATGCGCATTTTTGCCATACTTGCCAATGCTTCAAAAACGAGGACTTGGTTTTAAAACTTCCCGTCAGTAAAGTCACTTTGCTCGCTATTGCTTGCTGAGTCAGCAACGCCATGACTAAATGAGGCTCGGCCTGTTGCCAATGTTGCCCTTCAGCCAATGTCAGCTCAGGGAGCGGGGTATACGCCTCTAGCGGTAAATAGTGCCCCTCTTGCTTGACCCATTCTGAAGCACTAAACAGCGTTAACCACTGCGGTTCAATGCTCACCCCTAAATACTCACCTTTACGGATTAACCATTCTTGGCCGATCTGCAGTGCCGACAACCCCTCTGATGCAGGGATAGCCAACACATCCGGTAATACCTTTTTCACGTCAAAACCCGCGGCTTTGAGCTCATCTAAGCGGGTACGCAACCAAGCACGATCCACCCCGACAACGTAAGCAGTGGAAGCGGTTTTATGCAAAATTGAAAAATGCAGCTCATCCACATCTTGTGCGATCTCATCTTCGATTAGATAAGGCAACATTGACTCTAAGCGACGAGCCGCCCCTGATGGAATCGCGACCTCAGTGAGAACTAAATCACTGGCAGCGAGCAGCACAATCGTGGCGCGTTCAGCCGCATAGCTAGAGAGCTGAGATAGCTGCTCCCATCCGGATATTTCACCGCTGGCAATCACTTCTTGCTGCTGTGTTGACCACACCAGCCAAGGTATTTCAGCGTCTTGTTGACTACTCAGCCGAACGGTCAGAAACTCGCTCACTGATCCCTCCAAAGCGACGGCGTATGACCGTTGCGGTTTCTCTATTATCACTAAACAATAAACTGCGAATACGAACTCGCGAGTCATCAACCAAGATTTGAGCATCCAGTTCAAAATAAGCACTATCGACAGCTAGGTACTGTTTCGCCTCTTCTTTCACTTTGCTCTCCACAGCAGCCAATGCGGCCTCTGCGAGAAAATTGTCTACCGAAGCCCAACCATCAAATGGTCGGCTCTCGAGTAAGTTTTTTGCATCCCCTTCACTTAAGTGCGGGCTGAACATCGCCACCAATAACTTGGCATGATCAGGTTCCAAGGTATTGATATTCAAACGCCAATCATCAGTGGGGAGAGTACAGATATAAGGCGCTATTTTATTCATTACATCACCGCTCACCTGCTGAACCGCGCGCAACTCACTGTTATCCGCAAGTAAACTATTCGCCGCCAGATAAGCAGGAGACATTGATTCATACTGGCTGTCTTCTACGCCATAAGAGGACTGCACATCTGAATCGCCATCAATATACTCCCAAGCCGAATCGGCAATCACTTCGGCTTGATAGCTGTCGACCTCAAGCTCTTCCAATAACCGTTGCAACACTTGCACTAAATAGGGTTTTTCGACACTCCCTGCCGCAGGTCTGGCTCTCGAGAGTACATTCAGGTTAAAACAAGCCTGTTTATCAAGGATGCGCCCTTTCAAAGTGCCGTAATCCAATGGATACGTTTGCTCTTTCATCGCCCAAGGTTGACTTAAGTTAATCGTTTCGTTGTCTTTGTAGCTCTGCTCGATAGCAACTTTGGCTAAAGCTTCACTACCCACACTATACCAATAGGCTTGCTGGTAACTAATTTGATTATTCGCTCTTTGAAACTGTGTGAATAAACGCTCGGACATGGTTGCGGCAATCGACACCATAATCGCCAACAACAGCAAGATAACGATTAACGCCACACCGCGTTGGGCTCGATTAGGGTGCGCCATTATTATCAGCCTCTTTATTGGTCGAATTGATGCCACCACCAGCAGTAAGGTAGATACGCTCAATCTCGCCATAATCTTTCAGCGCCAATTTCACGGCCACCGCCTGTGGGATTTTCAAGGCATCAATCCACTCTTCACTCCATTTATCTTGGTTATAAAAGCGCAGCGATAGTGACTCAACATCATGTAACAATGGCGTGATGATCCCTTCTTGCCCTGCAGGAGTATCAGGATAACGCCACCATATACGCTCTAACACGCCCTCTTTAATTCGGTAGCCGACCTTAGTGACTTCCCCGCGTGGAAATTGCTGCTGTGGGTTATGCCAACCTAATCGAGCAAACAGCACTCCTTTTTGATCGGAGTCGAGCAAGTACTCTTTCCAAATCAGCATCTGTTGACTTGGCTCTTCACCATTGGTGCGAAATTGACGCGTTGCCATCTGCCGAAAATCGCCATCCATTAACACCATGGCGCGCTGCAATTCGTTCAAACGTTGGCTACGTTGGGCTGAAATCTCATTACTGCGCTGGACTTGGTTCAATACTTGGTAAGCACCAACGCTCAAACTAGCGAAAATCGCAATCGCCACCAGCACTTCAATCAGGGTAAAGCCTTTGTTCCGTTTATTTGGCGACATAACTTCTCACTGTCACCAAAGGTGATCCTTCTTTTTCACTAGCCACGCTGACATCAAAAGCTTTCAATAAATTATCCGCAGTGGGTACTAAAGTGACTTTCCAATACCAGGTTCGGCCCGCCAATACTTCACTGCCATTTTTCGCTTGTACGTTTTTAGGAGTAAGCATCACTTGCGCCATCTGGTTATCGACCACCATGGCGGCAAACGCTTTTTCTTCCAAATAACTCACGGTATTGATGTGTTGGCTGACCGAACGGATCACACTGATGGAAGCGGTGGCAAAAATAGCCAGCGCCACCAAGACTTCTAACAGCGTCATCGCTTTTTGTTTACCCATCGATCGCATCTCCCGGAGCGAACAGCGTGATTTCCCCGTTTTCTTTCACTACCACTCGCCAGCCTTGCTCTGCATCTTGCTGATTAAGATGGATGCTCAGGACAAAAGGGGTCAACTCACCACTGGATAAAATAAACACTTGTGGTGGTAGCTGCTTTTTCTGTTCGTTTTCATCAGCAAACTTATCGTCATCAAACAGACTGCCCGGTTTGAAGAGTCGATCATCGTTTTTCCATGCACTTCCTCCCAGCTCAAACTGGAGAGATAACCCCTCAGGCAGTTGGAGCTGTGAAGCCATTTTCTTGCTCTCTAGCGGCTGCCATCCCTTGTCCTCCACCGATAGGAAAACCAGATGCGATTTTTTTTCATCGACCCGCAAACCAAAATCTTTGCCACTGAGAATGGCTTCTTCATTGCTCAGTTGTAGACGCTGATAAAGGCTCATCGCGTACTGTTTCGCATCATCGTTGTTCGTGCTAGGTAGCGTCGATATAACGGCCACAGCACTGAGCGAGAGCAGCACGAGCACCAGCAGTATTTCGAGTAGGGTAAAACCGCGTTGAGATAGCATCAGATAAATGGGGCGGCTAAGGCCGCCCTCTCTCTTATTGGAAATCTTGCATGTTCCAGTTGCCTATGTCGGCACTGGCGCCTTCGCCGCCTTCTTGACCATCAGCACCCAGCGTGAAGATATCAATCGTACCGTTATCACCAGGGCTTAAGTATTGATAAGGGTTGCCCCAAGGGTCATTTGGCAAACGGCGAATATAACCGTTATCGCGGTAGTTGCGTGGCTCAGGATTCGACGGCTTGGTCACTAGCGCTTCTAAGCCTTGATCTGTCGTTGGGTACACGCTGTTGTCTAATTTATACATATCCAACGCATTTTCGAGTGCGACAATATCGGTAATCGCTTTTTGTTGGTCAGCTTTTTCTTTATTACCGAGCAAATTAGGCACCACAAAACTCGCCAAAATACCCAAAATAACTACAACCACCATCACTTCAAGCAAAGTAAAGCCCGACTGTTTATTTGTTTTTGTTCTCATTCCAATCTCCAACATAGTTTGGTCGTTATCATTGCAGAATTCAGTCATGATCAACGACTCATTAAATTATTCATTTCTAAAATCGGCATCAAGGTCGCCATCACGATAAACAGTACCAACCCAGCCATCAATGCAATCAGTGCCGGGGTAAAAATACCTAATGCGATGTTGACCGTCGATTCAAAACTCGCGTCTTGGTTATCGGCCGAGCGCGTCAGCATACTTTCGAGCTCACCACTTTGTTCACCACTGGCGATCATATGCAGCATCATCGGTGGAAATAACTTGGTTTGCTCAAGCGCTTTACGCAAGCTCGACCCTTCGCGAACATTGTCAGCCGCCAACAACACTTGTTGCTTAACGTATTTATTGGACATCACATCCACCGCCACACGCATCCCATCCAAAATAGGAATCGCACTGGAGGTACAAATCGACAAAGTTCGCGCAAAACGCGCAGTATTGAGACCGCGAGTGATTTTGCCAATCAACGGCATGCCGATGATTTTTTTATCCCACTTCAACCGCAAGTTCGGCTTGCTTAGCAACCATCGGACGAGATAAATCAAGATCACCAATAGCACCAGCAATTGGACACCCCAATGCTGGATAAAATCACTTGAGGAGAGTAAAAATTGAGTCGACTTCGGTAATTCTTGCCCCATTTGGACAAATTGTCCGACGATTTTAGGCACCACAGCCGCCAGCAAAAAAGCCACAATACACACCGCGAACACCACCAACACCACTGGATAAATCATCGCTTGTTGTAACTTGGAACGCATTTTTTGGCGATTTTCAGCATAGTCCGCTAAACGCTCAAGCACCGAATCCAAATGGCCTGATTTTTCGCCCGCTTCAACCATCGAACGAAACAGGTCATCAAAGATATGTGGATAATCACCTAAGCTGTCTGACAAGGTATAACCCTCAGTCACTTTGGAACGAACAGCGGCCAACATGGTGCGAATACGCGGCTTTTCCGATTGTTCAGATACCGCTTTCAAACACTCTTCCAGTGGCATGCCTGACTGCACTAAAGTGGATAACTGGCGAGTAATGAGCGCTAAATCCGGTGTACTGATACCGCGCTTAAAACTCAAAGGCGATTGCTCACGCTGAGCCGCTTTCGCTTGCGTCTCAATGAGTTCAATCGGTATAAGCCCTTGCTCTTTTAAGCGCTGGCGAACCTGCCGAGCATGGTCCCCCTCAATAACACCCTTTTTTTGTTTGCCTTTGGCGTCGAGCGCTTTATATTCAAATGCCGCCATTATGCTTCCTTCGTCACTCGCATCACTTCTTCAAGTGAGGTAATGCCTTTCAGCACTTTATCGAGCCCGTCATCACGAATGCTCGGTGTTTTCGCCCGCACCGCTTTTTCAATTGCTTGCTCTCCGGCTTCGCTATGAATTAAGGCTTGTACCTCATCATCAATCAGCAACAATTCATGTATACCCGTTCGGCCTCGATACCCTTTATGATTACATTTGTCACAGCCCTTCGGACGATACAGTGTCAGCGACTCTTTTTTCTTACAATTGAACAGTTTTTTCTGCTCATTGTCTGCTTGGTAGGCCTCTTTGCAATCGGGACATAAGGTACGCACTAAGCGTTGTGCCAATACGCCAAGCAGCGATGATGAGATCAAAAAGGGTTCAATTCCCATATCGCGCAAACGTGTTATCGCACCGATGGCGGTATTGGTGTGCAACGTCGACATCACCAAGTGCCCGGTTAAAGACGCTTGCACCGCAATCTGCGCGGTTTCTAAATCACGAATTTCCCCAACCATGACCACATCCGGGTCTTGACGCAAAATAGCACGCAATCCTCGTGCAAAAGTCATGTCCACTTTAGGATTGACTTGAGTTTGGCCGATACCATCAATATCGAACTCAATCGGGTCTTCCACGGTTAAAATATTACGCTCGTTGCTGTTGAGTTCTTGCAGGCCAGCGTACAAGGTGGTGGATTTTCCTGAACCGGTTGGGCCCGTCACCAAAATAATGCCATGCGGTCGTTTGATTAATTGACGGAAGCTTTCATGGTTGGCGGCCGTCATTCCTAGACTGTGCAGATCTAAGCGCGTGGCGTTTTTATCTAGCAAACGCATCACCACACGCTCACCGTGAGACGAAGGCATGGTGGACACGCGAACATCGACCGCTCGGCCGCCAATGCGTAATGAAATGCGTCCATCTTGTGGTACACGTTTTTCAGCGATATCAAGCTTAGCCATTACTTTGACGCGTGAAACCAGCAACGGCGCTAATTTACGACTCGGCGCTAACACTTCACGCAGTACCCCATCGACACGAAAACGAATCGACAAGATTTTCTCAAAGGTTTCAATATGAATATCCGACGCGCCCTCTTTGATCGCTTCGCCAAGCATGGCGTTGATCAATTTGATGATGGGCGCATCGTTTTCTGACTCTAACAAATCTTCATTTTGCGGCAGCTCTTCGGCTAATGAGAAGAAATCATCACTGTCAGCACCGATATCTTCCATTAATTGTCGCGCTTCTGACGAGTCTCGTTGGTAAGCTTGGGTCAGCTTACTTTCAAATTCGGCCAGTGAAATTTCAACCAAGTTGAGCGGCTGTTTCACGACTCGTTTCACTTCGACTAATGATTCGATAGCCAGCGGAGCGACATAAAATAACGTCGGCAGCTCGTTGTCTTCTACCAGCTCTAATACCAATTTAAAACGATTGGCAAAGCTAAACGGTAAACGACGGTAGTGAGGTTGCGACAAAACTTCGGTCATTGCTGTTTTTCCATTTGTTCGATAAAGGCTTGTACTTCCGCAGAATGAGTACGGTCATCACCAAACTTAGGCAGCACAGGAATATTGTCGTTCGCCATCAACTTCAAACCGCGATCAGCGTTATAGAGCTGCTCAGCACGAATGTAGTTGTACTTACGCTGAGTGATGCCATCGGCCGTCATGCCATCACGAATGATGGTCGGCTTAATAAAGACCATCAGGTTTTTCTTCTCAACTTGGGTACTGGTCGATTTGAACAAATAGCCTAAAACCGGTATATCGCCTAATAGTGGGACTTTGGATTCACTTTCGACCGCGCGCTCATCAATCAACCCCCCCAGCACTAACATTTGCCCGTCTTGAATGATGACCGATGTATTTAATTGACGCTTTGCAAAACGGACATCGACGGCACCATTCGCTCCTAATACGTTGGATACCTCTTGTTCAATTTTCAGTTGAACTGAGTCGCCTTCGTTGATTTGTGGTACCACTTTCAGCTTGATACCGACCTCTTTGCGTTCTACGGTTTGGAAAGGATTATCGTTATTTGCGCCCGCGCTCGAACCTGTCAAAACAGGCACCTCTTCGCCCACGATGAAGGAGGCTTCTTCATTGTCCATCACGGTAATACTCGGTGATGACAAGATGTTCGAGTTGGAGTCACTCGACACGGCGCTGATCAGCGCGGTCCAGTCGCCCATCACTAAGCTCATGGCTGCACCATTGACCGCACCGAGCGCTGACGCCAAAGTAGAGTAATCCCCTTTCTTCGTTGTTTCTTCGTAGTATTTTATTTCGCCTGTTGAGCTATCTCGAATCGGTTTTTTCTCAACGCTATCTTTGGCTTCTTCTAAACCAATCATTACCTTACCGATTGGCGCGCCCGCGTTGCCATACTGAATCACAGAGCCGTTGTCGAGTGAGCCCCATTGCACGCCTAAGTTGATGCCATCCCCTTCAGCCATTTCAACAATCAGCGCTTCAATCAATACCTGAGCGCGACGAATATCCAACTGCGCAACCACATCTTCTAGCTCTTTCATGATGTCTTGTGGGGCGGTAACAATTAACGAATTGGTCGGCGCATGTGCTGAAATCATCACTTCTGTGCGTTGTGAACTTTGCCCCGTTTTTTGCCCAGACTGTTTTTCAGCCTGCAAGTTGTCAGACACCCCTTTCAGCACATCAACCAAATCTTCCGCTTTCGCATTCTTAAGATAAATGACGCGGTTGTTGCCTCTGGTCGCCATCTCGACATCAAGCTGAGTGATCAATCGCTTTAGGCGTGCACGAACTTTAGGATCACCTGAGATCAAAATCGAATTGGTACGATCATCGGCCACCAGCTTAGGTTGCAAAAACTCTGGGGTATTTTTGGCATCCGTGGTTTTGTTTAATGCCTCCACAATACGCACCATTTCAGCGGCAGATGCATTACTCAGTTCCACCACTTCGATGTCTTTGTCACCGGCTTGGTCAACTCGTTTGATGATATCGGCTAAACGGTTGACGACCGCAGCACGACCTGTAATCAAAATGATGTTCGCCGGATCATAATGCACTACGTTGCCCGCTCCTGCGTTATCGATCAACTGGCGCAGCAAAGGTGAAAGCTCTCGTACCGAAACATTCCGCACCGCAACAACGCGCGTGATCACGCTATCACCGTTCTCTTTTCCTTCATCGCCAACCACAGGAATCGCAGACGTTTTGGCATCTTTCGACTTGATCACTTTGAGCACGCCGTTGTCCATCTCCACCACGGCAAAACCATACACTTCCAATACATTCAAAAAGAAGCTGTAGTATTGCTCTTCATTAAGCGTGTCATAGCTGCGGACATCGACCTTCCCCCGAACGGAAGGATCAACAATGATTGTTTTTTCAAGATTACGGCCCACGATATTGATGAATTCTTGAATATCGGTGCCTTTAAAGCTGGCACTAAAATCGTTTGCCATAACTAACGGCGATGACAACAAGCCACCCATCAATAACCATGTCGTTTTGTTTAACCAATGCTTCACGTCTTACTCCCTAAACTCATGCTCATGCATCAGTCTGTCTAAAATTGGATATAAATGTCATGGGATTGCCCGTCTCTTTCGACTGTTAAGTTCATTTCGGTTAACTCAGAGACTGACTGAAAAATCTTATTCATGGCATCCGGGTCCGTTAAATCCTGACCGTTTAACGCGATTGCGACATCGCCATCTTGTAGCCCTACCGACTCAAATAACTCAGGAGATTGCCCAGGGCTCACTCGGTATCCCAGCACTTTGTCATCACGTTTCACTTGCGACAGGCGTACATATTTAAAGATTTCTTGCGGATTGCTGGCAATAGCGGCGCGAATGTCATCCAACTTTTCTTCTGCAGACGCTGGGTTATTACCACGTACATTCGATGTAACAACGCGCTCAGGCGTTGCCACACTCGGTTTATGATAGTCAATTCCATCCAACATCAAGGTTTCATCGCGCCCTGAGTTATCAATAATAACGCGATCATTGAACACCGCTTTCAATTTGACACGGGTTCCTTCAATGACTTCGTTAACACCATAGGTCGATTGACTGCCACGATTTGCGATTACCGCTAGACTCTTACTCGGTTCATTGCTCGCCACCACTCCAACCAATAATAAGCTAAGGCTGGTTTTAGGTGCATCTTTGACCACAGGCTGTGCGGCTTCGACCTTCTGCTCGCTATAGCGACCAAATAAACTTCCTTGTTGTAAAGAAGAGAGATCAAGCGAACGCGCCGCATTCGGCGTTGATGCGATTGCTCTTGGAGACCAAGGCGTTATATCAACCGCGTTTTGCTGAATCAGCCACACCATTTTTCCTAGAATCCAAGCCGACGTGACCAGCAATACTAAGGTAAGAAATTGGCTGATTTGTTTCTGCCATTGCGGTATTTTTTGTAGCAAACCTGCTTGCCATAAGCGAGATGAGGTCATACTGCTAAAATCGATTCGCCTCAAAAGATGTCCTTACTGATATTTTCTTACTTCAACCATGATATTTCACATTCATGAGCCGTTAGCCAGACGAAAACCGGCGGATTGGCCTCAAACTATACTTCCATTTCATTTAAACTATGCTTCCATTTAAATGGAACAGATACATAAGACCGCGAAGATCGCGCTACAAAAACACATTAATATATCATAGGAGACATTCTCGTCATTTTTACTGACATTATTTTGTCGGGTAGCTTGAAAATCTGGAACCAAAACACCATTGTAAAGGCCATAAAACGTACAAGACTAACTCCCTTTGAGGCACATTTGTAGTATGAGTTCTGCGACAGAGCAAATAAGATTGGATAAATGGCTATGGGCAGCACGATTTTATAAAACGCGGTCGATCGCACGCAGTATGGTCGATGGTGGTAAAGTCCATTATAATGGCCAACGCACCAAGCCAAGTAAAATTGTCGAGCTTGGGGCAACGATTACCTTGCGCCAAGGCCAAGAAGAGAAAATCGTCACTGTGATCAATCTGTTAGGGCAAAGGCGCTGCGCGCCAGAAGCACAAACCCTGTATTCGGAAACCGCAGCAAGCATCGCCAAACGTGCCCATCATGCCGAGCAACGTAAGCTCAACGCACACAACCCAAGCCCCGAACGCAGACCAGACAAAAAAGAGCGTCGTGACATCATTAAATTTAAACATCAATAAAAGCTGGACCATGTTCCGAGGAAATAGCTAAATGGCAAATAACATTTTAAATCGCTACTTATTTGAAGATCTATCCGTACGTGGCGAGTTGGTACAATTAGACGACGCGTATCAACACATCCTTTCGAGCCAGGAATATCCAGCCCCAGTACAAAAACTTTTGGGCGAACTGCTCGTCGCAACGACCTTGCTAACCGCAACGCTGAAGTTTGAAGGCTCAATTACCATGCAATTGCAAGGCAATGGCCCAGTTTCCTTAGTCGTTATCAATGGTGATAATGAACAGAAAGTGCGTGGTGTCGCACGCTGGAAAGGCGATATTGCCGATGATGCCGACCTACACACTTTGATGGGTAAAGGTCATTTAGTTATCACTATCGAGCCCAAGAAAGGCGAGCGCTACCAAGGTGTGGTCGGTTTAGAGGGTGATAACTTAGTGGAAGTGCTGGAAGGTTACTTCATCCGCTCTGAACAGTTGAAAACACGCCTTTGGATACGCATTGGTACGCAAGATGGAAAAGCCTGTGCCGCTGGCATGTTACTGCAAACTATTCCAGATGGAACGGGTACGCCCGATGATTTTGAGCACTTAGAGCAGTTAACTAACACCGTAAAAAACGAAGAGCTGTTCACCTTAGAAGCCACTGATCTGTTGTATCGCCTGTATAACCAAGAGAAAGTTCAGTTGTTCACCCCACAACCCGTGGAATTCCATTGTGGTTGTTCACGTGAACGCAGTGGGGCGGCCATCATCACAATAGGGAAAGAGGAAATTTACGACATTTTATCGTCTGAAGGATCCGTTTCTTTACATTGTGATTACTGTGGCACCAACTACTCATTTGAAGAGGCTGAGATCGCAACACTCTACGCACAAGCCTCCTCAGGAAGCGACACAATTCATTAATTTGCATGAATTAACAAGCACGAAGAAAACGTATCAGAGCCAGCTTTACGCTGGCTTTTTTTGTGATCAAAACCCAGTAAAATCAAGCCTTAAACAAACAGAATGGCGTACTTATTTTTTTAAAAGTATTAATCTTATTGATCTAGCGCAAAGGTTTGCGTACGCGATAAAATAGTTGCGCCAATATGTGACGGGACACCTAAAACCACAGGAGTGTCATGGGCAATTTTTGAACTGTGTCCCTGTTTTATCCCCCACCCGTTGCTAGCATGGTGAGCAGATAACAATTACAAACATTATTACAAAATCCCTACAAAATCTCTTACAAGGAGCACCTATGACCGTTATGGAACATACAAAGGCTGCACAACTAGACCTGACCAAATACGGAATAACCAACGTAGTCGAAGTGGTTCGCAACCCAAGCTATGAACTGTTATTTGCCGAGGAAACTCGCCCAGACCTTGAAGGCTACGAAAAAGGCGTCGTCACTGAACTTGGCGCTGTTGCCGTTGATACTGGCATTTTTACAGGCCGCTCACCAAAAGATAAATTCATTGTCAAAGATGACACCACACGCGATACCCTATGGTGGACATCTGAACAAGCGAAAAACGATAACAAACCGATTAACCAAGAAGTATGGAATGATCTAAAAGCACTAGTGGGTCGTCAACTATCCGCTAAACGTCTATTCGTTCTTGACGGTTACTGTGGTGCCAACGCAGATACGCGCCTTTGCGTGCGCTTCATTACTGAAGTGGCGTGGCAAGCGCACTTCGTCAAAAACATGTTCATTCGCCCAACAGAAGAAGAGCTAGCTAACTTCGAACCTGATTTTGTGGTCATGAATGGTGCCAAATGCACCAATGACAAATGGCAAGAGCAAGGCCTGAACTCAGAAAACTTCACTGTGTTTAACTTAACGGAAAAAATGCAGTTGATCGGCGGTACTTGGTACGGCGGTGAAATGAAGAAAGGGATGTTCGCAATGATGAACTACTTCCTTCCACTGCAAGGTATTGCTTCAATGCACTGTTCAGCCAACATGGCTAAAGATGGCGATGTGGCGATTTTCTTTGGCCTATCTGGCACAGGAAAAACCACACTCTCTACCGATCCAAAACGCGCGTTAATCGGCGATGACGAGCACGGCTGGGATGATGATGGTGTCTTTAACTTTGAAGGAGGTTGCTACGCGAAAACCATCAAGCTCTCCAAAGAAGCCGAGCCTGACATCTACAACGCGATCCGCCGTGATGCGCTACTGGAAAACGTCACAGTACGTAGCGATGGTTCGATTGACTTTGATGATGGTTCTAAAACCGAGAATACTCGTGTTTCTTATCCTATCTACCACATCGAAAACATCGTTAAGCCTGTATCGAAAGGTGGTCACGCCAATAAAGTGATCTTCCTATCTGCGGATGCATTTGGTGTGCTTCCACCAGTCTCTAAATTGACTCCAGAACAAACCAAGTATCACTTCTTGTCTGGCTTTACGGCAAAACTAGCGGGTACTGAACGTGGCATCACCGAACCAACACCAACCTTCTCAGCCTGTTTTGGCGCAGCGTTTTTAACGCTCCACCCAACACAATATGCCGAAGTGCTGGTAAAACGTATGGAAGCAGCTGGTGCTGAAGCTTATCTAGTCAACACTGGTTGGAACGGCAGCGGTAAACGCATCTCGATTCAAGATACCCGCGCCATCATTGACGCTATCTTAGATGGTTCGATTGAGAAGGCAGCAACCAAGCATATTCCAATCTTCAATCTTGAAGTACCAACCTCACTACCTGGTGTGAACCCAACCATTCTCGACCCACGCGATACTTACGTGGATCCTCTACAATGGACAAGCAAAGCTGAAGATCTCGCCTCGCGCTTTATCAATAACTTTGCCAAGTATACTGATAACGCAGAAGGTAAAGCATTAGTGGCCGCAGGCCCACAACTCGACTAAAACTGATAAGTCAGTAGCAAGCCCCTTTGATAAGGGGCTTTTTTTGTTGCTGCGTGAGGTAATTTGTTTCACTCTGTCGCAGGTAACGATTTACGAGTAAGGACACCATGAACAAGGCTTTGGCATTGCTGATTGCGATCATCGCGCTATTTCTCACTTTCATGCTGGGTATGTTTGCACTGCTACATACCTCTTATGCTACTCCCGTTGCTCAAACTCTCGTTGAACGGCTTTCGAAAGGAAACGTGACGTTTCAATCTCTTCAATACCAGTATCCTTTGCATTTTCAGTTCAACCAATTAACACTGCGGCAAAATAAGCAGCATATCCCGATAGAGCAAGCCGATATTTGGCTCAGCCCACAGCTCATTCGCGACCAAAAAATCGCCGTTGATAGCGTGCTACTTAGTGGTATCAGTCTACAAAATGGCCTTCCTACCGATTTGCGATCATGGCCCATTTCGGTGAGCCAAATCGCGCTCAATCACGCCGACATCGCCCAACAAGGTTGGCTAGCGCGTGGTGTTAACCTACAGATTAAAAATCCACATTGGCCGGATGCTCCAACAGCTCTGCCTTTCGGCGAGATACAACTCTCAGCTGAACAATTTTATTGGCAAGGAGAAGCGCTGAATAACCTACTGCTCGATATGGATTACAAACCTGCCAACAGCACCGTCTATGGGCTCTCGTTGTCATGGCGCGGCGCGGCTATTTCAGGTCAAGCCGAGCAGTATCCTCAAGGTTGGTCGCTGATCAATGTGACACTGGAAAAACTCAATCTTAGCCGAGATATGAGTCATTCCTTACGCCAATCGGGTTGGTTTCAGCTCTTTGACAAAATAGACCATATCAATAGCTTAGATATTTTAAACAGTCAGATCGAGCTTGCGGATATCAGCTTGCGTAACGTCGATATTTCGCTGGAGAACATTTATCCACACAGCAATATTTGGCAGCAGCAACAAGGTAAGTTCTCGCTGCAAGCCGACGATGCAACTTGGCTAGGTCAGCAGTGGGTGGAGCCGACCTTTAGCCTGCGCACCGAGCCGGGTAAACTGATCATTGAGGATTTTAGTAGTGAATTTAAGCAAGGTGATATTCAATGGGCGGGTGTTATCACCCCAACCTCAGCATCGCTGCAACAGCTCACTATTCGCGGTGTAAAATGGGTGAGCGAAAGCAAAGATGATTTTACGTCGCTGAGCCAGCATTGGCCGTGGGTTGATAACCTCACCATCGAGCAACTCACCATCGCCAATAGCCAACTCATTCAATTATTTGCGCCACCTTATTGGCAATTGTCTGGTGTCCATGCCAAAGGGAAGCAGTTAACTCTCGTAAAAAAGAAGCGCTTGGGATTGTGGCAAGGCACGCTCAATATCAGCGCAAACAGCGCCAGCTACGATTCACTATTGAGCACGCAAAGCGTCGTTGAGATGCGCAGCGAACAAGGCCAATGGTACCTAGATCGTTTATTCATGCCGTTAGAAAACGGCTATATCGATGCCACTGCGCGTTGGAATTTCCAAACGTTAAGTCAGCCTTGGCAAACCAACATTCATGCCGATGGGCTACCGCTAGCGGTGCTCAATAAAGTCACCCAGCTTCCCTTTACCATAGAGGGTCTCAGTGAATTGGAAGCGCAGGTCAACGGCCTCGCCGGAGACTACGCCACCTTCGCCCACTCCCTCACAGGTGAAGCAACGCTCAATATTCGACAAGGCATATTAACGCTAAGCGATCCTGAGCAAAACCTCAGCCATGAGCCGTTTACGCTCGAAGGTTTAGTCATTCACTCAGACAGAGGGCGGATGATGATTAATACAACGCCGCTGGTTGGAAAGACGCTCAAGGCAAACCTTGATGGTCACGTGGATTTGGTCAAGTTGGAGAAAGGACAACTTAACCTTAACCTCCAACAGATGTGCCGTGAGATGCACTTCGAACTGCTCCACAACACACAGCACACCATCTATTCGTGTGATCCAGAAACCGACACTTACTCAGCCAATGATGCGGCGGCTAACAATGCCTTGTAATTGGGGATCAACATATAGGTTCCCGTAAATTCAACGGCTGGTTTACCGCCACTGGTGATAGTGACATTGACGACGATACGCGCTTTACGTCCACTGGCTAAACGATCTAAATCGCCACTAATGCCATCCAATGAAGTGAAGGCTAAAGGGTTATGCACCACAGGGTGACGATAGCGGATGCGGCTATCAACCAAAACAATATCGCCATTCAGACTTCGCTCACGCATCAGCAGCCATGCCATTCCCCATCCGGTCAAGGTGGCAAGGGTAAATGCCGAGCCTGCAAATAAGGTGTTGTGTGGGTTCAAATTCGGATTGAGCTGAGCGCTGCACTCAAATTGGTAGCCCGTATATTGAGTCACCTTAATGCCCATTTTTTCGCTGATAGGAATGTGCGTGGCCCAGCGTTCTTGCAGTTCAGTACACCATTCAGGTTTGCGAATCACATTGGCCATGGGATCGAGCGGTTTGACCATTTGTTGATGTCGAACCGGACCGCGTTCATCATTGAGCGAGCCCCGGCGTTCAAAGCCGTTCTTTTCATAAAATGCAATCGCATCTTCACGGGCGCTACAGACTAGGCGCTTTGCACCTTCTTGACGAGCCAGCGACTCTAGCGCCACCAGCACCAAAGAGCCCATACCTTTATTGCGACGGCTACTTTTAACCGCCATATAGCGAATTTGCCCTTCGCAATCTGGCGTAATGTACAAGCGACCAATAGCAATCGGTCGGTTACGACCATCGACAATCATCCTGTGGTGGCTCATGCCATCATACTCATCGCGCTCCGAGCCGATCGGTAGATGCCATGGCTCACGCAGCATTTGCCAGCGAAAATGGTAGTATTTATTCAGTTGGTTGTCGGTACTTGGCGTAATCAGTTTAAACATTTGGTTATCCCTAAATCACAGCCTCTCATACTCCGCATGATCCCAACGAAGGAGGCTCTATCCATTTCTTTATTAAACCTGAAGCCAGAATGTCACTGGGCCATCATTAATCAGCGAGACTTTCATATCTTGTGCAAAGCGGCCACGCTGAGTTGGCAAAATGTGCTCACACAAATCCGAAAAGTAATCATACAGACGCTCAGCATCAGCAGGGTGTGCACCTTTTGAAAATCCGGCACGCGTCCCTTTTTTGGTATCGGCTGGCAATGTAAATTGAGACACCACTAAAACCTGACCGTTCACTTGTTGCACGTTCAAGTTCATTTTTCCCTCTTCATCTTCAAACACGCGGTACTGAGTCACACGTTCGACTAGACGTTTGGCCTTTGCCTCATCGTCATCTCTTTCGACCCCAAGTAGCACCAGTAAGCCTTGATTGATTTCGCCAACCACTTCCCCATCAACACGTACCGCCGCTTCACTCACTCTCTGGATCAACGCTATCACTCTGATTTCCCTTTATCATTTGCTCGGAGATAAGCAATGAGTTTAGCATTTCTTGCTCATTGCTCCAGTGCTCTTTTTCACCCAAAGTCGCCGTTACCTCCGCCCCAACGAGCACAATCATCCAGCATAAGTAGACCCACACAAACAGGATAGGGATCGCCGCCAGTGCGCCGTAAATCAGTTGATAGGAGGGAAACTGAGTAATATAAGCAGCAAACCCTTTTTTACTGAACTCAAATAAAATAGCCGCCACCATTGCCCCGACCAAGGCGTGTGAAAGATGCACTTTTTTATTCGGCACCAGCAGGTACAAACCGACAAAAGCAGAGAATGACAAAATAAAAGGTAGCCAGCGCAGCAACAAATTATAAGCACCAGAGAGTGCTTCGCTGTCAATAATCTTGAGTGAGGTAATATACGAGGTTGCCGCAATACTCGCGCCGACTAAAATTGGCCCGAGCGTAAGAACCATCCAATACATTGAAAAAGAGAGCACCATGCGCCGTTTATTTTTAACTCGCCAAATGTAGTTCAAATTCTTGTCAATATTGGAAATCAGCATTAAAGCTGCAACGAATAAAAATGCCCCGCCCACGGCCGTCATCTTACCTGTATTCGCGATAAATTCGAGCAACGCCTCTCGCACTACATCGCCTGCGGCAGGCACAAAATGGGTGATCACAAAATCTTGAATAACCATACCGACATTGGCAAAAATAGAAAATGAGGAGAGAATTGATAACAGCACGGTAAGCATAGGTACGATCGACAACAACGTGATATAAGCCAAATAGCCCGCATTAACATTGACGCGGTCATGATCCATCCGGCTGAGTAAATAACGCGTAAACAGTAAACATTGTTTGCCAAACTTTTTGATTTTCAAATGCCTTCTCCCTGCTTATTTTTATCATCAATCACCATTCTATACCTAAAACTGACTATATTGCAGATAAGCAAAGGGCGAGAAGTACACTCCTCGCCCTTAAATTAACTCGTTAACTTATACCATGACGGTATTAGCCACGGCTTGCACGTTTACGATCATTTTCAGTTAAATGACGTTTACGGATACGAATGCTCTGTGGGGTCACTTCCACTAGTTCATCGTCGTCAATAAACTCAAGTGCTTGCTCAAGTGTAAACTTGATTGCAGGTGACAATACTTGCGCTTCATCAGTACCAGAAGCACGAACGTTTGTCAGCTGCTTGCCTTTCAGGCAGTTCACTGTTAGGTCGTTAGAACGGTTGTGGATACCGATCACTTGGCCTTCGTACACTTCATCTGCGTGCTCAGTAAATAGGCGACCGCGCTCTTGTAGGTTGAACAGAGCGTAAGTCAACGCTTTACCTGTCGCGTTAGAGATCAACACGCCGTTGTTACGTTGACCAATGTTACCGCCTTTGTGTAGGCCGTAATGATCAAACGTATGGTAAAGCAAACCTGAACCTGAGGTTAAGGTCATGAATTCTGTTTGGAAACCAATCAAACCGCGAGAAGGCATCATGAAATCAAGACGCACACGGCCTTTGCCGTCTGGAGTCATATTCGTCAGCTCACCTTTACGCAGGCCGATTTTCTCCATCACGCCGCCTTGGCTCTCTTCCATCACATCGATCGTTACGGTTTCGAACGGTTCCATTTTCTGGCCGTCTTCTTCCTTCAAAATAACTTCAGGACGAGAAACTGCAAGCTCAAAGCCTTCACGACGCATGTTCTCAATCAGGATTGATAGGTGAAGTTCACCACGACCTGAAACGCGGAAGCGATCTGGGTTGTCGGTTTCTTCAACACGCAATGCTACGTTATGAACAAGCTCTTTTTGCAGACGCTCAAGGATATTACGTGAAGTCACGTATTTACCTTCTTTACCTGCAAACGGTGAAGTATTGACTTGGAAAGTCATGGTCACTGTCGGTTCATCAACGGATAGCGGCACCATAGCTTCAACACAGTTTTGGTCACAAATGGTGTCTGAAATTTTCAGTTCACCTAAACCTGTTACCGCAATGATGTCGCCAGCGTTAGCTTGTTCAACTTCGTTACGCTCAAGGCCAAGATAGCCCAGAACTGTACCAACTTTACCGTTACGTTTCTTACCATCAGCGCCGACAACTGTTACTTGTTGGTTCGCTTTTACGCTACCACGAGTCACACGACAAACACCGATAACACCAACGTAAGAGCTGTAATCAAGTTGAGAAACTTGCATTTGTAGTGGGCCATCAAGGTCAACTTGTGGTGACTCTACATTGTCAACGATCGCTTGGAACAAAGGTTCCATATTTTCGCCAACTTCACCTTCGTTAAGTGTCGCCCAACCGTTCAGTGCAGAGGCATAAACCACTTTAAAGTCAAGCTGCTCATCCGTTGCACCAAGGTTATCGAACAGGTCGAACACTTGATCCATAACCCAATCAGGGCGAGCACCAGGACGGTCAATTTTGTTAATAACAACGATTGGTTTCAAACCGTGAGCAAAAGCTTTTTGTGTTACGAAGCGAGTTTGTGGCATTGGGCCATCAACCGCATCAACAATCAGCAAAACAGAGTCAACCATTGACATGATACGCTCAACTTCACCACCGAAGTCGGCGTGTCCTGGAGTATCTACGATGTTGATACGGAAATCATTCCAGTTAATGGCTGTATTTTTTGCAAGGATAGTGATACCGCGCTCTTTCTCGATATCGTTCGAGTCCATGACCCGCTCTTCCGTATTACCGCGAGACTCTAACGTACCTGACTGTTGCAGCAGTTTATCAACCAACGTTGTTTTACCGTGGTCAACGTGTGCGATGATCGCGATATTTCTTAATTTATCAATCTGTGGAGTAGCCATGGATTTTGCTTCACTTATTAAGGGAGTAACTCGCTTCGGCATGAGGCCGCAACGAGCATAGAACTTGATTAAAAAAACGGTCAATAATGTACCAGATTTTGGCGAAAAACCTAGAAATATGTGATCTATCGCGCTGATTTTCGCTCACCACAAGCTTAGTCCGCTACTTGCTTTAAAACAAATTGCATCAAAATGGACTAAATCAGCATTGACAAGCCTAGTAAACCTAGGCTGAATAGTGTGCGCTTTGGTAGTTAATGGTGCAACATAAAACTCAAGGCACCAAAATAGTGCAAATAAGGATCTTTTTGGTGCAGAGAAGCATTTAAATTCGACAAAGAACAACCAAAACACTTGAAATTAAAGGATTAATTTAATTGGCACGAATTTAGCTTTATTAGAAACAGCATCGATTAATAAGTTTAGAATGAAATTAATCAATGCTAGTTTCAATTCGATTCGGGCCATTACCGCTTTAATAACACTGGAGGTTATCCAAGATGTCAGTAGAAAACGTTCTATCGCTGATCCAAGAAAACGAAGTTAAGTTTGTTGACCTGCGCTTTACCGACACGAAAGGCAAAGAGCAACATATCTCTATTCCTGCTCATCAAGTCGACGCAGACTTCTTCGAAGAAGGTAAGATGTTCGATGGTTCATCCGTTGCTGGCTGGAAAGGAATCAATGAGTCTGACATGGTGATGATGCCTGATGCATCAAGTGCAGTTCTTGACCCGTTCACAGAAGACGCAACACTTAACATTCGTTGTGACATTCTAGAGCCTGCAACCATGCAAGGCTACGATCGTGACCCACGTTCTATCGCAAAACGCGCAGAAGATTACATGCGTTCAACAGGTATCGCAGACACCGTTCTTGTCGGTCCAGAGCCAGAGTTCTTCCTTTTTGATGACGTGAAATACACCAACAATATGTCTGGTGCCTCATTCAAAATTGATGATATCGAAGCGGCTTGGAACACTGGCGCTGAAATTGAAGGTGGTAACAAAGGTCACCGCCCTGGTGTGAAAGGTGGTTATTTCCCTGTTGCACCGGTTGACTCATCACAAGACATCCGCTCAGCCATGTGTTTGATCATGGAAGAGATGGGCCTCGTCGTTGAAGCTCACCACCATGAAGTAGCGACTGCAGGTCAAAACGAAATCGCCACTCGCTTTAATACGCTAACTACTAAAGCCGATGAGATCCAAATCTACAAATACGTGGTGCACAACGTTGCGCACGCCTTTGGTAAAACAGCAACCTTCATGCCTAAGCCTCTTGTTGGCGACAACGGTTCAGGTATGCACGTTCACCAATCTCTTGCAAAAGATGGTGTAAACCTATTTGCTGGTGACAAGTACGGCGGTCTATCTGACTTAGCGCTTTACTACATTGGCGGTATCATCAAGCACGCGCGTGCCATCAACGCATTTGCTAACCCATCAACAAACTCGTACAAGCGCCTTGTCCCTGGGTTTGAAGCACCGGTAATGCTAGCTTACTCGGCTCGTAACCGTTCTGCGTCTATCCGTATTCCAGTAGTACCAAGCCCGAAAGCACGTCGTATCGAAGCTCGTTTCCCAGATCCAGCAGCGAACCCATACCTAGCGTTTGCCGCTCTTCTTATGGCTGGTCTTGATGGTATCAAGAACAAGATCCATCCAGGAGAAGCGATGGATAAAGATTTGTACGACCTACCAGCAGAAGAAGCCGCTGAGATTCCAAAAGTAGCCGAGTCACTTGAAGTGGCACTAAAAGCACTGGATGAAGATCGTGAATTCCTGACCGCTGGCGGCGTATTCTCTGATGATTTCATCAACTCATACATCACGCTAAAAGCAAAAGATGTAGAACGCGTCAACATGGCCGTTCACCCACTAGAATTTGAATTGTACTACTCGGTATAATTCTTAGCTTTGGTGCAAAATGTAACTTAGGTTACGGATTTATCAGGCTCGCCTCGCAGGTGAGCCTTTTTCATATTTGGGGTTAATTCCGGACGTCGTAACATTAGCGTTACAACAATAACGGCACTCAAAAGCCGATACCCTTAACGTGAAAACATCTCTATATAGGGGGATGACTGTGAATCTGATCCGAACTTTACTCCTAACAATCATCATGCTTTATTCCGCGACTTCAATTGCACAAAACGTCTATACGTGGGTGGATGCGAACGGCGTGTTGCATCTTAGCGATGTCCCACAAGATAAGGGAGCAAAGCAAATTTCGATTCCTGATTTTCAGGCCGATGCGCCTGAGCCAACCTTTGAAACCTCTCACCCCGTCACTGAGCTCACCAAAAATCTGCCACAGGAAAAATCCGCAACCCATGTCAACAAAATAGAACCGCTGACCATTGCAATTCGCTCTCCGGCTGACGATGAAACCTTACGCAGCAATGCGGGCGTTATTTCAATCAACGCCGAACTCAATCGCAACTTAACCGTCAATGAACAGTTGCAATTGGTCATGAATGACAAGGCCTATGGCGCCCCCGCTACTCAACCTACTTGGACGCTGAAAAATCTAGATAGAGGAACGCATCGCTTTTTAATTCAAGTGGTTGTAAACGGCAAGATTATTGCATCGTCTAACCCTGTGACGGTGCATTTACATCGAGCCAGCATCAAGTGATGAACTCTTCGCCAATAAGCTCGATATAACAACAGGTTTCACTTTTTCTTCTGACACCGATGCGCCATACTTAGCCATGCAATGCACCAAGGTTGTGCATTGCATCATTTGGGAACACGGACAAGGATGAAAACGTGAATTGTGAGCTAAGCCAAACGATTTTAAATAATATCGTTACCGCCACCTTGATGCTCGATGAGTCTCTTTGTATCCGTTATGCCAATCCAGCGGCTGAACAACTCTTCTCCCAAAGTGCTAAGCGAATTATCAACCAACCACTGTCAAAACTCATCCAGCACGCTTCTCTTGATTTAGCGCTGCTTTCTCAGCCGTTGCAAAGTGGCCAAAGTATTACTGATAGCGATGTCACGTTTGTGGTCGATGGTAAGCCACTGATGCTGGAAGTGACCGTGAGCCCTATATCTTGGCAACGCGAGCTGATGCTTTTGGTCGAAATGCGCAAAATTGGTCAACAACGACGGTTAACACAAGAGCTCAATCAGCACGCCCAACAGCAAGCGGCAAAACTCTTAGTTCGCGGGCTGGCGCATGAAATTAAAAACCCATTAGGTGGGCTACGCGGCGCGGCGCAACTGCTAGAAAAGATGTTGCCGGACCACAGTCTCACTGAGTACACCCAAATTATTATTGAACAAGCCGATCGACTGCGCGCTCTTGTTGACCGTTTGCTCGGCCCACAAAAACCAGGCAAGAAGTGCTCTGAAAATCTCCATGTAATTTTGGAAAAAGTCCGCCAATTGGTTGAGCTAGAAGCCAGCACACACTTGGTGATTGAACGAGATTATGACCCCAGCTTGCCCGATATTTTGATGGATACCGATCAAATCGAGCAGGCATTACTGAATATCGTCAGCAATGCGGCACAGATTTTATCTCATGATCCGCATGGTAAAATCACACTGCGCACCAGAACAGTGCACCAAGCCAATATTCACGGACAGCGCCATAAGTTAGTGGCACGCATAGAAATCAGCGATAACGGCCCAGGCATTCCTACCGAATTACAAGACACACTGTTTTACCCCATGGTCAGCGGCCGTGAAGGTGGAACGGGGCTGGGTCTTTCTATCTCACAAAACCTGATCGATCAGCACAATGGAAAAATCGATGTTGAAAGCTGGCCAGGTCGAACCACATTTACTATTTATTTACCCATTTGACCGATGTCTGATTGGGTTTGCTGCTAAGGAATAAACATTATGAGTAAAGGATACGTTTGGGTGGTGGACGATGATAGTTCGATCCGCTGGGTGATGGAAAAAACGCTCTCATCAGCCAACATAAAATGCGAAACGTTTTCCGATGCCGAAAGTGTGTTACTGGCGCTAGAAAGAGAAACGCCCGATGTGCTCGTTTCCGATATTCGCATGCCGGGCATGAATGGTATTGAGCTGCTAAACCAAGTTCATTCACGATCTCCTGAGTTGCCCGTCATCATCATGACTGCCCACTCAGATCTTGATGCCGCGGTGAATGCCTATCAAAAAGGTGCCTTTGAGTACCTGCCTAAACCTTTTGATGTCGATGAAACCCTCACCTTGGTTGAACGTGCCATTGCGCATAGTCAGGAGCAGCGCAAAGAACAATCCAATCAACAGATTGGCGTTGATAGTACACCGGAAATCATTGGAGAAGCCCCTTCAATGCAAGAGGTATTTCGGGCGATTGGCCGTTTATCACGTTCCTCAATCTCAGTCTTGATCAATGGTGAATCAGGAACCGGGAAAGAGTTAGTCGCTCACGCGCTTCATCGCCATAGCCCACGCGCCCAAAAACCGTTTATTGCCCTCAATATGGCCGCAATTCCAAAAGATCTCATCGAGTCAGAACTGTTTGGTCATGAGAAAGGAGCATTCACTGGTGCAAACAATGTCCGCCAGGGGCGTTTTGAGCAGGCCAATGGTGGCACCCTATTCTTAGATGAAATTGGCGATATGCCGCTCGACATTCAAACTCGGCTACTGCGTGTTTTAGCCGATGGTCAGTTTTACCGCGTAGGAGGGCATTCAGCAATCAAAGTGGATGTCCGCATTGTCGCCGCTACTCACCAAAACTTAGAAAAGCTCGTTCATCAAGGAAAGTTTCGTGACGACCTTTTTCACCGTCTCAATGTCATTCGTATTCATATCCCAGCACTGCGTGAGCGAAGCCAAGATATAGAAAAACTGACCAAGCACTTTCTCGCCTCTGCAGCAAAAGAATTAGGCGTAGAAATGAAAACGCTACATCCTAAGAGCATTGAAATTTTGAATCGTCTTGAATGGCCGGGAAACGTACGACAACTTGAAAATATGTGCCGCTGGTTAACTGTAATGGCCAGTGGCAGCGAGGTGCTACCCAGTGATCTTCCTTCCGAATTATTGTCGGAAAAGAAAAATAGTGACTTTGATAGTGCTATAAGTTGGCAACAACAACTCGCAAGTTGGGCTAAATCTTCATTAGCTTCAGGAGAAACAGAGTTGCTTTCTTATGCACTTCCTGAATTTGAACGTATACTTTTGGAAGCAGCACTTCATCACACCAATGGTCACAAACAAGACGCAGCTAAGGTGCTTGGGTGGGGGCGCAATACGTTGACAAGGAAGTTAAAAGAACTTTACTGATAATTTTTTAATGATCAGGTGCAGTGATTCACTTTCTGGCACAATGCAATCACCCACCACCTTGCGTGTTTTACCGATAATTTGTATGGATGCAGAAGACACGACATGTCATTTACGAATCAAATAACGTTGAAAACAGCCGTTGTTCTACCATTTGTTATGATTTTCCTCATAACGATTGGAGTGATTGTGGGTGTACAAAAATACAGTTATGAAGAGATGGTTGATGACATTAGCAGCAAACAGCTTTCATCATTAAATGCCAATGTAGAGCAGCGGCTGATCAGTTTTCTCGATGAACCTTTTCAAGCCAGCCTCGCTTTAAGCCACACGATCGGCTTTAGTCAGTTCTATTCTGCGGACGATGTCAGTAAAATAGAAGGATATCTGCTTGCCAGTTTTGAAACGCTTTATCGACCGCTAGAACAAATTGATGTGATCGGATTTGGTGGCGAACAGGCGGAGTACGTGGGCTTTCGCAAAGAGATTGGTGATAGTTTTACCTTGATGGTGAAAGATAATCGAACTCAGCAAAACTTGGTGATCTACTCAGGAAAAACCATCAATCAAGATATTCGCTCCACCATTGCCGATTATGATCCAAGAACTCGCCCCTGGTATACTCCAGTTGCACAAAGTTTAAGCCCAAGTTGGTCGCCAATCTACACTAATGTTGATGAACGCCAAGAGATCACGCTCTCTGCTTTAGCACCCGTTTTCTCTATGAACAAATTCATCGGTGTTTTGGTGACTGATGTGAAAATCGATACGTTCAATGCGTTTCTGGCCTCACTGCAACAGAAAACTCATGCCAACGTGTATATTATTGATCCAGAAAAAAGATTGGTGGCTCACTCCAATACCAGCACCGTTGTCTCTTGGGGGACCGAACTGTCGGCAAAAGGAGAGCGACTACTGGCTATCGAAAATGCCAACCCAGTGATCCAAGCCAGTGCACATTATATTGATAACCATGACAAAATGCTGTCAGCAACACTCAACAAATTCGAAACGGTAGTTGATGGCACCCGCTATTTTAATCATCTCACTCCCTTTAAAGATAAACATGGCATCGAATGGTTTATTGGCGTCTCGATTTCAGAAACCGATCTACTTGGTCGATTGCCAGAAAACCAACAAAACAGTTGGATTATTGGCAGCATTGTCAGCCTTATCGGCATTGGTATAGGGCTCATTGCCTTTAATCGAATCACCACTCCAATTACCGCCACCGCGGCTGCTGCTCAGCATCTAGCAAAAGGGGATTGGGAAAGTAACATGCCGAAAGCTGGTAATATTTATGAAACGAGTTTACTTGTTTATTCATTCAATGAAATGGCCAATAACCTAAAAGCCTCATTTAAGGCACTGCATTCCCAATTGATCTACGATTCCCTAACCAAGCTCTATAGCCGTGAAGGTTTAATTGATAACTTTAGCCAATCAAATCAAATTAATGGCAGCCTATTGCTTATCGGCATCGATAAATTCAGAGATATTAATGACAGCTTGGGGCATCAGCAAGGTGACTTGCTATTACAAACTATTGCTGAAAAATTACGTACACTATTTGCAAGCACCTCATGTATTGCTCGTACAGGTGGTGATGAATTCGCTATTTACATCCCCTCTTTACAACAAAAGAATGAAGCCCAATCCGCGGCTAACAGCATATTACAAATGTTTGCTGTCCCATTCTCAATGCATAATGAAAAAGTGGTCGTCAATGCCTCCATTGGCATCGTACTCCCTAATGACACACTCCATACTATGGCGCTATGGTTACGTAATGGTAGCATCGCACTCAGCCACGCCAAGCAAGAGCGCTCAAGGATCTGCTATTACTCTCCAGAGATGGACGATGTTTCTCGTAAACGTACGCAAATGCTCACTCAAATTAAGCTTGCCATCGAGAACAAAGAATATATTCCGCATTATCAACCAATTGTAAACTTATCAACGGGAGATATCATCGGAGCTGAAGCCTTGGCACGCTGGGTGACACCAAGCGGTGATATCATTCCCCCCTTGGAATTCATTCCTATCGCTGAAGAAAGCGGCTTCATTGGCCTGATTGGTGAGCAAATCTTGTATCAAGCGTGTTTTGACACAATGCAAGGCATCAAGATGGGTAAATGGGGATCGACGTTTAAAATGCACGTCAACCTCTCAGTGAACCAGCTATCTCAACCTCAGTTTGTTCATGAACTCAAAGCGACTTTGGAAAGAACGGGGCTTGAACCCAATAACCTCGCTTTAGAGATCACAGAATCAAGAATTGTTGATAACGACCCAGTTATTTTAGCAAACATGAACAAACTCAAAGAGCTGGGCATCCATATCGCGATAGATGATTTTGGTACCGGATACAGCTCCCTTTCTTATTTACATCAACTTCCATTCGATTGTCTAAAAATAGACAGGGCGTTTGTATCGCAGCTCGAACAGACAAATCTCAGTAGCTCAGTCGTTGCGGCAATCATCAACATGACTCGTGGGTTTAATGTCGAAATTGTAGCAGAAGGTATTGAAACCAAAGAGCAAGTCCATCTCCTAACCATACTTAACTGCACTCAGGGGCAAGGCTTTCTGTTTAGTAAAGCCATCCCTTTTAACGAATGGTCAACAGATATGGTAAACATAAAAGCCAAATAAACAGAATTGGGTGATTTAATACTCTTTGCTAGCTGACACTGACCACATTGATTTTTATACTTGATGCCATACACACTTTCGGAAAAACATAATGATAACTAAAAATCTACCGCTTACTGATTTGCATCGCCATCTTGACGGCAACATTCGAACCAAAACTATCTTAGAACTAGGGCAACGATTTGGTGTAGCGCTGCCAGCTGGCAACATAGAAGAGCTCACACCTCATGTACAAATCGTCGAAGCAGAGCCATCATTGGTCGCTTTTTTATCAAAACTTGATTGGGGAGTTGCCGTATTGGGTGATCTCGATGCTTGCCGAAGAGTCGCCTACGAAAATGTCGAAGATGCCTTAAATGCTCAAATTGATTATGCCGAGCTGAGGTTCTCTCCTTACTATATGGCTATGAAACATCAACTGCCTATCGCTGGCGTTGTTGAGGCTGTAGTTGATGGGGTGCAAGCGGGCGTTCGAGACTTCGGTATTCAGGCTAACCTAATAGGAATTATGAGCCGCACATTTGGCACCGATGCTTGTCAGCAGGAGCTAGACGCTATTTTGACTCAAAAACAGCACATTGTTGCAGTCGACTTGGCGGGCGATGAACTTGGGCAGCCGGGCGAGCGATTTATTTCTCACTTTAAACAAGTGCGAGATGCAGGACTAAGAGTTACAGTACATGCTGGAGAAGCAGCGGGGTCAGAAAGTATGTGGCAGGCAATTAAAGAGCTAGGTGCAGAACGCATTGGACACGGAGTAAAAGCCGTCCATGACCCTAAGCTAATGGATTATCTTGCCAAACATCGTATTGGCATTGAGTCTTGCCTAACGTCAAACTTCCAAACGAGCACAGTAAACTCTCTTGCTCATCATCCTATAAAACAGTTTTTAGAGCATGGGATACTTGCTTGTTTAAATACTGATGACCCAGCGGTTGAAGGTATTGAACTTCCACATGAATATGAAGTTGCAGCACTTCAAGCAGGCCTTTCTCAAGAGCAGATCAGACAAGCGCAAATTAACGGATTAGAATTAGCCTTTCTTTCAGACTCAGATAAAAAAGCACTGTCAGCCAAAGCCGCTTTGCGTAGCTAAATCTCCTGAACCATGTCTCTCTAGCCGATGTTTAATACATCGGCTTTTTTATACCTAAGACATAGAGACCGAAAAGAATAAGAATAGATTGAACAAAGTGTAGCTACCACACGACTGTCCTGAGAGTGATAAAAAATAAAATGCTATTTTTCTCAAACGAAAAAAGCCCTGCTATTACTAGCAGGGCTTCCTAATAAGTGGCGGAGCGGACGGGACTCGAACCCGCGACCCCCGGCGTGACAGGCCGGTATTCTAACCAACTGAACTACCGCTCCGCAGCGTGTCTGGTTAGACAATATTCAAAGCCTGGCGATGTCCTACTCTCACATGGGGAGACCCCACACTACCATCGGCGCTGTTGTGTTTCACTTCTGAGTTCGGCATGGAATCAGGTGGGTCCACAACGCTATGGTCGCCAAGCAAATTTCTTAATTCGGAAAGCTGTTTCGTTCTCATTCACACATTCAATGTTCTTCCATTGAG
>NZ_CAWNHR010000023.1:0-70136 GCF_963874485.1 Vibrio sp. V15_P4S5T153 | reverse complement strand
AAAAAGTAATTTTAAAGCTATTGTTGTTCCAACAGAACAACAATGAATTGACTGTGCCAAAATCAAGTAAACTTGATTCTGATTGGTCACTCAGTTCATTGATAAATCTTTTTTGATTATCATCAACGAGTGCCCACACAGATTGATAGGTTTATATTGTTAAAGAGCGTTCCTGTCGAACAAGACCGTTAAGTCCGTGTCGCTAGGGGTGCGAATAATACGCTTTAGCTTTTAAGAGTCAAGAGTTATTTTTAACTATCTTTCTCTTTCAACTAGTAACTCGTTTGTGAGGCTTGCCTCACTCCGTGTCAGTGAGGCGGCATTATAGGGAGGTTTTACAATGTGACAAGTTCTTTTTTAAAATCACCTTTCATTCGCTTAAAAAGCCACCAATGTCGCGTTTTATTGAATAAAACTTCAACATTTGAAGGTTATCACAGCAATTGGTTGGAAAAACACCAAGCATAAACGTAAGATTGATGTGTCTATTTTGTTAATCCTAGACATCCTTCTTCTTTTACTTGATATGTAGTATTCCAATATGAACTCTAATAAATCGATTTTACTGGTTGCATCTCTTGCAATAATAGGCGCAATCCTTTTTTCTCTGGTCGCGCTTTCTCCCGCAATTACTTTTGTTCTTGGTGTTGTCTCTTCCGCTCTTGTTTTTAAATTTTTTGGCAGCAAAACGCTAACCGATGATGAGGAGTCAAAACTCTCAACGAAAACACTGTATGTCGGTAACTTGCCATACAAAGCGAATGAAGCTCATGTTCGTGAACTTTTTGCCAAATATGGAGAAGTCTTTGCCGTACGTTTGATGAAAGATAAGCGGACAGGCAAAAGGCGTGGATTTGGCTTTGTTGTGATGGCTTCTGCAAATGTAGATGGTGCTATTTCAGCTTTGAATGAGAAAGACTATATGCAGCGTACATTGAAAGTACGTGTGGCGAATGATCCTAAACATCCTGATGACGATATGTTTGAACAGGAGTAAAACCTAAGTGAGCTAATCGGCTATTGAGCGCGCTTTCTTCCCAAGGAGGTGCGCTTGATAATATCTTGTGTTGTTTGATTTTGCATTGTGGCTCGCTTTTAACGCCCAATAGCTCTTGCACACGACGAGCAATAGCTTCTCCGGAATCCACCAGCACGACACTCTTCCCTAATACGGCTTGGATCTCTTCTTTTATTAATGGGAAGTGTGTACAGCCAAGGACCGCCACATCAATACGGTTCACCAAAGGGCTAAGAATCTCTTTTAATTCTGCAAGATCGACAGCTTTGCCCCTCAATTTTTCTTCTGCCATATCTACTAAGCGTGTTGACCCTAGCAATTCAACATTCTTGTCCGATGAGAAATCTCGAATCAAATCGTGAGTGTATTGACGAGTGATAGTCGCTGGGGTAGCAATGAGTCCCACGGCTTTATTTGCCAGTGATGAGGCAGGTTTAATCGCAGGGACAACCCCCACAACTGGTACAGCAAGACAAGAACGCAGCTTGGGTAAGACGATGGTGCTTGCGGTATTACAAGCAATAACGACCAAATCAATGCGCTCTTTCACCACGACATCGCTTACCAACCTAACCACACGCTTAATTAACACCTCTTGATTGAGCTCTCCATAAGGATAAGCTTCATTGTCAAACAGATAGATGTAGTTTAATTGTGGTAGTTTGGCTTGGACCTCTTGATAAACCGATAACCCACCAACACCAGAGTCAAAGATAAGCACATTAAGCTGAGACGGTTGCGACACTCTGAGCACCTTATAATGAAAACGTTCCGATCATACTCGCTCTTTATCAATTGGCAATGCTCTTGCTCGGTATCTTTGGTGACAAAAACGTTCCCCCAGTTGGAGATGCGTCAACTCTAACTCCAGTGTTCCACCCAAAAAACAGGGCGCGTCGGTGACCAGTGTATGAAACTCGCCATTTTCGCCACACGGGTCAACCTTTGCTGGTAAAGAATCAATAAACGCTCGTCCATAAGGTTGTCCACAATAGTCTGGCGTGAGGCTCTGGCCATCTGTCGTCATCACCATGGTTTGGATGCCGCGATTTATGATCTCTCGCGCAAGAGCGCTACTATCTTCGCCTAACAAGGGCAACACACACTCCCAGCCAGCCGGTTCAATATAGCTTTTGCGATACTGCGCAATACCGTTACAGAACATATCGCCAAAAGCAACGGCGTCTATCTCTAATCCACTTTGTTTTAATGCGCTGATGATGGTCGATTGATAAAGCTCGTTACTTGGAAATACGGCAGGCAGCTCTATTTTGACAACGGGTAATTTTAAAAGTCGTGCTTGTAGCTCAATTACATACAAAGGGGTGGCTTGAAAGGGCACTTCATCTTCAACATAAGTGGTAAAAATGCCCACCACACAATAACGGCTATCTTCCAGTAATCGCTCTAAAGTGAGGGTTGAATCTTTTCCACTAGACCAACTGACAATAACGTTCTTTTTCATCATCACACTCGCAAAGTAAAAACCGCCCACTGGCGGTTTCAAAAATTAGAATTGATAAGCAACGTTGAGGTAATAAGCTCGCTCTGGCGCTTTGTAACCAATCGCCGTTTCATACTGCTCGTTAAATACGTTATCGATTCGACTGCGAACAATCAGATCATCATTCATCCAGTAGCCAACCGACATATCCCATAAGTTGGTTGCGGAAATGTAGTCGTCACTCATGGGCGATGCTGTTGGAAGATCAAGCCGTTTGCCTGTGTAAGTATAGGTAGCGTTAAACTCAAACTTACCGAGATTCATTGAGCTGATCCATTTATAATTTTGCTTTGCACGACGTGCCAGTTGGACATCGTTATCATCTTTGTGATCTTTAAACTCAGCCACAACCGTATGGTTAACAGGCCCAGTATCAAAGTTCACATCAAACTCTAAGCCTTTAATCCGAGCATCAGTGTTGTCTGAATACCAGTCATCTGAAGAAGAGGCTGGTTTATACCAAATGATGAGGTTATCCACTTTGTTGTCATAAGCAGACAGATTCCATCTTGCAAACGAATAGACACCCGAGATGCCGAGCTCTACATTTTTTGACTCTTCCGGTTGTAAGTCTGGAGTAGTGCTTAAATCTGAATACGTTGGTGCCTTAAAAGCAGTACCGTAAGTAGCGCGCACAAAATGAGCTTCGTTAAGTTGATACCCAGCCGCCACAGACCAAGTTGTATAATTGTCATATTGATCGTATTCGTCATAGCGAATATTGGATTCCAACACCCAGCGATTGACATATAACCGACCAGAAGCGAACGCACCTTTGGTATCTCGGCTTTCACCAGCTAATTTATGAGCACTGCCACGATTTTTCGCGTCATCGGCAAGGCGTTCACGGCGAGCATCAATACCTGCACCGATTTCCGATGTTGATGTCAGTTGGTAGAGATTGGCCCACTGCAGCTGCGTAAGACTGATATTGGCCTTAGTGCTGGCATTTGCCCGACCTTCCGCCAGTGAATAATCTAAGTTCTCAGTTTGCTGGTAGTTCAAACTGACCAAGCTTTTTAACTGTTCATTGTGATAATTCAGTTGGCCAGTAACGCTTTCATTTTGTGAGTAACCCTGTTTAACCGAACCATAAGAGTCATATTGAGCATCACTGTCAAACCAGCTTGCAGAAACATAGCCAAGCCAATGCTTACTTAATTGATGCTCATAACCAGCTATCAGGTTTTGGCTATCAAAACCATATTGGGTACCGTTTCCCGTCTTTTTAATATCATAGCCATCGGTTTGTTCAAAACCTGCCGCTACTTGGATATGCCCTTGTTCGTTCACATCCGCTTTAGCCACTATATCGGCTTTTTTAGACGCAAGGCTGCCAATGCCCAGCGCTAATTGTTTAGCATCATCGCCTCGGTGAGAGCGAGTGATAATATTGATCACACCGCCAATCGCATCAGAACCATAAACTGACGCACTCGGACCACGAATAACCTCTAGGCGTTCCACTAAACCAATCGGAAAACGATTAATCGCCACACCACCTGCAGATGAATTGATACGAATACCATCCACCAATACCAACACATGATCACTGTTCGTTCCGCGCATAAAAATAGACGCATTGTGTCCTCGCCCACCATTTTGGGCGATTTCCACGCCGGGGACTCGGCGTAATACTTCGGTTAATGAGTTGGCTTGATACTGTTCGATCTCTTCACGTGACACAACGGTTACTGAAGAAAGAACTGAGGATTCGATTTGCTCGAAACGGTTAGCCGTCACCACGAGCGACTCTTCAGTGTTTTGAGCATAAGAAGAAAATGAGGCATACGGAAGCAGCGATGCTACAGCCGCCGCTAAAAGGGATTTATTCATATTGTGATCCTAATTCGCGTAAGTCCTACCAAATCAACCAAAAGATGGCATAGATTTGGCTGCTGGCAGGTATTCGGACTTGAGAGCTCTTGACCTACTAACCCGACTTCCCACAGCATTTTCCTGCAGTGTCATATTGGGTGTTCGTTCTCTCTTACCGCTGCGCGTCAGTTCTGGATTCACACCAGATTCCCTTTTCGGCCATCTATACCGCTAGATAGCACCAGCTGAGGGCGATACTATGGCTCTATTGATAATTTGTCTAGTACTGATTGGTGTCAGCTATTTTTGTTAGCTCGCAATTAATGACTAATTCAGGACAAAACTGGACAAGCGCGAGGGATTGAATAAAATCTGCGCTCTTTATTATTTGAATGCACCATACCCAAGCAAAGGTAATACCATGGCGACTCTTGATGTAAACCCACAACACTACCAGCAACAGTTGGCGGAAAAGACCGAGCGTCTGACCCAAATGTTCGCACAATACAACATGCCTCAGTTGGAAGTGTTTGAATCACCAGAGCAGCATTACCGTATGCGTGCAGAATTTCGAGTTTGGCACGAAGGTGATGAGCTTTATTACATCATGTTCAACCAAGAAACGCGTGAAAAATACCGCGTTGACCAGTTTCCTGCGGCCAGTCGTTTAATTAATGATTTGATGCCACTTTTGGTCGATGCACTTAAAGGCAGCGACTCACTGCGTCGTAAACTTTTCCAAGTCGATTTTCTCTCCACTCTTAGTGGTGAAGTACTGGTTTCTCTGCTTTATCATCGCCAACTCGATGAAGAATGGATAACCCAAGCAAAAGCATTAAAACAGCGTCTCAATGATGAGGGATTCAACCTCAATTTGATTGGCCGTGCACGTAAAATGAAAGTCGTGCTCGATCGAGATTTTGTGATTGAGAAGCTGAACGTACATGGTCAAAGTTATATTTATCAACAAGTGGAAAACAGCTTTACTCAGCCAAACGGTACTGTCGCACAAAAAATGTTGGAATGGGCCGTTGACTGTACGCAAGAGAGCCAAGGCGATTTATTAGAGCTCTACTGTGGGAATGGTAACTTTTCACTGGCATTGGCGAAAAATTTCGAGCGAGTGCTCGCAACCGAATTAGCCAAACCTTCTGTTGATTCCGCGCAATACAACATTGCGGCGAATAAAATAGACAATGTGCAAATCATCCGCATGTCTGCCGAAGAGTTTACTCAAGCGATGGAAGGTCAACGTGAGTTTCGTCGTTTACAACAAGCGGGAGTTGATCTCAAAAGCTATCGTTGCAACACCATTTTTGTTGACCCACCGCGCTCGGGTATGGATATCGATACCTGCAAAATGGTGCAAGGCTACGAGCGGATTGTGTATATCTCCTGCAACCCAGAAACCTTAAAAGAGAATTTAGACACTCTATGTGAAACACACAAAGTGACTCGTTTCGCTCTATTCGACCAATTCCCTTACACCCACCACATGGAAGCAGGTGTGCTGCTAGAGATTATTAAATAAGGGTTTAAACGACTTTTAATTGTGGCAAAAATCGTTCTGGGTACGGCTTGGGGTACGGGGCAATAAAAGTCTAACTCCAAGCCATCACAAGAAAAGGGCGTTACCTTAATAGCCCCTTTGACTAACAGCCAAATATTACCGCCTTGAGATAGAACCTCTTACACGCTGTACAATTACAGCATCATGGCTAGTGAAGTGGTTTAAGCTTGAGAGTTTGGTATATATTGGGCTGTTCGTAAGATCCAATTCATCTGCATATACGTTGAGGGCATTGAGGAGCCAACCACCAAGTGCAACGATGGCGCCCCCCTTGATTCCTGCCATCTCCATTCCAGCTCCAGCAGCGACAGAAGGGAATCCTGATATGTTTAATCGCGACATTCGTTCTTTATTTTTTTCAATTTTAGCCACTTCTTCCTTGAGCGCTCTCAGCTTATGAAACCGCTCACCTTCATCCATACCTGCAAACTGATTAACGATATTGGGTAACGAGCGCATTAGGCTATTAGACAACGCTGAGTCGAGCTCAAGAATGTCCATATCGTTATCAATAGCAAATATTTCATTAAGCAATGTACCTAACTCAGATTCTTGAATCTTCTGCGAGTGAGAGCGAACGCCATTGTAAAAACCAGTGATCACCTTGCAGGCTGCGACTTCTGAATATTGCTCACCATCAAAAGGAAAATGATGAGCCCTAAGTCCTTGTGCGTATTCATACGCCATCGCCGCTGTTGACAATTCAAGATGAATATCCCGCCCTCTGCGTTCAAAACCTTTGGCCGCAATCATGGAGACACCCAGCCTATGCGTTGATACAGCCCCCTCTTTATTGACCATGTATTCACCATATTGCCATTGCTCTGAAAGCACTTGCGCAAGGTTTTGTATAGACGCATTTTCAATAAGGGAACATTGATGAAGGAATTGATATTGCTCATCACTTGAGAAAGTGGTTCCAATTATCCCTGACTTATTCTGTATGCCTCGAATAGTTGAGGCAGCAAGCCGCCTTGAGAAAATTATCGAGTCTGGTGCAACCATAAGGATATCCGCCAGTAACTCCTGAGAATAACGGTGAATATTCTGTGGCGCTACAAACAGTAATCGACCGCGTGCGACCAGCTCTTGAAACTCATATTGACCCAGCTTAAACATTTCATAGAAGTACTCTGCCCCCTTATCCAATGGCAATGCAATGATGACCTGTTCGTACAGAGTTAAGTAAACCCTCAAGTTCTGACGCGGAAAAACAGACGCATCCACGAAGCAACGTGACTTATTTTCAACAAATTTAGGCAAAAGGAACGGAGCTTTTTGGTCTGTATCATCGCCACTGAATACCGACTGTCGATTTTGAACCCAAAAATCTTCATCCTCCTCATACCTTGTGAGCAAAGGCTTGGAGAACTGCTTTTGCATTAATCCACTAGCTGTGAGTAGTAGGTTATTGTGAGTATTAGATTTGTACTCGACCTTTCCTGGAAAATGGGAGATGGTAGGATCAAATTTAAAAACAAAGTCATAGCCTTGATAGCCTAGAGCCTCACAAATTAGCTGAATCTCTTCTTGTTCACTGATCGTTATCTTCGATTTGAAAGTCAGGTTAAATTGGTTGGTGTTAAATAAAAAGTCCACATGAAATGGATGATATTTCTTAGGAATGTGTAGCACGAACAAGTTGATGGTTTCATCCATCGTCATAGGCTGCCCATGTGTGAGCGACTTTTCTAACCTGCTGCGCGATTCTATCAAACGAAACGCTTGTGTAACTTTACTAACTATCTTGCCCGTTGGTATACCAGCAGTATGGTACTTACGATAGTGTTCACTTAGTTCATCAAGCAGTGATTCATTACCTTCTACATCCGATATAACGGCATATAACCCCTTACCATCAGTAAATAGACCTTTGTGGTCATACCGGTGAGTATCAAATCGAAAACGCTCATAATCATGTCTGATAGCGTCCATTAAGGGTATACTAAATGGAAATGTGTCGGTCATTTGTTTTGCCTTACCTCAGACATAAAAACACGCCCGAAGGCGTGTTAAATAAATCATCAATTAGCGATCTCGACGGTCGCTTGTACTCTCACTTCATTTTCAATTATCGTCTTCACTTCACTATATAAATCAACATCAACTTCTGGAACAGAGAGCGATACGACTAAAGCATATCTAGCTTTAGAGTTATACCGCTCATGTGCTTTTCGTGTTTTCCACCAACCATTTGCTGGATAAATAGCAATTTTCCCTCTAGCAGCTAAATCAGCCGCACTACCGCGCCAAATATCTTTGTGGATAGAACCCTTATGGCGCTGCTGCTTTCCGATGAGCCAATTACCATCTTCAAGAGCATCTGGCTTATCTCCATCAGCCTTAGCATTTATTCTTCGCATAAATTGCGCATCTGACTCACCATGATGCTTAACATCAAATCTAAGTTGATGACTAGCATAATTGTATTTATTTAGTACGTTGCGACTTGAAGGATTAGGCTCGATAAAGTAGGAAAGAGTTATCGTTAATTCTACGTTTGCTTCACCTATTTTTAGCAATTCACCTTTCGGCCAAGGTAAATCGTGTAAGTGCATATCTTTGGTTTTGGTATCACCTGAACGAGGCTTAATAAAAGGTTGTAACTCATCCTGAATCACCATTGAAAGTGAATTGTCAGCACTGTTAAGAGCTTTTTCCAAATTAGGTACACCATAGCCTACTTTTCTAATCAACTTAACCATATCTGATTTTTTGATGCCATCATCTCCACGTTTTACAGAAATAAGTGCATACATTGCATCAGTCCAATCAGCAGAGTGCACAGCTAAAGCTCTTACCGTTTCAGGCCAGATATCACTGTAGTGGGACTTAACCTGTGCAGAGAATCTTGCAGCTAATGCTGTTGCAGCACTTGTTGCATGTGATGTTCTAAAATGTCTCTGCGAATAATCATTGTTGGTTGTTAACAGGTGCAAGTCAGGTTCATTGCCGCAAAAACCATCTTCATCTCGAGCAATATTACCCCCTTCAAATACAACTTCTGGTTTGAAAGGAGCATTACTTCTGTCCCACAATAAAGATGTTGTCGAGTATGGAGACAAACTTCCACGTGGAGCTAGAGGCATTAAATCACTCGACTGAGATAAACTATCCTTCTCAGTGAAAGCCCCAACAGTTAAAACATTCCATGCTTGTGCTGGATCATGAACATCACTCAAGTAGTTAAGATCGGGGTATTCTGCGCTACCATTGATTCTTGTGTTACCAGCACAAACAGTGAATAAACGAGGCGTCATTCCCTCTCCTGAATAATCTACCGCCAGCATATCCATAGCACTAGACCAAGAAGACGGTCTCCCCCTATCCGTTCCTTTACCTGAAGAAAGAGACATAGAAAATATGCGGGAGCGTTCGGGTTTATATATCTCCATTTCAGACACAGCGTTCGTTGTTACTATGCCCAGCGACTTACCTGCATTGTCACCATTAAACCTCATGGTTTTAATCGATTCAAGTCTGTACCCAACAACCTCCTCATTCAAGGAACCGAGTTTTTCAGTCAAATCTCCCCACATTGCCAGCCCAGCCATCTCTGTTCCATGGCCAAGAATATCGGTTGGATCGTTATCATCGGTAATCGTTCTTTGATCAGATAAATCTGAAAAAGGAGCAAGTAATGGATGCTGAACGTTTACTCCAGAATCAATAATACATACGTAGGGAGAACTATCAGAGTAAGAGTGTTTTAGACGCTGCAAAAGTTCGTCAGTCCATTCCTTTTGTTCATGATTATGCATCGCATCAAAAAATTCAGCGGTAACCTTAGGAAAGCGAATCTCTGCCACTCTGAAAAGTAGTGAAGCACTTTCTTCCAATTTCTTTTGGCTAGTAAATACTTGAACGACTGTATGCTCTGGAAACCGTAGTTTATGCTCAGATACTCGCATATCAGCGATAGTAGCTAATCGCTTAAAATCAGATAAAATTTCTTGATAATGGTTGTGTGTCTGCCGGCTCTTTCTTGGCGTGGCTAACCAAACTTCCCACCAAATATTTTCTTCTTTATTTTCAGGAAGAAGACTTTCATCGTCTGCCCAAATAGCAGAAAAAGCCGCTCGTTTAATACTCTTTATCGAATCAATGAGTTTTTGGTGATCACCTGAATTACCATTGGAAAGTATCCTGCGCTCTTCATATTCATTGAGTTTTTTCTGATAGAAGCTCAGTTTCCCTTCAGGCACAAAAGCAGTTGCTATTGTCGTTGTCTGCCCTTCATGTTCAACAGTTTTAACATTGTGTAACACAATACCTTGAGGATCATTTGCTAAGCTCTCTACAGCCATCATTACATCTGGGAAGCTTTCGAATTCAACCTGGATGCCAATCCCCATATTCATTTCTGAAGACGGTATGCTTGTCTTAAGGTCAGCAAAGTCATTTGCTACATTTTGAATATCATGCCTTAACTTGGCACTATGGATTGATCTATCTTTTGCGGGGATTTCAACTGGAGATCCACCACCTCTAGCAGGTGATGTAAACTCGTGAGGGCTAGCTGAAGAATTAAAAAAGAAGTGAGGTTTATTGAATTCGTTTCGAGCCATTAAAGTTCCTTCTTACTCCATAAAGTGTTGGCTGATGCTTTTCCTATCTTCTACTGCTTGCTGAAGCATACTAATCGTAATGAAATTATGGTCATGAATAAGCATTTCTTTGATTGCATCATTGGCAGCCAAAGTAATTTCTGCATTGCTCAGGCCTTCAGACATAGAAGGAAGTTTCTTCCAAGAGAAGTTTTTAGCAACATATGGCTTTAAGCGACTTTTAAACAACTGGACAATTTCATCTTCAGAAGGTAGTTGGTATTTAATTACATCATCAAAGCGCCTAAACAAAGCGTGATCAAGGGCTTCTAAATGGTTAGTCGCACAGACGATGACACTGTTAGAGCTATCTTGCTCTATCATTTGTAAAAAACTATTTAAAATACGTCTCGCTTCACCGACATCGTTATTAGAACCACGATGTGAACCCAGAGCATCAAACTCATCAAAAAAGTAAACTCCTCTGACTTCTCGAATCGTATCAAAAATCTGCCGTAATTTAGCTGACGACTCACCTAAATACTTAGTGATAACTGCATCTAGACGCACTTCAAACAAAGGAAAATTGAGCTCACCAGCAAGAACGGAAGCAGTGAACGTCTTCCCTGTGCCCGGTTTACCAGCTAGCAGTAACTTGCGGCGAGGGGAAAGACCATGATTTTTTAGCGTAATCAAGTGTTTCTGCTCTCTAACCAATCTTTCCAGTCTTTCTTTCACTGCGGGATTAACGATCAAGTCTGAAAACCTAAGTGTTGGATGACTTGTTGTTAATAAGCCAGAAGAATCCTTCACACTGCTTGCAATGGACACCGGTAAATTTTTTGCGCTATTTTTCTTTGCTTTTTCAACTAATAACTTAAGCTCTTGTGCGAGCTTATCATGTCCATTTCTAGCTTCGTGCGCCGCAACCTGAAGCGCGACAGATAAAAATCTGTCGTCATCTTTGTCTATATGCGATTGCATCAATGCTTTAATTTGAGTAGAACTAGCCATGAAAATTCGGTCATAAATTGGTGTATAAGCGTTCAAATTGTACATGAAATGGTAGCTTTCATCCATAAAGATTAAAGTGTTCAGACTCACACGAATCCTACTTTTATCTAGTGTTTCCAGTTCCAGTACCTTACCCAGTGTAAAATGATTCACACAACAATCACCGACCTCAACCCAAAAATCTTCAGGCATATGTCATCAATGTGAATACCCATCATTGATTCCGACAGGAGCCTGAAATGAATCCCAAAACTTCCGATTACCAAAAGCAGCAACGCTATCAGGAAAATGAAATCCTAGAGCATGCGGCTGAAATACTGGCTAACCGCTACGTACGTGGAGATGCCCTAACTAACCCTGATGCCACCAAAGAGTACGTTCGCTGTAAGCTAGGCAGCTATGAGCGTGAAGTGTTTGCCTTATTGTTACTGGATAACCAAAACCGACTTATTGAGTTTAAAGAGCTGTTTCAAGGAACGGTGGATGCGGCCAGCGTCTACCCGCGAGAAGTGGTGAAAGCGGTGTTAGAAGTGAATGCCGCAGCGGTGATATTTGCCCATAACCATCCATCCGGTGACTCAACACCGTCTCAAGCCGATAGACGCATAACCGAAAGACTCAAAGACGCTTTAGCGCTGGTGGATGTGCGAGTGCTCGACCATATCGTGACAGGCGATACCTGCACCTCATTTGCTGAAAGGGGGTGGTTATGATTGGGCAACATTACGGTGATCTTTCTATTGATGATACTTTACATCAGTCACTAGAAGCACTTCTGAATAGATACACTCTCCCAGAGAACGCTGAACGACTCGTGTTGAACTGCCGCCAAATGAGTTACTACCGACATCGACAAGGTTTGCATCCGATAGAGGTACAGCTTAAACGTGAGTCAGCCTCAAGCCCTTGGCTGGTGGTGTTCTTTGCCAGCTTCTCTTATCCCGATGACAGCAGCACAACTGTTGAGCCTGAGTTGTACTTTCACCTTGCTAACCGCTGGTGCTATCAACCCGATGTGGGGAGCACTGATTTATCCCATCCAGAGGTACAAGAGCTACTCTCGGTCTGGATGAAAGCCTTTGCCCGTCACCTTTCCAGAAACGTCTTTGATGATGTGCAACTGACAATGGTCGGTACGTTCCACTAAATTCTCACTCTCTCATTTCTTATTTGAATCCTGAAACAAGGAGGACTCACTATGTCCAAATTAACCTTCACAGCATCATCACTACCTGTGTCCAAGAAACTGCATAAGCTGCTAAGTGAACAGTTCACCGCTCATTTACTGACTAATGAAGCACTGACCACCAGCCGTTATCTGGTGTTCAACTTTCGCGATAAAAGTTACAGCGCGGAGGAAGGCGGCTTCCATCCGGTTGAGATGGGGATTTGCCAAACCTCAACAGGAGAATGGAGCATCGAATACATCACCGACTTTGCTTATATAGGTAACTACTATCCAGAGCTAGAGCGCAACTTGGATTTTGATTTTCGGGTTGGGCAGTTCTTTGTTGCTTATCGTGGCTGGCTACCAATGCAGGGTAGCCGTGATGCCAAAGAGCAGTATCGCCTATGGGAGAATAACTTTCTTACCTATGTCGATATGGACGCTTACAACGAGATAGCCGTCACCCCGCAATAACTCATGACTTCTCTTCTTCTACAAACCATCAAACTTGTCACTGCCCTCATCACGCTGTTTTCACTTTCCCCGTTCTTCGGTGCCATTGGAGCCCTATCCACTTTAGGTTTTCTGGTGGTGCTATTAATTGGGTTATTGGCAGCGATTGCCGAGCTCAGTGATAAGTATAAGCCTCGTTAATGTTAATCGGCTCACGCTTTGGTGATGCCGATTGATGCTGTTTTCACCGTTGGACATTATGTGTCTGACCCACCTCTATTCTCCCGACATTAAATGTCCGACTCCGGTGTGGAGCTTTGATGTATTGAGAGCGTAGTCATGAGCAATAAAACCAGCATTGAAGGGTTATCCGCTTTGCTGCACACGCTGATGCTTATTCCTCAACATCGATGGATCACCGTTAGGGAATTGCAGCAGCAGTTAGCCCTACTCGATATCCACCGCACCACTCGCAGCATTAAACGTTACCTCGATGAAGTCATTGTGGAGGTGTTTAATGTGGAATGTGATTCGATGAGCATGCCTCATGTCTATCGGAAAACCTCAGAGCAATTGTGGAAGCTCAACAAGCAGGAAATGCTCTATTGGCAATTGACCAACAGGTACTTACTGCCGCTTGTTCCTGATGCACTGAATTATGGGCAAGGGTCCTCCTCGGAGAGAGACAAACCCTTGCCACAAAAGGGTTCAGTACATTCAAAAGAGCAAGCATGGTTAGCCAAAGTACATGTAGAATTGCCCACTATTCGCGAGTGGAGTGACGAGCAACGGCACATGTTGAATGCGGTACACACGGCATTACTGCACAACCGTATGCTCAAGATCTCTAGCCAAGTATTGCAGCAAGAGAAGGCGCTCATTGAGCCACTGGGACTCTCGGTTCAGTGTGACGCGCTCTTGCTGCTCTTTCGATTATCCGGCCAACACACGATACGCACCCTAGCCTTGCCTTTGATTGATGAGGCCAGTGTATCGACGTTTTCTTTTACCTATCCGACTGATTTCAATATTGAGCAGTTCATGCGTGAACACGATGAAATCAGTACGCCTGAATTTTACTCACCGATAAGGAGAGCACCGTTATGATATTAATCAACACCCCACTCCGATACGCCGCTATGAGCGTGCTGTTTATCGGACTCACCGCTTGTGGCGACCAAGAAGAGACTCAAGCAGCAACGGCTGATATTGAAGTGTCGATATCGACTAACTCGCACTGGGGAACATTGGTCTTTGACCTGCAAGCTATCACTGACAACACCGTAATCAGCAATGTAGTGATTAACCGTGGCAACTGCCGATTACCCGCAGGCACAGCCTCAGAGCTATCAAGAAACGTTTCATTGCAGTTCGGCCAAACCTACACCGGATACAGCAACAACTGCACCGTGGACAGCGTGAAAGAAATCGAAGTCACCTCCAGCGCGGGCACCTTTGTCTACACCTTCTAACTTTCAATTCCCAAATAACACACTCAACCAACTCGTAAGGATCAACCATGAAAAAGTCATCTCTACTTATCACTACAGCGTTAGTTTTCTTTGCCTCTTCCGCCTTTGCTGGTGGAACACTGGGCGGCAACCCATCCACAGATTCGGGTGCAGTCAACGCCAGTGTGGGCAAATGCACTCAATACAAAATGGATGTGAAAGCAGCGCAACAGGCAGGCAAAGACGTAGCGACCATCACCGTTCCTGAAGGCTGTGAAGCAGTCAAAGAAAAGTAACGCCACCAGCAGGGGTAAAAACGACAATGGGGAGCAATCACGCTCCCCATTCTTTTTTTTGCTTCTGTACCTAAGCTTCCCATCTAAAACATTTCTGGGCATTAACGTTAGTACCACGGGGAATTATGAATTTCTAATTAGCTAAAATAGCAGAGGGGATACGATTTCCCCTCTGCATCAATGGAAGCACTATGGATTACTGAACTTTACTTAGATCGACGATTGGCTCATGCACTTGCTGCACTTTTTTACCATTCAGAAGTTTATTCACATCTTTAACCGCACTATCCACTTCTGCTGAAGAAGACAATACCGTATACGTTAGATCAAAATGTTTGCTTTCTCCTGCATGAATCGTCGGGACTAGGCCCAGAGGACGTTGGAACTTGGTGTTGTAGGCGTAACTGGTACCAGGTTCAATTCCCGTAACATAACCTTGCTGTAAAGTATCTGTGTTTTTCCAAATCGTCAGAACTGGCAATTGGCTGGTATTGTATTGCATTGATACACCTAGGTTGCCCGCCTTGTTATGTAACACAGCTAATGTGTTTCCTCTCTTATCTGCGACAGGTTTTAGATTGTAAACCATCTCATCATACCCTTTAGTTGGGCCTAGGTAAGTTTGCCAATCTTTCAAACCTTTATCTGCATAGCTATTAAAGGGAGAAATTTCACTGGCAGCGGCATACACTTTTGCACCTTTCTCTAATATTGGGCTGCCAAAGTTAGAGTGATAAATAATTTGGTATTCATCGTCGTAATCAGATTTGTTGGTCAAAGTATCATTGAGCGAGAAGCTGTTTTCTCCCGGAGTAATAGAAAACGATGTTTTTGTTACTAGATCTGCTTTTTTAAACGTTCTTTCCGACACTTCACCTTCAACAGTAATAGTATGCGGAGCCTCATCGTCAACAATGACTTTAATTGACGAACTTGGCGTATTTTGAACCCGACCATGCAAGCTAAGTAGTTGACCATTGTCATCTACCCCAGGATGCCCCGTCCATTCATAACCACAACGCACCATCATTTCGTTGAAGCCATCCAACCAACCGAGTCCGTTACGACTTTCCAAATCAATGTAGGCTGGATTAACAATTTCTTTTACTGGCGAGTCCCAGCCTAACACTCGTTTGCCATCTTTTTTAACGTCAAAAATCCCCATACCTCTGGTTGGAACTAAGGTCACTTCCAGCTCACCATTCTTTATGACAATAATGTCAACGCCTTCTTGCTTACCGCCATGTAAGCGCACTTTTTCTATGCTAAAAGGGATATTTCCAAAACCAAGCTTTTGGTTCGTAATTTCCCAATTTTCAACATAAGTATTCGTTGCGGTATCAGTTAGGGTAAATTCTGCTGCTGTAGCATAAAGCGGTGCAACCAAAGTAAGAGCTGCAATAAGTGGTTTTATTTTCATAGTTTGATCCTCTAAATAATTTTTCTGACATTCAAGCTGAATCGTTTCAGCTATCAAAATTGCAGACAAAAGTTTTCGGATCAAAGTGCTGAACAAATAGATGTGATTCAGTTCATCGAACTGGTCACTTTTCAACCTATTAATGTTTGATGAATCACGTTCAGCAATAACTGATTGATTTGCAAATAGCAATATAACGACGTTGAAATTTTAACTTTTAGAATCAAATGTATACCTTGGGTAATAGTCTAAATCGAAGAACTCTAAAATGGTATGTAGCTAGTTTAGGGGAGGTTGACACCAACATCAGCAGTAAAAAACGACAATGGGGAGCAATCACGCTCCCCATTCTTTTTTGTCTCAATGCACTGGTTTAAAGGTATATGTTATCTGTTAAAAAGCGACTTAACTCTACCCAAAATGATTGCGATATTAATCCTTTATACAAAAATAAAGAGGTAAAGCACGGTCATAAAAAACAACCAGTTTAACCACATGAACAAGTCGAAGGAAACTGCTCCATTTCTTCAACGATGGCGTACAAAAGGATCAAATGAGAAAACTTATCAAAAAAACAAAGTTAGCCCACATAAAAAAATCAAATTTCAAGGTTCTCTTTTTTGCCCTATAACGGACTAAAGGATAGAAAAGTGCATACATCACAAACAACCCTCCTGCCCCTAGGCCTGAAGTATTCAGATACCACTTTTCCTTAAACTGCTCTGGTTCTTTAGATAAGTTTGCTATCAGCTCGTCAATATATCGCCGATCACCGAAGCAGTAGCGATAAGAATAAAACATAAATGGCAATACCCAGATAAAAACCCATAGGTTAGCCAACTTGTGAATGAGGGTAAAAAAGTCTTCCATACTGTGCTCTTAAAATACTTTTGGCATATCAAAGTCACTATATCTATTTGAATTAATATAGTTTTCCACTTCCACTGGGATACCTTTTTCCAATTCCTTTTCTACTGAATCAAGATAACTATCTAAGCCCAACAGGTCATATTTTTCTTCAAAAAGCTCTTTGCCAGCGCCAGCTCCAATGAACCCACCAGTCAGGGCTCCCCCTGCATAAAGCAACATCACGACTGGTGCAGCACTTATAGATAGACCAACAACCAAAAGACCAGCAATACCAGCGCCTAACATCCCTCCAGCCCATCCACCAGCAACACCACCAGTTTCAATTGCAGCTTGACGAGTACATGATGCTAACGACTCACAGTTTTGAGTAACATTGTATACGCCGCTTGCAACTCCAAGGCCTAACGATAGTTTTCCTGCTTTCTCCGCATAAGTTATCCACTTAGCGGTATTGGCTACACGGGCTCCCAGCTCGGGAACCGAACCTGCCTTTAATATTTCATCAGCATTGTGAATGAGTGACTTAGTAGAGTCTATGCCCAAACTTGTCTTTAAGCCTTGGTCGACTGGTATCTTCAGAGTACGCTGCGTAAGTTTATCCAACTGCCTATCGAGGATTTTCTTCAAACCTTGCCTCTGTCGAACAAAGCTTGATCGGTCGATTTTTTTAGCTAGGAGATCGAGGTATAGACGATCCATCTTTTTAAGTGATGACGATACATTTTCCAGATTTTTCTGCATTGCTGGCGCTATTGTTCCAACTGCTGCTCCCATGTATGCGAATGAGTCCGACGGCTTACCCGTATTCCAATACTCCACCAGCTTATTTTCTATTACTTCAAAGTAAGCTTGATGCAACTCGATTTGGTCGGAGCTCAACTTGCCCAATTCTTCACTCGCTAGCATCGAATTATCTTTTAATGACTTTAGCTTGGCCTTATCCTCTTCTGAAAACGGCTCCTTGGTTAGGAAGATAACCATTTCTCCAAGAATAAGGGGATCATTCAGATGTTGGTTATGTTCTTGGATCAGAGATTTCGTTACAGAAGAGACACCACTTAGCGCTTGTTCCCAATAATCACTAAGGGACTGAGACTCTTCAATCCTCGCAAAGCCAAGTTGGAACTCTATTTGCTCTTCAACCTCTTTTAAGTTAGCAATGGTGAGATCATCGTGAACAACACCTTCAGAATTCACCGACTTAAATGTGGAGCCTTTGATGTAAGAACTTGAATAGTCATAAATTGAGTTTGAGGGCTTGTTGTACTCCTTCACTTCAACACTTGGTTTCCCATACTTTAAATCGGTCTGTTGTTCAATCTCGGCCTTGTTACTTACTAATAATTGGTCACCAACCTTCAATTTCATCGGGTCAGCATCATACTGCGGGTTCAAATCAAGTAACTGTTTCGCCGACAAACCATATTGCCCTGCAATGGCTCCCCATGATTCTCGTTGGTTGGTTTTAGAATCCGTCCCAACAGTATGCGTTTCTGGTTTACTCTCAGCTTTCTCCGTTTCCGCAGGTTGAGTAGTCTGTCTTTCTGTGACAGGTTGCTTGGGCGCCGCAAGCAACTCGTTGATATCGAGCTTAATACCATGTTGCGCCAACCAGTCATCATTGAGGCCGTCGAGCTCCTCTCGGGTAATTGGCTGTTCAAGATAAATCAGATGTTGGTTGTCGGCGTCTTTACCTTCGAGCTTCCAGTAGACCAGAATGGCACTTTGATAGACGTTGTAGCCTTGCTCATCATTAAGCTGCTCGTGAGTAGAACGTGTTGCGTAGAATGCCCACTTGCCATTTCCTAGCAGCTTGTACTCTTGAACTAAGCGTCCATTGTAGAAATGGTAGTAGTAGCCTTCTGTTGGTAGCCCCAAACGCTCACCAAGCTGCACTGAAGGTACAACAGGGATAAATGCCTCTCGTACTACACCGGAGCCTATAGGCTTTACCTGCACATTGTTGGGAACACTAATTCCCAAAGCATTGGAAGCCACTTTAGCTACTAATTTTTTCGGTTCATCAAAGGCGGTATGAGCGGTATATTTTGTACCGTGCTCGGTCGCCTCCGTCTGCCAGCGGCCAATCAGGGCTTCTTGTTTGGTTTTCGCCAATTCAAACGCATACCCCACGCTTTTTCTAAACGTCTCATCCGAACAAGCCACTTCAAAGCAATATTCGTATTGCAGTTTTGGTGGTGCATCTAAGGTATCAGGTTTTACGGGCTCAGGAACATAGGTCTCTTCAATGTTAGGCGCATAACCAGCGGCGCTTTGAGTGGGCGCAGCACTGCCCGCAGCACCACCAGACATTTTCGTTCTTGAAAGGTAGGCACTTTTCGCTTCTGGCGATAACGCCTCTTGCCCTTCAGCCGACAAGCTCCACGATTTGCTCATACTATCTCGGAGCATCACAGGCTTCGAAGGTGAATCCGTCAATAGTGCTAACTCACCATTTTTCAGCTTCTCCATAAAACTGGAATAACTCATCCCCTGAGGAAGTGCTGAGCCTAACGCTCTTTCGTCCAGCCGACCAATGTCACCTTCAACCTGACCAAACTCATATGCCATCAGTTCGGTTAACCGTACCACTCGATAACCCACAATCAAATCCATCCGCTATTTTCAATGGGCGTATTCTACCTAACCAGTGGGAGTTGCAGGATTTATAACCATAAGTTAGGTCTACCAATTGCAGACATTGTGATTTTCACCCACCGGAACCAGACCTATTGATAATGACTTAATCATTAAGAAAATAAAGCTCATTGCGGATTTTTACCAAACAAAAGAAAAGGTCACAGTTTGAGATGGATACACTCCTCACAAACTGTACAAATATCGCCCTACCTATCAAAACCTCAACGACAGTATTGAACTTCCTTCCTAGAATCTTCACTCTAAATTAGCAATGTTGCATATACTAAAAAGAGGTTGCTCTAATGAACGATTGGGAATAAGTAAACTTTAGTCAAGACCATGAAATGGACTATCACTTAGGTCTAGTAGGTAAATCAAAGTCCGAGTACAACAGAAAGTACCTAAGAGACAACACTCAAAGGACGGCAAAAGATAAGTTAGACAAGACACGAATTACCCATACTGAATTCAAGCCATTTGTTATAGCTGATAAACCACATTTGAAAGATCCTGCCTAATAGATAGTTAAGATAATATTGCCTCTTTGAAAGGGGCAATATTCAGCAATACAAACCTCGTTTGCATCCGTGTTGGTTGTTTGGGGCTGCGCCGTCTACGTATATTGAATAACTCATTTATTATCTCTCTCTAATTGAAAAAGGGCGCATGACTTTGTTTAGCCAGCGCCCCGTTGATGGTTTATCTGATGTTTGTATTACTGAAAGGATTCTTGGCCGTCTCGCAGTGCTAGACGTTGCTCCATCCATTCTTCGATTTCACTTTCTACCCAAGCCACGGCACGTCCACCGAGTGGTACACTCTGCGGAAAATCGGTTTCATCTGCCATGAACTTATAGATAGTTGAACGGCCTAGCCCTGTTAGTGACATCACGTCTTTAAGTCTTAGAAATCTCATTTTCACTGGGAATCGTCTCCTGCTTTGTATATACCCATGTGATAAGCCACCACTGTAAAAAAATGCAGTCGGTCTAATCTGCACTAGAGCCAAAGAAGTAACGCTCTTCTTTCCATGCTTCAGCAAGGTTGCTCATACGTTTAAAGGCGCTGTTCTTTATGTTAGTGTCAGTGCTCTTACAGCGTGTACCCAGGCTATAGTTCCCTCGATCATTCAGTTGGACCATTGAGCGCTCATTACCTTGGTAGTGCTTTTTAATCGCTTCTCCCCAAGCTGTTTTCAGATGCCCCACAATTTCATTACTTTTCTCCATGTAAATGCCATCACCAAAATTCTGCTTATAATCAGTAAACAAAACCACTCGATATTGGTGCGAACGGTTATCCTCTCGCTTACGCCACACGTAGTGCAACGAATCGGCGTTCAGCTTCTCTTTCAGGATTTCAAAGTAATCGTTCAGGATGCAAAACTTTGCATCTTGATGATCTTTAGGCAGATATAAGTCAAAACGTGTAACGAGAGCGACTTCAAACTGACTGAGAGCCTGTTCAAAGACATCAACCATCGAAGTCAGTGCTGACTCGTACAACCCCTTGTCGCTGTAATACAGAGGGTAATCTTCAAAAGTTCTATCAAGGGTAATACTTGGGAGGTGGGTTCTATTCGCCATGAGTAATGCCTTTTGTGTGTGAATGACATAGGCATTACTCGCGCTGTATTTTTTAATGATGGTACGTTCCTGTGGGATCAACAACAAACCACAGGAAGTGTAACTATAGTAATTTTTATGCTACTTACGGCTTGTACCAAAGTTTCTTTGATGATCACCGAAGTGCTTAGTGTTTTCTTTTGCTAGATAGCTTACATGTTCGAATAGGCTATCAAACTGCTGTTCAAAAGACCGTGAGTTGGAATCTAGACGATGAATTACTGGAGTCCCTGAACGGTCTTTAGATACGTAAACCAAACCATTAGCTTCATCGTAGTCAACACCTGTGACTTTCGCCCATGCATCTATGACCATAGAGAGTAAGTTTTCTCGTTGGTTTCTCGCCTTCCCTAACCAGTTAAAACGATCTTTGTTGAACATGAGTACTAGGTGGTAGTGGTCATTCAGTGAAGAACAACGCTCCCTTACCCATACATACCTCACTTTACAAGGATGAACTCGTTGTCCATGCCTTTCCTTTCTTCGACCGTCATATTCGATCTGTGACTGTAGCGAACGGACAAAATCAGTGATTGCTCGACGTTTCTCTTGTCCATTTCTAAGCTTGGGGAATCGCAAATCAACTCGTAATGCCATTGTTCGGGGATAGTCATCCATAGCCTGCCCAATGGTGTCATAAATTTTATCTAGATACTGAATACAGAGCGCACCATGAGCCGTCTGAATAGGATGACCTCTAAATGTTTTCTTAGTAGTCAGTTTCAGGTTTTGGTTTTTTCTAGAGCGTACTTTCATTTCCTATCTACTCCTGTGTTTAGGTTCATAGATAGGTCTGTGTCGTTATTTTTAGTTATGCGATTTGAGTAAGTGGATAGGATAGGATTGGATGGAAGTACTAATAATACTAACCAGACAGACAACAAAAAAATCGCTCCGTAGACAACTCCTGCCCGTCAGAAGAAACAAGTGTCAGATAACAATCAAAACCTAGGCACTGAACTGTAAAAAATCGATGCAAGAGCATCCATCTCGAATCCAAGTCACTTACAAGTTAAATGACAAATAAAGTATCTGAAAAAGTGAGATGTCAATGGCGATACTAAGCATAAAACAAACGACAGGTAGCCACACAAAAACAGATATAGTTTTCAACGACAATGGTCAAACATTTTCCCGACTGCGTTTCCTGAGACCTAACCAACTAATTCAATTTTGTAAAGCGGGGGAGTGAATAGATGTACTTCCCCCTCATAAACTAAATCGCTGCACTATCATCACCGCGTCACAACCTGTCTCATAGGTACGTTCTCCCCTCGCAAAATCCCTTGTGCACTCCAAAAAAACCATTATCTTATTTAAAAAAAAAGATATCGAAGAAAAACCAAGCATGAAACCCAATAAACACTCTAAAAACATAGAGCACACAGTATCATTCAACAAAAAACAAGATTTTTAAGGAACTTTTTTACTACGATAAATCTAATAATTGAATACGTTAATTGTACTTTTTAGATACTAAAATTGATGGTATATATATACACTTAACCATCATTAAAATTGCAAGTTTGGGAACATTAAGATGGCATCAAGAGAGGCTTCACTAATCGAAAATGGCTTATTCAGGGCGAATAATGAAAGATACTTGAAGTTCTACTGGGCTTATCTTGCTAAGAATATGAACAATATTTTGGGGAGAGACTGCCAAGACAAAAAGGAACTACAGCTCAAAATATCCATGGTGTTACTACGCCGTAAACTCGATGTTGAAGGCTTGATAAATCGGATGAATCGCGCAGCATTGGAAAGTTTGTTACCTGAACGGTCGTTTGATTGGATAGATAAAAATGACGATAGAATCGTCTACTTCGTTTGGTCTTTGCTGAGGTTAACAACTCCGCGATCTCTGAAGATAGACGATAATGAGTATGATTTCAGATACTCAACTAGACTTACTCACTGCACCAATAATATTAATGACAAACAAGTAAACTACTACAAAAAGTTGAATTTGAACCCACTGCCTTTACATCGTTCAGAAGCATTTGAACTCATATATGACTTCTTTGATCAATGGAGCGCCACTGCTCATTCAAAAGAAAAACTAATGCTTATTCTTAAAGAAAAGTGGTTGTATATTGCATCAGATCTTCGCCCTGATTACTCCTGGATCGACCCAAAGAACAAACAACAAAACACTTGGACGTCTAACTATATTTCATCCCAACTAGAGTGGCTACCACACCTACCACCACCTATGACAACCTCTCAAACTTACAACATCAACATCGCCAACTTAGATACCCTGTTCGTTTTTCGTACAAATTTTGGTCAAAAAAAGCGAAAAGATAATACAGAACGCGGCACGAGACTAACTCACGCTGAATTCATGTACAAAATGATGAAGGCATGGAAGCAAAAGCAGTTTCGAGAAAAGGCTCGGCGCGCATCAGCTAAATATTAACCAGGTGATACGCACTTCTCACAGACTCTTCCCTTGCTCTATGCATTACCCTACTTTAGGGCAAAAGCTAGGCCATCTTAGCTGAAGGTAACGGGTGGACGTTCGCTTCCATTAGCGATTGCAACTTGTTACCCCATGCTTCCAGAACCTTCAATTGCTCATCGATATAATCATGATGGTTATAGACTCTGAGCATGCCTGGGAGCTGGTGGCCGACTGTCTTTTCAATCGCTACGATATCTAACCCCATTTCACTACAACGACTGATAAAGGTACGGCGCAAGTCGTGAGGTGAAAAGCGCTCAAAATCGATAGGTAGATTACGTTTGATCAATGCCCGTACTGCCGCAGGTTCTTGCACTTTATCGACCATTAGCTGGGGCCATACCAACTTCCACTTACTTGGCACACTGTCACGCTGATCTTTTAGAAGTGCAAGCAAGTAGTCACTTAAAGGCACTTTACGTGCATCTTGGCTTTTAGTGTGTCGTTCTTCTGAGCTGGCTGGTAACAGCCAAGTTCCCTCTTCAAAATCTAACTCACTCCAACGCATTTCTAGTACAGCACTAATTCGCTGTCCACAACCAAGTAAGAACTGCATTAAACGAATGTTAGAGGGATCTGTACGCCATGACGGCATACTCGTTAACAGAATCTTTAACTCTGAAAAGCTTAAATTACGTTTTGTCACTTTAGAGCCGCCGCCAACATCTTTTGCTTTCAGCTGTGGTGCAGGATGAGTATCAAGCATATTTAGTGCTAGGGCATGGTTAATCACTTGATTGATGATTTTATGACAAACCCCGATAGCCCCCGCCATACGCTTACCGTCTTTATCGACCTTCGCATCAAAGACCCGGTTGAGGTCATATATGCTCAAATCAGCCAATTTGATGCTACCGAGAATCGGCTTGATATCTCGATAGTAAATGGTCCTCGACTGGTCACCACGAAGCTGTTTTGAAAGACGTTTTTCATCGAAGCTAATAAACGCATCGTCAAAGGTCTTCGCCTCATCTTGCGCTCGTTTCTCGATATCCAACTCAACCTTTGGGTTCTTACCATTCTCCAACCAACTACGATAACGGCCCGCTTCCTTTCGCGCCTGATCCAATGTCATCCCGCGCTCTGGTTTGATCTTAATGTATCGACCCATAGAGATTTTTTCGTGTTTCTTCCCTACTTGAAAACGAAAGATCCAAGTCATTGTGCCTGTTGGACGAACTCGAATGTTCAATCCTTCGACCTTCTTATCGGGGATCGAGTATTCCTTATCCTGTGGCTTCAATGCTTGCAACGTTGCATTGGTACTGATTCGTTTCGTCATCGTTGGAAAACCTCTGCATTTCTGGGTACGGCTCTGGGTACGGCGTGGGGTACGGCAAACGTCGAGTTTCTATTGTACGGCTTTGGACTTTACCGGACAACAAGATCACGAAAATCCTTTAAAATCATAACTTTAATTGTTGAAAATATAACTCTGTAGACTTTGGCGGATTAAAGGTTCGATTTACCCACCACATGGAAGCAGGTGTGATGCTGGAGAAGATTAAATAAGACTTTCAATCAATATTTAAATTTCGATTTAATCGGCTTTCACGCATTCGTACTGACAACATTACCTATTATGCTGCTCGCTCTGACTAACGGTTTAATCAGGGCGGGCTATAGCACAGGGCGATGCAGAGCCCATACGATAACCGTTGAGATCACCGCTTACCTTCTGCCCCCAGTGCAAAATCTCTGCATACTCACCCAATTCGACAATCAGTAGAGCCTGCCCACCGGTTAATTCAATCAATGGTTATCTGTCATTTTGTCTGACTTTGAAGCAGGAAATTACATCGCATCACAATGAATAGAACAAAATAATCGGTGAGCCAAACCAAATTCATGGGAACGTTTACAGATTGATTTTGATATAAACGTCAGATCCAAAGCCAATCTCATCAAGGAAAGTTCATCACTCGCCGTTAAAATTGCTTAAAAGTACATTCCAGAGAGGATGATCACACGAAAGAAGAATAAATCCGTTATTACTATGAAAATATAAACCCCACCATGGAAACGTTTCCACATTTTATTTACACTGAGTAGCAAGTTAGGACTCAAAAAATAAAACGATTAGCTACTCTATGTATGGCACTGTTTTTGGCCGCGTTTGCGTCGATTACCAGAGCAAAAAAGTCATCCATTACGGTATTCACTACCGTAGCTCAACACGGTTAGAAACAAAAAATCAAGTAGGAAAACCATGAAGGCATTTTCAGATATTCTCCAACGACGTGACTGGGAAACCCCGCAATCAGTGAATATTCACTGCTTAAAAGCACACAGCCCACTTTCCAGTTACCGAGATATTGACCATGCCCGTGACGGCGTTTACGCCCAACGTCAATCGCTGAATGGCCAATGGAAATTCAAAGTGTTCGACTCGCCAGAACAAGTCGAAGGCGAGTTTATTCAAACCAAATTCAATGACACGAACTGGGATGAAATAACGGTTCCTTCCAACTGGCAGCTACAAGGCTACGACAAACCAATTTACACCAACGTAAAATACCCGTTTGAAGTAAACCCTCCATTCGTGCCCGCTGAAAACCCGACAGGTTGTTACCGCACTACGATTTCCCGCTCAGAAGCCGATCTTGCCAATACCCAACGCATCATCTTCGATGGTGTGAACTCAGCATTCCACCTATGGTGCAACGGTACTTGGGTAGGATACAGCCAAGATAGCCGCTTGCCTTCCGAATTCGACTTATCGCCCTACCTAGTGGCTGGCGAGAATACACTTGCCGTGATGGTGATGCGTTGGTGTGATGGCAGCTACCTAGAAGACCAAGACATGTGGTGGCTAAGTGGTATTTTCCGCGACGTAGCTCTGCTTTCTAAACCGCAACACTGCATTGAAGATGTATTCGTCACGCCAGATTTGGATGCGTGTTATCGCGATGGTTCACTATCAATCGTGACGCACATTTCAGCGCCAGATTGTTACCAAGTGCAAGTGCAGCTCTTTAATGGTGAATGCGCAGTGACTGAGCCGCGAATTGATCGCCCGCACAACCGCCGTATTGACGAGCGGGGCACATACGATGACGTGGTATTTCAAACATTGCACGTGCGTGAGCCAAACAAATGGAGCGCAGAAACCCCCAATCTATACCGCCTAGTCGTTTCACTATTAGATGAAAACGGCATACATCTGGAGAGTGAAGCCTATCATGTGGGCTTTCGCAAAGTGGAAATCACTGATGGTCAGTTTAAACTCAACGGCAAGCCTTTGCTGATCCGTGGCGTTAACCGTCATGAGCATCATCCAGAGCTTGGGCATGTGATGACAGAAGAAGACATGATCCGCGACATCTGTTTGATGAAGCAATACAATTTCAACGCGGTACGTACAGCGCACTACCCAAATCACCCTCGTTGGTACGAACTGTGTGACCAATACGGCTTGTACGTGTGCGATGAAGCGAACATCGAAACCCATGGCATGCAGCCGATGAATCGCCTTTCGAGCAATCCACAATGGACGCACGCATACATGAGCCGCTACACCCAAATGGTGATGCGCGATAAAAACCATCCTTCTATCATCATCTGGTCTTTGGGTAACGAGTCTGGCCACGGCAGCAACCACAATGCGATGTACGCTTGGTCGAAAAACTACGATCCGTCGCGCCCTGTTCAATATGAAGGTGGCGGTGCCAATACCGCTGCAACCGACATTATTGCGCCTATGTACGCCCGAGTGAATACAACGATTGCAGATGAAGCAGTGCCAAAATGGCCAATCAAAAAATGGATTTCTCTACCCAACGAAACTCGCCCACTGATTTTATGTGAATACGCCCACGCGATGGGTAACAGTTTGGGGAGTTTTCATGAATATTGGGATGCATTCCGCGAGTTTCCTCGCCTTCAAGGCGGCTTTATCTGGGATTGGGTAGACCAAGGCTTGAGCCAATGGGACGAGAACGGCCAACACTTCTGGGCTTACGGTGGCGATTTTGGCGATAAAATCAATGACCGCCAGTTCTGCATCAACGGGTTGATCTTCCCAGATCGCACTGTGCATCCAACATTGGAAGAAGCCAAATACTGCCAGCGTATGATTCGCGTGTCGCTGCAAGAACAAGCGAAAGGATTCTGTCATCTATTAGTAACTAACGAAAACCTATTTCGTGCAACGGACAACGAGCAATTGAACTGGTCACTTTTAGAAGATGGCAAATTGATTCAATCTGGCTCAGTGGTGCTGAACATCAAAGCCGATAGCCAAGCAACCGTAGATATTGCTTTTGAATTTACACCTAAAGCAGAAGCGCGATACCACTTGAATACTGACATCACCTTAGTGGCTGAAACACTTTGGGCACCCGCGGGACATGTGAGCGCTTCTGAGCAATTTGCGCTACGCAATACCGCAGGTCTCGCCATGCCTAAATTGGAAACGCAACCAGCCCCAGCGATAAGCCAGCAAAAATGCATGATCGTAGTCACCAGCCTAGATGAGAAGCATCAATGGTGCTGGGATAGTCAAACAGGCTTGATGATTGATTGGCAAGTCGATGGCAAAGCGCAAATGCTGGCGGCACCGCAAGATAACTTCTTCCGTGCGCCACTGGATAACGATATTGGTGTGAGTGAAGTGGATAACGTAGATCCAAACGCTTGGGTATGTCGTTGGGATATGGCTGGCATTGGCCAATGGAAACGCGAATGTGTCAGTTGCCATGGCGACATGTTGGCGCATGCCGTGCAAGTAACATCAACTTTCGCTTACCAATTCAACGGCGCCGTGCAAGCCATCACCACTTGGACGCATACGCTGAAAAACAGTGGCGAAATGCAGCTGACCGTTGATGTAACACTTGCCGATGATCTACCACCCATGCCACGTATCGGCTTGGAGCTACAATTGCCATTGCATGAACAGAGTACACCAATCACTTGGCAAGGTTTAGGTCCGTTTGAGAACTACCCAGACCGCCTATCTGCAGCACGTTTTGGCTTGCACACGCAAACGCTAGAAGAGATGCACACTCAGTACATTTTCCCAACCGACAGTGGCTTACGTTGTGGAACTCAATGGCTGCAAGTGAACGAACTGGCGATATCTGGCGATTTCCAATTTAGTGTCAGTCAATATGCTCAACAGACGCTGGCAAAAGCAAAACACACCTGTGATTTAATGGCAGAAAAAACCATTTATGTGCGCCTAGACCATCAGCACATGGGCGTGGGTGGTGATGATTCTTGGAGCCCTAGTGTGCACAAAGAATTCCAGCTAACTGGCAATAATTACGTTTACCGAATATCGTTCAAAGCAATTTCGCATCGTATTTAAAAACGCACCGATAACGGCTATCGCCACTTACAACGATTACGTGGCAGCGGGATGCATGACGCTACGACAAGAAAACGGCGTCCACATCCCTGTGATATGTCTTTGATAGGCTTGGATGACGGTCACATCGCACGCTATATCTACCTAGTCATTGATGACTTAGTCGGCGCGATGGCGACCAAGAAAACCCAATTTCCTTCCAACCCAGAGTAGCAACAACAGCAGTACGAGAATCGCGAAAAAGTTAGAACCAGAATCTGGATATTGTGCTTTGATAAATGCCGAATGACCAAAAGCACCGACAAAGAAACAGGCAAGCGCTACCAATGGAAGATCTTCCGCCACCGGATGGCGCAAATATTCTTGATACAACGCCTGCACAGAAAGCACTAATGCAATCAATGGGAAAATGGAGAACGGAACTTGGCTAATGGTTACCCAAGACAACAAAGCATCGCCGCACATACCTGCGATGAGCGCTAGCACAAGTATTTTTCTTTCCGAACCACGATGGGTTGTGTTGTTTTCATTCGACATTACTCTATCCCCCCTTTGAGCCGATTACGTTCACGTTCTTTGCGATACCAAAATGCCCCTTTGGCTAGCATTCGCAACTGCATGATCAAACGTTCAGCAAGCTCATCTCGCTCACGTCGATCTAAATCTAAAGCTTCAGCGCCGGAGCTGAACACCAAAATAACGGAAGCTTCGGCCTGAGTTAATGCCTCGTCACGACCCATGCCTGTCGTCATCAAATACTCGGTGAGCTCTGCGGAAAAGTGCTGTATTTCTCGCACTACCGCGGCACGAAACTCGCAAGAAGTACCTGAGCGTTCTCGCAGTAATAAGCGAAACACATTGGGACTACTTTCAATAAATTCCATGAAGGTTTCAACCGACGTGCGGATCACACTGCCCTCTTTGACAATGCGCTGCCGTGCTTGACGCATCAATTGGCGCAGCAGTAAACCGCCTTCATCAACCATGGTTAAACCCAACTCATCCATATCTTTAAAATGTCGATAGAATGAGGTGGGCGCAATCCCCGCCTCGCGGGCCACTTCTCGTAAACTTAAGTTAGAAAAACTCCGATCGGCACTTAATTGGCTAAATGCTGCATCAATCAATGAACGACGTGTTTTTTCTTTTTGTAATGCGCGAATTCCCATCGATTTCATATTAAGTCGCTTCTCTTTTACTATCTGAGCCATACTATAACGTGATTGAGCACGTTGTCTAAGCCACAACATCGCCTCTTTGGACAAAGTGACCAATTAAACAGTCACCTAACCTAATTTCAATCACTCGCCACAGTAAGATGGGCAAAGCAATAGCATAAAGTGGCATTTTCACCTCTCGAGCGTGATCCTCTCCACTCTCTGATGGCAACATCGTTTACCGCACTGATGGATCAGTTAAAATCTCGCTACAGCAATGTTAAACAAATACGACAAGGAATAGAGTATGGCGAACCAAAACCACTTCGATGTCATCGTAATTGGTAGCGGCCCGGGCGGAGAAGGCGCCGCAATGGGTTTGACTAAAGCGGGGTTTAATGTCGCCATTATCGAAAAAGAGAGTAGTGTTGGCGGAGGTTGTACCCATTGGGGCACCATTCCCTCCAAGGCGTTACGCCATGCGGTCAGCCGCATCATCGAATTCAACAGTAACCCTCTATTTTGTAAAAACAACACCAGTATTCATCTCACTTTTTCTGATATTTTAGGCCATGCTAAATCTGTGATTGATAAACAGACGCGCTTGCGCCAAGGCTTTTACGATCGCAATCAGTGTACGCTGATTTTTGGTAACGCTAAGTTTACCCACAAAAATACCGTGGCGGTTACGCACGCTGACGGCAGCATCGAAAAATACAGCGCCGACAAATTTGTGATTGCGACTGGCTCACGCCCTTATCAACCTGATGATGTTGATTTTACTCATGAACGAGTTTATGACAGCGATTCGATTCTCTCGCTTAAACACGATCCTCGCCACATCATCATTTATGGCGCAGGCGTCATTGGTTGCGAATACGCTTCGATTTTCCGCGGCTTAGGCGTCAAAACCGACCTCATCAATACCCGTGACCGCTTGCTGTCGTTTCTGGATAACGAAACGTCTGATGCACTCTCGTACCATTTTTGGAACAGCGGCATTGTGATTCGTAATGATGAAACCCATGAAAAGATTGAAGGCACTGACGATGGTGTGATCGTTCACTTGCAATCGGGCAAAAAAATGAAAGCCGACTGTATCTTGTATGCCAATGGACGCACGGGCAACACTGACAAATTGAACCTCAAAGCGGTGGGCCTGAATGCCGACTCACGTGGCCAACTGGCCGTCAATCGTAACTATCAAACCTCGGTGGAGCACATCTACGCAGTCGGTGATGTAATTGGCTACCCAAGCCTTGCGAGCGCAGCCTATGATCAAGGTCGATTTGTCGCTCAAGCGATTGCTCATGGTCAAGCGCAATGGCACTTAATTGATGACATTCCAACTGGGATTTACACCATTCCTGAAATCAGTTCAGTGGGCAAAACAGAGCAAGAACTCACCGCGGCCAAAATTCCGTATGAAGTTGGCCGCTCTTCGTTTAAACACCTCGCACGAGCACAAATTTCTGGCAAAGATATCGGCAGCTTGAAAATTTTGTTTCACCGAGAGACAAAAGAAATTTTAGGTATTCATGTGTTTGGAGAACGCGCGGCTGAAATCATCCATATCGGACAGGCAATTATGGAGCAAAAAGGCGAAGCCAATACCCTCGAATATTTCGTTAATACCACCTTCAATTATCCAACCATGGCCGAAGCCTACCGCGTGGCGGCGTTAAATGGCCTGAATCGATTGTTCTAATCATCGACCTAATTCTGCCTGCTAATGGAATGAAAGCCGCTAACGAGTGCGGCTTTCTTTTTGGTAACCTAGTGAGTGAAGTGCTTAGGGATAGGTTCGGTGATCAAGTGAGAAAAACACCGCGTCGCCATTGTGAGATAAATAGCACACCTAAACTGATGCCGCGCATTGCCATAAAGCTGAGCATCGCCATCCACAGGGCGTGATTACCCAAAGACTGAGCCAGATAGAAAACGCTGAAAAAACTGCACATCGCGACAAACATGCTGTTGCGCATCTCTTTACCTTTGGTCGCGCCGATAAAAATACCATCCAATAAAAAACACCACATCGCGGTTAACGGCATCGCCACCAGCCACGGTAGATAACGGTTAGCCGCTTGCTGAACTGCATTAATGTCAGTGATCAGCGTGATCAACGCCGATCCCCACACCGCAAACATCACCGTTAACGCTAAACAGATTAGCGCACTCCAGAAAAAACTGCCGATCAGAGCACTTTTGAGCTGCGTCTCACTTTTTGCACCAATCGCTTTGCCAACCATAGCCTCCATCGCATAAGCGAAACCATCCATGCCATAGGAGATCATCATCAAAAAACTCATTAAGACAGCGTTAGCCGCCACAGTTTGATCGCCAAAGGCCGCCCCTTGAAAGGTCATAAAGCTAAACGCCGCCTGCAAACAGAGTGAACGCAGGAAAATATCGCGATTCAATTTCACAAAGCGGCTAAGACCTTGTGTCACTAAAACACCTAGCTGCAGTGGCGAAGGGAGTTGATGCCGCCACCAATAGCGCCAAACACACAGTAAACCAAAGCTCATGCCCGCATAATCAGCGATAACCGACGCCAGCGCAGCACCTTCCACTTTCCAGCCGAAACCCAACACAAACAGAATGTCCAACGCGATGTTGGTTAAGTTAGTGATGATTACCATCCACATTGGCGCTTTGGCATTTTGCGTGGCTAACAGCCAGCCGAGCAGTACAAAGTTGGCCAATGCGGCGGGCGCACTCCACGCTCGAATCACAAAATACTGCAACCCATATTGCTTTACTTGCTCACTGGCACCGCTGGCTGAAAAAATCGCATCGCCAATCCATCGATGCAGAATCAAAAACAACAACGCAAATGCCAGTGCCATCAAGAGCCCTTGCAACAAGACTAACGCCAGTTTTTGTGACGATTGTTCACCGTATGCTTGCGCCGCAAGGCCTGTGGTCGACATTCTTAAAAAGCCGAGTAACCAGAAAGTGACACTGACTACCGTACCGCCAAGTGCCACACCACCTAAATACCAAGCGTGTTCCAGATGACCGATCACCGCCGCATCAACTAAACCTAACAGCGGTACGGTAATATTGGACAGCACCATAGGTATCGCCAGTAGCAACACTTGTCGATGTACGGAACGGTTCGATAACGTTTGTAAAATAGATTGCAACACGTTGACCTCTCATGGGTGAGAGCAAAGTGTAGCGGAGTGATAGGAGGACGGCTAGCGGTTACTCACCAACGGACATAAACTAAAACGGGTGTTAAGCGCAGCTTGTAAACCATCACCTTACTTAACCAACGTTGCCATAATTTCCAGCGGCCACAATGTTGATCGAGCGGTGAAAACGTTTTTGCCGACGAAGCCCAAGGCAAGACATTGAGTACCGCTTCGGTTGGATTAGCAAAACCATGTCCGTAATGGCCTGAGCCCATTTTCTGACCTAAAGCGGAAGCAGTTTTGTCTCCAGCCAGCATTAAACAAGCCGCCGCATTAGAAAAATGCAAACCCAATGCGCGGATAAAATAGGTGAGTTGCTGCGCCGTACAATCTAATAACGCATGCTCACAAACGATTAAAACGGCTGAGGATTCCGCAATAGGCAATCCATCCAACCACTGAAGATCATCGACACTGCCACACACATGTTGATAACGCTCACTGCGATGAAACAATTTCTGCCGCCACAGCAGGTTTTCGGTGATATCGAGTTCTATCCAATGGCAACGCCCGTTGTCTACCCGATAAAAACGGGTATCTAACCCTGCACCGACATTAATGATCCATCCATCAGGGTTACGCTCAATAAACGCGCGCACTTGTTGATCGCACAATTGCGTTAAGGTGGCATGCAGTAATTGTTTTTGATCGATATCACCGCTTAAACATTCGGGGGCTAAGTGACAGCTCTGGCAGGCCTTTGCAGCGATCGGATCATACACTAACCCGTTATCAACCAAACTTTCGCGGCTACGAAACCACAACGGTTGAACTAAATTGGTTGGAATATGATGACGTGGGGTTAGTGAATGTTTATCGGTAGGCATTACCATCTTCCTTATGTCGCAACTCGATGTAACAACAAAGAAGATGATAATGAATATCAGTTAGAATAACAAGTTATTGAGAATGGATCTCAATAATAAATTACATCCAATCGGTATTGCGAATAATGCCGACGGCGACACCTTCAATGGTGAGCTGCTGAGATTTAAGATCCACTTCAATCGGTGAGAACGCTTCATTCTCTGCGTGCAATAACACGGTAGAGCCTTTGCGTTCTAGACGTTTTACCGTCACATCATCTTCAACACGCGCCACCACCACTTGCCCATTACGCACATCTTGTGTTTTATGCACTGCGAGTAAGTCACCGTCCATAATGCCAATATCTTTCATACTTTCGCCTTGCACACGCAGTAAGAAATCCGCTTGAGGGCGAAACATATTGGGATCCACTTGGTAATGCGCTTCGACATGCTCTTGCGCCAAAATAGGCTCTCCCGCCGCGACTCGACCAATTAAAGGCAGGCCAAGATCTTCTGGCTCATTGGCAGCTTCAAGTAAGATACGCAACCCACGAGAGGCACCCGGAATAATTTCAATCGCTTGTTTACGAGCCAGTGCTTTTAAATGCTCTTCTGCGGCATTGGCGGAACGAAAACCCAGCTCGCGTGCGATTTCAGCGCGAGTCGGTGGCATTCCGGTTTCGTCGATCTTACTGCGGATAAGATCAAATACTTGTTGCTGGCGGGGCGTTAACGGCTTCATATCTCACCTGTCTGTTTATACAGTTAACTGTGAGTATATCCAGTAATCGAATAAATGGAAGAGCGGACGCTTATTTTTTGGCTATTTACAAAAAATGCCGCAATCGACCGATAAATACCTCACCGATTCACTCACCGCGCTCGCAAGTGATGCTGTTTTACTAAACAATAATGATTAAAAGGTTTGACCAGTTTCTGGTATCCTTGCGGCTCAAAAATAGCTAGCCGCTTCGGCGCATATCGATTTCTCTGAGTATCAACTCACAGGGAAATGGACATGCGCTTAAGCATATTGAAATATTCTTGAGGCGACGACCTTTATGTCTTCTGGACACTCATTATCTCGTTCACTACTAAAATTACCTTTGTCTGCGTTGGTCAAAGGCACGGCGATCCCTTCTAATCCAATAGAAGACCACGGCATTGATATTCACAAGCCGATTGTTTACGCCTTACCTTTTCGCTCAAGTGTTGATTTGCTCACCTTGCAAACTCACGCCAAAGAACTGGGTTTACCTGACCCGCTGCAACCACTTGAGCTAAACGGCAAAAGTTTTGCCCGTTATGTTTTCATCTCGGCGCGCCCAACCTTGATGCGCAATGATCAGCACGTTCCTAGTGACTCTATCGCTCTTTTTTCTGAACTGCTTGAGCTACATAAGTTTGATACGGAATTGGACGTTCAAATGATCCCAGCGACGGTGCTTTGGGGACGTAAACCAGGTAAAGAGGGGCAAGAGAAACCCTATCTCCAAGCCTTAAATGGCCCACAAAAAGCACTCGCGGTAATTTTTGCTGGACGCGATTGCATGGTGCGCTTTAGCCCCGTCGTTTCACTGCGCTATATGGCTGATTCACACGGCACCGACGAATCTATCGCGCATAAATTGGCACGAGTGGCTCGTATTCATTTCTCTCGCCAAAAGCTGGCAGCTTCTGGGCCAAATTTGCCCAATCGCCAAGCGCTGTTTAACCGCCTAATTAAATCACAAGCGATTGAAAAAGCGATTGAAGATCAAGCGAAAGCCAACAATATCTCCCTCGAAAAAGCGCGCAAAGAAGCGCATGACATCATGGATGAGATTGCCGCTGATTTCTCTTACTCCTTAATCAAGAAAGGAGAACGCATACTGGGCTGGTTATGGAACCGCATTTACCAAGGGCTTAATATAAATAATGCCGCCACCGTACGTCGCCTTGCGCAAGATGGACACGAGATTGTCTATGTCCCTTGCCACCGCAGCCATATGGATTATCTCTTACTTTCTTATGTGCTGTATCGCGAAGGTATGGTGCCACCGCATATTGCTGCCGGAATCAACTTGAATTTTTTCCCAGCAGGGCCGATTTTTCGCCGTGGCGGCGCATTCTTCATTCGTCGCAGCTTTAAAGGTAATAAGCTCTATTCGACCATTTTCCGCGAATATCTGGCCGAGCTATTTGCCAAAGGCTATTCAGTTGAATATTTCAGCGAAGGTGGCCGTTCACGCACTGGCCGTTTACTGCCAGCGAAAACAGGCATGCTGGCGATGACCATCCAAGCCATGTTGCGCGGCCTTAACCGCCCGGTGACCCTCGTGCCGGTTTATATCGGTTATGAACACGTGATGGAAGTAAGCACTTACGCCAAAGAGCTACGCGGCAAAAGTAAAGAGAAAGAAAATGCGGGTTTAGTGCTGCGCACGATTCGCAAGCTGCGTAATTTTGGCCAAGGCTATGTCAATTTCGGCGAACCGATCCCGTTGAACCAATACCTTAACGAGCAAGTGCCAGAATGGACGCAAGATATTGACCCTATGGGCAGCACCAAGCCGCAGTGGATCAACCCTATTGTTAACCAACTGGCCACCAAGATGATGACGCACATTAACGATGCGGCGGCGGCCAATGCCTTAACTTTGTGTGCCACCGCATTACTTGCTTCACGCCAAAGCGCACTGGCTCGTGACAATTTGGTTAAGCAAATCGACTGCTATTTATCGCTACTAAATAACGTGCGCTACTCAGCAACCTGCACTGTGCCTAAAGCCAGTGCGGAAGAACTGGTTAACCACGCACAGTCACTCGACAAATTTGTAATTGAATCCGATACCATGGGTGAGATTATTTCTCTTGACCGCAATCAGTCGATTTTGATGACCTACTATCGCAATAACATCATTCATCTGTTTGCCATTCCCTCACTGATTGCGCAGATGTTGATCCGCCAGCAAACGCTATCACTAGAGCAGATAACCGCCAATGTGGCACTGATTTATCCCTTCTTAAAGCAGGAGCTGTTTTTAAGCTTTGCGCAAGATGAACTCGCAGATGTAGTCAACGCTTACGTTAACGAACTGCAACGTCAACAATTAGTGACGCTAGAAGAGGGTGTCGTGGCCATTAACCAAGCCAAAACACAAGTGTTGATGCTGCTCGGTCGTACCATTTCAGAAACCCTACAACGCTACGCGATTGCTCTCAATCTACTGGTTGCCAACCCTGAAGTGGGCAAATCTGATTTAGAGCAAAAAAGCCAAGAAATTGCACAACGTCTTGGCCGTTTGCATGGCATCAATGCCCCTGAGTTTTTTGATAAAGGGGTATTCTCCGCCATGTTTGTCACGCTCAAAGAGCAGGGCTATTTGGATGTTGATGGCAATTGCCATTTAGAACCAACCGTTCAACTAGCACGCCTACTTTACTCGATGCTCTATCCTGAAATTCGCTTAACCATTCAAGAAAGTCTCTGCCAAGCGAACTAATCGGTCGTAAGAAACAGTAAAGGCATCCCAATGGATGCCTTTACTTTATTCGTGAAGTACTTACAAAAACTAGTGAACTACTTACCAAAACGCAAAAAGCAGGCCCAACGTTAACACCATGCCAACGTAATTGTTATTGAGAAAAGCGTGGAAGCATAAATCACGATCACGATGACGAATTAAACGCTGCTGATAAACAAACAGAGCCGCTGCAGCCAATACTGACCAATAAAAACTCGCCCCTAACTGATAATAACCACCAAGTGCGATCATCAACGCCAGTACCAATAACTGTAAAATGCCGATGATGATTTTATCAAAACGACCAAATAAAATAGCGGTCGATTTTACTCCGATATTGATATCGTCATCGCGATCAACCATCGCATACTGCGTATCATACGCCACAGTCCACAACGCATTGATCAAAAATAGCCCCCACATCACTGCTGGCAATTCGTTGGCTTGCGCCGCCCATGCCATCGGAATAGACCAACTAAAGGCCAGCCCTAATACCAACTGCGGAAGGTGTGTATAACGTTTCATGAACGGATAAACAAACGCTAATGCGATACCAACAAAGGAGAGCTGAACCGTGAGTGGATTCATGGTCAAAACCAGCAGGAAAGAAGTGATACCTAGCGTTAAAAACAGTGCAATCGCCTCTTTGGTTGTCACACGCCCGGCAGGCAAAGGCCGCTGTTTGGTTCGTTTAACATGTCCATCGACTCTGCGATCGGCAAAATCGTTGATCACGCAACCCGCTGAGCGCATCAACAACACCCCCAACACGAATACCAATAATACTTTAGGATCGGGGAAACCTTGCGCGGCTAAAATCAATGCCCATAAGGTTGGCCACAACAATAGCAAAGAACCAATTGGCCGGTCCATGCGCATCAGTTGCCAATAAGCACGCGCCTTAACCAAAGTCATGACACTCTCTCCTTAGAGTAAATCGGTGAAAAGGGTAAAAACAGCTCCGCAACTAACATCGGTTTATTATTCATCCATAATCGTGAACGGCGTGCAAGCAACGGCCCCTCTTCCATCATTGCCCAGCCCACTTGTAGTGCGTCACGCTTAACGTGCTCAGCACGAAAAACCGTTAACCCAAGCGGGATATCACCTTGACGCGCTAAGTCATATTGCTGACCCAGCATCGAAGATTGAGGAATTAAAGTACGGCCTAAAACCCATGGCTGTTGATCACCACGCAGCACAACCTGACGTAACAAACAGGCTTCATCAGATAACAGAGCCATCTCATCGCCCTGTAATTTTTCTGCCTCAACGAGCTTATTGTGCAGTAGTTCAACGCTCAGTTGCTGACACTGCGCCTCTAACACGCGAGATAATGATCCTTGCTCTAAAAGCCAAGACTGAGAAACCTGATCAGGAAAAGAAAAAACGTCAGGTTGTTGCCAAATTACTTCTCGCAAAGCAGACAGATAGAGCGAAATTGATTGATTCATACTAGTATTCAATTAGTGGCTTTATCAACATACAATAAAGGTCCATTTTTGGTTAACACAACCATAAAAAGCGCTCACTCACAGAATCCCTCGGTTGGAGGTTAGAAACCCGCTTGTAAAAACGGGAAGCGACAACTGCGGTATATTCCAAACAACGAGATAAGCATTTTGATTACAATCCGATGCTCTATTGTAACAAGACTCAAGCGATTCGAGTATCGTGAACCAACTAAAGAAAAGATAGAAATATGCTTAAACGTTATGTAGCCCAAATAATTATCGCCCTAAGCTTGTTTTGTGCGTTACCAAGTTATGCACAAGATGAAAAAGCGCCTAGGCTGGCGTACTTTACCTTAGAGCCGGATCTCACCACCAACTTTTTCACCAAAGGAAATAAGTTAGGTTACATCCAAGTTCGTATCGACGTGATGGTATCCAGCGACGCCGATTTACCCGCCGTTGAACGGCATCAACCACTGATTCGTGATGCCATCGTCGAGCTACTCGGTAAACAGACCGAAGAGACGATAAAATCACTCGCAGGTCGGGAAGATTTAAGAAAAACGTTGGTCACAGAGCTCAACGCGGTGTTACTGCCTGAAATAGGCCGAACCATTATTGCTGACCTACTGTTTACTAAATACATCTATCAATAGAGCAGCGATTGCCGCTCTATTGATGTTTTGCTTAACGAGTTCGATGACGGCTGGCGTCATTTAATCCAAAGGCGATTCCTGCAAATAGACCCGCTAAATGCGCGCTGTTGGCAATCGCCATAAAGGGTTGTACAAACCCGAGCACCAACCACACCAGCATAAAACCGATCACGGGTTTGGGCATTTGCAAGCCAAGATGAGGGGCTTTCCAACTAAGCATCCATAGATAACCGACCAACGCATAGACCACACCCGATAAACCACCAAAATTGGCTCCTTCAACCCAGTACTGAGCCGCACCGGACAACAGTGCTGACACTAAAAATAGCTGTCCAAGTTTGAATGAGCCAAGCCGTTTTTCAACATCGCCCCCCAACTGCCACCACCATAACAAGTTAAAGACGATGTGCAGCACAGAGAAATGAAGTAAAGCATGACTAAACCAGCGCCAAATCTGCCATTGCTGCCCAGCCAAAGCAGGAAAATGTAATGCAGAAAATACTTGATTGGCTAGCCCAAACTGCTGCAATGCAAAGATAATGGCGCATACCATCATCACGCCCAGTGTTAAAGGCCCAGCTTTGGCTTTGAGCATCGCCAACATGCTCGGTGAACGATATTGAAAGTGACTTTTACGGCTTTCGGCCACATCCCATGAAGCGGCTTGATACTTTCTATCATTTGGATTGTGCAGAAAATGGTTGAGTTCCGCTTCGGCTTCAATCTGATGTTGCTCATCAAGTAACCATAACGCAAATTGACCACTCCCTTCCGGCATCATTTGAATCTCAATTTCACGAGAGGCCATGTAATCAATAAAGGCTTGCGCCATTCTTGGGTTATTGAGCGTGATCAGTCTTAACATAAGTCATCCTAATTGCTGGTTACGGGCAAGCCTGCACGATGCCAAGCTTCGAATCCACCATCCACACTATACACCTGTTCAAAACCTTGGTTAATTAGATACTGTGCAGCACCTTGGCTGCTAATACCGTGATAACACATCACTAAAATGGGTTGGTCAAATTCGCTTTTTTCCATAAATGAAACCATGCTGTCGTTGGTTAAGTGGAATGCGCCATTTGCATGTGCAACCGCAAAAGATTGCGCATCACGAATATCCACTAATTGCGCATCATGTTGTTCCATTAAAGCTTGTGCTGCTTGAGCATTGATATGTTGAAACTGATCCATCGCTTCCTCTGATTGGTTTTATTTTTAGCGTTTGATTGTAACCTATCCCAAGGCAATCAAGTACACGGCCTTTATAAGGTTATCCACCACTGATCACTTTTTCGCCGTTTGTGGATAATCTTGTGGATTGCGTTGATAAAGTAGTAAATGAGAAATAGATCCACAACATGTAGTGATGATCCTTACTTTTCTGTGTGTAACACAATACATATCCCCAAATATAAAACGGTGTTCAAGCCTTGATTTAACCGACTTGATGACAGCTCACGAATAATTTTGTCACAGAGTTATCCACAATAAGCGCGCTGAAAATTTGATCACTTAAAGTGATCCAAAATAAAAAAACCGAGATCGTAAGATCTCGGTTTTTAATGCGCTTCACAATGAGTCAGTGATTAGAACTCGCCGACAGCATCCTTTAGCTTCTTCATTGCATTTTTTTCTAGCTGACGAATACGCTCAGCTGAGACACCATACTCTTCCGCTAACTCTTGTAGCGTAGCTTTTTGATCATCCAACCAACGAGAGCGCACAATATGTTTACTGCGTTCATCTAAGCTAGCCAACGCCAGACTTAAACGATTGTTGGTGTGATGTTCCCAATTCGCCGCTTCAATGTTATCCGCAAGATCCGAATGCTTATCTTCGAGATAAAGCACAGGTGCCGTGTAAGAAGAGCTCGAATCATCGTCTTCCGCCGACATTTCAAAGGTGGCATCTTGCGCGGCTAAGCGTGATTCCATTTCTCGCACTTCAGCCGGGTCAACGCCCAACTCACGGGCAACCGCTTCCACTTCACCGCTATTAAACCAGCCTAAACGCTTTTTCGATTTGCGTAGGTTGAAGAATAGCTTACGTTGCGCTTTCGTGGTCGCTATTTTTACAATGCGCCAGTTGCGTAACACGTATTCGTGAATTTCAGCTTTGATCCAGTGCACAGCAAAGGAAACCAGTCTCACCCCAACTTCTGGGTTGAAACGCTTCACCGCTTTCATTAAGCCAATATTGCCTTCCTGAACTAAATCCGCCATGGGCAGGCCATAACCAGAATAGCCACGAGCAACGTGAACAACGAATCGAAGGTGCGATAAGATCAACCCTTTCGCCGCTTCAATTTCACCTTTGTAATGTAATCGCTCTGCGAGTGACCGCTCTTCTTCCGCGCTCAGCATTGGGTAGCTGTTCACTGAACGAATGTAGCTGTCTAAGCTGTCTTGTGAAACGAGAGCCATTTGATACGTTTGGTTTGTCATTCAATTCCTCATCAATTTCTGATCTGGAGTAATGGATGTTTTTAACCCGACAATCTTGAACCTAAAATGAACAAGATTCAAGCAAGGGGAAACTATTATGCATAAACAAGTCGCCTATACAAGTGCTGTGGCTAAAGCTAGCCAACAGTTATTGCCTACATATGACAATATTCAACTAAACTGGTTCAATTTCTTTTAAATGACGCTGCGCAGATACTTTTGCCGCTACACATCCTAAGAAAGTACCGAGCATCAACAGCAGTAAGGATTCATCCCAACTTAGGCCAATAAGACGAAAACGGCTGTCATACAGTAGGGCAAGATCTTCAACGGCACCGTTCAATAAAATAGTCACAAAAGCGGTTAACAGCCAAGCGGCGAATGCGCCCAACAAGCCAAACCACATGCCAGCATAGAGATAAGGGCGCAAAATGTAGCGATCGGTGGCACCGATCAATTTCATGGTTTGGATCTCTTCTTTATTGGCTTGTACGTTAAAGCGCAAGGTGTTGCCCACAATCAGAAATACAGCGCCCAACATCAATACCGATAAACTCGCGACAATGATCGCCGCTAAAGTTCGAATGGCGTTTAACCTAGCAAGCCAATCTTCATCCAAGCGTACATCCGTGACGTCTTGTTCTGCTTGTATTTTTTTCGCCAGCGCTTTGATTTGCTCTTGCTGCTCAACCTGCGGGGTAACAATAAGCACGCCAGGTAAAGCGTAATCATCCAATAAACTAATGGCTTGTTCAAACCCGGCGTATTGACTCAGGTCATCCAATCCTTGCTGCGGTGAGATGTACTCCACGCTGGCGACATCGGCCAAACTTTCTAACTCATCTTTCAACACCATAATTCGTGCTTCAGGTGTGCGCTCATGTAGATAGACACTGATTTGAGCAGGGCTGGTGACATTATTGGCTACAGACGCGATATTTTTGCTCAGCAGGTACATACAGGCTGGCATCGCAAGCGCCATCGAAATAACGGCGAGCGTTAAAATATTGCCGAGTGGGCGTGACCATAAACTTGAAAATGAGGCCTTGGCCTGCTTAAAGTGGATGGCTAAGAAACTATCGGTTTTGGCCCGTTTCGGTTCACGTGCTTTCGCGTTCCTTTTATTCGACGACTTAACGGCCATAGTCTTCTACCTCGCTTAAAAAACCTTGGTTAAGTTCTAAATGACGATATTGAGGACGCGTGTTGACTAAGCTGATGTCGTGCGTCGCAAGCAAAATAGAGACTCCGGCACGGTTAAACTCTTCAAACAGTTTAAGCACACGGTTAGAAAGCTCTGGGTCTAAGTTACCCGTAGGCTCATCGGCCAGCAGTAAGGTAGGTCGGTTCACGACCGCTCTTGCGATACCCACTCGTTGCTGCTCACCCCCAGAAAGTTGGCTCGGTAAACAGCGTGCTTTGTCTAATAGATCAGTTTTATCCAGCGCGGCTGAGACGCGACGCTTAATTTCATTTTCTGAAATCGATTCAATGCGCATTGGCAATGCCACATTGTCGTAAACCGTTCTGTCCATCAGTAAGCGATGATCTTGAAACACGATGCCGATGTTGCGGCGTAAAAAGGGAATATCTTGATTGGGAATACGCGTAATATCGTGACCGTTAAAGCTGATGCGCCCATCGGTTGGACGCTCAATCGCACAGATTAACTTCAACAAGGTGCTTTTACCGGCTCCGGAGTGCCCACCCAAAAACGCCATTTCTCCTCGGCGTAGGTGAAAGTCGACCTTTTGCAGCGCCTGACGGCCTCCGCGATACGCTTTGCTGACTTGTTGAAACTTAATCACTCGCTATTCCTCTCACCAGTCTCCATTGGATGATGAGGTGCTCATTGAGCACCCACGCACACTTACTCTTCGCGGCTAAACAGAGCTTCAATAAATTGCTGCGTTTCAAACGGACGTAAATCGTCAATCCCTTCGCCAACCCCAATAAAGCGGATCGGAATTTCAAACTGATCGGCCAGCGCAAAAATAACGCCGCCTTTCGCCGTGCCATCCAACTTGGTTAAGGTGATCCCAGTCACCGGGGCCACTTCACTAAAGAGTTTGGCTTGGCTGATGGCGTTTTGCCCAGTAGCGGCATCTAACGTCAGCATCACTTCATGCGGCGCTGATTGATCAATTTTTTTCATGACGCGCACAATTTTACGCAACTCTTCCATGAGGTTGCTCTTGTTTTGCAAGCGACCAGCGGTATCGGCAATCACCACATCCACGCCACGTGCTTTGGCGGCCTCAATCGCATCATAAATCACTGATGCGCTGTCTGCGCCAGTGTGCTGTGCAATTACTGGTACGTTGTTACGCTCGCCCCACACTTGCAACTGCTCAACAGCCGCAGCACGAAAAGTATCGCCCGCCGCTAAGATCACTTTTTTACCTTGAGCTTGAAACTGTTTGGCCAACTTACCTATCGTGGTCGTTTTGCCTACACCGTTGACGCCGACCATTAAAATAACGTAGGGCGTTTTTTGGCTATCGATCACTAACGGTTGCTCTACTTTGGCCAAAATATCGGCCATTTCGTCTTTCAGTAAACCGTAGAGTGCCTCTCCATCTTTCAACGCGTGGCGAGAGGCTTTTTCTGTTAGATTACTGATGATTTTGAGTGTGGTTTCCATCCCAACATCGGCAATCAGCAGTTGCTCTTCCAGCTCTTCAAACAGCTCATCATCAATTTTCTTGCCTTTAAACAGACCAAAGAAACCCGCACCAATATTGGCTTTGGTTCGGCTAAGGCTGCGTTTTAAGCGTGCGAAAAAACTCTCGCTGGGTTTTTCTTGCTCTTGAATTCGTGCTTCTGCTTCTGCTTCTGCTTCTGCTTCTGCTTCTGCTTCTGCTTCTGCTTCTGCTTCTGCTTCTGCTTCTGCTTCTGCTTCTGCTTCTGCTTCTGCTTCTGCTTCTGCTTCTGCTTCTGCTTCTGCTAGCGCAGTGTGTGGCTCTTCGATGGGTTGAGCAACTGCCGTCGTTTCTTGTTCTTGCTCAGCATCAACTGGTTCGACAAGCGTAGATGGCTCAAGCACTTGTTCTGTTTCGCTGGTTGATTTACTTGATTCTTCGTCACCAAAACCGAGCCAAGAGAGTAATCCACGTTTCTTTTTTTCCGTCATCTGGGGATATCCTAGATCTACCTAACTAACTACGACCCTTTTCTTGAAGGATTATCCCTCGTAAGAAAAAGAAAAATGACAAAGCAGTGAAAACTTTCCAATTAGATTGGTAAACTTTGTCATTATTGAAATTCAATGGCTATACCAAACCCGTTTCGGGTTGGCAGATTGGGTATAGTATCACTTTATTAGCGGTCAAAAAATCTATGGTAAGACGTCGCCAACAAAACTCATCACAAAATAAGCCTTCAACGGGCTTTGTTCGCATTATTAGTGGCTTATGGAGAGGTCGTAAACTGCCTGTTCATGATGCCCAAGGTCTGCGTCCCACGACGGATCGCGTCAAAGAAACTCTTTTTAACTGGTTAGCACAGGAGATCCCTGGTGCACACTGCTTAGATTTATTTGCAGGCTCTGGCAGCCTTGGGTTTGAAGCCGCCTCAAGGCAAGCACAATCCGTGACGCTGATTGAACTCAACCCGACGGCATTCAAACAGCTTGAACATAATATTGGTGCGCTCAACGCGACCAACTTACGAGCGATAAATAGTGATGCGCTGGCCTTTCTCAAGCAGCAAGGGACGCCTCACCACGTAGTGTTCATCGACCCGCCTTTTCGCCAAGGCTTATTAAGCGAAGCCGTCTCGCTTTTAGAACAAAATGGCTGGCTTGCCGATGAAGCGCTAATTTATATTGAGACGGAAAAAGAATTGGCGCTAGAAGGCATCCCTGCTAATTGGCATCTACACCGTGAGAAAAACGCAGGCCAAGTCAGTTATCGACTATTTGAGAGGAGCTCGGAATGAGAGTGTTACTGGTACTTGCAAAAGCGGCGATTGCTTTTGTTTGGTTGATTCTATTACTGAATATCTTCATGCCGTTCCCCGGTAAAGCGGCGATTGCACTTTATATTATGACGGCATTTTTGTTCATTATGCACGGACTACAAATGCTGATTTTTATCGGTGCGTTTGGTGACAAGATCAGCATGAGCCGTTGGGAAAAATGGTCGATTCTGGTATTTGGAGTCTTCGCGCTGCTCGATATCCGCCGCAAACACATGATGTAAGTTAACGGTATAAAGAAAGCAACATAGGAAAAGCCGCTTCAAGTTCACACGATAGGTGGCTTTTTTATCCCCGAATCACAGCCCCATATAGCTTTTTACGCCATTTAAGAACATTTGCGTTGAGATCATAACTAGCAATAATCCCATCAAACGCTCGACCGCTTTTAAACCACGTTCACCCAGCACTTTGTGGAAGAAACCGTAGAACATCAAAATGATGAAAGTAGCGCCCCACGCGAGCAGTACAGAGGCTGACAGCTCAAGGAGTTTGTCAGGGTGCTGAGTCGAAAGAAGCAGTAAGGCCGCAATCACTGAAGGACCCGCGATCATCGGAATTGCCATCGGTACGATGAAGGGCTCTTCCCCCGCCGCTAATCCAGTAATGCTACCCGCACTAGGGAAAATCATTTTAATCGAGATGATGAAGAGAATGATACCGCCAGAAATGCTGAGAGTTTCCGGTTGCACGTGCAAAAAACCCATGATGTTTTTGCCAGCAAACAAGAACAGCATCAAAATGATCAACGCAAAACAAAGTTCGCGCACAAGCACAACACGGCGACGTTTGGGATCAAGGTGTTTTAAGATGGAGAGCATGACCGGCAGGTTGCCAAGCGGGTCCATGATCAAAAAAAGCATGGTCGCCGCCGATAAAATATCCATCTCTCACTACTCACATCGATTTAAAGTGGCCGCAGTATATCAGCCCAATCATGAGATTTCGATGCTCCTGAAAATAACGATGTTTATGAAGCGATAATGTTTACAAGGCCACCGAGGCGGAGATTAACGCTTGCGCTAATAAATAGCTGCCAGAAATAAGATAGCGCCCACAAGGCAATGGCCTGCGGTAATCGTGAATGGCTAACAAACTGGCCGAGAGCATCAGCACCAGACAGCCAACAAACCCGGCAAAGGCAGGCACTGTTTGCGTCTGCAGCCACAACTCTCCCGCCGCCCACGCCAACTGAACTAACATCATACCCATAATGGTTACGGGAAAGATCAAGGTGTCAATTTGCGGCAGCAATAGGAAAAAAGCCACAATACTGGTCGCAATCAAAAGGGCAGGTAGCCACCACACCATAGTGTCAGAAAGTTGCGCCCAGAAGGCTTTACTGTACATCAACTGTGCGACAAGAAAGCTAGCAAAACAGAGTTTTGAGTAGCGTTGCAACAGATGCAATGTGTCCGCGATTGCGGAAATAAGCAGACCGAGCGTGACCCATAAGATAGGAGAAGTGAGCTGCGTGGTATGGTTTAGAACTATCGCCACCAATAACAGCATACTGAGTGTTTTAAACATTACCGCTTGCTTGATTTTGTTACTTTCAACAGCCGAAATACTAATGAATCCAGACAAAGCAACGGAGAGCCAACTCCACATCTCATTTCCCCTTTAAAAATCTGCGGTCAGTGTAGGCATGTCATCATTGAAGTCCAGCAGATGAACGCAAAAATTGGATCTTGCTAGCGAATCAGAACGTTGGCTTTATTCAACAACAAAGAGTGGCGAAAACAATCAAAGCTCACTCTTTGCTCACCAACCCTCACTTTCAATCACCACAATGCTACCCAGAGACATTCCACTCATTTACAATACACAAACAAAGAAAAACCAACAAAAAACGACACTAAAACAGAAATTATTAAAATAAAAATAAAAATAAAAACAATGATTTAGGCAAAAAACCAAAAGAAAAACTAGAACTTAAAGCCTCTAATAAAAAAAAAGCAACAACTGACTTACTAACTAGCAAAAAAACTGGTTTAACCAATTTTATTTGCGAGAACATCTCATTATTAAATTAATTTTTCTCGAAAAATGAGAATTCACCAAACTCTGACAATGATAAGCCACCTAAGATAGTAAAACCAAAAAAAACCATACAAGCAACATCACATTAACCTAATAAAATTAAACAAATTCAACGAATTAAATAAATAAAGATTAAAACAGCACCAAGAAGAACATTATATAAACACACCAAAACAAGCACTAAACATTGCCAATATTCCCTGAATATGATGATGTTAAGGTGTTATTTTGGATACTTCATCAAATTGAGGTTGATCAACTAAACAAAGTAGTGCTATTCTCATATTCATAGAATGAAACCACAGAATAAAGGAGCAGTGTTATGATTTCTTCATCTCAAAAACAGGGACTTGTAATGATCGCGGTTATCGTAGGCCTAATGACACTGCCAATGATGTACTAAGTATCTAATTCCCAATAAAAAAAGAGGACACTTTCGTGTCCTCTTTTTTTATATAACGATTGAGTAAAACAACCTAATACCATTTATGGCATTGTGACGTGTTTCGATAGGGCTTCCCAATGAAGATAGTAAAAAAGAAGCGCCGCTAACGTGATTAAGGTCATTAATGAAATGGCTACGCGCCAAATAAAACGACCGCTGCGCGGAGTCAGCTCCTTCTCACATTCCTCACACACACGAAGAAATGCTTTGCGATCTTCTAACTGATAGTTATCTTCATGCACAACTTTGTTACGAATAGTGGCAATGAACCTCAGCTTGCCCACCACATCATGTGGTAAACGCTCTTCACAGCTGGTCACCAATTGATGTAACCCCTTCCCCTCAGCGTGATATTGCTCTCTCAACAAGCTTTCCAATCGACGCGTTCGCAACACTACCTTCTCAATATCTGACATTATCGCCCTCCTGTGCCAACTCTGGTGACGCTCCATCTATTTTTATCATACTTCCCCACGGAATAGTTGAGCATTTTTGCTCGCTAACCTGCCGAGGAAATGTGATATCCGCCGGAAAAAAAACCGTCAAACCAATCAAACTCACGCTTTAGTAGCAAGCAACACCCCTTTGCCATATGTTGCACGCTAAAATGTCGCCTTCATCGCTAAGGAGTTCACCATGCCGCTTTCATTACTTATCGTTGTCGCTTTGTTAGTTATCTCTGCTATTTGGGTATTTAGCTATTTCTATCGTCGCCATGTGCAAGGCGAAAACGCCCCCGAACGCACTGCTAATGTCACGATTATCGACAAGCAAGCCATCGTCATCCCTCATGCTCGCCCTGGGGAAGAGGATCAGGAGTTCTGGATTTACGTCCAAAAAGGCAAACTTGGCCCAAAGCGGGAATTTCAAGTCGGCGTGCATTATTACCATGCACTTAACCCAGGCGACCAAGGAATGCTGACTTATTGCGGACACAAGTTTCTACACTTTGCACTCAAGCGTTAAGGTAATAACCAACGTGTTTTTGCAGAGCGAGCAACCCATATACTCACCGCCAGTGATCCTGCGCCGCTTACGAGAATCCATAACGGGATCACCCATGCGGGATTCCCTTGATCCCACCCATACTCTTTTACAGGCCATAGAAAGATGGGATGTAATAAATAGATGCCTAAGCTGTGCTGGCTTATCACACTTACGACTTGCTTAGCACGAGCGGGCAATCTCTCAGCAAAATATCGACACACGATAAATATCATGCTGGCGGCTAAAACGACGTTCAGTGTTTTATAAGAGAGCCAGCGACCAATCGTATACTCACCCGCTGCGACACTGTGGCTAACCACCATCCATACCGTCGTCAATAGTGCCAGACAGCCAAGCAGAATCGCCATACATAGCGTTACCCGGTTGAGTGGCACCTTCTGATAGAGCAAGTAACCCAACGGTAAATAACCAGCAAACAGCCATAGCTCATTGCTCCAAGGGCCATCAATACCGCATAAAAATAAGGTGGTCGTCAGCAGCCACACGGCAACTAATGCGTACAGCGCTTTATCATCAACTCTTCGGACCAGCAGTTGTAAAAAAGGGATCACAAAATAGAGTGGGATAAAGTAATAAAAAAAACCTAAATGGTAATAGGTTGCGTGGTGCGTACTGTTACTCAGCACCGCCTTTGCAACTTGCCCATCAAATCCACTCGCACTCCAGCCGGACAAATAAGCATAGAAGAGCGACCAAACGATAAATGGCAGCAAAACTTTGCCAAGACGTCGCTGAACATAATAACGCGCATCAAAAGGGCGACGATCACTAAGCATTAAGGCTCCAGTGATCAATATAAAGACTGGCACAGCCCAACGGCTTACACTATTGATGCCAACCGCAACCACCCACTGCTCAAAAGGAATATCGCCGAGTTGCTGCCGATAGGGGGCCAACACATGAATACCGATCACCGCTACAGCCGCCAAACAGCGCAATAAATCAAAAAAAATAACTCGTTTGGTCATAGTGCCTATCCACAGTGTTTTAAGGTTTCTACTATAAAGTTGAAATAGTTGGCTATGTAATCCGCAAGTCAGTTATCGGTAAAGGATCACTAACGCCATTATAATTAATAGCTAATACCTATCGAATAAATCAATCAAAACGAATTTATTTTGTTCACTTCAAGGTGCAATCTAATGCTTAACAAGAGAAATCACTTATCCATGACAACGAGGTGAACACATGACAACAAATTTGATCGGTTTAGATACCAACCAAAGCCAACAACTTGCACAAGCGTTAAACCAATTATTGGCTAACTACCAAGTGTTTTATATGAATACTCGTGGTTACCATTGGAATATCAAAGGAAAAGAGTTCTTTGAACTGCATGCAAAATTTGAAGAGATTTACACTGACATACAGGTCAAAATTGATGAGTTAGCGGAACGAGTTTTGACTTTAGGTTATCAACCGTTGCATAGCTTCAGCGCCTATTTAGCAACAGCACAAGTGTCAGAACACACTAACGCAACTAATGGGCAAGAAACCATGCAAGGATTGGTTAAGGGATTCAGTGTATTGATCCACCAGCAACGAGAAATTCTTGAAATTGCAACGCAGGCGGGAGATGAAGGCACTTCAGCACTGATGAGTGACTACATCCGCGAACAAGAGAAACTGGTATGGATGCTGAATGCTTGGCTGCAATAAACCCTAAGTTTGGGCAAACCGCCGTCGCTCATGACGGCGGTTTTTATATTCGCACGAAATTTATTACAGCAAACGATGAATATCTTGACTCCAGCGCTGCGCCGCCGAAAGCTCATCACTGACTTGATTTAATTCAAGCCCTAGCAGATCACAATGGCTTTCCACTCCTTGCCAGTCCGCTTGCTCAAAACACTCCTCAAGTGCCAACAGCTCGCCAATGGGTCCTTCACGCTTTTGCAGTGCTAGTTTGACCACGTCACATAAGGGTAACTGCGCAACCAGCTCTTCAATTGAAATATCCAGTAAGGCATCTAACACAGAAAAAAGACCAATTAAAAAAGCTTGCTCGCGATGTTGACGAAATGAAGGATGCCCAGACATTAATTGGCAAAATTGAGCACGTTGCAAAGAGAGGTTATACAACTCTTTCGGCTTTTTAGCTGAGACAAATGAAGCAACGGCTAATGATACAAAGGTTTTGAGCTTGTCTTGACCAAGATAGACCAAAGCTTGACGAAAAGAGGAAATCGGTACGGATAAGCGATCAGACATAGTGTTGACGAATCTGAGCAACTTGTATGAGAGCGCTACATCTTGCGCGACAATGTATTCAATCCGTTCAAAATCAGCATTTGGCTTACAAACTTCTCGAAACAGCTCCAAGGCGATAATCTGCTCTGGTCCAACATAACGCTGCTTGATCATTTCTGGTTTACTAAAGAAATAACCTTGGAAAAAGCTAAAACCGGCATTACGTGTCACGGTGAACTGGTGATCCGTTTCAACTCGCTCCGCTAAATAGCGGCGCTTACTGCCTTCCGCTAAACGCTGACGTACAAACTCGCAAGCGTGATCTAAGCCCAGCGCCATAATATCGAGCTTGACGATGTGCACATAACTCAGAAAGCGTTCCCATTCTGGCGCATACACAAAGTCATCCAGCGCCACCAGATAGCCACGCCGATACAACTCTTTTATCGCCTCAAGCAGTTCATCCGTCGGCTCACAGGTTTCGAGCACTTCCACCACAATTTGTTCTCGCGGCAACGTTAAAGGCAGACGGCGAATTAAACTCTTGTAGGGAAAATTAATAAAACAACGTGATTTGGGAATATGGGGATTGATCCCCACCGCAAGAAAGTTTTCGACGATCAAGCGATACGTGGCTCGATTCGACTCAATGTGTGCTGGAAACGCGTTTTTTTCCCCATCACGAAAGAGCAATTCATAGCCAAGCGTATGCTGCTTGGCATTTAAGATCGGTTGTCGTGCGACATAAGAATAATGCATTAGTGATTAACAACTAATAATTGAGACATAGCCATCTTAGGACTTCGCCACTGCCAGTAGCGCTCCACAACCAATAAACATCGAGCCAAATACTCGGTTAATCTTACTCATGACACTCTCTGAACGAATAAAGCGCCCCATTCGTGCGGCTAAGGAGGTGTAACCAAGCATCACAATCGAATCAATGGTTACCGTGGTCACGCCTAACACCAACAATTGAATGAACTGATCTTGGGTTGGGTCAATAAATTGTGGAAAAAGCGCCACCAGAAAGACGATGGATTTAGGATTTGTCAGGTTTATCAACACCGCTCGACGCAATAAAGACCAACTCGTTTGCATTTGAGCCGTTGCATTGGCCATCATACTTGAACGATCGCGCCATTTTTGAACACCTAACCACACCAGATACGCAGCACCAACCCACTTAATCACACTAAATGCCGTGGCTGATTGTGCCACTAAGGCACCAATTCCGGCTCCCACCAACATGATGTGAAAAGCCAAACCCAATTGTAAACCCACAATCGCGGCTAGTGATTTACGTGTACCGTAGCTAAGGCCATTGCTGATGGAATTGACCGTACCTGAACCCGGCGCCAAACTAAACAGTATCGCGGTCACCACATAGGCAAGCCAAACATGAGTATCCATTGCAATTCCTCTCAACTAGACTAATCTAGCCTAAAAATGAACTATTCCTCGAATCTGTCCAATAAGAATAATCTATGAATCAGACGAGTCCAAACTCCCCACCTTATACTCAAGAGTCTTTCTTTGAGCAAGTGATCAATACCACGATTGCCGATTTCTGGCACTCCAGAGAAGAAGGTTTTATCAAATCTGCTGATAAAACAAAACTTTATTGGTGCAAACTTACCTCGCCTCAACACTCAAAGGCGATCTTCGTCGTCAACGGACGAATTGAATCTTGCTGGAAATATCAGGAGCTATTTTATGATTTTTTCCAACAAGGTTATGATATTTATTCTTTTGATCACCGTGGCCAAGGGCTTTCTGATCGATTAATCGACGATCCACAAATCGGCCATGTCGGTGAATTTGATGACTACATTTTAGACATGCAGCGTGTCATTGAGCACTTTGACTTAAGCCATTATGCACAACGTTTTCTCGTCGCCCACTCGATGGGCGGTGCCATTGCGACCCGGTATGTACAAACATACCCTCAACACCCATTTGCGGCTATGGTGCTCAGCGCGCCAATGTTTGGTGTCAACATGCCATGGCAATTACGTCCTATCGCCATGACACTGAGCCAAGTGCTGACGGCTATGTATAGCAAACCAACCTATGCGCCAGGCTATCAAGCCTATTCTGCAAAGCCTTTTGAGATTAACCCATTAAGTCAAAGTCAAGTGCGTTACCAATGGTTTCGAGACCTGTACCAACGCAAACCCGAATTGCAAGTCGGCGGCCCTAGCACGCGCTGGGTATGGCAAGGGCTCATGGCAGCGAAGCTGTGCCAACTGATGACTCGTCAAGTGAAGTTACCAACACTCATCTTGCAAGCAGGGCAGGATGAGATTGTCAGTAATGCGGATCAAATCCGCTTTGTCACTAAGCTGGCGAAAACCAATCCATCTAGCAAGCTGGTCATCATTGAAGGAGCAAAGCATGAGCTCTTTTTTGAAAAGGATTGCTATCGAAACCAAGCACTTGATGAGCTATTTAAGCAATTCCAATCTCTTGAGAACACGGTTTAATCACGATGTTAGAACTGAGCAAATAGAGGAAATTTCAATTGAGAGTTTTACCCTCTTTTTCCTCTTTAAGATGGCGTAAACTAAGCCACACCAAAGTTTCTCCACCATCTGCGATCTGCAAACCAAATCGACCATGATAATGAGGGTTTTATGACCACCGAATGTAAAGAGCACGCGATTCATATCGTGGCGTCCGATCTCGACGGTACACTACTTGCGCCAAACCACCAATTGAGCGAATTCACCAAGCAAACGTTACAAGCACTTCACCAAAAAGGCTTTACTTTCATCTTCGCTACCGGTCGCCATCACGTTGATGTGGCGGGTATTCGCCAGTTAGCGGGCATTCCAGCCTACATGATTACTTCCAATGGCGCGCGCGTTCACGATCAACATGACAACCTGATGTACAGTAAAAATGTACCGCAAGAATTGGTACAGCCAGTCATTGACGTGTTTAAGCAAAACCCTGATATTTTTGTTCACATCTATCAAGATGAATCGTGGTTATTGAATAAAGAAGATGAAACGCTGCGTGATTTCCACGAAGAATCCGGCTTTAGCTACCAAGTATTTGATGTCAATAACGCACCTACCGAGGGCGTCGCCAAAATATTCTTCACCCACCCAGCGCAAGATCATGAGTTATTAGCTCAGTTTGAAGAACGCTTAAACGATATTTTTGGCGACAAACTGAACGTCGCCTTCTCAACACCTTGGTGTTTGGAAGTGATGGCAGCAGAAGTGTCGAAAGGGGATGCGCTCAAAGCCGTTGCAGAATCATTAAACCTGACCCTAGATAACTGTATTGCGTTTGGCGATGGTATGAACGATGTGGAAATGCTGTCGATGGCTGGTAAAGGCTTGGTGATGGGCACATCGCATCAAAAAGTGTTCAATGCACTGCCGAATAACACAGTGATTGGTAGCAATGCAGAAGACGCCGTGGCTCACTATTTGCGTGAACATTTATTGTAACAGCAGCCTGCAGTAACGAGTGGTCACAAAAAACAGCGCCATTTGAGCGCTGTTTTTTTGTTCATAACGGCTTCACGATTTATCTCTGATTCTTGTCCGCGGGTTGTTAAATTCACACCATCAGTTCAATTTGCCAGCGCCTTTGTGCCATAATCTAGCCTCGTTGCATTGCCCAAAAAGAGTCTGCTATGAAAGTGCTTCACTGTTCCGCGCTGTTATTGACCACATTAATACTGCAAGCCTGTGCGACACACAACACATCACAGCCACCAGCCGTACCGATGGCGAGTTTGGATAAACCCAGTTCAATCAAAGCACAGTCCTTTATTATGCGTGGAGAAGTCGTGGTAGGTCATGAGGCGCAAACCTTTACACCTTGTGGTAGCAATCAACAATATTGGCTAGCACTGACGCCACAGCAGACTCAGCAAGCCTTGAGTTTGGCTCGCTCGCCTTATCAGCCTTTGTATGGCGAACTCATTGGTACTTTATCAGCGCCAAGCCGCACAGGCTTCGATGCCGATTCCAGCGCACGTTTCAACGTGACCAGCATCAATATGCTCAGTGCTGAAAATCCTAAACGCTGCAATCAACCACTCAAACCGACACGCGCTTTTGGCAACGAACCATCATGGTCCATCCACTTTGAAGGGAAAAACCTTAACTTTCAAACCATCAACGGTGAAACTCAAACATTCGCTATCACAAAAAGTCAGCTATCTGAAACTAAGCGTGAGTACCAAATGAATCAAGGTTCGCTGCTCCTCACACAAAAAATGTGCAGTGACGGGATGAGTGACTCGCTGTACGGCTGGAGTTCCACCTTGAAAGTCGGTGAGAAAAGCTATCAGGGGTGTGCCACCTTAGGTAATAGTGATGCGACGCTTCCATGGGTTGGGGCTTATCATGCTACTTCGACCCAAAATAGGGATTTCACGATTCGTTTGCAACTGAATGCGGATCATACCGCTAGCACTCATTATGACTACAACGATGGTCAGCCATCGACCGTTGAAAAGGGGTTTTGGCAACCATTAAACCTAAATCAGATCCAAGTTGTCATGACGCGCCACCAGCAACAATATCTGCTTTCTGAACGTCTCTTTACTCGCACTGGTTACCAACTGAAAGCAGAAAAAGAGAAGGTGGGCGATGTACTCTACCCTATCGCCAATGGCGGTTTAACGTTATTTTCTGAAAATATCGAGACACCATAAGTGACCAGACCGTGCCCTTGCCCAGTTTGCCATTTTAGCTATCAATGCCTCTGTTCACTGCAACCAACACTGGATAGCCAACTGCGCATTGCACTACTGATGCATGAAAATGAACCGCATCGAGCGACCAATACTGGCAAGCTGCTGCTGCGTAGCTTGCCCAATTCCTCTGTGTACATCTGGGACCGAGTCTCTACGGCGAAATCATTACAAAAGAGAATTCTAGATGAGAAGTTAAACGCTGTGGTTATTTTCCCTTCGACGCGCAGTCAATCGCTCACCGAATACCAATCTCTCTCAACGTCTGACACTCAAGAAATCGTGTTTATTATCCTAGATGGGACATGGCAAGAAGCCAAGAAGATACTCAATAAGAGCCCTTGGTTATCCGATTTACCGCAGCTACACCTCACCCCAAATCAAATCTCTCAGTATGGATTAAGGCGAAATCAAGATGCTGGTCATTTATGCACGTTAGAAGTGGGCGTTGAGCTGCTCAACTCTCTCGGAGAACCAAATAATGCGAGAGAGTTACGCGCGTTTTTTACTTACTATCTCAAGGCTTTTCAAGCGGATAAAAGCGGTCACACCCTAAAGCTGCAGTAATGAATCCAGTTGATGGATTTCAATATCAGGCAAAACTTTGGCCTTACGACTGGCGAGCAAGGTTTGGCCTTGATCGTTATACCAACAGGCTTGGAAACCATTGCTTTTTGCGCCTTGCACATCGGTTATCAGATGATCACCAACGTGTAAAATCGAGGCTGCAGGTAGCTGTAATGCAGCCTGCGCTTTGTCAAAAAGATCCGGATACGGCTTGGCCAAGCCATCGGGACCCGCTTTAAAAATTTGTTGAAAATAATGCCCCAAGCCAATTTTGTGCGGGTCAACATTGCCGTTGGTAATCGCCACTAACGGCATGCGCTTTGCCAGTTCGGTCATCACGCGGTGCGTCTTCTCTGGCACCGTGATTAAGTGACGTAACCGCAACACTTCTTCAATGGCATTCTGCGCAGCCTGTAAAGCAAGTTGCGGCGAATAGCCTAATTGAATTAAGCCTTGTTCTATCTGCTTAAATCGCCACTGAGTGACATCATGACCGAGCAGTGGCTCTTGCAGCGCCAGTTGCTGTTTAAGTTGCTGCCACCAACTTATCGGACGCGTCGCGGAAAGCGGATGATGAGTGTGCAGCCACACGACCATTTGCTGCTCAACATGACGGATCACTGGATGGTTGTCATACAGCGTGTCGTCCAAATCAAAGCTCATCGCTTTAATGGGGCCGATATTGCGATAAAAGTGCATGCGTTACTCGCTCTGTTTCTTTTTACGTGCTCTTGGGTGCGCTTGGTCATAGGCCTGCGCAAGATGTTGAAAGTCCAAATGAGTATAAATTTGCGTCGTCGAAATGTTCTCATGACCCAGCAACTCTTGGACAGCACGTAAATTATTGCTCGATTCAAGCATGTGAGTCGCAAAAGAGTGGCGCAGTTTATGTGGGCTAATATGGCTAGCCACCGCCTGCTTTTGCCCCCACTCGGCCATGCGTTTTTGTACGTTGCGATGCGAAATACGAACACCCAGCTTTGAAACAAACAAGCTTTGCTCATCAGCGTTTGCAAACTGCGTTCGTATTTTCAACCAATGCGCCACCCATTCTTTGGCTTGCCCTGCAAAAGGCACCTTACGCTCTTTATCCCCTTTACCCACCACACGAATCTCGCCGCGGCTAAAGCTCAGGTCTTTTACGTTAATGCTGACGAGCTCCGCTAAACGCAACCCAGCACCATACATCAGTTCCATTATGGCGCGATCGCGTACTGACAGCGGATCATCATCCTTGACTTCCAGTAGTTGTGCTACTTCATCCACATCTAAGTTTTTCGGTAACGGGCGTTTTTTACGCGGTGCTGCAACGCCTTTGGCCGGGTTAGCCGTCAATTCACCACGCAAGATCAAGAAATCAAAAAAACTGCGCAATGAAGAGAGACGCGTCGCTAAACTGCTGGCTTTCATCCCTTCACGCATCCCTTTGCTCGCCAGCTGTCGCACCCAAGCGGCATCGACTTGTTGCCATTGATTCAGCCCCATCTGCACTAAATGCTGCGCCATGGTTTCCAGCTGTTGTTTGTAATTGCGTTGGGTGTGCAAGCTCAACCCTTTCTCGCTCCGCAGATATTCATAGAAGCGAGTTAAGGGCTGCTGTAAGCCGTTAGGCAGAGGTGTGGCTGATTCGGTCATGCTCAATCGGTTGCCAAGGTAGAGTCTCAATTAAATGAGAGAGAACTAACGCCAAATGACGTAAAAAGAGGGTATCCATGCTCGGTTGAAAATGGCCGCCATCTTCACTTGCAAACGCTAACACGCCTTGTGATGAGCGCTTACCTAATGGTAGCACCACATACGAACCCATTTCTGGCGCAGCGGTTTGTTCACCAAATAACGCTTGGCGATCCAACTTTTTCATACGCCCTAAATAAGCATTTTTGCCATTAAAATGGTTAGTTGCAAAACGCTGCCATTGCTCTTGGGTCAATTGATAATCAGTTTCAGGCGAGGCCAGTAAACGGATATACGCCACCAAACCTAAGGTTTGCGCTTTGTTTTCTATTGCCTTGCATACTTGCGGCATTGAATGACATTTTAAGATCTGCTCTTGCAGATCCATAAATTCGTGGAAAGTGCGGTCATTATTGGCCGCTAATGACATAAAGGCTGTGATCTCTTCCTCTAACTCTTCAATTCGCTGACGCTGACGATTCAGTTGTACATGCACTAAAGAGACCGCACCTTGTTGATGGTGCGGCAAGGAGAGCCTGTCAACCAGCTCTGAACGCTGGAGGAAAAAATCTGGGTGATCTCGTAAATATTCAGCCACAACTTCGGCTGTGAGTGCATCCGCTTCAACGTGTGACAAAACGATTCCTTATCTTACTTAACCCTAACAAGAGACTTGACCATCAAACACATGAGTCGCAGGGCCTGTCATATAGAGTGGCTTACCCGGCCCTTGCCAGTGGATCTCTAACGAGCCACCAGGTAAGTGTACTGTCACCTCTTCCGCCAATAACCCTTGAAGAATACCAACGGCAACCGCGCCACACGCGCCACTGCCACACGCTTGAGTTTCACCCGCGCCACGTTCATAAACACGTAGCTTCACTTCATTGCGATTCAGCACTTGCATGAAGCCTGCGTTAACACGCTCTGGAAAACGCTCATGAGATTCAAGCAGTGGACCCAAAATTTCAACCTCAGCGGTTGTCACATCCTCCACCACTGTCACCACATGCGGATTGCCCATGCTCACCGCGCCGCAGAACAAGGTTTTCTCTTCAACGCGCATGATGTAAGTTTTCTCTGCCTGTTTGGCTCGAAATGGAATCTTATTAGGCTCAAATTCTGGTATGCCCATGTTGACGGTGATTTGATCATCCTCTTCAACATTTAAAACCATTTTGCCTTTTTTAGTCGTGACTCCGATGCTGTACTTATTGGTCAGCCCTTTCATCCGCACAAAGCGAGCAAAGCAACGTGCGCCGTTGCCACACTGTTCGACTTCGCTGCCATCGGCATTAAAAATACGGTAGTGAAAATCACTTTCCGGATCATACGGCGCTTCAACCACTAATAGCTGATCAAACCCCACGCCAGTATGACGATCCGCCAAGCGGCGGATCAAATCAGGGGAGAAGAAGACGTTTTGTGTAATGCAATCAACGACCATGAAGTCATTACCCAAACCGTGCATTTTAGAAAAATGGAAATGCATAATGCTTCAATTTACTCCGGCAGAATACGCTCTAATGCCCATAGGCTCGATAGTGCTTCACGCTGACGAACAAGGTGGGTTTGTGCACCATCCACCATCACTTCCGCCACGCGAGTACGTGTATTATAGTTCGAAGACATCACAAAACCGTAAGCTCCTGCTGAGCGAACCGCCAGTAGATCTCCCTCAGCCAAGACCAATGAACGATCTTTACCCAAGAAGTCACCGGTTTCACAAATAGGCCCAACCAAGTCATAGGTTAGCGCTTCACCTTGGCGCGGCACAACAGGAACAATATCTTGCCAAGCTTGATAAAGCGCTGGACGCATCAAATCGTTCATCGCCGCATCAATAATGGCAAAGTTTTTGTGTTCGGTATGTTTGAGAAACTCTACTTTCGTCAACAACACGCCCGCGTTAGCCGCAATAGCACGTCCCGGTTCAAAAATCAGTTCGAGATCTTGATGGTTACTCAAACGCGCCAACAAGGCTTTGGCATAATCGGAAGGCTGCGGAGGTAACTCATCGCGATACACCACACCTAAACCACCACCAACATCCAAATGTTTAATGGTGATCCCTTCCTCTTTAAGCTGATCAATTAACGCAAGTAAGCGATCGGTTGCATCAATAAAAGGGGCAATGGCGGTCAGTTGAGAGCCAATGTGGCAATCAATACCGTGAATGCTGAGATTCTCTAGGCTTTGTGCCAAGCGATAAACATCCAGTGCACGGTCAAAAGCAATACCAAACTTATTGTCACGCAAACCGGTTGAAATATAAGGGTGGGTTTGTGCATCCACATCAGGGTTGATGCGCAGTGAAATCGGTGCCTTGACACCCAGCTCGCCAGCCACTTTATTTAAACGTGCTAATTCAGGCTCGGATTCAACGTTAAAGCATTTAATCTTGAGCTCCAACGCGCGTTTCATTTCCGCTTCCGTTTTACCGACGCCAGAAAATACAACTTTCGCCGGGTCACCCCCCGCCACCACAACACGCTCTAGTTCTCCTGCCGAAACAATATCAAAACCTGACCCTAAACGCGCCAACGTGTTTAATACGCCTAAGTTTGAGTTAGCCTTCACCGCATAACACACCAGATGAGGGTGTTCGCCTACCGACTTATCAAAAGCATGCCAGTGACGCTCTAAAGTAGCGCGAGAATAGACATACAAAGGCGTGCCGTATTGCTCAGCCAACTCTGTTAATGCGACATTTTCAGCCCAAAGCTGACCATCGTCCTGATAATTGAAGTAATCCAAAATTCGTTTCCTTTAAGCTAAATCAATGACTATGGCTGAGGTTGTTCACTCTGCTCAGGCTCTGCTGGCATGTATAACGGCCCGGTTTGACCACACCCTGCTAAAGCAAGGAGTGACAACATAAAAAGTGCAGCGATTGATTTTTTCATTTTGCATGTCGTGATTATTGAGTCAATGCCCCCTATAATCGCACCACAATCAGGAAAAGCAATAGGATAGACAGGATGAACGATACTGAATTTCACCAACTTGTCGATGAGCAGCTAGAAATCATTGAACAAGCGATAGACAACGCAGGTGCCGACATTGATTACGAAACCTCAGGTAATGTGATGACGTTGGAATTTGATGACCGCAGCCAAATTATTATTAACCGCCAAGAGCCAATGCATGAAATTTGGCTGGCATCAAAGTCAGGCGGTTTCCATTTCAAACTGATCGACCAAAACTGGATTTGTTCAAAAACAGGGCTGGAATTGATTGCGATGGTGAAACAAGAATGTGAAAAACACGCTGGCGAAACGATCGACTGGGTGTAAAGCAACAACGCCAAGTGACAGATGTGTGACTTGGCGCTACCGAACTAAGCGTTGACCGCTTTTGAAGGACGAGAATAGAGCGCGGAATCGTTACGATAAGGGACAATATAACTCTCCCCTTCTTCTGGGTGGACGATTTGATAATACTGCGGCAGATTGAAGTTAATAAGTTTAGCGGAGAGTGGGTTACCGTCGCGCACTGAGGTATAAAAGCTGTTGACGTTAGTGATCATCTCATCTTTTTCGCCGCTGAACTGGTGATAGACTTCAATTTGGTTCGACTCATCCAACACATAAATGTTGAAGCCTTTATCAGTATCTTCAAAGAAAAACTGCACTAAGCCTTCACTAGCAAAACCATCGACGATTTCCGGCAGTTGATAATCTTGATCGCGATCGAGCATTAACAGCGGTGAACCTTTCAATTTGTTGGTTGAAATACTGCGGTAAAAATCTACCGAGTTTTCCAACTTCTGTACCGAAACCCCTCGCCGCTCAAAAAACAGGCCATACATTTGATCGCCAATGCGTAACGCTTTAAAACGGCGACGTTTCTCTTGCTCTACCGGTTTCAAACGCAAATCGATACATTCCGCCAGCAACTGGTACACCATGTTGCGCATCACGCCACGCAGACTTTTGCTGTAACAAAATACATCGACAGACTCTGGCGGTAGCGCATCTTGGTGCATTTTGCCAAGCACGGTTTTCAACGCGTCGAGCATCGCCGTTTCGCCAGTAAAATGGAGAGTCCGTACTTCATGCCACGAGTTGCGATACACTAAATCGACACTACCGACTAAGCTTTTTTGCTCAGATCCGAAACTGAAAATATCTATATTTTTCAAATCAATTTTGAGCGATTTACCGCTTAATTCCGCGGTAGGATCATTTTCAAAGTTGATGAACATCGCCAGTTGGCTGATTTCACAAGGGCTCGCTAAGGCCTGCATGGTCGGCCGCCGCTTACGCAACGAGAAGGTATTACGCAAATCGCTAACCATTTGATAGAACTTATCAATATCCAACTGTGCGTCACGTACTACTGAATGCAAGTGAGTTGATTCCGTGATCAAACCATTAAAGAAGGCCCAAGAGACCAGCTTACTGAGGTATTCATTATGCTCAAGGAAAGGTTGGCCAATCATACGATGGGCAACCAGAGGCTGTTTATACAGATACCAGCCTGCCTTATTGGTTCGCCCTTCTCGAACTTGAATAAACGAGAGATCCGGCTCGTGCAGATCTGGCGAGATTTGTGGGTTCAGTAGCGTAACTTTACCCGGCAACACCTCAAATACCGCATACAACTTACGTGCGAGGATTGAAATATCTTGTGGGCTAATGGCCGAGGTGATGTCATTACGGCGTGCAAACTGGATCAGGTTTCGATAGCTCAGCATCAACGCATCTAACAACGCATGATGGACAACTTTAACTTGTTCGACTTTCCAATTACGGCGATTGTCTAATTCTTGAACAACAGATTCCGACCAATTCCATTGCTGAATCATGTGGCTTAATGCTTCTCGACGCCATGCAACTGAGCCTAAGCTCGGCTCACGGGATAACTTTTCATGCGTTTTGAGATAAAAACAACGACGCACCAGATCAAGACGGGCAGAATCACCAATACGTTCAAGGTAACGCGTCACTTTTTCAAGCATCAAATAGTAAGCATCCATACTGTACAAATCAGGTTCATGAGTAAAAAACCGTCGTTTGGTATCAATGCTTAATAATTGCGTGTGTGGGTACTCCCACGAATACGCCTCAAGCAGAATCGCTTTTAACACTGACTTGTAAGGCGAGTCGATGCTTTTATAAAGCTGCCAAAGGTTTGCGCCGAAATACTCTTCAGCAGGAATGCGGTTCAACTTACCAAAATCGATCCATTCACTGCAATTAATGTAATCATTGCTGCACAATTCGTGCACGTATTCGTCGTAGCACTCTTCCATTTCAGGAGGCACGATTTGCCACAGTAAACGCTTGCCTGCCAAGCGAACAGCAGAGCGATAGAACTCGTCTAATAGCAGGAGATGTTGCGATGAACCGCAGTTTTCGCCTGTCATCTGCTCAGAATGATTACTGCGAAAACGTAGCTCATCCATCAAGAAAAAGTTAGCTTCCACCCCTTGGCTCTTTGCCCAATCAGTGATCAACAAACATTTGTTGCTTAAGCTTTCCCGCTCATCACAGCTCATACTCGATGCTACACATACCCAAATATCTAAGTCACTCGAGGTGCTTTGACCAATCGACGAGGTACTGCCCATGGTATACAGAGCAAGAATAGCGGGGGAATCAGCGGTCGGTAAGGGTTGACCTAAGGTGAGTTCTGTATCTTCAACCAGCTGACGTTGGATGTCGTTAGGCTCAAAACCATAGACACCATAAGGGACTTTTGCATCGTAGTAGCCGGGAATAATCGGGTGATTGAAGTGCAGTAATGCAGGAATGAAATGAAATACACGTTGACTTTGCAAATCCATAAGCGCCAGCGCACGCTCGGTACGTTGCTGGTTGAGATTGTCTAATCGTTGAATTAACGTCTTGGTGTAAGCCTGCAAGGTTGATTCCTTGGTTGAAACATTAACACGCGCTTTGATTATATTTTATTCTAAAGCACCAAAAAAACGTGATCAATCTAACATTTTCTTTCCATTTGGTAAAGCCCTCTCGATGCATATCACACTCAGACAGAGCATGCCTACAATGCGCTCCAATGACCTTGGCTATAGTGTCGTAGCTATTTACACTTTGTCGTAATAGCTCATTATATAAACGAGATATAAATCACACAATTTTGACCAATTTATGCTATCTCTTCATCAATCCTTCACAGCTACGATCTAGTAGTAAACCTTTCATAGCGGGAATGATAGGATTAAACCATCCATTACCTACACTCGGGATTATCATGACTCACGCAACACCCATTCGAATCGCCACACGTAAAAGCCCGCTCGCCCTTTGGCAAGCTTATTATGTTAAAGATGCGCTGCAAGCGGCTCATCCTGGCCTAGAAGTGGAATTAGTGACCATGGTAACCAAAGGCGACGTCATTTTAGATACGCCTTTAGCTAAAGTGGGTGGTAAGGGGCTTTTTGTCAAAGAGTTGGAAGTCGCTATGCTTGAAGGCCGTGCCGATTTGGCAGTGCATTCAATGAAAGATGTTCCCGTCGATTTCCCTCAAGGGCTTGGACTAGTGACGATTTGTGAACGCGAAGATCCACGTGATGCTTTCGTTTCAAACACCTATCAAAGCATTGAACAACTGCCTCAAGGTGCCATCGTCGGCACCTGCAGCCTACGTCGCCAATGCCAACTCAAAGCATATCGACCAGACCTTGTGATTAAAGAATTGCGTGGCAATGTCGGTACTCGTCTTGGAAAACTCGATGCAGGTGAATACGATGCGATTATTCTCGCCGCAGCAGGTTTAAAACGTTTGAAGCTTGAAGATCGCATTCGCAGCATTATTGAACCAGAACAATCGCTTCCTGCAGTAGGGCAAGGTGCAGTCGGGATTGAATGCCGTTTAGATGACGAACGTTTAAGAGCATTGCTTGCGCCACTCAACCATTCTGACACGGCTGATCGCGTGAAATGTGAACGAGCCATGAACCTAACATTAGAAGGCGGTTGCCAAGTACCTATCGGTAGCTACGCATTGCTCGATGGTGATCATATTTGGTTAAGAGCATTAGTCGGTGAGCCTGATGGTTCTAAAATTGTGCAAGGTGAGATTCGCGGCCACCGCTCCGATGCCGAGCAATTAGGAATCACGCTTGCCCATCAATTGCTCAATGATGGAGCGCGAGATATTCTGTCCAAACTCTACTGCGAGCACGAATAAAGCATGACGGTGTTGGTCACTCGCCCCGAAAATCAAGGGATTGAACTTTGCCAACAATTAGCGGATCTCGGTATCCGCTCCGTTCACCATCCACTGATTCAGATTAATGCAGGAGCCGATCTCCCGTATTTACTCCCAGAACTTCAGCAATGCGACATTATTATTGCGGTTAGCCAAAACGCGGTGACGTTCAGTCATCAATTTTTGCAAGATCACCGATATTTTTGGCCAAATGACGCCAGATACCTTGCCGTTGGTCAAAAAACCGCACATGTTTTCAGCAAATTAAGCCAACAAAAAGTACACTATCCGCAGATAAGTGACAGTGAACACCTGCTTGCCCTACCGCAGTTGCAATCAATATCGGGCCTTAAGGTGATGATTTTACGTGGTAATGGCGGACGTGAGCTCATCCACGACAGCTTAATCGAGCGTGGTGCTGATGTGGTGTATAAGGAAGTGTATCGACGCGATACGATCACCCTCTTTGCCGCCGAATCGATATCTCTGTGGCAGCAACAGCAAGTCACTCAGTTAGTTGTCACCAGCTCAGGTCAACTCAATTTTATGATGGATCAATTCTCTGATTCACAACGACTCTGGCTGCTAAATTTAGCTCTTTTTGTCCCAAGCGAGCGAATTCGACAAGAGGCGCTGCACATGGGATTTGGGTGCGTCACGAACGTGGGAAGCGCCTCCAATACAGAACTCGCGGCTAGTATTAGCCAATCTAGACAGGACTCTAAGCATGACAAGCAAAAATAATAACCCGCATATTGAACCTGAAAAAGCAGCCACACCTCCTCTGGTTACAGAAAAAGACGCAACGGATAACCTTGATTCACCAAAAAGTTACGTGCAGGATCCCACGTCTCAGCCTGAAGAAAAGAGTGATAAACGAGCAAAGCGCAGTATCAAACTTTCTGTTATTGCAATTAGCCTATCCATCATTTTCAGTGGTGGTATAGCCTATCAAATGCAGCAAAAAGACGCCTTTTACCAAGCCAAAATCAACGCATTGCAGACTCAATTAACACAAACCCAAAGTCAGCTCGCGGCTGAAATCAATCAAATAAAGCAAGAAACACAAGCCAAAGCGGACCAACTCACTCACAAAACTGACGTAGCCTTGAATCAACAGCAAAAAAGTATCGACAGCTTGCAACTAGCGATAGCTGATATCAAAGGCCGCCGTCCCAACGACTGGCTACTAGCAGAAGCTGACTACTTAGTGAAACTAGCAGGCCGTAAACTTTTTCTAGAACATGACATCGTCAGCGCGACCAAGCTAATGGAAAGCGCTGATCAGCGTATTGCTGAATTGAATGACCCAAGCTTAGTGCCGCTACGCAAAGCCATGGCGCGTGACATTACTCAGCTCAAAATCATCCCATTGATTGATCGTGAAGGGCTAGTGTTACGCTTAACAACCTTACAGCAACAAGTTGACACTCTACCGCTGGCCAATGCCATGTTGCCTGAAACTCAGCAGCAATCAGCACCACAAGTTTCCGAAAATATTAACGACTGGCAAAATAATCTCGTGAGCTCATTGAAAGACTTCTCGGAGAACTTCATTACCTTCCGCATTCGAGACGGTAATGCCATTCCGCTACTGTCACCTGAACAGCACTTCTATCTAAAAGAAAATCTCAAAGCAAAATTAGAAACCGCCATCAAAGCCGTATACGCAGAACAACAAGAGATTTATACAACGGCACTGAGCACAGCAGATAAATGGTCAGCCAGCTTCTTTAATTCCGATGATCAGAGTGTGCAGCAGTTTAATCACGCGCTATTGCAGCTCAGTAAACAAAATATACAAGTGCAATATCCAGTTAAACTTGAAACTCAGCACGAACTCGCTGATGTCATCACTGAACGCCTACGCCGTGAAGTCTCTCCAATGAGCGTTACGGAGGATAAGTAATGTTTAGAGTCATCTTTCTTTTTGTAGTATTAGGGGCCGGTTTATTTGTCGGAACCCAATATGCTGGCCAGCAAGGTTATGTTCTTATCTCTATAGCTAATAGAACAATAGAGATGAGCGTAACCACCTTAGTGATCTTTGTGATTGCACTCCTCTCTGGATTATTTAGCTTAGAATATCTCCTCAAAAAAGCATTCTACGCCAGTTCAAACACATTAAACTGGTTCAGCGTACGTAAGTTAAAGCGCTCTCGCCGTTATACCAATGAAGGTATCATTAAACTTCTAGAGGGAGACTGGAAGCAGGCAGAAAAGAAAGTCACTCGCTGGGCGAACCACCATGATATGCCGCTGCTCTGCTATCTTGTTGCATCGGAAGCCGCGCAGGGAATGGGTAACAGAGCAAAACGAGATTATTATTTAGATCTCGCTAGTCAACAAAGTAATGCAGGCCTAGCCGTTGAATTAACTCGCGCCAAGCAGCAAGTACGAGAAGGAGAGTTTGAGCTGGCGCTAAGCACTCTATCAGCATTACAAGCCACTCATCCGAATAACACCATCGTGCTCAACTTACTCAAGACAACATACGTGCACCTAGAACAGTGGCAACCGCTGCTTGAGCTTTTACCTAAGCTCCAAAAAGCAAAACAGATCAATGCGGACGAGAGCCAACAACTGAACCAAAAAGCACAATACGGTTTACTAAAAAACGTGGTCCAGCAACAAGGTAGCGAAGGCTTAATCAATCATTGGGACAAGCTCCCAAGGAAAACTAAAAACGACGTCATTTTAACTCAATGCTTCATCGAACAGTTGATTCAACGAAAAGCAGATTCGGAAGCATTTACCGTCATTAAAGAAACATTGAAAAAACACCCAATGCCAGCACTGTATTCATTATTGGCAGAGCTCAATTTACCAGATAGATACCCAGCAATTTTATTGTTACAAGAAGCCATTAGTAAGGATAGTGGTAACGCCGAAGCACACAGCGCACTGGCTCAATTGTATATGAAAGAGCAAAAATGGGCAGAGGCGCAAAGCCATTTGGAAAAAGCGTTATCGCTCCGTGCCAATGTATCTGATTACGCTTATCTTGCCGATAGCCTTGAAAAACAAAACTACCCTAAAGCCGCCGCAGAAGTCTCACGTAAGGCACTGACCATGATAGAGCATGTTTAAATGGTAACCTAAGCACCTAAAAATAACCTTATACCAATTAAAGAAAAGTACGATCTCATTAAGGCTATCTAGCTATTGTTAAATATCACGATGGATAGCCTTAATAGCACCGATTTTAAAACGCTGGCGAGCCAACAAAAACCATCCTAATTCTACTATTACCCGCTTGAACACCTGGGATTTCTTGGATAATTTCTTGATCAAAATGCCATTTGACTTAAGGTCGAGCACGGCACAAAACCTCGAACTGTGAAGCCACAGCTATTTGAATATGCGTATTTATTTGGGTCGGCTTGGGTCAGCATGCCCCTAAAAATGAATAGGTGAGGCCGTCGTTATAATGAATGGTGCTGGTAGGTATATAAGTGCAGTTTAGTCATATTACTGTCATCACGTTTCCTCCTACTCACCGTGTTAAATCCAATAGAGCAAGTGTGCAGTTGGCTCACGCTAACCAACAAAGTTTTGCGGATCACGGCGACATTATGTCCGAGGTGTTCAATGTGTAAAATCGATTTTTGGAAAGTACAGATAGGGTGATCAAGATATGTTCGAGAGATTGAATTAAGCTATTAATTTTCCAGATTGGCATGTTGATATAAAACGAAAAAAACCGCTGTAAAAACAGCGGTTTTTTCTTTAAAAGTGGCGGAGAGATAGGGATTTGAACCCTAGGATAGCTATTAACCATCGCCGGTTTTCAAGACCGGTGCTTTAAACCACTCAGCCATCTCTCCACAAATTGTCACTAAAAATTAGTCTTACTTTGATAATGCTATATTTTTAGTTTTGCTTTCATATTTTTAATGATATGTAAGCGATATTCAAAGCCTGGCGA
>NZ_CAWNHR010000022.1:0-108508 GCF_963874485.1 Vibrio sp. V15_P4S5T153 | reverse complement strand
TTTTTAATTATGAAAGAAAATGAATTACTGATGTAAATCAATTACAAACTCAAACTACCCTAAAGAGGTAGCCATAAAGAGGAATATCAGATAGAAATAAACACCTTATCGTAAATACTAGGAGACGACAGGTATAGGAAGATAATTTATATAGTATGATCACTTCCAATCAAACCTGATCATTTACAACAAAATTTGTCAGTTTTCCTCTGCCAAAGCACTTGGCAGAAGTTATATAAACAACTTAAACACGCTCATTATGCTTTCGAGTAGAAGCTTATGACGACGCTGTTCCTCCTCTATTTAGGGGGAGGGAATTAATTTCGTGAGTATTGGGTATGCTATTTATGATGAGCGATATAGTTTGTTGGAATGTTTTTGCCCCAAAGTTTGTTAGGGGTTCTTTATGAAACAATATAATCATAATCGCCAACGTATTACTCGTTGGCGACCACTCAATAAGTTACGCCATCTATTTTTGTGTCGAGAATCTTGCCTGATAAGGCGTCAGTTCATTCCCTTCCATCGTTAAGGGAGCGTATAGATTAGGTCTACGACCTCTGATCCAGCGTCTGCCTGTACACATATTTAAATCTTTCGCATTGAGATCGGCAATAACCATATCATTATCGATGCAGTCAGTTTCAGCGATAATTTCACCATAGGGATTGAGCACCATCGCATTCCCCGTTCTAACTTCATCCATATCAACCCCAACACCGTTACTAAAGATCAGGAACATACCATTGTCATGTGCACGCGCGGGTAGCCAACGCATTAACCACTTTCTTCCCTTAGAACCTTGCATTTCAGAACGAATCGAATCTGGATCTTGGTGACGATTATGCCAAAGCTGGGGATCAATCAACCCCATCGCATTAGGGCTGCGAGAGTTCGTTCCGCCTGTTTGATGAGGCGCGACTAGTATATCAGCCCCTTTTAATGCTGTTATTCGAACATTCTCGACTAAATTATTATCCCAGCAAATCAGGATTCCTACACGGCATCCATGTGGCGTATCAAACACAGTGTATTCATTGCCACTTCTCATGTGTTTGCTGACAAACGTATGCAGCTTTCTGTGTTTGGATATCTGGCCATCAGGCATTGCCATTACGTAAGAATTATAGAGATTTCCGTCCTTGTCCTTTTCAATTAAACCTGCGCCGATACTGAGTTGGTATTGTTCAGACATTTTTAGCAAGCGTTGGGACGTTTCCCCTTGTGGAATAAACTCGGACAAATCATTGATCTCTGATTTCTTAAGTTTCGAAACATGCCAATAACCAGTCACACACATTTCAGGGAAGGCGATGATTTTTACCCCTTGTTTAGCAGCCTTTTCTACGTAACTTTGAATAACTGATAAGTTGTAGTTTTTGTCGTTCGCATGGTGGTTAAATTGGACAGTCGCAACACGGATATCTTTCATAATTGTTCCTTTTACTTGGTGAATTTCAACCATTTTAAAAAGCTCCTTTGATTCCGTATAATGAATAAAATTCCTATAATTAATGAGCACATGGAATGGATTTTGTCGATTTACGCACATTCTGCCAGTTAGCGGTAGATGGTAACTATCGAGTAGCTTCAGAGCACTTACACATCACTCAGTCAGCTTTAACTAAGAAGATTCAGCGCCTTGAAGCTTTTTGTGGAGTGGTTTTATTCGAGAGAGGAAGACAAGGGGCCAGTCTAACTGCGGCAGGCGTAGCTCTTTTACCTGAAGCGCAACGAATTGTATCAAGTTTTGAATCTTATAAATCTCTAACTCAACGAGTCGCCAAGGGAATTGCAGGAAATCTCAATATAGGTTTTGGCATATCTTCCTACCACCTTGCACCAGATTACATAGCTAAGTTTAAAAAACACTACCCAGAGATCCACATTACGCTTAACGATATACCATCTCAAAAGCAGTCAGAATTTCTACTTCTAGGGGATCTTCATCTCAGTTTTAGTCGACTACCAACTGTAGCTCCGCTGAAGGGCGTGAAGCTCTGTACAGATCATCTAGTGCTTGCGACGCATAGAAGTCAAATCATAGACAAAAACAAACTGTGGTTTTCGTTAGATTCAATCGATTATTTACAGCTTAATCCTGAGCGAGGTAAGGGGCTAAGCCAACAAATAAACATGCTATTAGAGGAGCATGAGAAAAAACTGAATGTAGTTCAGGAGGCCGATGATATTCAAACATTGTTGGCACTAGTATCAGCAAATTTGGGGTTCACTATTGTTCCTGCAAGTGTAAAGCATATTGCGAATGAGCATGTCGCTTTTTGGGAACTGTCAGGGAAAAATAGCTCATGGGATGTCGGTCTAATTTGGAATGAGCAGTTAGAGAGCTTTGCAAAAGACAATTTCATTCAATTTGTTCAGAAGATGCAAATTGAATGTCGTTGATTCTATAGGTGTGCTGTAACTCATTTTTGTCCAAACTTTTGTCAGGCCGATCTTCGCTGGCTCATTTTTGCCCCATTATGCTCCAGAGTGGAAGCTGAACCGTTCTGTTCCTCCCCCTTTCAGGGGGAGGTTAGGAGGGGGTGTGCAGGCCCTACCCCTTGAAGGGGAGGGAATTTTGACATTCTGTCCTTCGCATCTTTATGGCTGACAGCATTTAAATATAAATACTCCCCCACCCAAAACTGCATCATTCATAAAGCATTCACATTCAATCGCTACGTTAGCTCAATATCTTCGAGAGCTGTCATGTGAAACCACTTAAACGCTATCAATACGAACGCTATGCCGTGCTGTGCAACCTTGCTTATCCCAGAGTGTTTAGGCAGACACGTTACGGTTTTGATCCGAACGGTCAGCACATCATCCGTAACCAGTTTGGTAAAATCATGATTCGAGTGCTGTGGAGTAAAAACCAAGAAGAGGCCGTGGTGGTCATCAAAGGTTCGCACAGTGTCAGTGATTGGCTTTTGAACTTTGCAATGTGGACACGCAGTTGCAAACACTTAGGATTGGATTACCGTATCCATGCGGGCTTTTACCATCTCCTGCATCAAGAGAGCCTGCCAACGCGCAACGAAGATAAACTCGGCCTATCGGTTTTACAACGGCTGGAAGCCGTCGTTGTTCCTCTGATCGAGAGCGGCAAACGCATTGCCATCACTGGTCACTCTTCGGGTGGGGCTATTGGGTGTATTTTTGCTGACTACATCGAAAAGAAATACCCAAAATGCATCAAACGCATTGTGACATTCGGCCAACCCGCGATTGGTAATTGGCGTTTTCGTCAACGCTACGCGCTTAGCCACAAAACCTATCGTATTTGTTGTGACCTCGATATCGTCACCTTTATGCCACCCATTCCTTTAATCTATTGGCATGTGGGTAAATTGCTGTGGCTTTACAATGGGCGTATTTACGAAAACACACCAACGTTCATTCGATTAGGCAGGTCTTTATTGAGCTGGCTAGTTCGCCCCTTCTCTTACCACCTCATGAGTAAATACATCCGCAATAAGGATTTCTTCGATGAACGATAGAAGCTAGCACCGAACAAAAAACACGGTGACTTCAAATATTTTTCACACTAAGCAATTATGAAAAATTAATTGTAATCAATTGAATTAAAGCAATATTTATCATTAACCATATAAATTTAATGGCAATTATCATTCAAAATAGATTTGAACTCTAAACATTATCGTGGCATTTTATATTTAACTAATCGTTCAATATAAAATAATCAGGATGAATTATGCCAAAGGTAGGGATGCCAGACATACGCAAACCTCAACTTGTCGCCGCAACAATGACAGTCATTGAACGCGTTGGATTACATGGCGCAAGTATCGCTTTAATCAGCAAAGAAGCAGGTGTCTCGACAGGGATTATCAATCACTACTTTGGCGGCAAACATGGATTATTGGAAGAGACAATGCGTGTTGTTTTACGTGAGCTTTCAACCACCATCACTCAGCATTTAAACCAACTCCCAAAAGAGGCTCATTACGAACGCATTAATGCCATCGTAACCGGCAATTTCAAAGGGTTCCAAGCAGAAAACCAAGTCGTTAAAACATGGTTAGCGTTTTGGGCTTACTCCATGCACGACGCACAATTAAATCGCCTGCAATACGTCAATGAACAGCGTTTACTTTCTCATCTTAAGATTGAACTCAAGCAGCTGCTCCCATCAGAACAAGTCAACCTCGTGGCTCATGGTATCGCGTCACTGATTGATGGCATTTGGCTACGCGGAGCATTAAACCCCAAAGGGATAGACCCTGCTCAAGCACATTCCATCATTAACGATTACCTCAATAAACAATTAGCGTTTTACGCGCAATAACAACTCACTTCAGGCCTTAAAATGGAAATACAATCGCTTTATATCAACGGAACGCTCCGATCTGCGACTTCAGGAGAACGTTTCGATACCTACAACCCAGCAACAGGTGAAGTGATAGCAAGATTGCAGCACGCCAGTGCCAATGATATTGAACAAGCTATCACATCAGCCAAGCAAGGATTCGCGGTATGGTCAAGAATGACCGCAACAGAACGCAGCCGTATTTTGCTAAAAGCAGTAAAAATACTTAGAGAACGAAACGATGAACTTGCTGTACTTGAAGTTCTCGATACCGGTAAGCCGATTCAAGAAGCCAATTGCGTTGATATTGCGACTGGCGCAGACGTCATTGAGTACTTTGCGAACTTAGCCCCCTCGCTTCAAGGCGAGCAACAGCCGCTCAACGACCATCAGTTTTTTTATACTCGCCGCGAGCCATTAGGCATCTGCGCGGGCATTGGCGCATGGAATTATCCGATTCAAATCGCGATGTGGAAATCAGCGCCAGCATTGGCTGCCGGCAATGTGATGATTTTCAAGCCCTCAGAGGAAACGCCATTAAGCGCATTAAAACTGGCAGAGATCTTCAGTGAAGCCGGAGTGCCAGACGGCGTCTTTAACGTGGTTCAAGGTGATTACCGCGTAGGTCAAATGCTGACAGCCCACCCTGATATTGCCAAAGTCTCTTTTACCGGTGAATCGGGCACCGGGAAAGCCGTGATGGCAGACAGCGCTCGCAGCTTGAAGTCTGTCACTATGGAATTGGGCGGAAAGTCACCGCTCATTATTTTTGATGATGCCAAGCTTGATCAAGCTGTCTCCGCCGCCATGGTGGCAAACTTTTATACTCAAGGTGAAGTGTGTACCCATGGGACGCGCGTTTTCGTACACGACAGCCTCTACGATGCGTTTGTCGCTCAGCTTAAGCTGCGTACTGAACAATTAGTGATTGGCGATCCTATGGATATCAACACCCAGATTGGCGCGTTAATTTCCAAACCTCATTTAAACAAAGTACTCACAGCGATTGAGCAAGCCAAAACCAGCCAAGCAACTTTGCTCACTGGCGGTTATCAAGTTACCGATAACGGCCTAGATAAGGGCAACTTTGTTGCACCAACCGTTTTCATTGATTGCACTGATGACATGCCTCACGTGCAGCAAGAAATCTTTGGCCCTGTAATGTCAGTGCTTAAATTTAGCGATGAAGACGAAGTGATCGCGCGCGCGAATGGTACTCAATATGGCTTAGCGGCAGGAGTGTTCACACAGAACCTTTCACGTGCACACCGAGTAATTCACCAACTTCAAGCCGGGATCTGCTGGATAAATACTTGGGGAGACTCTCCGGCAGAAATGCCTGTTGGTGGTTATAAGCATTCCGGAATTGGCCGTGAAAATGGCATAGAAACCCTTAAGCACTATACCCAAACCAAAAGCATTTTAGTGGAGCTAGATGATTTTGCTAGCCCATATGCTTAATCGTCAAAGGAGCCTTCTATGTTAAATCACTTTGATTACATTATCGTCGGTGCGGGCTCAGCAGGCTGTGTTCTTGCCGATCGCTTAACCGAGTCTGGCGAGCATCAAGTTTTACTGCTCGAAGCCGGTGGTAGCGATAAAAGCATTTTCATTCAAATGCCAACCGCCCTTTCTTACCCGATGAACAGCGAAAAATACGCATGGCAATTTGAAACCGAGTCAGAGCCCGATCTCGACGGGCGTAAATTACATTGTCCACGAGGCAAAGTACTCGGAGGCAGTTCTTCGATCAATGGCATGGTATACGTACGCGGCCACGCTTGCGATTTTGATGAATGGGAATCACTGGGCGCTAAAGGTTGGAATTATCAAAATTGTTTACCCTATTTTCGCCGCGCTGAATCTTGGATAGGTGGCGATAACGCTTATCGTGGCGGCAACGGGCCCGTCGGTACTTGTAACGGTAACGACATGCAATTGAACCCACTTTATCAAGCCTTCATCGATGCGGGCAAAGAAGCCGGTTATCCAGAAACTGACGATTACAATGCTTATCAGCAGGAAGGTTTCGGACCAATGCATATGACGGTAGATTCTGGAGTTCGCGCCTCAACGTCCAATGCCTATTTACGCCGCGCGATGAAGCGCCCGAACCTCACCGTAAAGACAGGAATTGTGACACATAAAATCTTGATTGAAGAGCAAAAGGCCATCGGCGTTGAGTTTGAAAAATCAGGCAAGATCCAACAAGCGTTTTGCTTGCGAGAAGTGATCTCAAGTGCTGGTTCTATTGGCTCTCCTCAACTTTTGCAACTTTCGGGTATTGGCCCTAAAGCGCTGATTGAACAAGTTGGTGTGAAACTGGAGCAAGACCTGCCTGGCGTGGGTCAAAACCTGCAAGATCACTTAGAGATCTATTTTCAATACCATTGTAAACAACCGATCACACTAAACAGTAAACTCGGTTTAATCAGCAAGGGGCTTATCGGCACTGAATGGATCTTAACTCGTAAAGGATTAGGGGCAACCAACCACTTCGAGTCGTGCGCGTTTATTCGCTCTCGCGCAGGGCTCAAATGGCCAAATATTCAATACCACTTTTTACCTGCTGCAATGCGGTACGACGGCCAAGCGGCCTTTGATGGTCACGGCTTCCAAGTTCATGTGGGGCCCAATAAGCCAGAAAGCCGAGGACAAGTACAAATTGTCTCTCGCGATCCAACGGTTTCACCCTCTATCGCATTTAATTACCTATCAACCGAACAAGATCGCCAAGATTGGCGCGATTGCATTCGTCTCACCCGCGAAATTCTAGCGCAACCAGCATTGGATAGTTATCGGGGTGAAGAAATTCAACCGGGGGAAGAGATCCAAAGCGATGACGATATTGATTCATGGGTCAAACAGAATGTGGAAAGCGCTTATCACCCCTCTTGCAGCTGCAAAATGGGCGCAGATGACGACCCAATGGCCGTAGTGAATGACCAATGCCAAGTGCGCGGAATTCAAGCTTTACGCGTGGTGGATTCCTCGATATTCCCAAGCATTCCCAACGGGAACCTGAATGCGCCAACCATCATGGTCGCAGAGCGCGCCGCCGATCTTATTTTAGGCAAACCGCTATTAGCCAGTACTGAAGCTCCAGTATGGATTGCACCAGATTGGCAAACCAAACAAAGAATAAAACCACCAATGAGAAAGCCGGACGCTTACTCATAAAATTTATAAAGTCAGTCAAAAATACAAGGAAATAACATGTCTATTACTAAAAAAACCGTGCTCACACTTACAATGACGACTCTGCTCAGCGCCAACGCTTACGCCAATCAATGCGATACGGTGCGCTTTGCTGATGTGGGTTGGACAGACATTACCGCCACGACAGCAATAACCACAGAGCTGCTCAAAGGGTTAGGCTATCAGACAAAAATCGATTTACTCTCAGTACCCGTGACCTACTCATCTATGGCAAACGGTGACATTGATGTATTCCTCGGTAATTGGATGCCAACCATGGAAGGCGATATTGCCAAATACCGTGAAGCTGGAACGGTTGAAACTCTGCGCGCTAACTTGGAAGGAGGAAAATACACACTCGCTGTGCCTAAGTACGTTTATGATGCCGGTGTCCAATCGTTTGCTGATATCGCTCAATTTTCAGATAAATTTCGCGGCAAAATCTATGGTATTGAACCGGGCAATGACGGTAATCGCTTGATCCAATCGATGGTTGATGAAAACGCTTTTGAGCTGAAAGATTTTAGCGTTGTTGAGTCAAGTGAAGCGGGCATGGTGTCACAAGTGGCACGCTCAGTACGTCGTAATCAGTGGATTGTGTTTCTAGGTTGGGCTCCACACCCAATGAACAGCAATGTTGAAATAGAATACCTTGATGGCGGTGACGATTACTTTGGCCCAAACTACGGTGGTGCAAATGTCTACACCAATGTGCGTCAAAACTACCTAGCACAATGCCCAAATGTCGGTAATTTATTAAAAAACCTATCCTTCTCGCTTGAAATGGAAAACCAACTGATGGAATCCATTCTCAACCAAGGCGTGTTACCAGAACAAGCCGCTCGCCAATGGTTAATCAAACATCCAGAAAGTATTGTTCCATGGCTAAAGAATGTAAAAACCAAAGCTGGAGCACCTGCACAACAAGCTATTAGCAACTATTTAGCGCCATTTAAAGCATAAATTAATTTAAAGGAGGAGGTGAGCATTTCACCTTCCAAAAGGCTATACCGTGAATTTTATTACAGAGAACAAAATCCCCTTAGGTCGTTGGATGGAAAGTGGCGTTGACTGGCTGACCATCCATGCAGCCACATTTTTTGATACTGTTTCCTACTTACTTGAGACCATCATTTTATCTTTAGTTGATGTGTTTAAATGGATGCCCCCTGCCGTGCCGATTTTAGTCACCGCAGCCATTGCATGGTATCTACATCGTCAGATTTCATTGGTGGTATTTGTTATTGCTGCCCTACTGCTTATTCTAAACCTTGGCTACTGGCAAGAAATGCTGGAAACCTTTGTCTTGGTGTTTGCCGCGACAACGATTTCCGTATTAATTGGCGTACCATTGGGCATTATCGCCGCGCATCGACCATGGCTTTATACGCTGATGCGCCCAATTCTTGACTTAATGCAAACGGTACCAACCTTTGTTTACCTCATTCCAACGCTAGTTCTGTTCGGTTTGGGTATTGTTCCGGGGCTCATTTCGACCATTATCTTTGCCATCGCCGCCCCCATTCGCCTCACCTATCTTGGGATTACTAAGGTACCGGAAGAGTTAGTTGAAGCGGGTAAAGCATTCGGCTCTAGCCGTATGAACTTACTGCTCAAAGTGGAGTTGCCAGCAGCGCTACCCAGCATAATGGCAGGGATCACTCAGTGCATTATGTTATCACTTTCCATGGTTGTGATTGCCGCCTTAGTTGGTGCTGACGGCCTTGGCAAACCCGTGATTCGTGCACTCAACACCGTCAATATTTCTCAAGGTTTTGAAGCTGGTTTAGCCATCGTTTTAGTCGCCATCATTCTTGATCGTTTATGCAAAACCCCACATCAAAATAATAAGGACGCATAATCATGGATGCGATTACCATTAAAAACCTCGATGTTATCTTTGGTCAGAACCCAAATGAAGCACTGCAACGACTCGACGCGGGTGAATCTCGCCAAGAGATTATCGATGCCTGCGGTCAAGTCGTAGGGGTAAACAATGTCAGCCTTACTGTTAAAGAAGGCGAGATTTGCGTCTTGATGGGGCTGTCTGGTTCAGGGAAATCGAGCTTGCTGCGCGCGGTGAATGGCTTAAATACCATCAGCCGAGGATCATTAGAATTAAAAGATAGCGAACGCTTTGTTGACCTTGCCAGCTGTGATAAAGCAACGCTTCAGCATTTAAGGACAAATCGTGTCTCGATGGTGTTTCAAAAGTTTGCCCTTATGCCTTGGTTATCGGTTTTAGATAACGTGGCGTTTGGCTTAGAAATGCAAGGAATGAGTAAGAAAAAACGCCACCAACGTGCTCGTGAACAGCTAACAATGGTTGGCCTTGCTGAATGGGAAGATAAATTCCCCCACGAACTTTCTGGCGGCATGCAGCAACGTGTCGGTTTAGCGCGTGCTTTTGCAATGGACAGTGACATCCTGTTAATGGACGAGCCATTCTCAGCACTTGATCCGCTGATTCGTGCGCAACTGCAAGATGAGTTATTAGATCTACAAAGCAAACTCAACAAAACCATCTTATTTGTTAGCCACGACTTAGATGAAGCACTAAAAATAGGTAATAACATCGCGATTATGGAGTCAGGAAAACTGATTCAGCACGGTAAACCAGAAGAAATTGTCCTTACACCCAAAACGGACTACGTTAAAGAGTTTGTGGCACACACTAACCCTCTTAACGTACTAAAAGGACGTTCATTAATGCAGCCCATCGAACAGTTAAAGCAACAAGACGAACGTTGGCAGGTCTGCAAAAAACAGGATGTTTGGGTCGCACAACATGATAAAACTCTGACGCTATATGGAGCAACGTCGACCGCTCTTATCCACTGGGATACCCAAGTCAGCGATATGTCGAACATTGATTCATCGATGATGATTATTACAACACCTGATATTGATATGCGTAGCGCGATTGAGTTGAAACATCGAACTCAAAATCCGATTCTTCTGATGGAAAATAATCAGCTCGTCGGCGTCTTAAGCGACCAAGAAATTTACAGTGCCCTACTGGGAAATTATCAAACCGAAAAGGCGGCTTAACACTCACCTCTGTACATTGCTGTCAATGTCATGTTAACGCCATCATACCGATGGCGTTATTTTCTAAACAGGCTGTTGATTCTTAATCACATAGATCAAAAAAAGACGCTAAAAAGCGTCTTTTTTTGTTTTTGGAGGCGCGACCCGGAGTCGAACCGAGGTCCACGGATTTGCAATCCGCTGCATAACCAGTCTGCCATCGCGCCTTTAATTTTTTGTTGCTCTTAATGAGCAAAGAATAGATGGTGCCCCGGGCCGGACTTGAACCGGCACGACTCGAAAGTCGAGGGATTTTAAATCCCTTGTGTCTACCAATTTCACCACCAGGGCACGCAATTCTGGATTGCGATGCCGTCAACTGAATCAGTTACACACCATCGAAAATTTTTTGAAGTACATTCGCTAGCTTTGTTATTAACAACATTTGGTTATTAAAAACATTTGTTATTAAACATTGCTTTGCAGCTTTTAATAACTCTGCTCATCTTGCTGAGCAACTAACTCCTGACATTGTTCTTTCGGGCTTTGCCGTGAGAACGAGGCGTACTTTAACGGATTAAGAAAATGAGTCAACAATAAATTTTCCACTTATGAATCAAGTGACTAAGAATCGACCCACAAAGGATAGAAGGCGAACAATTAGAGCAACAATCCATCAGTTTTTATCAAGTGATCGTTACCATTTTTTCATCAGTCGCCCGACGAGATTAGGATGGTATGCCCAGCAGTGATCAAACATCACCATCAACTGTGGATTACCATAGCGAGACAAACTCACCGCATGGAAACGATTTTTTTGATGTTTTAAGGTCGCGATTTTTTCTAGCAGAGCTTCCGGCGGTTTAGGTGCGATGAAATCCGACAATACGACCAAATCTGCATTGCGGTATTTGTCACTGTTCATCAGTTCAACCGATTGTTCTAGCACAGGGTCTAAATCCGTTCCGCCGTGAAATGAATAACTTAAAAAATCACTCGCTTCACGCAAGCCATCTTGCTTGGTCAGCTCATAGGTAATTTGCTGAGTAGAAAACAGCATCACGTAGCACTCGCGCCTCTCAGCAAGCGCGATCTGCATCAGAGCATAAGCCATCGCTTTTGCACACTGTTCTGGGAAACCACTCATGGAACCAGAAGCGTCCACACATACGATGAACGGCCCTTTTTCAATCTCAAACTGTTTGTGCTCTGGTTGGTACGCTTTGACTTTACGCAAGGTGCGAGACTTGCCTTGCATGCGATAGTTCATCAAACGCTTATCCACTAAATGCTTGTAGAAAACCACCTCAAGTTCAGGATAGGCAAGAAACATGGTTTCGTTGGGCAGCAGTTTGTTCAGATCATCACTTTCGTGGATGCCGACGATGTCATCCGTCGCTTCGTCCGATTTCTCCTCCACCATTTGCAGCGCTTCGGCTGGGGTGCGGTTGAGATCCGGGTCATCTACTTCGCCAGCCATGCGCCCAAGCTGTTCAGCAATCTCTTGCAATCCTTTGTTCTTTTTCAAAAATTCCGCATGGCGCTTCATAACACTAATGTCTGTTTTACTGAGCTTCGCCGATGCCATATCCCACAAGCGACCGACGCTGCTTTCATCACCCGATTCCGTGACTTTATCCATGTTTTTCATGGTTTCCATACGCTGGTACAAATCGGCCAACACTTTTTCTTTGTTACTTTCAAGTTCGTTGATTTGCGCTTGTTTAATCGCATGGCAAAGGCTTTGATACCATTGGTCACAAAAGAAATGAGGGAACATGGGGTTATGCAACCCCTTGTTTTTTTCGATTAAACGACGTGCTTGGAGATAAAATGCTGAGTGCCATTCCAACTGTTTGATTATCTCGTTAATCCGGGTAAAGAAGGTCTCTTCATCCCAGTGAATTACTTCTTGATATAAGGTCAGCTCTTGTTGAAAACGCTCAGTTTCACACACTTTTGTAATGCGTTTTTTGACACTACCACGCCACTTAGTTAGGTGATTTTTAACTGAATTCGCCACGCCGCGGTTTTCAGCCATCATCATCACTTGCGAGCGCGCAAGCAAATCATTCACTGCCGTATCAATGATGCCCGAGTCGGCAATCATTAACGCTAAATTTAAACCATCGGCACCAAGCATCTTCTCTCCTTACGCAAAAAACTGGTTTAGGTTTTTAAAACGAAGCACCGTTTTTTCGCATTCGGTATGAGTCGATTCAAGTAATTGCTGCAGATGCTGCAGCGTCGCTTCCATAGCGGTGGGCAGCTCCGGATCAATGAAGTTATGCGGCAAAGCGCCGTGAAACTTAGAACGTACTTTACGCAAATGGTGTTCGGCATGTTGCAACTGTGCAACGGCTTGATCCGCTTTCGTAAGCCACTCTTGATAAAGACTTTCGTCTAAACCTTGCTCAGTCACCAAACTCACCAACACCGAGCGATTAGCAATATCTTTCAGAACGAGGTTATTACCAGCATCTAAATCAAACCTTAAACGGCACAAATTGGTATTTTGATTCACATAACCATACACATCGCCATGCCCCTCTTTGATCGTTCTTTCAAGCTCGCTTTTAGGCACATAAACCCAGCGGCTATCGCCTTTTTCGGCCTCAGAGACGGACATATTGCTTTGCAGCAATACCAATTTGACCAAGTCATGAGTGGTGCCTACCTGATAGGTTTTTGCCGATTTGGTATCAAACTGATGCACTTGCTTTTTAATCAAACCGGATGATGTTTCCAACGAGAGCAACATGCCAAATTCAGACTCTAGCTCTTCTTGAATCTCAGCCAGCTCTTCACGACACACTACGATTTGATGTTCAACTTCTTGTTGGTCAAAAGCATGTTTCAACGCAAAGTCGCGTATAACGCGGCGCACAATATCGCGAGAATCGGGGCTATTCCAAAGACAATCTTGCAGCAACAGTAAATCAAGCGGGTTGATTGAGTCGCGGCCATTAAAAAACGCACTCGCTTTGAGCAGCTTCACCGCTTTTTTCCAACGGCGGTCTGAAACGTACATATCAATACTTGCCGCAGCGGGCTGGTTTTCAACGGCATGCTCTAGCATGTTTTTCAGCTCAAATAACTTTTCAAACACGTCATCTGTCAACAGTAAATCGTCAAGTTGTCGCTGCCATGAGTGGTACTCTTCATCGGTAATCGCAAGCCCTTCAGGGATGCGCGCTTCTTGTGGCGTACCGACGGTCAGCATCGATTTGAAATTCTGCTTATTTTGAATACGGTTGACAAACACACGCACTAACATGCGATCGTACAAGGCGTCTAAACCACTCTCTTCATCCGGTAATTCGTTCGATGCCGAAACCAGAAGACGCATTGGTACACGTTCAATATCGCTCCCATTTTTGAAGGTCTTTTCATTCACTACCGTTAATAAGGTATTCAAAATGGCGGGGCCTGCTTTCCAAATTTCATCAAGAAAAACCACTTGTGCGGTAGGAAGATAGCCTTTGGTTAGGCGAACATAGCGCCCATTATCTTTTAATTCTTGAATGCTTAATGGACCAAATACCTCTTCTGGTGTTGAGAAACGCGTCATGAGGTATTCAAAATAACTGCTGTTATCGAAGGCTTGGATCAGACGTTTCGCAATCAAACTTTTTGCAATGCCAGGAGGGCCGAGTAGGAAAACACTTTCCCCCGCTAAAGCAGCCAGTAGACAAAGTTTGATGGTGTCTTCACGCTCATAAACACCATCCGATAAAGCCTTAGCAAGCTTATTTATGCGCTCTGAAAGTAGCGCTTTTTGCGCATGAGATGCAGGAGTAAAATTGATCACTTAAGCGCTCCAAATGGTTTGTATACATAACTTTATACGACTGTTATTGTTTTGTTACAAATAGATTTTAGTATAAGCGCCCACTTATAGCAGATCTCTTTTCTGTGAAATTCTTCGAAATCAATGTTTGCATATATGAGACTGACATCACTGATTGTGCAAGCAATATTGATACTTAGGTTATCGTTTTACTTTGTCTTAGCCACAGATTCTCGGTAAGGTTGAACCCTTATCACCATATCAGTCATTGGCTAGCCACAATTAAAGAAGAGTTTGCATGAGCAAAACCATACATACATGGAAAACCATTTCATTAGTGCAAGAGGATGTCACCCTTCCTACGGGCAAAAGCATTGAGCACACCACCATCGTCCATCCGGGCGCGGCCGTGATTTTGCCGATCACAGAACAAGGCGATATTATTCTGATTAATCAGTTTCGCCCCTCACTCAAAAAGTGGTTGTTAGAGCTCCCAGCAGGCACTTTAGAAAAGGGGGAGCTTCCAGCCGAATGCGCGCACCGTGAGCTTGAAGAAGAAACAGGGTACAGTGCAAGTGAGCTGATCACTTTAGGGCAAGTCACACCATTAGCTGGATTTTGTGACGAAATACAGCACCTGTTTGTCGCTAAACAGTTGAGCAAAACTGCACGATTATCATGCGACGATGATGAAGTCATTGAGGTGGTGACGCTTTCGATCCAGGAATTGGAGCAAAAAATCATCACTGGGCAAATCACAGATTCAAAAACCATTGCCTGCTTAAGTAAGGCGAAGCTGTGTGGCTATCTATAAAATACTTAGCTATCGATAAAGTGCTTAGTTATCAATAAAGTACAAGCACAGATAAGAATTTAAGTGAAAATGCTTCTAGCAAAAATAGAAAAACGCATGAGGAGATTATATGGATTTTCGATCAGATACCGTTACTAAACCCACCGCCGCGATGCGTGAAGCAATGGCTAATGCCGACGTGGGTGATGATGTGTATGGCGATGACCCAACCGTCAACGCCTTAGAAGAGTGGGCCGCGCAGCGACACGGTTTTGAAGCGGCGCTATTTACCACGTCAGGCACACAAGCCAACCTGCTGGGTTTAATGTCACATTGTGAGCGTGGTGATGAGTACCTGTGTGGCCAACAAGCGCACAACTACAAATATGAAGCGGGTGGCGCCGCGGTTCTTGGCTCTATTCAGCCGCAGCCAATCGAAAATAACCCTGATGGCACGTTAGACTTCGATAAACTGCGCGCGGCCATTAAACCTGATGATGCCCACTTTGCTCGCACGCGACTACTTAGCCTTGAAAACACCATCAATGGCAAAGTTCTACCACTCGCCTATTTAGCGCAAGCGCGAGCGTTTGTTGATCAACACCATTTGGCACTGCATTTAGATGGCGCGCGCGTATACAACGCCGCTGTAGCGCTGGATGTGGATGTTAAAGAGATTGCGCAATACTTTGACTCAATGACGGTCTGTTTATCTAAAGGGCTTTCAGCTCCTATCGGCTCGCTGCTGTTGGGTTCAAAAACCTACATTGCCAAGGCTCGACGTTTAAGAAAAATGCTCGGTGGCGGCATGCGTCAAGCCGGCATTTTGGCCGCAGCAGGCCATCTTGCATTGACTGAACAAGTCACTCAGCTGAAGACTGATCACGACAATGCCCAATATTTAGCGCGCAAATTAGCGGACTTAAACGGGTTTTCCGTCAATCCAGATTTAGTGCAAACTAACATCGTATTTGCCAAATTAGCTGATTCTATCGATATCCATACAATTACCAATCAGTTGGCGCAAGATGGAATAAAAGTTTCGCCAGGCAATCCGGTACGTTTTGTGACCCATAAAGACGTCTCACGCGATGATATTGATTTTCTAATCAGCAAACTCTCCCTTTATCTCTGATCCAATTAACATTGTGCAGTCATAACCTTATCATCGGTTATGACTGCCAACGCGTTTTTTCCGTGAAACTGCCTCTCAAATCTGGTACAACTGCGCTCGTTAAAAAATGAGACGAGTTAAAAAATGACCAAAAAACAAGGCCGCCGAAGTGCCACTGATGCCCAAAAAACCAAAAGAGACATTCTAGTGGTCGCTGCGGATCTGTTTTGCGAGCTAGGTTATGCACGAGTGTCATTACGAACGATCAGCGAAAAAGCTGGGGTTTCGCACAGTTTGCTGCGTCATCATTTCGGTAGTAAAGAGCAAATATGGCGCAGTATCAGCGATGGTCTCCATCTTTATATGGAGAATTATTTACGTCATATATTGAAAGAGATCCCAGCCAACACCCCCGCCAACGTGCAGTTGTATTTGTTCATTGTACGGCTGCTCGCGCATATGCTGACCGTCAAACAGCCGATTCAACTGATCGCCGATGCGGTAAGACAAGAAGATGCTCTGTTTGATTATTTTATCGACAGTGCAGGTGAAATTGAGCAGCTCGTCGAACAACTTGCCGAGCAATACAACCGTGAATTTTCAGCCACACCAATAAAGGTGTGGGAGATAAAATGGCAGATGATCATGTACGCGCACGGCGCGGCAAGTCTCACACCATTTTTAAAAGAAACATGGTCAGATGAAACTCAAGATGTGAACCAATGCTTACTAAAACATTGGCAACTCTTTAATGACTTGATGATCGCCAAGTTCCATATCGACGAAGCTCAGACGCTCTGTCCGAACTCCATCAATGAGTTGCTGTATGATATTGAATGTGACTGGGCCAGATAAAGCGGGCGCTTTATCGCTTACCTCTACCTGCATGGATGTTTAGTTTTGCTTTCATCTTTCTTTTTTCCGCTGAACGGCTAGGTTTACGACTGCTACGCTCAGTCGGTAAGGCTTCCAACAAACTCGGCTCAAACCCTTTTAACCACTCTTGTGGCAGGCGTTGATTGAGTAAGGCCTCTATCGCTTCAAGCAGATACTCTTCATCTCGGCTCATCAAAGAGACCGCGAAACCCGTTAGCCCGGCCCGGCCTGTGCGACCAATACGGTGCACGTAATCTTCCGCTTTATAGGGCATGTCGTAGTTAACCACTTGCTCAAGTTGCTGAATGTCAATTCCACGAGCCGCAACATCAGTAGCGATCAACGCTCTAACTTTACCTGATTTAAAATCATCCAATGCTTTTTGGCGCGCCCCTTGGCTTTTATCGCCATTGATCGAGGCCGCTTTGATGCCGTCCAATTTCAGTTCTTTGGCTAGCTCATCGCTACCTTGTTTAGTTTTGGTAAATACCAAGACTTGCTGCCAATTACGTGAACCAATTAGATAAGCTAATAACTCGCTTTTACGTTTTTTATCCACTGGATAAACGATCTGTTTTACAGTATCAGCGGTCGCGTTGGCCGGTGAAATTTGCACGCCGACAGGGTCGCGCATCATTTTGTGTGCTAATGCTTTGATTTTGTCATCAAAGGTGGCCGAGAAAAACAGCGTTTGGCGTTCATCATTCATGCGTTTCAAAATACGTTGGATATCAGGCAAAAACCCCATATCGAGCATGCGATCGGCTTCATCCAGCACCAACACTTCGGTTTGCGTCAGGATAATGTTGCGCACAAAAAGATGGTCAATTAACCGCCCCGGCGTCGCAATTAAAATATCCGCACCGCCACGTAAATTACGTGTTTGCACTTGCATGCTGGTTCCACCGTACGCGGTGACGATCTTCAATGTAGTGCTTTGTGCATAAGCACTTAAGCTATCAAAAACTTGTTGAGCCAGCTCACGAGTCGGAACCAAAACAAGCGCGCGCACAACTTTACTATTGGTTTCTCGCTCGGCTTGGTTATCAAGAAAACGTTGCAAAATAGGTAAACCGAAAGCTGCCGTTTTGCCGGTACCCGTTTGCGCCCCAGCCATGACATCTTTACCAGCCAAAACATGCGGGATAGCTTGAGATTGAACATCCGTCGGTTGTTCAAAACCTAAAGATTGCAGAGCGCTAACTAATGTGGTTGAAAGTCCTAAACGTTGGAATGGGTGCACAGTATCAGACATTGCAGCTTACCTATTGGAAATCAGGGCGCGGATTGTAACAAAGCGCAAGGTAATCGCCTATTCAAAATCAGCGGAAATCAACAGTGTTAGGGAATTGATACATGAGGGGGGAATGTAAGGAGCATAGCCAGCATAGGCTGCTGGCTGGTACTATTCTGCGCTCTGTTCAGAGCATTCATGAGATACAGAGTCATAATCGGATAAATCAAATCCGATCTCCATGGCGTCGAGCCACTCTAAGCACTCATCGTTTTTATATTGGTCACTCATTAATCGACCTCCTTTGATATTGACTGAGACGGGATTATCACGTCGCAAGATCCTTTTTAAATGATTTATATGACAGTTTTTTGAAAGCGAATAGTCAAATTAATCATCACCACAATATCTATCACAGCGAAACGATTTCGACCACTCTTATTTAGCCGCCACCTTGCCATGTAAACAAAAAAATACACTCATGGATTTTTATTTTTACATGGCTGTTGAAAATGAATCCGAAGTTCTACAATATAGCCCAAAATGAGTGGATTAATGGTCAACACCCCGTTGTATTCATATATATCACTCCCTGAAACACAACATAACGTATAAAGAACTTTACACCATGACTCAATCAAAGATTTTCGGCAGTACTTTGATCATCGCAGGGACCACTATCGGTGCAGGCATGCTAGCTCTACCGCTCGCTTCTGCAGGTATCGGCTTTGGCACATCATTACTGATTATGATCGCCCTCTGGGCATTAATGGCTTTCACTGCATTGTTAATGGTTGAAATCCATCAATATGCAGACAAAGACGCCACCTTACATACATTGGCTAAACAGATCTTAGGGCAAAAAGGAAAATGGGTAGCGAGCTTTGCTATGCTATTTTTGTTCTATTCGCTTTGTGCAGCTTACATTGCTGGTGGCGGCGCACAATTCACTCATCGCCTGACAGAGTTTGCTGGCATTGAGATCAGCAATCCGTTGGGCACCTTGCTTTTTACTTTACTGGTTGCACTTGTGGTGACGATCGGCACCAGCACGGTTGATAAAGTGAACCGCCTGCTGTTTGCCGGTAAAATGGTCGCGATGATTATAGTGCTCTCATTTCTTGCACCTAATGTTTCTCAGTCATACTTGCTTAGTATGCCACTTGAGCAAGGCTTAATCGTTGCTGCAATTCCCGTCATTTTCACCTCATTCGGTTTCCATGGCAGTATTCCGGCGATTGTGAATTACTTAGATGGCGACACCCCTTCGCTGCGCAAAGCCATCTTAATTGGTTCTGCTATCCCGTTGATTATTTACATTTTTTGGCAGATCGTCACGTTAGGTGTCGTTAGCCAACCTCAGCTGGTTGAGAATTCCGGCCTGAGTGCGCTAATTGTGACATTAGGGCAAACCGTTCATCAATCCAATTTAAGCAGCATTATTGGCGTGTTTGCCGACCTTGCACTTTTGACGTCATTCTTAGGCGTAAGCTTGGGCTTGTTTGAATTCATGGGCGATACGATTAAGAAAAAGAACATTCCATTGCACCGTATGGCTGCCTCCGTCATCACCTATCTGCCACCATTAGTCTTTGCGCTATTTTACCCTCAAGGCTTTATTATGGCGCTCGGTTACGCGGCTATTGCGTTGACTATTTTGGCCATATTCTTACCGATTGTGATGGTGATTAAAGTGCGTTCAAACCAAGTATTCCAACCGCAGGGTGGAACACAATATCAAGTCAGAGGCGGCAAACTGGCTCTGACCATGACAGCAACCATTGGTTTGATGATCGTCACTTCGCAAATCTTTATTAGCCTTGGTGTACTACCCGCTCTGGGTTAATCAATTAAAGTTAAAAGTGGGGGAGAGTAATATTACTCTCCCCACTTTTTTAACCTAAAATAAGATCAAAGTCTCAATCTTGATATTTAAGTCAACATTCATTTCATAAAATTCTGCACGAACACACACATTTAGCCTTAGTATATTTATAAAATTTACTATTACTTTTTTGCATATCGGAGCAGCAATGAAAGAAGTTCAGTTCAGGACGATTGACCGCGTGTTCATTAAAATGTCAATTAATGACAAGATGTGGGTGATCTTCGCTTTATTCCTCACCGCTTTAAGCTTTGTCGCAGGAAATCGCTATGTTGATTCACTGGCCCAGATAGAAGCGCAATCGAAGTTAGCTGTTGAGTACAAACTGCAAGGTCTGCTTGCCAGCGGCGCAGATCCACAAACCCTTTCAGCGGTTGAAACTCGCCATTCTTTAGCCGCAACTAGTTATCAAAAAGGGGTGATTACCGCCACAGCAAAACACAGCGATGGCAAAGTTTACGCGCTGACAGAGAATCTCTCTTATCTTGAAAAAGACGCTCAGCGATCGGCACTCTCGACTTTTCTGTTGAGCTATTTGTGGGCAATCCCTTTTGCTATTTTCCTCTATTGGGTCGCTACTTTTATTGGCGGTGCATTGTGGGTGCTATACACAACAACCTTGAAAATTTCAAAAGGTGATTTAACTTCACGATTAGGTTTTCATCCCGGTCGAGATGAGTTTGGTACCATCGGCTGCGCGCTCGATAACGCCATGGACACCTTGACCGAACTGGTAGTTTCAGTAAAACAAAACGCCACCACTCTCGGTGAGACATCCAGCTCTTTTACCCATGAGATGAAAGAGAGCGAGCAACAAATCAGTAGCCAATACGCTTCATTGGATTCCGTCGCCACGGCCATGGAAGAGATGACGGCCTCGGCGCAAGAAGTCTCCACAATTTCCCAACAAGCCAATCAGCAAGCCGATCAAGATTCAAAACAAGCGGAAGAGAGCTCACAACTAGTTCAGCAAGCGATTAATGAAATTTCCCAGTTGTCAAAGTTCATTGAACAAGCCTCTCATTCGGTGTCTACATTGAATGAAAATACAGCGCAGATTAATGATGTGATCACCACCATCAATGCCATTTCGCAACAGACAAACTTACTGGCACTGAACGCTGCAATAGAAGCGGCACGTGCTGGTGAACAAGGGCGCGGTTTTGCCGTGGTAGCTGATGAAGTTCGCACCTTAGCTAGCCGCACGCAAGCGGCTACTGTTGAAATTCAATCCATGATTGAGAAGCTGCAAACCGAAAGTCAAGATATCGCACGCATTACTGAGCAAACGGTTAGTCAAGCTCAAACCAGTAGTGATTTAGTCGCTAACATCGGCAATAACGTCAATCAAATTGCTGAATCAGCAAAAATGATCAATGACATGAGTATTCAAATTTCAACTTCAGCCGAGGAGCAAAGCGCCGTTGCTAATGATATTGCTGCTGAGCTGAGTGATATTCGTACACAATCCAATGCGATTCGCAGTGTTGCGCAAACCTCATCGCAAGGTGTCGCTAGCCTTGCAAACGCTTCGCGCAACCTTGGTGAAATTTTAAGCCGTTATCGGACCAACTGATCATTGGATTGCTTGAGTAACCAAGTCAGATCAAAATAGCCAGTCATTTGACTGGCTATTTATTTCATTCATCGCAGAGAAGTTGAAGCAAGAGCTTAAGACTCAGGATAACCTTGTGGATTATTTGACTGCCAACGCCACGTATCTTGTGTCATCGCTTCTAGGCTGCGAGTCGCTTTCCAACCTAGATCCGCCATCGCTTTGCTTGGATCTGCCCAACACTCCGCAATATCACCAGCGCGGCGTTCGACCAATTGGTACGGCACGCTTTTACCTGACGCTTGTTCAAACGCTTTCACCATCTCTAGTACACTGTAGCCATTTCCTGTGCCTAGGTTATAAATGTGCAAGCCTGCTTGTTGGCCTACTTTTTCCAGCGCAGCAATATGACCATCGGCTAGGTCCATTACGTGAATATAATCGCGAACACCTGTGCCGTCTTTAGTTGGGTAATCACTGCCAAAAACAGAGAGAAATGCTCTTCGACCCACAGCCACTTGCGAGACAAAAGGCATTAGGTTGTTCGGAATACCTTGTGGATCTTCACCTAACTCGCCTGATGGATGTGAACCTACAGGGTTAAAATAGCGCAGCAGTGTAATGCTCCAATCTGGGTTGGCTTTATGGAAATCGGCCAAGCACTCTTCAACCATTAACTTACTACGGCCATAAGGGTTGGTCGCGCTGGTTGGGAAATCTTCGGTAATAGGCACTGAGGCTGGGTCACCGTATACGGTTGCAGATGAACTAAAAACAAGTGCCTTCACGCCAGCTTCACGCATGGCCGCCACCAGTACCAATGTGCCATTCACATTGTTATCGTAATATTCCAATGGTTTTTCTACTGACTCACCGACTGCTTTTAAGCCTGCGAAATGGATCACCGCTTGAATATTTTGCGCTTTCATCACTTCAACCAGTTGTGCTTGGTTGCGTACATCACCATGGACGAACAGCGGCTTCACACCGGACACTTTTTCGATGCGCTCTAAAACCGATGCTTTACTATTGTATAAGTTGTCAAAAATTACGGGTGTCATACCGGCGTGGATCATTTGAATGCAGGTATGGCTACCGATATACCCCATCCCGCCTGTCACTAATACTTTCATTGTTTTTACCTTCTGACATTGGTTGTGCAAGTTTAACGACTTTCAACCTAAACTTCACTTATAAATCAATCTGCTTTAATGTTTGTCTATCAGGCCAATTCGCTCTCTTTCGGCCCATATTTATCGCCAAACAATGAATCGGATCACTGTATATTGCCTTTGATTACGGCAAGTTACTCAACATGGACACTCAAGGATGATGCAACCCGTGACAAAAAGAACAATCACTCTCAATTGTGACATGGGCGAGAGCTTCGGTGCATGGCAAATGGGCGCTGATGAGTTGGTGATGCCTTGGATTGACATGGCCAATATTGCGTGTGGCTTTCATGCCTCTGACCCACACGTGATGAGCCGAACGATTGAGCTGGCGATTCAATTTGATGTAATGATTGGCGCTCACCCGGGTTACCCCGATTTGCAAGGTTTTGGTCGCCGTTCAATGAGTTTTAGCGAAGAAGAGATATGCGAGTTACTGATTTACCAGATTGGCGCACTCAAGGCATTATGTGAGAGCAAAAATGCCGAGATAAGCTACGTTAAACCTCATGGGGCTTTATATAACGATATGATGCGTGACAAATCTGTCTTTCGCGCAGTGGTCGATGCAGTTTCTTGCTTTAATGTGCCCTTGATGATCTTAGCTTCAGGCAATAACCAAGATTACCTTGATATCGCCGATATTTATGACGTGCCATTGCTGTTTGAAGCCTTTGCCGACCGGACTTATCTCGCTAATGGTATGCTAACTCCAAGAGGCCAAGCCAATGCAGTGCTGACTAATGAAGAGGCGATCATCAATCAAATTAAACAACTGGTTGATTACGGAAAAGTGACCAGTTCGGATGGCTTTGTGATCCCTATCGAAGCCGATACGATTTGCGTGCATGGCGATAACCCGACGGCGATTGAACTGATAGAGAAAATCCGAATTTGTCTACGAGAGCGTTGAACCATTACACGTGTATCTCCTAGCGGCTACAACGTCATCACAAGGAGTGTTAAGTGACATTGGACTACAGCATTGAACCCGTTGCGGAATGCAGCCTCTTATTGCGTTTTGCTCACCCGCCATCGGCCGATCTCTCACTCGATATCGGACAAATTGCGCAGCAGATCATGGTGCAGTTTTCTGCTTACCTGATGAATGTCACCCCTTCTTACACTACCATTTTGATCGATTACCTTCCTTATCGTATAAGTCAAAGGGAGCTAGAGCAGCAATTGATCACAGCGATCGCGGCCTTATCTTTAACTGTGGAAGCCACCCACAATTTGGTTGAGCTTGGCGCTTACTACGATGAAAGTGTCGGCCCAGATTTGAAGCGCTACCATGCGCTTGGTTTATCCACGCAACAAGTTATCGCGCTGCACACTCAAACGGTCTACACCGTTTGTGCCGTCGGTTTTGCACCAGGCTTTGCCTTTATGGCTGAAGTAGATGAACAATTACGCTTACCGCGCCATGCCACCCCACGCCTTAGTGTGGCCAAAGGCAGCGTCGCGATTGCAGAACAGCAAACGGCCGTCTATCCGAACAACTCTCCCGGAGGATGGAATATCATCGCCAATTGCCCCCATGCGCTCTTCTCTCCTCATCAAACACCAATGACGCCTTTTTCGATTGGAACTAAAGTGAAGTTTACAGCGATGACTCGCGAGGAATTTTTATCATTAGGAGGTGAAATACCTCAATTAGCCGCGCAGTGGGAGCACCATTCATGAGCCCCCTACTACAGGTGATAAAACCCGGTCAACTGAGCTTAATTCAAGATTTTGGACGCTTTGGTCTCAGTCATATCGGTGTTACTCAATCAGGACCAGTCGATGATTACGCCTACAGTTGGGCCAACCATTTACTGGGTAACCGAGTCAATTTAGCAACGCTTGAAATCACGCTTGGTCAGGCGGAATTTCATGTTGAACATCCATGTATGCTGGCAATTGCAGGTGGTGATTTATCGGCCACGTTAGATGGAAAACTGATTGGTAATTGGCAAAGCTTTAGCGCGCAAGCCGGGCAAACACTGAAATTTGGCCTAGCCAAAAATGGCTTAAGAGCTTATTTGGCCGTGCGCGGAGGGTTCATTGTGCCTCACCATTTAGGTAGTGTTGCCACCGTACCCAAAGAACAGCTTGGTGGGTTAACGCAAAACGGCGTACCACTGCAAGCGGGCGATTCACTGCACTTTAATCCCCACGCTATCGATAACAAACCCGTACACATCACTTTTCGTTATAAGCCTGATTATAATCTGCCACTTAAATTACGCGTCATTGAAGGCTACCAAGCCCTGAAATTTTCATCGCAGCAACTCGATCGCTTTTATCAAACCCGCTTCACCGTCAGTCAGCATGCCGATCGCATGGGCTATCGTCTTAATGGCGATACGGTTACCCCACCCGCGACACCTATTTTATCGGAAGGAATTGCTTTGGGGGCGATTCAAATCCCGCCAGATGGCCAACCGATCATTTTACTCAACGATCGCCAAACCATCGGCGGTTACCCTAAATTAGGGTGTGTGGCTCGCATTGATCTGCCCCGTTTGGCGCAAGCAAAACCGGGGCAAAAAATACGTTTTGTCAAAGGTGATATACAAGGCCTGCAAGAGGTTTGGTGCCAATGGGCGCGTTATTTCGGCTACTAACGACTATCACCTTGCTCCTTTAGAAAACCGCAAGGCGTCACCCATCAAACCATACCGACAATTTTTGCCAATCCTTCAGGATAAGCACGCGCCTTGGCTAAGGCGATGGCTTTCTCTTCCACCTGTTCAAGAGCCAAACTCATGCTGATTGGGTGACGAGCTTCTATCGATTGTAGCAAGTCTTCATCGTTCACTAACTGCCAATGCTGAACAATTTTAGTTGCCGCTTCCAACGCGGATGAACCTTTGACCACTTCGATTCGCGCATAATTATGAGCTTCAAACGTAACATCAGCGGCTCGTAATGTGGCATCTTGGCCGGGAATTTGCTGCGCACCAAACAGTGGCTTACCAGCTACTTGTGCTTGAATATACTGTGGGATGAACTGACTCATGTGGTGTATGGCTCGTTCACTGCGCTCTTGCAGTGCGTCCTGTTGCCAACCGTTCTTAATTTTGCGTTCGAGATAATCAGGCAATACGGGCTGTGATGATCCAGCTTGCGAGGCCACTAACCCATCTTTAAATAACGTGATTCCCTCGGTCATACCATGCAACTGAAATAGACCATCAGCATACGGTGTTAGCTGAGCCATTCCTTGTGGGGTGCCTCTTGGCCCGTGAAAAATCACTTCTGGCCATTGCTGGTCGCATTCTGCCCAACGGGTAACGTAAGCCGCTTTAAATTCCACCAAGCGTTGACGCGGAGCCTTAGCCAAATCATCGACTATTCCCGTTTCATAACCACATGCATTGACTAAATAATCGGCATGAATAACGTGTTCATGCTTTTGAGCATCCAGATAAACGAGCTGCCATTGCTCATCAATAAAATCAGATTTGATTAATTGAGCGTGCGTTAAAACTTGGCAATGAGGCATCGCCGCTAACGCAAGCTCAGCACTGGCCGCCAGCCGAAAAACACTCCAACCGTATTCTTGCACCGCAATGACTGGGTACTTCAACTGATTTAAATCTGCATGTTGAGCAAAAGGGATCACCCAATCATCGAATGATGTCGGTTGATCACTCTGTTGCTGAGTTGCTAATACCTGCAGTGCTTCACGGCTGTAGAGTTTGAAATACTCTTGGGGTTGACCAAGCTGCTGATTACGTGGGTCTTCATCAACCAATTGTTGATAGCTGCGCTGAATAAGCTCTAGCCTTGGCAATAAGGCTTGCGGCTCACCGCCATCACTATGCGGAACAGCAATCACAGTCGGTCGCTTATTCAGCGTGTGGGGATAGAGCCTGACGGTTTCAATCGACTGCTTAAGTAACTCAAGACACTGCTGCTGCGAAATTTCGCGATAGAGGTTACCGCCCGCGTGCAGATGGCAAATCGGCGGCCCATTGACGAGACCGGCGCTTTTCTCCAAAAGCAGCACATTGAGCCCCAGTTCTCCCATATGAACGGCGGCAGTGGCACCAGCCACACCCCCACCAATAATTGCGACACATGGAGAATCTGTATTGAACTTTTTATATGACATAAGATACGAGTACTCTGGAAAACCCGGATGCATTCTAAAGCTTGTAAAGCGTTATTAAAATCACATTTTTCACGTGGTCTTATCTGTTTTACGACTAACAAGCAATACGCATAATCGACAAATAACTTAAAAAATTGCTTGACTCAATAAAGCCAAAACGACGTTTTTTCAACCTTGTGAATAACAAAACTGCGCAACCCAAGGTAACTACGGGGCTAAGCGCAAATAGGCCGTTATCAAGCCGTCGAGTTATCCCAAACTTTATCCACTGTTTTTGTGGATAACTCCGTCTGGGATTATGGATACCGCTAGTTAAAGTCTTTATTTATAGGGGTTAACAGCCGCTTAATTAAACTACTCACGACCAGCGATAATGTGCAAAACGTCGCCAAGGGTAGCACCAACCACATGCTGTAATGCGCCATAGGTTCTAGTTCAAAACCGAACTTCATGACGCTGGCCACCACCGCGTCAGAGCCAAGGCTTGCGACAACTCCGGCAATGAGCGCCATCAAACCGTATTCTGCCCAAATAGTTTGCTCGACGCGGCGCTTGCTGGCCCCTAAAGTGCGGTATAAGCGAATTTCTTGTTGCCTCTGGCTTAAACTTAAACGCAACAGAGTAAAAATCAGCAAAATACCAGCAATCACACCCATTGCAGCCAGCACTGTCACTGACCAGATAATTTGCGTCAGCAAAGTTTGAATCTTATCGCCCATTGCCCGGATATCCATCAAACTGACCGTAGGATAAGTGCGAGCAAGGGTGGCAAGCAAGGCGTTATCTTGATCTTGCGCTCTGAAACTCACCAGCCACGTGGCAGGGATCTCCTGCAATAGGTCTGGGGTAAAAATGAAATAGAAGTTAGGCTTCATTTCTCGCCACTCGACTTGGCGAATGGAATTTACTTTCGCTTCCACGGTTTGGCTATTGATCACAAACCCCAAACTATCACCCAGTTTCAGCCCCAAATCACGAGCAACGTCGGATTCAACCGAAACGCCACCTTGCTCTGTCCACGCTCCTGCCGTCAGTTGGTTGTTGCTGGGTAGCGATTCTCCCCAAGTGAAATTGAGCTCTCGCCTCAACGCATCACTCCCCTCTTCACCTTGAGCTTGTTGCTTGGCCTCTATGCCATTAATAGTCGATAAACGCCCTCGGATGATCGGATAGGCTTGCGAACGCACAATGTTGGCGCTGTCTAACGTGTTAAGGTAATCGTTAACTTCATTTGGTGAAATGTTGAGTGCAAATGCGTTATGAGCATCGCTGGGTAAGGTTCGCTGCCAATCAGAGAGTAAATCGGTACGCACTAACCAGATGATCGCCAATAACATTAACGATAGTCCTAACGCGCCGAACTGGACTCCGGTCGTGATTGCCGAACGATTGATTCGGCTGAGCGCTAATTTAAGCGCGGTAGAGAGCGGAAGACGTCCTAAACTACGAGCCACCAAAACACTGACCACAGCAAGCACTGCAAAAAGCGTCACTATCCCAGCCAACACAATCCACACTAAGAGGTTATTCCAATAAACCCACAGCATCGGCACTAACGGAATCAAGATGAGCAACCCATTACGGCGATGATTCGGTTTCGCTCGCTCTGTTTGCATGACATTGAGCGCACTGGTATCTAGCAAATGCAGTAAAGGAATGCCGAGTGCAGGAAAAGCGATCAATACACTCACCATCAGCGCAATAAAAGCGGGTTTAGCGCCATAACTCGGTAAAGGCGTAGGCAATAAATCCACCAGCGGCACGCGTAATAAAGACTCTAGGCCAATGCCGATCAATACCCCAAGCACCGCAGCAGAAATAAACAAAATCACCACTTGTACGAACAACCATTGGCGGATCCAACGTTTGCTCGCCCCAAGGCTTTTTAACATGGCGATGGTTTTTTGCCGCGTAGAAACATAGTGCTGACAAGTCAGGACTAATGTGGTTGCCGCCATGATGATCACAATCGCTACGGTTAACGACAAATATTGCTCTGTCCGCTCAAAAACCTCATTCGTTCGGCTGGCGCTATTTCGGTCGCGCCAACGATCGCTAGGCGTTAAAGTAACGGGCTGTTTTACTGCTTCAATCTGTCCATCATCACCATTAATGAACACGCTAAATTGCACTCGGCTCCCCAATTGAAGTGCACCAGTACGAGCCACATCGTCTTGGTGGATCAACACCGCGGGCATCTGTTGAAATGGATTAAAGCTGAGTCCCGGCTCCTCAAGGATGCGTCCCGATACCGTAAAGTCAGCATCGCCCAGCGTGACCTGATCGCCAATTTGAACGTCTAATTGCGCAAACACTCGTTCATCTAACCACAGTTGATTCGGCACAAGGTGCTGAAATGTCGTCACATCATCAGAAAGACGCATTTCACCGCGTAGCGGATAAGCACTATCCACTGCTTTGACAGTGACTAACTGCATACCGCGCTCACTGAATGCCATTGTCGCGTAACGCGTAAGTTGTGAAGACGGCAGTTGCAAGCGCTCGATCTGATCGAGCAATGACGCTGGGGGTGGGTTTGCGGAAACAAACACACTATCGGCAGTGAGTGCGTCTTTACCTTGTTTAACAATCACTTGCTCCATACGCTCAGCTAAGGCAGTCAGCGCAAAAATACAAGCAATGATCAAGGTTAGCGCCACTGAAATAGGCCACAACTGTCCGTGGCGGATTTCACCTAAGCTCCAGCGAATTAATCGTTTATTGAGTGAACGGCTCGACATCTCGCTCATTACCGCTCCTCCAACATACCAGCTTGCATGTGGAAAATACGATCACATTGAGCCGCAAGAGCGGGATCATGGGTAACCAGCACTAAGGTCGTTCCGTGCTGCTTATTTAATTCAAACAATAATGAAACCACTTTTGCCGCGGTTTCTTGATCAAGGTTGCCAGTAGGCTCATCGGCAAACAGCACTTTCGGATTGATCATAAAGGCTCTTGCTAGCGCGACTCGTTGCTGCTCGCCCCCTGAAAGTTGTGCAGGAGAGTGATGCATTCGATGCGATAAACCAACGGCCGTCAACAAGGATTTAGCACGATCTACATCCTCTTTTTCACCTTTTAACAAACAAGGTAGCGTCACGTTCTCTAACGCAGACAAGCTTGGGATCAGCAAAAAGCTTTGAAACACAAAGCCAACCGATTGACTGCGGATCGCCGCGCGTCCTTCATCGTCCAGTTGAGATAATGGCTGGCCCAATAGCTCTACCTCTCCGCGTGTCGGCGTATCAAGCCCAGCCAACAGCGTCATCAGGGTTGATTTCCCCGCACCAGACGTTCCGACTATCGCCACGCTTTCACCACTTTTGATCTCTAGGTTTACCTCTTTTAGGATTGTTAAATGCTCTTGATTGGTAGAGACTGTTTTAGATAATGAATGTGCTCTAATAACGGATGTTTGCATGACTCGACTTCTTTCCTTGATTTGTATTTTATTATTCTCGGCTAGCGCTAGTAGTACCACACTCTTGATATTGGGTGATAGTTTAAGCGCTGGTTACCAAATGCCGATTGAAAACGCTTGGCCTAGCTTGCTACCTAATGCGTTGCAAGCTGAAGGTAAATCAGACATTGATGTCATTAATGCCAGTATTTCTGGCGATACAACGGGCAATGGCCTAGCCCGCTTACCGTCACTACTCACCCTACATACCCCTGATGCGGTGCTTATTGAGCTTGGTGCGAACGACGGATTGCGTGGCTTTCCATCTCAATTGATCAGCAGCAATTTAACCGCCATCATTGGCCAAATAAAAAAAGCAGGCTCAACCCCTCTTTTGATGCAGATTCGCATTCCACCAAACTATGGCAAACGCTACAGCGATGCCTTTTATAGCCTCTATTCTGAGCTTAGCCTCCAACACACTGTGCCGTTACTGCCCTTTTTCTTAGAGCAAGTGATCATTAAACCCGAGTGGATGATGGCTGATGGCTTACATCCGACGGTCGACGCTCAGCCGTGGATCGCCAATTTTGTTGCGCAACATTTAGCAGAGCATCTCTGATTTTAATGCCTCAGCTCAATGAACTTTACCTAGTTTTACGATATTTTTTAGACCATTCCCCTAACCGCAAAGGTACAAACTATGCACATTGAACCTGTGATCAAAGGTGTGGTCGCTCGCTCTGCTCATCCACTCGGATGCGAACAAGCTGTGTTACAACAGATTAATTACGTAAAATCTTGCAGACCGATCACTCACGGGCCAAAACGAGTTCTCATTTTAGGCGCATCGTCAGGCTTTGGGCTCGCCGCCCGCATTGCCCTAACCTTTGGTGGTTCAGAAGCCGATACGATTGGCGTTTCCTTTGAAAAAACGCCATCAGAAAAAGGGGTTGGTAGTGCTGGTTGGTACAACAATCTCTTTTTTAAACAACAGGCCGAGCAAGCGGGTCGAGTCGCCGTCAATATCGATGGGGATGTTTTTTCATCATCAGTACGCGAGCAAGTGATTGAAGCGATAGAGACCTATTTTGAAGGGGAAGTCGATTTAGTCATTTACAGTATCGCCAGCGGCATGAGACCAAAACCCAATTCAGATCAGTATTGGCGCTCCGCCATCAAACCGATTGGTGAGGCCGTTTCTGGTGCGACGATATTACTAGAAAACGATACGTGGGTAGAAACCACCATTGCTCCTGCAAATGACGAAGAGATCGAAAGTACACTGAAAGTGATGGGTGGCGAGGATTGGGAAAACTGGATAGATACGCTGATCAACACTGAATCGATTGCACAAGGGTGTAAAACCATTGCTTTTTCATACATCGGCCCTCAGATTACTCACCCCATTTATCTTGACGGTACACTGGGACGCGCCAAAATTGATTTGCACCAAACCAGCCACTCTCTCAACCTAAAATTGTCTAACTATGGCGGCGGGGCTTACGCAACTGTTTGCAAAGCTTTAGTCACGAAGGCGAGCGTGTTCATTCCCAATTTAAGCCCTTACATTGTCGCATTGTATAAGGTGATGAAAGAAAAAGAGACGCACGAAGGATGTATCGAGCAAATGCAGCGTCTGTTTAGCGAAAAACTCTCTAACAAAGGCAAAGTACCCGTTGATGGCGAACGACTGATCCGTATGGACGACTGGGAGCTCAACCCAGATACTCAGCAAAAAGTGGCCGATTTACTGGAGAAAATGGATCAGCACAACTTTAAGCAACTAGGTGACTACAAGGGCTTTAAGCAAGAATTCATGCAGCTCAATGGCTTCGACTTTGATTGTGTTGATTATGCTCAAGAAATTAATATCGACCATTATATCAAGCAAGCCGATTAACTCCTTCCGTATCATTTACGAGACACAGCTAACTATCTCAATGCCCCAATATTTTATTGGGGCTTTTTTTTGTTACATTGGCGGCGCGTTCTTATTCTTAATACCATAATATGGTCATAGGAGCGGATCTTGTCATCGTCAGTCTAGAGCAATGAATGCTCGGCTTTTTTAAGCTTTGTCGTCCAAAGGAATTTGATAATATGTCGAAAATAAAGACACATGAGATGCTCATCCCCTCTTCAATGATGGATGGATGGCAGCGCATTGTGAATTTACTCGCTGAAATTTTAAACGTCCCGAGCGCATTAATCATGCGTGCTAGCCAGCAAAAACTCGAAATATTCTGTAAAAATACCAACGTCGACAACCCCTATCAAACCGGACATAAAGAACCCTTAGGACAAGGTCTGTACTGTGAAACTGTGATGCAAACACAGCAGGAACTATTGGTCCCGAATGCTTTAGCCGATAAAAAATGGATGCATAATCCAGATGCACCACTGGGCATGATTGCCTATTGTGGCATCCCATTAAAGTGGCCGAATGGTGATATATTTGGCACCATTTGCGTACTCGATAGCAAGGAGAACCATTTTGGCCCCACCTATCGGCAGTTACTGGAGAGTTTTCGCGATACCATTGAATCCCAGCTCACCACCTTATACCAACAAGTAAGACTTCAGCAGCTCAATGATGAGCTTCAGCTTCGCGTCGATAACCGAACACAAGATCTTGCTGATCTCAACTACTCGCTCACGCAAGAGATCGATAAACGCCGCGCCGCAGAACAACAGATTCAATATCAAAAGTGGCATGACATCAGCACAGGTTTTTTAAATCGCAACGCACTTGAACTGGAACTCAAAAATAGCCTTTTACAAGCAACAAAACAGCACACCGAAGTTGCCGCCATTCATATTGGTTTCACTAATGCTCGTCATATTCAATCTCACTTTGGCTACCGAGCATGGGATCAAGTCATCGCTCGATATCGTGAGCGACTAGGCCGCTGCGATAAAATTGAAATATTGACCGCTCGACCCACGTCGACAGATTTAGTCTTGATCGTCAAAACAAAACTATTAGCGCGTCACTTGGAAAAGTTGTGCCATAAATTGGTCGAAATCGGGCATTCTGAATTTAAGCTCGATGACCATAATGTTCATCTTCATTCCTATATTGGTATTGCAACGAGTTTAGACACTGACAATGCTATAGAACTGCTCAAACAAGCTTCTGCTGCCATGGTCTCTTGCAAAGATTCCGGTCATAAATTTTGCTATCACTCGCAAGTATTCAGTGACTCACTCCGGCAAATCAACCAATTAGAAAGCTACTTATTACGAGCAGTGCGCAACGATGAGCTCATGCTCTATTTTCAACCGAAGGTCTCTCCAACCACTCATCGCTGGACGGGGGCAGAAGCGCTACTACGTTGGCGGCACCCCGTATTGGGCGATATATCCAATGAAACCTTAATTCACATGGCCGAACAAAATGGACTGATTTTTGAAGTGGGTAACTTTGTCCTGCGATCGGCCATCGAAAAAACGAGCCAATGGGCAAAACAGGTCGATAATTTCAAAATGGCCATTAACGTTTCAGCCGTCCAATTAAAGAATGCCCAATTCGCAGACCAAGTTCGTGAGCTACTGAACACCTACCAACTTCCAGCTCGGTACTTAGAGTTGGAAGTAACAGAAAGCTGTTTGATTGCGGATGAAGTGGTGGCTCGCAACACACTGCGAATTCTACACCAACTAGGCGTGACGTTGTCACTTGATGATTTCGGCACGGGCTACGCCTCTTTCAGCTATTTGAAAAAATTTCCCTTCGATTGCATAAAAATAGATAAAAGCTTTGTACATCAATTGGATCAAAGTGAGGAAGATAAAGAAATTGTTCGCTCAATCATTCACGTTGCCAAAAAATTAAAGCTGAAAGTGATCCTCGAAGGGATTGAAAATCAAAGCCAAGAAGACTTTATCATCAGTGAAGGGTGTGAGTTTGGCCAAGGCTATTTCTATGGTAAACCGATGCCTTGTGACGAGTTTGAGGCTGGGCTACTGAACCAAAATTATGCACACCCTGTCGAGACAAAGGTTTTGTAGGATAAAGGAATCCCTTATCATGTCTTTACTCTCAGTGTGGCGGTTCCTATAATCGCCGCCTTTCCTTTCCAAACGAGCGATATCGAGATGGATTTATTAACATCAATTCTCAAAAAGCTAGAAAAACAGAACTACCGCGCCTATCAGCAGATCAAAGGTCAATACGAATTTGGTGATTTCACCTTGCATATCGATCATATCCAAGCGGACCCTTACGCTTCTGCATCTCGCTTTCGCGCTACTCGAGCATGGTCTCTGACCGGTCTGGAATGGTTAAAAGAGAAATCACCTGCTTATCAAATGGCTGCAAGAGATTTTATCGCTCGTAGTTTTGCGGAGTTTGCTAAGCAAGAGAACCATATTGCCATCGCATTGACGGGCCAAACGGTGCTTGATAGTACAGCTGTTCTCTTTACGGAGCATGGTATTGAGCTTCGTTTTCGCATCAATTTACCCGCTGAAGGTCGTGACATTCTGGCCAAGAAAGCGCTCAACATCATCACCTTCTACCTGCCAAAATTCATTCGCCGGGCCACCATTGAACGTGAACTGGATAAAGATGCCCTACTTGAGCATTGCGCTGTGATCGAAGATCAAGAAGCAATGCGTGCACAACTGGCACAGCACAATCTGGTTGCTTTTGTGGCCAATGGCAGCGTATTACCTCGCTTGGCAGGTAACTGTGATCTGCCGATGAAAGACGCCGTTACTTTCCAAGCCCCCACATCGTTAGAAGTCGAGCTTGAGACACCAAACCAAGGCAAAATTAAAGGACTCGGCATCCCCAAAGGTATAACCCTTATCGTCGGCGGTGGTTTTCACGGTAAATCGACTTTGTTAACGGCGATTGAGCGTTCAATTTACAACCATATTCCCGGCGATGGCCGTGAGCGAATTGTTACGGATCATCAAGCCATGAAAATTCGTGCTGAAGATGGCCGTTGCGTACATAATTTAAATTTGTCCAACTACATCAATCACCTACCTATGGGTAAAGAAACCTCCGATTTCAGCACTCAAGATGCGTCCGGTTCAACATCGCAAGCAGCGTGGTTACAAGAATCCATTGAATCTGGCGCTAGTACATTACTAATTGATGAAGATACTTCCGCCACCAACTTCATGATCCGTGATGAGCGTATGCAAGCGCTGGTTAGTAAAGGTGATGAGCCCATTACACCATTGGTTGATCGTATCGGGCAACTTCGCGATGATTTGGATATCTCAACACTGATCGTCATGGGGGGATCCGGTGATTACTTAGATGTCGCCGATACTGTCATCCAGATGCATGACTACCACGCCGTTGATGTGACTAACAAAGCTAAAGAAGTCATCAAACAGCACCCAACTGCTCGTCACAACGAATGTGAAACGCCACTGGCTATTTTCCCAGAACGCGCTGTGAATCGCACTGCGCTGCAAAAATTACTGGTTGATGGTAAATTCCGAGTCTCTGCCAAAGGCGTTGATTCGCTTCGCTTTGGCAAAGAATTTACGGATTTAAATGCGTTAGAACAATTGGAGTCACCTTCTGAAGTCAATGCGATTGGCTGGACTTGGTTCCAGTTTGCGCAGACTCCGGGGTGGTCTGCGCAACCAAGCAAAGAGATGATGGCTTTATTAGCAGGAACATGGCACCAAAATATGCCAAACCACGGTGACTTGGCGAAACCACGTGTCATCGATGTGATGGCGGCGTTGAACCGTATGCGCAAGTCGCAATTTAAAAACCACCAGTAAAGATTAACTCCCCAACAACAAAAGCAAAAAGAAGCGAGAGATCGCTTCTTTTTTACTTCAGTACCTTATTGCTTCAGTACATTACAGGTAGTTAGCTTAGGTATGCCTTACAGTGCCAGTTGACCTTATTCGGCGAACATCTTGTCTAGAGTTTAAGGTTTGGACTTTAACTATTTTGCCGCAAAATATTCCATGCTTCACACAACACTCTAAATGTTTCAGCATTGCCATTGTCTCTATCTGGATGCCACTTTAGTGCCAACTTGCGCCATGTTTTTCGGATTTCAATTTGCGTCGCTTCCGCTGGTAATTTAAACAGCCTCAATGCTTGAAGACGATTCATATTAAGGTTACTCGTTCCACCCATTGCTTTACGGTAACGAGTCCAAAATTCGTTCAACAAGCGGCGCACTTCTCCTTCATCAGCCTCATAATTTTTCCACTGAGTGTAATAATCACGCAATGGTTCATCTGGGTCGATTTCACAATTAACGGCACGATGCGTAGGCATTAGTACAATGTCCATTGCTGATACTTGTAACCACTTTTCAGGGTAAAGCGTCTCTTGAAGCTGATAGAGCGCGTTCATGATCAAAAAATTACGCTTAAAGAGGTCTTTTTCAGGTGCGCTATCAAGTACAGGCATGAATCCCTGTTCACTTAAATGTGTCGCTAACGTATGGACTTTCCAACCGGAAGGCTGTTTACGCAACACCTCCAACATTGGCCAAAGCAGCGGATTTTCCATGTAAGATTGAAACTGAGCGGTAAGTTCTAAGCTTTCAGACATACTTTCGGGCCTACTTTGGGACATAGTCTCGACGTTCATATTAAGGTTCTCTCTTCATTCAAATCCAATATCGCTTTTTTGTCGAGTTTCTTACCGCATATTATCTTGGCTTTTTGAACTAGAGTCCGTTTATAACACGCACTATCTATCAATACATAAAAAGAGAAAGATCGAGTTGTTGCATGATCTTCTCCACCTTGCTGATCTCTTTGCTAAGACAATGCGAAAATCAATCACAAAACGAAGCTAGATACACACATCTCAAACACAAATTTCTACGTCTATAAGATACAGAATTTGTAGTGGCATAGTGAATTTGGTCACTTAGTTAGAGGTGATATCATCACCTCATAAGTTAACAGGTGACATTATGACAAAACGTACAAGACGACTATTTAGCGCAGAATTTAAGTTAGAAGCAGCGCAGCTAGTCTTAGACCAAAATTACTCAGTGACGGAAGCAGCCCAAGCCATGAATGTGGGCAAGTCCACGATGGATAAATGGGTTCGCCAGCTTAGAGAAGAACGCCAAGGGAAAACACCGAAAGCTTCACCTATGACCCCTGAGCAAATAGAAATTAGGGAATTGAAAAAGAAGCTGGCTCGCCTTGAAGAGCATAATGAAATACTAAAAAAAGCCACGGCTCTCTTGATGTCGGACTCACTGAACAATTCTTGATAATCAAGAAACTCAAGCAGAGCCACAGCGTAAAAATATTATGCGAAATCTTCAATGTTCATCGAAGCAGTTATAACTATTGGCTTAAGCGCCCAGCGTTAATTAATGCGGAAACAATAAAACTGCGCAGCTTGATTAGCGAGGCTCACGCCGCAAGCAATGGCTCTGCGGGAGCGAGAACCATTGCAGATATAGTCACAAATCAGGGTGTAAAGCTGAGCCGATACCGAGCAACAAAGCTAATGAGAACTCTTGGTTTAGTGAGCTGCCAAGAACCAAAGCATCGTTACAGAAAGGCTTCACAAGAACATATTGACGTTCCAAATCACTTAAGTCGTCAATTTGCTGTTGCGGCTCCAAATGAAGTCTGGGCTGGCGATGTTACGTATATTTGGACGGGTAATCGGTGGATGTATTTAGCGGTCGTTATCGATCTTTTTGCCCGCAAAGTGATTGGTTGGTCGATGTCTTTATCACCGGATTCTAGGCTAACAGGCAAAGCTCTTTCGATGGCCTATGAGTCTCGTGGTAAGCCTAAAGGTGTTATGTTCCATAGCGATCAAGGCAGTCATTACACTAGCCGTAAATACCGTCAATTGCTGTGGCGCTTTCAAATAAAACAGAGTTTATCTCGCCGAGGAAACTGTTGGGATAATGCGCCGATAGAGCGCTTCTTTAGAAGTTTGAAGACGGAATGGGTGCCAACTGTGGGTTATCATAGCTTCGCTGAGGCTCAACAAGAGATCACCCGCTACATTATCGGATATTACTGCCAACTCAGGCCACATCAGTATAACGGTGGTCTAACTCCCAATGAATCAGAACGATTATATTGGGAAAACTCTAAAACCGTGGCCAATTTTAGTTGACCACTACAATTCAACAAAATTGAACATCGTGCAAAATAGTGGCACTATCCATCGGTATTTTGTGATAGGAAAAAACATGTCTCTCAACTTCTCACGCACGCTTTTATTTTTGACGGCGATCTACGGTGTACTCTTTCTATTTTCAGCGATCGCGCCAGTTTCTCGTGCTGTCTGGTTAGCAGAAATCATCCCTGCGCTAGGGATCTTAGCACTCGTCTATTGGGCTTCAACAAAACTACGCTTTAGCTCAACGGCTTATATTCTGATGTTTGTGTGGCTTAGTTTGCATACCATTGGGGCTAAATATACATTTGCAGATGTTCCGTTTGCTTGGTTCAACGAACTGATCGGATCATCTCGTAATAATTTTGATCGCGTCGCTCATTTCTCAATTGGCCTTTATGCCTACCCTATCGCTGAATATTTAATTAGAAAGCAGCACTGTAAACCGCTAATTGCCTCATTGTTCGGGCTTTTCTCTATCATGAGTATCGCAGCAGGTTACGAAATTATTGAATGGTGGTATGCCTCAATCGCGGGAGGTGATGAGGGAATCGCTTTTCTGGGTTCACAAGGCGACATTTGGGACGCACAAAAAGACATGTTATGCGATACCCTTGGGGCAATGACGGCACTTTGCCTATTATGGTTTAGGTCAAAATCAAACATTCCTTACAGTGAAGTATGAAATGCCTCTAATTTTTGGAACTAAGGTAAATATTACCGAGAGCAAGTTTTGATTAGTGTTTATTCTGTGAGTACGGAGAACATGACTCTCCCTTTTTGCTGCTGAGAATTGATTATGAAAAATATAAATAAAACACTTGAAAAAATAGACTGCTGTCCACTTTGTCAACATGACGAATACTTTATTTCCACAAACAATGAAAAGTTTATCTGCGCACAATGTGGTTTTAAAACCGACCACTTACAAAGCGTCCAGCAAATGATTGGTGTACACACAGCGCTAATCAGTCATAAACACATTCATTGCTTGGCCAACAATGTGCATTGAGCCATGGTTTAAGCTCGAGTAATGTGTCGATAACAACGACATTAGGCGCTTGAGAAAAACCCTGTGGGTTAAGAGGTGCTAGCTGAACGGTTGGTACCTCTGCATTGATACCCGCTTCAACCCCTTTTGCTGAATCATCCACATAAATACATTCTTGCAAAAGAAATCCCATATTCATTGCACAATAACGAATCAAATCAGGTTCAGGCTTCCAGCTATTCGCATCAAAGGCTGAAAAAATGCGTCCTTCAAACAACGGGAGCAAACCGCTCCATTGTAAAATTGATGATATTTTTTCTTTAGGTGCATTAGAGGTGACACAATATTCAATACCCTGCTGGCGTAAATACTCAAGTAGTTCTATCGCACCATCCATGGGTGAAAGATATTGCTGGAAGAGCTCATTAACTTTATCCCGATAAAGGTTCTCTAAAAGATCAAGATCGGCGTTAATGTTCGTATGTTCAAGCGCCTGAAACAGTATGTCCGCAATCTTCCCACCTTCAAAATGGTTACTCACTTGTGCAAAAGTAAGGTGGGCTCCTAGTTGGTTCAATACATTGACTAGCGCTTCGCAGCACAAACGCTCACTATCAACTAAAGTACCTTCACAGTCGAAAATAATACATTTTATTTTTTTCTCAGTCATAAACACTTCCTTCATCCAATGCTTAATTTTAACCGCTGGGTGAATGTATAAAATGATTGAGTTAACAGAATGAAACGAAGATAAGAGTTGATATGCATAACTTATAGCCACATCACTCTTTGATACTCAATGGGGCGTATTTAGCCGGCTCTGTAGTAGCTTGTCGTATCGGGATACAAATTACGGATTTGGATAAAATCATCCAAATGATTAAGCAATAAATTGACTAAAGTAGGGTCAAACTGAAAACCGCATTCACGTTCAAATAAACTTACTACATTCTCAAGCGGCCACGCTTCTTTATAACAACGTTCACTTAGCAAAGCATCAAACACATCCGCTATCGCAGTAATGCGAGCAAATATATGAATGTCTGTGCCTTTTTTCTGATTAGGATAACCTTTACCATCCCAACGCTCATGGTGTTCATGCGCGACAATCGCAGCTAATTTAGTTATATCACCTTCGCTTGTATTGAGGATGTTATAACCAGCGGTAGTGTGAGTCTGCATGATTTCCCACTCATCTGGTGTTAATTTTCCAGGCTTATCCAAAATCGACTCTGGAATCGCAATTTTTCCCACATCGTGCATTGGGCTGATGATCTCGATCATTTCTACCTCGCGCTGCGTTAACCCGCACAAACGAGCCAGCAGCGCAGAGAGCCTTGCTACCCGCTTAACATGATTACCCGTTTCACCAGAGCGCGTTTCTATTGCTTCTCCGAGTAAATGAATCATTTCCCGCTGTACGGCTAATGTACGCTCTTGCAATACCACTATTTTACGGTTTTTGACGCCAAGCTCTCTTTTTTGTCTGAGGGTCACCCCTTGCATAACAATCACAACCAGCAAACAGAGAATAATAAAGCTAGCCGCGAGTAACACTTTCCAATGCTGTTCAAAATAAGAGAGAGGACGATTAAGAACCAACACATCCTGTGGCAAGGCTTTCATGTCAATCTGATGTCGCTGCATGGCTTGGTAATCAAAAACCGCTCTTGTACTGCTGATTTGCATGTCAACTGCGGAGGCTAAATCTAGTGAGACAAATTGGTTTAACGCCATCAAGATATCTTTTCCCAGTTGCTCAGAACGATTAACATGCCCTCCAACGATACCATCACGAATATAAAACTCCCACAGTACAAAAATGGGGGCAGCGCTAGCTTGTGCTAGGCGGTAGGAAATCTCTTGATAAGTATGGTAAACACCTTGATTTGTCTCTGTATTAAAGTGCGATAGCAGTACCGCATCATCAGGGGAAATCTGGAATAGCACCTTTTCTGCTTCAGCCAAAGTGATGGAGTTAATATCGATAAACTCGATACCTTTTAAAAGATCCGTAGCCAGCACTTCATCGACTTTTTTTCGGATCAATTGCGAAGTATGACTTTGATCTGATAAATAATAGATTTTCTTGAGTTTTGGCCGTAATGATTTGATTAAATGGAAGTTTTCTATGATAGCTTCAGATTCATAAATAATTTTATTGTACTTAGTCATGTCATCGAGTGTGGCACTTTTGTCGTTGATGCAAACCGCAACCATAGGCGTATCTGGTTTAAATAGGCTTGAGAGCCCTTTAGTGAACTTTAACGCATTGTCATCGGTAATAATAACCGCATCGAATGGATAATGACGGTATTTAACGTGGAGGTATTTTTGGGCTTCATCAAGATACTCTTGGCTATAAATTCTTTTTGTATCAAGGTATTCAATGGAGAGCTTAATCGGTGTTTTGCTGCTCTTAACTACAGCATCAATGCCCTTTTGAAATTCATATGTCCATTGATAAGATGATTCGTATGAATGCAGCACAAGAATATTTTTAGGCTCCCAGCGAGTTGACTTAGCAGGAAACGACAAAAACAGCGCATAACAGACCATAGCAGTCCAACTAAGCCAATATGTTATTTGCTGTTTATTCATACATAGCTCTCCGTGCAGGCTAAAATTAATACCAAACCAGGCGCTATAGTACCAATTTCATCAGGACAAGCTACTGTTCTATAAAAACATTACCATTGCACTCATGATTAGCACGCCATTTTGCGAGCAACAACCGCGTGAATACATCTTCACCTCCAAATGCATTTTTATCCAGAGTCACGATGTCGGAGATGAGTATCTCATGTGAAGTGGAGGTGACGATACCAGCAGCCACAGGCTCCCCATTTTGAAAACCTAAGTAAAGCTCGCAAGGTGCTGAATAAATGATTTGGGTAAAGAATTCGATAACTTTTGATTGATCGTTTTTATCGCTCCATAAGCTTGCTTGCAACAGAGCAAACCATATTGTCATCCGATGAAAATCAACCAAATAAACCTCTTCAAGCAACGATAGGTTAGGCTCCTCAGTGAGCTCAATAAAAGGGCGAGAACTGCGTTGAACAACCGCTTTTTGGTAGAGATCTCGACCTTGTAAGCTCTCTTCTGTTGGAAATTCGACATTCACTTGGTCAAATAGCCATTGGTTTTTAATGGCGGCAACGTCAGGTTGGTTAATCATTGTTATTTACTTCTTCTTCTAATTGTTGCAAGCAGGATACTGACCAGATCGATATGCGACAAGCCATTACTCACATTATCCTCATCTAAACTGCAGATATGCTGGCCAAAACATCAACATAACAGCCTATATCATTCTCCTTTGATGCTGCTATCATGTGCAGAAAGATGGATAAATGGATTATAGACATGAACAAGAAACTCATCACCACCGCATTCATACTTAGCTTTGGTTTAGTTGGCTGCGATAGCAATGAAGTTGGCGATGTATCGCTCGGATTTTTCACGCTTAAAGATGTATAACCCATTACCAACACTATAACAGAATGAATCATAACTCCCCAGGTTAGAATTTACATATTTAATAACAAGGACTTAGTATGAAGAAACTTATGACTGCCCTATTCCTTTCAGGACTGCTTTCTGGCTGTTCAGATAATGAGGTTGGTGACGTAGGCTTGGGTTGGTTCACCTTAAAGGACATTTCAATTTCGAGCTTAGTTGATGAGGAAGTTACAGGGGTAACGTGTCATATTGCTTCGATTGAAGCAGATTTGAGCCTTGCCGATCCAAGTGACAGTTCCATTTCTTGCCGTCAAACAGGTGATATTACTCCTGAAATGATAGCCAAAATTGACAAGAGTAAATCTGGTGAAGTTGTGTTTAAGCAGTCAAAAAGTATTTTCTTTAAGACAATGAAAGTACGTAGAATTTACGACTCTGAGAATCAAACCCTACTTTATTTGTCATACACCACCAAGGAAACTGACGGTAGTTTCAAACACAGCCTTTCTACAGTCCCTCTATGGGGTACTGCTGCTTATATAGTAGCGAATACTGACCAATAGTTTTCTATTGACTCATAAAACACCAAACAGGAGCAATATGGTAAATGATACTGCTCTTGCTTGGTAAATGTCTTAGCTATATGTATTAAACAGTCTATCGCCAGTATCAGGTCCCTTTCCACCTGAGATGACTTGAACCTTTGCTCCCTCATACTTGTTATCTGATACTCGTACAGTATATAAATCATAGCTCTCAAGTAGCTCAGTCGAAGAACTTGGGATCACTGTTGTAGCGAGCTTTACAGAGTCCGTATCTGGAAGTTGGTCAATCAGGCCAAAAACACTTTTACCTGAATTTATTACTGCATCAACAATGATAATGTTCTTGTCTCTAACAATTTCGAGGTCTTCGTTAGAAATCAGATCATCATTGACGAAAATTATTGATACATTGCTACCTAGCTGTTCAAGCTTGTCTGCAATACCATTACCAAAGCACAAACCTGCCCGCATCAAAATCAATACAGCATAGTTTCGTTGTTGATTTGAAGATTTTGCTATTGGTTCTGCAATAACCTCTCCTAACTGATAGTGTGCGGTACGAAGTTTGTAGCCCATCGACATTGAACTGCTCTTACAAATATCAATCAATTGTTCAACATTATTATTTTGGCAGCTTTCATTTAATACATACATAATTATACTTCTTCTAGTTCACAGCATTTATTGAGGTCATATGACAATCCAACCTCAAACATTGATTCGATATTTGTACACTCCGTTTCTGCTAAGTAAGCCTCCACTGCTTTGTTTAACTTTTCGTGAGCAACCAAATACCCTTGATTTGCTGCTTCTAACATTGGAATGTCAATCATCGAATCGCCAATGGCTACTACGTGTTTTCCTTTGTCTCTTAGTAGATTCGATAATTCTTTCTTGAACAATGGCGTAACAAGATATTCAATTTCTGGTTTGCAAATGTTCCCTAGCAAAATGTCAAATATTTGATGCTTTTCGTTAACTAAGTTCCATATATCAAATACGCCTGACGTAACACCGATAACAATAGAGTCTTTCTGATTAGTTAAATAGTCGAATATGCTCTGGCTCAGTTTTATATTTTTTAAAGTTTGAGTCGCTGATTCTCCCACTTTCATAGGATTATGCTTTTTGTATAGATTCCAAACTTTAAAAAATTGGTATGAAGTATACCTATCATTTCTAAATATAGATTTTAACTCTTCTTTTTTTATTCCTAAATATCTACAAAAATCATAAGTCCCATCATTAATTGAAACAGTCTTATCACAGTCAACAAGGATAACCTGATTTGATTTTTCTAGTAACTCTTTATAGCTAGTATAAAAGTTAAGAGCTAAGGATTGATTACACAATTTTGATGTATACGAGTCCAACCAAAAAGAAATAAACTGAACCGTTGATTTAGTGTCTTCATCTAAAATCACTAGCTCTTTTCTATGACTATTACATATTTTCTCTAATTCACATTTTTCATACTTTTTCCAATTTTTTATTTGTTCTGCAGTAATATCTAAATTTCTTTTTTCTCCAGTGCTTTTTCTTGAAAACTCTACAATCATTTCTGATGGAGTATCCAAGTAGAAGAAGTGGTCGTAAACATTTTCATCCTGTTCAGTGAAGACTACTTTGTAAGAATCACCATCTATAAAAGAATAGTGACCATCTACTAGTACGAGATCGTATTCTGAATTTTTTTCATTCACGATCTCAGTGAATTTTTCTCGTAGAGTTTTTTTTCTTGATTCTTCGAGACTTTTGAAGGGTTTTTGAAACATATCTTGAGCAAGAGCATTCAATGTCTTTGAACCCTCAATATGAATAGCGGTTAACAGCGTAGTTTCCTGTAAATAGGCTATTACATTCTTGATTAGATAGTCTTTACCAGCTCTGGATACACCATAGATAGCTAACTTCATCATTTAACCTCAACATATTTATCGTAGTAACATTCACCGTCTTCTAGAGACCTCATCTGACCCATTTGAAACTCCAAATTTTCAAGGTCCATATCGAATGCTCCATAGTTGTAATCTTCATTTCCATAGAATCTACCACAGGGATAGATACCACGTTTTGTGATGAAAATATTGGTACGACCTACTCCACAGAGTGTGCCATACATTGTACAGTCATATTTCTTTTTGTTATTTTCATCAAGTTGACGTACTTCGAACTGACTACCTTTAAAATCTTCAAGTAAAGATTGATATTCGTCCTTTGATACTGTCATACTTTCATCGTGGGAATCGAAAAGACGTGAGAACGTTACATCCTTAAAGTTGTTGTCTTCAAGATAAGTTCTAAGTTTAGTTTTATTCAAAATGGTTTGGCTATGTACTGTACAGTTTATGGGTGGCTTATGTCCAAACTTAGACTCATACTTTTTCACTCCATTAAAAACAACATTATATTTCTCTCGACCTAAATTATGAAGCTCTTCATAACCATCCAATGAGAAGCACATTTTTATCGAGTCTTTATGCTCCAAGAAAAAATCCAACATTTTCTCTGTTAATATTGTTCCATTTGTAATGGTATAAAATGCTAATCGGTCAAGATTATTATTTTTTACATACTCAATAAGGCCAACAATTTTTCTATATTGCAAAATAGGTTCACCAGAACCAACTATCCCAATTTTGAAAGTGGATAAGTTGTTAATTCTTGCATAATCATTTAGGTTTTTTGCTATTTTTATTAGCTCATAAGTAGTAAACTCTTGCGGAATTCCACTTAACTTTCCATTATCTTCATTATGAAAGTGGCAGTAAGCACATTTTAAGTTACATTTTTCTCCAAGAGATATACAAGCTCTATCAATCACTTCAAGTATCCTTTAAACAGTTCAAATATATCACTACTTTTCGGGTTGTTAGCATCTAAATAGTCAACTGCTGTTTTGTTATTTCTACACCTAATCATCAAGTCAGTTTTTTCAATTAGCATTCTGACCATTTTTATATCGTGCTTAATACAAGCTTTCATCAAAGGTGTGTAGCCATTATTATCTTGTTGATTGGTACAAGAATCGTGAGACAAAAAGTAATCTGCCGCTTGTAAAAAACCACTCCACGCAGCAATCATTAGTGGTGTATTACCAGCATTCTTACCTCCACTCCCATAGTCAAGATCAGCCCCGTTTTCGACCAACAACTTTATTATTTCAATTTTTTTAATCTGTGTTGCGTGATGGATAGCTGAGAATCGGTATTTGTGCTTATCCCTCACATCAAGATTGATTTCTTTTAGTGTGAGAAGGTATTTGAGCATCGGTAGGTCACGATTTCGTACAGCACAAATCAATGGTGTTAAGCCACTATCAGGACTATGAAAATTGACATCAACGCCCTGCATATCAAAATCCATAGCTTCTTGAAGTTTCTTTCCTTTAACTAAAGAACCGAACTCAATAGAGCGCACAACATCATAATCGTTGTCTGCGGTATGGAACTTCTCTATGTACATATTGGGGGTTATTGCTGTGAGATTTCTTGGCTCTCTAGTCAAGAACTGAAAATAGATATCATCACTTAGCAAATACACATCATCGTAAGGGCAAGCTTTCGATCTCTTGATTGCTACATCAGCGATCTTCTCATCATTGTTTCCATCTGTTTTGATGCTTTTTTCTATACAGAATTTTACTTTCTTCTCAGTAATGGATTTCATTACCAACCAAGCTTTTTGTTTTGTAGAAGGGTTGCCTCTGTCTTTCAGATTATTCAATTCTGCAATGACTATTTCTGGTATCACAACCTCTTCAAAGAACTCTTCAAGCTCATCAATAATCGATGGTCTTTTGATCAACGCAGAGGTATCAACAACGATAACCTTTTTCTTGATTGAAGTATTACCGACTAGCTCATCTGTCGAAGTTTTGAATATTTTCGATAGTTTTAGCAACTGAGACGAAGATGGCTCGTTTTTCCCGTTTTCCCAATTTGATATCACAGGTCTAGCGACGTTAAGCTGCTCCGCAAGTTCTTTTTGAGACAGCTTTTGCTCATCTCTAAATGTTTTGATGTTTTTTCCGATTAGTTCTGTCAGCATAATTTACACTCATATCCTTTAGTTATGCAATCAACGTCTTATGTGTATTGAAACATAACAGGGTGTTAACGGAGGCACAAGAAACAAGTTACTGATGTATAGATACTTTACAGCGTGTAACTATGCGTGACACGTATTCTGTGTTGAACACTCAGAAAGTTGCTTTGACTAAAATTGCAATTAATTTCTCAAATACCAATCGAATTGCATATATTTCTATTCTAAAATCTGGTTGAATATGACTATGTATCTGATCTTGTGGGAGTTTAGCTATGTTGTGTAGCACTCAAAGAATGGGAGTTCGATTTTGCCTTAATAACAATGGGGTTTTGATAGACTCAAAGGAAAGCAATGACTTAACAGGTCATTGTCGTGTTTGCGGTAAGAGCGTCCAACGTGAGAAAAGTTTTCAACTATTTCAACATTCAGATAAACAATGCGACCACCTAGTTCTATCGGAAATCTGTGAACGTTTAACCTATTTAATTTCAGATCAACAACGACTAGCCATACCTATTGATTACACTTGCACAAACAGTATTAGTGTAGATGTGACACACTGCTCCCTATTAATCGGCACAGATACTAGACCTCTAATCGAACTAACACTGCAAGATAATCAAGCGATCTATCTTACAGTAACGTTAGATGACTCCGAAGTTGACCAAAACCAGATTCAAAATCTCAGAAAACGGTTCGAGAGTGTGATTGAGCTGAATCTTAGCAATCTTACTGTCCCATCTACCGACTTTACTTCTTATCTAAGCGACAAGGTTTTAGATGACCAATTTCACAAACGTTGTACTTGGCTTTCTTTCAACCCTCTTCACTCACTAACCAGAAATATCGCATCAATTGAACAATCCTCGATTCAGAACGAACAGCAACGAGCTTTAAGTGAACTTGAACAGGTAAATGAAAGAATCAAAGTTGCTAACCATACACTGGAACAAATCAACCGTGACATTGTAACAACGCAGACAACCTTAACCCACTATCATAACCAGCAACACAAGTACGACTTAAGTAAAAACATAGAAGATCTGAAAAGACAAGAAAGTGAGCTATTTAAGAAAATCTCAACACTAAAACGGCAAAGAAGCGAATTATTGAGCGGTAATACAACATCTAGACTAAGCGATAAAGTTGAAGAGTTGCGTGCTGCCTACTCTTTAGGTAAGCAGCATATCAAACAGCAAGAGTTTGAGAAAAATAGCTTAAAGAGACAGATTGAACGTCTAACGAATCAGAAATCTGAGTTTGATAAAGAAATTGATAATGCCAAATGGTTAAGACGTGTACTTGAAAAGTTTGACTGTAGCTTTGGAGATTTAGAGCAAGAACTAATGCAAATTGTCGAACTCTCTGAGTCTTATGACCAATATCAAAACAAGTCCAGACTAGCGCAGAACAAACTCAACGAACTTGAAGCCAATGTGAATAAAAAACAAGAAGAGCTTGATGAAGTAAAGAAAGGGGTTGAGTTTTACAAAGCTCAAAAGTTTAAGTTATTCAAAGAGAATCAGGGACTTAAAAAGCTCGTTGAAAGTGGTGATGTGTGATGGCTATAATTTTTAAAAAACGTTTGATAACTGAGATTTACGACCCTCAGACTCACGATATTATTTTGGTTTCTGACCAACTTGACTCAATAGAAGAAGGTGAATTTTTCAAGAAAAGAAGCCTTATTGAAGACGGCTTACGAACTTACTTGTGTGCGGTCTGTTTTCAGCCTGTCGTACTCCGTTCGAACCAAGCCCGCACAATTGATCACTATAAGCATAAACACCAAAACGCAGAGTGTCCTCTACAAGAGAAAGATTCAGTGCTAAAGCAAGAGCAAATCCTTGCTATGAAATTCAATGGACAAAAAGAGGGAAAAGCTCATAGAGAATCTAAAGAGTTCATTCACGAAGCTATTCAAAATGATCGACTACAAAGATTCACTGAATGTGATATAGAGGCAACGTTTAGAGACTCTACTGACGATCCAACGCAGATAATGAGTAAAGAGTGGCGTATACCTGACGTATCTTCTTACTATAACGATGAGGGACAAACAAAACGTGTCGTGTTTGAATTGCAAATGAGTACAACGTTTATCAGTGTCATTGCGGCTCGTGAGCACTTCTATCAACGAAACAACACTTTTGTTATATGGGTACTATTAGATTTTGACGGAAAACGCTTCACCGACTTGGATATTGCCTACCGAAATCGAGCCAACGTTTTTGTACTAAGCCGTGAAGCAAAAGAAAAGACTCAAGAAACAGGTGAGTTATGGTTTGATGTTCATTGGAGAGAGCCATTCATCGAGGGTCAAGAGCTTAACTACGAATGGAAAAACGAACTTGTCCGATTTTCTAAACTCACATTCCACGAGTACTACCTTAAAGCCTATTACAAAGATGTTGAAATAATGGAGGGAGAACTGAAATCTCAGTTAACAATCTCTAAGCGAAAAGATAACCCTAACCTTTGCAATAGTTGTAAAGCGTCAACGCAAACACTAGTGTTAGACGAAAAGAAAAGGTGCGGAGTATGCTTGTCTATAAAATAGTAAAATTCGTTGTATTTTCCGAATTCTATGGCTTGCTTCTAGCGCAAGATAACTGTATGTAAATACAGTTAATGGTCAAATACTTACTACCCTACTCCTTTTGGGGAGATGGGTCCTCCTTTACCAACACATTGACTGAGATAAAATCATTATTTTTCATACAGATAGCATAATGCACCTAATTTTGTAGGCTTCACAATGTTCAGTCATCGTTTCTCAAGTATAAAGGTAATGTTCTCGGAGTTATTGTCATTAAAATGATACAGAAATCATTTTAATTCAGGATGTTAAAGCCTTGATAGATGTTAAATTTTTTCTTTAATATTAAAGAAATAGTGTGGGCGTGTTACTATGAAAGTCGTAAAAATCGAAAATCTAAGTGATGATATTGTGACTGGTGTTACGTGCCATATTGCTTCAATTGAGGCTAATTTGAGTCTTTCTGATCCAAGTGATAGCTCAATCTCGTGTCGTCAGACTGGTGACATTACGCCAGAGATGATTGCAAAAATTGATAAGAGCAAATCAGGCGAAATCGTGTTTAAGAAGTCAAAAAGCATTTTCTTCAAGTCAATGAAAGTCAGACGTATCTACGATGCAGAAAATCAAACCCTGATCTACTTGTCTTATACTACCAAAGAAACAGATGGTAGCTTCAAGCACAGCCTATCGACCGTACCGCTTTGGGGGACTAAGGCTTATAGTACGGACATAACGCTCACTAAATAGCCGCTAACGCCTCGGCGATCTAGATTTAGCTCACTTTTTTATGTAATAAAAATGAAAGGAACCTTTCATATCCGTGATATGATGCGGGAAATTTTCAATTCTCATTTTTCAACATGAAGTTTCCTGGACAGCGTAAATCTAAGCACTATTTTCCGACTCATGCTCGTGACCCTCTCGTCAATCAAATTCAACAAACGGCTATGCTCCACCGCCCAACAGTGGTCGGTGTTGGGCAAACCATTGTTGATATTGAAGCTCGTGTAGACAATGAGTTCTTAGAGAAACATCAATTGAGTAAAGGTCACTCACTGGTGCTCGAAGAGAGCAAAGCCGATGCGCTCTATGAAGAGCTAGTCGAACGAGGTTTAATTACTCACCAATACCCGGGAGATACGATTGGCAACACACTGCACAACTACTCTGTGTTGGCCGATAGCAAATCCGTTTTGCTCGGCGTGATGTCCAAAAATATTGAAGTCGGCTCATATAGCTATCGTTATTTGTGTAGAACCTCATCGCGCATGAACCTAAACCATCTTCAAACTGTCGATGGTCCTATCGGGCGTTGCTACACCCTAATTTCTGATGATGGAGAGCGCACCTTCGCCATTAATGAAGGGCATATGAATAAACTTCGCCCTGATAGTGTTCCTGAAGAGGTTTTTGAAAAAGCTTCCGCTTTAGTTGTTTCTTCTTACTTAATGCGTGGAAAGCCCGAAGATCCAATGCCACTTGCGGTCAAACGCGCTATTGAGATCGCTAAATCCAAGCACATTCCAGTGGTGTTAACCCTAGGCACTAAGTATGTAATTGAAGGTAATGCGAAGTGGTGGCAAGACTACATCAAAGAAAACATTACAGTCGTCGCCATGAATGAAGAAGAAGGTGAAGCGTTAACTGGTGAGAAAGATCCACTGCTTGCGGCTAACAAAGCACTCGAATGGGTAGATTTAATCCTCTGCACCGCGGGGCCCGTGGGTCTTTATATGGCTAGCTACACCGATGAAAGCGCAAAGCGCGAAACTGAATTACCTCTCCTACCGGGTAATATTGCTGAATTTAACAAGTACGAATTTAGCCGTGCGATGCGAAAACAAGACTGCCTCAACCCAATAAAAGTGTATTCACACATTGGCCCTTACTTGGGTGGCCCATTGGAAATCAAAAACACTAACGGAGCGGGAGACGGAGCGCTATCGGCTTTATTGCACGATATGGCCGCGAATAGTTATCATCAACGCAATGTTCCAAACTCTGCCAAACATGATGTGCCGTACCTCACTTACTCTTCGTTATCTCAGATCTGCAAATATGCAAACCGTGTCAGCTACGAAGTACTCACACAGCACTCTCCTCGTTTATCGCGAGCATTACCAGAACGTGAAGATAGCCTAGAAGAAGCGTATTGGGATCGTTGAATCGTATGACTTCTACATGAATAAAAGCGACAATTTGTCGCTTTTATTATTTCCACAACGAATAAACCGCACGATGCGATCCTACGTTATTTAAGTCTCACCATTTCGTTTCAGAAATAACAACTTCCGTGAAATAAACTGATAACTTGTGCCTAATTGATGAATCAATAGTTTTATAATTGAGACATCTTAGTACAAGCGTTATAGTACTCTTTAAAGATGAGTCATAAAGGTTTTGGCTCAAGACTCACAATTATCATCCATTGCTGCTTTCGCTTGAATTAGGATTAACATGACAATGTCATTTCCGCAGGAAGAGTATTCAATTTCAGACCTAGACAGTGCCGTTGCAAAGCAGCGTCTGGTTCATATTCTCGATTTTTTTAGTCAAGGTCTGTTTTATATGAGCAGCGATGGAAACATGGTGCTCTATAATCCAACGTTTTATGTACAATTTGGTGTAAACAGCGAAACCATTTCCTATGCTGATTGGCTGAGTTTAGTGCATCCTATGGATCGTGCACTGCTCAATAGCCGCGTCGACGAGCATATCAACACCACTGAATCAAGGGAAACGATTCAATACCGAGTCAAAAAAGCGAATGGTCAATATATCTGGTTAGAAGGGAATGCGGTCACAAAAAGTGTGAACGGTGAACATTTTATGGTGGGTAGCCATAAAGACATCTCCGATCAAAAATTGATGGAAGATTACATTCATCAAGCTGCATTTTTTGACAGCTCATCAGGCCTCTATAATCGAAGTAAATTACTGCTCGATATTGATGAGAAGGCACTCAAAATTGGAGACCCTTACTCACTTATCTACATCCAACTTGAAGATATTAAGTCTTATCTCAATCAATACGGCTCAGATATTGTTAAAGATTTACTGAATCACGTCGTCAGTGCACTGCGTGAACTGCCCGATGAATTTGCTGATTTTTACCGTATTCGCTCTGACGATTTTGCCATATTACTTAGAGGAGAACGCTCATACGATGAGCTCAAGCATATCTGCTCTCAAATAATGAAGCACTACTCGAAATCAGCCACGGAGCATGGGCACCTCTATGGTAATGATATTAGCATTGGCGTCTATCCCGAGATAAACCGTGCTATATCTGCCGATGAGTTGTTAAATATTGCATCACGAACTTGCCAATTTGCCAGTGCCAAAAATCATTCTCGTATCGAAATTTACAGTGGCCGAATTCAAAAGAACGTTGATCGTTATTTCTTCATCGAAAGAGGCTTAAAGGAAGCATTAGCTCAACGTTCATTATCTGTGAAATTCCAACCCATTATTCATGCACAATCAGGACAGGTATCCAGCTTTGAAGCCTTAGTCCGCTGGCGCTCAAAAGAGTTTGGTGAGATTTTCCCGGACGAATTTATTCCCGTTGCAGAAAAAAGGGGCTGATTGTTGATTTAGGCTATTTTGTCTTCAAAAAAGCCTGTGAGTTTATTGGCCGTTACAATAAACAAAATGGGGTCAATATTCGGGTTAATATTAATGTTTCAGTCCTGCAACTTCTGAAAAGTGACTTCCCACAACAGATACTAACGATGGCTAAGGCTTCCGCTGTATTGCCCTCTTCTATTGTGTTAGAACTGACGGAAACTGTCATACTCGATGGCGATAAAAATGCGATTAACCAGCTTCACTCCTTAAATGAAATGGGGTTTCAACTGTCGCTGGATGATTTTGGAGCTGGTTTTAGCTCACTCAATAGCTTCTTTGATTTGCCCCTCAATCAAATTAAAATAGACAAAAGCATTGTATGGAAAACACTGACCAACCCAGCATCAGAACAATATTTAGCCTTTCTCATCCAGTTTTGTCACACCAATGGCGTCGACATTGTTATTGAGGGGGTTGAAAATGGCGACATGTACCAAAAATTTAAAGAGATGGGGGCAACTTATTTACAAGGCTATTGGTTTTCAAAACCACTATCTTTAGCCAGTGCAAGCCGCTATACATTAAATGCCGTCAATGGATAAGCACAAAAAATAGCTTAGCTAAATTAAGCACTTACACCTAAAATTTGAAGAAGCAGAGCGGAAAGGAAGTAGTAAACCCTGTGAGCCCGACTGCGACTTCAAATCGCTTAAAGAACGTTGTTATTCTTTTTCTAGCACTAAGCGAGCATTGTGAGCTTGTATGGGCCGATTGTTATTTCCCATCACACTATGTAGTGCTGTACTTTGTTGCTGTGACAAACTTTTCGGCTGCTTGACCACCAACCATCTCACGCCTTCACTGCAAGGCGGCGTTGTGAGTGACCCATTAAAACGGTAATACTCATCTAGCTTAGGTAACAGTGACTGTACTGCTAACCCTTTTGCTAACTGCACACTCGTCCCAACTTTAGGCAACTCTGCAGTAAGCTGGGCTAATGGTTCATTCTGTGCGCCCGTTTCAAACATCACCGCCAAAACTGCCAGATTGCCAGCCGCATCAGCATGCACAAAATGCGCTTCTAAAGGATATTGATGTCCTTTAATTAAGTTTTCAGAAGGGGTATGGAAGTGAAATTGTTTGAGTTCAAATTCTGTACCATCCACTACCAGTGTATTTTTCCCTGAAACTGAGGCTTGCAGCGTGTGTCCATTGTTGGTCAATGTACCCACAACGCCTGAATAGTGGATATCTAAAGATTTTAAATCAGCTTCAACGAGGCCATTGATATCAATTGGGCTTTGATTTTTGCCCATTTCACAAATTTTAGAAACATGTCCCCAATGTTCAGGGCCACGTTCACCTTCATATCCCCATTCATTTGCTTGCGCCACATAGGTAAAGCAAACGCTAATTGCTAGAGTCAACAGTTGTTTTTTCATTATCGTTCCTTGAGACAGCTTGTTATCTAAAATGTAACATTCAGGTTAATATCACGCGCACATGGTAATACATTCTTCATACCGCATCCGTGGTGAAAAATAACATTACATTGACGTGACTAGTCATTCATTTCAGTTCGCGCTCACCCTTTCCATGGCTAGCGCCGAACAATGTTTTGGCAAAACTGTTCGATATGTTTTCGGGTGGTATTGGGGTTCATTAAAACCGCTTTTTCTCCCGGAATATGTAAACAATGTCCAGTGTCATCATAATGAGTGCGCGCAATCGAATCGACCCAATTGGTGTTGAGATGCTGGCCTTTATGAGATAAGAACTGATGACGATGGTAGAGCGTATTCTCTACTATCGAATCAACCATAGAACCCTGACGTGCGACGTTCATTTCTTGATCAAACATCGATTCAGCACACGTCACTTTCTGTGGGTCATAGAGACGAAAAGTAACACTTGGCCCTTGGTTTTCTACTGCTGCCACCTTGCAGTGTGGTAGAGCGGCTAATTGGCAGCGTAAATAATTAGCATTTTGCAATGTATGACCAATCACGGTTTGGTAGCCTTCGATACCTAAATGTTGCAGTGCTGAATAGGCAGAAAAAACACCCACGGCACTGCGTGAACATTCAATGGTCGATTGCAAATGGCTCTCTTCTCTTTGAGCATGTTCAAAGTAGGAGTAATAACCGGGATCTGTTTTTAATACCGCGAGATCGTGTTTATTTTTGAGCATCACCAAGCTGGAAGTATAAGGGACATAACCCCATTTTTGAAAATCGACCGTAAATGAATCCGCTAATTGTAAACTTTTAATCCTCGGCAATAAGGATTCAATACCCGTCAGTGTTGCCCGATTAAGCGATAAAGGGTTGCGTTCAAAATCATACTCTTGAAAAAACAACATACTCCACCCAACAGCAGCATCAACATGAATATGTGGTTTTATCGAAATCGCATATTCTTGGCATCTTCTTTCTCTTATCGCATAAACCTGTTCAATATCATCAGTTGCGAAGGTATCGGTACTGCCAAATGTCAGCATTATGCTAGGAACAGCAATGCCATTTTTAAAACAGAAAATCAATTGTTGGTCTAATTCAGCCAAATCCATTTCATTGTTATCTTTAACTTTGATCCGAATCGCTTTACCTTGAACATCAACCCCCAACAACGACAAATTTGTCATGTTTGAATAGTGACCTGCTTCTGAATTGAATATCCTGTAATCTTCTCCCGCCAAACCATTCAGAGCTGACTTTGGCAACACTTTTCGAATACCTAATAGATAGCCGTACAAATTACAAAATGTACCTCCTTGTGTGAATACTCCAGTCGCTTGATCACTATCATAACCAGCTAAATGCGCGATTTGCCGCACGACTAATTTTTCCAGTTCAATGGCATCTCCCGCATATTCGCTATAAACCAAGTTAGGGTTGGCGATAGTCGCAAGTAGCGCACCGTGAATGGCCGGATCACAAGGTGTCGAGATCACATTTTCCACTGAGCGAGGGTCATCCCAGTTTTTTGAACGTTTGGCTGCATAAAGCGCTAAGTCGTTAAAAGGGTGAATGGCGTGGCTCGAGTGTCGAGGAATGGTGTTTGAATGCCGTAATTGTTGCTGCAATGCAGTATTTACCACGGTTGGCGCATCAATTTTTCGCTCTTCAAGCCAACGGGCGATCTCATGAATACGATACAAAGGCCAACGATTGGGATCGCGAGCAAAAAAATGCGCTTTCACTGTCTGGAAAATTTGCTCAAACGCAGGGTTCAGTTGGTTGGCGTGCTCATCTAGCCACACGCTATAATACGCTGTTTTCATGATGCTCTCTCCATGCTTAATCCCAAATAAAACGCCGCGTTAGCGGCGTTTTATTACTTTAATTTAAAGTTGGAGACCAAGCGGTCAAGCTCATGGTTTGAGTAAGAGAGTGACTCTGTAGCACTAACGGTTTGTCTGCCACTCACCACCAATGATTCAACGATGTCTCTTATCGCTAGCATATTGCGACTGAGCTCTTCTGCGACTGTACTTTGCTGTTCGGTCGCAGCTGCGATCTGGGTACTGAGATCATCAATTTCGGACACGGAAGTGCTCATGATGTTTAAACTACCAGAAACTTCGGACGTTTTATCTGCTGTGGTTTGACATTGGTTTTTAGTTTTGTCCATTGCGGCTACAACGCTATCCGTCCCTTCAAGTAGCTTGGCCAGCATATCTGATATTTCAGTAGTGCTGTTTTGCGTTCTTGCCGCTAAAGCACGAACTTCATCTGCAACCACCGCAAACCCACGGCCTTGCTCACCCGCACGCGCCGCTTCGATCGCCGCATTCAACGCAAGCAAGTTCGTTTGCTCTGAAATAGCGCCAATCACGGTCAATACTTCGCTGATCTTGATCGCATCTTTGTTCATATTGGCAATGCGCTCAGACATCTGTTCAACATCACTCACCAATGAGCTGACCGTTTCAACCGCATTATTCACAATAATAATCGATTGTTTGGCCTCTTTGCTCGCCGAGTCAGTAATGTGATTCGATTGAGTGACGCTCTCTGCCACAGTACGTGCACTTTCACTCATTTCAGTAATAGCCGTCACTACTTGCTCTGTTTCAGATGAGTGCGAAAGCAGCATCCGCTCATTTTCCTTTGCCGTTTGACCTAACTGTTCAATATTAGAGGAGATGTTTTGACTGGCATCAGATATTTGCAACATCATTTTTTGTAGATTTTCTGAGAATAAATTGAAGCCTTGGCTTATCTGCGCTAAGTCATCATCACCATTCACCTCCAAGCGGCGTGTCAAATCACCAGAGCCTTTCGAAAGATCAAGTACCGCTTTTTTCAGGCGTAGCAAAGGCTTGTAGATATAATTAAGAATGACGAAGATTGCCGCAACGCTGATAATGAGCAAAGTCACTCCAGTGTAAATAGCACTACTTTGCGCTTCATACACATTAGCTAACGCTGTACCTTTGTCGACGAACACCATCATGGTCCAGTACATGTTATCGGTTAGGTTAACGCGCTTGAAATAACCATCAAACTCAATACCTAAATAAGGAAATGACAAATGACCAGCATCTTGCTGGCTAAAAAGTTTCTCCATTTCGAGGAAATTAGGGCTGACTTGCGAGGGCGTTCGTCCAATATCACTAGGATCATCACTAGCAAAAAAGACAGCATTCTTGTCGGTTAGTGTCGCTGCACCGCCGGCAAAGCGCATATTACTGACTTGGACAATGACTTCATCCAGTTGGATATCTCCCAGCAAAACACCAATGAAACGGCTTTGTTGGTAGACAGGCATAACTACACTAATAACCTGTTTACCGGTGATTTTATCTTCATAAATTTCAGTTACCTGAGCAGTTCGAGAGGTTTTTGCTTGCTGATACCAATCCCTACTGGTGAAATTTTGTTGACCTGTAACAACTCCGTTGTCTTTGTCAAACGACATATAGGCACGGCCATCGTCATACGCCATAATGACATTTGAAATTTGCGCACTCTCAGCTAACAATCGAACTAAGTTGACATTCTCTTGATCAGAAAGAGCAGATCGGAAATGTTGTGAACCTTTAACTACGGCTTGATAACGTGTTTTCACCCAAGATTCGAGTTCAGAAACGTGATAGTTGAGCTTGTTTTGAGTTTCTGTGGTTAAAGAAGTAATCATCTTCTCTTTTAACGACAGCATGTTGATGGTGCCCAAAACGATTAAAGAAATCGCAACGAGCAGTGCTACGCTCACATATATTCTGCTTTTAAAACCTAAAGTCATAGATTCACCCTCACCGTGTAACAGCTAGAAAGATTAAGGTGAAACTTGATCATATTATTAATATGAATGGTAGACCAATGAGACACCTAGCCAACCTAATAAAATTGGTACACGGCGAACACTTATGCAAGTTATGTCATTAATATTTATTATTGAGTGCGCAAAGTGAATTTTACATTAGAAGACAACATGATGATTTTTAATGGAAATACGTTGAGATGATGGTTAAGAAAAACGCGCAGTGGTGATGCTGCGCGCTGACTTATTTTTTATGACGCCACATTTGGCTTAGAAGCCCAAACGTAAAGCAGCTCTAGAGCAATTGTCGCACCAGCCAAAGCCGTTAGCTCACTTTGATCGTACGGAGGAGAAACTTCAACAACATCCATTCCCACCAAATTAATACCGGCCAATGCACGAATGATTTTCAGCGCTTTATCGGAATTCAATCCACCACATACTGGCGTACCCGTTCCAGGAGCAAAAGCGGGATCTAAACAATCAATATCAAACGTTAGGTATACGGGTTTATCACCAATAGTTTGACGAATATTAGCGACGATCTCTTCCACTGACATATCATTCGCTTGCATCGCATTGATGACATTAAAGCCGTGGCCTTCCTGTTTGTATTCGGTACGAATACCCACTTGCACAGAATGCTTGGCTGAGATTAACCCTTCCTTCGGCGCATGATAGAACATAGTGCCGTGATCATAAGCGCTGCCATTGGCATAAGTGTCTGTATGAGCATCAAAGTGAATCAATGCCATTTCGCCATAATATTTGGCATAAGCGCGCAATATAGGCAGCGTGATAAAGTGGTCACCACCTAAAGCAAGCATGGTTTTGCCACTTTTTAGAATTTCGCTAGTCGCTGCTTCTAAGCGATAAGTGAAATCTTCAGCGTCACCACAATCAAACACCAAATCACCCGCGTCGATCACTTTGGTATCTTGGAACAAGTTAAAGTTCCAAGGAAACTTTTTACCTTCCCATGCAAGGTTCACTGAAGCGCGACGAATCGCATCTGGACCCATTCTCGCCCCCGGGCGACCTGATGTAGCCATATCCAAAGGTACGCCCAGTACCACGACATCGGCATCTGCACTTACTGGGTCTTTAACATAAGGACGACGTACAAACGTCATCGCATTGGAATACAGGGAATAATCAGTTTTAGTAAACAAATCATTCATTTAGAAATCCTCTAGATAGGTATAACCGCTCAAGCCTTGCTCAAGCTCTTGCAATACATTTTCTTGTTCTTCAATCGCCACACGCTGGCTAACTAATTCGCGGTAGTTTTTACGGATGGCATCCACATCAATATGAACATAGCGCATCATATCTTCAACCGTGTCTCCTTCGTTGATCGATACGATTTCAGTTTCGCCATTCTCTGCCATGTTCACCACCACGCTGTGTGTGTCGCCAAATAGGTTATGCATATCACCTAAGATCTCTTGATAGGCCCCTACAAGGAAGAATCCCATCAAATACGGTTCATCGGCATTCCATGCTGGCACTGGCAGCGTTGTTTCAATACCTTGCCCCTCGACGTATTGCTCGATGGCACCATCAGAATCACAGGTGATATCCAGCATCACGGCGCGGCGATCTTCCACTTTTTCAAGGCCAGACAATGGCAACACAGGGAAAACTTGGTCGATTCCCCACGCATCTGGCAATGATTGAAACAGTGAAAAGTTAACAAAAAACTTATCCGCCAAACGCTCATTCAGTTCATCCAAAATAGGACGATGGAAGCGGTTTTTGGTGCTCATTTGCAGTGTCAGTTCGTGATAAATGCGCAGCGATAGCTGTTCAGCCCAAGCACGGTGTTGAAGGTTAATAACGCCAGTCGAAAACTGGTTGTGCGCTTCCGACAGATCGCTTTGCGTATCGTTGTAAATTTCAATCAGTGCACGCGCATCAGAGCCTTCACTTAAGCTTTGCCAGTTACGCCACATGTTTTGTAGCAATACCGGAGCTTCTTCACCGACTTCTGGAATCTCTTCTGGGTAATACGCTTCTGTACCAATAACATTAGTGATAAGTACGGCGTGGTGCGCGGTAATCGAGCGGCCTGATTCAGAAATAATGACTGGCCTTGGCTGACTATATAACTGGCACACATCGCTCACCGTGCTTACGATATTGCGTGCATATTCAGCTAAACCATAGTTCATCGAGTTGGATGATTGACTGCGTGTACCGTCGTAGTCCACCGCCAAACCGCCACCCACATCGAAGAAGTCAATCTCCGCACCAATATCACGCAGCTCGCAGTAAAAACGCGCCGCTTCGTTCACGCCATTACGCACATCACGAATATTCGCCATTTGCGAACCTAAGTGGAAATGCACCAGTTGCAATGCTTCTAGTTGCTGCTCTTTTTTAAGGCGTTCGATAACGGTCAACACTTGAGATGCAGAAAGCCCAAACTTCGATTTTTCACCACCACTCGCCTGCCATTTCCCCGCGCCTTGAGAAGCTAAACGAATACGGAGCCCTAAACGTGGTTTCACGCCTAGGCTTTTCGCTTCTTTCAGCACGAGATCCAGCTCAGACAATTTTTCCAAAACGATGAATACTTTATGGCCAAGCTTTTCACCAATCAGGGCCAGACGAATGTATTCTCTGTCTTTGTAGCCGTTACATACAATCACTGAACTTGCTTGTTGGGCTAAAGCCAATACCGCCAATAATTCTGGCTTACTGCCCGCTTCCAATCCAAGCTGTTTAGTCTCTAGCTGCGCTTGGCTGGCTAAAATCTCATCTACCACTTCTTTTTGTTGGTTCACTTTGATTGGGTAGACCAACAGGTAGTTGTTTGGATATTGGTATTCTTCAATCGCCTGATTAAAGGCGTCACAAATGTTATGTACGCGTTGATGCAGGATCTGCGGAAAACGTACAAGCACAGGCAAATTTAAATCACGCGCTTCAAGCTGCTTTACGATCGAACTCAAGGGGGTTTGGTGCGCCTTATCATGGCGCGGCGAAACATAAACTTCGCCTTGATTGTCAATACCGAAGAAGCCTTGGCTCCAATAATGAACATTGTAGTCAGCGCGAACGCGATCTAATTTGGATGGTTGTTCCACATCTAATCTCACAAAAACAGAGAGTAAAAAGTGAATCAGAAAGTCTGATATCACGACTTGACGCCTGTAACGTCAGGCGCATTAACGGTTAAAAGCGTATGTGTGTCTAATGATAATAATTTGTCGTTAAGATTACGTTTGATTATCACCAGTTCGCTATAAAAAGTGGATGAAATTTAATACAAAATCAAATGTTGCTACTGATAAGCTCGTCAAACTTCTTATTGCCGTGTAGCCCTTCTAAATCAGCTTCTTCTGCAATTAAATCTCGCAATGAAGCGCTAATTTCCGTGGCTCTTTGTAAATCCTCAATCGCTTGTTCTTCGGCTCCGATACGCGCATACGCACATGCTCGTTGGTACAAGGCTGGCGCATTAGCATCATCTAACTCTAGCACGCGATTACATAGGCTCAGTGCCCAGTAGTATTCCCGAATTTCCATCGCAGCATCTGCTTTGTATGTCAACGCTTCCAAATCTCCGGGACGGATTTTTAAAATTTCGTCATACACTTCAATACGCTGCTCTGGTGTTTGGACACTTTGTGCTCTCAACCATAAGTTATGGATTTCATTAATAATTTCAATTTCACGGTTGTTTTCGGTAATGATGCGTGTTTTGCGCTTAAGATCTCGCTCCAAGGCGAGGAATTTTTTCTCATATTCCTGCGCAATTTGATTTAGCCGTTTATCGGCCAGCTCACGCGTGTTGTGCTTCACTTCTTTAAGTGACTGCCAACCAATTAATGCAACTAATGAGGCAACACCAGCGATGACATAGAAAAAATAGGTCACCGTCACATTCGAGTAATTCAGTGACTTGTCTGCAACGGACAGTTCTCTGTCGGTAATTTGAATCGTGAGTCGTCGTTCAAGATCTTGTTGATCTTGTCTTAACGCTTTCAACTCATCCAATATGTAGCGCTCAACCAGAGGACGATCCAATATTGGCGATTCAGAATAGGGCTCTTCCTGTGCCAGTGTTGGGAAAGACGTTAGCACTATCAGGAACAAGAATAGCGGCAATAATTGCCGCACAATCGGTTGCTCATTTATTTTTCTCACTCTCTACCTCTTTCATCAGACACGTTGTCGATTTATTCGTCGCCATTTTCAAATCTGCACACCGATGGACCCAAATTTCTCTGGCCTGTCATCCACATATAACCATTTTAACTCAAACTATTTTTTGTTTTTTTAAATTTATTTTTGATATAAAAAATCAGTAAGTTAATGGAAAAATAGCTAATGACAACTGGGTTAAAACTTGAAAACCGTCAAATTAATGTTTAGTGTACTATACATATTTACGGCTAAACATTAAATAGCCATGAAGAACAAAGGATGTAAATCATGTCACCCGTGTTAGAAGTTAAGAACCTCTACAAGGTATTTGGAGAGACTCCGCAACAGGCTTTCCCGCTGTTAGAAAAAGGGTTGGATAAGGACCAAATTTTCGAGCAAACCGGACTCACTGTTGGGGTCAAGGATGTGTCTCTTTCAATCAATGAAGGGGAGATTTTTGTCATTATGGGTTTGTCCGGTTCAGGCAAGTCCACTTTAGTTCGATTGTTGAACCGCCTGATTGAGCCAACCCAAGGAAGTGTTTTACTGAAGGGTAAGGATATTGCCCATATTTCAGAGCAAGAGCTGCGCGATGTAAGACGTAAAAATATCTCAATGGTATTTCAGAACTTCGCACTCATGCCACATATGACCGTTCTTGAAAACGCTGCCTTTGGATTGGAACTATCAGGAGTAGTGGCTCATGAACGTAATAAAAGTGCAAAAGAAGCGCTCGCTCGGGCTGGCTTAGACGCCTACTGTGAGTCATTCCCTGATGAGTTATCGGGTGGGATGAAACAACGCGTTGGTTTGGCCCGTGCACTCGCCAACGACCCTGACATTTTGTTAATGGACGAAGCATTTTCTGCACTCGACCCGTTAATCCGCACCGAAATGCAAGATGAACTAATCCGCCTGCAAAATGATGATAAGCGAACCATCGTTTTTATTTCTCATGACCTTGATGAAGCAATGAGAATTGGTGACCGTATCGCCATTATGCAAGATGGCATCGTCGTACAAACGGGCACGCCCGATGAAATATTGCATCATCCTGCTAACGATTACGTCAGTTCATTCTTTCGTGGCGTTAATGTTGCCAGTGTTTTTTCAGCTAAAGACATTGCCCGCAAAAAACCCGCGGCCGTTTTTAAAAAACACGACAATGATGGCCCAGCTGCAGCAATGCAGTTACTGATGGATCATGACCGAGACTACGGAATTGTAGTTGACCGTACGAATAAATACTCTGGCATTGTGTCGCTCGACTCTCTGAAACAAGCTCTCAAGCAACAAACATCGCTTAGCGCGGCTCTACTGCCTGACATCGTGACGGTTGATCCGGAGCTGTCTGTTAGTGAATTAATCAGCCAAGTGGCTGAAGTCCCCTACGCCGTGCCTGTTGTCGATCAGCAGGGAAATTATTACGGCGTGATCACCAAATCACGCTTATTGCAGACTTTGGATAGGGAATAATTATGACAACGGAAACCAACATTCAATCCACAGAGGCGCTTGACCCATGGGCGTCTGCCGCGCAAACGCCTGTCAGCAGCGATCCTTGGTCAGCGACTACTGCATCCCCAACTACAGCAAGCGATTGGTTGAATGGTGCAACCGACGCTCCCGCGCCTTTCGATTGGCTGCACCCATTTCAAGATGCAATTATCCCCTTTGATCACTGGGTTGAAACCGGGCTGGGTTGGTTAGTGGAACACGGTAGGCCATTATTTCAAGCTGTCAGAGTACCTGTTGATTTTATTTTAAGTTCATTTGAAACCACGTTAGTTTCAACGCCAGCGCCTGTGATGTTGTTGATTTTATTTTTGATCACATGGCAACTTGCTGGACCTAAAATGGGTATCGCTTCATTAGCCTCACTGATTACGATTGGATTAATCGGAGCGTGGTCACAAGCAATGGTCACCCTCGCCTTGGTCATGACCTCGGTATTCTTTTGCCTATTGATTGGCTTGCCACTTGGGATTTGGCTGGCCAGAAATCAAACGGCTGCAAAATTCATCCGCCCCGTTTTGGATGCGATGCAAACCACGCCCGCATTTGTGTATTTAGTCCCGATCGTGATGCTGTTCGGAATTGGCAACGTACCTGGCGTGGTGGTAACCATTATTTTCGCCCTGCCACCGATTGTTCGTTTAACCATATTAGGTATTCAACAAGTTCCGGAAGAGCTTATCGAAGCTGGCCATGCATTCGGCGCAAGTCCAAAACAGATGCTCTACCGTATTCAGTTACCACTAGCCATGCCGACCATTATGGCCGGTGTCAATCAAACACTGATGCTATCGCTGTCGATGGTTGTGATTGCATCCATGATTGCTGTCGGTGGCTTGGGGCAAATGGTTTTGCGTGGTATTGGCCGACTTGATATGGGACTCGCTGCCGTGGGGGGACTTGGCATTGTCATTCTCGCCATCTTACTTGATCGCCTAACTCAGCATATCGGTACAGAAAATCGCGATCAAAAAGTACGCTGGTATCAAACCGGCCCTATCTCACCCTTTTATTTACTGAAGCAAAAACTGACTCATCAGAGTGCCAACAATCTAGGAGAACAGAAATGAATTACGCATGGAAGACGTTAATCTCAACCAGTTTAATCGCATCGGCGGCATTACCCATCAGCGCTTGGGCTGATAAACTTCCTGGCAAAGGTATTAGTGTACAACCCGTACAATCGACAGTGGCTGAAGAAACATTTCAAACTCTCATCGTGAACAAAGCGATGGAAGCGCTGGGGTACGATGTCAAACCGACCAAAGAAGTCGACTACAACGTGGCTTATACTTCGATTGCCGAAGGCGATGCAACCTATCTCGCCGTTGGGTGGTTTCCTTTACACGCCGACAAATACTCGATGGCGGGCGGCGACGCTAAGTTCTATCGAAAAGGTCAATATATATCAGGAGCAGCGCAAGGCTACTTGATTGATAAAAAAACGGCAGATAAGTACGGTATTACTAATATTGCTCAGTTAAAAGACCCTAAAATCGCCAAGCTATTTGATGCAAATGGCGATGGTAAAGCAGATTTAACTGGCTGCACACCCGGTTGGGGTTGTGAGATGGTGATTGAGGAGCACTTAACCGCCTACGGTTTACGACCGACCGTGACTCACAACCAAGGTAACTATGCCGCTATCATTGCCGATACGATTTCACGCTATAAAAAAGGCGACCCTATCCTTTATTACACTTGGACACCTTATTGGGTAAGTGGGGTTTTGGTCCCTGGTAAAGATGTCACTTGGCTTGAAGTCCCTTTCTCTGCCCTACCTGGTGAGCGCAAAAATATCGATACAACCCTACCCAACGGAAAGAACTTCGGCTTTGAGATGAACAGCATGCTGATTGTCGCCAATAAAAAATTCGCTCTAGAAAACCCAGCCGCAGCAAAACTTTTTGAAATCATGAAGTTGAATATTAATGATATCAGTGCACAAAACATGATCATGAGTAAAGGTAAAAACTCTGCCAAAGATATTGAAGCTCATGCCAATGGTTGGATAAAAGCTCACCAATCTGAATTCGATTCGTGGATAAAAACCGCCAAAGAAGCCGCTAAGTAAGAGAGTATGGAGCCACCCATATCAAAAGGGTGGCTCTGCTTATTTTCAAGGAGGAAAGTATTGGATATTCATGAAGAAGTACTGGTCGCTATACGCCAAATTATTCGTGCGACAGATCTCCATTCCAAAAAAATAAACAAAGATTTTGGCCTCACTAGCCCCCAACTATTGTTAATGCGTGCGATCCAAAACTCGGCCGATATGACCATAAAGCAACTCTCCGATCATACTAATATGAGCCAAGCTACAGCGACCAGCATTTTGGATCGCTTAGAAAAGCGCGCACTGATCATTCGAGAGCGAGATCAACAAGATAAACGTAAAGTTCATGCATTGTTGACCCCAACAGGAGATGAATTATTACTCAAAGCACCCACACTGCTAAAAGATAGCTTTATTGAACAATTTCAGGCGTTAAACGCATGGGAACAAACTCTCATTCTCTCCACTTTACAGCGGTTATCGATGATGATGAAAACACCAGAAATAGAAGCATCGACGCTATTGTCTAGTCTAGAACCCGATGATCCTCTCTAGTTTTTATTCGACCGACTAAAGCAAATTGGTTACTTTTTTCTCAGCCCAATTCCAATTATCAACCTCAGCCAGATTAGAGGTTGTAATTGACTGAATTTCGGTTATTTTGAACCAAATCTCCTTTTTCTGATTCGTCATGGAATACTTAGACTTATTTCAAAAAAATTATCAATGGATCATCACGATCATGGCGTTGCTTATTTATCCTAAAACAGCCAGCTACACCGTGCGATGGTTTGAGAATATGGTCATAGGCAAAGTCGATATTCATCGGCTTAAACGAGCACGTTGGCTGGTGAAGACCTTACTCTTCTTGGTGTTAGTGTTGACTCTGCTAATGATGTGGGGCGTGGAACTGCGTGGGTTATTGGTTGTTGGCTCATCACTTTTTGCGTTGCTTGGCGTCGGTTTGTTTGCAGGTTGGTCTTTGCTGAGCAACGTCACCTCATTTCTGGTTTTATTTGTACAAAACCACTGTCGCATCGGTTTATGGGTGCGAGTGGTGGATGGCGCAAATTTTGTTGAAGGTAAAATCGTCGACATGAACCTACTCAATGTCGTATTAGAGAATGTTGATGGCAATACAGTGCTCTATCCAAACAACCTCTTTATTGTTCGCCCTGTGATTGTATTAAACAAAACTCCAGAAAAAGCCGTAAAAAAAATCGTGAAGAAACAACTTCCTATCGGAGTAAAACGTTGAACGAATATCAAGACCTTTCACTGCATATTGAAACGATTTCAAAAGCCGATGAGCAGCAACAAATCGACTTACTCGGCGAGTACGTGGAAAGTGGGCTTGATGAAAGCTCGATCGCAATCATCTTAGAAGCTTTTCCTGTCGAGCAGCGGGTACGTCTGTGGCGTAGCCTACCCTTAGAGCTACACATTGATGTACTGACAGAGATGCGTGCTGAAGTACGTTTTTCTATCATCAACGCACTGTCAGAAATAGAACTAAAACTGACTCTCGCCAAACTCGATAACTTATCTCTGCTCGAATGGGCCGATTCTCTGCCTGATGAAATCATCAGTGAAGCGCTGCGCTTAATTAGTCGCGACGAGCTTGAATTATATGATCAAGCCAATGCCTATGAAGATACTGAAGTTGGCCACTGGGCAAACCGTAAAGTGTATACCTTGCCTTTCAGCATCAGTGTCGACAAAGCCAAGATACTATTGGAGAAATATCATTATGACTCTCCACAACATATCTATTTGATCAACAAAGCAAAAAAATTCCAAGGTATCGTGAGTTATACAGAAATTTTGCTTGCTGAAAGCAAAACTTTACTGAAAAACATCAAGCAAGATGATCTCTTTACGCTGAATGCTCACCAGTCACTTTCTGAAGCAGTAGAAGCGTTAGAACATTCCCAATTGCCGACCGTCGCCATCATTGATAACCATGAAATCTTAGTGGGTGAAATTGACTGGCAATTTGCCCTGAGTACACAACGAGAGATTTACGAATCACGCTTAATGGCTGGTACGGGTATGGATGAAGGAGATGACTTATTTGCACCCATCATTAAAAGTTCTAAAAAACGAGGTCTTTGGCTCGGGATCAACCTGCTGACCGCCATCCTCGCTTCGGTCACTATAGGTATGTTTGAAACGGTCATCTCGCAAGTTGTCGCGTTAGCGGTGTTGATGCCAATTGTTGCCTCGATGGGCGGTATTGCGGGAAGCCAAACCTTAACCTTGATGGTACGCGCCATGGCATTGAACCAAATTACACCGGGTAACCGTTTTGCGTTGCTCAAAAATGAAATTGGTATTGGTTCCATTAACGGTTTGTTATGGGCGTTGATCATTGGTGCCTTGGCAGGGCTCTGGTTCCAGTCAGCGATGATTGGCGCCACCATTTCACTAGCCATTGTCGTAAATATCATTACCGCCGCGCTGTTTGGGGTACTCATCCCGATCACGCTTGATAAGTTTAAGCTTGATCCAGCATTAGCGGGCTCTGTCATCTTAACCACAGTAACGGATGTTGTCGGCTTCTTTGCCTTCTTGGGCACAGCAAGTTTAGTGATGTTGTAGCTTTCCAAACCGCTTGAAACCTAATCGAGCTAAGCCACTTAAAAAAACAGCCGCTCAGAAAGTAAATCCCCCAATCACGTAAATTACGATGCGATTGGGGAATGATACTTCAATCTGAACCGCTAGGCCGCTTTTTTGGTAGATAGCAGTTTCGCAATCAACACATCATGTAAAACACAAATCGCGTGATTGTAATCGTTGTCTTCTACGACGAATTGTACATTGACATTACGCATCGACGAGTGAGCGGCAATAGGGCTAATTTTTGCGTTCACTAATGCTTGCATGCCTTGCGTTAATGCGTTGTTGGTGTTCATTGATGCACCGATTGCGGAAATGAGGGCGACCATTTTTCCTGATGCGGATGCATTCGGGTAGCGCTTCTCTATTTTGTACAACACGTGGTTTAAGTTATCGCTGCTGCCACTGAGGTAATACGTCATCGAGTTTGCATTCATCTCTTTACCAACGAGATGTACCTTAGCTTCGGCGATCACTTCCATCAATTCATAACTGGCATTATCAATTTTCCCGACCATGCTTTGGTCAAAAATATGCAAGGCGAACACTTTGTCCTTGCCCGCAATAATCTCTACCTTATTGTTCTTAGGCTTATGAACATTGGAAATGAGAGTACCTTTATGCTCTGGTTCGAACGTATTTTTGATTCTGAGCTCAATCCCCTGCTGACGCAGCCCAGCCGCCGCATTCGGATGAATCGCTTCCATACCTAAATTAGCCAGTTGGTCTGCTACGTCAAAGTTCGTCAATCCCATCGGGCTAACCTTATCTGCGCCTACAATTCTCGGGTCTGCGGAGCTTAAGTGATACTCTTTATGGATGATCGCTTGCGTTGCGTTGGTTAATGCGGCAATGCGGCTAAAGGTCATTTCACTATAGCCACGATCATAGGTTTTCATTAATCCTTCATTACAGTAAGCGTAGCCAGTCACGATTGGCAATTGCGTTGCTACATCAATGTCTTCGAAGGCAGCCAAAATCACCTCATCTAAGCTTCCTGCTTGCCCATTATTCCACCCGGAGAGATCAATGAAGCATGCATTAATCCCAAGAGTTTTTAGCTTCAAACTGGTGTTATAGGCACTATGAGCCTCGCCTATTGAAGATAAAAATTCTCGCACCTGAGGCAAATACTGACGCAATGAAAACTGCCCGTATTGACACGTTTCTAGAATATTATTAATGCAGTTGACTGCTTCTGAGATCCGCGAACGAATAAATTTATCCGCGCGAATACGACTCATAGGATCGGCGAACAAATGCTCATTAATCAGCAACATACGTTGCTCAAGTTGGTACATGGCCTCTTGCCATTGCGTATCATGTTTCGCGATCATCTGGTAAATACCGGGCTTGCCAGTGCGTTTGCATTCCAGTAGAGCATCGGTAATGGTTGCATACGCTGATACCACAAACACTCGATCATAAGGGTGATGAGGCCTTAGTAAAATATTGTCGAGTACAGCATCAAAAGCGCTCATTGATGTTCCACCGATTTTTTCTACGGTGTAAGACATGGGATCTCCTTTTCTTTTAAATTGGATGCAGTGAATCGTCGCGAGTGATTACTCAATGATTGGGTAAACACCTTTTTCATCATGCGTTTCAGTTCCTGTCAGTGGCGGGTTAAAAACACATGCCATAACCATATCTGCACCAGAATAAGCTCTTAAATAGTGCTCGTCATGTTGATCAAGGATGTACAAAGTGCCAGGTTTTATCGGGTAAGTTTCCCCTCCTATTACTTCGATTTCCCCTTCACCTGACATGCAATACACGGATTCCAAATGGTTTTGATAGTGGATATGGGTCTCGCCGCCTTTAAAAATGGTCGTAACATGGAATGAAAAACCCATATTGTCATCTTTCAGCAGCATACGAACGCTTTCCCAAGTTTGAGCAACAACCCGGCGCTCACTTTGACGACACTCTTCTAATGTTCTAACAATCATTTTTTATTCCTAAGATGCTTTTTTAATTAACTGAGAGGCTAGCTCTTCTACCGCTTGAGCAAAAATATCTAAACCTTGGTCGAGTTCGGTTTCCGTGATAGTGAGTGGACAGAAAAACTTAATCACTTCGTCATTTGGGCCTGCGGTTTCAATCACCATCCCTAGTTGAAAACAACGACGAGCAATTTTATGGGCGATCTCACCACTGCTACATTCAATGCCTTGCATTAGTCCACGCCCTTTGTGGCGGTTAAACAGTGTGGGGAAACGACGCAGTGTGGTTTGAATAACATGCGTCACTTGCTTGGCTCGATGTGCGATATGAGTGGTAAAATCATCATTTGACCAATAGGTTTCCAGCGCTTTTGTAGCGGTTACAAAGGCGTGATTATTACCGCGAAAGGTTCCGTTGTGCTCTCCCGGTTTCCACACATCTAACTCAGGTTTCAGCAGCACAATCGCCATAGGTAACCCATAACCACTGAGCGATTTCGATAGCGTCACTATGTCCGGTTTTATTGCTGATGGCTCAAAACTGAAAAAGGTTCCCGTACGTCCACAACCAGCTTGAATATCGTCAACGATAAGCAAAATGTCGTTTTTCTTACAGAGACGACTTAAGCGTTGCAACCACTCGTTGGACGCGCAATTCAAGCCACCTTCGCCTTGGACAACCTCCAATAATACCGCAGCCGGTTTGTCTAAACCCGATGAGTTATCATTCAGCATATTTTCAAATAGCGACAGGCCATCAATATTGGCATAGCCATCATAAGGGAGCCGCGTCACGCCACCTAAGCTAAGCCCAGCGCCGCCTCGATGATGTTGATTTCCTGTTGCGGCAAGTGCGCCATAAGAGCAACCATGAAAGCCGTTAGTGAAAGCCACAATATTACTTCTCCCCGTGGCTTTTCTGGCCAGCTTCATTGCCGCCTCTACAGCATTAGTCCCAGTTGGACCAGTAAACTGCACTTTGTAGTCGAGGTTTCTTGGTTCAAGAATGAGACTTTCAAATACCGCGAGGAACTCAGCCTTGGCAGAGGAGTGCATATCCAAGCCGTGAGTAATACCGTCTTTATCAATGTACTCCAATAGCGCCTGCTTAAAGAGGGCGTTATTGTGACCATAATTTAACGAACCAGCTCCAGCCAAAAAATCTAAGTAGCGATCACCAGAATCGGTAAATAGCCAGCTCCCTTTTGCCGTAGAGAAAACCACGGGAAAGTGATTGGCATAAGATTGCACGTTTGATTCTTTCTTTTTAAAAATGTCCATAACGATGATAATTATCCTGTTAAGTTAGAACGAGGTTTGAGCGGAATGCGGTACAAATACTCGGTATCATGTTCACCTTCAAAGTGACGAGTTTGATCGAGAAAGGTCGATACCTCTCCTTGCTCGCCATGTGCTCGATCAAACTTCTTAAAGAGGCTCCATGAACCTTGATTGTTTTTCGTGATAGTCGTTTCCAATACACGAACATCAGCCATAACGTCACGAGCGAGCAATTCATGTAACAAATGTGAGGCAAGCCCTAGCCCACGAGCATTTGGATGCACGGCCACTTGCCAAATAAACAATTCATCAGAATTGTCAGGCTTTAAATAGGCCGAAATAAACCCCACGGTTTCGCCATTTCTTTCCGCTAAGATGCAGGTCTCTTGAAAGTGAATCGCTTGTAGGAAATTACAGTATGAGGAGTTTTCATCTAAGGGAGGACATAGCCCAATCAAATCATGTACACGCTGCCCGTCGGCTTGATTAGGGGTACGAAACGTCCATTGTTCTGTCTTTGTTTGCATAATTTCCGGGTATGCAACCCAAGGTGCTGCTGTAATCATTGTCTGCCACATGAATAGTTAGAGCTCTAATTAAAAACCTCTATATAAACTAACAGTACAAATGAAAAATTCAACCCAAAAATTCAAAAAAATAACAACAATAGATATAAAGCACTGATTCAAAACGAACAAATAAGCTTGGGTATTTAACTAAAAAACCACCAATTAGTTAGATGTGTAATCAAATAAAAGTGAGATAGCAGAGCGAATGTGATTGAACCTAGCGGCATTAGCAATCTGAGTCATTTTTGCAGTTTGCATTTGCAGCCTGCAAAAATTTTCTTGAGGAAGTTTGAAAAAACAAGGAAACAATAGCAACTAAGCGCTATAAAACTTGGCACGTATGCTGCAATAACTATATCGACCCTTCTTAAGCCGAGGGTCACCTAGCCAACTGACGTTGTTAGTGAATACTCTTTGTTCACAATTTACATAGGCCAATCGCGAATATTGCGGTTGGCTTTTTTGTTTTCTGAGGGAGTGTGTTTACTGAGGGAAAACGTTAGAAGGGAACTTCAATTTGCATCATGACAACGCTGTCGAAATCTTCATGCCAACGATAGTCAAAACGCATGCGCGGCTCACCCGCTTTTTTCTCGCCAAAACCGATACTTAGCTGTAAGCCGTGACTCATTAACCACTCTTCGGTTGACATATCACTTTGCTCGTCAAGCAATTCAGAGGGTATCCAGACTCCAAAGCCAATGTAGCTTGTGGCCAGTTTCTGAGTAAACAGGGGATCCGAATCGGCTTTTAAAAACCAATCGGCCCAGTAAGAAGAGTCGGCTGGAGATTCTTCAAACAAACCTAAAGCCAGCAGTTGTTTCGATGCGTAGCCCATACTATCTAATACAGAAAAGCAGACGCCCGATGCGGGTAACATTGTTGGGCTACTATCTGCACCTAGTGTTAATTCTAACTCTGGCGTTAATAATGAACCGGAATAGAGATCGCAAGCTTCCGTCAGCGACGAAAACATGATTAACGCACAAACAGCCACATTTAACTTCATGAATGCAAACAGCTCCGACCACGAAAAGGGCGTGGATTGTCTAGTAAAGTTTTCTTTGCTGCAAGATTTTCCTAACAGAGATAGTCGTTAAATCGGTAATGTCTAAATTTTCAGCTAACCGCTGACGAATATCAGTACTACGAATCGCGACTTTTTCAGGACAGGCCATGACTGACCAGCGTTGCAAGATATCTTGAGCTTTATAGAATTTCGCAAAATTGAACAGATTATCCGGGCCCATTACAAAAGTAATGTCAGCATCAGGTGATTGTTTTTGCAGTAATGACAAAACAGCATGAGTTGTGACGCTCTGCCCGGGCTGTTGCAGTTCCTCTTCGACTATTGAGCGTTGTATCTTATCTGACTGCAAATCACGAATAAAAGCATCAATAAGCTCACAACGGATCTCATAACTGAGCATCTGCTTACCCCAAGCGTGTGAAATGCTCGGTACCAACAGAATTAAATCGAAATGGCTTAGCGATTCAATCACACTTTTATGTCCTAAGCTCGGAGGGTTAAAAGCACTCCCAAAGACGGCAATTTTGGTCATAGCAATCCTATTCAAGTCTGAAAACCATTTTCTCGGTTTTCTAATCTGATGATTTCGGTATGATACACCAAAGATTTATATTGCTTGCAGGAAAAGGAACCCTAATGGAACAAATGATCCGTGATGAGATGCGTGTTCTCTCATCCATTGACCCTGTTTATGAAATTGAACGGCGCGTTGAGTTTATTAAACGCAAATTGGTTGAATCTGGTTCTAAGTCTTTAGTGCTTGGCATCAGTGGTGGCGTCGACTCAACAACGTGCGGCCGTCTAGCCCAGCTCGCCGTGACACAACTCAACCAAGAATACGCGGTTAACGACTATCAGTTTATCGCCGTTCGTTTACCCTATGGCGAACAAAAAGATGAGGATGAAGCGCAGCTTGCTCTCTCCTTCATTCAACCTACACACTCAATTTCGGTCAATATTAAAGCGGGTGTAGATGGCCTGCACTCAGCCTCTCTTGATGCGCTACAAGGCACAAGCTTAACTCCAACTGACAGTGCCAAAATTGATTTCGTAAAAGGAAATGTAAAGGCGCGCGCTCGTATGGTCGCGCAGTACGAAATTGCAGGTTTTGTTGGTGCGTTAGTACTCGGCACGGATCATTCCGCAGAAAACATCACCGGTTTTTATACTAAATTTGGTGATGGCGCGTGTGATTTAGCACCACTTTTTGGCTTGAGTAAACGTCAAGTGCGCGCGGTAGCGGCTCAATTAGGCGCACCACAACAATTGGTTCAAAAAACACCCACCGCGGATTTAGAAGAGCTCGCACCACAAAAAGCAGATGAAGATGCGTTAAACTTAAGTTATGACCAAATCGATGATTTTTTAGAAGGGAAGCCTGTTTCACAGCACGTGATTGACCGTCTTGTCGCGATTTACACAGCAACTCAGCATAAACGTCAACCGATCCCAACGTTGTACGACTGATCGACACAATCTCTCTATAAAAAGCACTAAAGCCAACTTCTCAGTTGGCTTTAGTGTTAAAGTCGACAATACAAGCTTGCACAAAGTGCCAAATTATTGACTCATTTTAATCAGTGATTTACCAATCAGCCACTCAAGCTCCCTTGCGCTCTCTTTGCCAAACTGTACAGCCACCGTTTTGTATAACCGATCAACACCGTTTGCTGCAAATTCATCCGCATTTTCAGTCGTCACAACATGATGAAATAATAAACGCAAAATAGCCAAAAATTGTGCATTTTCCAGCGCATTTATCCAGCTATTTGAAAAACTTGAAAGGTCATTTTCAAAATCTAAATGCTCAACAAACAGCTTAAAAATCCGCCCATCTAAAGCGGCCGTAAAATCGGTTTTCTTTGGAAAATGGTGGCTAATCCCCGTTCGTGAAACCCCTGTTTGCTGACTCAACGTGGTATACGACATTTTGTCGTAACCCAGTCTCAATAACTGATCGACAACAGCATCCATTATTCTCTGAATGGTGATTTCAGTATCTTCTTTACTACGCTTTGGCATGGTCCAGACTCTTCTCTTTTTTATTAATCCATCTAACTCAATTGCGATGATAGTGCCGTTTCGCGAATCACCCCTCGTGGCATGGCATTTTCTGTCTAAAAAACCATCCCTTAAAACAGTAAATTCAAACCAGAATTATCTTGTTAAAAGCGTTATCTACTGGCTTGTTACTGTCACTCCTTTAGCTATCACTAATGAAACTTAAATTTCCAGTTTATTAGTCATCACCACTAATGGATGAAGCGCAATTTATAATATTAATAATTGTTTCAACCGAATAATCGTACAATCGTCAACAATTCGCAACGAACTGAACACTGTTCTGACAAATTTATGACACAAAAACTAGTGATTATTTGAGCAGTATCACACTCATTAATTCATAACGATGGCTAAAAACTTTCGAACAACCAAAATAAGACGCGATTTACCCCAAACCTGATTGGCTTTTTGTGGCTGATAAACGATTTGCCCGTTAGAATGTCCATACATTTACTAAGAGGATTCACAATGAGTATCGAAAAAGACGTTGATATCCAAGTCTGCGAAGCATGTGGCTGCGCTGGCGAAATTGGCTTTATTATCAAAGAAGGTGATGAAGTTGCCGAAGTGATGGTCATGGCACCCAACAAAGCTCAGCTAGAAGCTGAATTTGAGAAGTACCTCGCTCTTGCCAAACAAGTTTCAGATAATGTTGAGTTTGAAGTTTCACCGTTAGATGATAACTCTACTGAATTGCATGCACGTTTCAAATTTGAAGTCAGTGCCGAAAAACTTATTTTTGAACTGAAGTCGCGCTCTTTGGCTCGTTAATCTAATTGCTCTTAGCGGGCCTAATCATGGCTCGCTTTTTTATCGCCCAAGCACTTTGCTTTCTCATCCTAGGCAATGCATTATTGAAGCTTAACCGTAATCTGCCGATACTCTAGGTATCGTGTCTTCATCTGCAGGCTTTATGAATAAGTTTTCGCTTTTACTAACATTATGCAACCTTCTCTATGCCTCTTGTGCATGGTCACAGCCGCTCGATCAATATCAAATCCTTAACCACCTTGATAATTACGGCAATCTCTATTTGCGTAATAAACCCTACACAACACTACCCGAAAATCTCACGCTCAAAGGCAACCTAAATATTGCTAAGACATCGATAAAATCCCTGCCTAAGGGCTTGAATGTACAGGGTAGTTTAGAAGCATCTAATAGCTTGCTAGAGAATATTCCAAAAGGTACCACCATTCGTGGTTATGCGAACTTACTGGGTAGTAAAATCAAATCGTGGCCAATGAGAATCAAGGTCGGTGGTTACCTGAATTTCACAGATACACCGCTTGAAACGCTGCCTGCGAATCTCTTAGTCAAGGGGGATTTGAGCGTAATTCGAACGCCATTAACCCAATTGCCCGAAGGTTTGGTTGTGGAAGGGAGTTTGTTTATTGGCGGTTCCAAAATCACCGAATTTCCTGACACGATGACCGTCAATGGCAATATTTATTTGGGAGGTAATGTCATCAGTAAATGGCCAAGCAAACTGACCCTTGGCGGCGCGGTCGCAAGATAGGCTAGAAGAAAGAGAAGAGAAGAGAAGAGAAGAGAAGAAGCCGTGAGCCCCTCTCTTCATCGTTTAATGATTATTGCTGATTCTTTACTGGGTTGGCGTAGCTATCGAGTAAATAGCGCTGTGCCCCTTCAGGGATCTGAGTCAGCTTGCTTTCTAAGTGAGCGCGGATATCTGGCGTGATATCACTACTTTCTATCCCAGCCGCTAACTTATTGATCGGGAATAATTTGTAGTTTGCGTGAATTTGGCGATCGATCTCTTGCGCCAATGCTTCTGGCGTTTCAAATGCTTGAGTAATCACTTCACCAAAGCCAACATGCACTCGGCCTTTCTCACCGACAATACCTTGGACAATGCTTTCAATATCTTCAAATTCCCCTTTTTCATAACGCCCATGCGTCGCTTTTTCATACAACTCACACGCTTTGGCCATATCGCAGGGATCGTTTTCATATGAAATCGCGACCGGGACAATTTTGAGCGATTGAATATACTGAGCAAACTCTATTTTCTGCTTGCGCCCTTCCACATGGAACATTTTCAAAATGGCCGGATCGGTAAAATCGTTACCATCTTTTGCTCGTCCCTCTTTTTGCGCTATCCAGATAGAATTTCCAGTTTCAAGTGAGTGTTTAATGTAGGCAGATAAGGTACTGAGCGCTTTCATCATCTCGCGCGGGCCTTTAGCCGAGCGTTTCACAATAAAGCTCTTATTAAGACGCATCAGCTCTGTAGCACAAGGCTTTTTCAATAAGTTATCACCAATCGCAATACGCACAGTTTTATGCCCAGACATATACAGACCATAATTGACCAATGCTGGGTCCATCGCGATATCACGGTGGTTCGAAATAAATAAATAAGCCGTCTGTTTATCCAATTTATCGAGACCACTGAAGGTGACACCTTGTGTCGTTGATTCTAGCGTTTTCGTGAGATATTTCTTCACTTCAAGTTGGATTGCTTCCACGGACGTGAGTTTGGCCCATTTAAACTTTAAGTATGCTTTTACAAAAGGGCTCAGTATCGATTTTAGCCAAGCAGATCGTTTATCAAAACGATGTTGCAAAATAGCTGAGATAAATTCTTCATCATTGATTAAACGGTCAATAGCCGCTGGAATCTCATCGTCGTTGTAAGGACGGATATCTACATAAGGATCAGTTGTGGTGGTCATATATTCATACATCAAATAAAAAGCTGGCTCATTCTACGCATAGTTGACGTAGCTCGCAGCTACAGTCGTAACAGATTCACTAAGGTCAGACCAGAATAAGGTGATTTTAGTTCGCATATTTGGCATTTTCTGTGAGACAAGGTACTCTTAGCGCCCCAAAATCAGTGAGAAGTACCATGAACTACGCGATTCAATTTGAAGCCTTACTGTCTGCTAACTTAGTTGTCACCCCTCGCAAGAAAGTCATCAAACACAGTTTGATTCGAGTAATGAGCGGATTAGTACTGTGTAAACTTGGCAAACATGAATATTCAGTTGAAGCAAAGCAGAGTTTTTGGATCCCTTTTGACTGTTTATGCTCGCTGACTATTTTTCCTAATACGCAGTGGCAGCGTGTCGATTTTTCAGTACGTTTAACCGCCGATTTTTCCCATCAAGCGGGTTACGTCACCTTATCTGAACTGAGCCAAGCCGCTTGTGATCACCTGAGTCAATGTCAACCTAACGATGAAATCTATTCGCACCTTCTTCATGTACTAAAAAGTGAAGCCACGCATTTTAAACCCAAATTATCGTTAAACAACTTCAGCGAAAAGCTATCAGCGTGGCAACCACATCAAGTAAGTGAGCTACCAATTGAATGTCAAATAGCACTACGTGTTCGTGAGGCACAAAAGCGCAAACTGTCTGGCATCAAGCTGAACCAAATCGTCGATGAGCTTTTCCAAGGAAATGAACAAGAGTGCCAACAACTAGCGCTTTTAGTTCTCGGGCGAAATTTGTAATTTTTCGCTTAAAAATGGATTGTTTACTGGCTGAATGATTAATCCCTAACTATACATTTATTAATAATATTAATATTTATTGATGGAAGGGATTGCTATGAAATTCAGCCATAAGATCGTCGCGGCGTCATCTTTGCTACTGTTGGTCACCGTTACTCTGCTGACGATACAACAATACTTCACCGTCCAAAAAGAAGTGAAGTCACAAGTTGAAGCGAGTGTAACCGAAATAGTGGATGGGGTTAGCAATACAGCTGGTGCAGAGATCAATAGCCGCAAGGCCATTGCCGCTTACGCCACCAGCATGTTGGAAGTCGACATTAACCGAGAAAGTATGTCTAAGGTCATCACAAGGCCGATTGTCAAACAAACTTTTTTACTGGCTGGGGTCGGTTTTGAGAGTGATGGCTCTTACATAAGTAATGATCCTACTTGGAACCCAGGCGCATCATGGAATCCACGCGTGCGCCCTTGGTATATTGATGCAAAAAATGCCGACAAACTGATTATTACTGCACCTTACGCCGACTCTGCCACTAATGAAATATTGGTGTCTATTGCTACCCCAGTTAAAGATAACGGCAAATTTATCGGCGCCATCTTCTACGATGTTAGCCTTGCTGGGTTAGCAGAATTGGTCAACACCGTAAAATTATTTGATGCAGGCTATGTGTTTATTGTTTCATCCGACGGCACAACCATAGCCCACCCCCGAGCAGAGATGAACGGCAAGCCAATGAAAGAATACTTAGGCAATGCGGTTATCGCCGAAGAGCCTAAACAAGTGCTGATTGATGGCAAACACTACACACTCGATTTTTCAAAAGTACCCGGAGAGAATTGGTATGTCGGTGTCGTTTTGGATGAAGAGATCGCCTATGCGTCTTTAGCAACACTGCGCAACAGTTCGATCATCTATACGTTAATCGCTTTAGTCTTCAGTATTGCGATACTGCTTGTGCTTATCCGTCTGTTGATGAAACCGCTTGATGCACTCAATAATGCAATACAGAACGTTGCCTCTGGTAGTGGTGACTTAACCCAACGCTTAGCCACCGACACGGATAAAGAATTCTCGGTATTAGCGGTCGGTTTCAATACCTTTACTGAAGCCTTACAACAACAAATTACCCAATCTAAAGCCATCGGTTCAGAAATTTTACGCGGTTCGGAAATGACCTCGATGGGGTTGCAAGAATCGGCCGAAGCGATGCGTGATCAACTGCATGAACTTGAGCAATTAGCCACGGCTATGCATGAGATGGCCACCACTTCTGGCGATGTCGCCAACAACGCGCAAGGCGCGGCATCGGCGGCAAAAGATGCTGATGATGCGACAGAATTTGGTACCAATGTTGTGACCCAAACAACGCAAGCGATCGATAATCTTTCGACGCGTATTGATGAAGCAGTAACAGAGGTAAGTGCACTAGAAAATGCAACGGCAAACATCGAAACCATTTTGAAAGTGATCAACGACATTGCCGACCAAACCAACTTGCTGGCACTAAACGCAGCGATAGAGGCGGCTCGGGCTGGAGAGTCAGGCCGAGGCTTTGCGGTCGTTGCAGACGAAGTGCGTACGCTGGCGCAAAGAACGCAGCAATCCACGACGGAGATCCGTAATATGATTGAGAAGTTGCAGTCGAGCGCTACTTCTGTTGCCAATGCGATGAATCAGAGTAAAACAACGGCAGCTGAGGCGGTCAATCGTGCCGAAGAAGCAAATAATGCTCTGCTGAAAATCCGCGATGCTATTCAGCAAATTAGTGATATGAATATCCAAATAGCTTCGGCAGCCGAAGAACAAAGCTTGGTAGCAGAAGAGATCAACAACAACACGGTTAAGATCAAAGATCTTTCCGTTCAAGTTGCAGACGCTGCTGACAATGCCAATATCGCCATGCAAGCTCAAACCGAAAATATCAGAGAGCAAGATGCTATATTGAATAAATTTATCGTTTAATCCTCTACCGCAGCAACTGGGTAGACCAGTAAAGGCGCTGATTACGCGCCTTTACTTTTCTAACGACTCACCGTTTTATTCACCATCATTTGATAGCCGACAAAGCATCGCGCTAGAGCGAGCGGCGATATCCATGACAATCTTTTGGTTATTGGGTTGATACTGCTGCTTCGTAAACAATTCTAGCATTGGATTTGCCCAATCAATTTCAACGCGCTGACTGCGTTGAGATTTGTTCAAAACCACTATCCCTTCCTTACCGCGGCTGAACACTAACAAGTCATCACTCGCTTCTAGCGTTTTCATTGGCAACGCATGCATTTTATTATGAAAAGCAATACACGCCGCCATTTGTGGCGAACACCATGCCTCTTGCCAGCGCGGAAGACCAGCATGGCTCAGAATGCCACTGGTGTTTAAATCAGTGTAAATTAATGGCACTCCCCCATCGCGACCAAGAATGTAGCTGTAGGCGATATTTTCTAAGGCTTCATCCATGACGAGGTCGGCAAACACAGCGTTGTTGGGGATATCATGCGTAATGGTGAACGTAATCGCTCGGTTGTTGGAAAGCGCCTGACCAAAACAATAAGGGTCAATCAGCCATTTCAGGCTACCTTTTGTTTGTAACGCATCGTATACCGTTTGAAATAGTGGAAAATCATAAGCACCCAACTTTGTTTCTTGCAGATAAGGCTCGAGAAAAAGTTGGTACTCTTCTTTGGTTGCACCGCCATCAGTAATGATCTCGCCAAAAATATGCATGCCTTGCGTAATGTCATCGGCCCATACTTTCTTCAAATGCTCAATAGACATATGCTTAGCAGCATCAATTCGAAATCCTTTGACTCCTAACGCTTTCAACGCCCTTAAATAAGCCTGTTGTTGTACAACCACATGTTCATTATCACGCAACGTGGGTAGGCCCGGATCATGCGCCCCTCCAGTAATACGGCCATTTTGCACTTGCCAACGATCCTTCCAATCTTTTATGCCAAACGCTTCCACAAAATCATCTTTATCAAAGAGTGGCAGGGTCAGATCACCAAAGAGGCGCAGCGCTTGGTACTCATCGCTTTTATTCTGGTAGGAAGCTAAGTCTTGTGCGCTCGGGTATTGTAAATCCAAACGCAATTTGGATTCGTTGGCCATATGGTTGAACACCACATCGGCATAAATTCGCAAGCCTAATGCGGTTAAGGTTTCAACCATTTGTTTAAAATCATGGGTATTGCCCAGTTGATTATCAATGATGCGATAATCTTGCGGCTGGTAACGTTGCCACCATTTTGTACCTTGAGCGGTTTTGAACGATTTCATCGGCGGTGAAATCAACACCGTTTTATAACCCAGTTGGAAAATTTGCTCTGCACGCTCAGCGACTAAACGATACGGCCAATCAAAAGCATGCAAAATCACATCGGTTGGTTGAACATTTGTCATACGTCAATGTCCTTGTTCATCATGGTTAACTCACAAGTTGAAAGAGGCGAAACCTCACAATACGTCACTTGTTTCTCAAAGCGCAGTTTAATTCTCTGCATTTAACGTTTTTAGAGTATAGAGAGCGTTTCAGCAATTCCATCAGCCTTATTGCAATATTGTTTGTATGAGAGAAAAGGCGTAGAGCGATAAAAAAGCGCCTAGCTTTCCAAAGGGCTACACAACAAGTCACAGTTTATGCTGATAATCTCGCTATAATTAAGGTCAGTGAATTGCCAATCGCGGTAGGGAAGAAAATGAAAAAACTACGCATTGATATCGTGTCAGATGTTGTCTGCCCTTGGTGCATCATTGGCTATAAGCGGTTAGAGCAAGCGCTGCTGGCTCTCAGCGATACGATCGATGCAGACATCCATTGGCACCCTTTTGAACTCAACCCTGCTATGCCTATAGGTGGTGAACACCTACAGCAACATTTAGCCAAAAAATATGGCACGTCGATAGAAGCAAGTTTACAAGCACGCCAAACCCTCAGCGCCTTAGGGCAAGAAGTCGGCTTTCAATTCAATTTCAGTGACGACATGCGTATTTATAATACCCGTAAAGCGCATCAATTATTAATGTGGGCGAATAGCCAAGGAAAACAATTAGAGCTGGAAATGGCACTATTTCGTGCTTATTTCACTTTCGGGCAAGCCTTAGATGACGATGATGTCTTGCTCGACCTAGTACAGAGCCTTGGTTTAGACAGAGAAATCTGCCGCGCAGTTTTAACTGATGAGTCGTGGGCGAAAACCGTTTCTGTCACAGAGCAACAGTGGTTAGAGGCAGGAATTCAAGCGGTACCAGCCTTGATCATTGAGCAACGCCATCTTATCTCAGGCGCGCAAACGACAGAGATCCTTCAACAGGCACTCGAAGATATCGCGCAACAGCTTCCTATGACTCAATAACGTTTTCTGATAAAAAAGGGCACCACTACTGTGTGCCCTGAATACTATTGTGTACTCTAAATAAACTTGTGTGCTCTAAATTAAATAAAGTGGGTTTGAATTAATGGACGGGAGTATCCGTTTCTGTAAAGAACTGTCCAAAATGCTTTTCCAGCACTTCTGGCGTCAGCTTGCCTTCCGCTTCTAGCTGCTTAAGCTCAGCCACAATCGCTTTTTGTTCTTCCAACGAAGGCAGTTTCACTTCAGGTTCACCCGCCACCTGTTGCGACAATTGTACTAACTCTTTTTCGAAATCACTCATTTTACTTACCTAAACATAAACGTAATGGGGGAAGTGTACCGATTTCCCCCTCATGATTCTAGAGCTTAAAGCTACCCACCATTTTATCTAAACGGCCAGACAGATCACGCAGCTCTTGGCTCGCTTCTGCCAACTCTTCTGCGGTGCTGGTGGTCACTTCATTGATGGCGTTGATCTCTTCAATATTTTGATTGATTGTGTGCACCACCGTTGATTGCTCTTCAGTCGCCGTGGCAACCTGAGTGTTGCGATCGGAAATATCGTGGATCCGCTCTGAAATATTCACTAAAACGTTCACCGCTTCATCGGAAGCGTCAACCCCTTCCTGTGTAACAGCCTTACCAGAAGACATCGCCGAGACCGCATCTTTTACATCGTTTTGTAATTGATTGATCATCTTTTGAATTTCTTCCGTTGAAGAGGCCGTGCGGCTTGCCAAGTTGCGTACTTCGTCTGCCACCACAGCAAAACCTCGGCCTTGCTCTCCAGCTCTCGCCGCTTCAATTGCAGCGTTTAATGCCAGCAAGTTGGTTTGTTCAGAAATACCACGGATAACACCTAAAATAGAGCCAATATCTTGAGTGGTCGATGCTAGCTGCTCCACCACTTTACCCGTATTTTCGATATCCGCGGCTAAACGACTGATGGCATCTTTGGCTTTGCTTACCACTTCACGTCCTACTTCAGTGTTATCAGCCGCGTGATTTGCTGTTTCAGCTGCCGTCGCCGCGTTAGAAGCAATTTCACTGATAGTCGCCCCCATTTGATTGATCGCCGCCACCACTTGTATAGTTTGGTCACGCTGTTCTTGGCTATTGTCATGAGTTCGCGTCGATTTTTCCGACACCCGACCCGCCGCCGACTGCAACGCATGACTGGTAGAAGCAACTTCTTTCATCGATTGATGAATCTTCTCAATAAAACCGTTGAAGCCCGCTGATAATTGAGCGATTTCATCGCGGCCCAATACCTCAATCCGTTGCGATAAATCACCATCGCCTTTACCTAAATCGGTAAAGCGTTGTGCAATCTGTTTAATTGGGTTGGCAATACTATTGGCCAGAAAAAGACCCATCAAAATAAATAAACCCGCCACAGCTAAGGTTGTGAACAACATTTTTTGCGCAACGGCATTTAATTCGGCGAAGACTTCCGACACAGGTACTGAACCAATCACAAACCAGTCCATCGATTTCACGTAGACGCTAGCGACAAAAACATCTTGGTTTTGATAGGTTGTCGAAATCAGGTTGAAGCGGCTTTTATTCAATAGTTGGTTTGCGTTTGAGCTGTACAATTGTGTTAATGAGGCTTTAGCTTTCTCTTTTTGGCGATGGATTTGCACTTCCCCTTTCGAGTTGGTCAAAAAGACAAAACCTGTGTCCTCGATTTTAAATCCATTGAGCAGGTTCACCATGTCATCCATTGATTTCGACAAACCAGACATCGTATCGCCACTGACATTTTGATAGTTGGCAAACATTTTCACTTCGCCACTTGCCTCTTGGAACATACTGACCATGGTCTTTTGTCCCGATTGCGTAAAACCAAAAAACCAGCCATCTTGCTGTTGATTAAGCTGACGCAGAAAACCATTTTGGTTCCAGTAATACGCCGTTTTTCGGTTAGCCACAGAAGCATCATTTAACGAATATTGATCGCGTACATTATTGAGCTGCTTAATCAGCATCGCCTCTGCGTCAGCATTAATATCGGTCGTCTGAACGGCTTGCTTGATGAATTCATTATTGGCTAGTTGCTCAGCAGAAAAGAGCAATTGCGATACTTCTCGATCTATCTGGCTACTGATTTGATCAAGTAACGAGGGAAGTTCGATATCAATTAATCGGTGCTCCAGTACCTCTCGAGCTTGACGCTGCGCCATTACACCAACGATAACCGTCGAAGCGAGTACCGCGAACGTAATTCCTAATACAACCTTTTGCTTAATACTCATCGAATTAAGTTTGAACATTATTTGCGCTCTTTATTATTGTCTTGTCATGAATAACTTTTTTGTATCGGCAACAAACCCTCTCTCTTGAGAAATTTATCGATAGAATCGATTTATCTTCACGTAGAATGTGATCATGGCCAACAATGGTTGTTCCTAAGCATAGTCGAGTATGGTGACCAAACATTCTTTCGTTTCGCCAAATGGATAATAATTCGCCAATCAGTTGATGCGTCACACTTTTCATGGAACTTTTCGAATCAATAAATTACTAATTCAGCAAAACAGCAGGAGACCCATTCAATGCCATCGCACGCGTTTCAATCGCTACAACACTATTTAAATCAGCAAGTCATAGGCCAGACAGGTTTGGTTAAACAGTTATTAGTTGCACTTCTTGCTGATGGGCACATTTTGGTCGAGGGGCCTCCTGGCCTTGCAAAAACCCGTGCCGTGAAATCACTCGCCGATTGCATAGAAGGTGATTTTCATCGAATCCAATTTACACCTGATCTGCTCCCCGCCGATTTAACCGGTACCGATATCTTCCGCCCTGAAACAGGTGAGTTCACCTTTCAAGCGGGCCCGATTTTTAACTCATTAGTATTGGCTGATGAAATCAACCGCGCTCCAGCCAAAGTACAAGCTGCGATGCTCGAGGCGATGGCCGAAAAACAGATCACGGCAGGTCGAAAAACCTACCCATTACCTGAACTTTTTTTAGTGATGGCTACCCAAAACCCGATCGAGCAAGAGGGTACTTATCCTCTACCCGAAGCGCAGTTGGATCGTTTTTTATTGCATTTAAACGTTGATTATCCAGACGCTGAAAATGAACTCGCCATTTTACGTTTGAACCGCGGGGAAGCGCAGGGAATTGAGAAAATCTCTCCGCCAACATTAAGCCAAAACGATATTTTCAGTGCTCGACAAGCAGTGCTGAACATTCACATGGCCGAACCTATTGAGCAATATATTATTCGCCTGATCATGGCAACACGTAAACCCGCAGACTACGATACCACGTTGGCACAATGGCTAGAGATGGGCGTCAGCCCGCGAGCAACCATCGCGCTTGATCGATGCGCTCGCGCTCATGCATGGCTCAGTGGGCGTGATTTTGTCAGCCCTGAAGATGTTCAAGCGATGGTATTTCCGGTTTTGCGCCACCGGCTATTATTGAGCTACCAAGCACAGGCTGAGGGCGTACATCCCAACCAAGTTATCACTCACTTACTTTCACTGGTTGGTAGTGCTTAGCACTAAGACTAAGGTTTACTATGCAAGAGTCACTTCCACCGTTTAGTACGGGTGTCACACTTTCATTGGCTGAACTGTTGCCTTACAAGCAGCATGCTATTCGCTGGCTGCCACCTGCTAAAAGTTTATGGACGCAAGTATTGGGGCAGCATCAGAGCAAGCAACTCGGCCGAGGAATGGACTTTGCTGAGGTCAGGCAATACCAAGCAGGAGATGATATTCGGACCATCGACTGGCGCGTTACTGCGCGTACGGGAAAGCCTCATACCAAACTGTTCAGTGAAGAACGAGAAAAACCCGTCATTCTTTACGTTGATCTGAGCCGCTCTATGCAGTTTGGATCGCAGTTAATGCTCAAATCAGTGCAAGCGGCGCACATGGCAAGCTTGCTCAGTTGGTTAAGCATTGCCAACAAGGACCGAGTGGGCGCGGTGATTGATACTGGTTCGACACTGGTTGAGTTAAAACCGACTAGCCGCCAAAAAGGGCCATTACAGCTGTTGCAACAGTTGGTGACACTACAAAACCAACAGCTGCTGGAGCTTGATAAAACGAAATCACACAGCATGCAGCGCGGCCTAACTGCGTTGAATCGTTTGTGCCCTAAAGGCAGTGAAGTGATTTTGATCAGTGACTTCGTCCATTTCAATGCCACATTACAACCAATACTCAACCAATTGCAGAGACATAATCGTGTAAAAATTGTGCACATTTACGATCCATTAGAGCAAGGAGAGACCCAATTTCGCGGTGTAGAACGCGTAACCGATGACCAACAGACGAGCTGGCTCAACTTTTCGAAAAATAGTACGCGCTTAGGGTTAAAAAAAGCCTTTGAATCTCAAAAAGAAAAACTAAAATCATTGAGTCAAACTATGGCAATTTCTTATACCTCACTCTCTAGTGAGAAACCTTTGTTGCAACAACTATCCGGATATAAAGAATGAAGGAATCATCAATAGCTACACTTTTAGATTTAAGCGCGATGCAACTGCCTGAGCTACCCTCTTGGTTTCCCTTGGCTTGGGGATGGTGGGCAAGCGCGGCGGGCATACTGCTCTGTCTGCTGATTCTGGTGTTAGCCATTCGTTGGCGTCGTAAACGCTTAGCCCCGAAAAAAACGGCGCTGCGTTTACTCAACCCCCAATTTGGGCATTTAACTCCTTCTTCAGCGATTGAGCTACTTCGTCAAGCCGCGCTTTGTTACTACCCTCGAATGGAAATCGCACATCTTACCGGCAAAGAGTGGTACACCTTTTTAGATTCACAAATTTCTTACCCTCTTTTTGTTCCCAATGAAACATTGTGGCAGCAAGCGTTATACCAAAAGCAGAAAACAGAAAACAGTCAAGAGCTGATTAATCACTGCTATCAATGGGTTAATGATGCTTTGCCGCCTAAAAAACGGAGATAGCTAGGCTTTGGCAAATATAGAGTTATTGTGGTGGTGGATGCTATGTCTGCTGCCACTCCCGCTGGTCGTTTATCGATTCTTACCACCAGCAAAAGAAAGAGCAGCGATTCACCTGCCCTACCTTCCTAAAGATAATCAGCGTCAAGCACCAAACCAGATCATCGCTAAAATCATTGCGAGCGTTATTTGGTGCTTAGTATTGATCGCCGCAGCCCGTCCAGTGTGGTTTGGCGACCCGGTTATTGCTCAGCCCAAACACCGAGATCTGATGCTGGTGGTTGACCTCTCTTACTCCATGAGCCAAGAAGATATGCTGCTTGGCGATCAGTACATTGATCGTTTGAGCGCCGTTAAAAATGTGCTCTCTGATTTGATTGACAAGCGCGAAGGTGATCGCCTTGGGTTAGTCTTATTTGCCGATCACGCCTATCTACAAACGCCTCTGACTCTGGATAAAAACACCATTCGCCAGCAGCTTAATCAAGCCGTCCTTAAGCTGATCGGCACCCAAACCGCCATTGGTGAAGGGATTGGGCTTGCGACCAAAACGTTTATCGATAGTGATGCCCCACAGCGGGTGATGATTTTACTCAGCGATGGCAGCAATACCGCTGGCGTGCTCGACCCAATCGAAGCTGCGAAAATTGCCCAAAAATACAATGCCACCATTTACACAGTCGGTGTTGGCGCTGGCGAAATGATGGTCAAAGAGTTTTTTATGACTCGAAAAATCAATACCGCGGAAGATTTAGATGAGAAGACGTTAACACAAATAGCGACCATGACTGGTGGCCAATATTTTCGCGCACGAAATAGCCAAGATCTCGCCAAAATATACGACACCATTAATCAATTAGAACCCATAAGCCAAGCAAGCCAAACTTGGCGTCCACAAAGCGAATGGTTTGCTTATCCGTTGGCGATAGCGCTCGCGCTTTCTGTACTCTTAACGCTACTAAGGAGAAATCATGTCTGAGTTTGTTTTTCTTACACCTTGGTGGTTAACCGCACTATTCCCCTTAGCACTACTGCTGGGCTGGTTCACTCTGCGTGCCAAACGACACTCCTTGATAGCACCTCATCTGGCTAAGGTGATGGGTTTGAACGCTAAAAAGCATAACGCGGCCATTGTGATCATCAGCATCAGTTGGCTGCTCGCAGTACTGGCGCTAGCTGGTCCGAGTTTTGAATCTCAAACACGCCCCAGTTACAGCAATAGTAACGCGCGCGTATTAGTGATGGACATGTCGCTATCGATGTACGCCACTGATATAAAACCCAACCGCTTAACGCAAGCGCGTTATAAAGCGCTCGACTTACTCATGCAATGGCAAGAAGGTAGCACAGGGCTTGTCGCCTATGCTGGTGATGCCTATACCGTTAGCCCATTAACCACCGACACCGCAACCCTAAGCAACTTAGTGCCCAATCTATCGCCCGATATTATGCCCTACCCCGGCGCCGATGCAGCTCGCGCGGTTCAATTAGCCATCGACATGATGAAAAATGCCGGCCTTGCACAAGGTGACATTGTGTTATTGACCGATGACATCGACTCACAAGAGCAAGCTCAGATTGAAACACAGCTTACCAATACGCGTTGGAAATTGGTGATCTTAGGCATTGGTACACAAGCGGGCGCGCCCATTACGCTCAGCGATGGCAGCTTACTGAAAAATGCACAAGGGCAGACCGTAGTGGCCAAGACCAACTTTGCCAATATGCAGTCGCTCGCGCAGAATATAAATGGATTATTTACGCCAATCAGCTTAGACAATAGCGATGTCGCAATGATCGCTAAGCTAGACCAAAACGAACAACCACACAGTACAACCAAGAGTCAACAAATGGTGAAAGAGCGCGTTAACAATGGCTATTGGTTAGTGCTGCTCCTCATTATCCCGTGTTTGCTTTTGTTTCGCCGTGGCGTCATTTTTTCTTTGTTACTGCTCTTCATCCCTACACTGCACAGCAATAGTGTACAGGCTTCTCCTTGGCTAAATAGCAATCAACAAGCCAAAAAAGCGTTTGATGCAAAGGAGTATCAAGCGGCCAGTGAACAATTTACAGACTTAGAGTGGAAAGGCATCGCTCAATATCAGGCTGGAGAATATCAGGCAGCGGTGGAGACCCTCTCTCAACTGCCACAAGACAATGTGCGAGTGCAATACAACTTGGCCAACGCCTACGCGCAAAATGGAGAATTGGAAAAGGCCCAAACCTTGTATGAAGAGGTGTTAAAGCGCGACCCAAACCATAAAGATGCTCAGCATAATTTGGAAATCATAAAAAAAGCACAGCAACAGCAACAGCAACAGCAACAGCAACAGCAACAGCAACAGCAACAGCAACAGCAACAGCAACAGCAACAGTCTGGTGAGCCTTCCGATCCAAATCAAGATCAAAATCGCTCAGAAAATAAAAATAATGCGCAGAATAAAAACGACGAACAACAAGATGGCGAACAAACAGAAGATAAATCTGACAAACAAAACGATAACTCACCGCAGAACGACGGCTCTCAGTCTTCGCCTCAATCGGCACAAAGTAAAAATGAGCAAAGTGAGCGCTCCAAGGTCAACACGGCGGATGAATCGCCTGCCTCTCAACAGCAGACTGAAGCGACTCAAACAAATGAATCAATGAACAACGAAGATGAAGTCAGTGACAAAGAAGCCTCTGAGCAGCAAACACAGAAGCAATCGCAACAGCAAGGCGATAGCCAAACTATTGACCCGCAACTTCGCAAGCTAGAACAAGTCGAAAGTGCACGAGATCCTAGTGGCTTACTCAAAGCACAATTGTTGCTACAAGCAAGACAACGGCAAGAAGACCAAGCACAACCTCCACAAAACAACAGCAAGAAGTGGTAAGTATGAAATCGATCAAGCGTTCATTTTGGGCTGCGATTATCAGCCTAGTTTCTGTTGCTCTACTGAGCTCGGCCGCTAACGCGGCTGCACTTTACGCCAGCGTCAGTAAAAATAAGGTCGCGAAAAATGAAGTATTCCAATTACGAATTGTCGCCGATGAAAAAGTATCGACCGATGCGATCGACTTTAAGGCGTTAGAAGGCGATTTTTTTCTTGGCCGCCCAAGTTTTGGTACTTCGGTGAACATCATCAATGGCGATCGCAGCACGCGCAGTGAATGGAATGTATCGTTGGCAGCCAACAAACTCGGCATACTGACCATTCCTAGTTTTAGCGTCAATGGGGCAACTACTCAACCGATCGCGATTCAAGTTATCGCTGATGGTGAAGCGCCCAAGCAATCTGACCTTGTTGAAATACAAGCCGATCTAGAACGTAGCAAACTCTACCCGAGTGAAAGCACTTTTCTCAATGCTCGCCTAATCATCAAAGCTGATCCAAGAAGGCTGCAAAATCCACAAATTACGCCACCCGCTGTACAAGGATTAGAACTGACGACCGAGGGAGAAGCTAACCAATACCAAAGCTTATTGGATGGGGTTGAAGTCACTGTTGTAGACCAAAAATTTAGAGTCACGGCCCAAGAGGCAGGAACTTTCACGTTATCCGGCCCTTCGTTTAAAGCTGGCCTCATCTATGGTAACAACCAAACGGGCAGCACCCGCTTGCTGCAAGTCGATATTCCGGCCAAAACCTTTTCGCTCACCGTACTGCCGAAACCAGATAGCTATCAAGGCACTTGGCTACCTACGCCAAAACTAACACTCAACCAAACGTGGCGAGATGCCACAGGGCAGATCATCACCGCCGAGAGCTTTAAAACCAAAGTGGGTGAATCGTTGACTCGTGAATGGATTCTGACAGTGAAAGGCCTTACGCAGACGCAGTTACCTAACCTCTCAGTGCAATATCCAGACTCAATTCGGCTCTATGCTGAAAAGCCTCAGTTTAAAAGCTTAGATAATGGCGATGTGCAAATGACGCTAAAACAAGTACTCATCCCAAAAACCGTCGGTAAGGTTGAGCTGGCGGATCTCACCGTCAGTTGGTGGGACACCAAAAACGAATCTCAGCAAAGCGCGCAAGCCAAAGGATTAAAGCTAGAGGTTTCGCCAGGTGAATTACTCAACCCATCCACCTCGGTGCTGACACCACCAACAGTACAAACCGTCACCGTTAAAGATGCAGGATACTGGCCCTACTTTACCGCATTTTTTGCACTGTTATGGATGGCGACTATGGTAGTCGCTTGGTCATTTCGTAACGCGCCACAAACAGCAACACAGGAAACCAACGCTCATCATCAACCGCTTGAAGGCCACCAATATCAACAGTTAAAAGAAGCTGTACAAAGCCAAGATGGTGCCAAAATCAGCTATTACTTCACCCTCTGGCGCGATTCAGTCGTATTAAGTGATGAAGAGAAAACCGCACTAGATGCACAAGTCAACCAGCAACTTAAAACTTTGTACGCACCTCAGAAAAGTGATTGGGATGGCTCAGCGTTAATCTCTATGATTGATGCCATTCAAAAAAAGCAAACTAAGCGCCAGCATAAAAAGTTAGAATCGCTGGCAAAACTCTAACCGAAAATGGCTGTCGAAATCACAATCTCAAATCTAAGGTGTGCTGTTATATTCAAACGACTCACCGCTGCGACTTCAAGTCATTTTGGGACTGTTGCCAACAAAAGGAAAACAAGGCATGCAAATAAAAAGTAGCGCTTCATTGATCATCGGTTTGAGTTTAATACTCGGGCTCGCAACCCTCGGTTACTTTGTGCAGCAAACGGCTGTGAAATATAAAGAGTATGAGCGCGTAGTGACCGTTAAAGGATTATCAGAGCGAGAATATCCCGCCGACACAGTTGTTTGGCCGATCCAATTTAGTGTGGCCGACAATGATTTACCCACTATGTTCAACACGATTGAAAAGCAGAGCCAACTGGTGACCGCATTTTTAGCTCAGCAAGGCATTGATGAAAAAAGTGTCTCGCTATCATCGCCAGCGGTGATCGACAAAAAAGCACAGCAGTATGGTGGAGAAAATTTAGTCGAGTTTCGTTATTTAGCGAACCAAACCATTACGGTGTACAGCAATCAAGTTGACCTAGTGCGCGAGGCCATTAATAAGCTCGGCAATTTAGGAAAACAAGGCATCGTTTTTAATCAAGATCCTTACAACAACCGCGTTGATTATTCATTCTCTGGACTGAATGAAATCAAACCCGACATGATTGAAGAAGCGACCAAACAAGCAAGAGAAGTCGCAGAGAAATTTGCCAAAGATTCGCAAAGCTCACTTGGCAAGATTAAACGCGCTTCACAGGGACAATTTAGTATTGTGGATCGTGATAACAATACTCCTTACATCAAAAAAGTACGCGTCGTTTCAACGGTTGAATATTACCTCTCAGACTGAATAATCTGCTGTTCTCATTATCCTTGCCATGACTCGCCGCGCCAACACTATGAATTTGGCGCGGCGACTTTATCACTTCGAGTATGGTGTTTTTGCTCAGAGTAACCAACGACTTGGTTTCTACCATTATCTTTTGCTTGGTAAAGTGCCTTATCTGCTTTGCTGTACATCTCCTCAAACTTAAGTTCACTGGGAAGGTACTGGGCAATAGTGTAACCAATCGAGACACTTAAGCAGTCACCATCAGGGTTCTCACTATGTTCAATCTGCTCTCGTTCAATACTAAAGCGTATGCTTTCAGCCAACGCTTTCACTTCTGCTGCATCGCGGTTGGCCACCAACAATATAAATTCTTCACCACCAATTCGGCAAAAGAGTTCATTCTCTGCCTGAGCATGTTGGTTGAGAATATGGCCAATACGAATCAAAGCAATATCCCCTTCCAAGTGACCGTAGTAATTATTAAATAAACCAAAGTGATCAATATCAAGCAAAATTAAACCATAACTTACGGTCTCATTTTGTACTCTCGAACCGATGCGTTCCAATAAATGAGCTAACATCCGACGATTTCCAAGGCGAGTTAATGGATCCATTTTGGCCATTAAGTCCAGTTTGTCGTTCACTTTTTGTAACTCATAGGTACGGTTACGCACCTCAATTTCTAAATTCTCATTCAGTTCACTGATCGCCTGCTGAGCACTGGTGCGCATCAATACTTCGGTTAAATTAGAGGCGAACATGCGGATCACTTCTCGCAGTTGTGAGGTCAGTGGTGAGCGGCGGATCAAATTGTCCGCAGCAATAAAAGCAATAGGTTCGCCATTGTTGGTAAGCATGGTCATGGCTGTCCAGCCAAAACCAACAATGTTGCTGTCATGATAAATAGGGACTGACTCTTCAAACACCACCTCATTGGGGTTGGCTTTGGCCATATCAACAATCATATTATTGGTGGTCCCAGAACGAAAATACGATTCATCCACAATGTTGCCTTGGATATCGGTTCCCCACGTTCCTTGAATGTACGAGCAGTGTTTATCGGTCAAAAACACCGCCAGACGATCAATGCCCATGCGGTTAATCGCAAAACTGACCGCCGATTTGCACACGTCACTCACCGTCATACAACGTGACAGTTCAACCATGCTCGCATGCAACATGCGAACATTTTGCTCCTGACGCTTGCGAATATAAATTTGCGCAAGCAATGAACCAAAAGATTCCAACATCTGCTTTTGGTATTCAGTAATGGGCTGTCGATTAATGTAGTTATCAATCGCGATCCAACCAATGGTTTCATTACCATCACGTAGAATTAACATCCCATTCCACCCTTGTCCTACCACATTTCCCGCCGTGTATAGAGGGGCATCGTCGATCAACACCAAACTTTTAGTATCATCAGAAAGACCGCTTAAATAACTTTCTTCTAGCTGGTGCAAATCGTATTGGGTATGGTGTTCGCTCACCGTTTTTCCGCTTTCATCCGTACCATAAGTTCCGCTAAAACAACGTTTTTTCATATCAAGAACTAAAAAAGCGGCTCGATCAAACCCTAGGCGTGTTTTCGTTACATCAACGGCCGCTCTGTGCAGCGCATCCAAATTGTCTGGGTTAGCCAGTTCAATCGCTAATTGATGAACCAGCTTCATGTTATCAATGAACATTTCGCGCTGTTTAATTTCATCCAAATATTTTGCTTCGCGGATATCTCTATTTTTAAACTCCTTTGCCGCTTCAGATTCCGCGCGAAGACATTGCCAACGAGCCGCAATCAGTTGCAAACAATCGAGCTCTCCGGATTCTGTTTTCGCATGAATGTTGACGTTATCAATTGCCTCAAGCAGCAAATAGGTTCTTAAATCAGGGTGGTTATCTAACATAAAAAGATAAGACTCACCGCCCATCACACTACGGTAGTCCCAATTGCAGGTGTTGATCGCTAGTGGAATTAGACCATCAGAGGTGTCAAATTGTGCGGCCCAATTCCAAAAGGTATTTGGATAATTTTGCAGAGCAGTCGGTAAGTTGTACTCAAATAATGACTCATGGCGCTTGTTTAATGTTGGTGCATGAAAGATCCGCATTGATTTGGGAGAAATGAAACTTTGAAGAAAATCAAACGTTGCTTCCGCGAGCATACGGTGGTTGCGAGCAGAAGAAATCTGTTTGAGTAAAGTACGAGAGAACATATGAGCGGCCTGACATTTTAATAATTTTCATTGCAAAATTAGACAAAAGATCATGTGCAATCAAACTCTTAAAAAGGTCGCTGTTAAGTCGACCGCAAATTTGCACTCTATGTTTTTACATCCTAGAGTTAACCTACATTTTTGAGATTCTGTTTCCATTTATTACATGGTTAGCCCTATTATTTTTAGCATTGTCTTATTTGCAAGACAATATTGACAACTAGCCACGTTCATTCTTCCGCTGCATAATGTCTCTCTATTTGCCACCTTATCAGTACTGACACTCTCTTATGACCCGATACTCTAGGCTACTTTTGTTTCTATGTTTTTCACTCAACAGCGCAGCGGCTGAGATTGATCTGGTCAAAGTGGATAAATCTAAGCGTCGCATGTACTTAATCTCGGGACAGCAGATCATTCAAGAGTATCGAATTGCCTTGGGTAAAGAACCCAAAGGACATAAACAGCAAGAAGGTGATCAACGTACTCCAGAAGGTCGATACTATCTTGAAGCTATCAGTAATGATTCTGGCTATTATCGTTCGATTCATATCAGTTACCCGAATCATCAAGATAAAGTGCATGCACAGCGCTTAAACATCAATCCCGGTGGTGATATAAAAATCCATGGTCTAAAAAATGGCGACAAGCAACGACCAGAATATGTGAAAAGTTTTGATTGGACTAATGGGTGTATTGCACTGACTAACTCAGAAATGGATGAATTTTTGAGCCTAGTCAAAGAAGGCACGCCGATTGAGATTGAGTGGTAAAAGTGACACTTACGCTAAGGTGTGAGGGCGTGCATTAAAATAAATCACACAAACTTTGATTAGCGCAGATTTTTGGTTTTTAATATCGAAAAAGTATTTTTAATCAATGGTTGGAATTAACATGTCGTCAGATTTTTATGGTTCAAGTGCCAATTATGCTCGTAAAGAGAGCGGTTACCGAGAAAAAGCACTTAAACTTTACCCTTGGGTGTGTGGCAATTGCGCGCGTGAATTCGTTTATTCAAATTTACGAGAATTAACTGTGCACCACAAAGATCACGATCACACCAATAACCCTGAAGATGGCAGTAACTGGGAGCTTTTATGCCTCTATTGTCACGATCATGAGCACTCTAAATATTCAGACCACGACCGATTTGGCGCTGAGCCTGTTGCGAGATTAGACGATCATCAAAGCGCGACCTATAACCCCTTTGCCGATCTCGCCAAACTGATGAAAAAATAACGCGGTTAGCCACTAGATCACATATGCTTTAGTGGCTTAACCACGCTATCCAATCCTTCAATTTTCAACGCTAAGCAAAGTTGCAGCAAACGCCCGAGCTCCCCTTCAGGGAAGCCCTTCTTATCAAACCACAGCAAATACTCTTCTGGTAAGTCGATAAGCGCTCGCCCTGCATACTTACCAAACGGCATTGGCATACGCGCAAGTTTAATCAGGTTCTCTTTTTCTAACATTTTGCGCCTCACAAACTGGCTAAACTTGTTTAAGTCCAACCAGTTTATGTTTCTCAGCCACTTTTGGGTACTGATTTATCGCATAACGCTATAAGTGGATAAAAATATAATCAATATGAATCAGATGCGGTGTAGTAGTTTTCTTTAAACGCTAAGCTTCCCCACATAGCATTGGCATGAGCACGTTTAACCACTTCTGGATCCAACTCTTTTTCTGTCAGGGTATCTGATTTAAAATCATATTGATAAGTAGAAATACCTTGCTCAGGCCGAATAACAACCAGTTGGTTGTCTGCTGTCATATAGCCATAGTTTTTATCTCGTTGCATCATTACTCGCTGCTTCTCAGCAGGAACATCATGAGTTAAATCGAACCCAATCATTGGGTTTTGGCTACTGATACCGGCCAAAGAAAGCAGTGTGGGTGCAAGGTCAATTTGACTAACTAGACGATCGTCAATGCGGTGTTCAATGCCGCCACCAAAAATCACCGCTGGAATTCGAAAGTAATCGACTGGTACAGGCTGATTACCCTGTGTTCTAGCATCATGATCTGCCACAGCAACAAACACCGTGTTATCCCAATATGGTGACTTTTTCGCTTTTTCAATGAACTGTCCAAGCGCATAGTCTGCATATTTCACCGCATTTTCCACCGTTTGCTTTGGCTCATTATACGGTTCAATCACGTTATCAGGGTATTCAAATGGGCTGTGGTTCGATGAGCTAAAAACTAAGCTAAAGAACGGTTTACCTTCACGACTCATCTTCGTAAATTGCTGATCTGCCTTATTGTAGAGATCTTCATCTGACGCGCCCCATGAACCAACATATTTAGGCGAATCAAAAGTTGGGAAGTCTTGCATATCGACAAAACCGTTACCTAAGAAGAAACTCTTCATATTGTCAAAGTGGCTTTCACCACCGTAAATAAATTGTGTGTGGTAATTTCGAGACTTTAATAAATCAGCAATTGAAAAGAAATTCGTTTGGCTTTTACCTAACTTGACCACCGAACGTGCAGGAGTCGGAGAAAACCCAGTGGTCACCGCTTCAATACCACGAACAGAACGCGTTCCCGTTGCGTACAAACGGGTGAATGCCCACCCCTCATCAATCAATTTATCGATATTGGGTGACGCATCGATACCACCAAGACGGCTAACATAACGTGCACCGTGACTTTCAAGCAAAAGGATTACGATATTTTTAGGCTGGCCTTGATAGGTCGCTTGGTGCATTGCCATGCTAGGTTGTTGTGCAGAGACAAAGTCTTTATTGTCGACATTCATGGATGCACGAATTTCTTGGACGATCTCCTGCTTATCCATTTTCGGGTAAAACTCGAAAGCACTCGCTTCAGACTTCATCTGTTTGGCAGCAAAAATCGCTGAAAATGAGGAGTTTAACGTTAAATCATTCACCAAAGGGTCACTAGAAAAAGCCACCATCGCCGGATTTAATGGACGGTGTCCCAGTGAAGAACGCGCCCCCAAAATACCAATAGCCACAACAAAAATAGCAATCAGCGGACGCCAATACCATTTAGGAAAGCTTAAGTTCGAAACAAGCTGCTTGCTCCATTTCCAACCGACAAAAAGTGTGAACGTGGAAACTACGGCACCAAGGAAAAGTTCAAATTTATAGCCACTCCAAAGCATACTGAAAACTTCTTTGGGATAAATGAGATATTCGATAAAAATTCGATTAGGTCGCAGATCGTACTCAATAATAAATGGCGGTGTTGCTGCTTCCATGTAAACAATCAACCACAAACCGCCGGTAATCCACACACGTAAAAACCAATGCCAAACCCGACCGACAGCATGATCGCCAGACAGTAGGCTAGATAACAACGCTGGTAAAATGAGCAAATAACAAAGAGAAACAATATCAACTCGCAGACCACTTAAGAAAATGGTGAGCCATCCACCAGCATCACTCACCCGTTCAAAATGCCAGATAGCCAGTCCTAAACGAGAGACAAAAAAGATAACTAACCCCACCACGAATACAGCAGCAATTGGATAGAGAGGCCCTAAGTAGGGTTTGATTTTATTGAGCATAAATTTCAACAACTATTAAGATTAAATGAATGATTAGATAATACGTTAAGGCATTGATAAAAGAAATAAGTTCCATTTCATTTTGTAAAACGAAAAACTATCGCCTATTTTATCTTCATGCGTTAAATGTCTTAAGTTTTTCTTAAGATTAATATGGCAAATTCCTTTATCGAACACTGACAGAATTAAGAATGGCGGGATTTATTTAGATTAAATAAACGACAGAAATCCATTTCAATCTTGATAATATAAACAAAATAGAGGAACGCTAAAATGCCTAAAACTTACAAATGGGATCTATTTGTTCGCTTGACACATTGGATTGTGGCGGGATCTTTCTTAACCAACTACCTCATAACAGAAGAAGGTAGTAAAACACACCAATGGATTGGCTATCTACTGATGATCACGATATGCCTTCGTCTCATTTGGGGTCTTATTGTCCATTCCCCTGCTCGCTTGTCTGCCTTTAAGCCTTCAATACACAATGCGTTTATTCACATAAAGCAAGTGATAGAAACAAAAGAAGATCACCATGAAGGGCACAACCCAGCTGGAGCTGTGATGGTCTGGATTTTGTGGTCTGGCCTCCTCCTAACAGGACTTAGCGGCTGGGCAACACAACTGGATATGTTATGGGCAAATGACTGGCTCAGCGAATTGCATGGAGCGCTCGCAAATCTAACGATGCTGGCAACGATAAGCCATATAGCCGCCATTGTGATAATGAGCCACTGGACTGAGCACAATTATTTAAAAAATATGCTGTTACATAAAAAATAGAAATATGTTCATTGAACCTGAGTGCTTAGGTTCATCAGGTTTAATCGACTAAGTAACAGGGGTGTCTTTACAAAAAGATCCGTATTTAATGCTCTATTTAACTTTTAATTAGTATTCATGACTGAAGAGGCCGTCTAAATTTTAATCATTACTATGGCGATTTTTGTTAATAGGGATAACATCAACTTTGTATTATTTCAAAAAAGTGACATGGCAATGAATTTTCATATAGAAAAATAATAGATAGATACAGTATGCTACATCCGATAGCACTTTTTAATAAGATGAGAGTCAACTCAAGCTATCGACATTTTTATTATCTCATTATTAACTATTAGGTTACTCACTTTATGAAACCAGGCCGTACAGGAATAAGTCGTTTATTTTACGCTACAGGTTATTCAATGAAAGGCCTTCAGGCTGCATGGAAAAATGAAGCCGCCTTTAGGCAAGAAATCGTCGCTTCTATCATTCTAATTGCGATCACTTTTTTCTTGCCAGTCAATGAATTAGAACAGTTAATGATGATCGGTAGCTTAGTACTGATTGTCATCGTTGAGCTTATGAATTCAGCCGTGGAAGCTGTAGTTGATCGCGTAGGTAGTGAGTGGCATGAGCTCAGTGGCCGTGCGAAGGATATAGGATCAGCTGCGGTTTTGATTGCACTACTTTTTGCTGCATTTACATGGATTTTTATTTTGGTACGCTACATGAAGTGAGCGTTTGAAAATTATTCGTTTTCTTACGTCGGTATTAGTTTTCTCCTAGCGCTATATTTTTCCACCGCCGTTAACTTGCTTGTTTATTCTGTAGTCGCGGAGTAAATGCTGTTCAAAAAAAGCGCCCCAACCGGAGTAATGCCGATCAGTTAGGAAATTTTCGAGATCATTTGACCGATTTTTAAAAAGCTTCAAAATCCGATATTAGTTATCAGTGGGTCATACTGGTAGCGGTACCACCATCGGGCAGTTCTATATGTGTGAGCCTGTCATCTCCATTCCAAACAAAACGGGTGGTTTTGGGTCTGAAACCGTCTTTGTATTCGGTTTTCTCGACCACGCGACCACATATGTCGTAGTGATAACGGAATCGGCCCGTATCTAATACACGACCCGCCTTATCGTAGTGGCGAGATTGGCGTGTGACTCGTGCATCATCGAGCGAGACTACATTGCTATCACCATATTCAGTGGCAAAGCCTTGTTGGTTAAGGTTGAGTTCACTGTCGTAACCAAACAAGTGAACAAAGCGTTGCTGACTTTCCCACGTCTTTTGCTGGCGGACGGCTTGAACTTGGCCATTGGCGTTTAGGCTGAATCTGGATTTACCGCGTTTGGCATCGTCAATGCCCACTAACCTGTCTAGGGCATCGTATTGATACTGGCGTAAGCTATCACCATTTCTACCAAGCTGTTGTTGCAACAGTAACCCTGTTTCACTCCATTGATGGTGAAGGCTAAACCCCTGCTCTGTGGCGCGAGTTTGCTCTTGCCCACTTGGATGATACGCAAATTGCAGCGGGGTATGCTCGCCTACAGACAGTTGCTGTAATTGGTGCTGAGTCCATTGATATTGTCGTGCAGTTTTGCTGCCTGATGAACCAATACGGCGGCCATGTTCATCGTATTCATGAATGATAGGTGTGCCATTGAGGTTTTCTTCCAATAGCAGCCTAGATTGGCTGTAAGCAAAGGATACCCATGCATCATCATTTTCGGTGTAGGTTAAGCGGGATGCCGCGTCGTACTCATACCAAGTTTTACCCAGTGGTTGCTCGTTGTGGTCGAGCGTCACCGCACGCTTAAGAATTGAAGGGACAGACACCACAAAGGATGTCTGAATATCAGCCAGCGAAACTGGCTGGAGGCATGCACTCAGTTGGAGCGTCGCCGCAGTACAGCTGTAGGCTGCCAAGAAAGTGCAAAACAGGCGAAGCTCAATTTGAACAAACGTTGCATCCATTTACTTCGACTGAATAGCTAGCTTCCCATCCCCCATCTTTATCATCACGCCCTAACCTAAACAAAGAAGCAACTTGTTAGCGCTTGGCAATTCCTGCTGTTCATTGTCAGAGCGTAAATCCGTTCAAACGTCACTGGCTACTACACAGTTCTAACCACTTGGCTATCGCAACAAGGACTAACCAAGACCTCGCGCTGTATAAGCATGTGGCCTTTATAGTGGTGCCTGTCCTTGTTATTTTCTCGTTGTCTTTTTGCTATATCGAACTTTCCATCGTCACTTCTGTGACGATAATTCTTTTTCTAAGATAAATAAGATCAACTCTTATCTTCATTAAATTTCTCGGGGAAGTCACCTTCAAAAGACCAATATTTAACACTTTCCATAGCTCTTTCCAGATCATCCATATCGTCATCACCAAGTGTCAAATCAAATTTTTCCGATAACACTTTTCTGACATAAGCCAAACGCTTTGTAACCTGCCATTCATCAATGAACCGAGTAGTTTCAGCTTCATAGTTTTTTTTATCATGATCAACATAATAAGAACCCATGTCGTGTAATGATACCAGTATTAACTCAATCTCCTTTAATACGTTAATTAAGTCTTCACCGGATATAGTTATGCTTTTATTATTTGGTACCATTAATTATTTCCTTCTGAAAAATTTTGCATTTTTAAGTAGAAGATCACCTTTCACTGTTAATTCGGGTGTACCATAACGTGGATTTTTTACCCATTCCAATTGTGAGTCAGGTACATCAGTTTCCACATAATCACGCCCTTTTCCTCTTTTAATCTGGTATTTATCTTCTGCTGCAACTTGACTAAGAGCTTTTTTGTTGGCCGGTTCAACATATACACGATTATTATCCTGAGCTTTTATGACACCATCTTGCTCAATAGCTTTCGAACCTTTTCTGTTCGTATAATGCCGAACTCTTGTCGTTCCCTCACCCTTCCCTTCATGAGCTTCACCCGCCAAACCCAGCGGGTTAAACACATACGCCTGTGGCCTTAGTCCTCCCGCAAACCCTATTGGGTCTGGGCTTAAGTACTGGCCACTGTCTGCATCGTAATAGCGATTAACGTTGTAGTAAAGGCCGGATTCGCGGTCTTCTATTTGCCCTTGGTAACGCAGGTCACAGTAGAGCTCATCATTCTGGGCGTTTTCTCTAAAACCATGATTAGGAAGCACATTTTTCTGTTGGTAATGGCCCCACAAGGCTTGCTCACCTTGCCAAACGACCTCGCCATTTTCACTGCACAGCTCCTGTGGCGTGCCTGCATGGTCTGTCACGATATAGTGTAGCTGAGACGCTTGGTATGCCTTATGCGTCACCTGCGCGAGTGGGCGGAAGCTCTCTGGCTCGTACAGGTATTCAATTTCCTGAATGACACTGCCATCGGCGGTCTTTTGACTGTGCTGGACAATATTTGCCCCATCCCACAAATACTCAGTGATTCGCTGGGTGCTTAAACACTCTTTTGCGACTCGCCTGCCTAACGGGTCATAACGGTAGCGGTAGCGCCCCCCATCGGGCAGTTCGATATGTGTGAGCCTGTCATCCCCATTCCAAACAAAACGGGTGGTTTTGGGTCGGAAGCCGTCTTTGTATTCGGTTTTCTCGACCATGCGGCCACACTTATCATAGTGATAACGGAATCGCCCCGCATCTAATACACAGCCAGCCTTATCGTATTGGCGAGATTGGCGTTTTACTCGTGCATCATCAAGCGAGACTACATTGCGGCATCATACTTGATAGTGGTCGACGCGCGTAAGAATTAAAGGGAAAGGTGCCCCAACGGATGGAGCAGATATGAGTTGTTAGTGCAAAACAGGCGAAGCTCAACTTGAACAAACGTCGTATCCATTTACTTCGACTGGATAGCTAGCTTCCCGTCCCCCCATCTTTATCATCACGCCCTAACCCAAACAAAGAAGCAACTTGTTAGCGCTTGGCAATTCCTGCTGTTCATTGTCATAGCGTAAATCCGTTCAAATACCTCTGACCACTACCTAGGATTGACCTCTTGTCTTTCACCGCAAGGGACAACCAAAGCATTGCGCTGTATTAGCATGAGGTTTCTTCAGGAGTGCCTGTCCTTGTTATTTTCTTGCATGCTTTCAAAAAAATATCAACGTTTATTATTAGTCAATATACACTTCACAATGTTGAAAAATAAAGTCCTCAAATTTAATTTTCAGTTTCCAGTTTTCACCGGATTGTGATATGTACCTTGAATCATGATCTTCTATAATATTCAGTTTTGAATAGCCAACTGAAGCCCAGTTGTCTATTGATATATTATCACATCCGGTTCCATTTAATACCAAAACGATGACATTATAATTCTCCCCCCATTTACCCCATTTTTTCACTTCAATTTCAGGTTTCTGTTTTGTATGAACATTAATTGACATTCGACCTTCAACGTCAAGTTTTATCTGACCTAAATACACATCATCGATTAAACCTTGAGGAAATAGTTTTTTAATAAATTCATCTCGTCGAATAAAAGAAAAAAAATTCATATAATCACCAGTTAAAAGTTATAATGCCCATGTGTGCCATCATATGAGCCCGTATTTAGATTTGAAGCAGGTCTAACATTAAAGTGAGGAACATCACCATGCAATGGCGTTGCTTTACTATGGCCAAGACTATGTTCTTGAATCACTATTTTATCTCCTTTAGTATTAGTGTAGTGGTATTGTCTTACCTGTACGGGATTTCCATTTTTATCTAATACTTTAACCTTTTTGCCAAATTCATTTTCATCTAATAATTCTACTCGATCTACCATTGGCTTTTGATTATTTGGAATACCAGCGTCACGTTTAGCCTCTCTAAATGCCTCTTTTCTGCTTTTCGCTTCATAGACAGTTTTCTTGTTTTTCTGTTTGCAACCAGAAGAAGCCAACCCCAACGGGTCAACCCAATCCAGCGGGTTAAACACGTACGCCTGTGGCCTTAACCCGCCCGAAAACCCTATCGGGTCCGGGCTTAGGTACTGGCCACTGTCTGCATCGTAATAGCGATTAACGTTGTAGTAAAGGCCGGATTCGCGGTCTTCTATTTGCCCTTGGTAACGCAGGTCACAGTAGAGCTCATCATTCTGGGCGTTTTCTCTAAAACCATGATTAGGAAGTGTATTTTGCTGTTGATAATGGCCCCATAAGGCTTGTTCACCTTGCCAAACCACCTCGCCATTTTCGCTGCACAGCTCCTGTGGCGTGCCTGCATGGTCAGTCACGATATAGTGTAGCTGAGAATCTTGGTTGGCCTTATGCGTCACCTGTGCGAGTGGGCGGAAGGTCTCTGGCTCGTACAGGTATTCAATTGTCTGAATAACACTACCATCAGCGGTCTTTTGACTGTGCTGGACAATGTTTGCCCCATCCCACAAATACTCAGTGATTCGCTGGGTGCTTAAACACTCTTTTGCGACTCGCCTGCCTAACGGGTCATAACGGTAGCGGTACCGCCCACCATCGGGCAGTTCGATATGTGTGAGCCTGTCATCCCCATTCCAAACAAAACGGGTAGTTTTGGGTCGGAAGCCGTCTTTGTATTCGGTTTTCTCGACCACGCGGCCACACATGTCATAGTGATACCGGAATCGCCCTGTATCCAATACACGGCCAGCCTTATCGTATTGGCGAGATTGGCGTTTGACTCGTGCATCATCGAGCGAGACTACATTGCTGTCGCTATCACCGTATTCAGTGGCAAAACCTTGTTGGTTAAGGTTGAGTTCACTGTCGTAACCAAACAGGTGTACAAAGCGTTGCTGGCTTTCCCACGTCTTTTGCTGGCGGACGGCTTGAACTTGGCCATTGGCGTTTAGACTGAACCTCGATTTACCGCGTTTGGCATCGTCAATGCCTACGAGCCTGTCTAGGGCATCGTATTCATATTGGCGTAAACTATCACCATTTCTACCAAGCTGTTGTTGCAACAGTAACCCTGTTTCACTCCATTGGTGGTGAAGGCTAAAACCCTGCTCTGTGGCGCGAGCTTTCTCATGCCCACTGGGGTGATACGCAAATTGCAGCGGCGTATGCTCGCCTACAGACAGTTGCTGTAATTGGTGCTTAGTCCATTGATATTGTCGCGCGGTTTTACTGCCTGATGAACCAATACGACGGCCATGTTCGTCGTATTCATGAACGATTGGGGTGCCATTGAGGTTTTCTTCCAATAGCAGCCCAGATGGGCTGTAAGCAAAGGATACCCATGCATCACCATTTTCGGTGTAGGTTAAGCGAGAGGCGGCGTCGTACTGATAGTGGTCGACGCGCGTAAGAATTGAAGGGACAAATGCCCCAACGGATGGAGCGGATATGAGTTGTTAGTACAAAACAGGCGAAGCTCAAGTTGAACAAACGTCGCATCCATTTACTTCGATTGGATAGCTAGCTTCCCGTCCCCATCTTTATCATCACGCCCTAACCTAAACAAAGAATCAACTTGTTAGCGCTTGGCAATTCCGGCGGTTCATTGTTAGAGCGTAAATCCGTTCCAATGTCACTGACTACCTAGATTTGACCACTTGTCTATCGCGAGCAGGGCCACGCGCTGCATTAGCAGGTGGTCTTTATAATGGTGCCTGTCCTTATTATTTTTTCCTTGGTTATTTTTTTGATGATAAAAATTCTTCACATGTCATCCGTTGATAACCCTTAGGTGGCAATGGAAGCTCTGGATAAAGAATTGACTTTTGATTATCCCAATTAATACCAGTTTCATAATAAGTCGATATGCGACTACGAATCACTTCAGGCTTACCATTCATTCCAAGATATTCAAAGGAATAGAGGATATCTCTATGCTCTTCTGGATCTAAATTTGGTATAAGAACCATTTCATTATTTGAATCGTATATTTCTTCATGCTTTACAAGCATCAGGCTGAAAACTTTTGTCGATGGTCGAACCTCACCAAGCGTCAAGCTGAGTATTGGCTGAGGTCGCTTATTATTACTCACTGATTCTGATACTTCTTTCGAAAAGAGTTTTAGCAGCCTGTGCCCTGCAACAACTATATTAAAGAGTACAGGTACATTATTAAGATCAACACCTTCCCACGTATCTTCTTTTCTCAAACAATCAAAAACTTCTAAATGATGATCTTTCCTAAATTGTGCTAGAACATACCCATATTCAGGTACTTGAATGGAGAAAACTGAATCAACGACTAAATCTTTTTTCCTAATAACCATTATCACTAAACTCCTTACTCACATGCTTTAGGTGGTTTATTAATGTGCTCATCTGCTTTGGCTAAATATTCTTCTCGTCTAGGGTTGTTAGGCCCAACAGGATTTTGTTTGTTTGACGTACCTTCTAATCCACCGAGTTTTTCAAACTGACGTTGTTCTAACCCCCTAGCTGTATACTTTCCTTCTAACCCTTCTCCTTTGTAAAAAGCTTTAGGCGCAATATCGAACGCATCATAATTTTTGCCGTATCGGTAATCTAATACATCCTGCTCACTATGCCCGAAACCCGGTTTACTTGCGTACCCGACATAAGGTCTGCCATCCTTCAATCCTTGATACGTAATGTGGGTAGCTTTTGCTGGGTCACCCGCCAAACCCAACGGGTCAACCCACTCCAGCGGGTTAAACACGTACGCCTGTGG
>NZ_CAWNHR010000021.1:186914-188598 GCF_963874485.1 Vibrio sp. V15_P4S5T153 | reverse complement strand
CATGAATCCAAGAAACATAACAAACGCTTCAAGAGGGACAGCCAACACGTGGCATCTTCACTATGCGTTGGTTTTTGTGGTTACGGTGTTATGCGGAAGCTTGGTAGTAGCGTTGGCTGCCCCTTAACCGGGCGTTATATTAATGAGTCGGAGAGATTATCAAGATGCTAGTAAGTGAAAGCTATAAATATAATCAGCTAAAATGGCTCTATTCTGCATTAAGTGGATTCTGTGCTGCGTACTTTTTAGCACTTTTTAGTAGCTCAAATAGCATCGATGAATCTACATGTCTTTTCATGTCAACGTTACTCTTTGCAGCGTGCTTTCCCATGTTTACGGCTTTTGCAATAGCGCATGTACATATTGCAGAGATTGACTTGTCTGTTGAGCAATGTGAAAAAGTATTGGGGTCTCAGTTAGTAAGTAAAATGGTGAGGTTAAGTTTTTTTCTTTTGTTTTTTGCTGTAGCTTTCCTGATGGCGTTCTTCTCATTTTGGTTCATGTTGCTGTTTATTATTACTGCTATTTTGTGCTTTGTTTCGTTTGGTGTATTGATTTTAAAACTACGTGAAGCATAAAGGTAAAATCATTGATATAACAAACGGCTCAAGAGGGATTGCCAACGCGTGGCGACTTTAGTACAAAATTGAAGTTCAGTATTTATAGTGTGTTTTTTGAGTTCGGTGGTGCGTTGTCAACCCCTTAGCCGGGCGTTAACTGCTCTACATTTCTCCAAGTCACTGACATTTACTTCGGTAACTTATAATGCAACTTGTTGCTCTTTGTGATCTTTGTTCAGGTTTGTGTTTGTTGAACTGCTTGTTCAGCATAATTTCTTTTAGCATTAGAGCTAATTTGATAGCCCACAGGATGAGGTTTAAATGTCATCGTCATTAATTTCAACTGCTGCTGAGCAGATTTATGGTAGAGTTTCAGGTAAAAGAGATGCTAATCGATTATATAAAGTGTTGGTTCCCGAGCTTCATGAGGCTTTAGAAAGAGGTACAGCTTTAAGCGATCCTCAGGTGATAAGATTAGTTGCGGCAATAAGTGAGTTACCGGCTTCAGGAGCTAGGCAACGTAATTTTATAAATCGTTATATGAAAGATAGAGACTCAATGCTTAGGTTACCTCGTAATCCTGACAGTCTTATGTACGGCTATTGGTGGTGATTAATATGGTCAATAAGTTAATAAAAATTATATATCTCGCAGCAACCTTTCTTATTGTTAATGAATTAACTTCACTTGATGATCCGTTGCAATTTATTGATTTAAGCAGTCTATTAATTGTAGCTATACCAACATTATTGGCTGGCGGAATTGGATGGTTAACATCTAAAAGTTCGGCTCTATCTTGTTCTTTTTTTACTTCTATATTCAGTGGAGTTCTTGGCTTAATTATGGGCTTAGTTCAGACATTTTCTAATTCAAATGGAGATGCTACAGCCATTCATGTAGGTATCAGTGTCGCTCTTTTGCCACTATTCTATGGTGTATCTATAGGTTTGTTTTTACTGCCATTTCATATTGTTGGTAGAAAATAGACTTTCAAAGCCCGAACAAAGTTGCACATATGCAGTTAACAAACGCTTCAAGAGGGACAGCCAACGCGTAGCATTTTTACTATGCGTTGGTTTTCGTGATTACGGTGTTATGCGGAAAGTTTGTAGTAGCGTTGTCTG
>NZ_CAWNHR010000021.1:97491-186760 GCF_963874485.1 Vibrio sp. V15_P4S5T153 | reverse complement strand
GCGGTGCGTTGTCAACCCCTTAGCCGGGCGTTAGGCTTATCAGAGGAACATGTTAACGAAATGGATGATGAATTAGCCAAAGTATTGGGATATGAAAGTGCTGAACACTATAGACGTGAAACCGATGAAAATGAGCGAGTTTTTAACAAATCAAAAGAGTTATACAATAAACCGCCGGAAGAATGGCCAGTAATTAAATTTAACTGGGACTACCGGTTGGAATCTCAAAAGTTTTGCTTTGACGGTGTAACGCAAGCTGATTTTGAAAATATGTTCCCTGAAGGACTTGTTCTCGGTCACATGCCCTTATTGGAGTTTGATAAACATTTGTGTCATTACAGTCGACGAGATGGCGATGAGTTATGGGAACTCGGTTGCCAATCGAAACTAGCAGAGATGATAGTGTATTTATCTGAGGGCAACCCCATTACTCCACCAATAATTAAACCTGTCGAGAATAACGAAGTTATTTTTCAAGGTGGGCATCACCGCTACGCTGTTGCTAAAGCTATAGGAACCGAAGAAATTTCGATTTATGCGTATCCAGAGCATGTTACAGCGCTTAATAAGTTTATGGGTATACGTTGGGCATAGGCCTAACAAACGCTTCAAGAGGGACAGCCAACGCGTGGCATTTTTAGCATGCGGTGAGTTTTGTGGTTAAGTTGGTGTGCGGTAACTTTTGCAGTGCATTGCTCACCCCTTAGCCGGGCGTTAGTTTTTTCAGGTCAAATCAATACAAACGTAGTTGGTCGATAAAATGAAAAATAAAAATGGTTATGTAAGTGTTAGTGGCTCCGAGATTTATTACGAGCTTTCAGGTAATCATGACGGCAAGCCATTATTGATGCTTCATGGCAGTCTTGGTTCGTTGAATGAGTTAAGTTCAATTCATAAATATGTTGCTGCTGACTATCAATTGATAAGTATAGATTTCCGTGGTCACGGAAAGTCCCTTTTAGGCAATCGTCCACTTAATTACATGCAATATCAACAAGACGTTCAGCATGTTCTTAGCTATTTGGGTATTGAGAAATATTCGATTTTTGGTTTTAGTGACGGTGGTATCGTAGGTTATCGTTTAGCAATACAAGAACCGGAGAGAGTATCTTGTTTGGTGACACTGGGTTCGCAGTGGCGATTAGAGGCAGATGATCCATCAGTTGAATTACTAAGTGGTTTGACGGCTGAATTTTGGGCATCAAGGTTTGCCGATGATGTTGCTTTATATGAGGCGTCAAATCCTAAACCGGATTTCCCTAAACTCGTAGACGCTGCAAAAACAGTCTGGCTTGATACAACAGAATCTGGTTATCCACATAAATTAGTTGAAAAAATTAGTTGCCCGACATTAGTAATGCGAGGTGATAATGACTTCTTGTTTTCATTGGATGAGGCAGTGGCTTTAAAGTCGAAAATTGCAGGTTGTAGTTTTGCCAATATCCCATTGACAGGACATTCGTCGCATCAAGAATCACCGGAATTGGTGGGTGAAATGTTAGAGCAGTTCTTGTTGCAACACAAAAACTAACAAACGGCTCAAGAGGGATTGCCAACGCGTGGCGGCTTTAGTTCAAAATTGAAGTTCAGTGTTTACAGTGTGTTTTTTGAGTTCGGCGGTGCGTTGTCAACCCCTTAGCCGGGCGTTAGGCAATTGCACATTTAATATTGAGGCAAAATGATTAATAAAGTGATCGATAAACTTGCTTGGGTTTTGATTCAAGATGGCAAGCTTTTAGCAGTAAGGTCTAAAGGAAAGGCGCTGTTCTACCTTCCTGGAGGTAAGCGTGAAGCCGGTGAAAATGATGAGGAAGCATTAATCCGTGAAATCAAAGAAGAGCTCTCAGTAGATCTTTCACCTACGAGCCTCAAATATATGGAAACATTCACAGCACAGGCAGATGGTAAGGCCGAGGGTGTTTCAGTAAAGCTGACCTGCTACTTTGCGGATTTTTCTGGTGAATTGCTTCCAGCGGCAGAAATCGAAGAACTTAAGTTCATTGATGGTAATGATGAAGCGGCTTGTTCAGTTGCAGCTTTGGTGGCGCTTCAATGGCTAGAGTCCAAGTCATTGGTGAATGGAAAAATTGCCTAACAAACGGCTCAAGAGGGATTGTCAACGCGTGGCGGCTTTAGTACAAAATTGAAGTTCAGTGTTTACAGTGTGTTTTTTAAGTTCGGCGGTGCGTTGTCAACCCCTTAGCTGGGCGTTATGAGTAATTTAAGGAAGTGACAGACAGATGGAACGGAAAAGGCGAGTTGAGTGGTTAAAGATTCGAAAAAAAGGCTTTTTCAGGCACTTTTTAGGATATGGCTTAGGGTTTTGTATTCCAGTCATTTTCGGTAGTGCATTTGTTCGAAACGATTTTTATCTAGATTTATCTCCAATTGTGTCGTACCGAGTTTATTTAATGACGTTATTTGGAGCTGTGTTTTTTGCTGGTTGGGACTGGTTTTTCAAAAGTAGAGAGTACAAAAAATACAAAGAAAATCTATCGCGGAAAAATTACTCATAACAAACGGCTCAAGAGGGATTGCCAACGCGTGGCGGCTTTAGTACAAAATTGAAGTTCAGCCGTTTACAGTGTGTTTTTTAAGTTCGGTGGTGCGTTGTCAACCCCTTAGCCGGGCGTTATGTGCCAGAGGAGTTTCAATGTTCAATTTTCGTGAAGGTTCGGGCTGGAATTTAGAAGTAGAAATTCGATGCCTAATTATTTTTAAAATGCTAGAAGAGTCAGGTAATCCCAAAGGGCTGAAAACTGACTTGTGTGAGGCTTTAGCTGTTTCGTCAGGTATCAGTGTTGGGTCCATTAAAGCAAAGGTCGGTAACTATAAGTCTGAGTTTGGTTTAACAGGCGAAACAAATGCTTCTGAAGCAACTAAGTATCTAGCGTCTTCATTTGGGGATCTGACGGTAAAAGAGCTCGATATTTTACTAAATGGATATCTATTAGGTAAAGTTGAAGTAAGCACATAACAAGGCGTTTAAACGGAACAAAATCAGTGGTTTATGATTGTTCTTTATTCCCTTGGCTTGTGAGTTTCGTGCTCGTCGGCAAATTGGCTTCAGCGGGCGCTGTTTTCTGGACATCCATTCTTGGGCGCTAAAAATTCTGAGAGTTGCCTCAGTCAATTTTCGGGCAAGCACGAGATTAGGCCAGTTGGCTCCATCAGCTACTTGATCTTAGGTTTTTTCGTTTTAGCTGCCAAAGTTCAAAGTCTGATTTTCAAAATCATGAGTCATTTCAGTTTTTTGGTTTTTGGGTTTTGTTTGTGCATCAATGCTGAGTTAATCTTGGTTTAGGTAAAACGTAAGTCATTGAAGCTTAAGCATAACAAACGCTTCAAGAGGGACAGCCAACGCGTGGCATTTTTATAATGCGTTGGTTTTTGTGGTTACGTTGTTATGCGGAAAGTTGGTCGTGGCGTTGGCTGCCCCTTAAGCGGGCGTTATAAGCTTTGGAGGCTTTAGTGATTACAATTCGAGAAATGGATATTTCCGATTACGATTCAGTGATTGATCTGTGGTGCCAGACGAAAAGCTTGTCATTAAGAGATGCTGATTCTAAACAAAGCATTGAAAGTTACCTTAACCGAAACTCTGGGCTAAGTTTTGTTGCGTTAAGCGGCAATAAAATTATTGGTGCGGTACTCGTTGGGACCGATGGTCGCAGAGGGTATCTGCAACATTTGGCTGTTTCATCAGAATTTCGAGGCCAAAAAATAGGTAAAGCTTTGGTTGAAAAATCAGTTGATGCTTTGACTTCGATTGGTGTTTCAAAGACGCATTTATTTGTTTATAGCAATAATGTTAACGCGCAAAATTTTTACGAAAAATTAGGCTGGTTTCCAAGGGATGAAATACGCATGTATTCGTTTAATAACTCAAGTAATCCAAACGTTTAGTGGCAGCTTATAACAAACGGTTCAAGAGGGACTGCCAACGCGTGGCGGTTTTTGTTCAAATCAGTATTTGTGATTACGGTTGTTATTTTAGGTTCAGTGTTTTGCGTTGTCAGCCCCTTAACCGGGCGTTATATTTTTTTAAGTTCAGCAATCAAAAGGATTCATGATGAACGTGGATAAAGCGAAAAAACGTATATTGAAACGAGTACAAAGAGGTTTCAAAGGTTATCCGCAAATATCATTAGAGTATTTCGGTAAAACGACGGATTTAGCGACCGAAGTCGTTATCACCTTTTTACCTGAGGAGAATGCCGAGCCTCAAATACAACGCTTTACAAGTGACAAAGATGCCCGCGAAGACGAAGCGATTCAATCTGTATTGTTAAAAATCATTGAGCGTGCGGAAGCTGCTACAGTTTTGGAAAAGCACGAAATATCAGTTTGTTAATGGTTTTTCTGCAATCCTAAACAGTCGGTCACGTTAGCGTAGAGAATAAAAATATAACAAACGGCTCAAGAGGGATTGCCAACGCGTGGCGACTTTAGTGCAAAATTGAAGTTCAGTGTTTATGGTGTGTTTTTTAAGTTCGGCGGTGCGTTGTCAACCCCTTAGCCGGGCGTTATGTTTAATCACAAAAAATCAGTGGGTTATGGTTCTTCTTTGCTCCCTTGGCTTGTGAGTTTTGTGTTTCTCGGCAAGTTGGCTTCAGTGGGCGCTGTTTTCCGGACAATTATTCTTTGGTGCTGGAAATTCAGAGAATTGCCTCATTCAATTTTCGAGTAAGCGCGAGGTTAGGGCGGTTGGCGTAATCAGAAATCAGTTTTGAGTTTCTAGTTTTCTAAGCTTGAAATGTTAAAAGCCCAAGTCTGCTTTTCAAAAGTTATGAGTCAATTCAGTTTTTTAGGTTTTGCCTTTTGTTTGTGAGTCAATGCTGAAGTAATCTCGGTTTTGGTAAAACGTAAGTCATTGAAGCTTAAACATAACAAACGGTTCAAGAGGGACAGCCAACGTGTGGCATTTTTATCATGCGTTGGTTTTTGTGGTTACGGTGTTATGCGTTAAGTTGTCAGTGGCGTTGGCTGCCCCTTAACCGGGCGTTATGTGTCACTGAGGTTCATCAGAACAAATCACTATGAGAGCCAATTCTAGCTAATTGGAGTTGACCATCAAAAATGCGATAAATGAGCACTAGATCTGGTTTAACGTGACAGTCTCGGAATCCAACCCATCCGCTAGTTAAAGGATGATCAACATTTTTAGGATCGAGTTTTTCGCCTCTTTGCAGCTTTGATATGACGTTGCCGACTTCAATGATATCCGAAATCGGCATTTTGGTGATTTTTTTAAAGTCTTTTTTGAATTGTGTTGAGTATTCTAAACTATACATTCTTAACTTTGCCTTCAGTTAGCTCAGTAAGCATAGCGCCAACAGATTCGGCTTTATGTCCATGACCTTGAACGAGTTCATTCATTGCAGAAATCGTTGTTTCATTTGGTTGAGGTACACGTAAGTCAAATGGAATACCACCATGATTAATCACGGCTTTTGCAAAAATTTTAATAGCTTGTGATGTACTAAGACCCATTTCGTCACAGATGCTAGTAAAAGCAACTTTGGTATCATGGTCTATGCGAGTACTTAGCATTTCTGTTCTCATAAGAGCACCTTTGGTTGTACAATGTATTACATAGTTAAACGTCAGTATAATGGCACATAACAAACGCTTCAAGAGGGACAGCCAACGCGTGGCATTTTTACTATGCGTTGGTTTGTGTGGTTACGGTGTTATGCGGAAACTTGGTAGTAGCGTTGTCTGCCCCTTAAGCGGGCGTTAGCAGTATGAATGGAATCATATGAACGGAATAATTTACTTTCTACATGGAGAAACCACTGGGTTGGTTAAAATTGGCTGGACTAGAAGGTCATTAGTGAGGCGCGTCAATCAACTGCAAACAGGTTCACCTGACAGACTAAGGTTATTGGGTTTCATGCGGGGTTCTAAAGCTTGCGAAAAGCAACTTCACATCAAATTCGAACCGAATCATAAACATCTTGAGTGGTTTGAGCTAACAGATGATATTTCTGAGTTAATTGAAGCTGAATGTTTGCTCTTTGGGTCTGGGTTGTTGGTGCTAGATCGAGAGTCTACAGACAGCCTAACTTCTCCCTTATCGCTGATTGCTAAGCAGTTACTCGATGGTGAGCTGGATAAAACAGAGTTTAACAAACTCGGATTCGATAGATATCTAGCTAATCAATTGTAGTGGGCATCATACAGCTAACAAGCAATTTAAGAGGGATTCTCAACGCTTGGCATTTTTGCTTCTACTTCAAATTTAGTGTTATGGCACAATGCTTTAGGTTTGGATGGCTGCGTTGTTCACCCCTTAATTGGGCGTTATGCAACTCAGGTTAATTTAGGGGCTCAATCTTTTGGGATTTCTCCGGCTATTCGTTTTGTGTTGTCGGCAAATGAACTTTTTCACCCTCAGATTCGTGGTTAACTCAAACCGTAAAACAGGCAAGTTTCTTTGTTTGCCTCAACGAGTTTTGGTGCTGGTTTGTTGTGAATTTAGCGGGCGCAAAGTGTGGAAAGGGCAAGTTAATCGAGCATTTCGCATTTTCTGAAAGTCTTGCTTGTTGAGTTTTCCTGATTCAAAAGCTTGGTTTGTTGTTGAAAGGTGAACTTTGTTTTGGCGGCTTATTTATCGCAGTTCTTGCTTGGGTTGATTCTTGAATCACTCAGCCATTGCAATTGTGGTTTTTGGTCGTGTAAAGTCGATTTATCTCATTGAATTTGCATAACAAACGGCTCAAGAGGGATTGCCAACGCGTGGCGACTTTAGTGCAAAATTGCAGTTCAGTGTTTACAGTGTGTTTTTTGAATTCGGTGGTGCGTTGCCAACCCCTTAGCCGGGCGTTAGCCGTCATTAAACTTGCCATCTTCAAAGTGATAGAATAGTATCACTTTAGTGGTCTGTTTTTGGAGTAAGTCTAATGAAAGTTGAATTGGTAACATCACTTAAGCGACAAGCAACTAAGATCCTTGCTGATCTCCATGATACCAAAGAGCCTGTATTAATCACTGAACATGGTAAACCATCGGCTTATCTTATTGATGTTGATGATTATGAGTTTCTGCAAAATCGATTAGCGATTCTTGAAGGTATTGCTCGTGGTGAGCGAGCGATTACCGACGGTAGAATAATTTCTCATCATGAAGCCAAGGGCAAAATGTTAAAATGGCTGAAATAATTTGGACTGAACCAGCGTTATCAGATCTTAACGATATCGCTGAATATATAGCACTTGAAAATGTTGTGTCTGCAAAACAACTAGTCCAAACGATTTTCTCTAAAGTTGAACGTTTGGAAGCCTTTCCTGATTCAGGCCGTATCCCACTAGAACTCGAACATTTAAGTTACAGGGAAGTTGTTATTAATCCGTGTCGTGTTTTTTATAAGCAAAATGACGGCAAGGTTTATATTTTATTTGTTATGCGAGCAGAAAGAGATCTTCGTAAATTTTTGTTGAGTAGACAATAGTTACGCGAATAAACGGCTAACAAACGCTTTAAGAGGGACAGCCAACGCGCGGCATTTTTACTATGCGTTGGATTTTAGTGGTTAAGGTGTTATGCGGAAACTTAGTAGTAGCGTTGTCAGCCCCTTAACCGGGCGTTAGTTTACCAATCAAAATTGCACCCTAACTCAATACGCTAGGGTGTGATAATTATCGCAGATGGTTTTGTGGCAATTGCGATTGTCCAAGGACTGCAACGACCAAAATAAAACTGTCTTCCTTGGTAAAGTAAGCCGTATGCTTGCCTATAGGGAAGTCAAAACCATTTTGATATAAATCGTTGCAGCTTCTGCCTACAGCGGGGTTGTCAGCGAGCATCTGAAACCCAGTAAGAAGAGTGTCTTTGTATGCGTTCCACTGCATCTCGGAAAAGTTTGTAACGGTATAATTTTTGATTTTATGTAAATGAGCCTGTGCTAATTTACTTAGTTTATATTTACTCTTGTGCATACTTTACTTACAACGCGTTTAGGAAGTTTTCACCGTCAACTATATTGCCTTGGGCTAAGTCTGCTTTTGCGGACTCAAAACAATGTTTTATGTAATCGGCTTTCATGACTTCAAGTTCTTCATAGTCTCTAATCGACATCACAACAACGGCATCTTTATTGTTTTTACTAATTTTAACTGGCTCACGTTGAGCGTTTAGAAGCAGTTAACCGAAATTACGTTTGGCATCATTTGCTGTTAATGTGTACATGGTTAAGCTCCAAGTCTGTAAGTGCAGTAATATTATAGGGTATCGAGCCAAATGTGCAATTTAATTAAATCGTGCGATTGGTGTAAAAAGTAAACTAACAAAACATTTAAGATGGATTCGCAACGCTTGGCGGTTTTAGTGTAAATTCAGTTTTTCCGTTTTAAGTGGTTTGTCGCGGCATAGGTGTTTAGCGTTGCTCACCACTTAACGCGGCGTTAGCTGAGGTTAAGAAAAACTATAAAATTAAGCGCTTATTTTTCTTAGTCTGAGGCTCTAGCTTTACATCTGAAAGTCAGCACTTTTCCTCGTATCTCTCCAGTGGCACTGTTCGTGAAGTGTTTGAACTAACCGAAGTCTGTTTACGGGAAGTGGTGTGTTTGTTTATTTCTTTGGTATGGCTTCTTTGGTTTTGAAATTTTGTCGCGCTTAAATGGATTTCGCGCACTTGGTTGTTGGCTTCTTCGAAAGAATTCTTTGTAAATTTAAGTCCTAGAGGCTCGTCAGTTTTGCTGTTATTTCTTCTTTGCCAAGTGCGTTTCGTGGATTAGGTTTTAGTTTCTCAGTTGTCCGTTTTACTTTGCCGTTTGAAAATAATAATGTGTTTTAAATTAGGCCGTTGGGTAGCAAATCTCCGGCTGAAGTGCAGCAGCTAACAAACGGCTCAAGAGGGATTGTCAACGCGTGGCGGCTTTAGTGCAAAATTGAAGTTCAGTGTTTACGGTGTGTTTTTTGAGTCTGGCTATGCGTTGTCAACCCCTTAGCCGGGCGTTATGTGATCTTGTAAATTCAGCTACATAAAGGAGAATTTAGTGGCTAATTCAGTGATAATTCAGCAATTAGATAATCAATTGAAAGTAAATTCAGATGCTTATGATTTAAGTCGAATTGTTGGTGTTGAAGTGAAAGTTTTGACGTTCAAAGACTATCTTATGAGAATGTTTCTGTTGGGTGCAATTTCATCGAGTTTACTTTTTATCTTTATCCCATCAGAGCATCAGGAATATGGATTAGCGTATGCATCCTTTTTGCCATTGGTAGCATTTGTATTCGGTGCATTTTTGGGTTTTGTTAGCAGTAATAAGTATGAATTTCGTTTAGAGTTTAATCACTTAGATGAAACTGGGGTTCAATGGTTTACAGCGGCGAAGAGTAGAAAATCTAGTGATTACGTTTTGTTCAAAGAGCAAGAAATGGAGTTAAAACGAAAAATCACATAACAAACGGCTCAAGAGGGATTGCCAACGCGTGGCGGCTTTAGTGCAAAATTGAAGTTCAGCGTTTACAGTGTGTTTTTTGAGTTCGGCGGTGCGTTGTCAACCCCTTAGCCGGGCGTTATAAGCATCTTTACTCTTGCGAAACTTGGTAAACTAGTTTACTGTTTTTCAATTGAGATTAGACAGAGATGTAGAAAACTGGAAGGAATGGGATCAAGAAGTTAAGGCTTCTAAAATTAGTTCTGAATTTCAGGAGGGGTGTAGCGGTTTTTTAACTCCATCGAAAGGACCTACTGCTAAAATTAAAATAGTGAAAGTTTGCCAAGATGTATCATTTACGGTTGTAAGTAAACTACCTTTTTGTTGTATGTGCTTTGAACATGAGTTAATAGATGAAGGGAACTTAACTAGAGTTATTCATAGAGTTTCATTTAGTGGGAAACTTAGATTTTTATTTGGTTTTTTAATCGGTAATCAAATTAAAAAAGGATTGCCTCAAACTCTACAAGGTTTAAAAAATAGAGTTGAAAATAATCATGTTTAAGAATGCGGAACCATCTCAAAGTATAGGCCTTCAGTTTTGGTCTGTTTATTCAAAGTGGCAGTTAAGAGTTATTTCTTGTTTAAAGCCATTAAATATTACGCATACACAGTTTGTGGTTTTAACTGCCATTTTATGGCTTGAAGATCAGCATCAAATAGTAACTCAAGCAAGTGTGGTTGCTATTACAGGTATTGATAAAATGACATTGTCTAAATCTTTAAAAAACTTGGTTTTTCAAGGCTTTGTCGTTAAGAGTAAGAATGAGAGTGATAGTCGTAGTCTTATTCTTCGTTTATCTGATGATGGTGAGTTGTTAACGAAAAAAGCACTTTTTCTTATTGAAAAGTTAGATGAAGAGTTTTTCGGGATTATTGGACAGAAGAAAGAAAATGATTTTCGTGAATTGCTTCTTGAATATAAAAAATGCTCTTAGTATCAAGTTTGAAGTGCAACGATCAGCGATAATATCCAACAAAACATTCCTCTGGTGTTTGAAAGCCCAGACGAGCTCTGGGTCTGTTGTTAAGCTTGTGCGCAATCGCGTTGCACTTTGCTTGAGTGAGCGTCGCCATTGAGGTGCCTTTGGGGAGATATTGTCGGATAAGTCCGTTGGTATTTTCATTGGTTCCTCGCTCCCAAGAGTGGTGTGGGTTAGCAAAATAAAATCGAGTATCGGTGGCGGCTTCAATAAGCTCATATTGGTTAAACTCGGTACCATTGTCTGCAGTAATCGTGGTAAATAAGCCATCAAATCGTCCCATGATTTGAATGGTTCGACGGTTAAGAGATGCGGTTGTTCGGTCATCCATTTGCCCAATCAGGGTGTAGCCGGTCATGCGCTCAACGAGTGTCACGATGCAGTGCTTAGAGCCTTTGCCCATGACAGTATCAATTTCCCAGTGTCCACGCGTTTTACGTGTTTCGACACTTTTAGGACGCTCAGAGATATGTCGTTTATTGGCGAGCCTTCCGCGACTATCGTAGGCAGCATAACGCTTGCGCCGTTGCTTGGTCGATTGTCGTAGGTGTTTCCAAAGTTCGCCCCCATTGGCTTTATCACGCCAGATGTACTGGTAAATAGACTCATGGCTAATGGTCGGCTGTTTATATCGTTTCATTCTTCCAACGACTTGAGCAGGGCTCCAGTCTTTTTTGATAAAGTGCATGACTTGATTATATTGCTGCTGAGTAATACGCGGATTACATCTTGATTTACTGCGTCTTGTCCGAGTGCGTTGGTCGGCTTTGAAAGGGCGATAGGCCCCATCGTAAGTACATCGATTACGAGCAATTTCTCGAGAAATGGTACTCTTATGGCGTCCGGTAAGCCGAGCGATTTCAGCATAGCTAAGGCCTTGCTTTTTATAGGCAGCGATAGTATATCTGTCCCCTTCGGTGAGCTGTTTATAAGCCATAATTTTTCACTTCTTGGCGGGAGGAAAAATAGGGATTATGACAGCTCACTGTTTTATTTTTTAGTGTTGCACTTAGTATATGAATCCAAGAAGCCTAACAAACGGTTCAAGAGGGATTGCCAACGCGTGGCGGCTTTAGTGCAAAATTGAAGTTCAGTGTTTAAGTGTGTTTTTTGAGTTCGGCGGTGCGTTGTCAACCCCTTAGCCGGGCGTTAACTGCTTTAGCCAACGGAAGATACTTCCTCAAATCTAAGGATGTTTTGAGGAAGTAATGGAATTAAAAAGGTGAGAATAAATCAAATGGATATTGATACTGATGAAGTTGAGAAACTCGTTTAAGTTCTTTTTCATCAAGTTTTTCTATGATTTTTACTCCTTCAGGGTCAATGGAGTCATACGTCCTTAGTTTTATATACTCATTTAATGGCTGTTCTTCTCCAATGATTGCTAATTCAACAGCTGCTGCAATATATGCAATTTCTTCACTTTGTGAGCACCGCTTTTGAGCTTTTTTGTAAAGCTCAAATAAAACTATCCTTTGTGTTTGTTCTGGTAGTGACTTTAACCAAGGGTCATCTATTGTCACAGGACGTTTTTTCAGAGTTGAACATTCTTTCATTTTGTCATCTAGAGCTTGATATTTATTAGCAAGATCAAACTGTAAATCTTGCTTGCCTTCAATAAATGATGCTAAAGAAGTACTAGAGTAAAGCAAGCTAGTTAATAACAGTGGCATTAATTTAAAATGAGTTGTAAACACATTTCCAAAAATCATAATTCTTTCCTTTTGCGTAAAGCATCTGGTTGTAAGAAATATACTCAAGTCTTTCTCTTTTTATTTGTGGTATCGCCATGATTGCTTCTGAAAAGCTTTTCCAATCGTATGTATATGCGTTCCAACCTGCTGAGGTTATTGCTACACCAGCATAAGAATTACGCCCTGCAAAGATTTGATAAAACGGCAATAGATTTATGATACTTTCCAGATAGTTACTCATTTGAATAACGTTGTTCATATCATTAATACCTTCAAGAGTTCTTGAAGTAGGTGTAAAGTTTTTTATATTGCAAAAATCACCTTTCATAAGATTTTACCAATAAATTATCCAGTTGGCCTGATACTATCTCAGTTGTATATTCTTCAAAACCAATGAGTTATAAATCTGAACAAAGATCACTAAATGCTAGGTTGTACATAGAGGTTGTAACCGCATAATGAGCTTACGTATTCAGGCAGTTAACAAACGGCTCAAGAGGGATTGTCAACGCGTGGCGGCTTTGGTGCAAAATTGAAATTCAGGGTTTACAGTGTGTTTTTTAAGTTCGACGGTGCGTTGTCAACCCCTTAGCCGGGCGTTATGTGCTAGTGTACGCCGAATTCTTTACTATGATTTCGTTAATAAAGACTACTGCGGAAATGTGATAGGATTTTTGTTATGAAAGATAGGAAAATGAGTGAGGTCGAAGAGCCCAAGTCACCGTGTATTAGACAGTGCTGTTTAGATGAAATGGATATTTGTTTGGGATGTTTCAGATCGTTGAATGAAATTATTGATTGGCATTCTTCAACGATAATTGAAAAGAACAAGATTCTTATCGTATGCTGTCAAAGAAGGAAATTGGCTCAAAAATCGAGGTTTTAGTTTTATCTAAAAGTACTACTGGTGATAATTTTGTCTAAATTGGCTGAGAGTTTGTTAGAAAATGAGCATATAAAAACGGCCCTTGACGTCGAGGGCCGTTGATATTTAGTAATGCAAGGCTAGTGCTCAGGTGTTTCTAGCAGCTTAATGGCACTTTCAACTGCATTATTGATCGCTTGATCATTTTCAAGTTTTCCTGAACTTGCTGGCCCAAGGGCTCTAGAGTATAGAGCTAATTGTTTGTCCAAAGGCAAGCCCAACTGTTCATACAGATTTTCGCGAATTTTTGCATGTTGTTCAGGGTCTTGGTTTGCAAGGCTAATAAGTGTTTCATAAATAAGAGCTTTCATATCATGTCCATTTTATTATAGTTAACTTGGTGCGTATGGATTATAGCTGAGCCCTTAATGTAAATCTTGTGCAACAATCACATAACAAACGGCTCAAGAGGGATTGCCAACGCGTGGCGGCTTTAGTGCAAAATTGCAGTTCAGTGTTTACGGTGTGTTTTTTGAGTTCGGCGGTGCGTTGTCAACCCCTTAGCCGGGCGTTAGTTTGCTAAAGGCTAGCGAATAGCTAGCCTAAGCTTGCTCTGATATCAGCAATAGTGATGAAGAGTTTGTTTTCAGCATCTTGAAACGCTTGAAACCCATAGCGCTCATAGAAATGTTTTGCACCATCTTTGGCATCAACGATAACAACAGGGAACGCTACGCTGTCACTGGCTGCGAGTAGCTTTCTGAGAGCGTCAATGAGTAGCCACTCACCAAAACCTTTTCCTTTGTATCTATCGTCGACAGCTAAACGAGCAATGAGCCCTCCAGAGGTTGAAGATTGGTGCTTCTTTTGTAACTTGTCGGGCAACGCTTTCAAATCAATGGGTGTCATCGTCAGAGTGTAAAAGCCGATGATATAAGCACTGTTATTGTCATCTTCCAAAACGAAGGTTCTGGTGTTGTCTTTTTTGGCTTGCTGACTCGCCATTACTTTTAAGTAATTGTTGAGGGCTTCGATGCCACAATTGAAACGGTTCCTATCGTGTTTATCTTTATCGAGAAGTACCGTATTCATCATTGAGTTTTGCTCTCATAACGTTCGGATGCTAATTTGAGGTTTGCGTTTACTACCGCCGGATTATCAAGAGCTTCCATCAGCAATGCGGCATCAACTTGGCTAAGCTTTAGAGCTTGCTCACGTTCAATGACTTGTTTTGCTTTTTCGATTGCCGCATTCAAAACAAATGAGTTAATACTAGACATGCCAGCGAGAGCTGCAGCCTTAGTGAGTAAATCTTGAGTATCGACATCAACTCTAGCAGTGATGCGAGGCAAAGTCGTTGCCATAGTTTTATCTCCTGTTGTGTCAAACTATCACATGGGTATTATGGTGTTAAAGTGTTTAAGAAGCAATCTTTGTGTCACTTTGGCACGCAAACTAACAAACGCCTCAAGAGGGACTGTCAACGTGTGGCGTTTCCAGTCCCAATGAGCCGAAGTAGTTAAGGTTGTTGTGTTTGAGTTTAGTGGAATGCGTTGTCAGCCCCTTAGGTGGGCGTTATATGCCAGAAGAAGAAAGACTACAAATTCAGGTTAACAACCTTGGTGTTTGGATCTTTGGGAGTCGAGATTTTCCGGGTTCAATCCTAGTTTTCTTTGGTTCGTGGCTCACTCTCGGGTTGCCATTCGTAGATGGCTTTATTCTTTGATGCTGATAATTCCTGGTCAATTTAGGCAACATCGGCTGTTGGAATTCAGCGCTTTGAATTTGCCTTTCTAAAATCGGATTTGCTTGCTGAGAGGGCGTTTTCTCTGGTGTGGTGAGTTCACGTGGTTTCAGTGAGTTTGTTGAAAGATCTCATTGTGAAATTGCCGTTCCAAAAGCACTTTTTGGTGTTGTCAGTCCGCTTTCTGCGGCGTTGAAAATTCCAAGTGGTTTCAGTGGCAAGTCGCTGTAAGTCTAAGCCTGACGTAAGTGCATCAAAGCACATAAAATCATGGTTTCAAAGTGGAGCTTGGTATAGAATCTTAGGCTAAAACGTTTGCATATAACAAGAGACTATGGCGTCAATAGTTAATTTTTGACGCTATCTTTATCCCACATCACACCGTCTCTTAGCATCGAATTTAAGATCACCACCATCTTTCTCATACAAGCAACAATGGCTACTTTTTTCGGTTTTCCTGCCGCAAGTAATCGTTCATATGCTGCCTTAAAAACAGGATTGCATTGGATAGCCGACATCATCGCCATATACATAACGGTCCTAACTTGAGCCCGTCCCCCTTGTATCATCCGCTTGCCTTTAAAGCGGCCACTTTCTCTTGTTATTGGTGCGACGCCAATGAGAGAAGAAGCTTGTTTGTTCGTGATATAGCCCAACTCGGGCACATTACTAATTAAGGAGGCCGCAAGGACTTTGCCAACGCCCGGCATGCTTTGGAGAAGAGTATTTTTGGCTTGATACTCAGGACAGCTATCAATCAGTTTCGCTATCTTTGCTTCTACTTTTTCAATCTGATTTTTCAGAGCGGTAAGAATGGGGGTGATAGTCGATGAGATATTCTTTGGTAATATTTGTAGTCGGTTTTTTTTCATGGTTTGCATGGTGAGTAGTTGGTTGCACCTAGTGACTAAGTCACTCATAAGGCGTATGTTTTCGCTTTTTATCTTAGTCAGTTCGGGCTGAACCCGTTCGGCATAATGTGCGATGAGAGCCGCATCTAAACGGTCGTTCTTAGCTCGTTGGCCAATAGCACCGGCAAATCGTTTAATGCGCAGTGGATTGGCAATAACATAAGGTAATTTTGCTTTATCACAGGCGAGTATAAAGGGCATTTTTAATCGACCCGTTGCTTCGATAACGACACGTTGAGGTTTGTGTTTCTTAATGGTTTTTATGGCATCGCTGATGCCTTTTTCGGTGTTTGGGACGGTGAAGTACATGTCGAGTGGGCGGATATAGATATCTAATTGTGACTTACCCGTATCAACGCCGACATTAATGTTTTGAAGTGTGTTTGTATTCATAATAAGCTAACTCTTGCTTGCAAATGCGGGCTCGAGACCCAGAAGACTATTCGAGTGTGGTGCTTGGAGTTCTATCAGGCGTTTGTACTTGTTATCGGTCTCTCAATTGAGGAGCCATCGTTCAATCGAACTGCCAGATAGAAGAACTTTAGTTGCAGCTAAAGTCTGGGTCTCACCTTACCCGATTGCGTTAGTTATTATCCATACAAACGCTTCAAGAGGGACAGCCAACGCATGGCATTTTTACTGTGTGTTGGTTTTTGTGGTTACGTTATTATGCGGAAAGTTGGTAGTAGCGTTGGCTTGCCCCTTAAGCGGGCGTTATGCAGTTTCCGTTGCTAAGGAGTTGGGTATCAGTGCCCAGCAGATCCGGAACTGGAAGCGCCAATTCACACGCCTATCTGATAAACAGTTTAACACCTTAGACGGTGTTGATTACTCAAAGAAAGAGTCCGAAGAGCTTCGAGCGCTCAGGCGCGAGAATAAGCGACTCAAAGATGAAATGGAATTCCTAAAAAAGGTCTCGGCGTACTTCGCGAAGCAGCAAGAGTGAAGTACGAGTTCATTGATAGTTATACCAGTGAGTACTCGATTAGCTTAATGTGCCGTACGTTAGAAGTGAGTCGAAGTGGTTACTATAAGTGGTGTCATCATACGCCGAGTGAGCGTTCAAAGCGGCGTTAGCGCTTTGAACAGCTAACCATGTGTACCTATGCCCAATACCGGGCACGTTACGGTTCAGTGCGGATAGCAGAAGAGCTAAACGAAGCAGGCTATGCCTTCTGCGTGAATTATGTGGCTGCGATGACGAATGTTGCGGACAATTTACTGCGTAGAGACTTTGAGTCTGAGACTCCGAATCAGAAGTGGGTCACTGACATCACGTACATCTGGGTGAAGAGCCGTTGGCTCTTCTTGGCGACAGTGATGGACTTGCCTTCAAGACGCATTGTGGGTTGGTCGCTAGGGATAACGATGACCATCGAGCTCATCACCAATGCGCTAAAAATGACGTTTAAGTCACGTAAGCCGCCTAAGGGCGTCATTATCTACTCGGACCGTGGTGTACAATACAGAGCATATAAATATCAAGACTTCATGCGTAAGCATGGAGGCGTGCCATTCAATAAAGTCGACTGTATTTGCTGCTGTGCGCCGAGAGTAGCACCTCAGAACCCGATAGCAAGAGCAGTCATCGATAGCTGTGTACTGGTAGACTCCAGGTGCTATTTTACAGGTGTCCATCTGGACTCTATCACTAGGGATTGGGCGCTCGTATCTTTGGAAATCTTTTTGGCGTCGGTAAGTTACGATGGGTTTGACTGATGCTTCGGACAAAACTTTATGGAGTGTCGTTGTGCTTAGGTGTACTTGGTGAAGTCGGATTAACTCTGTTTGTAAACGCCTCGCCCCTAAATTGCGTTTCTCACGCATCTCAAGGATCAATACTCTTAGTTTATCAGTGATCTTGGCATCTGGAGAAGAATGAGGGCGTTTGCTCTAATACCGTTCACTTAAGGTGAGCGGTATTGTATTTTCTAGGGTATCGGCTTGGCTTTTTCTTCACGACTCTAGGGAGGGCTCTGTCTCGTCTTGGCTCAAGTATTAAGCTCCCACTCATTGCGTAGAAGTTTTGGAGTTGCCTTGGTATGGCTCCCGGTGACGAGTAGGGAAGCCCCACTATTAAACGCATGATGTGGGCTAACGCTCCATTGAAGCTAAGTTGTATGTCAGTAGTATTCCCCAGAACTCTTGTCTCACGAGCTCTGGGAGTCGGCTTCGCAGTGTAAGGCGGTTACCAAGCATGTATTGTTTTTGCTCTCGGTACCCCAGTTCAATTTCCCAACGGTATTCATATAAACCGACTATATCTGATTTGGGATAAAGCATAGGGTCAACCATTGAGGTGAGAACATCGTATTGCTTACCCTCTTTGACTCTCGTGATTAAACGTACCACAACCTCTTCTTCTAGCTCTGGCCATTTCTTACGCGCTTGCGGATTATTCTTCAGTTTTATCAGTTTATCTTGTCGGCCAAAAGACTGAACGACTTCATAAATCAGCCCTTTTTTCATCGGGATAAGCCAATGGCGATTGATGCCGTGCGAACGCCATGCTTGAAGTAAACCTAGGGAGTAAAAGCCTTTGTCGAAGAGCGTTAAGCTGTTATCGGGGGTCGTTTCGATAAGCTGCTCTGCCAGCTTCATTTCATTGACGGTATAACAGTCAAAAGCACTGCCTGTGATTAAATGACTGCTCAGCTCCATCTGACAGACCATGCGCACCTGTGGGTACTGTGTTTCTTTACCATCCCGATTAGTGGGCTTAGCAAACGCTTCAGCATTGTCTTTCGAGTCTTCTGTTCGCCATAAAACCCCATCAACACCCAGTAACGTAAGTCCGTTCCAGTTTGGTAAGTTAGCCTGTTTGAACCAATGACTTTGCGTACACTCAAAGAGCGCTTTAGCCGCTGATTCACCAAGATTTTTTCTTCGCTGTGTTAATGCACTTGGAGCAACAAATGGCTTACCTGTGCGGTCAACAATATCGAGCATGTTTACAATGTCAGCCATGGATTTATCGTTATAGATAGCCATGCCAACCAGTAACCATGCCATCTACTCTAAAGTGAGCTTTCGTTTTCTTAGAGTAACGGTATCAGTAAGCTCATAAGCACTATTGATGAGCTCAATGGGCAAGAGGTCTGCGAGTGTTTCAACTTGATTGGGTTTATAACTGCTGATGATATCGAGGGCTTGAGAAACGTGCATAAAAAAATCCGATAAACAGGGTCTATCGGATTTTTACATAAAGGTAGGATCATTCAACTGATCTGCCGATTAAAGTCTTAACTGATCGGCATTAGGGCGTTTGCTCTGGCTTCCCTGACCTGTGATTCCACACTGCTTATACCGATTCATCCATTTACGTAATGTTGGTCTAGAAATACCACATCCCTCATACATTTTTACCCACTGTAATCTTTGTTGGATTTCTCTGTCCATAGACATCTAGTATAGTTGAAAGGATATCTAGGAATCACACGCATAAATGGCTCCTTTTTTTGATCACGGCTATGGACCTTTGTATCCAATAGGCATAAAATCCGCGCTGATTGGGGAGTAGTCGCCTTTGTTTACTTATCGTCAGCTCGTTAAGCGCATGCTTATCCGGTAAGTATAAATAGCCTTCTGTTAAAAACGGAATGCTTATTTCGACGAGACCAACGCATTCAGCTCTGTTCATTATGAACAGCGGTTTTTGTTTGCGGAAGGTTTCGATCGGTTAATCCCATCCTATCCTTCCGCCTTTGGAGGATATATGACCCCAACAACCTATCTCAGCTTTGCAATTCTGACTCTATTTCTTGTTGTTATCGATATTTGGCAAACCCGTGGCGGTAAAGTCACGATCACTAAAGCTGCCGTTTGGAGCGTGATTTGGTTTATGCTGGCGTTTGCATTCGCCGCGAGTATCTATTTATTTTGGGATAGTTACGCACCAACCAGTTCATACAGTGCCGAAAAGGCGACGATCTCGTTTATTACTGGTTACTTGTTAGAAAAATCGTTAAGTGTTGATAACTTATTCGTCTTTGCGATTATTTTTCATCAATACGCAGTCCCAGAGCATTTACGCCCGCGGGCTCTATTGTGGGGAGTGATCGGCGCTTTGTGTTTACGAGCGGTGATGATTGTGATTGGTGCGCAGCTGCTTGAACAATATCATTGGTTACTTTATGTGTTTGCATTATTTCTTATGTGGACCGGTATTCAACTTGCGCGTGAGAAAGGCGATGAACAGCTAAACCCAATGCCGGAGAAACTGATTCGACGTTGGTTCAATGTGACGGATCATTACGAAGGGAATGCTTTGGTTGTGAGCCGCAATAAGCAATGGTTTGTGACTCCAATGATGATTGTGATTGGCGTGATTGCTTTTATGGATGTCATGTTCGCATTAGATTCAATACCGGCTATTTTTGCCGTGACCCGCGAACCCTTTTTAGTGTTAGCAGCGAACGTGTTTGCGTTACTTGGTTTGCGATCTTTGTACTTTGTGTTGCAAGGGATGATGGATAAGTTTATTTACCTAAAACCAGCGCTTTCCTTCATCATGATCTTCATTGGTATTAAGATGATGCTAGTCGGTTCTGCGTGGGAAATTCCGACACCAGTCTCACTGGGCGTACTGTTAGTCACTATGATTATTGCGGTGTTGGCTTCTGTCTATAAGCAGAGAAGTCCATTACCTGCTACTCATAAGTCATAATATAAGTAAACAGAGGTAAGTGTTTGACAATACTTACCTCTCTCCTTTATTTATCCTTTATCTAACCGACGATAAAAACATTAATGTGAAAATTTTGTAAATAATCGGTGTTTTTGCTTTTCATTGCGATTTAAATTCACCAAATAAAGCCTAATGTGAATAAGTAGTCGATTATCGTGGATAATAAAAGTATGCATTGTTATGGGGTTGTTTCATTAGAATAACTAATTTGAATGTGGAAAATTTGTCATTTTTTAACCAAAAAAATATCACCTAGAATTCATTTCAACAAAGTAAGTTACCGAATTAACAGAGAGGCTATCATGGCACAAGCAATGAATATGGGTACGATTACAGCACCTACCTCTATGGATAAAAAAACCTACGCGGTTAACTTCAAAGGATTGATTGCACATTTAGTTGATATTCTGTTTGTCGACCACAGCGAACCTCGCAGCTACTACGCGAATAATTTGTCTGGTCACATGCAGAAAGATATCGGTTTATACCGTTAATTCAATGTGTAGAGATATAAAAGCCGACTGCTTAAAGCGTCGGCTTTTTTGTATTTCAAATTTGTGTTAACCACTAGCTTCGCTGATCATCAAAACAACTGTCTCCAAAAAAAACAAAGGCGCAAACCAAGTTGCGCCTTTGTTTTTTTTGTCAATGAATATTATTTTTTGCGACAGTATTCAGCAATGATATACATCGATTGGCCATTGGCTTTGCCAGAGATCAACTTAGGATCGTCGCTTAAACTGATACCGCGAACCACAGTACCCTGTTTAATGACTTGGCTTGAGCCTTTGATAGGGAGATCTTTAATGATGGTTACGTCGTCGCCTTTTTTCAGTTCTACGCCATTCACATCACGAGGCTTTTCTGCATCATCATCCATACCAATTTCAGCCCATTTTGCAGCTTCTTCTTCAAGATACATCATATCAAGTAGGTCTTGAGCCCAACCCTCAGTGGCCGCAAGGCGCTTAAGTTGACGCCACGCCAGTACTTGAACGGGTTGTTCTTGGCTCCACATGCTGTCGTTCAAACAACGCCAATGGTTCACATCTACTGTTTCTGGGTTCTCAATTTGGCCTTTGCAGACATCACACAACATAACGGCATGGTCAACAGTAACCATAGTGTGTGGCGCTACCACAAATGGAGCTAATGGAGATTCTGATGAACAAAGCTCACATTTTGATTGGCTGCGTTCAAGTAAAGTTGCTTCAGTAGACATAGTACCCACCTTGTAAAAATATGTAAGCGCGTATTATCCACGTTACGACTGGAATTAAAAGGGGAGATGGCAAAAAGCTTGGTATTCGTGAGGGAATTGAACTAAGTCATCGTCAATAGTAAGTAAATGGGCATCGTGCTTTACGCTGTTATTGCCCAAAGGCATAATGAATGCCGTTTTTATGTTTGTATGTAGGTATCACTGTGGAACTCCTTTCCGCTCCATTTTTAGAAAAATCACTTCGTCTCGAAGGTTCAATGTCAGGCTGGCAGCAACTCTATTGGGATAATCAACTGGTCGCGCAATGCGATGCGACAGGGAATATCGAGGCGACAACGACCCATAGATTTCAGTTGTTAAGTGGTGAAACGCCGATCCAGTGTGAACTAAATGTCGAGCTGAGTTGGCAACCTTTTAAACTTCGTTATCAAGCATTAGTTAATGGTGACATTGTCACGCAGGGCGAGCGTTCAGAAAAAGACATTGAAAAACAAACACCTTATAGCCCGCCAAAGCCGGAGCGACGTTTTAGCCTTATTGGTCTAGTCTCACTTGGTATGAAAGCACTGAAAAGTGCCAAGCTGATTAAAGTTGTTCTGGCGTCAGCAAGTATCGCAGCCTATTCGTGGTTATTTTCCTTCCAGTTTGCTATGGCGCTTATTGCCTGTTTGGTGTTCCATGAATTTGGCCATATCAAAGCGATGAAGTATTTTGGTATGAAGACTAAAGGCATTTATCTCATTCCATTTCTTGGTGGCTTGGCATTAAGTGATGAAAAAATCAATACACGTTGGCAAGATGTAGTGATCTCAATTATGGGGCCATTTTTTGGTTTGCTGCTCTCGGTTGTGCTGGTTGTCGTGTACTGGATCACAGGAGAGATATTTTTTGCCGGCCTTGCTGTTTTTAATGCCTTTCTCAATCTCTTCAATCTATTGCCTATATTGCCGCTTGATGGTGGTCACGTGTTAAAAAGCATCAGCTTTTCTATGAACAGCACTTTGGGGATTGCGTTGTGTGCTCTTGCGGCGATCGCTGGTGTCATTTTGAGCTATTGGCTTGGATTAACCCTGGTCGGCTTTTTATTGATTATGGGCAGCATTGAAATTGTAATGGAATGGAAGCAGCGTCATCAAAGTCATTTGCTACCTCTGAATCGATATGGACAAATTGTAGCTTCACTTTGGTATGTCAGTTTAGTGGCTGCGCTTATCGCTATTATTTGGGGTTTTGCAACGACAGGGGATGAGCTGCTACAACTGCCATTACGCATTTTAGGTACTTGAGTCGGTACGTTGGCACCTGTAAGCCATGTATCAGAGCACTTTTTGTGCTCATCTTTAAGCGCTTAAATGACATCTTTGTATGAAGAGGCTTCTTAGCACCGATAAACGGCTAATGACAACACTGCAGTTAATATTTATGAGCGATCGGATCTGTCTCGAAAATGTTTAGTTGGCAGGATCTCAATCGCTGGAACTGACTGATTACTCGCTGCAAGTTGTTACCTTTTAAGTATAGAATGAATCTCTTTTACGATGAATGAGACAAAAAAGCATGGATATTTGGAAGAAGCCAATCGATTTAATAACATTAAACGCCACCTCCAAAAACACCTTGATAGAGCATCTCAATATTATTTATACCGATTATACTGATCACTCTTTGTCTGCGACCATGCCTGTTTGTCACTTTACCCATCAGCCGCTTGGTATGCTGCATGGTGGCGCCTCGGTGGTACTTGCGGAAACCCTAGGTTCAGTTGCCGCGAACTTCAGTGTGGATCAAGAACACTATTGTGTAGGGTTAGACATTAATGCTAATCATGTTCGCGCCATGCGAGAGGGGATGGTTATAGGAACAGCGACACCTATCCATCTTGGTATTTCAACGCAAGTATGGCAAATCAATATCACTGATGAGCGCGAACGTTTGGTGTGCACTAGCCGTTTGACGGTCGCAGTACAAAAAATTCGTAACCGTTCTCAAGCTATCAAGGTTGATTTATAAAATGGTGATTGAATTTTCAGGTGGAAAAATCATCGTAACACCCCATGAATTAGTGGTACGAGTATTGGGTGATCTCGCCATCACGCTACAAGCCCAAGCCGATGCTGTTCAGCTCATTGGGAGAGGGGCGAATGTCATCTCTGTAAATTGCTCAGAAAGTAAATGGTCGATTAAGTTGGACAACGAAGAGCAAATTAAGCAACTTTCTCAACAACTCGGCTGTAATATTCTTTAAACAGTGATTAAGGCTATTGCATAACCAATATAAAATGAGGAAACTATCTCTGTATTTTATAAACTGAGATTTCCTCTTTATGAGTAGCCCACGACTTCGCGTTCAATTTGAATCTTTATTTGAGCACTTTAACGGCCAAGATGTTGGTGTCCAGCTAGAAGAGATCACCGAGATCCTTTTCTGCACACGCCGTAATGCGCGTATTGTTCTAAATAAAATGGAGGATGAAGGCTGGATAGAATGGCGTCCTGCTGCGGGGCGTGGAAAATTATCCGATCTCATTTTTAAACGTAGTCGCAGTGATGTCAGTGAAAACCTTGCGCGTCGATACTTAGATGAAGGTAAAATTGGCCATGCATTTTCGGTACTGGATCAAGATGCGGCGAAACTGACGCAAGTGATCCAAAGCTATCTTGGTGTTCAGCATCAAGAAGGTCTGCAAGTCATACGGTTGCCTTATTATCGCCCGCTTTCAATGCTAAACCCGCTAAAATCCATGCGTCGATCTGAGCAACATATCGTAATGCAAATTTTTAGTGGATTAACGCGGCTAGATGAGTATGAACAGCTGCAGCCAGATCTCGCACATACATGGGAATCGGTGACAGCAACACATTGGCGTTTTTATCTTCGCCCAGGGGTTCGTTTCCACAATGGTGATTTGCTTACCACCGACGGTGTTATCCAAAGTTTGTGGGAATTGCGATTTCTGAACTTATTCTCCCATCTTGATAGGATCAGCTCGCCCTCCAACTGGGTTATCGATATCTTTTTACAAAAAGCGGATAGTCGCTTACCGCTTCTTTTATCTGAGTCATGTGCCAAGATTTTACTACCAGAGTCCAATCGTAGTGATAATTTTGATTTAATGCCGATTGGTACTGGCCCTTACAAAGTCATTTTAAATGATGAAAAACGCTTAGTTTTGCAAGCGTTTGATGGATATTTTGGATTTAGGCCTTTGTTAGACCGGGTCGAAGTGTGGGTGATTGACGAAGTACATTCTTCGATGGTTTTTCCTAGCTTATCGCATCCGATAAAAACAAAGCGAGGTTCATTTACAGAAGACGTGGATCTTGATCCCGGCTGTACTTACTTGTTACTCAATCGAAAAAATGGCGTCGCCGCAGATGTAAATTGGGCTCGCTACCTTACCAATAAGCTCAGTACTCTCAACCTATTTCGTCAATTACCAGAAGACAAAGTGGTCGAGTTGGGGGTGTTACCTGCTTATGGCTTGAAACCGGGCTGGTATCATCAGTCATCGGGAGATGTTGCCGCTACACCGCCGGGTGAGCGTTCGATCACCATTGCATATCATGCTCAACATCCTATGTTTCCAAGCTTAGTGAAAACAATACAACAGCTGTTAAAAGAAGATGGGATTTCGGTGGAGCTTGTTAAATATGATTTGACTGTTGAAGACACCGATGCTGTCGATGTTTGGGTCAAACCGATGGGAATTGCCAACCATAGAGAAGATGCGCTAGCAGGATGGTTACTTGATTACAGTGATATCGAGCATTTAAGCCGCGCTGAAGATTTTTCGTATTGGTGCCAGTTAGTGGATGAATGGCGCGCCGATCCAAATGCCATATTTCCGGCCAAAGAGATTGGCAAGTCTTTGATAGAAAAACAGCAAGTTATCCCGATGTTCCACTGTTGGTTAGGGATAAGCAAAGATCAATGTGGTGCATTACAAAACGCGAAATGCAACGCGTTAGGCTGGTTTGATTTTAGCAATGTTTGGGTTAAACCAGAGTTATAACAAATTACAGTGATACCCAAACGACTTGAAGTTAAGTCGGCGGCTTGTCACTGGCCGATAAAATAAGCTAAGACTAAACAGTAGAATCTAAATTATCCGTTGTTGCCGTCATTTCTGGCGGCAACAAGTATCAGGAGCTATGACGTTGATTTGATTACGCCGCAGCTAACAATTTTTGCTGATGAGCCAAGTATTCATCGTACGTTCCTTGGAAGTAGACCAACTGTTTGTTTTTCACATCAATGATCGAAGTGGCCAGCGAAGAGACAAACTCGCGATCGTGGCTAACAAAAATCAGTGTCCCCGTGTAGGACTTTAGCGCGTTATTGAGCGCCTCAATCGCTTCCATATCCATGTGGTTGGTTGGCTCGTCCATGATCAGCACGTTGATATCTTGCATCATTAGTTTGCCAAATAGCAGACGGTTCTTCTCACCACCCGAGCAGTTTCTTGCTTTCTTATTCACATCATCGGCTGTAAAGAGTAGTCGGCCAAGAATGGCACGCACCATCAAATCATCATGTTTTACTGTGCGCCACTGCGAGATCCAATCAAAGATAGTCAGATCGTTATCAAAATCGACAGTACTGTCTTGAGGGCAATAGCCAATTGAGGCATTCTCAGACCATTTCACCACACCTTGGTTGGCCTGCAGCTCTTTGACTAAGCAGCGTAGAAAGGTCGTTTTACCGACGCCGTTTTCACCAATTACCGCCAAACGCGAGCCCGCCTCAAGCAGCAGATTGCCACCGTTGAAGAGCTGTTCATCGTCAAAAGCGTGGCCGAGATTTTGTAGTTCAAGTGCAAGGCGATGCAGTTTCTTACCTTCACCAAAATCAATCGAAGGACTGATGCGGCTTGAGGATTTCACTTCATCAAGCTTGATCTTGTCCATTTTTTTTGCGCGTGAGCTAGCCTGTTTTGCTTTTGAAGCATTGGCACCAAAGCGGTTAACGAAGTCTTGCAGTTCGTTGATCTCGGCCGCTTTTTTCGCGTTGCCAGAGAGTAACTGCTCTCGAATCAAGCTTGACGCTTCAAGAAAATACTCATAATTACCCGGATAAATACGCAGTTCACCGTAATCAATATCAGCCATATGGGTACACACTGAGTTCAAAAAGTGACGGTCATGGGAAATAATAATCATGGTGCATTTACGCTGATTAAGTTCTTCAGCCAACCAACCAATGGTGTGGATGTCTAAGTTGTTGGTTGGCTCATCGAGCAGCAAAATATCTGGGTTGGCAAACAAGGCTTGCGCCAACAAAACGCGCAGTTTCCAACCTGGAGCCACTTGTTGCATCAAGCCAAAATGAAACGATTCCTCAATACCCGCTTTTAACAAAATATCACCCGCGCGACTTTCGGCGGTGTAACCATCCATTTCAGCGTATTCGCTCTCAAGCTCGGCGACTTTCATGCCGTCGGCTTCGCTCATCTCGGCTAATGAATAAATGCGGTCACGCTCTTGCTTGATCTCCCATAGTTTGCGGTCACCCATAATCACGGCATCAATTACCGTATATTGTTCGAAGGCAAACTGATCTTGGCTCAGCACACCCAATTTTAGCCCTGGTGTAATGGAGACGTTGCCTGAGCTGGGAGTTAACGCGCCACTCAAGATCTTCATGAACGTCGATTTACCACAGCCGTTAGCGCCAATCAAACCGTAGCGATTGCCGTTACCGAATTTTGCAGAAATGTTTTCAAATAAAGGCTCAGCGCCAAATTGCATGGTGATATTTGCGGTAGAGATCAAGAGAGTTTTCCTAGGTATTGAGTTTAGCGAATCAGTGATGTGCAGACGCCAAATCAGCAGAACATAAACAATGGTTAAATAGGCGGCGAATTATACAGAGTTATTACAAAAAGAACAGATGTGAGAGATAGCTCACAGACGGAAATTGCTCAACGTCGAATTGCCTATCGTTATTGGGGAGAAATGGGTGAATAAAAAACACGCTTCACCACATTTTACAGAATGCAGGCTAGTATATGCGCATTCACTTTTATCATTAAAGGGATTTTAACAAGGTGCCACCAGCTCACTGTAGCCCGTTTGATTATCAAATTCTCGCTCAAACACTAAGTCAGGGTAGGAATGTAAAATCAGCTCTGCGGTAGTATTGACAAGACAACCATCCAAAAGATGACCACCGATCACTTTGCCTGTTTTATCTGCAACCGCAATGTGCAAGTGTTGATGAGATGCGGTTAGCGTGCCAATCAAAGAGACAATTTCAAATGCATCAACAAGGTGTAGCTCTGAAGATCCATCAGCGAGGCGGATGCGCATTTCAGATAGGCACCCGACACAAGAAGCGATGTTACCTGCTTGTATGTTCTCTTGCTTTATCAACTCGGCAATAGATTGCTTTAAGTCGTGGCCTTTTATTAAGCGAGACACTGTCACTTTTATCATGGAGAATTTGTTATAAAATTATGGTTGTGTTTAGTTTATCGTGCATGAGAGTTTACGTCTAAAGAGATTACTGCTTATATATCCTTGTTGAGACACAAAGTGGCAATTTTGCTATTTGCTTAAATCCGTTGAGCAACGCCCATCATTTCACCGAGGAACCGACGAATGATTGAACTGTACACCGCCGCAACGCCGAATGGTCAGAAAATCTCCATAGCATTAGAAGAAATGGGGTTGCCATACAAGGTCAACGCTTTTGATCTTTCAACCAATCAGCAAAAAGAGCCTGAGTTTACGGCCATCAATCCGAATGGACGCATTCCCGCAATTGTAGATAAAGATAACGATGATTTTCCAGTATTTGAATCTGGGGCAATTTTGCTTTACTTGGCAGAAAAAACGGGAAAATTTCTGCCCGTAGATCCGAAAGCCCGCTCTCAAGTGATCCAATGGTTAATGTTTCAAATGGGAGGCGTAGGGCCGATGATGGGACAAGCTAATGTCTTCTTTCGTTACTTTCCAGAAAAAATACAACCTGCCATTGATCGTTACCAAAAAGAAGGGCGACGTCTATTTGAAGTCATGGATAGCCAATTAGAGCATCACCGTTATCTTGCGGGTGATGAATACACCATCGCCGATATCGCAACATGGCCATGGGTGAGAATTTACGAATGGAGTGGCATTAATATTGACGGGCTTGAGCACCTACAACGTTGGTTGGCGGAAATCGCGCAACGCCCTGCAGTGATTAAGGGGCTTACTGTGCCACCACCAAGTCAAGAAAGCGATGAACAGCGAGCGGAACGCATTCAGAAAATGGTGACAAGGTAACCTGAGTGATGTATGACAAAACTGTGGGCTTATATAAGTTCAGTTGAAGTATTTAACTGTGGTTCCTAATTTGTGCATTTAGCATTACACTGCGTGAAAATTCGTAATAAGAAAAACGTAATGATTAACGATAAAGACACATTAGAAAACGAAGAAATTGAAATAGAGGCGATTGGTATTGAAGTTTCGTCGCAACCTATTGAGCTTTATAAGGTGTTAAAGATTGCTAACCTGGTGGATGGTGGCGGGCAAGCAAAATTCCTGATTAGCGATGGTTACGTGGCAGTCAATGGAGAACTTGAAACTCGAAAACGACGTAAAATGTACAATGGGGATTTTCTTGAATTTAACCAAGAGTACTACGTTGTATTGTGTGACCAACCAGTGATTGAAGCACCTGAAACTGAGGTGACGTCGGTAGTGGCAGCAATAAATGCGCCTAAACCGAAGCAAAAGGCGTCAAAAGCCAAGCCGGCTAGAAATAAGCCGACGACCACAAAGAAAGAGAACTCCGATGCACCTAAAAGCAAAGATGCTGAAAGTGGCCGTAACTCAATAGACTTTTTCTAATTTTCTGTTTTTTAATGATCTGATAAATAGACGGGAGCGATGTGGCTCCCGTCTTTTATTCAGCGCCATTCGTCATTTGTCGTCGAACCGCTATTTAACCCATTAGGATCATCATCAAAAGGGTGTTGTGCCTTATACAGTAACACTTCCAACTGATGTTCTAACTGATTGACTGTCTCATAGTCACCTTCAGAACAGGCTACATAAATTTGTTGTTCTAGTGCTTCAATGCTGTCGCGTATGGTCATTTGGCACCTCTCATCTCACCCATTAAAGGTGACTTTTATCTGTTTTCAAATCTATTGTAGTCAAGTAAACCAGATTCGACAGGTTGATTTTTTCGATACCATGCATGAACTTTATCGCTGAACGGCCAAAACTTCGAAGAACTGCGGCGAATAGCGAACCTATCGAGCAACTTAACGTAGTCCTGCTCATTTTGCATTTTACTCAATAAGATCACCAATTCTTCAATCTCGTGTTCATGCAGTGACAGATAAGCAGAAGGGTAACTGCCAATGACACCTCTCACTAGAGTCAAACCATCATTCGCTGGGTCACGGTTGCTTTGTTCATCAAATAGACTTGAAATATTGAGATGGGCGTTATTGTGCAACAAAGTAAAAAGTTGATCCTCTCCGTTTTCAGCCGTGATCATCAACATCATAATTTGTGGCACAGCCAGCAACCCTTCGCCTTTGATCTTATTAATGCTATTTAACATCTGTTCACTGCGCTTTGAAAAACCAGTGTCAATTATCGAATAACGATTTGATAACACAGGTTGAAGCTCAGACTTCAAAAGATCAAACAACTCAGATTTTGGATCTTGCGTGTGGTAAACAATACTGGTCGGTTGATCAAAAGGGGCAACGTTACGTTGCAAAAAGTCACTGAGTTGAGTGCTTTGATTTTGATACCAACTTGACTGCTCTTGGTGCCTTATCTCTCTAGGCAACAGAGAGACAAAATTACTTTCACCTTCAAGACGCAGAAAATCCATAAACATGCGAGTAATGAGCTGGTGGCCGAAATTGCCGTAAACATCAAAACCCGCCACCAGTAAATAATGGATTCTTTCTAGTAGGGCATAGTCTAAAACCCATGCTGTTTTGGGTTTTTCTCCCACCAAACCTTGCACTACCGATGCACTATCGAAATGCCTAAAAATAGTCAGTGCCGCATTCGGATTATAGCCATCACCCATCCACAGTACATCCGTGGTTAAGTTCTCGCCATTTTTGAACCACTGATTAGTAAATTCAGACTTTGCTTTCAAATAACGTGCTTGTTGATGCGCATAACGGACCCAATGAGTAATAGGCAACGTGTTACTTTCCAACTCGCTTGGTAGTTTTAGATTCGCGGCTTGCGAGCGATAAAATTGATTCACTTCGGGTAAATCAGCTTTCTCTGGGTCTAGAAAGAACACCCAAAAATGGTCGTTAATAACATTCAGGGCTAGCTGGCCACGACACACTGGCCCTTTGATAAAAGCCATGATGGTGTTTTGAGCATTGTCTAACATAAATCGAAAGCGTGCTTTAACCGGAAGGGCATCAAATGCCGTCATCGGATTGGCGGCAACTTCAATATCATAGCTAGGCAAAACTGAGACTTGATAATTAGGTTGAATGAACCATGCTTGCCAATCATCAAGACGTTTTTTATTCAACGCATAGGGTAAATGAGTTTTATCTACGATACTGCCTTGCTCAGGAATCAAACGGTAGTAGACGCGTTCTACACCAGGATTATCGTAAGGACGTCTTGTCGCAATTCGGTTGACAGGCTCGCCTGGGGGCGTTGTCGAACGTATCAAAGTGAAAAATCTAGGTTGACCAGCAAGTTCAGAAAAATAAAGGTGAGAAAGAAAAAGATGCTCGTAGATATAACGAGCCATTAACTGATTCTTTGCTGTACCTTTATTTAAAAAGTTTTCGTATTGCGCAACCGATTTCTCCTGATCAGAAGTGAGCGGAATATGGCCATTCATGATTGCGCCATCTCTGAGCCACGTGAGTAGCGTATTGTATTCAAGAGGGCTAAGATTTGGCATGCCATAAGGCATTCCCCACGTTGGGTGATCTTGTTTGTACTGTCCGTACTCTTCAATTGTTGGACAAACTTGTTCGCGATCTATCGAAAAATCAAAACCTTTTAGCTGATCTTGTTCTGGTAACGGATGTTCCTCTTTTTGCATTAATAATTTCGCGACTAATCCTGCTTCTAGATTCGCGGTAGGCGTTTGAGATCTCTCGTTCAGCACAGGATGAAAACCAAAATCTCGCCACTGCTCTGTGTATTGTGCATCTTCAAACAAACGGGTAGGAGCCGACGCCGTCAGACGCGTACCATGATAAACCAACGCTTTACTGGCTCCACGATCAATCCCTTCAACTGAAGACATTTTTAGCTGGCAGGGCGCATCATAACAGGCGTGACAGACCACGCAGCGCTGATCGATGATGGGTTTAACATCATTTAAAAAGAAAGAGGCTTCTTTTGAATCTACTGGCGATTGTCTTGATTGAACGCTTGCTTCACCAAACAGTTGGTCATAGTTCAAGCCCGCATACATTGCACATCCTGAAAAAAACACGATGCTAAGAATAATAAGTCGATGAAAAGACATAACATGAGAAATTTAGGAATATTTGTCCCAATTAAAGCAAAGATTAACAAAATGCACCACAAAACGATGACAATAGCGCATTAGGGATGATAAATCGCCCGAGTGGAATAAACTCCACAACTGAACGCACAATGCTCAATTTAGGGTTATAAGACGAGTATACGGTAGACTCGCATTGGCTATACGCATTTAATAAACACATTGAACCCACTATAGTTAAACGAAGAAAATTTTGAGGAGTCAAAGGATGAAACTCTCGATATCAGGGAAGTTGCAATTAAGTTTTTTATTGCTGGTGGTGCTTCTTATCATTTCGACCTTTTTTACCTATCGCAGTATTACGCAAGTCGAAACTCACACCAATTCATTGCTGCAAACGGATCTGCCAACCGTGAATACTAGTCGAAATATTCAGCAGTCGATGCAAGAGGTTATTTCAACGTTACGCGCCTATTTATTGGTGGGTTCTCAAAGTGCAGTGGGTGCAACGCAACTGACAAAACTTGAAACTATTATTGGACAGATGGACAAAACGGTACCGGTGTTAGAAACGCTGATTCTCAGTGAGCAATACACCGCGATCATAAGCGAATGGGCTGCAATCAAAGCGCATATCCAAGGCATCGTATTACTGAGCCAAAGTGAGGATAATTTACCTGCCCACACATTATTCATTAACGAGGCCGCCCCCATAGCAGAAGTTGCACTTGACCAGTTACAAGGGCTGATTAACGACGAGTCGACTAACAAAGAAGGAGGGGAGCGGAAACGTCTCTTTAAATTGTATGCTGACAGCTATAATTCGTTAGCTAATGCACTTGCATCGTTGCGAGATTTCTTACTGTATGCGAAGCCTGAACATCTCGAAAAATATCAAGACCTGATTAACTCTCATAACCAATCTGTTGCTGAAATTGTGGAAAAGTCCTCTTTGCTATCGGATGATGAACAGAGTCTTTGGTCATTATTTAATGAGATGCAGCAGCTTTATTTCCCACTCGCACAGCAGGTGATTGCAATACGCCAATCTGAGCAATGGAACGGCGTTAATCAAAAAATGGCCACACAACTTATGCCTGCCGTAGATAAAATGACTAACCGTCTTGAAGATGTTATCGCCACTCAACAATCAAAAGCAGAACAAAGTGGCGAAAGGATGAGTCGTAGCATTAGTAATGTGATTAACGTGTTATTTATCATGATTGCCGTGACTGTTTCAGTTGCTGTTTTGCTTTCCAATTACTTAGGTAAGAATATCGGCCGCAGAGTGAGTCGAATCGGAAAGAGAGCCGAAATCATTGCGGCAGGAGATGTCTCTCAACCAGCACTTTTGTGTGAAGGTAGCGACGAGCTATCTCAGCTTACCGCCGCGATAAACAATATGAACAACTCACTGCGAACGATCGTTCAGGGAGTCAGTACCAAAGCGCAACAGGTCAGTCAAAACATGGATGAGCTTCTGAACTATAACTCAAACACTCGGCAGCAAGTACAGCAGCAGCGAGCAAGTATTGAGCAGGTTACAGTACGTTTGAGCGATGTGGCGCAGTATTCTATGGCGACCGCAGAAAAAGCTGAACAATCTACGCAATCTCTTTTGTTATCACAAAATGAGCTCAAAGAGGGAGCCTCGGCGCTAGAACAAAATAGAAAAAGTATTGATAAGCTTGATCAAACCATACAAAAGGCAACGCAATTGGTGCTCGATCTTAGTCGAGAAAGCGAATCGATTGGGCGTGTGACCGAAGTAATAGAGGGATTAGCGGAACAAACTAACCTTCTGGCCTTAAATGCGGCGATTGAGGCCGCAAGAGCCGGAGAATATGGACGAGGCTTTGCTGTGGTAGCGGATGAAGTTAGGCTGCTGGCGACTCGAACCACTCAATCAACCACAGAAATTAACACTATTATAAACGCCATACAGTCAGCGACTGCGGCTGTGGTCAATGAAATTAACATGAGTCAGAACCTTGCCAATGAGGGTGCGGCGCAGACCATCCACGCCTTCAACAAAATGATGGACGTACAAGGAAAAATAACGGCGTTAGATAAGGAAATGCACCAATTATCCTCGGCGGCGGATCTGCAACAACAATCAACACACCAAATGACTCAATTCATGCAAGAGGTTGTCAATTCGGTGGAAAGTGTGGCAAGTATTAGCCAAATCTCAAACCAAACGTCAGCGCAAGTAAAAGATAATGTCACTGTACTCAATCAAGAAATGGAAAAGTTCAAAATTTAAACGCAAGAGTAGATATTCAATTGAGTTAAAAACAACCAAAAGCACACAAATCTCAACCAATTGAATTTACTTTGTTTATTTACTGTTCGCTTGAACGGGTTTTGATAAAAAATGGGTTTTCTTTTTTGCTAACTGTGGCATAGTGACAGCGTCAATTCGGTGCGCGGGCATCGTATAATGGCTATTACCTCAGCCTTCCAAGCTGATGATGCGGGTTCGATTCCCGCTGCCCGCTCCAATATTCTCGTATTTATCCAGTCTACTAGAAACAAAAAATCCACCCTAGAAAGAGTGGATTAGAGTCGTTCTTTTTAAAAATTTAAACGGGACTGACGCTCTCAGCTTGTGGCCCTTTTTGACCATCAGTGATTACAAAACTCACCTTTTGGCCATCGACTAAGTTGCGGCGCCCTTCACCCGTAATAGCGGAAAAATGTACAAATACATCTTTGCTGCCATTATCTGGGGTAATAAAGCCAAAACCTTTATCTTGGTTGAACCACTTTACAATTCCGTTTACTTTTTCACTCATAATCTTACTCTTGCTATGTTGTTTTGACGTTGCAAAACAGTTGCAACATGAATAACTTAACCAAAGTATTTTGCACAATCTAATGAAGTTTCTGTGAATGTGATGTACGCCTTGTTGAGTATCAAATTTTGCGATTTCTATACCAAAATGTGATGCATTAAATCAAGGTAACTGTTCATACTTCAACTCTATTTCTGCCATTTTGTTTAGCTTTATAGAGCGCTTGATCCGCAATTTTTAACACTGCTTCAGGTTTTTCTGAGGCGTAGCTATCAGCCACGCCAATACTAACCGTAATAGAGACAAGATTTGATGGTGTTTTCTGCTCACGCTTCTTGGAACCGAGCTTATCGTCTTTTGGTCTGTCTTCTGCGTTCCTAATGACCATTTGGTACTGTTCAATATCTTTGCGAAGCAAATCTAAGTAGATTGCAGCTTGCTGTGCATTTTTTCCTTTAAATAGGATGGTAAACTCTTCACCACCGTAGCGATAAACACGTGCGTTTCCTTGAGTCAGCAATAAACGGCTAGCAATCAACTTAAGCACATCATCACCAGTGTCATGACCATAGCGATCATTGAACTGCTTAAAATGGTCTATATCTAGCATCGCTATCGCATATTTTTTGCCTAAGTATTTGATGTCAAGATCTAAGGCGTGGCGACCTGGGATACCCGTTAAGCGATCAATAAACGCCATTTTATGACCCGCCGAAATTAGATATAAGATCAATAAAACCCCGGCTAGAGAGAAAAGTGTGCTTGAGATATAACTCACGTGGAAAAAAATAAAGGTGACGGAGGAAAGTAAAATACTGGCGTAAATGCTGGTGTCTAAGATCTGGTTTCGCGTGAGCACAAATATTGCGGAGACCCCAATTAATGCCAAGAGGTACATCACCAACAAAAATGGCAATTTCGATATTTTCGGTATAGTTACTAAAAAAACTTGGCTAAAATTCTCAAATCCGCCATCACTGACGTACATCAAAGTAACAACGGCCCAAAACATTAACAGCAGCAAAATAGCGATGTATAAGCCATAAGTTTTACTCAATACAGTAGCATTACTTCCTAACGCATAAGGTACTAAACACAAAACGGGTAATAACAAACTTAATAACGAAAGCTCTAGCAAGGTTGTTCCCGTAGAAAGGGGCATCTGTAAGCGCCACTGGATGATTGCGTAGGCCACCATCATCGCTGTCGAGATCATAGCCAAGCGCCCTTGCTTAAAAATGTGTCCTAATGCGATTGCTACCGTGAAAAGAATATAAGGCAGGTTACTAGCGAAGCCAATATTGGCGCTAGTGATCAGAATGACGTTTTCCATCCCCAACATAATGGCTATTAGCAACCCTATTGGGAATAAGAATCGAAACCAATGAGATGATACAAAACTTGTCGGCATTAATAATACAAATATGACCTTTGTGGCATTTAAAATTAAAATTGATAATAAGGCCCATAGCATACTTTTATTTAATAGATTGCCAAGCTTTTTGCTAGACTTACTAAATGAAAGCGAGCACTTGAACAAAGTTTAGACGACAACGCATCTAAAAGTTGTATAAAATCACCAAGGTACGCTAAGTTGTTACTGCTAAGTTCTATCTAAATATTTTGATTAGTACGAAGAGGAAGGAGTGTAAGGATGCAAATCAGTGTTGATGTACATAATTACATGGAAACACTTGTCGGACGCGTATTGGCTGAAGATAAGTATGTAAATCACTATGATAATGAGCAGCTTGCCGATCTTGCTTGCTTATCCCTTGCTCAATTGAGACCGATCTATATTCGATACGACATAGATTTTCTCTCTGCGCTACCTGAAGAAAAATTGGTCATACTTAAAGAGAATGCACAAGTTGCCGTTGAATCGGCGGAAAGCATGATCGTTAATGATCGACGTAGACACAGAGAAGATGATATTCCTATCATTCTAGGCCAATTGCGCTTTGACGATAACTTAGAACTAGAGTGGTTCGAGAAGCCGATTATTGAAACAAACAAGTCTTAAAGGAGTTCTTGTGGGATTTTTTTCTCGTTTATTTAATCAAGGGTCAGGCAATGACTCAAAAATGAAGCTTTTAGATCCCATTGAATATAAAGGTTTTTTAATTTACCAAGATGCAATGTCTGAATCAGGGCAATATCGTGTCGCTGGTAAAATTAGTAAAGATGTTAATGGTGAAATATGTACTCACCGTTTTATCCGCTCCGATGTCGTAGCTAGTAAAAGCGACGCTGATGAGCTTATGCTTAAAAAAGCAAAAATGCTCATCGATCAGATGGGCGAGAAAATCTTTTCCTAACATCGTCCAACTTGATAAAAATCATAATGAATATCCTCATTAGTCGATACCCTTATTCATTGAGTAAAATACATGGCTAATATCCTGTTTTTATAGAGCTTTGTGATAAGTGGTTCGACCTCTGCTTTGTTTGGATGTCGTTGTGTTTTTGTCTTTCACCTATGACAATCACTCATTACTTAACCTTATATGTAATAGCATTTTGTATTTTTATTACAAACTGCTTGCAGTTATGCTGGTGGTTAGATAAAAACAGAATAATCATTGTGCCAATAGTCAAGGAATAACTATGCAAATTGGTGTACCAAAAGAGACCCTTACGGGTGAAACACGGGTTGCAGCTTCACCGAGTTCGGTAGCGCAATTAATCAAACTAGGCTTCGACGTCTCCATTGAAACTCAAGCTGGGGTTTTAGCCAGTTTTGATGATGCGGCTTTTGAGGCGGCTGGTGCCACGATTGTTTCGACACAAGATGTTTGGAATTCAGACATTATCTTGAAGGTCAATGCGCCGATTGTTGATGAAAAACAATCGATTGATGAGGTTGCTTTGATCAAAGAAGGGGCAAGCCTAATCAGTTTTATCTGGCCTGCACAAAACCCAGAATTGATGGAACAGTTATCAAGTAAAAAAATCAACGTGCTGGCGATGGACTCAGTGCCGAGAATATCCAGAGCACAAGCTTTAGACGCTTTGTCATCAATGGCTAACATTGCTGGCTACCGCGCTGTTGTTGAAGCTGCACATGAATTTGGCCGCTTCTTTACAGGGCAAATTACCGCAGCGGGCAAAGTCCCGCCGGCAAAAGTACTGGTTGCCGGAGCTGGCGTTGCTGGCCTCGCTGCTATCGGTGCCGCAGGAAGTTTGGGGGCAATTGTACGAGCTTTTGATGTTCGCCCAGAAGTAAAAGAACAAGTTCAATCAATGGGTGCAGAGTTTTTGGAAGTCGATTTCCAAGAAACGGCTGGTTCAGGCGATGGTTACGCCAAAGAGATGTCTGACGACTTTAATAAAAAGGCCGCTGAACTTTATGCTGCGCAAGCTAAAGATGTCGACATCATTATCACGACGGCTTTGATCCCTGGACGTCCAGCCCCTAAGCTGATCACCAAAGAGATGGTCGACAGTATGAACGCTGGTAGCGTGATCGTCGATCTTGCAGCTGCAAACGGGGGGAACTGTGAATACACGGTTGCCGATCAGGTGATTACAACCGCCAATGGTGTGAAAGTGGTCGGTTATACTGATATGGTTGGCCGCTTACCAACACAATCCTCTCAATTATATTCAACAAACATCGTTAACTTGCTGAAATTGTTATGCAAGGAAAAAGATGGGTCCATCAATATTGACTTTGAAGACGTTGTTTTACGTGGTGTGACGGTCGTGAAAGAAGGCGAAATAACGTGGCCAGCACCACCGATCCAAGTCTATGCGCAACCGCAAGTCAAGACCGCACCAACTAGACCTGAACCCAAAAAACAAGAACCCGTTTCTGCGACGAAAAAAATTGCTGGCTTAGTTGCTGCCGTTGGCGCTTTTGCTTGGATCGCATCGGTCGCACCTGCGGCTTTTTTAAGCCATTTCACCGTTTTTGTTTTAGCGTGTGTCGTAGGTTACTACGTCGTTTGGAATGTTACTCATGCTTTACATACTCCTTTGATGTCCGTTACCAATGCAATTTCCGGCATTATTGTGGTCGGAGCTTTATTGCAGATAGGTCAAGGGAGTGGTGTGGTCACTTTCCTCGCGTTTATCGCTGTTTTAATTTCAAGCATTAACATCTTTGGTGGTTTTACAGTCACCAAACGTATGCTTGAAATGTTCCGTAAAGACTAAGGGAGTAATATATGTCTGCAGGATTAGTACAAGCCGCATATATTATTGCTGCTATCTTCTTCATCATGAGCCTTGCTGGATTATCAAAGCAGGAATCAGCAAGAGCTGGTAACTACTATGGTATAGCGGGTATGGCTATCGCACTCATCGCCACTATTTTTCGTCCAGATGCGCAGGGCTTAGCTTGGGTATTGCTGGCGATGGTAATTGGGGGCGGTATCGGTATTCATTATGCTAAAAAAGTAGAAATGACCGAAATGCCCGAACTTGTGGCTATTCTCCACAGTTTTGTGGGCATGGCTGCGGTATTAGTGGGTTATAACAGCTATATCGATGCGCCAATTGTACTCGATCACGCTGAACACGTGATTCATTTGGTTGAAGTGTTCATTGGGGTATTTATTGGTGCCGTCACCTTTACAGGATCTATCGTCGCCTTTGGTAAACTGCGTGGAATCATTTCGTCGTCGTCGCTCAATCTCCCTCATAAGCATAAGCTCAACCTCGCGGCCATTGTTGTCTCCACATTATTAATGATTTACTTTGTTAATAATGGTGGCAGCATGTTTGCATTGATTATTATGACTCTGATAGCGTTCGCGTTTGGCTACCATTTGGTGGCTTCGATTGGTGGTGCAGACATGCCCGTTGTGGTATCGATGCTTAACTCCTATTCAGGTTGGGCAGCGGCAGCGGCTGGCTTTATGTTAGCGAATGATTTGCTGATCGTAACCGGAGCACTGGTTGGTTCTTCAGGTGCCATTCTTTCTTACATTATGTGTAAAGCGATGAACCGCTCTTTTGTTAGTGTGATTGCCGGGGGCTTTGGTCAGGATGTGGCTATCAGCGCAGACGTTGAATACGGTGAACACCGTGAAATAAACGCTGAAGAAGTAGCCGAAATGCTGAAAAACTCTAAGTCAGTGATCATCACTCCAGGGTACGGCATGGCAGTAGCTCAAGCACAGTATCCTGTTCACGAAATCACGGAGAAGTTACGTGCACAAGGCATTAAAGTTCGCTTTGGTATTCATCCAGTAGCGGGACGTTTGCCTGGCCATATGAACGTACTGCTTGCTGAAGCAAAAGTGCCTTATGACATTGTGTTAGAAATGGACGAAATAAACGATGATTTTACTGAAACGGATACGGTTTTGGTGATCGGTGCAAATGACACAGTAAACCCAGCAGCATTAGAAGATCCGAACAGTCCGATCGCCGGAATGCCAGTGTTGGAAGTATGGAAAGCGCAAAATGTCATTGTATTCAAGCGTTCAATGAATACTGGCTACGCAGGTGTACAAAACCCTCTTTTCTTTAAAGATAATACCTATATGCTTTTTGGTGATGCAAAAGAGAGTGTAGACGCCATCTCAAAAGCGTTATAGCATCTACGATTAGGATAATGAAGAAGCCAGCAAAATGCTGGCTTCTTCTGTTTTTGAGCAATCATTATTGACATGGATATAACACGTGCAATGTATTATTAGTTAATAATGTTATATAGTTTTTAATCTAAACCATTAATGAAAATAAAACTTGTTTAAAGCGATTAAGACCTACTTTTGGACTATTTTAGTTCTAATACCTATTCAAACCTATGCCGATTCGTTGCCAGAACGCATCGACCTTTTTGCGTCGCTTTTTGATTATAGTACCGCTGATGTAAGTTATGATATCCGTACTTTGCAGGTTGATTATCCAACTCGCTTATTGACTCCCGAATCAATGTTACCGCAAACGGCTGAATACCCTTTAAAAGATCTACAGTTGTTATACAAATTATCTCAAAGCTGTACAGGTAAGTTGCCGCTGAGCCCACTCATAACAGAGCCATTAGTCTTCACGAGAGCTATCTGTAAAGGATCTCAATTACCGTCGAAATGGTTTGCGAGAAGCGCTTTGATTCACCCTGGAGGTGGGACATATGCGGCTCGTTATGTGAAAAAATACCCTGAGAAATTTGTCGAGTTGCAACAATATATGCACATACGAGAGCGCACCAAAGCAAGTGTGGATTCTTTGCTTGGCCGCATCCAAAACATGAATGAAGATACGATCTTAGCACTTATATCAGGTGCAACCATGTTTGTAGAGAACAGCGATCTTTGGCTGAGAAAAGGGGATATGTATTACGTTTTTAACGAAGACGTATGGTTAGACAACGCGAGTAAAGCAGGACTCAGCTATAGCATGGCCTCGGAAAATTCGACCTGTTTTATTCAAAGAGGCAACATTTGTTGGAATGTTGAAGATCATTCCAACGTGTTACGGATAAGTATGGTAATTCTTGTCCTAGCTAACATAATACTTGTATTAGGCTGGTCCCTTTATCGTTGGAATTCAAAACGACAGGAAATGAAAAGTCGTATGTTGGTGCTGCAGATTCTTACTCACGAGCTCAGAACACCCATTGCAAGTCTATCGCTAACCGTTGAAGGATTTAGGCGCGAATTTGAAAGGTTACCATCAACTGTTTACGATGAGTTTAGACGCCTATGCGAAGATTCCAGACGTTTACGGCAACTGGCCGAAGCCAGTAAGGATTATTTACAGTCAGAGAGCAGGCCGCTTGCAACAGACTGGGTACCTTCCGTTGAAGAATGGTTACAATACAAAGTGGAAGAAGAGTTTCGTGAAAGCATAGATCTTGTTATAAACAAAGATATTGCAGCTAAGCTGAATGTTTATTGGCTTGGGACATGCATCGATAACTTAATTAGAAACGCAGTAAAATACGGTGTTGCTCCAGTTACGTTAGAGGTAACAACTAAACAAAATTCAATCACGATCAAAGTTACAGATCAAGGTCTGTTAAATCATCGAGATTGGAGAAATTTACGTAAACCTTTTGTCAGCAAAAGTGGCTTAGGTTTAGGTTTGACTATTGTAGAATCAATGGTAGGTCGGATGGGTGGTAAGATGACACTCGCAGGACCGCCAACCACATTTATATTGGAGATCCCCTGTGAAACAGACATTGCTTCTCGTTGAAGATGATAAAAACCTTGCCGATGGCTTATTAGTAAGCCTTGAACAAGCAGGGTATGACTGTTTACATGCAGAAACTATTGCAGATGTTAAACAGCATTGGGACAGTGCAGACTTAGTCATCCTCGATCGCCAATTACCCGATGGCGATTCTGTTCAGCATTTGCCAGAATGGCGTAAAATAAAAGAGTTGCCAGTAATTCTTTTAACCGCACTTGTTACGGTCAAAGACAAAGTGGCCGGATTGGACGCAGGGGCAAATGATTACTTAACCAAGCCTTTTGCCGAGGCTGAATTATTTGCACGAATTCGAGCCCAACTTCGTTCACCAGAATCAGAAGGGCAGGATGACACGAAAGTGGTTACACCCAATCTTGTTATTGATAAAGCCACAAGAGAAGTTTTTTTTAAAGAAGATTCAATTACCTTAACGCGTACTGAATTTGACTTACTCTTATTTTTAGCAAGCAATCTCGGGAGAGTGTTTACGCGTGACGAATTGCTTGATCATGTATGGGGTTATAACCACTTTCCAACGACAAGAACCGTAGATACCCACGTGTTGCAATTGCGCCAAAAACTTCCAGGCTTAGAGATTGAAACCTTGCGCGGTGTTGGATACAAGATGAAAGCGTGATGCAGAAATCTCGTTTACTATTGGTAGGCATAGCATTTGTGACTATTCCTACCAAAGCACAAAATGTTGAGTGGTTTGATCAAATCACACCGCTTACCCAAGCGCATCAGAATCTTTTAAATAATAATTTAGAAGCAATGTTTAACTCACTTGTCGAAGTGTGGCAGCTTGAACATAACAAAAACATTCAGAGCCATCTCAATGAATTATTATTACAATCATTAACCGTTGATTGCGGTAAAAGTTTAGACAAAAAACCACTCCCTGAATGGCTTAAATCAATCACCATTAATAGGCAAGAGATCCAGAGCCCAGGAAGAGATGCATTTCATGTTGATATAGAAGTGGACGCTGAAAAACCACTTGCTGATATCAGGCTGGCGCAGTGGGTTGATAAAAGTTTATCAACCGATAGCTTGTTAACGACCACTTCGAGTGATAGCGTCACTGGAAAGGCACATTACTTAAAGCGTTATAATCTCAATAGTAAAGTTACAATGGGTTTATACCGTCTTGATATAACAGCCAAAGATCAGCAATCTTGGAGCGCATGGATTGTGCTTGGTGAACCCAAAGCAAAGCAAATTGTACGTTGGGCTTCAAAAGATCAATGGCAAATTGAAAAAAAAGCGCTACTTAATCCATATTGTCCTTTACCTGAACTCAATGTATCGCTGTATGATTATATCGATGGAAAATACTCTGAAATATGGAGTCAACGCTACGAGTCTGAGTATCCTAATGAACTTGAAATCACTAATTTGGCTGCAGACCGTTATGTATTAGCGGTATCAATGACTCAACAGCGTTGGCAAGGGCCGATTATCATTGAGCAATCTCAAGTAATCAGTAAAACCTACGATGTTTCAGTAGATGAATAATTAAAGATAATAGACAATGTGCCGTTATAGACATAAAGGAAACGACACGTTTATAACATTATGAAAAATTTCATTAAAATACTCCCACTTGCAGTCGTACTTACACCATCTTTCAGCTTCGCAGCCAATTATGCAATAGAGGCACGAGGGGATGCGATGGGTGGTGTAGGGGTTGTATCTGCGAACTTTCTCACTGCTCCATTTTATAACCCTGCACTTGTGGCTATTTATCGTCGTAACGATGACGTAGGTATGATCGTTCCCAGTTTCGGGATTTCTTATAATGATGAAGACCACATGGTCGATGATTTAGACAGCATTTCAAGCTTCATAGAAAAAAAAGATTACACAAATACTGAACAGCTGCAGAAAAGTTTAGATAATTTACAAAATGATAAACTAAAAGCCGAAATTGGCGGTGTTGTCGCCTTTGCCATTCCTAACCAATTTATAGCGGCTAATTTATTCGCCAAAGCCTATACCGAAACGTTTGTCACTCCTGATGTTTACAGCGGCGAAAACACTGCTTCATTAACTCCAGAGCTACAATCTGTTGAAAACGCCGAGCTCAGTGCAGTGAATGCTGTTTCCGTTGGGGTAACAGAAGTGGGTTTCTCGCTAGCCAAGTACCAAACATTTTTAGGCCAACATATTGCCTTTGGTGTAACACCTAAACTTCAACGCATCTACACCTATGTATATTCAGCAAGCGTAACCGATTACGATATCAAAGATGCACGAGATAATGGCCAAGGTGAAACCATGTTCAACCTTGATGCCGGCGCATTGTGGTTTTATGGGCCTTTAAGAGTTGGATTTTCCGCAACCAATTTAGTCAAGAGAGACATTCAAACTCAATCTTACACTAAGAGTCTTAAGAGCCAATTCGGTAAAACACGAGACATCAATATTGGCTACGCATACCAAATGAGGCCACTTTATACAGTAGGCGTAGGTATTGTTGCAGACTATGCCACATTAAGCATGGATTATGATCTTAACGAAGAAGAGCGCTACACTAATTTTAATGACAATACACAGATGATTCGAGTAGGTGGTGAAATCGATATCATGCGTCAGTTAAAATTAAGAGCAGGATATAAGAAGAACTTAGCATACGATAATGTTGATGGAACAATCACAGCAGGGGTAGGGATCTCACCTCTCAATCTCTTCCAACTGGACATTGGAGCTAGCTATACAAACGATAATGCGATGGGAGCTTACATAAATTTCCTTGCTAGTTATTAACTCGATCTTTATAGTCAGGCTCCTAATCAACCGGAGCCTTTTTAAATGTTTGATGATATTCCTACTTTATCTCACCAAGAACAGCAAGAAGCTGTGGAGAAAATTCAACAACTAATGGCTCAAGGTATCAGTACCGCAGAAGCCATAAAAATCGTTGCATCCCAAATTAGAGCAGAAAAATCTGCAGATAAAACGAATTAATTCTCAACCTAACTATATCCATTGCATAAGAGCGTTCACTCATTAGTGGACGCTTTTTTATACCCTTATTATCTCGACTTAAAATCATTACAAACCAGAAACGAATTCATTGCACATATCGAATTCAATCGAACATAAATTCAATCGAACATAAAAGGATAATATTAAATAAAAACAATAAGATATGACAGAATAAAAAACCGTACGGATATCACGAATCAACTTGGTGTAATTTTATTACATGTCACTGCGTTCATCTCGAATAAGTGCGGATCATGTCAGGATAAAACTCCAGATCAATACACTGTAACGTTAATCTGAACAAGCCTACTTTTAATCTTCCCCTAATTCATGGTGCGCATTATATATCTTATGTTCAATAAATAATGACAAAATGAAAGCGCCACGCCTTTGTACGCTTTCTAGGGATGTGGCCATTAAACATAATCAGTATTTACCATAAAATACCTAATAACTAGTCTGATAATCGAAGATTTCATTCTAGTTATTAATACGTTAATTTCCGGCTAGTTTAACTATGAAACCTTTCTTTTCTAAATAAGCTTTAATTTTGTCTCGAGCATCACCCTGGATTTCTATTTCACCATCTTTTACTGAGCCACCACACCCACAACTTTTCTTGAGTTCTGCCGCGAATAGCTTTAGTGCAGTATCATCTAAATCCAAGCCGGTCACGATACTCACGCCTTTCCCTTTTCGCCCTTTTGTTTGACGATGGATTCTAACCACTCCATCTCCTTTAGGGCGTTCTATAACTTCAGGCTCAGCTTTGATACGGCCTAAATCCGTAGAATATACAAGTGTCATAAATCATTTACTTCTTTAATTGTTCTGCTTTCTGTTTTGCAAGCAAATAAGCTTCGATATGTTTTTGAATAGCCACTTTTGAACCTTTGATTAAGCGACCATTGAAAAAGCAATACCACCCATTGAGCTCACCTGTATCATTCTTCAGTGTAAAGCCGCCAAATTGCTCTTGTTTACCATTTGGATCTTCTCTCTTCTTACCTACCGCACTGAACTCTCTAGGATCAATGATAGAGGCAGTATCACACCACCAGTCTATGCTTTTTTTAACTGCCGCAAGGTTACCAGTCAAAACATGGTTTTTGATCTTAACTTGCCATATATCTGTAGAGTTAGGCGCAGATGTAAGGGTAAATCCTCGATACGTCGCTATAGCCATATGTTATTGGTCTTTTTAATTATAGGTTAGTTAAATAATAATTGTATCTTCACCGTTATCAAGTATATTTATCGATAAACCATATTGTTATAGTGCATCAAGATGAAAAAAAACATCCCTCTCATCACAGATCCTATGATTTTAAAACAAAAGGTTACCGAATTTTCCGACACAGTTTGCTTTGAACAATTTCAACATTTGACACATTGGCAATATTCGAAGAACTCCGCTTTGGCCATGACTAAAGATTGGAATCATTTTGTTACATTTTGCAAAATAAGATGTGTTACTCCTCTTCCTGGCTCAACAACAGCTGTTAGGCAATTTATCGAAACGGAAGCTCGTGTGAGAAAATACGCGACTATCAGGCGTTACATGGTCACCATTGGTATCATCCATCACCTACTTTCGATGAAAGACCCCACACAATACCGACTCACTCAACTTTCTTTGTTTCGTCTTAAAGGAGAGAAAGGTGATGATGCTAAGCAAGCGACACCGTTAACGAAAAAACATTTATTAGCACTAGATATACAACTTATTCATTCACCTAACAAAAAGGATATCCGCGATCTTGCAATCTATTATGTGATGTTTGAGTGTGCTTGGAAACGAAGTGAGCTTAAAAAACTAAGTACAGGACAAGTCTTAACTGTGGATGGGCAAATGAAGATCATCGTGGGAAATGTCGATTATTATCTTTCTCAATCGGCCTCTCTTGCACTTAAAAAGTGGCTACAATTACTCAATAAAGAGTCGAACATTGTGTTTTGTTCAATCGATCGCCATGGTAATATTTCAAATAGATCTTTAAATGATGCGTCTATTTTCCGTATCTTACGTCATGCAGGGCAACGTTTAGGCATATTTGACTTGAGGTTTTCAGGCCAATCAACCCGTGTTGGTGCGGCTCAAGAACTGGCTAAACAAGGTTATAAAACTCAAGATATTCAGCAATTTGGACGATGGTTAAGCCCTGCAATGCCAGCTCAATACATTGGTAAACTCGACATTGCAGAAAGTGAACAGATGAAATTTAAGGTCATTAAACCTTTTGATTGAGTGACGTTGTCACGCAATTGGCTAGAAATTCATGAAACCTATGCCCATTATGCTCTAACATTTTAGGAAACATTGAAATGGGAGTCATGCCAGGGAAGGTGTTAACTTCATTAAGATAAATGTTTCCCTCTGGGGTTAAAAAGAAATCAATACGTGCAAGGTGCCTAAGCTTCATGTGGGTAAAAACCCTAGCAGCACAATCACTTATCATTTCTAATTGATCTCTGGTTAAATTCTGAGCTTGTACTTCAGTCATCGAATGGCTAGCCGCACTGTATTTTTCTTCATAAGTATAAAATGCGTCTTCTGGTGCGATGATCTCACCCGGCTTAGAAAGATATAAAACACCATCAAGCTGATAAGCGGCAACTTCTAATTCCCTAGGTTTCACTGCTTTTTCAACCAGAACTTGTTCCGAGTAGCTAAAAGCCACATCGATTGCGCTGTTGAGCTGGGAAACCTCGGTGACTTTGTAACAACCAACAGATGAGCCTTGTCTCGCCGCTTTAATAAACACACTTCCCCATTTTTCCAGAGCCTGCTTACACTGCTGATGCGCTTGTGCATTATTTTCTGAAAGAAAAAGATAAGGTGTATTAGGAATACCCAGCGCATCGTACCAAAGCTTAGATGTAATTTTATTAAAACTGTTAGCACTGGCTTCTGGACCACAACCTAAATATGGGATGCCAGCCAGCTCGAGCATCGATTGAAGGTCGCCCGTTTCCCCTGGATAACCATGAATGCAAGGAACCACAAAATCGATATTGACGGCAACACCATTGGTATTCAACGTTGCAGCATTCGTGTCTAAGAAACTCAGATCGCCCTTTTCACTGTACCAACCATCGGGTCGCATTTCGACGCGAATAACTTGAAAACCTTCTGTTTTTTCAAGTTGTGCTTGTAAATAGTTGGCTGACACAAGTGAAACTTCATGTTCTGACGAACCGCCACCACATAATAATAGGATTGTTGTTTGAGTCATTAAAATCTGTCCATGCTGCTGACGAATAAACTATAAAGCATGATAATCAATTCAGTGTGAAGTTACACGGTTTTAGCCAAGGAAAACCTTTTTACTGTTGTAACAGGCTAAGTTATAAGCAATAAAGGGGCATAAGCCCCTTTGATCATTTATTCGCGATAAAATCCAGAATCAGTTCAACTTATTGAGTGTCGGAAATTCCGAATTTTTGATGGTATCAATACTTTTGGCAAAAGGTTTCATTGCTTGAAACTCGGTTGGCAGTGTTTCAATTGCTTCAACAGCATCGGCACGAGTTGCGTAGTCACCATAAAGTACAGTGTACCACTTGGTTCCATTCACTACTTTATAATTTTCCCAAATAGGTTGGCCGTCAGAATTGGGCAGTTTACTGGCAAACTGATCAACTTTATTCTGTGATCCAACAGCAACGACCTGAATGGTGTAGCCAAAACGCGGATTCATTGCCGTCTGTTTAGCTGTCGGTGGAATGAGCGCTACTGCGGCTTTGCTTTGAGGGCTCATCTTAACGACTTTTTTCTCTGTATCGTTAGGAGACATCTTCACCACATTCGTTTCGACATTGCTCTCAGAAATTCCAGTAGCCATGCCTTCTTGAGCGACTACTGGTTGCTGAACCGGAGCAACTTTGTACTCTTCACGATGGCTTTCAGAGGTGACATCGGTAATGTATGTATCAGATGCACAGGCAGCCAGAAGCACTGATAAACCGACAATTGTGATTTTTTTCATGAATTGTTCAACGCCTTAAGTAGAAATTACTATAAATCATGCCGATAGCGACGCTCAGAATCAAGCTCGCTTTGTGATTATATACCTTTGTACTGTGATTTATGGCACAAAGTCGCAGTTGTCTCACGACGTAATGATCACAATCAAACCAATATAGTGAACAAGGATAGCATTTGTTCGCTAAGCTAACGGTAATTCGTGAGTGAAAGGTTCATCAACATGAACAATTTAAATCCATTCCTGAAACCAAAATCGATCGCGGTTGTTGGTGCATCAGTACGCTCGCTTCGTGCTGGCAATATTGTGATGAAGAACCTACTTCAAGGAGGCTTCGATGGTGCGATTATGCCTGTCACGCCTTATTATCCATCCGTCTGTGGCGTATTGGCCTACAAAAGTATCGAATCTCTGCCTATCGTCCCTGATATTGCGATTTTATGCACGCACGCAACACGCAACGTTACCTTATTTAAGCAATTGGCAGATAAAGGCATCAGCTCCGTCATCGTACTTTCATCTGATATGTATACTGAAGATGCTCAAGGAGTCGAAATCCAAGCCCAATGTTCTAGAATTGCAAAATCGGCAGGAATGCGCATTTTGGGCCCCAATAGCTTAGGGCTGATCCTACCTTGGTTAAATTTCAACGCTTCGTTTTCTCCTGTCACAGCCTTAAAAGGTAACATTGCCTTTATTTCACAATCTGCAGCGGTTTGTACCACGATTTTAGATTGGGCAAATGACAAAGAAATCGGATTTTCAGCATTTATTTCTCTTGGTAATGCCAGCGACATCGATTTCTCTGACTTGCTTGATTGCCTGAGCACGGATAGACACACCCAAGCCATTTTGCTTTATGTTGATACGATTAAGGATGCTCGCCGTTTTATGTCGGCAGCGCGTGCCGCGTCACGTAACCGGCGAATCTTAGTATTAAAAGGAGGAAGAACGCTTGCTGGACGTAAAGCGGCGCAAGCACATACTGGTGGAGACAATACACTCGACATTATTTATGACTCCGCAATTCAACGCACGGGTATGTTACGGGTGAGCAATACCCATGAACTCTTTGCCGCTGTTGAGACACTCACTCACTCCGTTCCATTACGAGGTGAACGTCTTGCTATTATTACCAATGGTGGCGGGCCAGCTATTATGGCCGTCGATACCTTGTTAGATCGAGGCGGAAAACTTGCCGATCTTGAAGAGTCTACTTATCAAAAACTAAATCAGTGCCTGCCTAAAAGTTGGTCTCACAGTAATCCGGTCGATATGGTGGGTGATGCGGATCATACTCGCTACGTTAATACACTAAATGTGCTGCTAGATAGTGATAAAACCGATGCCATTCTCATTATGCACAGCCCATCTGCGATTGCGCAGTCTGAACAAACCGCTCAAGCGGTGGTCGATGCCATTAAAGTGCACCCTCGCCATAAACGTTTTAACATCCTAACCAATTGGTCAGGAGAACTTACCGCGCGCCCGGCTAGACAAATATTTACCCAAGCGGGCATCCCAACCTATCGAACGCCAGAAAGTGCAGTGGTGGCATTCATGCACTTAGTCGAGTACCGTCGAAATCAAAAACAACTAATGGAAACGCCGACAACCGCAGAACCCGTCCATGTATCAGAAATACACAGCGCGCAGCAATGGATAGCGGAGCAACTAGGCATACACCCTACCCGTCACCTTGATACACACCAAATAGGTAAGTTATTTAAATATTTTAATTTTAATGTATTACCAACTTGGATAGCTTCTGATGCCAGTGAAGCGGTACATATTGCCGAGCAAATTGGTTACCCAGTCGTGGTGAAATTGCGTTCGCCCGATATTGCGCATAAATCAGATGTGCAAGGAGTGATGCTCAATCTACGCAACCGCCACGAAGTGGCAAGCGCAGCGCAAGCGATATTGGATCGCACGCAGATCTCGTATCCTTCCGCTAATATTCATGGGTTATTGGTTCAGGCAATGGCAAAGCTCGCTGGCGGCGAAGAGCTCAGGATCAAAGTGATTACTGATACAACCTTTGGCCCGGTCATTTTACTGGGACAAGGTGGTTCAGAATGGGATGAATCAATCGATGCCGCCGCCGCACTCCCCCCACTGAATATGACGCTCGCTCGTTATCTGATTGTCAGAGCAATACGCAGCGGGAAAATTCGGCTGCAAAAACTACCAGAGCCAATGAATATTGATGGGTTATCTGAGTTTTTAGTTCGTATCTCGCAGATGATTATTGAATGTCCACAAATAGATGAATTAGATATTCACCCGGTTTTAGCCAATGGCAATCAATTCACCATATTGGATGCCAACTTAGTCCTAAAAGATTACCAAGGCGACGGACAAAGTAGATTAGCTATCCGCCCCTATCCAAGTGAGTTTGAAGAAAATATGATCCTAAAGGACAACTCGGCCATTACCTTACGCCCAATCTTGCCCGAAGATGAGCCGCATCATGCAGAGTTTATCCGTAACGTATCAAAAGAAGATTTGTATAAACGCTTTTTTTCGGATGTCGGCGAGTTTAACCATGAAGCCTTAGCCAATTTTACTCAAATTGACTATGACCGAGAGATGGCTTTTGTCGCAGTGGATCATACCAATGATCAAGAGAGTATTATTGGCGTTTCACGGGCACTCATTAACCCTGAGAATAGCGATGCTGAGTTCGCCATCTTGATCCGTTCTGATTTAAAAGGAAAAGGTTTGGGTAAAATCTTGCTGCAAAAAATCATCGACTATTGTCGCTTGAAAGGAACCTTACAAATTTCCGGCATGACCATGCCAACCAACCGAGGCATGTTGACGCTAGCGCAAAAATTAGGTTTTGAGATTGAAGTGCATTTCGAAGATGGGACGGCAGATATGGTTTTGATCTTAAATAAACCAGAATAAAGCCGTAGCGATCAGATTTGATCACTGTGATCCGCCCAAAATTTTAACTTAGCACCCAGTTTTTCTTGAGGTATTGCACACACCACGACTTTGCTTCGCCCATTTTATTACGCCGCCATGCCATAATGATCTGCATCGATTTTTCTTCAGATCCGCTAATTGCTTTCAGTTTACCTGCGGCGATCAATGGTTCTGCTATCTGTTTCGGTAATGTGCCAATACCTAACCCTTCCACTAACGCGGCACATTTTGCACTGAAATTAGTTACCGTCAGACGCGGTTGTTTTTGCAAAATATTCACGCTCATTGCAGGCTGGTCACGCGCGGTATCGGCAATCGCAATCACTCGATACTTTTGCCTTGCTTCTTCATCAAATGCACCGCTTCGTTTGTGCACGTAATGCGAGCTGGCCGCTACCCAAACCATTGACATAGTTCCTATGGTTTCTGCTTTTACATCTTGTGGTAACGTATCGATACGTGGGCAAATCAGCAAATCGGCTCGATCGGTTGAAAGCGACTCCCAACACCCCGCTAAAATTTCTTCTTGAAGACGGATTCGTGTTTTACTGACATTACCTAACGCTTCAACCATTGGGAAAAAATTATGAATAGGGATAATACCGTCAAATGCGACCGTCAAATCCAGTTCCCAACCATTCGCTAACAAGGTTGCGTCATTCACCAATTTTTCTGTCGCCGATAAAATGGCTCTACCCCGCTCAAGAATGAGCAAGCCGGCTTCAGTAAACGTCGCTTTATGCCCTGAACGGTCAAAAATAGTGATATCTAAATCTTGTTCCAATTTTTGGATCTGATAACTCAGCGATGATGGTGCACGGCTTAGCTCATTTGCCGCCGCAGCAAAGCTGCCTCGTCTATCAATCGCATCTAAAATATGAAGCGCTTCTAAGGTAATTGGACTTTGCAAAATAGACATCCTTTGGTGAAATTGCAGTGAGTATGCAATAACGAGTATGCCTTATTTATCATCGTTGTGGTATCTCTGACGGGATGGAAAATAGACGAGGGGAACTGGTTTGGAACCAAAAATCGTAGAAATAACAAAGCCAGTTTAATACTGGCTTTGAGACACATTCATTTAAAAAGGGGTAGAAAAGTTATCAATGAGTGAGTCTATTTCTTATTTTCTGACATCTCTTTCTTAACCATGACCGCTGCAGCCACGATAAAAACGATGATTAATCCAAGCTCCATGTAAAACCTCGATAAGTGTGTAAAATTAAAGGCTAAAATATAAACAACGCGATTCTAGCAGACTGGAAAAATATAGACAGCTTTTAACGTATTGCTAACGTTTTTAGCGACTCAGTTCAAAAAGAGCGTGAATACAGAAAAATGGTAATTTTCATCACATCCGTAACTCTAGATTGTTATATTCTCTTCCTACTTGAAGCTACAGCGGTGTTTAACAACGCACCGCCGAACTCAAAAACCCACTGTAAACACTTGCGCTAAAGCCGCCACGCGTTGGCAGTCCCTCTTGAATGCATGAATGTGTATATGTGTTTCAGATGCCACAACCCATTTTTATTTCGACCGACCTAATTGACCGTTCTGAACTAACCTAATTGACCGTTCTGAACTAGATGTTACGTGCAATGGCCACTAGCTCGTCTCGGCAAATTTGCAACCAATATTTGAGAGTCTCTTGCAGCATTCTTACCTGATCACCGATGCGGTTGACTTCTTTCAGCTCCTCGTCGGTGAGAGGTCGAGAAGGTAAATTCTCTGATAATGCAGTGAAGTAGTCTACCTGCATTCCACTAGAAGAATGGAAATTCATACCAAAACCGGTAACTGGATTCTCACTAGGATCGAAGTAATAGTTCCACATAGCAAGATCCTCGTTAATGTATTCAATGGTATTTTTACCGTACTTTTCGTTCATAAAGGTATCAATATCAGACAGGCTACCAGTAAGAAACATATTATATTCGTCGCTGGAGATTTCCACAGATGAATCAGTCAGCACACTAGAGAGTAATGCCATACGCATAATTGGAGAGACATCGCCTATGCCATTAGTCCAGTTAGAATACCATTCACTAGCAGTACCCCAATTATCCTGAAATTGCGTTACTAAAGCCCCGGGGCAACCAGAATTATTTTTCATAGAATCAGTAATTGTATAAGCAAAACTGTCCTTGGGTGCGTGGTCATGAATTTTGTTAAAAAGTCCAGGAAGGTCAGCAACAAATTCATTTTGATCATAGTTTTCATGAGAACCATGCATCCCTGAACCACCACACTCCATAAAACGTTGAAGGGCATCTTTTTCATCCGCTGTTAAATTGTAATCGTCAATGTGGATCAATACATCCATAAGCACTAGTTGAAAAGCGTCTTCTAACGCATACCCTGTTAATGGTGATGTTTTTGATATGTCTTCCCACATCGCTTCCATGGAATCTACAAATACACCTAAGCCCATAGCTTGCTGCTGTATCGCTTCAAGTCGAGCACTGCATGCTTCGATACCAGAGGCTAGTTTCAATGCAATAGTATCCTCAGGATTACTACCCACCATAGACTGGACAACTTGTTTTTGATGAGCCGCTACCATAGCTAGTACTTCAGAATCTGCTGATTGCTCATCGACTGATGCAATGGAAGGATCGATTTTTTCAAGGTCTTTCTGGGCTTTCTCAATCGTTGCAAGGTAAGTCTCGACGTTTTGGGGACCCAATTGAGGAGCGTTTCGCTCAATGCCGCTGAGTTGAGCATTAGTTATGTTATTGGTTATCATTCCGAGATTCCTAGACTAGATTTCATTCACTTAACAATATAATCATCAGTAAAAGCAGACAATAGACGACTCATAATCCCAGAAAAATCCTACATAAAATGGCTTTGTTTCTTAAATCATGGAACTAAATTATCAACCTACGATCTGATCAGCTAAGTTCACTTAAATACTTAGACCAATGGCCAAGTTTCGCTACAAAAACTGTTAAACAGAACATCGCTGAAAGCACCAAAACTCGAGAATATACGCTACCCACTTGCTCGTTGCTGAGCATTTGGATGATATCCCGGCGAAGTCTGGTGTAACCAGCACTCAGTATAATTCCAATTGTAGCGAAGTAGATCGAGAATATTGCAGTGAGCAGTTGGGCGTATAGTCTGAGCTGCTCGATATTGAACTTTTTGTCTTCTGCACTAAGTGGTGAGAGCCAGAGCAGGTTGTTTCTGACGTAATCCTCAACGAAAATTAGGGTAGCAACAACCACACTAAATAAGTAGATTAAGACGCTCAAGGCGCAACAAACGCTATACCAAAAGCGACTTCACACTGGTTGAAGCCTTGCTACGGCTGGACTGGAGCCCGCAGCAGATTGTCGGATACCTAAGGGGAAGACGCTATCCAACAATTAGCCATGAGCTCATTTACCAATATGTTTGGAACGACAAAGCAGAAGGAGGAATACTGTGGAAACATCTTCGTCAATCGACCAAAAAGCGGCGTAAGCGGTACAACTCAAAAGACCGTCGAGGACGCCTTGCCAATAAGCGTCATATTTCCGAAAGACTGGCAGAAGCTGAGAATCGCGAAGAGCCGGGCCACTGCGAAATTGATACCGTCATTGGTCGCGGAACCAAGCACTGTATCGTCACTTTAGTCGACAGAATGACTGGCTACACTTTTATTGGGCAAATGGACGATAGAACAAGCGAATCACTCAACGTAAGAATGAGCAAAATTATGACCCGCTCTGACTTACCTTTTAAGACGATAACTGCTGATAACGGCACTAAATTTCACGGTTACGCACAACTTAGAAAAACATCATAACTGTCTGTTTTACTTTGCAAATCCATACCACTCATGGGAACGAGGTGCTAATGAAAACACCAATGGCTTGATACGACAATACTTACCAAAACGAACTTCCATGTCACACGTGACACAGAAGCTGTGTAATGAAATTGCACACAAATTGAATACGCGCCCACGCAAAAGACTTGGGTACCGCACACCAACGGAGTATATTCATGCGCATCTGTAGAAAGTGTCGCACTTCAAACTTGATACTAAGCCACGGGCATCGATGATTTTTCAGATTGCCATCTAAGATAGAGACCTTTAACAAACTGATGATATACCCGTGATCATTGAAGATGCTTGATTTTCCATGAACGTAGGATCATGCTAGGCGCCATGAAAATTACACTTACTCCAAAGCAGAAGTAGCAACTCGAAGAGATGCACGACTCAACTCGTGATGGTCGGGTGCGAGACCGTATTAAAGCGCTTTTACTCGCGTCTGGAGTCAGACGATGATTTCACAAGCTCTTCGTATTCACGAATCGACCGTTGTGCTCGCCATCTTAGTGATTATGTTCTCTCTGAAAAACTTAAACCTGAGAATGGTGGTAGCCAAAGTCGACTTTCTGTGACTCAGACGATGCAGCTCATTGTGCATTTGACTGAGAAAACCTACTTTCATACCCATCAAATCGTTACTTACGTCAAGACGGAGTTCGGTGTAAGCTACACCGTTGAAGGTATGAACAAGTGGTCACATCACCACGGTTTTTCATACAAAAAGCCCAAAGGCGTACCGCGCAAGCTAAAACCTGAAGAGCAGCAACCATTTATCGAGTATTACAGCGAAGTGCTTAAGTTTAACGATGCACCTGTGCTTTTTATGGATGCCGTTCATCCAACTCAATCAACAAAGCTTAGCTATGGTTGGCTCCGTAAGGGGCAGGATAAGCTTATTGAGACAACAGGAAGTCGTACACGATTGAATATAATCGGTGCTCTTGCACTGAAAGACATTGGCGCAACGATCACAGATACTTATGACACGATAGATAGCGAGAGCATCGTTCGTTTCTTTTGGAAGCTCAAAAAGGAACATTACCGATTAGAGCAGAGGGTTCATATCGTACTTGATGGAGCCGCCTACCATCGGTCAGAGCTGGTGAGAAATGCGGCAAAAGTGCTCAATATAGAGATAGAGCTTCATTACTTACCACCATACAGCCCAAACTTAAATCCAATAGAGCGACTTTGGAAAGTAATGAATGAGCATGTGAGGAACAATGTTTATTTTTCCTCCACAGCGGTATTTACCTCTGCAATCAAAAACTTTTTCGATGTAACATTACCAAAAGTTGCAGACTCACTTACGTCCAGAATTACGGATAATTTTCAGATATTGGAACCAGCATCTTCACGTTGAACGGGTATAAACCATTAATTTATAAACCAAAATGCTAACTCAGCAAAGAAACAAAAACTAGAATTTAGCGGTTTGGAAGAAAAGTGACGAGCGTAGCATGCTCGGCGGACGTTTGGATGCTGAAGGTTATTTTGCCGCTGAGTTCACAGCACTAAACAACTCAACGCGAGCAAGAAACAGCAAATATGTGATGATTATTTATTGCTTAAGTGCACTATTAAAGATAGTGTACTTGCTCCAATGCCGATCAGTTAAGACTTTAATCGGCAGATCAGTTGAATGGTCCTACCTTTATGTAAAAATCCGATAGACCTTGTTTATCGGATTTTTTTATGCACGTTTCTCAAGCCCTCGATAACAGCTTAACGCTCTTCGACAAAAGCTTTTACTCCCTAGGTTTACTTCAAGCATGGCGTTCGCACGGCATCAATCGCCATTGGCTTATCCCGATGAAAAAAGGGCTGATTTATGAAGTCGTTCAGTCTTTTGGCCGACAAGATAAACTGATAAAACTGAAGAGTAACCCGTAAACGCGTAAGAAATGGCCAGAGTTAGAAGAAGAGGTTGTAGTACGTTTAATCTCGATAATCAAGGAGGGTAAGCAATACGATGTTCTCACCTCAATGGTTGACTCTATGCTTTATCCCAAATCAGATATAGTCGGTTTATATGGATACCGTTGGGAAATTGAACTGGGATACCGAGAGCAAAAACAATACATGCTTGGTAACCGCCTTACACTGCGAAGCCGACTCCCAGAGCTCGTGAGACAAGAGCTCTGGGGAATACTACTGACATACAACTTAGTCAGATATCAAATGGTACAGATGTGTAATACGTTGAATGGAGACTACTTGCCATACCAACTTAGCTTCAATGGAGCGTTAGCCCACATCATGCGCCTAATAGTGGGGCTTCCCTACTCGTCACCGGGAGCCATACCGAGGCAACTCCAAAACTTCTACGCAATGAGTGGGAGCTTAATACTTGAGCCAAGGCGAGAAAGAGCCTTCCCTAGAGTCGTGAAGAAAAAGCCAAGCCGATACCCTAGAAAATACAATGCCGCTCACCTTAAGTGAACGGCATTAGAGCCATTTATGCTCCTTTTTAGCTTAGAATTTTATACGCCTGCCAGTGGTAATAAATACACCAATACAGACCATGCACTGACCCAAGCAACGACGACAGCAGCATCTAACCAATCTCTAATCCACATTATACTTTCCCCTTTCACATCTTCATGCACCTTCATCGGGTTGAAGATGCGTTAAGACTGAAAGTTAAAAAGCAAAGTCTATGCCAGTAAATTTATGTCAAACCGAGTTACTGATAATGATGTTGGGGTTGAGTTCCTGCGTGGTTAAGTATTTCAGGTTTTTCCGTCAGCAGTTCAATAAACGCATCGGCCATTGACACATTCGAAACAAAACCTTCTCCCTTCATTTTCAGTATCGCATCATATCCCTCTTTGCCTTTCATGGTATAGGCCGAAGAGGTTCCACAATAATAACGATTAAGATCAATTGGTTGCCAACCTTTTTGTTCATCAAATAACAACACATTTGTGATGCGTTGTCCTACAGGCCGATCGGCGGCATAAGTAAACGAGAGATTGTGGGTGTAAGGATAACTGCCAGAACCTGTGCCGTCGACCCCATTGCCCAGCGCATTATTAATCGCCCCTTCAAGCATCTCAACTAAGGTTTCTCCCTGCACTCGGTAGACACCAATAGGAACGGCAAAAGGCAATAAATTTCCGGCAATGTCTGCCACCGAAACTTGTCCGGCGTTGAGCGAGTTTCTGACTCCACCAGCGTTATGTATTGCAAACTGCACGGGGTGCCCTCTTTGCCGCATGGCATAGACGAATGATTGAGCCACCAAAGGAGCCAACTCACTCGGCCCAGTTTCATCAGGAATTCTGACGTGTCTTAAGAAACGATCAGCATGTGCGATAATATTTTGTTGCAGCTGACGTACTCGCGGCATGTATTTATCGATCAATATTCCTTGGACCTGCGGATCTTTCTTACACACCACCACATTAGGGTGTTGGCTTAAAAATTCGCACGCCGCTAAATGGGTGTTATCGGTGCCCGCTTCGCTCATGCTGGCATCAAGAAACAGTCGACGGCCAAGTAACAGTTCATTACGACCTTGAAATTTGTCCACTTTGCCATCGGCTGAAAAGTCGATATAACAATGACCTAAGCTCAAAGAATGATAACCGGATTGGACGACATAAGTGTCGTTAATTCTTAAACCATATTCGTCATCTTTCATCAGCCCTAGTGCACTAAAATCACCTTGTAATCGGTGGCTATGCCCGCCGACGACAACACTAATGCCTTCCACTTGCTGTGCGAGCTCAATGTCCGCTTCATAACCTAAATGGCTAAGTAGAACAACTTTGTTGATCCCTTTAGCGCGTATTTCAGCAACCGTATTTTTTGCCGTTTGGATAGCGTTAATAAATGGAGTATCGAGATCTGGGTTGGCAATATCAGCCATTTTATCGAGTGACAAGCCGAAAATTGCAATCGTTTCATCACCAGCCTGTTTTTCTATCCAGCGAGCGTATTTACCTTGAGGTTGATAACTTATCACTTGCGGGCTACCGGCTATTGGAAAAGGTTTATTCGATCTTTCATTGGAAAGATCCCAATTGCCAGCTAGCAATGGAAATTGAATACGTTTAACAAAATGGGCAACGGGTTCATTACCCATATCCAGTTCGTGATTGCCTAATGCCATCGCATCAAGATTCAATGCGTTGAGCATGTCCGCATTGGCTTTACCTTTAAATAGCGAGAAATAGAGCGTGCCTTGGAAACAATCCCCAGCGTGTAAAAATACAAAGGCTCGCTTCATACGCGCCGCATCTTCTTTCAATTGCTGAACTCGTGTTGCAATTCGAGCAAAGCCGCCAGCGCTTACATACGGTGTTAAAGTCTGCTGTTGGATGTGGAGAGTCAATTGCAGCGATGTCGGTTCAAAATATGAGTGAGTGTCATTAATGTGTGCCAGCATAATTGATGCTGGTCTATTCTTTTTATGCATCATTTATCTTTCTCTTCTTTTTCCACTCTATCCTAGCTGAAGAATCATGACAGAATCGTGACTTTTATGAAACGAGTTTGAAAATATAATTACGCTAAGTCAACCTCATCACGCTTTGTAGCCTTTGTCTCATTCGGCTGCCCCTACATAAACACTTGATATGTGAGCCAGCAGCCTACTTATCTGCATAATTTCCATTATGCTTAAAGAAAAACAGACTCAGCGAGAAGCTAACTTGTTGAGTTATAAAAGGAGTCTGCCTATGCATCTAGAGCGAATTGAAATTTCCGGATTCAGAGGAATCAAACGTTTATCGCTCGCTTTTGATGAACTCACCACATTGATCGGTGAAAATACTTGGGGTAAGTCCTCATTGTTGGACGCCTTATCAGTAGTGCTACCAGCCAACGGTGTACCTTATCAATTTGAAATGCAAGATTTCCACGTCGATTACTCTATCGCTCATCCTCAAACTCAGCATTTACAAATTGTCTTAAGCTTTGTTTCTACAGATAAAAATGAATCTCGATCCGGCCGTTATCGTAAGCTGAGGCCGATTTGGGTTGAAGATGAAACGGGTACGAAACGGATATTCTATCGCATCAGTGCCACTCGTGAGCGATATGATATTACCACTCGCTACCTGTTTTTAGACCTCGAAGGCAATCCACTACCGCTGCATCATTCCGAAAAATTAGCGCAAGAGCTGATGAGCTTACACCCAGTGATCCGTTTGAAAGATTCACGGCGTTTCGAGCGACCTTTCGTCAATGGTAACGGTAAAAATTCTCGCGCCGAAAAACGCATTGATAATACCTGTCGTCGTTTACTGGCCATTCCTGGACATGTCAACAAAGGCGAGATGAGAAGTAGCCTTAACTCAATGAATGTATTAGTTGATCACTATTTTTCATTCAAAAGTCAGACACGTAAAAACCCAAGACAGCAACGTGACAGCTTAGTCTATTCCAGCCCAACCGCCGATAAAAACATAAGCCAATTTGTTGAAGAAACTAAAAATAAGCAAACTCGTTTGCTGTTGATGGGCTTACTCAATGCTTATCTGCAAGCCAAAGGCCCAACAGACCTACGACGTTGCGCTAGGCCGCTGCTGATTATCGAAGATCCCGAAGGTCGATTGCACCCTACTCATCTGGCGCGCGCTTGGAGTTTACTTCAACTATTACCCATGCAGAAAATTCTCACAACGAACAGTGGTGATCTGCTTGGCTCTGTTCCCCTTCATTCGATTCGGCGTTTGGTGCGTACTTCTGACCGTACCATTGCAAATTCGATGATCTCTCGTGGATTGAGTAAGGACGAACTACGACGTATCGGTTTTCATATCCGTTTTCATCGCTCAGGGGTGCTTTTTGCTCGCTGCTGGTTGTTGGTTGAAGGAGAAACTGAGGTGTGGCTGTTTAGTGAGCTGGCTCGCCAGTGTGGCTATAATCTAGCCGCCGAAGGAGTACAAATTGTCGAATTTGCTCAGTCTGGTCTGAAGTCCTTAATTAAAGTGGCGAAAGCGTTTGGCATTGATTGGCATGTCGTGACTGATGGCGATCCCGCTGGCAAAAAATATTCGTCAACGGTACGCGGTATGCTAACAGGTGATCAAGAACGGCATCGCCTGACCGAACTTCCCGATCGAGATATCGAACATTTTCTGTACTCTCATGGCTTTGAACACTTCTTCAAAGATTTGATTAAAATACCTTACGATCATCCAATCCCTGCGAAAAAAGTGGTCACACGTGTGCTGAAAAAACACGCGAAACCTGATTTGGCGCTTGCCATCGTTTCCCATTGTGAACAACAAGGTGTGGACTTTATTCCTGTACTGCTGCGCTGGACACTAAAACGCGTGATTACGATGGCCAATGGTCACACGTAAAGGCACACATGATTATGTGCCTCGTATCATTTCCATTTCGCTATATGTGACTAATCTTATATTGAATGGGTATATCAACAATTTTGATGAATCGATACGGATCAATTGGGGGTAACCTTTACCAATGCAGATTTCACCAGCATTAGTCTTAAACACAAATTAACAAGTTGAGGATTTAGAATGCGTTTCAACAGTTGCGCTGTCGCTCAGCGCTGGCTGGTTAGATCGTTGATGCAACCACATACCACTTGTTTTCATCGCAAAGCCAAAAATGCCACCGAATAGAAGTGATGGAACAACCAGTTGCCAATCACCACCAGCAGCAAAAGTGGCACAAGCGCCAATAAAGGTTCCAGGGATATAACCAAGCCACGCTTTCGACGCTTGAATGCACATTAAAAATGCCACTACCGCAGTGACAACGTAGCCCAAAATATCCAAGCTCACCAAACTGGATGAATGAATAATGACCATTGCCCAAAAAACGCCACTGATATTAGTTATCAAACTTTCTGCAAGACCTTTAATACCTTCGGTTGGAGAGGCAAAGTAACTCGTACATCCTAAAAAGCCAGCCCATGATAGTAAGCCTAACGAAACGGCTATCCAGCCCCAAACACCAGAAAGAATGCCTGTCGTTAGTGAAATTGCAAATAGTGTGCTCATAGCGCCCTCATTTAGCCGCTATCTGCCTGTCATTTAACAAGCCGTTGCTATAGCGACATCAATAAATCAAGTGCCGATATTAAAAGCTTCAACCACAGATGACTAGTGACCTAAGTCATGAAATAAATGCAATGACTGCACTTATTTCATTGAAATGTTGACGCAAACGATAAATCAACACATTTGAAGTGCTTTTTAATCGAGCATGAGCGTTAGATTAGGTGATGAGGGTGTGTGGCATGATGCTAAATGCGAACACTCAACAGCTTCACTTATCACACCCCATATTGAGAAGTAACAAAGTAAATCATAACCAAGATTAACAAGCTTAAAGTACGCTTGGTCGTCCTTTCATCATGCGCAGTCCTTCACGCTTAATGCACTCAACCAACGGGTTTTCAGCCATATCTGCTCGCCAAATAAACGACAACGTTCTTTCCATATTCAGATCAGGCACATTGAGCGCTACCAGTTGGCCATTCTCAATAAAGCGTTCTACATCGAGGTAAGGTAAACAAGTTAAGTACGGACCATTCGCAACCATACTGCGTAGCACAGGAACATGTTCGTACTCTCGCCACACATCTAAATCGGAAATAAGATGGTGAATCGAGCTATCAAAAATATTTCGAGTGCCAGAACCGTGTTCTCTTAACACCCATTTGGCTTGTTCAAGCTGTGCAAGACTCACCGTTTTACATTTGGCAAAAGGATGATGAGCCGAAGCTATCACTGTTAGGTGATCTCGGCACCACACTTCTTGGGAAATACGGTTATCATCGCATCGACCTTCAATGATACCAAGGTCATATTTGTAGTCGAGGATGCCATCGATCACCCCTTTGGTGCTTTTCACACCAAGCTCAATACGCATCTCTGGGAAATCGTTATCAAGAATGCTGATAAGGTCTGGAACGAGGTGCTCGGCAGGGGTCTGGCTGGCCCCCATACTGATTTCACCGCTAAGCAAGTGCTGATCATAAAAGCCCATTTCGATCTGCTGAGCATCTTGTAATAAACGCTTCGCTTTCGGCCTAAGCCACATTCCCCAATGAGTTAATGCCATCTGCTTTCCTTGTCTTTCGAACAAAGGGCGACCTAACATTTTTTCCAATTGTGCTAGCGACATACTGGTCGCGGATTGAGTTAACGCTAATTTATCCGCAGCTTGACTGACGCTGCCACTATCGGCAACAGCATCGAAAACTGCTAATTGTTTGAGTGAATACCGCACTGCTTTTCCTATTTAGCTTTCATCTACTGCGCGCCACACCTTTAATTTCAAGGGAGTTAATATGCGCAAACGGTTTCATTCTACTCTTTCATTTATTCATATCAATTCATTTGATGAGTAATCTAAAAATTATCAATTTTACTACTTCATGACTCGTTCGTTAGTCTGTATGGGAAGCAAGGCATGACGCTTTGTTTGAACTTGGGAGGTAATTATGAAATTGAGCTTTGGGAGCGTGTATGTCAGCAGCCTACTCTGAAAATAAACAGCTGTTCTCACCGATTGAGATGATGGCAGAAGCCGAGAAATTTGCATTAAGCAAAGCCAAGAAAAGTAGCGGTATGACACTGAGCCTTGCCATTATGGCTGGTGCTTTTATCGGCTTAGCATTTTTGTTCTACATCACTGTCACCACAGGCAGTGCTAACGCAGGTTGGGGGCTCAGTCGGTTAGCGGGTGGTTTAGCCTTTAGCATGGGGCTGATTTTAATCGTGATTTGTGGCGGTGAACTGTTCACCAGTTCCGTATTGTCGAGCATTTCTTGGGCCAATAAACAAATCAGCTTTAGCAAAATGTTATCCATTTGGGGCAAGGTTTATATCGGTAACTTCATTGGTGCCATGTTCTTACTGCTTTTGGTTACTGGGGCTGGTCTCTATCAGTTGGATGATGGTCAATGGGGTTTGAATGCGCTGAACATCGCGCAGCACAAACTGCACCATACACCTGTTCAAGCATTTTCTCTTGGGGTGCTATGTAACTTACTGGTTTGTCTTGCTATTTGGTTAACGTTTAGCTCAGCCAATGCAATGACCAAAGCCGCAATGACAATTTTGCCTGTGGCGATGTTCGTCTCTAGCGGCTTTGAGCACTGCGTAGCCAACATGTTTATGGTCCCTTTAGGCATTGTGATTCAAAACTTTGCACCAGAGAGCTTCTGGCAGCAGATCGGTATCAGTGCGACTCATTACGCAGATTTGAACATTCATCAATTTGTGGTGGCAAACCTTATCCCAGTGACTTTGGGCAATATCGTCGGCGGTGCTGTGTTGGTTGGTCTCGCCAACTGGTCTATTTTCCGCCGTCCACAACTTAAAGCCGCAAACATTAGCACTATTACGGAAACAGCAACAATTACGTCAGTGAAGGAAACGAAAATGAATAAAACAATTACAGTTAAAGACATTATGAACACCCAACCTGTAACTCTAGGCGTGGAAATGCCAACCGCAGTAGCGATTGATATGTTGCTGGATAACCAGCTCGATAGTGCTCCTGTGGTTGATGTGGCTGGTCGTTTGGTCGGATTTTTCTCAGCTCACGATGTCATGGTGGATTTATGGTGCCAAGACTACCTCCCTACCGAAGGGCAAAAAGTGGTGGATCTTATGAGCCGCGATGTTATCGCCATCGATGCATCTGACCGTCTGATTGATATCGCCGAATTTTTATGTATTGATAAAGAACAGTTATACCCTACCACTAGCATGGGCATTGCTACTCGTTTTAGCTCACTCTCTTTAGAAGAGCGCGCAAAAAGCATGAAAGTGAACAAACCACAAAATCTCCCCGTCCTTGAAGATGGCAAGTTTGTCGGTATGCTAACTCGTAACCATGTACTGGCAGCACTACGTCCAATTTATGGCGAGCGTCTAAGCGTGGTCAAAGAGCGTACGTTAGAAACGGCTTAACACGTTGTTTTGTTCAAAACGGTTTTTGGTCAGGAAATAAGTCGCTTGGCTAAAAAGCAAAGACCCCGCATTGCGGGGTCTCTTTGATTCATCTATTTCGCTTGTTACTATCCCTGACGCCACCAGCGTCCGACGCATGGGTTTTCAGGATCAAGATATCGATTCAATAACGTTAAGTTGCTGTCGAACAAAATGAGATAAGGTTGAATCTCACTGACACTTAACGCCCCCTTTGTGGCATTGATACACTGCATCAATAAATCCGTAAGACAGCGAACAAAAACCCACTTTGGGTTGTCTGCGATTTTATGGTTGATCGCTAAAATAGCCTCATATGCGATTTGGTAGGGAATGGCTCTCACTTGCGTGAGATCGCGCAAAAATGAGCCCGCCACGACACCTTCAAGGTAGACACGGTAAGTCGTTAGTTGATCGGCCAATAGAAACAGTTCCGCGGCTAAATGCGTATAAGGGTATTTCACCGCTAGGTGATCGTGCAGATCCGGTGAAATAGCCAGCGTGATCCCCATCATTTCACAGCGTTGTTTTAGCACTCGCAGTAACCCTTGTTCATCCATTAGTTGCTGAATTTCAAAAATACGCTGCAAGTGATAGTCGTTAGAAATGAAAGTGACTGGTAGTATTTTTTGCGTGTCAATGTCACCGTTTTTTTGCAGCTCTAACGCGACGTTTTCGATATTTTCCACTGTGCTGGTCGAGTGTTCTTCCAGCAAAATGCGGTTATTCAAAAGTGACACATTGAGCCGAGTAAGCTCCGATTGAAGGTAATGATACATAGCCTTCGCTTCAGAAATCTGTTGCCCTAGCGTGAGCCCACCGCATAAAGCAATGACACTATGATCGATGTCATGACGTTGTAACGCCTTAACAAGGCCATCAACACGGCTACGCCCTTCTAATGTTAATTGCTGATCAACAAGTCGTTTACCTAATACGATATAAAGATGCTCGGCTACCATCGTTATTTTTCTCTCTCCATTCCAGCCACCATAAAACTTGTGTCATAGCAATCGACATCAAGAAAGCAGCAGTATTAAAACGTATGGTTTGGTAACACGTAAATACTCCTACATGTGCATAATGCTTGAGTCAAAAAATAAAATAAACAATCACTTTTTAAACATTACTCAAACGATAGCCACGCATTAGAAATGCTCGTGTATAAAGTAAGGTTTCTGCGATAATTGTTTCAATTTATTTATAACTACCGATGATAAAATCCACAGGAATAAACTCTAAAAATCCACTACATGGAGAGATTAATATGTGGAATAAACTCAATAAATCAATGATGTTCTGCCAAATGATGTTTGGCTTATCATTTTACGGGGTAATGGTTATCCTAACCCGTTTTTTTCTAGAAGATTTGGATTATAACGAAGCTGATACCATGATGGTGGTAGGAGCATTTTCATCCATTGGCCCCCTTTTTGCGATCGCTGGTGGTTTTATTGCCGATAAGTTCCTTGGCGCTTATCGTTCATTAACCATTGCCTACGGCGCTTTTGCTCTTGGTTACACGCTACTGGTGCTGGGTGCCTCAACAACCAACGTCGCGATGGCATTAGCAGGCATCGCTTTAGCGAGCTACGCACGCGGATTAATGTCTCCTTCTTACCCCAGTTTATATAAACGCACTTTTAGCTCCCAAGAACATTTTGAAAACTGTTACCCTGTCAATTATTCGGTAAACAATGTGGGGGCATTACTTGGCCAATATTTATTCCCGATGTTTGTTTTAGTGATCGGTTTTCACGGTAGCTTTATGCTCTCAGCCATTTTGGCAGCGTTCGCCTTTGCCACTTTAATTGTGTTTAACAAATCATTAGTGAATGCTGCAGCTGAGATTGATCAAGCTCCCGTAAGCGTGAAAAACTGGCTCGCCTTTTGTGCAGTATCGTGCGCGATGGTTGGGCTAGTTTTCTTCATGTTTTCTAATATGGACATCGGTCAAAACATCGTTTATGCCATTGGTGCGGCTGCCATTTTTTACTTCATCTTTTTGATGTTTAAAGCGAATCGATCCGATACCTTGAAAATGGGCACTATTCTTATCATGACGGTGCTCACCACCTGTTTCTTTGTCTATTACGGGCAAATGATGACCTCCATGACCATGGTAACCATTAATACGATGCGTGGTGACTTATTTGGATTAATTCCAATCGCTCCTGAAGCATCAATGGCGATGAACCCACTGTGGTGCATTGTTGCTGGGCCAGTCATTGCTATGACTTTCTCTTCACTGGAAAAGCGAGGCATTAATTTTTCAACAGCCACTAAAATTGGCTTTGCATTCATCTTTACCGCCATTGCATTTGGCATTTTAACCATGGCAGTCATGAATATTGGTGCTGATGTTATCATCAGACCAGAAGTCTTTTTGATGATCCACTTCTTCCAAGCTTTTGCGGAAGTCATTGTTGGTAGTTTAGTAGTGGCCTTCATTTTGTCAGTGGCTCCCAAGCACATCGAAAACTTTTCGGTTAGCCTCTTTTCAGTCGCCATCGCCTTAAGCGGCATTGTGGGTGCGGTGTTCTCAACCTCCATTGCATTAGAAAAAGGTCAAGTGATCAGTCAGCATATCGTCCAAAGCGTTTATGGCGACTACTTTAAAATGCTCACGATCTTAGCCGTAGTGATGGTAGCAGTGGCCATCGTCGCTTCATTAGTTGTTCGAAAAATGCTTGAAGCATCAAAAATGAACGAACGGGATGAACTTGCAGAAGTTGCACCTAACGAAGTTTAAACATCAGCAAAATGTGAACATTATTAAGCCTCATACCATTATGCGTATGGGGCTTTTTATCTGTAAAGTTACACATTCCCATCTCTTCAAAGTAAAATAACGTAAATGATAGTTATTATCATTGAATCAATTGAGCACTCAGTTTAAGGTTATACCTACAAAAGACAAAACGGTAATCTAGAGAATAATGAAAAAAGAAACAGAACCTAAACGCTCTTTCTATCCACTCACGGTTGCGGATAGCCAGCAGATTTCGCCTTCCCTGCAACGCATTACGTTACAGGGTGACTCAATTGGGCATTTTACACTTGAAAACGAAGGCGATTATATCAAGCTGTTGTTTAGTGAAGATGGTGGCACTGATTTGTCACGGTTAACCCCTGATCAGCGCCCAATAATGCGCACTTATACCATTCGAAGTTTTGATGCGACCAACAACCGCATTGAAATCGATTTTGTACGGCATGAGGCGGAAGATAAGCAGTGTGGATTTGCAGTCAGATGGGCGATGCATACGGCCATTGGCGATACGATTTCAATCGCTGGCCCAGGTAAAGCTCAAGGGTTGAATCCCAATGGGAAATGGTTTTTCTTAGCCGCTGACATGACCGCGATCCCTGCTCTTGCAGCTCAATTAAAACGCTTACCACGTGATGCAAAAGGTTATGCAGTAATTGAAATTGAGCATGTGGATGACAAACAGGCACTACAGGCTCCGGAGAACATAGAGATCTCTTGGGTAGTGAAAGACAGCAGCACCAATTTGGCGACTTCGGTTATCGAGAAAAATTGGCTGGGTGAGAATGGCTCGGTATGGTGTGCGTGTGAATTTGATACCATGCGCGCGCTAAGAGAGTATTTTCGCAATGAAAAAGAGATAGCCAAAGACTATATTTATATCAGCAGCTACTGGAAACGTGGCGTCAGTGAAGATGGGCATAAACAGCTCAAACAAACGGATGCACAAACTCAGTCATAAACAGCAATAACACAGTAAAAAGGTGACTTAATAGAGGTCGCCTTTTTCATTGAATGCGCTCAATTTTCAACGAACATAGCTTTAACAGACCTAGCTTTAACGGACATAGCCTCAGCGGGCCACGGTTAGCTTGGCTAACGACTCAATGCAAATTGCGTCATGTCGCCAGTATTCGATGCCACAATCGATCAGTTCATCCTGTTGATTATAATTAATGCGCTCAACGACCATCGCCGGAGTGCCTGATGTAGCGCGTAGCGCTTGCGCCATATGACCAAGCAAAGAGCTAGTGGTAATTCGATAACGGACTGTTTGATACTCCACGGCAAAATGGTCGCGATAAATATCCGTCAGTGATTGAGACAAATCGAAAGTCAGCAAGTTGGGAAACAATTCAGGGCGCACGTAATTCGTCACATAGACCACGGGGCGATCTTCTAAATAACGCACATGATCAATTTGGTAAACATCCGAAAATGGCTTCAATCCCAATAATAGCGATGCTTGTTTATTGGCTAATAGCACTTTTGCCATTATCAGTTCCGTTTTTGGTACTCGGTTTTGTGCTAAAGCCATGTTGGTAAAATTCAGAGTTTGGGTTGGGTCGTAACGTATCGGCTCAGGAGAAATAAACCAACCTCGCCGATCTTCTCGGTAGATCTTGCCATCCGCTTCCAACAGAGACAAAGCCTCACGCAGGGTAACGCGTGTGGTATTAAACGACTCTGCAAGTTTTCGTTCAGAAGGTAATTTTTGACGAGGGGCAAGCATGCCAGCATCGATTTGTTCAACAATCACATCTTTAATTTTTACGTACTGCACAACATCCACTCCCAGCCTAAATACGTGCATGCCAAATTCATAACAAACTGATACCGTATTATTTGCATTCTATGTCGAACAAGATTAATGTCATAGCCTGAATCGCAATAACATTGACGTTAATTTTTATACCGCCTAGCTTTTGGGCGGTATTTCTTTTTGGAGTATTAAAAATGTCAAACTTAGCACCTGTCTTAGTTTCAAGCCTTGATATGGACAGAATATCCGCATTACTGGATGGCATGCCTAAACTAACGCCAGAGTTAGAAAAGCTCGAGGCTGAGTTGGATAGAGCCACCATTGTCGCCCCACAAGAGATGCCAAATAATGTGGTGAGCATGAATTCGACCGTACGCTTCAAGTTTATCGACAGTGATGAAGTGATCGAAAAAAATCTTGTGTATCCGCATGAAGTGAAAAGCAGTCAAGATATCTCTGTTTTTGCCCCAGTAGGCAGTGCATTGTTGGGCCTAGCTGTTGGTCAACAGCTCAGTTGGCCAATGCCAGGTGGTAGAGAAAGAGTGATTGAGATTCTTGATGTAGTTTATCAACCTGAGCGTGACGGTGAATTCAACCGCTAACGAATCGATTTGTTGGTGTGGAGGTCGATATCATCACTCCACACCCCAAGCCACACCATTGTAAATAATTATGCGACCAAAATATCTTTAAGCTCGTGCAATGAACGCACATGGTAGTGTGGCTCGATACCCTCAACAGCACTTGCGCCAGTAGAGTTTAGCCAACAGGTCTCAATACCAAAATTCAAGCCACCTAGAATATCGGAATGCGGGTTATCCCCTACCATCAATACACGATTTTTAGCAGGGTTGCCCATTTTGTCTAACGCGTAGGCAAAAATCCCGTGATCGGGTTTCGCTACACCAACCTCTTCTGAAATAATCACGTGGTCAAAGTATTCACTCATCCCCGTTCTTTGCAAACGAATCGCTTGAAGTTCGGTAAAACCATTAGTAATGATGCCAAGTTTCGCTCGACCTGTAAGAGCATCCAATAACTCTTTTGCTCCTGGTAGTGGAGTGCAGATATCTGCCATGGCTTCAAGAAATGCGCTGTTTAATTCCGTGGTCGTCGTCGCGAGCTTTTCTGCCCACTCTACAAAACGAGTATGCTTCAACTGCGCCGCCGTGATATCACCATTTTGGTAATCGACCCACAGTGGTTTATTAACTTCTTGGTACTGCGCAAAATCTTGTTCAGTAAACAACACTCCTTTGCGCTCAAACATCAGCTGCATACCTTTGAAAGCATCAAAATGAAACAAGGTCTCGTCAGCGTCAAATAAAATCCAGTCGTACTTCATGATCTCTCCTCATAATGTTCGGGCTAGTTTAAATTGTTTTTAGTTAAATGATAATCTCTATCAGCAGAAACTTTTAAAATTCAATGTGATAACGAATCTAATCGTCCCTGTAATAAAAAAGGCTCCAATGAGCCTTTTCTTATGCTTAATATTGCAAATTATGATGCTTTTTCAACTTCGTTAACCATAGAAAGCGCCAATGCTTCGGCCGCTTTAATACCATCAATGCCTGCTGATAAAATCCCGCCCGCATAACCTGCACCTTCACCTGCCGGATAAAAGCCTTTCAGGTTGATGCTTTGGAAATCTTTACCCCGTTTAATGCAAATGGGTGATGACGTGCGAGTTTCTACTCCAGTTAACAAACCATCATCAGAGGCAAATCCTTTGATCTGCTTATCAAACGCTGGGATCGCTTCACGAATGGCTTCAATGGCAAAATCAGGCAACGCTTTTGAAATATCCGTCAACTTGATGCCGGGTGTAAAAGAGGGTTCGACATCACCTAACGCACTCGGATCACGACCTTGTAAAAAGTCACCAATTTTTTGTGCTGGCGCATCGTAGTTTTCGCCGCCAAGTTGATAAGCTCGTGATTCAAGTTCACGTTGGAAGCGCACGCCCGCTAGCGGATCACCGGGATAATCACGTTCAGGATCAATACCCACCACAATCGCACTGTTAGCATTACGTTCTGCGCGAGAATATTGACTCATGCCATTGGTCACAACGCGCCCCTCTTCAGAAGTAGCCGCCACTACCGTGCCACCGGGGCACATGCAGAAGCTATAAACAGTGCGGCCATTCTTACAGTGGTGAACCAATTTGTAGTCCGCCGCGCCAAGAATGGGGTTACCCGCATTCGAACCAAAACGCGCTTCATCAATCATTGATTGTTTATGCTCAATACGGAACCCTACTGAAAAGGGTTTGGCTTCCATATAAACGCCACGTTCATGCAGCATTTCAAAGGTATCACGTGCGCTATGACCGACCGCAAGGACAACATGACGCGTTTTAATTTCTTCACCATTTGACAGCGTAAGCCCGGTAATTTGCCCTTCTTCGATGTGAATGTCATCAACACGAGTACTAAAACGAATTTCACCGCCTAATTCGATGATTTTGGCTCGCATTTTTTCAATCATGGTCACCAATTTGAACGTACCAATGTGCGGTTTGCTCACGTACATGATTTCAGCAGGTGCGCCCGCAGCGACAAATTCTGTAGTGACCTTACGACCATAGAAGTTAGGATCTTTCACTTGGCTATAGAGTTTTCCATCAGAAAAAGTTCCCGCTCCACCTTCGCCAAACTGCACGTTAGATTCAGTATTCAATGTACGTTTACGCCAAAAACCAAAGGTATCTTTGGTGCGTTCGCGCACTTCTTTACCACGCTCGACAATGATTGGGTTAAACCCCATTTGAGCAAGAATCAGTCCTGCGAATAGACCACAAGGGCCAAAGCCTATCACCACTGGGCGCTCAGTAAGATTCGCTGGCGCTTGAGCAACGAATTTGTACTCCATATCCGGCGTCACTTTCACATGCGGATCATCAGCAAACTGAGCAAGCAACTCTGTTTCATTCTCCACGCTCACATCTAGCGTGTAAATCAGCATGATTTTCGTTTTCTTACGAGCATCGTAGCCACGTTTAAACATATTGAATGAAAGAACTTGTTCATCAGCAATACCAAGTTTTTCAGTAATAGCAGCAAAAATTGCCCCTTCCTCGTGGTCCAAAGGAAGTTTAATTTCGGTTAAACGTATCATGTCGGTGTCTCGTTTTAGTCGGTGTCTTAGCCAAAGCCGCAAGCGGCCCGCTCACAATGGCGCGCATTTTACGGGAAATGGCGTTATCTGTCATACTAAATCCAGAATTCATCACACGTTACGCTAGATATTGATAGCGTTGGATGTTGAAATTTAACTTGGGATGCGTATTATCCCCATTCTTCATTTTTGACTAACTAAGAGCTGATCATCATGGCGTTTGTCGTAACGGATAATTGCATCCAATGTAAATTTACTGACTGTGTCGCGGTATGCCCTGCAGATGCCTTTCACGAAGGCCCCAATTTTATGGTGATCAACCCCATTGAATGCATTGATTGCGGTTTATGTGTTCCTGAATGTGCAGCTCAAGCTATCTTTCAAGAAGATGAACTCCCAGAAGATCAGAAGATTTACATCGAACTCAATGCTGAGCTTGCCGACATATGGCCGGTGCAAACCGAAGTCAAACCAGCCATGGATGATGCTGAAAAATGGAATGGCGTGCCAAACAAACTAGGGATGTTAGAGAAGTAGTCTTTTCTTCTTATAACTAAGCGTTATAAAAAAAGCGCAAACACGGCATCCGTTATTACGCTTTTTGACGACAATCCAAAGCAACAACTTTTAAGCTTTACTTATTGACCGAGTGATCTTGGTTTGATCTAGTGATGTTGGCGGCGCAGGTTATCCAAAATAATACCCGTAGCCATTGCTACGTTAAGTGACTCTGCTCCCCCGAAGGCGGGAATGGTGATTTTGTCGGTGACATATTGAGCTGCTTCGGCACGAATACCATGCGATTCACTGCCCATCAATAGAATCCCTTCAGCAGCAAATTTCGTATGATGCACGTTCTCACCTTCTAAAAAAGCCCCATAAACAGGTAGATTTGAACTCTGTAAATAAGCACCCAAATCCACTTGGCTCACCGTAACACGCCCAAAGCTACCCATGGTGGCACTGATGGTCTTCGGATTGTATGGATCGGCGCAATCGTGACTAGCGACAATGTGTTTAATGCCATACCAATCAGCGACACGGATAATCGTCCCTAAATTACCGGGGTCAGAAACACCATCGAGAGCGATCATCAATCCTTTCGCTTCAGGTACCGTCACTTCGGGGATTTCAACGACGGCGATTGCCGCATTATTGCTCACCAAAGTGCTGGCTTTGGTTAAGTCATCTAATGTGGCCTCAATGCATTCAAAAACACTAAGCTCAACGCGGTTTTGTGCGATAAACTCCGCAGTGGCAAAAACCTGCTTTACCGTCAGTTGGCTGTTAATCAATTCCAACACGTTCTTTTCGCCTTGCACTAAAAACAGGCCATGAGCCTTGCGCTGTTTCTTTTGGCCTAAAGCACGAAGTAGTTTCAGTTGGTTTTTTGAAATCATAAAATATCCGCAGTGAGGTAAGGTTGGCCTAGTAAAAACGCCGCATTATAGAGTAAAGGCCGTCAGAGCTAAAGCAGTGTAAGTCGAGTTTCAATACCATATGTTCAGTTACTAACAAACAAGGAAATCCATATGAAACGTTTTCTTCCCTCTTCCGTTATGTTAACCCCCTTTGTCGTCAAGCATTATGATCAACAAGATAGTGATCAACTTGAAGATGATCATCATAAAGAGCCCAACGACAATGACACAAAAGAGAACGAAGAATCGAGCTAAAAGCTCAGACATTAGTTTATAATCCACTCATTAAATAACTTTACAACCCATTTTTTGACGTTATTATCGCGACGCAAACGTTTTCCCAACCCGTACAATACTAAATAATGAGGGTTTTATGCTGCCTGATATTGAAATTTGCCGCGCCACTTCATTAACCTCCATAGAGGCTATCGCTAACAAAGCAGGATTCACCGCCAGCGAATTCCACAGCCAAGGCCGCTTTAAGGCCAAAATTTCATTAAGTTGCCTTGAACGTTTGCAAACACAAACGGTTGGAAAGTTAATCCTTGTGACTGCTATTACCCCAACGCCATTAGGGGAAGGAAAAACCGTCACGACCATAGGCCTATCACAAGGAATGGCAAAATTGGGTCATTCGGTGATGGCATGTATTCGTCAACCCTCAATGGGACCAATCTTTGGTGTTAAGGGCGGAGCCGCTGGCGGCGGTTATTCACAAGTGGCACCAATGGAAGAGCTCAATTTGCATCTCACTGGCGATATCCACGCCGTCACAGCCGCGCATAACCTAGCGGCAGCGGCGATAGATGCCCGGATCTATCACGAACAGCGCCTTGGTTATGACGATTTCGAGCAACGCACCGCAATGAAAGCACTGCGTATCGACCCGAATAATGTGATTTGGAAGCGAGTGATGGATCACAACGATCGCGCACTGCGCATGGTTACCGTTGGCCGAAATGAAACGGATAAATCAATCAATGGCTTTGAACGTGAAGACGGTTTTGATATTTCAGCGGCTTCTGAGTTAATGGCGATTCTTGCATTAGCCAAAAACTTAAACGATCTGCGTCAACGGATTGGGCGGATTGTCGTCGCCTATAGCCACCATGGTACACCGATTACCACCGAAGATTTGCAAGTCGCTGGGGCGATGGCTGTCAGTATGAAAGAGGCGATTGAACCTACATTAATGCAAACGTTAGAAGGCGTACCGACACTGATTCACGCCGGGCCTTTTGCCAATATCGCGCACGGTAACTCTTCTATTATCGCCGATGACATCGCTACAAGATTAGCCGAATTTACTGTAACAGAAGGCGGCTTTGGCTCTGATATGGGATTTGAAAAGGCGTGTAATATTAAAGCCGCGACATCTGGGAAAGCGCCAGATTGCGCCGTTATCGTCACCACACTTCGCGGCTTAAAAGCGAACTCTGGTCTGTATGAATTGCGTCCCGGCCAGCCAGTTCCCGACACTCTATTTCAGCCAGACCATGCCGCGTTGGTGTCCGGTTTTGAAAATCTCAAATGGCATATTGAAAATGTGAGTAAGTATGGAATACCCGCCGTAGTTGCCATTAACCGCTTTCCACAAGACAGCCAAGAAGAGCTTGAGCAGCTCGCCATGATGATTCACGCACTACCCTACCAGGTAGAGGTTGCACTGAGTGAAGGTTTTGCTCTTGGAGGCGAAGGGACGACTGAGCTTGCTTCCAAAGTCATTAAGCAGTGTCAAAAAGTGAGTACGTTCACACCGTTATACCAAGCACAGCAGACGATCGAAGATAAGATCAACGCCGTAGCGAAAAAGGGCTATGGCGCGGCAAGCGTCACTTTTACTGATAAAGCACGACGTCAAATGCACAACATGCAAGAGCAAGGTTACGGGAAGCTTGCTGTCTGTTTGGCGAAGACGCCGCTTTCAATTTCAACCAACGCTGCGATTAAAGGCGCACCAAAAGGTTTTGATGTACCGATCCGCGAATTAAAGCTCTGTGCGGGTGCTGGCTTTATCTATGCGCTATGCGGCAACGTGATGACCATGCCGGGTCTTCCTGAAAAACCCGCCTTCATGCATTTAGACATTGATTCTAAAGGAAATATTATCGGCCTAACCTGATATTATTGTTCGAAATTAACCTTTCTGAGCACAAATCTTCGGGCTCAGAAAGGTTTTCTTCACGCTATTTGTTTTCTTTCTCTGTAATTTTTTTCGCTTTTCACCGTTCTTTACCAGTATCAATAAAAAATAAGTAAGGTCGGTTATGAAACGTTTTACTCCCTTTATATTCTCAATAGCACTTATTGTGCCTATTCTGTTTTCGCTATTTAGCCAAGCAGAAACTCAGCCTAAAACCATGCCCAGCATTGGTAATCAGCAAATCGCGACATTAGCCGGGGGCTGTTTTTGGTGTACAGAATCTGATCTTGAAAAACTCAACGGTGTCATTAGCGTTGTCTCTGGTTATGCGGGTGGCAGCTTTGAAAACCCTACCTATAAACAAGTCTCATCAGGAAAATCGGGCCACATTGAAGTGATTCAAGTGACCTTTGATCCGCAAGTTGTCAGCTACGAGAATGTATTGGATCATTTTTTCCGCCACATTGATCCGACAGATGATCAAGGCTCGTTTGTTGATAGAGGCCCACAGTATCGGCCTGCCATTTTCTATCACAACAGTGAACAGAAGCAGACCGCGCAGCGCTTTATGCAAGAAATCGATGCGCTAGGGATCTTCAAAAAGCCGCTCAAAACAGAGCTGATTCAATACAGCCAATTTTGGCCTGCTGAAGAGTACCACCAAGACTTTTATAAAAAGAGCAAAGTACGTTACACCTACTATCGTCATGCTTCCGGACGTGATCAATATCTTGATACCATCTTCGGTAAAGATCGTAATGAGCATCCAAAAACCTTACGTCAATTGATCGAAGCACAAAAAATGCAAAACAACGTTAAGGCATACATCAAACCTTCGAATGAAGAAATACGCACCAAATTGACTGATTTACAATATTACGTGACGCAAGAAGAAGGTACTGAACGCGCATTTAACAATGAGTATTGGGATAACAAAGCCGATGGTATTTATGTCGATGTGGTCAGCGGAGAGCCATTATTCTCTTCTACCGACAAATACCGTTCTGGTACAGGCTGGCCCAGTTTTACTCGGCCAATTAATGAAGCGTATATTGCGACCAAAAGCGATTCTCGGCTTTTTTATACCAGAACCGAAGTGCGCAGCCGTTTTGCAGATTCTCACCTAGGTCATGTCTTTGAGGATGGACCAGCACCAACCGGCTTACGCTACTGCATGAACTCTGCCGCGATGCGATTTGTACCAAAAGAGGCGATGCAAGCTGAAGGCTATGGCGAGTACTTGGTTCTGTTTAAATAAAATTTGGCTCTGTTTCAATAAAGCGTGCGTGGTAAAACGAAAAAGCCCTCGGCTTCACTTGCGAGGGCTTTTTTAGTTGATCAACATTAATCGATGGACTCAACTGAGATTCGATTAATGTAAACCATGGAAAAATTCGGCGCGGGTGGCAGGGTTAGATTTAAAAATACCGCCTAATGCTGTGGTGGTCGTTTCACTGGTCGCATCCATAACACCACGTGACTTAACGCAGTAATGAGTGGCATCAATAGTGACTGCGACATCGTCTGAACCGAGTAAGGTTTGCAAAGCCACCAGTATCTGCTGTGTCATTCGCTCTTGAACTTGGGGGCGCTGAGCAAAAAAACGTACAATACGGTTAATCTTAGAAAGACCAATTATCTTGCCTCTTGGGATATACGCCACCGCGGCTTTACCATCGATAGTCACTAGGTGATGCTCACAGGTACTGGTTACGGTAATCTCTTTTACGCGCACCATTTCACTGACGTTCATCTTGTTTTCGATCACAGTAATTTTGGGGAAGTTTTGATAATCAAGGCCAGAAAACACTTCATCCACATACATTTTCGCAATTCGATGGGGTGTCTCTTCTAAACTGTCGTCGGTCAAGTCAAGACCGAGTAATGTGAGGATCTCACGCATATGGTGTTCGATTTTTTCTTTCTTTTCTTCACGAGTAACCTCATTTGGACGCATAGGCGTTTCCAAACCTCGGCTCTCTAGCGCATCTTTGACCAACTTTGCTGATTCGCTAAGACCTAGCATTCCGATTCCTCTTACTTTTTACCCCTTTCGGATGGCAGACAAGGATACTCGGAATTTTGAATAATTACATCCATATTTTAAGGATGGTCATTATTGCCCGTAAGCAATGTATGATAAAGTCCTCGCAAAGAAAAAAGCTATAGGAACCGACCATGGGCTGTTGTGATTCACCGGGCTTAATGCCTATCGAACAAGCGTTAGAGACAATGCTAGCGAATATCAAACCCATCCAAACGACGCTGAAACTACCGCTAGCCGACGCGTTAGGCTATGTGTTGGCCGAAGAGTTACTCTCACCCATTTTTGTGCCGCCTTTCGATAACTCAGCGATGGATGGATACGCTATTCGATTAGCTGACCTGCAACAGTCAACCACCCTGCCGCTGGCTGGCAAATCTTTTGCCGGTCTTCCATTTGAAGGGCCGTGGCCAGCCAACAGTTGCGTGAGAATTATGACTGGCGCGAAAATTCCAGCTGGTTGCGACGCGGTGATCATGCAAGAGCAAACGACCGAAAACGAAAATGGTATCTGCTTTCTACAGCCGAATGCAAAGCCTCAGCAAAATATTCGCCCCACTGGTGATGACATCAAACAAGGCGATGTAGTGCTACATAAAGGGGCTCGCTTGACTTCGCGTGATATCCCAATGATTGCCACACTCGGCATCAGCCATGTGACCGTTTTTCGTAAACCTAAAGTGGCCTTTTTCTCAACTGGAGATGAGCTAAAACCACTCGGTGAACCTCTTGCTGAGGGGCAAATCTATGACAGTAATCGTTATGGCATTAAACCATTAATTGAGAATTTTGGTTGTGAAGCGATTGATCTTGGGATCATTGCTGATTGCCCTGCCACTTTAAAAGCTACCTTCGATAAAGCTCAACATTTGGCCGATGTGGTTATTACTTCTGGCGGCGTAAGTGTAGGCGAAGCTGACTATACCAAAGATATTTTGCAAGAACTCGGAGAAATCGGTTTTTGGAAACTGGCAATAAAACCGGGCAAACCGTTTGCATTTGGAACATTAGATCATGCTTGGTTCTGTGGCTTACCTGGCAACCCCGTCTCAGCCGTATTAACCCTATACGTCTTGGTGCAACCTATGCTGGCTAAATTGGCTGGACACACTCAGTGGAAAGCACCGGAGTCCATTCCAGCCATCACTAAAAATGCCTTTAAAAAATCACCGGGCCGTACTGACTACCAACGCGGTATTTACACAATTGAAAATGGCCAGTTTGTTGTTGAAACTACCGGAAACCAAAGTTCGGGGGCATTTCGTTCGATGAGTCTCGCCAACTGTTTTGTGGTGTTAGAACAAGATCGTGGCCGAGTGGAAGTGGGCGAAACCGTCAATATCCAACTTTTTAATCCCAGCTTGTATTAAGGATCACTATGGAGATCCTATCTGATCAAGAGCTACTGCGTTACAACCGACAAATCATTCTCAAACAGTTTGATTTTGAAGGACAAGAAGCACTTAAACAAAGCTCTATTTTAATTCTTGGCGCAGGAGGATTGGGCTGCGCTGCAAGCCAATACCTTGCCACGGCAGGTGTTGGTTCACTCACGCTCATCGATGATGATGTGGTTGAGCTCTCTAATTTACAGCGCCAAGTGCTGCATAGCGATGCCGATATTGGACGTAAAAAAGTGGACTCAGCGGCAGAGTCACTGCGTATGCTTAACCCGTATTTAACGGTAAATACCGTTGATCAACGCCTTGAAGATGCACAATTGAAAGCATTAATTGAACAGCATTCTTTAGTGCTGGATGCATCAGATAACCTTGATACTCGTAACCAATTGAATAAAATCTGCTTTCAAACTAAAACACCACTGGTATCTGGTGCTGCGATTCGTATGGAAGGGCAAGTCAGCGTGTTTATGTATCAGCACCCAGACGAGCCCTGTTACCAATGTTTAAGCGCTCTTTTTGGTAGTAACGTACTCACTTGCGTCGAAGCGGGCGTAATGGCCCCTGTCGTCGGGATTATTGGCGCGGTACAAGCTATGGAAGCGATCAAAGTGATCGCTCAATATGGGCAGGTAAAACAAGGCAAAATTTTGATGTTGGACGCTCTTTCAATGACGTGGAGAGAAATGAACTTAATCAAACTCGCTCACTGCCAGACTTGCCAGTAAATGAACGACAAAGACTCAATAATGTCTTTCTCGTTCGTCCACCGCATCAGCCCACACAATAGGAGAGTTAAACTCATGTCACCACTCGTCTCCCCCCAATGGCTAGCACAAAAGTTAGGCGACCCGCGCACCGTTATTCTTGATTGCAGTATTGAATTCCAAATTCCCAGTGAAACTGAGAAAGATACTCTGCATAACATTCCCGGCGCTCACCGCTTTGATTATGATGGTGAATTTTGTGACCTACAATCGCCACTACCTCATATGATGCCTAGTGAAGATCGCTTTAACCAATTAGCACAATCGATCGGTTTAAACCAGGATTCGATCGTCGTTGTCTATGACAATAGCGGGACGTTTGCATCACCGAGGGCATGGTGGATGCTCAAAGCGATGGGACATACGTCGGTATACGTTCTTGATGGTGGATTAACCGAATGGAAACGCCAAGGTTTACCCGTTGTAAAAAAGTACACACACGCCTTTAAACACGGAAACTTCCATGGCACGCTCGATCCTCGCTATTTTGTGAACGCAGACTATGTGCTTGCACAAATAGAGAACCCAGAGATCTTAACTGTTGATGCCCGTTCACAAGCCCGTTTTTTGGGTCAAGTGAAAGAACCAAGAGAAGGCGTACGCAGCGGTCATATTCCTCACTCTATTTGCTTACCTTTTACAGAGTTGATGAATGGGCATAAGCTTAAATCACCGCAAGATCTACAACCTATTATGCAAGCAACGCTGACTGCTGGAAAAGAGCAATACATTTTCAGTTGTGGCTCAGGCGTAACCGCCTGTATTGTGCTGCTGGCTGCGCAAATTTGCGGCTACGAAAAACTGTGCGTTTATGATGGTTCGTGGACGGAATGGGGGCCGCGCACTGAGCTGCCTATTGAGCTTTAGTCTCTGAATCAATCCCCACCGTCGTGGGGATTGATTCATGTCATAAGGATTATATAGGTTAAATTCAAACTGACGATTCTGTGACGGTTTTCATCTGCTCATCTAAATTCAGTACCGTTAACGCGTTGCTTACGCTGGTGGCAATCACATCAATTGCACCGGTGCGTAGCGCCCCAAGCAGCGCTAAAGGTTTGCTGTTTTCCGCCGCGATAGCGATCACCTCATCAATCGGTCGAAATTCGTCAATCCCTAACCCAATCACACGATCGCTCATCACCGTATTGGCAGCTTTACCGTGGATATCAAAAAAATCATAACCAGCGAAATCCCCCACTACACCTTGCTGTAAACGCGACTGCACCACTTCATCGGCGGTAAACCAACCGAGATCGACCATGTAGCTGTTTTCACTCATATCCCCAATACCCACTAACGCAATGTCCGCCTTACGTGCTAAATCTAAGGTTTGTTTGACGGTTGCATTTTGCATAAATGCTAATTTTTGTTCGCGATTTTCAGCATAGGCAGGCGCATAAAGCGTTTCAGAGCTTCCACCGTATTTTTTGGCCAGTTGCCGACAGATATGATCCGCATTAAACATCCCACCTCTTGGGTGAATGCCACCAATACTACAGACAAACTTACACTCTCGCGGTGTGATCACGCCAATATAATGCGCAACGGCCGATACATTTCGGCCTTGACCAACCGTCACAACCATGCCGTTTTTTAGCGTACTGGTCAGGTAATTGGAAACCAACCCCGCCACTTGTTGGCGCTGCAACTCTTCGCTAGGTTGGTCAAGTGCAACCAGCGCACGTTTTACGCCAAAGCGTTCAATTAGTCGCTGCTCAATTTTGGCGCTAAAAACAGGGTGATATTTCACCGTAATTTCGACAATCCCTTCATCGCGTGCCTGTTTAAGCATTCGCCCTACTTTGGCTCGTGAAAGAGAGAACTTTTTCGAAATCTCTTCTTGAGTTGCACCATCTTGGTAATAAGCCACTGAAATTTCAGTTAATAAGTCAGTATTTTCGATAGAAATGTCTTGATTGGGAGTGGTCATACGGGATCTCATGGTCAATATTGTGCGCAGAATAACGACAATTGAGCATTTGCTCATTGACCTAGCATAGGTTAAGCCTCATTTACTTTGCAACATTTGCTCACGGAAATTACATTTTCTCACTCTGTTCAATGCACAGTAACGTTCGCTTTCAACCCTTGATAAATCTAAGCAAACGTTTATTTATCAGCACTTAGATTAATTCACAAAAAAATAGTTGATTGATATCACTATAACCTCAGAACAGCGATTGACTTTCCCAGTGGATAAGATAAATATGGCTACATCATTTACTCAACGATCGAGCAAATGTTCAACGCAAATGTTCGGTCGCTGGAAATAATTGAGTTAGCTTTTCTGGCATGTGTAAGACATGGCTATGTGATTGCTAACCCGCTTGCAAATGCCCAGCAAACTCAAAATCTGGCTTGGCCCAAAGAAATAGGATGATCGATATGAGCAATAAATTAGAGCAACTTCGTAAAATGACGACTGTTGTTGCTGACACTGGTGAAATTGACGCAATCAAAAAATACCAACCAGAAGATGCGACCACTAACCCATCTCTCATTCTTAAAGCGGCTCAAATTGCAGAATACGCGCCACTGATTGATGCTTCTATCGCATACGCAAAAACACAGAGCTCAGACAAGGCTCAACAAGTTCAAGATACTTGTGACATGCTTGCTGTCAATATCGGTAAAGAGATCTTAAAAACGATTCCAGGGCGTATTTCTACCGAGGTCGATGCTCGCCTCTCTTATGATATGGAAGGTAGCGTGACAAAAGCGCGCCAACTGATCAAAATGTACAACGATGCTGGCATTACTAACGACCGTATTTTGATCAAGCTGGCTTCAACCTGGGAAGGTATTCGCGCAGCAGAGAGCCTTGAAAAAGAAGGCATCAACTGTAACCTGACTCTATTATTCTCCTTTGCTCAAGCACGCGCGTGTGCAGAAGCAGGCGTATTCCTGATTTCTCCATTCGTCGGCCGCATTATGGACTGGTACAAAGCCAAAGAAGGCCGTGATTTTGCACCGCAAGAAGATCCTGGTGTATTGTCCGTGACTGCTATTTACAATTACTACAAAGAACATGGCTACAAGACAGTCGTGATGGGTGCAAGCTTCCGTAATATCGGTGAAATTTTAGAGCTAGCAGGCTGTGATCGTTTGACTATTGCCCCTTCTTTACTGGCAGAACTCGAAGCAGCTGAAGGTGAAGTGGTTGAAAAACTGGTTGACTCTCAAGGTAACAAAGAACGCCCTGCAGCAATGACCCATGCAGAGTTCCTATGGGAACATAACCAAGACCCAATGGCCGTAGAAAAATTAGCGGAAGGCATCCGTAACTTTGCCATTGACCAAGGCAAACTTGAAGTCATGATTGCAGCCAAGTTGTAATCCACTTACGAATTAAAATTTGGGGAACGATTAACGTTCCCCTTTCCTTTCTAACTCTATTATTTGTCGGTAATTATTATGGAACGTAAACAATTAGCCAATGCCATCCGTGCTCTTAGTATGGACGGTGTTCAACAAGCTAACTCTGGTCACCCTGGTGCACCAATGGGTATGGCGGATATCGCTGAAGTTCTTTGGCGTGGCCACTTAAACCATAACCCACAAAACCCACAATGGGCTGATCGCGACCGTTTTGTGCTGTCAAACGGCCACGGCTCAATGCTGATTTACTCTTTATTGCACCTGAGCGGTTACGCGCTGTCGATTGATGATTTGAAAAACTTCCGTCAATTGCACTCAAAAACACCGGGTCACCCAGAATACGGTTACGCGCCGGGCATTGAAACCACCACGGGCCCACTAGGCCAAGGTATTACCAATGCGGTCGGCATGGCGATGGCTGAAAAAGCACTGGCGGCGCAGTTCAACAAACCGGATCACGACATCGTTGACCACTTCACTTATGTGTTCATGGGTGATGGTTGTTTGATGGAAGGCATCTCGCACGAGGCGTGTTCTCTGGCGGGCACACTGGGCCTTGGCAAACTGATTGCGTTTTGGGATGACAACGGCATCTCTATCGATGGTCATGTGGAAGGATGGTTCTCTGATGACACGCCAAAACGTTTTGAAGCGTACGGCTGGCATGTTATTGCTGCGGTTGATGGCCATAACGCTGAAGCGATTAATGCCGCGATTGAGGCTGCGAAAGCAGACCCTCGTCCAACCTTGATTTGCACCAAAACCATCATCGGTTTTGGTTCGCCAAATAAAGCGGGCTCACACGACTGTCACGGTGCCCCTTTAGGCGCTGAAGAAATCAAAGCAGCGCGTGAATTCCTGGGTTGGCCGCATGCACCTTTCCACATCCCTGCCGACATTTACGCGCAGTGGGATGCCAAAGAAGCTGGCCAAGCGAAAGAAAACGATTGGAATGCCAAGTTTGAAGCCTACGCCGCCGCTTACCCAGCCGAAGCTGCTGAGTTCAAACGCCGCGTAAATGGCGAGTTGCCAGCAGAATGGGAAGCGAAAGCGAGTCAAATTATTGCTGACCTTCAAGCTAACCCAGCCAATATTGCGTCACGTAAAGCGTCACAAAATGCGCTGGAAGCGTTTGGTAAAATGCTGCCAGAATTTATGGGCGGCTCGGCGGACTTGGCACCGTCTAACCTCACCATTTGGTCGGGCTCTCAGTCGCTCACGGCGGAAGACTTCTCGGGTAACTACATTCACTATGGTGTGCGTGAATTCGGTATGACTGCCATCATGAACGGTATCGCGCTGCACGGTGGCTTCGTTCCTTACGGCGCAACCTTCCTGATGTTTATGGAATACGCCCGTAATGCAATGCGTATGGCCGCGCTGATGAAGATTCAGAACATCCAAGTCTACACTCATGACTCGATTGGCTTGGGTGAAGATGGCCCAACCCATCAACCGGTTGAGCAAGTGGCTTCACTGCGTTTGACACCAAACATGAGCACATGGCGTCCGTGTGACCAAGTGGAATCAGCCGTCGCATGGAAGTTGGCGATTGAGCGTAAAGATGGCCCATCAGCGCTGATTTTCTCTCGTCAAAACCTAGCGCAGCAACCACGTAGCGAAGCGCAAGTTGCGGATATTGCGAAAGGTGGTTACATCCTAAAAGAGTGCGCGGGTCAGCCTGAGCTTATCCTGATTGCCACTGGCTCTGAAGTTGAACTGGCGGTAAAAGCCGCAGAGCAACTTACAGCCGAAGGTAAGAAAGTGCGCGTAGTTTCGATGCCATCGACCGATGCGTTTGATAAACAAGACGCAGCCTACCGCGAAGCCGTACTACCAGCAGCCGTGACTAAGCGTATCGCTATTGAAGCAGGTATCGCGGATTTCTGGTACAAGTACGTTGGTTTTGGCGGCAAGATTATCGGTATGACTACCTTTGGTGAGTCAGCACCGGCGGATCAATTGTTCAAAATGTTCGGCTTTACGACTGAAAACGTGGTGAAACAAGCACAAGAGCTGCTTGCTTAAGTCTTCTTATTTTTAATGCAAAAGCCCTGCGAGTCATTCGCTGGGCTTTTTTGATCTTGTCGCGTGTGAAAAAAGAGATACATCACTTAAAAGGCACGCCACCAAAAGGCATAACTTAATTATTGGAAACAATAAATAACACTTCCACACGACGGTTACATGCTTTACCTGCATTGGTTTTATTCGTACAAGCCGGAACGTATTCACCATATCCACGGGTAAAAATAGAGTCCATCGCCACATTACTTTTCACTAAAGTGTTCTTTACCGCTTTCGCTCGACGTTCAGACAAACCATCATTAAAAGTGGGCGCTCCACTACTGTCCGTATGACCATCAATCACAATATCAATACCGGGTTCTGAGGCTAAATAACGTCCCATCATAGTAAGCCAATCACCAGAGCCAGAGGAGACGGTGGACGAGCCCGTTTCAAATTTCACCGTATCTTTCAATTTAACCATAATGTGGTTACCCGGGAGAACCTCGTAATCAACGCCATTCTTCAATAAAAAACTTTGCAAAGAATCATAGCTACTCACGCGCTGCTGTCCCATCGGTCCTTGAACACCTGTTGAAGCAATCTTCGGCGCATAGCCCCATTCAGGGTAGAGCACGTCAAAATCACCTTTTGGCGCTGCATCCAATAGATTGTCGCTAAACATTCGATCTGCGGTGGCTAATGTTCCACACCCCGTTAACAACATCAATAACGGTAAGGCTAAATACTTCATTCAAGCATCACTCCATTCTCTTACTACCTAAACTGTATCGGCCAAGACTGTAAAACTTTATATATATTTGGTAGCAATTTCGTGGTTGTTTCTGTTTTCCTTGTCACGGTAAGCCGTTAGAATTCAAGTATTCTTTTTTAACTCAATACTCGTTATGAAAAAAAACACACGCTATTGGTTGACTCTCATCACAACACTACTGATTCTAGCAGGCTGCGGTGACAACACTACGCCACAAAAAGGGAAACAATATGATGAGCTTCCCGTAAGTCTTGCAACATACCGCCTGCCAGCCGTCACGGAAGTGTTTTCGCTGACTTGCGGACACTGTCGTTCAATGGAAAAGGTCATCCCAGAGCTAGAGAAAATAACAGGCGAAACATTTGGTAAACTGCATGTCACCTTTAACGAAGGCGCACAGATTGGAGCCATGATTTACTATTCAGCCGTGATGCAACTGGGAGCAATTCCCGATCATGCCATGATGGAACAGCTATTTTCGGTCGTGCAAATGGATGAAGAAGTAACGTTAAGTGAGCGTAAAGAAGCGATTGATTTGGCCTTCAGCCAGAGAGGGCTAATCAGCCCGTATTCGTTAGATGATGAGCAGCAAAAACAGTTATTCCAAGAGATTCAGCTCGCTGATGATATTTCAGTAAAAGGCCAAATCAATGCCGTTCCAACCTTTATTGTGAAAGGCAAATATTTAGTCATCACCTCCGGTCATAAAGATGTAGCAGATATCGCGAATACCATCTCATATTTATTGACTCACCCCTAATCCACAAGGCTTTAAAAATATGTCTAAATTTGTATTTCCAATTATTATTTTTTTACTGGCTGGCTTTTTCATCTATCGTACGTGGAATAACCACAAAATTGCCGATGAAAATTTTGCTAAAGGCCAAGCGTTTTTGGCTGAAAATACTCAGCAAGATGGCGTGATAACAACCGAAAGTGGCCTACAATATCTCGTACTCCAACAAGGTACTGGCACCATTCATCCGAAAGCCAACAGTCGTGTAAAAGTGCATTATCACGGTACTTTACTTGACGGTTCGGTGTTTGATAGCTCAGTTGAACGTAACGACCCGATTGTGTTTGGTTTGAAGCAGGTGATTCAAGGCTGGCAGGAAGGTCTACAACTGATGGTGGAAGGACAAAAAATGCGCCTGTTCATACCCAGTAATTTAGGTTATGGCAAAAGTGGCAGCGGCCCTATCCCACCTGCATCCGTACTGATTTTTGATGTGGAATTAATTGAAATCCAGTAAAGCGGAGTTGAGCCGCATTACGCGGCTCTATTCTTGAGAAGGGACTGGATAAAACACCAGTTTTCCTTCGTCTACCATCACACAATCCATTCCTCCAGCGTGAGCGGCTTGTTTACCCAAATGAGTATCTTCAAACACCACACAATGCTTAGGTTCGAGATCTAATAAAAAGGCTGCACGCAAAAATGTATCTGGATTAGGTTTATGGTTTTCAACATCAGACGCCGTTACTACAGCATCAAAGCGATTTAATAGCCCAGACTTTTTAAGCAATGCGAGTGCACTTTGCCTTTGGCTTCCAGTCCCAACCGCAAGCTTCTTTTTACCATAAAACTGCTCAACAACTTCATGGGTACAAGAAATTACCTCGCCACTATCTTCGATAGAAGAAAATGCCGCCATTTTAAATTGAGCGACCAGCTCTGGCACCAATTTGAGATCGTGCAGCTTATTGATTTGTGAAACGATTTTAGCGCTAGGCATGCCACCTAAACTGTGCAACCACTGTTCTGAGAATGGGAAACGAAAATGTTGCGCTGTTTTTGACCAAGCCTCTAAATGCGCTGGCATGGTGTCAAGCAACGTACCATCCATATCAAAAATAAGTCCTTGGTAATTTTCTAATTCAATCATGTTTACAGAGCGCCTCTAACAAATTCTATGGGAATCAACAAAGTAAAAATCCGCCTTCTTAGAAGGCGGCTTTGGTTTATAGCCCCCTATAAGGGGGCATCCCTGCACTGCTAGTTTATCTTCAACTCTAACTGCGCCTCATATTCTTGATCTTTCTTGTCTTGGTGCCTTACGT
>NZ_CAWNHR010000021.1:0-97239 GCF_963874485.1 Vibrio sp. V15_P4S5T153 | reverse complement strand
ACTATTGTGTCACGATAATGCATGTAATTTATATTTTTGCGTTCATTGATATACGCTTCATTTAATCCTAACATTCTAATTAAACATACTAATAATTACATTTTCATCAATTATTGTCATTTTACTTAGGTGTATAATCTCATGAGTATCAAACAAAAATTATATTCACTGGGTGCTATTGCGGTTATCGGGGTTCTGGTAATGTTAGCCACTACCACACATTTTTCCCAAACCACCGAAACGCTCAATCAAGCCATTAACTTAGTCGATAAACTTGAAATTAGACTGCTCAATTTGCGGCGCAATGAGAAAGATTTTCTTCTGCGAAGCGACGTGAAATACCTTGAAACCTTTAAAAAAAACAGCACTCTTTTTTTAGATCTGGAACAGCAACTTTCCCTCATCCTGTTAGATCGAGATCTCCCCTCTAGTAGCCAACTCCGACAAGATCTTTTGGCTTATAAACAAGGTTTTGAAAAATTGGTGCAGGCTTATAGCCTATACGGATTAAATGAAAAATCCGGCCTTTTAGCCACTTATTTACAAGCATTGGAAACCATAAAACCTAATGCTGATGATGCATTACTTTTAGAGCTAATGGCGTTTGATCAAAGCGTGCAGGTTGGAGAGCTGCAAAACAGCACAGTGACCAACCGTTTTCCGGCATTAGCACAGGCCGCCCAACAGCTTGTCGATCAGAAAAAAGTGATTGGTTTGAAATATAATCAAGGGCTACTTGGTGAAGTACGTAACCTTTCTCATAATGTTGAACAACAGTTTGTCACCTTTTCTGAAGTGTTAAATAAAGAGATTACAAGTATTGAGCAAGAACTTAACTATGTGAAGCAAGGGCTCAGTGCGTTAGTGATCGTGCTAATCCTTGGCTTTATTCTCCAAATAGCGCGCTCCATTAACGTGCAAGTGAGTAAGTTGTTATCAGTGATGCAAATGATTTCAAACAGCAACAACATCAGTTTGCGTGTTGAACTGACTGGCCGCAACGAGCTGGTATCGATCGCAACTTACTTTAATATCTTACTCGATAAGTTCGAAACTCTTATCGCTGGCTCTCAAACAAAGTCTCACCAGCTATCGAACAGTACATCAAGTATGCATAACGAATTAGAAGATGTGATTGAACAGTTTCACGTTCAGGCTGACCACACCACGACAATGGCAACGGCCGTTCAAGAAATGGTGTCCACCATCAGCGAAATTTCAGAAAGTACTAGTGTAGCAGTAGAAGGTGTACACAAAGCCGCGCACAATGCTCAGCAAGGGCGTTTGGTGGTGGAATCAACGGTAAAAAATGTCGATGAACTCTCACGAACATTGGAAAAAAGTCAAATCTCCATCGCCTCATTGAACAAGCATGTCGAACAAATTGGCGGTGCTGTTAACATCATTCAAGGTATCGCAGAGCAGACCAATTTACTGGCATTAAATGCCGCGATTGAAGCCGCGCGAGCCGGAGAACAAGGAAGAGGCTTTGCTGTGGTCGCCGATGAAGTCCGCGCACTTGCCAGCCGCACGCATCAGTCAACGGAAGAGATCACCAATGTCGTTTCTGCAATTCAAAGCCAAATGAGCACCGTTGTCACTGATATTGCACAATGCAATACTCAAGGACATGCGACGCTAACGGCTTCAGGAGAACTGGATAATAGTTTACGTCAGATTCTCTCTGACATGGAAATGATACAAAGTAACTCTGAGCGAATCGCCTCTGCAATTGAAGAACAAGGCATTGTGATGAACCAAGTCAGTGAATCGATCACCGAACTTAACTCTATCTCTGATAATAATATGCACTCAGCTAAACAGTGTTTGATTGAAGTCGATATCGTTTCCAAACAAGCAAACGACATGGACAACGCGGTCGCCGAATTCCAGACTCAGAAATCCGTCAGTTAGCCAATGTATAGAGATAAAATATAGCGAGAGTTAGTGAAAAGGGTCTAGAGTTAGACCCTTTTATTCATGTTTGCTTAAAGCATAACAAGATGTGGATTACTTTTGTATTCCTTCAACATAGAGTTCCATATCGACGTAGCTTGAAGCGCCCATTACTGCAATATTGAAATCCGCGAGTTCGATACGTGTTGTCCCCGAAAAACCAGCGCGTTGGCCACCCCATGGGTCTTTACCTGCACCAATAAATTCTGCATCAATAGTAATGGGTTTGGTTTGACCATGCAGAGTAAGATCACCGAGCACTTCTAATTTACCATTCCCTTTATCAACCACTTGAGTACTGGTAAACGTGGCTTGTGAATATTTTGATGCATCAATGAAATCAGCACTACGAATATGTTTATCACGTTCAGCATGGTTACTGTCCAAGCTGCGAGTATCCACATTAACTTTCACTTTTGAGCTTGCAAGGTCGTTAGGATCGTAGGAAAACTCACCATCAAACTTGTTAAAGCGGCCCTTGGTAAAGCTATAACCAAGATGGCTGACTTTAAAGTTAATTGAAGCATGCGCACCTTTGGTATCTATAACATAGTCAGCAGCGTTTGCACCTAGCGGCATGAGTGTTGCGAAAGCCAATCCAGTAGCAAGTAACGTTTTCTTCATTTAGAAGCTCCTATCATTTTTCGTAGCGTATCGTCTTTATCAATAAAATGGTGCTTGAGTGCGGCAACAGCGTGCACGCCTGCTAAAATAATCAGCGTCCAAGCTGCGTAAAAGTGAACCGTGCCAGAGAGATCGGCTTGTCCTTCAAACAGCAAGCCCATACTTGGTACAGTAAACCAATTGAAAACATCAATCCCTCGGCCATCTTCTGTTGAGATCAAATAGCCTGATACAAACAGCGTCATCAATAATAAATACATTAATCCGTGCGCCGCTTTAGCCGCAATGCGCTCATAGTGGCCGCCACCAATGGCAGGAGAGACACTCACCAATTTCCATAGTATGCGGAACAGGGTGACCGCGAGCAGCAACAAACCGACAGATTTATGCCAATGTGGCGCGGTGTTATACCATTGACTGTAATAGGTTAACTCAACCATCCAGATCCCAACACCAAACATACCAATGATAACGAGTGCGGATAACCAATGGATAAGACGCGTGACTAAGTTGTAATTTTTAACTTCAGTTGTCATAAATTTTCTAAACCAGCAAGTGAAACAGCAACAAAGTGAATTGAATCTATATTCTAGCCTAAATTATTAACACAGTATTTACCATACTTTACATTGTGGACATACTTTAGTACTGATTGAGTTATTCGAAAAAACTGAAGGAACTTATTGTGGATATAGATAACCACGACTTAGGCTCAAACAACTTGAAACAACGGTAGCTTCAAATCATAAGGGTATAACACCTGTAGAATGCTCGTATTAGAAGAATAGTGTGAAAGATCAAGAACTCGCCATTTGCTGCTCGTGCTTGTTGATAACTGTGGTAATCTTGCTTGGCTTTATTAAAGGAGAACAACGAGTTGCTATTGGATATACTCACGCAAAGCGTCAACGAATTTCAAGCTGACTGTCTAAAACTTTGTGAAAAGCACTACCCCACCATACACAACCAAGGAATGAGTGAACATCACTTAGGACTGGCTTTTGCTCGCAGATTGGCTCGTACACTCAGTGAATTTGGGCACCCATGCCACTATTCTGTTATTGAATCAATCCCTCAGCGAGACATGCCACACCACTACCGAGTGAGCAGTGATGCAGGAACAGTATGGATCCTGACTCACCATATGGTCAGTGCTGGTAAAACCTGTCGAGAAAAGTTGATGCAAGACATTGCGCAGTGGAAATATGAGTACGCTTACGCGATTCAACCGAATGATTTATTGTTATTACTGACCGATCACTGGATCAGTCGTAGCCAAAAAAGTCGCGAGTTACTGCATTGGTGGACAGGGCAATTACCCGATGAAATAGATCAATACCTCGCACAAGGTATCACGCTGTATGAAAGTGACTCATTGCTAACTCAATCTTTAGAGAACCGTTTTCAAATTAGCCCTTGTTATATTAAATTTAGCCATCCTTTAAAACGCTCTAAAAACCAGCAACTAGTCCGAAAGTACATTCAATTATATGCCGTATTACAATGGGCGTAACGTAAACAAACCGCCCTCATTTTCTTCCAAGTTCTAGATTTTATATTACCCTCTTGTCTTCTGATTTAGCACACACTCAATCAATTGAACCTGCCACATCACATTCACTAAATAATTCAATATTTGTGACGCTGTTTTGACAACCCACAAATTTTCATCTTAGCCAAAGGTACAATTGACAAAGGTCAAGGTGAGTCAATAATATGGCATGGCATATTGGCGCTCGGATGCTTCAAGCAAAAATTAATGATTAGGATGTCGAAAATTGTATGCTTTTAACTAACAAAACTCAGTTTTCAAAATGCATGTCTCTGGATTCCGATGGCCAGTTTATTGCTCATTACCAGCATCTTGTGCTGCGAAGCGTTTTCCAGCCGATATTCTCGCGGGATAACCGTATTGTGGGCGTTGAAGCCCTAGTGAGAATAACTGCCAATGGCAGCACGACCATTCGCCCCGATTGTTTTTTCCATTCCGACACTATTAATCCCATCGACAAACTTAACGTAGAAAGACTCAGCCGAGTTATCCACATCCGAAACTATGCCCTTTCCGAATATCGTCAATGCCAATTATTTCTAAATTTACTGCCTGTCGCGGGTGAATTGTTTGCCATCAGCGACATCAACAAAGCATTGCTATGCGATCGCCTTAAAGAACTGCATATAGAACATAATCAACTGGTCATGGAATTGATTGAAATCGATTCAGAAAATGAAAGCAAGCTGCAATGCGCAACGCAAAGTCTGGTTGCAAATGGTTTTAAAATTGCCATTGATGATTTTGGTACTCAAGCCTCAACACCACAACGGGTTAATTTGGTGACGCCTGATATCATCAAATTTGATCGAAGCTTATTACTCAAATATATGCAAGGTGATTGTGACCCACTTATGGATGGCATTACCCTTGCGAAACAGAATGGTTCCAATACCGTTGTAGAAGGCATCGAAACCCAAGCGCAACTCGAAGCAATGCAAAAACTCGATATTGATATGTTTCAAGGCTATTTTTTAGCCATGCCGGAAGCGATAGTACCAGCCATTAAGATGGCCATTTAATAACGATATTCTTTACATGCGCGTAGCGCCCCAACTTTACCGCTACTTTCAATATTCACTCACTGTTTTCCTAGCGACAACATCACGTTATTTAACTGTATGACATAGCGTGATGTTTAATAAGAAAAGGAAATAAGCTCTTGGGTATAAGGGTGCTGAGGATTGAGAAACAGCTGTTGCGTTTCCCCTTGCTCAACGACTTCACCCTGTTTCATCACCATAGTGTAGTGGCATAATGATTTCACCACATGTAAATCATGGCTAATGAACAAGTACGTTAATCCATATTTTTGTTGCAGCGATTTAAGCAAATCCAACACTTGCGCTTGAATCGTACGATCTAAAGAAGAAGTTGGTTCATCAAGTAAAATGAACTCAGGTTTAAGCACCAATGCCCGAGCAATCGCGATACGTTGTCGTTGCCCACCTGAAAACTCATTGGGATAACGGTAGCGAGTGGCTGGGTCGAGTTCAACTTCTCGCATCACATCACAAATCATTCGTTCAACAGTTTGTCTATCATAACGGCTATGAACCTCTAACCCTTCACCAATAATCTGCGCCACCGACATTCTCGGATTCAGTGCTGAAAATGGATCTTGAAAAACGACTTGCATCTTGCTGCGATAAGGTAACATAGCTTTCCTATCTAACCCTTGCAGCTCATTATTGTCGTAACAAATCGAGCCTTCCGAATGGACTAATTTTAGTATCGCCATACCAGTGGTCGATTTACCCGAACCGCTCTCGCCAACAATTCCTAATGAATGTCCTCTTTTAAGCTTAAACTGCATGTCGGTGACAGCTTTAATATGCGAGACCGTGCGCTTGAATAAGCCGCCAGTGATGGGAAACCAGACTTTGAGATGCTGAAGCTGCACTAGAATTGGGTTGTCAGGGTTTACGTCAACGGGCAAACCTCGAGGATCGGATTCAATCAATTTTTTGGTATAAGAGTGAGAGGGGGATGAGAACAGCGTTTTGGCATCATTCACCTCGATCACTTGCCCATTTTGCATCACTGCAACGCGATCAGCGATACGCTTAACAATACTGAGATCATGAGTAATGAACAACATGGCCATACCCAGTTCTTGTTGCAGGTTTTTAAGTAGATCTAATATTTGCGCCTGCACAGAAACATCCAGTGCCGTGGTTGGCTCATCAGCAATCAGTAATTCAGGCTCATTGATCAAAGCCATCGCAATCATGACTCGCTGGCGTTCTCCCCCAGAAAGTTCATGTGGATAAGCATTAATCTTAATTTCTGGCGATCGAATACCCACTTTTTCTAACCATGCAATGGCCAACTGACGTGCTTTGCTGCCTCTTAGTCCTCGATGAATCTCCACAACTCCGATTAACTGTTTACCAACTTTGTGCAGAGGGTTGAGTGAGACCATTGGCTCTTGGAAAATCATACCAATCCGCCCACCTCGTATACCTCTTAATTGCCTCTCGCTACAGTTCAACGTATTGATACCATCAAAAAAGATCTCCCCTTGCAAATAGTGGGCAGCACTTTTCGGTAACAACTTCAAAATGGCATTCGCCGTCACTGATTTACCAGAACCACTTTCCCCCACCAGCGCTAAAGTTTCCCCTGCGGAGAGAGAAAGTGACACCGCTTTAATCACAGGTTCAATATTGTTTTTTTGACCAAACCCGACCGAAAGATTTTGGATAGAGAGTACGGTTTTACTCATCATATTCTCCCTGTCGAATGCGGGTCAAAGGCATCGCGTACAGCTTCGCCGATAAAGACCAATAATGTCAGCATTAACGAGAGCACCACAAATGCTGAAATACCTAACCATGGAGCTTGTAAATTGGCTTTCCCTTGCGCCAATAATTCGCCCAAAGAGGGCGATCCGACTGGCAAGCCAAAACCGAGAAAATCTAAGGATGTTAAAGTCGTAACTGAGCCTGAAAGAATAAAGGGCATCATGGTTAAAGAAGCCACCATCGCGTTAGGTAGCATGTGGCGAAGCATAATGCGGCGATCACTCACACCCATCGCTTGCGCAGCCCGCACATAATCAAAATTACGACAGCGTAAAAACTCCGCTCTCACCACGCCCACTAAACTCATCCAACTAAAAAGCACCATAATACCAAGCAACCACCAAAAATTCGGTTCGACGAAACTCGATAAAATGATCAGCAGAAAAAGCGTTGGCATCCCTGACCAAACTTCAATAAAACGTTGCCCAAGTAAATCAAGCCAACCGCCATAATAACCTTGAGTGGCACCAACGATAACGCCTATCACTGACGAGACGAGTGTTAATACAAAGCCAAACAAAACCGAAATACGAAACCCGTAAATAATACGAGCCAGCACATCGCGCCCTTTATCATCAGTACCAAGCCAGTTCACTGAATCTGGCGCTGACGGCACTGCATTATTGATATTAAAGTTGATGGTGTCGTAACTAAATGGGATCAATGGCCAAACAATAAAGCCTTTTTGTTCAATCAGATCGATGACGTAAGGATCGGTATAATCCGCTTCGGTTTCAAACTCACCACCAAAACGAGTTTCTGCATATTGTTGAAAGGTGGGGAAAAACCACTGCTGATCGTACTCAACCAAAAGGGGTTTATCATTTGCAATCAGCTCAGCAAATAGGCTCACCACAAATAAAAGCGTAAACAACCATAGTGAATAAAAACCGCGCCGATTGGACTTAAAACCGTGCCAGCGCAATACGTTTAATGGGTTGGACAGCCTTTTTTTTACCATCATGAACGAGCCTCAAAGTCGATTCGAGGATCAACCCAAATATAGGTCAAATCGGAAATGATGCTGAGGACTAATCCAAGTAACGTCATGATGTATAAAGAACTAAACACTACAGGATAATCCCGTTGAATGGTCGATTCAAAACCAAGTAGCCCTATACCTTCCAGTGAAAACATCACTTCAATCAGCATCGAACCGGTGAAAAATATGCTGATAAAAGCACTCGGAAAACCGGCAATAATAATCAGCATCGCATTACGAAAAACGTGCTGATAAAGAATACGTCCTTCATCCAGTCCTTTTGCTCGAGCCGTCACCACATACTGTTTGTTGATCTCATCAAGAAATGAGTTTTTCGTTAGCATACTCAAAGTGGCAAACCCACCGATCACCATTGCAAAGATGGGCAAAGCCAAATGCCAAAAATAGTCGCCAATTTGTTGATACCAAGTCAGATCAGCAAAATTATTTGATACTAAACCACGCAGTGGGAACCAGCTGAAATAATTTCCACTGGCAAAAATAATGATCAAAATAATCGCAAACAAGAAGCCCGGAATAGCGTAACCGATGATAACCACTGCGCTTGACCATACATCAAACCTTGAGCCATGGTGAATGGCTTTTAAAATTCCGAGAGGAATGGAGATAAGGTAGATGATCAGCGTACTCCACAGCCCTAAAGAGATCGAAACGGGTAAACGCTCAGTGATCAAATCAATAACATTGCCTCCTTTAAATAAGCTGTCACCAAAATTAAAGGTTGCGTAATTTTTTAGCATTTCAAAATAACGGACATGAAGAGGCTTATCGAAACCAAACTGTTTTTTTATCGCTTCGACTACCTCGGGGTCTAAACCTCGGGAACCTTTATATCCTCCAGTGTTAGCCGACAGCGACATATCCACCTCTTGGCCGCCTCCAGTAAATCGCTCCATAATTCCGTCACCATGCCCTTCCATTTGTGCAATCGCTTGCTCAACTGGGCCTCCAGGGGCAATTTGGATGATAAAAAAATTAATGGTAATAATCGCCCACAGCGTGGGCACAACGAGCAGCAATCTGCGGAAAATATAAGCAGTCATTGCATCCTCTTAACGGCGTTTTTCTGGTAGCAATTGCGCTTTCTGCTCCGAAACCCACCAAGTATCAAGACCAATATCATATTTTGGCATCACGCTAGGGCGCTCGAATTTGTCCCAAGTTGCGATACGATATTGGCTCAGATACCACTGTGGGATCAGATAAAAATTCCATTGTAGAACGCGATCTAATGCTCGGCCTAAAGGCAATAATTTTTCTGGATGCTCTTGATTGGCGGCAATTTGTTCAGTGAGGAAGTCGACAACTGGGTCTGCCACTCCAGCACGATTGTACGTGGAATCGATGTAGTTTGAATTCCAGATAATCAACAAGTTAGGACTTGGGTAAGGATTCGCCGCATAGGCCGACGAAAGCATGTCAAAATCTCTATCGCGCAAACGCTTAAGATATTGTGTGGTATCCACTGAGCGAATCTTCATCTCGATACCAAGCTGTTTTAGATTTTTTTGCAAAGGAATGGCAATGCGTTCCGTGGTCGGACTGTAGATCAATAACTCAAACTCAAACGCTTTACCCGTTTCTTTATGGGTCATCACTTTATCTTTCAGCTCCCACCCCGCCTCTTTGAGCAATTGAAAAGCGACTCGTAGTTGTTGACGAATACGACCAGACCCATCCGTCACTGGTGGTTGGTATTCTTGGGTAAAAACACGTTCTGGGATCTTATCTTTTAGTGGTGTAAGAATAGTAAGCTCATCAGTAGAGGGAAGACCTTTCGCTTCATACTCTGTGTTTTGAAAATAGCTACGCGTTCGTGAGTATTGATCGTAGAACATATTTTTGTTCATCCATTCAAAATCCATCGCATAGGTCAAAGCCTCGCGCACTTTCGGATCACTAAACACTTCTCGTTGAATATTAAATACAAAACCTTGGGTTGAAGCTGGACTATTATGCGCGATCGCTTCTTTCTTGATGAATCCTTTATCGAAGTTCAATCCAGTGTATGAGCTGGCCCAAAACTTCGCCGAACTCTCTTGGCGAATATCAAATTCCCCAGCTTTAAATGCCTCAAGCATTACGGTATCGTCGCGGTAATAGTCGTATTGGATCTGCTTGAAATTATGTCGCCCAATGCTGACTGGTAAGTTGGCAGACCAATAATCTTCCTGCAACTCATAAGTGACACTCTGCCCAGTTTGATAACGTACGACTTTGTAAGGACCGCTACCGACTGGCGGTTCATTTAATGGTTCTGCTAAGTTTTTATCCTGCCAATAATGCTTAGGCAACACTTGAGTTGATTGAGCCAAACTAAAAAGCTTTTCTCTATTAGGTTCTGACATCTCAATGCGAACCGTTAAAGGATGGATCGCCGTTACCGATTTAACCGCTTTGTAAAACAGTCGATATTGAGGCACCCCTTCTGTCATGAACTTGTTGAACGTAAACTCAACATCTTGCGCGGTGATCGGTTTACCGTCTTGAAAACGTGCGTTCGGGTTAATATCTAGTTCTAGCCACGAATAGTCATCAGAATAACGGACTTTAGAAGCAATCAATGGATAATAGGTATCAATTTCGTCGCTGGGCGCAAACATCAGTGAATCATAAAGCTCACCACTGCCTGCCGCCGGAGCGCCTCGGGAAGCAAAGCGGTTAAAATTGTCGTAAGTACCTACCTCGCCATAAGTTACTTTTCCGTACTTAGGTGCGCTTGGATTAACATAATCGAAATGAGAAAAATTGGCGGGATATTTGGCTTGCCCAACGCCGGATAATGTTGTGGTTTCTACAACATCCGCAGTCGCCAAAGCACTCATCAGCAGCACAGTCACACCTAACAGCGTAGGCTTAATTTTTCTCATACTAGAATCCTTCCATTGATAACTTCGCGACATTCCATCAGTGTAAACTATTAATAATTCAGTCACTTGGGTAAGTATAGAGAAAAATAAGATTTACGAAACCCCAAGCTGCAATTATAACGAAACAACTTGGCATTGCTGGTAGGTGATGAGCCGCAATAAGAATTGGTAACTTTGTGGTTTTAGGAACGAAACGTATAGAAAACGCCGCGATGAGATAAAAAGCCCTGCCATGCAGGGCTTCACCGGCTTTAACCATCTGTGGTAATTTGGCTGATCAGCTCTTTTTCTACCTGCTCTGCCATTTCAAGAGCAATTTGGCACGTTCCAGCCGCTTGATGGCCTCCACCACCATATTTGAGCATTAATCCGCCCACATTGGTTTTTGAGCCACGATCAAAAATCGATTTCCCCGTAGCAAACACGATATTTTGCTTCTGAAAGCCCCACATTTTGTGAATCGAGATATTACACTGGGGAAATAAGGCATAAATGATAAACCGATTCCCCGCGTAAATAATTTCTTCTCCCGTCAAATCAAGAATGACAAGGTTTTTATAGACTTTGGCGCAACGTTGAATCTGCTGTTTAGATAGAATTTCATGCTCACGGTACAAAGTAACGCGCTCTTGAACGTCCGGCAGAGCAAGAATCTCGGCAATGGAGTGGTTCGCACAGTAGTCGATAAGATCCATCATTAACTGATAATTGGAGATACGAAATTCATGGAAGCGCCCTAAACCTGTTCTTGCATCCATCAGGAAATTCAGTAAATTCCATCCCGCAGAATCAAGCACTTCATCCCGAGTAAACTGCGCGGAGTCACCTTTGTCGACAGCACTCAGCATCTCTTGCCACTGAGTGGGAAACGTATCTAGTCCGCCATAATATTGCCATACTACATGCGCGGCAGACGGCGCGTTTGGATCAATAATATGATTCGGCCTTTCACCTTGATTGCGAATAGTTTCCGATAGGTGATGATCAAAAATTAAGTGAGCATTAGCGACGTAAGGCAGGTTAGTGACAATGTCACGCTCAGTTATCGTCACCTTTCCATCTTGCATATCCTTTGGGTGAACAAATACGATCTCGTCAATTAGGTTGAGTTTTTTGAGCAACACGGCACAAACCAGCCCATCAAAATCGCTGCGTGTCACTAATCTAAATTTACTTTCAGCTTGTTGATGCTCAGACATAGACAATTTCCTTATTAGCAGTCATATCACTGCTCGGCGTGGGTTTAAGCAGTGTTTTGTATATCAGATCCTGAGTTAACACCTTTTAGGTTTACCAATGCAGGTGGTATGTTTTCATTTTAGACGCCATCGTCTTTTTAACAAACTTAACACAATGGTTTTCAAACATTATTCAACACAGCGCATCATTTTATTGAGCAAATATCGAATAAAGTAATGAGGAATGAAGACTGCTGTTACAACTAGGGAATTGGAGGTAAGAAAAAGCCAGCAACAAGTGCTGGCTGCTAGGTTGAGCTAAGAAGTGAGGTATCTCTATTTACGTTTATCCTGCACGTACTTTCGGCTCACATCAACAAGCGCTACATCTTTAAAGAAACTACGACCAAGTAACAGTGGGTAAGTCAGATGTGTACGATCGGCAAGCGTAAATTCGGTTCTCTCTTTGAGATCACCAATTTCAATCCAAGCGACAACGACCGCACGTCTTTGTGTACCCTCTGCACTGGATTGCCGAATTCTGACCCAGCGTTCAACAGGTAAACTTATCTCATCACTTTTGATGTCATCGTGTTCAATCCTGAACTTGACCCAATCATTTCCATCGCGTTCAAAAGCAACAACATCCACGGCACTAATTGAAGAGGTGGCCGCTCCGGTATCGATACGCGCTTTGAAGCTTTCGTTCAAACTCGGCACATAAACCCACTCTTTTTCGCCCAAAATAAGCTTACCATCAGAGGTTTTTTTGACCGTCACCACAACCACTGGCTCTTTCGAGGGTTTTTCAACCGGTTTTTGTGCCTCAGTATTTTGTTGTTTTGGCTCTTCAACTTTTGGCTTTTGCTCTGGTTGTGTTGAGGTTTGGTTTAGCGTACTACATGCCATCAAACCAGTACTCAACATTAAAAGAGCAATAAGTTTCAAGTGTTGTTTCATTGACCCACCTAATCAAACTGATAAATATTTAAGAGACATTCACTATGGCTTGAGCAACATACGGAATATGTTGTTCTGATAAGCCTGCAATGTTAATTCGGCCATCACCTACCCCATAGATTCCATATTGATCACGTAGCTGAGCCATCTGTTCTGGAGTAAAGCCTAGCACAGTAAACATCCCTTTGTGACTTTCGATAAAATCGAATTGTGAAGTATTGTGCTGATTTCTCAAATGATTACACAAGGTTTGACGCAGGTTTAACAAACGCTGTTGCATTTCACTTAACTCTTGCTTCCAAATCGCGGTTAATGCTTGATTTTGTAAAATAGTTTTCACCAGTGCAGCACCATGATCGGGCGGCATAGTGTAGGTCGAACGTGCTAACGTTAGTAATTTACCTTTTGCATTCGCTACATCTTGTGCGTTTTTACCGACAACAATCGCGGCACCAGTTCGTTCTCGGTAGAGACCAAAGTTCTTTGAACAAGAGGTAGTGATCAACATCTCTTCGACGTTGTTTGCCATAAAACGCAGCCCTTTCACATCCTCTTCAAGACCTTCACCAAACCCTTGGTAGGCAACATCAACAAAAGGGATGAAGCCATTTTTCTGCGCAAGACTGGTGATCGCTTGCCATGCGGCGAAATCAATATCCGCGCCAGTTGGGTTATGGCAGCAACCATGGATAAGCACCACATCTTTTGGCCCTGCTTGCGATAAATCATCAAGCATCCGTGCAGTATCGACTTGCTTAGTCTCGCGACAGAAGTAAGAATAATATTTCACTTTTAAACCCGCAGCTTCCATCACAGGTTTATGATTGACGTAACTTGGGTCAGTAATCCACACCGTCGTTTCTGGTTGTGCTACGTGCATTAAGTCACCGAGCATACGCAGCGCACCGCTTGCTCCGGGCGTTTGAATCGCAGCCACACGATCAAGCACTGAAGTGCCAGACAATAATAAGTTCACCATGCTTTGGTTAAACTCTTCACACCCAGCAAGTCCAACATACGATTTAGTGGTTTGTGTGGCAATCACGTGCTCTTGCGCTTTGGCAATGGCGCGCATAATCGGCGTCTCTCCTTGGCTATTACGATAAACGCCAATGCCTAGGTCAACTTTTTCGCTGCGAGGATCGTTGCGGTATGCAACCGATAATGAAAGTATTGGATCGAGTGTTGGTGTTGGTAAATGTGAAAACATGAAGGTCACAACCCTTTGAAATTCAAGTAATGACCTTCAAGTTAGCACTAGATACATAATTTTTACAGTTTAAATTGATGGATTATTTGATTGGCACTGCCTCGCCATTCTAAGCTTGGATCGGCTTTATCCTGTTCAAATTTTCCATCAATCAAGACATCAACATATTCAATGACTTGTCTTTGAGCATCACTGAGTTCGTTTAGGGTATATCCCGTCCATAACCAGATATCTTTCCCCACACATTCAGTCTTTACTCGTTTAACCAACTGCAAAATAGAAGCAAGGTTTTGCGGGTGTAAGGGATCACCACCCGACAAGGATAATCCTCGGCGCTTGATGCGCGTGTCGTTCAAGTCGGTGATGATCTGCTGCTCTAGTTGCTCATGGTAAGTGTGGCCAGAATGCAGCGACCAAGTCCCTTTGTTGTAACATCCTTTGCACTGATGTTCACAGCCGGAGACGAACAGCGTACAACGCGTTCCCGGCCCATTCACAACATCAATCGGATGATATTGGTGATAATTCATGCCAACAGGTTACTCACTATCACTTACAAGTGTTTAACGCGACGTTTAACTTCTTCTTGTTTACCGAAGTTAAACGGACGAGCATCTGGGCTACCAAGGTAGCCACACACGCGGCGGGTTACGGAGACTTTGGATGAGTCGTGATTACCACATTTAGGACAGGTAAACCCTTTACTCGTACACTCAAATTCGCCAGTAAAACCGCATTCATAGCACTCATCAATTGGCGTATTGGTCCCATAATAAGGAACACGGCTGTAACTGTAATCCCAAACGTTTTCAAGCGCTTCGATGTTTTTCTGCATATTCGGAAACTCTCCATAACAGATAAAACCACCACTTGAAACCTCTGGATATGGCATCTCAAAATCAATCTTATCGTATGGATTAACTTTCTTTTGCACATCCAAATGGAAGCTATTAGTGTAATAACCTTTATCCGTTACGCCTTCAATCACACCAAATTCTTTGGTGTCGATACGGCAGAAACGGCTGCAGAGGTTTTCACTTGGCGTACCGTACAAACTGAATGCGTAACCGGTTTCTTCCGCCCATTGGTTAACGGCCCCTTTCAGGTATTTAATAATATCTAACGCGCGATCTCGCAGTTCGCTATCATCATAAACATGTGTATCACTGCCATAGAGCGCGGTAATGGTTTCGTGCACACCGATGTAGCCCAAAGAGATAGATGCTCGGCCATTTTTGAATATATCGGCAATAGAATCATCGGCTTTTAATCGAACACCACATGCCCCTTCCATATACAAAATAGGCGCGACGCGTGCTTTGACTTTTTCAAGGCGGCTGATGCGAGTTTCTAAAGCACGGCGAGCCAGTTTTAATTTTTTATCGAGTAATGTGTAGAACTGTTCAATATTTCGGCCCGCTTTCAGCGCGATACGAGGCAAATTGAGACTGACTACCCCCAAATTATTCCGCCCTTCGTGAATCAGCTCACCACCTTCTTCATAGGTATTTAAGAAGCTACGGCAACCCATTGGGGTTTTGAATGAACCAGTCACTTCAACTACTTTGTCGTAGTTGAGAATATCCGGGTACATGCGTTTGGTCGCACACTCTAATGCGAGTTGTTTGATGTCATAATTTGGATCTTCCGCTTTATGATTTAAGCCATCTTTGATGGCAAATACCAATTTAGGGAATACAGCCGTTTTACGATTTTTGCCTAAGCCAGCAATGCGATTTTTCAAAATCGACTGTTGAATCAATTTAGAGGCCCGACTGGTCCCTAGACCAAAGCCGAAAGTGACAAACGGAGTTTGCCCATTCGCGGTATGCAAAGTGTTGACTTCATATTCAAGTGACTGGAATGCGTCGTAGCACTCTTTTTCTGTACGAGACATAGCAAAGGCTTCGGGATGATGAACATCCCACTCTTTTGCTATTTCTAAATGTTTGTCGTAACTGGCTGTCACATACGGTTCAAGCACTTCATCGATACGATTGATGGTGGTGCCGCCGTAAATATGGCTCGCAACCTGAGCGATAATTTGCGCGGTCACTGCAGTGGCGGTTGAAATTGATTTTGGCGTATCAATTTCCGCATTACCCATTTTAAAGCCATGAGTGAGCATGCCTTTTAAATCAATCAGCATGCAGTTAAACATTGGGAAAAAGGGAGCGTAATCCAAGTCATGATAGTGGATATCACCCTCTTCATGCGCTTGCACAATATCACGCGGTAAAATGCGGGTTTTAGCGTAGTGTTTCGCCACAATACCAGCCAGTAAGTCACGCTGCGTTGGGATCACTTTGCCGTCTTTATTCGCATTTTCATTGAGCAGATCGGCATTACTTTCTTCAATAAGGCCTTCAATCTCTTGCGTCAAGGCGCTTTGCTTTTCACGCGCGATATCACGATCGTGTCGGTACTCGATGTATGAACGAGCTAATGCTTTATAGGGCCCTTGCATTAGCTCGTTCTCTACTAAGGTTTGAATCTCGGCGATATGGACTTCATCGTAATCTTTGAGCTTCAGTTCTACCGCTAACGCCACATTGAGTGCGTAAATAGCGATCTCTTTATCAATATGTTCAGCTGCACTTTCGACGGCAGATTGAATGCGATCACGGTTGAACGGGGCTCTCGATCCGTCACGTTTGATTACGATAGGTTTCACCATTTCTCCTTACCCCTAGCATACTCACAGAGTTATCCACAAACACACTATATAGAGCAGTTTATTATCCGACTGACACAATATATTGTGGTGCATTTAACGAAAACTCCCAACTCAGGGTATTGATTTGGATCAATAAAAACCGAGCATTGAACAAGATCAATGCGATCTTGGGGTAGTAGATCTCACTTAGAAAAGAAACGATGAAAATTGCAAATTTTTGATTTTCCCTCTTGAAATTTCACCAAACCTGATGGGCGAAGCCTTCACATTCGATCAGTGAGGGATTGCGATGTTAAAATCAAAAGGTGTGTGTCGATTAGCGGCAGCAATACTCTTTATCCCCTCTTTCGCGACTTGGGCACAAAGTCTCACATTAGCGACATGGAATGTCGAATTCCAGCACACTATTTCATGATTAATCGAGGTCATTTCGTTGCCAAAAAACATCATCCATACTTTTCTTGGAATGGCTTTTCTTGAAACACTGTCCTCGGGCGAGCCAAGTGATAATAGATGGCCGAAATGAAGTTAATAGGAATGTTCAATCCGCACATTGATCGACTTTAACAACTACAGCACGATTTTTACCCGCCGACTTGGCTTGGTACATTAAACTGTCCGCAACAGTAAGTGAGACTTTATCAGGAACAAGATCGTAATAGGCGCCACCCAAACTGATACTGAGCGTGATGGTATCATTGGCTACTCGCATTGGATTTTCATAGACAGATTGACAGATATATTGAGCTTTCAATTTGACCTCTTCAAAGGTATAGAGAGTAAGAATAATGCCGAACTCTTCTCCACCTAAACGAGCAATAAAGTCATTATTGGATAACTTTCGCTGTACATGTCTAACCACATGAATAATGGCTTGATCACCCACTTCATGGCCAAACTGATCATTGATTAGCTTAAAGTTATCAATGTCAAATACCAATAAGGTGAAGGGAACGGGAGTTCCTTGCAATTCTGCTATCTTTGATTGGAAGTGTCGGCGATTACTGATTTTTGTTAGTTCATCAGTTTGCGCCAAATTCTCTAGCAAGTGATTTGCTCTCTCTAAATCGATGGTTTTATGTATGATTGCGCGTCTTAACATCAAGATGTAAATACAGAGAACCATCAGAGCTACGCTAATGATGATCGGGATAAAATATTTTGGGTAAACCGTTTCCATGTAGATCCAGCGACTAAATAACTGCATTTTAGAGGCATCAGATACCTTATCTGTCGCATTTGCGAGCTTCTGCCAAAGAACGTCATTGCCCTCTTTCACCCCAAAGCGCAACGGCTCAGAATAGAGAAACTTAACTGGCACATATTTTTTCTGGCTATTTTCTGTAAACATAAAGAGATTAGCGACTTGATAATCGCTAATAAACCCTTCTAATTTTGCACTGGAAGCGGCATACAACATATCTTCATTCGTGGCAAAGTAGACCAAGTTTAATTTAGGTAAATATTGAGCTGCGTAATACGCCTCATAGCCACCCAATACAACGCCAACCTTAATATCGATTTCACCTGAAAATATTTTGTCAAAATCCGTACCGAGTAAGTATTGATCTAAGAATACGTGCGTCTCGATCGCCATAATTTCAGGTCCAAAATCGAGGAACAGATCTCGCTCAGGTGATTGAATTAGACCCGCATGAACGTCGGCTTGCCCATGTTTAACCAGCTCTAGTGATTCGTTCCAGCTTACTAGTTTAAATTCAACATCGAACCCGCTTTGCTCAGCAACGACTTTCCAATAATCGACTAAGATCCCGGCAGGCTCTCCTTGCTTATTAATATACGAATACGGTTTCCACTTGGCTGAGCTTGTAATAAGCAGAGGTTGAGAAAGATCATGCTCGCTGGAGAGTGGTTCACCGACTTCTGCCGTAGAAGCGATGACTGGAAGCTGCAGCGCCAATACAGCCATCACTCGAGAAAATATCATCAATAACGCAGATTTCAGTTTCATGTTTTCCTAACTGGGGAGTTTAGTTGACTCAAACACGATTAAGCTTGCACCGTTTTTCTTGTTATGAAACACCTTTAGTTATAATCATAGCGAATTTATCCGTAATCTACCTATTTAAAACTGCATTTTTAATATCCATTGCCTGCTGACATTTTAAAGCTGACAAAAAGGGCGCTGACTACTCAGCGCCCTTTTTATAGTTAGAGCAAGGGAATAGTTAGAACAGAAAGATCAATGACGCATAACCGTATAATACAAAACAGGAATAACCAATAAAGTTAAGACGGTAGAAACAAAGATGCCGAAAATCAGGCTAATGGCTAGGCCATTAAAAATGGGATCATCTAAAATAAATACCGCCCCGATCATGGCCGCTAAAGCGGTAAGCATGATGGGTTTAGCACGAACAGCCGCCGACTGAATAACCGCTTCGGAAAATGCCACACCTTCTTCAACCTGCTGATTAATGAAATCAACCAGCAAGATGGAGTTACGTACAATAATCCCCGCGAGTGCTATCATCCCAATCATCGACGTGGCGGTGAACTGAGCACCAAGTAACGCATGGCCGGGCATGACGCCAATAATCGTCAGTGGAATTGGAGCCATAATGATCAACGGAACAAGGTAGGACTTAAACTGCGCGACAACCAGTAAGTAAATAAGGATCATCCCAACCGCGTAGGCAATGCCCATGTCGCGGAATGTTTCATAAGTGATCGTCCATTCACCATCCCAGAAGATTTCGACACCATTTAACCCTGTAGGTTGGTGGATATAATACTGTTCCACAGGTAGGCCAAGTGCATTGATGTTGAACACCATTTCAAACATACCGTATAAGGGGCTGTCTATTTCACCCGTCATGTCCGCCACCACCATCACCATTGGTAACAGGTTTTTATGCACAATGTAGTCATCCATTTGAGTTTGGCGAATAGTGACTAAATCAGACAGTGGATATGCACTGCCCGCAGTGCTCCCTACTTTCATGTTCAACACTTGATCTAATCGGACTTTGACATTTTCACTAGCTTGCACTTGAATGGGGATTGGGTACTTGCTGTGCTCACTGTGCAAATAGGTGATCGGCTTTCCACCGACGGCCGTCGCCAAAGCATCGACTATCGAAGCATAAGGTACTTGATAGTGTGACGCTTTGCTGCGATCAATCACTACTTGCCATTTTTGATGCACTTCCGGTAGATACATATCGATATCGACAATATCCGCTGTTTCGTGGAAGATCCCGCGTAGCATCCTTGCCGCTTGTGCCCGAATGTCATGTGTCGGACCATAAACTTCCGCTAAAATAGGTGACCAAACGGGTGGCCCCGGTGGAACTTCAACGACTTTGACTTTACCGCCAAATCGGCTGGCAACCTCATTAAGCTTGGGGCGTACCTCACTTGCAATCGTATGACTATCTTTATCGCGCTCTTTTCGCCCTAACAGGTTCACCTGAATATCGCCTTGGTTGGCTTGATTGCGCATAAAATAATGACGCACAAGGCCATTGAAGTTGATCGGTGCGGCTGTACCTGCGTAAATCTGATACCCACTGACTTCAGGTACGCTATTTAACACCGCGCCAAGTTCAAATAAAACGCGTTGCGTTTTCTCAAGCGACGCCCCTTCAGGCATATCCAATACCACTTGAAACTCTGATTTATTATCGAAAGGCAGCATTTTTAAAACCACGGCCTTTGTGATTGGCAGTAATAGGGAGCCAGCAATAAGCGCAAATACCGCAAGCATCAAGAAAAAGCGGTTACGTCTTTGTGCAGCCGAGACCACGAAAGGATTCATGATTCGGTGAAAGATGCCTTGAGTTGATTGAGATTGTGCTTGATGCGATGAAGGCTTAAGAAACTTGGCCGCTAACCAAGGTGAAAAGACAAATGCAACCGCCAATGAAATCAGCATTCCCATCGAAGCATTGATGGGAATTGGGCTCATATACGGGCCCATAAGCCCAGAGACAAAGGCCATTGGCAATAGTGCGGCAATCACGGTTAAGGTGGCAAGGATTGTGGGTCCACCCACTTCATCAACCGCCGTAGGAATGAGATCCACCAGCTTGCGCTTACCTAACGCCATATGACGGTGGATATTTTCCACAACAACAATGGCATCGTCCACTAAAATGCCAATAGAGAAAATTAACGCAAAAAGCGAGACCCGGTTGAGTGTAAAACCCCATGCCCATGATGCAAACAGTGTCATCATCAAGGTGACAACAATAGCCATACCGACCACGATAGCCTCGCGCCATCCCATCGCAATAACCACCAAAATAACGACTGCAGTGGTTGCAAAAATCAATTTACCGATCAATGTATTGCTTTTATCGGCGGCGGTTTTCCCGTAGTCACGCGTGATTTCAACACTGATTCCGTGTGGAATTAACTGATTTTCAAGTTCTGCAACTCGAGCCTCAACCATCTCAGCCACACGAACGGCGTTTTCACCTCCTTTTTTAGCGATGGCTAAGGTAACTGCTGGATAAATACCTTGCTTATCACTGGTCCAAACTTGTTGGGTTGATGTATCAACACCCAATTGAACCGTAGCGACATCCGCTAAATATACCGGTGTCTGGTTATGCAGCCCAATCACCAATTGCTTTACTTCTTCAACTTTTGTTAAAAACTGACCAATTTGGATGGGAAACTGCTGATTTTCATGCGTCAGTTTCAACATTGGAGAGCTGTGGTTCGCCGCAGGAAGATGCTGATTCAGTTGATCTAACGTGATGCCAAAGCTGTTCATTTTAACGGGGTCTAAACGTACATCAACAATAGTAGGGTGGCGACCTATCGTATAAATATCTCGTGTACCATCAATGCGTTTGAGCTCTGTTTCTAAACCATGGGCCACTTGCGTTAACTGCTGGTTGTCCAAAGTACCCGTTTTATCGGATAACGTAATGCTGACGATAGGCACATCTTCAATGCCTTTAGGTTTAATGATCGGCTCGCCCACCCCAACGCCTTTTGGCATCCAATCTTTATTGGAATAGAGTTTATTATAAATACGAACCACGGCGTCGTTTCTAGGAACGCCGACATCAAAGATAGCCACAATCATCGCACCATCGGGTTGTGAAAAAGAGTAAATTTTATCAATTCTCTCAATTTCAGAGATGATCTGCTCTGCTGGGTTCGTCACTAAACTTTCCACTTCCGCCGGAGAAGCTCCGGGAAAAGGAATATACACATCGGCAAAGGTCACATCGATTTGCGGCTCTTCTTCTTTAGGAGTAACCATTACCGCAAAAACGCCCATCAGTAACCCAACAATCGCGAGCAACGGCGTCATCGCTGAAGTCTGAAAAGCTTTGGCAATACGTCCTGAGACGCCTAAACGATTATCCATATCACTCACCTACTTGTGTAAATACACGGCTTGCAACCGTATCGCCTTGTTCCAAGCCAGATAATACTTCCACATATTCACCATAGGTTTGCCCTAATCGCACTGGATTTAGCAGTCGTTTATCATCAACGATGCGATATACGGCACTCAGTTCTGCTCGGCGAATCACAGCGGCAACAGGAATGAGCATCACCTCACGTTGACCATAATTAAACTCTGTCTTGACCCACATTCCTGGCATCACTTGCCCGGACTTGTTAGTTTGATCTGCACGAGGCAGCTCGAGACGGATTTTGAATGTATGTGATTGAGGGTCTGCATAACTGAATAAGCTGTAATCGATTGGGGTTATTTTATCGCCCGTAGGCATAATGACTTGGAATTGAGCAACATTGGTGACTGCAGGCTGATAGCGCTGCGGAATGGCCGTTTCAACACGCAACTCATTGAATGAGAAACCACTGAGCAGCGCAGTACCCGGAGCCACCGTTTCACCCAGCTCTACATGTCGCTCCGTCACGACACCATCATAAGGGGCGGTAATATTGGTGTATCCAAGTGACTCCTTCGCCTGCACGACTGCGGCTTTTGCCGCCTTGACGGCCGCAGCAGCACTTCGAGCTTGAGCTTCAGCGCCATCCATTTGGTCTTGTGAAATCGCACCTTTAGGAAACAGCAGTCGATAACGCTTTAGTTGAGCTTGAGCTTCACGATTTCGAGCCTCTGCACTGGTTAACTGAGCTTGAGATGCGTCTAAAGAAGCCGATTGCTGAATAGCGCTGATTTCTAATAGCACGTCGCCCTTTTTAACAAAATCGTTAACGTCGACATACACACCAACGACTCGACCAGAGGTTTGAGCCGCAACTGTCCCTTTGTTAACTGGCTGGACAACACCTTCAAATGCAATCTGCTGTGGTATCTGCTCATAGGTCACGATATAACGATCATCAGCATAGCCAACGGCCCAATAACCGCTCGTGATTAAGGCAATACACGCAATCCAAATTCGCCTTTTCATACCCATCCCTCATGTTGATCGTTACGATTCCACTTGCTTATTGAATTCTAGTTAGATTAAACCGTTTGCGTTTGCTGTTGTTTATTATTCTTAATGCAGATCAACAAATTAGTTGCACCAAGCCCAACCATCATTGAGACAAAGAATAGCCATACCTCAATATTACCCAGTGCAAGGCTTGATAGTGCTGGCCCTGGACAGATGCCCACTAATCCCCAACCTAACCCAAAAATCGCAGCACCAGAGATAAGCCGGGTATCAACACTGCGAGTCGTCGCTAAACAGAATTTTTCTGCGTTTATAGGCTGCTGTCTTGCTTTAATAACGATGAAATAGGTCGGCATAAAAACGGCTAATGCGCCTCCCATCACAAACATTAAGCTTGGATCCCAAGAACCAGCCACATCCAAAAAACCTACGACTTTGGCTGGATTGGCCATTCCTGAGATAACCATACCCGCACCAAACAAAATACCTGCCACTAACGAGGTTAATCTAAACAACATCTGATTCATTTTGACTCACTTATAGAAGATGAAGGCGTACAAACACAGTAATGGCAGCAACGCCCATGAAGGTACCTGTCGCCGCAATAGAGCGAGTGGATAGTCGACCAACACCACAGATGCCATGGCCACTGGTGCAACCATTTCCTAATCGAGTGCCTACCCCAACTAATAGGCCAGCAAGCGCCAAAACACCGTTATTAAAGTTAAAAGTTTGCGGCACTTGTGCATTTAAAAACCAAACGGCAATAGCACCACCAGTTACCATGCCAAGTGCAAATAACAAACGCCATGCAAAATCACGCGTTTTAGGCGTCATCAATCCCGTTAATACCCCACTTATCCCAGCAATTTTGCCGTTAAACAGCAACATGAGTGAAGTTGATATCCCTAGTAAAACACCACCTAACAACGATTCCCAAGGAATAGAAAACAACATTATTTATCCTTTTAACCTATGACAAATGAACTAATTACAAAAAACAGTCTGCAAACTTTGAATAAGCTGTACAACCCGCGGATCCGATAGCGAATAGAAGACTTGCTGTGACTCCTTTCTTGCTTTGATCATATTTTGCTTACGAAGCACGGTTAAATGTTGCGAAAAGGCTGATTGACTTAACATCGAGCTTTGCTGCAATTCTCCAACGCCCACCTCACCATTAATTAACTGGCAAAGCACCATCAAACGCTCAGGGTGGGCCATCGTTTTAAGCAACTCTGAAACCTCTATCGCATTTGTTTTCATTTGCTCCACATTGACTGATGTGATCTCCATCATTCCCCCTTCGCATTGCATTTAATTAGATAATACTAATGAATGAGCTTTAGTCAACGCTTATTTAGCTTATCCAAAATTAGATAAATTAACATTAGACATTGCTAATCAATAAATTTATAGTGACTTTAATTTACAACGGAGGGTAACAACATGACGATTGAAAATGGGGTAAGAATATTGGCGGGCAGCATGGTACTGCTGTCGATCGTTTTAACTGTGTTTGTCCATTCAAACTTTATTTGGCTAACGGTATTTGTTGGAGTGAACTTAATTCAAAGCGCTTTCACAGGGATTTGTCCAGCGGCCTTTTTCTTGAAAAAGCTTGGCCTGCACTGAGGATTTACTTACCTTACCATGCCGCTTTTGTTTAATTTTACTGGAGTAATTTATGACTAAGATTGTGATTATTGGTGGTGTCGCGGGTGGTGCATCCGCAGCGGCTCGTGCTCGTCGACTCAGCGAAGAAACTGAAATCATTATGTTTGAGCGGGGCCCCTTCGTTTCATTTGCTAACTGTGGCTTGCCATATCACATCGGCGGTGACATCAAAGAGCGCAGCAATTTGCTGCTACAAACACCGGAAAGCTTTTTAGCGCGTTTTAATGTAGATGTGCGCACTATGAATGAAGTGCTGCGCATTAATCGTGCAGCGAAAACCATCACTGTACGCAATCTGCTCGATCAGTCAGAGTACCAAGAAAGCTATGATTTTTTGCTGCTTTCCCCTGGAGCGGGTCCTATTGTCCCGTCGATTCCTGGGATTCAAAACCCACTGACCCATTCGCTGCGCAACATTCCAGATATGGATAAAATCATCCAGACGCTGCAAATGAATAAACCTGAGCATGCAACTGTCGTCGGCGGTGGTTTTATCGGTTTGGAAATGATGGAAGCATTCCATCACCTCGGTATCAAAACCACGCTGATCGAAATGGCTGATCAGGTAATGACACCTGTCGATAGTGAAATGGCGGGCTTTGCTCATGCTGAGATTCGCGCTAAAGGCATCGATTTACGTTTAGGTGTTGCCTTAAAATCGGTCGAATATAAACCAGCGGCAACGTTACCTAGCACAGAATCGGGTGAAACTCTGGAGCACAAACACATCGAAGGTGAACTGGATCTTGTGCTCAGCAATGGTGAAATACTCACCACTGACATCCTGATTATGGCGATTGGTGTGCGTCCAGAAACCAAACTGGCTGCTGAAGCGGGCTTACAACTCGGTGAACTTGGTGGCATTTGGGTGAACGAACAGATGCAGACCAGCGATCCAGCGATTCACGCCGTCGGCGATGCGATCGAAGAAAAGGATTTTGTTACAGGCAAACAAACACTGGTTCCACTCGCAGGTCCTGCCAACCGCCAAGGTCGCATGGCAGCTGATAACATGCTTGGTCGTAACGAAAGCTATCAAGGGACACAAGGAACTGCCATCTGTAAAATATTCGAATTAGCTGTAGCATCGACAGGTAAAAACGAGAAGCAACTGAAACGTGACGGTGTTGAATACGAAAAAGTGTACGTTCACACAGCCAGCCATGCGAGCTACTATCCGGGCGCTGAAGTGGTGTCGTTCAAAATGCTGTTCGATCCAAAATCAGGCAAAATCTTCGGGGCACAAGCGGTTGGTAAAGATGGCATCGACAAGCGTATCGACGTGATGGCTGTCGCTCAACGTGCAGGTATGACAGTAGAACAACTACAACATTTAGAGCTGACTTACGCGCCACCATACGGCAGCGCGAAAGATGTAATTAACCAAGCAGCTTTTGTCGCAACAAATATAATGAAAGGCGATGCAAAAGCCATCCATTTTGATCAAATCGATTCGCTAAGTGACACGCATATTATTTTGGATGTACGTAATCCAAGTGAACGTGAAAATGGTAATCATCTCAAAGGCGACATCAATATCCCGGTCGACCAACTTCGTCAACGTATGAATGAACTGCCCAAAGACAAAGAGATCATCATTTATTGCCAAGTCGGGTTGCGCGGTAATGTAGCCTACCGCCAACTGGCTAATAATGGCTTTAAAGCACGTAACTTGATTGGCGGGTTCCGTACTTATCTGTTTGCAAAACAATAAAAAAATTCAAAAGAGTGCTGCTGATGCGGCACTCTTTTTAAATTAACCGATGTAAACCGCGATTGGCATATTAGTCTGTTCTTCAAGCTCTTTTAATTTCGCCAACAAAGCTGAGTTAATTTGATTGCCAGCGGTCAACATTAAGTTTCCATTAGGTAAGTACAAATCACGCTTAATTTTCATACCCGGTTTCACTTCACTCAAACCGATGCACAATTCTAGGCCATCCTCCAAGTGTTTTAACGAAGTTACTACCATTAAAAAAGCATCCACGACTGTGGGGTCATATAAGGTTCCAGCCTGCTCTTTTATATAACTCTGCGCACTTTTGGTATGCATACGACGTGGATTATTTGGTGATGCAATATAGTAGTCATAATCTTTAACCACTTTAATAATACGTGAACACAAAGGTATTTCTTCACCATGTAAATGGCTTGGCTTACCAGTACCGTTATACAACTCATCTTGGTGGCGAATGATTTCGACTAATGGCTCAAAGCGCTTAATTCGGCCTAAAATCTTGGCGCCTAATACCGAATTGGCGTTAGGACTCTGAGGAATTGAGGTTTCTGGATCAACAATCAACTTTTCAAGTTCTTTATCTTTCGCACCGATTAATCCTATTTGGTGCATCAAACCACACAAATAGACATGACTTACTTGGCTTTCAGGTAGTTTTAGCCGCTGCGCTACTACCTTCGCTTGGTTGGCAATACGCTCTGCGTGATCGGCTGGGTGTCCCGTTCGATATTGAATGATCGCAGTAACCATACCTAGTATATCTTTAAACGTCTTGTTACGACTTATCAATAAATGTTCTAACTTTTTATTAGATGATTGCAGCTCTAACGTTCTCTCTTTTACCTTCTGCTCTAAATCTTGATTAAATTCAGCCAGCTTACGGTTATTGTCCTCCAAGGCTAGATTCACCACTTCGAGCTCGCTATTGCGTTTTTCTAACTCAATAGCCAAATGTTCTCGCTCTTTTGTCAGACGATAAAACTCCGCTGCTTTTGAAACGATCAATTTTAGGTTTTCGTTATCCCATGGTTTGCCAATATAGGTATGAATTCCGCCGGAATTTACTGCCCTTACGGTTGACTGAATATCGCTGTATCCAGTAAGAAGGATACGAATCGTCTCAGGATATAATTCTTTTGATTTTGCGAGAAAATCGGCACCATCCATCTCTGGCATCCGCATATCAGAGATAATAATAGAGACCTCATGTTGATCTAAATATTCCAAGGCTTCCTTTCCGCTATTAAAAGAAACTATGTCATAATCTGTACGCAAAACCCTCGTTAGTGATTTTAGAATTTCGCTCTCATCATCTAGCAGTAGAAGGCTAAGTCTATCACCACTAATTGCTATTTTTTGTGCGACATTTTCCATCGATCCTCCTCCATTCTAGACAAATAGCTGACCACGTCGTCTGATGATAATGCCTGACTCACCAAATGCCCCTGGATAATGGAACAGCCCAAGGTTTTCAATTTATCTGCTTGCTCCTGAGTATCAACCCATTCGGCAATCACTCCCATTTCAAGTGATTCAGCACTGTCTATCATTGCCCTCAAAATAACTTCATTGGACGCTGATTTGCCAATTGCTTGAACAAATCGCCCATCAATTTTAAGTACATCAAAAGGCATTTCGCACAGATATTCATAGCCCGCATATCCAGTTCCAAAATCATCCAGTGCACAGCTCAATCCCAACCCTTTCAGTTTACTGAGTTCTTGTTTCGCCTGAATAAAATCCTCAATAAAGTCATGCTCCGTTATCTCTATTGACAAATTATTCAAACCGCAACTGAGCTTTGTAGTTAGCTTAGTCAATAATTCGTAAAATTGCCCATTTATCAACATGTTCCCAGGCACATTAACACTGATATTTCGATCTTTAATTAGTTTCTGATGTTGTTTGATGAACATCAGTACGTCTTCCAATATTTTTTCGGTCAACGCTGTAGTTAAACCATACTGTTCAATTATGGGTAAGAAGCTGGCTGGATATTGCCACCCATTCTCAACTGTTTTGCGCCTAGCTAATGCTTCAAATCCACAAACATCACCAGTTACCGTCGACAGTTGCGGCTGATAAAACGCGCAGAAATAGCGTCTATCGATATCGTTTAATACAGAAAATAGCGCCAATAACTCTCGGGATTGAGGATCATTATCGAGCCAGTAAATCGGCAGTTGATGATGCAAACGCACTCGCGAGCGTTCATTAAGGTCAGCAATAGATATATCATCGACTTGATGCAACGATTTGACATCACAGAGCAAAACCGTGTATCTGGTTTTAATAAGATGTGTGTCGACTTCAACAGGCTGAGAGAGTCGCGAACATAGGCGCATCACAACTTGATAACCTTTGGGGCTGTATGGAATGCACATAAACAGCTTATCTTTGTAGCGATATATGGTTTCCGGCTCTGTATTACCATCACTCAGATGCCACGCCAGCGTTTTAATAAATTGATTACCAAGCGCTCCGCCGTATTGATGGTTAATTTCGTCTAGATTAGCAATATTCACCATGACCAAAGCGTATGAGGAGTCACCATGTTTTTTCAATTCGATAATCTGTTCATCTAACGTACGCCGGTTTTTTAAGTTCGTCAGCACATCACTACCTAGCAATGCTTCACGCTCCAATAAACTCAAACGTATGGTTTCAATCAGCTCCTCTCTATCCCATGGTTTTTGGAGAAAACGATGCAATTTCCCTTCGTTCAAAGCACGAGACAAACCTTTGATGTCAGCTTGACCAGATAGAATAATGGTTACAACATGAGGATACTTATTGCGAATATTGACGACCAGCTCTGTCCCATCCATATTAGGCATTCGATAATCAGAAATCACAATTTCGATAGGGTGCCGCTCTAAAATAGTCAGAGCCTCAAGGCCGCTACTCGCACAATGAACCACAGAAAAATGCGGTTTGAATTCACGAGTTAAAGCTTTAAGTACCGCTGGCTCATCATCTACAAGCAGAATTTCTTTATATCGAAACATACAATTACCCCAATCCTTTCATCGAATGATGAGGTGCAACATAAAGCGGTAAACGAATATAGACGCAGGTTCCTTGACCTATCGTCGACTGAATTTCAATTTTTCCGAGGTGCTCTTCTATGATTTCTTTCGCAACAGATAATCCAAGTCCTGCGCCATCACCGATACGCTTGGTGGTAAAAAAAGGATCAAAAACGTACACTAAATCTTCCGGACAAATGCCTTTACCGTTATCGCATACAGATAGACAGACACTCGATTTATTCTCGATTAATAAGCTGTTTTCCATATACAAGGCGACAGTGACTTCACCATCAGTATGAGAGAATGACTGTAACGCATTGACTAACAAATTAATCAGTACTTGTTGGAGCTTATGGGTTTGCCCTAGAACATAAAATGGTATTTGAGGAGGTTCATAATTTAAGCGTGCTTTCAGCTTCATTTCACCCAACACCATATTAGTTGCAGAGCTAACCACGTCTCTTAAATCGACCATTCCAACTGATAATTTGGACTCGTGATAATACACATTCAAGCTCGCTACAATGTTTTTAATACGCGAAAGCCCCTCTAAACTTTCAACAATGATAGACTCGCTATCATCTAGTATTTCTGCCAACTGACGGTCGTTGATCTGCTGGATCTCTGGGTGTGCCTTCACTTGGGCAAGATAGGAACTTAACGTGTTGAAATTACTCATCACAAAGCCGAGTGGATTATTGATTTCATGCGCAACACCGGCGGCCAATTTACCTAAAGAAACCCTTTTTGCATCTTGCTCATTTCGTTGAAGATCGCTACTGCTCTCCCGCATAGACGACAGTAATTTTAAGGCCATCTCAACCAGTAACATGCCTTCTTGGATTTTTTCTAATTCACTTAAATCAAAAGCATTCAGCGTTGTTCGCGCAAGAAACAGGCTATAGCGCCGCGTCGGAGAGGAGACGGAAAAGGTAACGCCACTTTTCCAAGCAGGAAAGTCATTGTGATAGTCTGAGAATTTCCCCGCATCATTGGCTAAATCAGGGAAGTAACTAAACTCCGTATCGGCTAAGGTTGGGTATGTGCCTAACTTCATTGCATCGGTGATTGGAAAACTAGAACGCAGTATCTTGAGCCTCTGCTCAGAATTGTAAGAAAATAGCACGATATGTGTATTAGGGAATAAAGGCTGAACATGAGTAATAAACTGATCTAACTTGTCTTCTTGTGATTGATTTGAAAACATAACTCCTAGCAAAGAAAGTACGACGTAGTGAAATGTTGAGTCCAAGCTGTGTTCTTCTTGAAAGCGTCTATTTTCTTCCTGTTGCTGGGCTTTACTCACATGCATACTCCCTAATCAGATAACGATCATTTTCACTCTATTGCTAGTGTAGCCAATTCGATTGCGTCTATCGGTAACGTAATGATGAATTCAGTACCTTTATTCACTTCACTATGAACTGCAATGGTGCCTTTATGACCTTTGATGATCCCGTACGAAACTGATAAACCTAATCCTGTGCCGGACCCAACAGCTTTGGTGGTAAAGAAGGGTTCAAAGATGCGATCTTTAATCGCATCAGGAATACCGCTTCCCGTATCTTTAATGCGAATTTCTACCTGTTTCTCATTTAACTTGGCTAATGAGATGGTGATGGTGCCTTCTCCGACAATCGCCTGACTTGCATTGACAAGAATATTAAGAAGGACTTGGTTAATCTGCATTGGCTGGCAATACACTTCAGGCACGTTTTCTTGATATATTTTCTCTAAAGTAATGTTGTATTTGATTTCGTTATTGATGATTTTCAGCGTTGATTCGATACAGTTTTCCAAATTTGCGTAGCTCCATTCAGAACCATCAACGTGTGAAAACTCTTTTAAATTTTTCACAATGGCCATTACTCGAGATGAACCTTCTAGTGATTCTGAAATCAAATCAGCCGTATCTTCTAAAATAAAATCAATCTGTTTCTCTTGTAGTAATGACTCACACTTTGCCGCTAAAACAGTATTATTTGCTTGTGAAACCTGTTGTTTTATCCCTTCTAAAACAGCGGCTAGCGTTTGAAAATAGTCACTAAGTGTTTGAATATTGGATGTGATAAAACCCACTGGATTATTGATCTCATGAGCAATGCCTGCCGAAAGCTGCCCAATAGAGGCCATTTTCTCTGATTGCAGTAGTTGTCCTTGAGCATCTTCGAGTTTTTTAATCAACACTTTTTGCGCTTGATGTTCTTGCTCTAATTGATAAGAAATGCGCTTAAGTTCCTGCTGCTGGCTAGCTTGTATCGTTACGTCATAGACACATATACAAACATGCTCGATGGTCCCATCTTCACTATGAATAGGGATGATCTCCAAATCTTGATACATCTGATCTTCTTCGCCCGATACAGGGCGGGAGCTTTTAAAGGGCAGTAGATGAGGCTTTTGCTCCCAGCTACTAAAGCTTGAAGTTTCAATCACCAATGCCGTATCAATTTTTCGTTTAAGGTAGTCTGCGGAATGGGGAAATAGTTCAAGTATGTTCTTTCCTTGCATCACATCACCATCAAAAATGACTCGGGATTGGAAATAGTCATTCGCTTTCACGATAATGTAATCCTGCCGTACTATGCACAACGCAAAAGAGAGTTGATCCAGCAGATCAGAAAGCAGTAAGCGGCTTTTTCCCATTCCAAACTCCTACATCAACTCATCGAGGTGAATGAGTACCTTATCCAATTCGTTGTCTGCAAAACAGATGATGGTTTTAGCAGAGAATGACGCTTTTTCGACTAAAAAAGAGATTTCCATAATTAAAGATAGCTTCCACTGAGAAATGGGGAGCGGCTGTGTTGACGGATAAAACAGCACTGGAGACTGAATTTTAGTTTTTATGTCTATTTGCTGACATAGACCTTTTAGACTTGCACCAGATAAAATATTCGAGATATCTAAAATGCTCTCCTCTAGGCTCACGACATCTTGAGCATCACCTGTTGATTGTTTTAGATCGCTCACTATCTGTTCACAGCCTTTTCTGCTCATTAAGGTCACTAACTCACCATCCATGCCACCAAAAAAAGACTGCCGAGTGTAGTAATAATCGGCTTCATAAGATTGCAGTTGCGCTAAATCCTCATCCGTTGCCACTCCAATACTGGGTACAGATATAGTGACGTGTAAATTAAGTAAGGTAGCCAGTTTATTTGCTGCTCTGCCCATTGAGATATTCATAAATTCTTGCAGGGCGTCTTTATGGTCTTCTGAAAGTGCCATTGTCATAATAGTCCTACCTCGTGCAATGTTTGTTTTAGCTGTGCTGGGTCAAGTGGTTTTTGCAAAAAGGTGACTGCACCGAGTTCTCTTACGCGCTGCTGAGCAAAAGGTTGAATATCGGCACTAATGACAATGACAATACTTTTAGCATCAATGCTATGCAAATATTCAAGGACTTGGAAGCCATCCATTTCTGGCATGGTCAAATCTAAAAACATCACTTCAGCGCACCCATTTTGGTAATTGACTAGGGCTTCTTTGCCATTTTGGGCTTCGTTGATTTCCACATCCCACTCTTCAGGAATCGCCCTCATTACCGCTTTTCTCGACATCTTTGAATCGTCTGCTATTGTAATTTTAATTGCCATGTTCGCTCCCTCTAACCAAAAAAAGTAATTATATAATTACTCAATAAATATGGGTTTTAGCTCAACTAATACGCTTGCAATGGAACTTGGTACACCGTCAATCAGTGTTTGGTAGCTCTCATTTTCCTTACATGTTTCTATACGATTTGCAAGCCCCACAATACTGCCAAGTACAACAGATTTGTCATCTGAAAAAAAATCACTCTTACTTTGATTAAGAACGATCTCTCCAATCTCTGAACCGTATCCCCATATCATCAGCATATATGCCGTTACTATGTAGTAATCAGCATATTCTTGTTGAAGCTCCAAGAAAGAATCAACATTATGGATATCAGCGCCTTCCTCCATCAAAATCAATTTTCCGATTGCGGTAAGCAAGCTTGAGACAAACACCCGATCTTTATCTTGTAGAGAGTACCCCAAGTTTTTAGCCAGTAAACGGGATATATAGCTCACCCTCAGCGCCTGTTCTGAAATATCTTGGTGGGCCTTTTTTGAAACTAAGCTGTTAGCGTGATGGCTCAATAACGATATGGCGATACTCTCCACTAAAGTCGCGCCTAAACGTCCAACAGCTTCCGATAATGAATCTGTGGTTCGACGAAAACCCAAGTAAGAAGAATTGGCAATTTGAAACACTCGTGCAACTAATACAGGCTCATGGCTAATGGTGTCTGCTATCGATTGAAGATCACAAGTAGGAGAGGCAATAGTTTGTTGTAAACGGTGTATCGAATTGGGTAACACCGGAAGATCTTTCAAGCTTCCGAGTTTAGTTCGACACTCACTGTTAAACGGCATTTGATAAAGACGTTCGGTACATTCAAATAAGCGTTCAAAGTCCTCTTGAGTGAATGGCTTAGGCAGTACGAAGTGGGAATACGCATGCGCTTTTTGAGGCAAATTCTCCTGCGTATTCCCAGTTAAAAGAGCTCTCACTACTTGCGGGTAAGACTGCTTTACCTCTTTTAAAAGCTCATCGCCACATTTATGCGGCATGAGTAAATCTGAAATGATAATGGCTGGCGGTTGGCAATTATGCTTATTCCATTCTGACAACCAATCTAGTGGCTCTGAAACGAGTATAATTTCCCATTCTGGACGAATACGCCTGATCAAACGAGCAATGGCTTTAAGCATAAAAACATCATCATCTATGCACATGACTTTCAAATGTACTTTTTCCATTTGATTCTCACTTAGCTTCATCGTTTTATTTATTCATATATTGGTTGATTTCGTCCAACAACAACTTACTTTGATCATTGATCGAACTGATTGAAAACTCGGTGTCTTGAGTAACATTGGTTAGATTATCAGTTGCGGCTTCAAGTTTCTGGAATTCAGATGCTAATACATCCGCTCCGACAAACCGAGATGACGATTTCATGGTGTGTGAAATGTGGTGAATCACCTCAACTTGGTTGCCACAAAACGCATTGCTAAGTTTGTTCAAAGCTTCCAACAGGCTTTTTCGATAGCCGCACAGCATCTCATTCACATTCTCTTCACCAACCATATCCGCCACCCTCTCTGGTGAAAAATACTGCAATCCGTCCATAAAGTGCACCCATAAGCCAAAAAAGTTGATATATGCATCCTGACTTCTAATCCAAAGCGTTAGTACTAGTGTAGACCATATTGCTTAAGTGCTAACAAAAAAGAGCGAGTGAAGTGTATGTATTAGCTTAATACTGCATTGGTAACATCGTAAGAAATAAAGCAATTTCTACCTTGATGCTTTGCTTGGTACAAGGCTTCGTCGGCCAGATTGTAAATATTAGCGATAGACTCAGTACCATTCGGCGTTAACGAGATGACACCTTGAGATAAGGTGACATGATCAGCAATTTCGCTGTATTGATGAGGATAGTGTGCCTTGATCATTGATTGTTGGATTCGCTCAGCGGCGATCAGTGCTTGTTCATAATTGGCATTGCCCAGCAGCACTAAAAACTCTTCACCGCCATATCGCCCTACATACTCACCAGTGCGCACAAATAACTGATTCACCGTTTGCGCAATGGTAATCAAGCAGTTATCTCCTTCTATATGGCCGTAGTTATCGTTAAACCGTTTGAAATAGTCCACATCGATTAAAATGAGGCTCATGGGAAATTTGTGCCGCCCATGCCAACTGATCATCTCTTTAAGCTTGTCATCTATAAATCGACGATTAAAGACTTGCGTTAAGCCATCTTCATTTGCTTGCTGCTGCAAAACACGATTTAGCTCTTCAAGTTTAACCGTTGCGCGTTTAAGCTCTCGACGCATACTTGCAATACGCTGCATGGCTAATAATTTGGAGTTGAGTACCAGTTTATCGACTGGCTTGGTTAAGTAATCATCACCGCCTGCCTCTATCGCTTGCGCGATCATCGACGGTTCATCATGCCCACTTAAAAAGATAATCGGCACCCATTCATGGTATTGCTGACGTATTTTTTTCGATAATTCAAAACCATTCATGCCGGGCATCGAAATATCCATCAGAATCAGTTCTGGATCAAATTGGCAATAGCTATCCAATGCCGCTTGCCCACTGGCAACCGCCTCCACGTGATGACCGAGCTGTTTAAGACGAATGGTGAGTTGCATTCGATCCAGTTGTACGTCATCGACCAGCAAGATCCTCATAGAAGAGCCCGAACTTACCATCTGTAACCCCTTTAAATTTCAATCATATGCTTACGTATAACATAGATTTATTCACTTTCTTTGTTTAATTTTGCGCACAATATTGACTTTTCGCTATAAATTTTTAGCATGTAGCTTTTCCCCTAAAGAGATATCTTCATGTCTGAAGTAAAGCAAACCGAACAACCTGTAGTGGACTTAGACGCCATCTCGCCAGAATTGCGCCAAGTAATTGAATTTGATCAAGTGCCACAAGAGATGTACTACATGGTCGTGTCTATACATGAAGTCTCTGAAGAAGCGGTACGCGAGTCTTGGAACTCTCTACCAGCCAGTGCGCAAAATGTGTTGGATAATTTTGAACAGTTTCATGCGTTGATCTCTGTTAGCCAAGCTTTTGCCGGTGTCAATGTCATGGAGGAGTTCCCAACATTGAATTTACCGAAAGAGATGACAGACCAAGATAAAGAAGAATACCGAGCAGAGCTTCTTGATCAAGTGCTGCATAACTGTGTGAAAGATATGGTTAAACAGATCAAAAAAGCACGCCGCGACCCGATTCTAAAACGCGATTTTAAAGACGTGTTTGCAAAATAAAACGCACACCATTGAGCATAAAGCCGTCAATTTTATATGACGGCTTTTTCTATTGAACCTGAACTCGGGATAAGAGAGGCTTAGGTTATTGAATCAATACATTAATAATGAAAAATATTAATGCGTTAAGACGATATCACGCTGCGACACGCTCACGCCTTTAATTTGCACATACAGCGAATCACCAACATCCAATTGCAGCTCATCGGCCGCCCATTTGGTTACCGTAGCCCACAGGTAACACCCTTCGCCTAACTTGAGTTTTATCCCCACACTCTGTTTATCAGTACCTTGAGGCTGCTTTTCAATCTGACAAATCTGCGCAGGCAGAATATTACGAATTGACGTCCGGTTTGGCTTATCAAGCGCCACCGAAACATCATTCGCACGGATCTGTAATCGCAGTGCAGAGCCTACCTCGCCTTCAACATATTGCACCCAAAGTTTGACATCATCTGCAAGCGAGACCTGTGTGAGCGCATAATCTTTGTTGTGCTGGCAGATGTGGGCAGAAAACAGACTGCTTTGGTCGGCAAATGATTGCCAAGGTCGCATATAATTTGAAGACCACACTTGCTCTAGCTCACCGCTTATCAGCACAGCGCCCTGCTCTAACACAACTAAATGATTAGCCAAACGCAAAATTTCATTCATGCTGTGCGTCACATAGAGAATTGGAATATGCACGCTATGAGCCAGCTCTTCCAAAAAAGGCATCACTTCACGTTTGCGCGGCATATCGAGCGATGCCAACGGCTCATCCATCAATAAAATATCGGGCTTGGATAGTAAGGCTCGGCCAATCGCTACTCGCTGTTTCTCCCCACCCGATAAATCATGCGGATAACGTGTAAGTAATGGCGCTAAAGCCAATAATTTTACGATGGCGGCGAAGTGGTCGGCATCCTTTTTTTTGACACCATAGTTTAAATTGCCATGAACGGTGTAATGTGGAAACAATCGAGCATCTTGAAAAACGTAACCAACATTGCGCTTCTCAACAGGCAAGTTAATCTTTTTTTGTTGACTAAATAGGATGCGGCCATTGATCTCGATTTCACCAAGTTCAGGCTTCACCAATCCACTGATAATATTGATGAAGGAGGTTTTCCCCGCCCCTGAACGCCCGAAAACCGCACAAATACCACGGCTTGGTAAAACCAAATCCGCATTAAGCTTGATATCACCTAACTGTTTTTCAAATTGAATCTTTAACCCACTCATCATTGAGTCCCTAAGCGCCGCGCCATTCGGCGGCTAATCACTTCAGAAATGAATAACGAAGCCAAGGCAATCATGATCGAGATAATACACAAACGCATCGCTTCCATTTCGGCTCCTGGCGTTTCTAAAAAGTTATACATCGCAAGAGGAAGCGTTTGTGTTTCACCGGGAATATTGGACACAAAGCTAATGGTGGCTCCAAACTCACCTAGGCTGCGAGCAAAAGAGAGCATCGCGCCAGTGATCAGCCCGGGTATCGTTAAGGGTAATGTAATGGTCAAAAAAACTTTGAGTGGTGAAGCGCCTAAGGTTCGAGCCGCTTGCTCTAACTTAGGATCGACGCTTTCAAGGCTTAAACGAATCGCACGAACCATCAAGGGCAGTGCGATGATGACACACGCCAACACGGCTCCACGCCAACTGAAGCTGAAACGCAAGCCAAACATATTATCAAACCACTGTCCAATTACGCCTTGTTTACCCATGGTGATCAACAGAAGATACCCCACGACCACTGGCGGTAAAACGAGCGGCAAATGCACTAGGCTATCCAATATACTTTTACCCCAAAACTGCTTTCTGGCGAGTAGCCACGCAAAAAACATTCCCAGCGGTAAGAGCCAAAGCACGGTATAAATCGCGACTTTTAAGCTCAGTTGCAGTGCAACCCATTCGTACTCAGAAAGCAAAGGAATCCGTTCCTGTCATCACGCTAAAACCGTAGTTCTGTAAGATACTTTTTGCTTGATCGCTGCGTAAAAAAAGCATGAATTGATTCACCGTATCACGCTCAGTCAGCTGCACTAAAGGATAATGGATGGCGCTGTGTAGGCTTGAATCAAATTCGTGTACCACTTTGACCTTATTGCTCATCAATGCATCCGTCTTATATACAATACCAAGTGCGGCTTCTTGACGTTCCACTAGCGCAAGCGCTAAACGTACGTTATTGGTTTGAGCCAGCATAGGGGCGAGCGACGACCACACTTTTAACTTTTCTAGTACCTCTTGGGCATACATTCCCACAGGCACTGCCATTGTGTTACCTATCGCTAAACGTGAACCGTTCAAGGCGTCAAGCCATGTCGCAACATCATTTACCGCCAGCGAATTGAGCTTCGACGATTGAGGGGCGATAAGCACCAGCTGATTTCCAGCCAACAATGTGACCTTATCGCTCGTCACAATGTTCTTGTTAAGCAAGTGAGTAACCCAGTTATCATTGGCTGAAATGAAAATATCCGCTGGTGCACCTTGCTCAATTTGACGAGCAAGCGCGGATGAACCCGCATAAACGGGCACAATGTCTAACGGTTGTTTCGGCTGGTAAGCCGCAATCAATTCATTAACCGCATTCGTCATGGATGACGCTGCATAAACAGTGATTTTCTCTTGTGCATAAACCGCCGTGCAGCACAGCATGGCGACGATAGAGAGCAGTATTTTTCTCATGTTAACGCTCCGTTAATTCTGGCCATAATAAGGCCAAGTTCAAATGCTCTTCAATCGCATCCGCAATGCGGTTAATGGCTTGTTCTTTTTGCGCCACATGATCGTAATAACTTATATCAGCGGCACCAGCCCAGCGACAGATAAGCTCAGTTGCGGGAAAACTATCAAAAATTCCGTGCATGTAAGTCCCCAACACTTGCTGGCAATCACTTAATAAACCATCACGGTTGCCATTGTCTAACGTGATGATTGCTGAGGATGATGCATCATCGAGCGTTGTGCGTCCAACGTGGATCTCGTAGCCTGAGACCTTCGCTTTACCTTGCGGTAAAATAAGCTCGCCTTGAACATTCCTGAGCGTTTTTTCATCGGTGAGTTCTGTACTGACGTTCAACAACCCCAGTCCTTCACTTTCGCCCGCTTCACCTTCAACGCCGAGTGGATCGCGAATTACCCGACCTAACATTTGGTAACCACCACAAATGCCCATCACTTTACCTCCGAAACGCAAGTGACGTTTGATATCCTGATCCCAACCTTGCGAGCGAAGATACGCAAGATCGTCCCTTACAGATTTACTGCCCGGAAGCAGAATCAGATCCGCATTTTCGATCCGTTCACCCTTTCCCACATAACGTAAGTCAACATCAGGATTTAAACGCAACGCATCAAAATCAGTATGGTTACTAATGCGAGTCAACACTGGCACCACAATATTCAATTTACTGTTGCTTCTGAGGGTTTGCGCTTGAGTGATCGCATCTTCAGCTTCTAAATCAAAGCCATGTAAATAAGGCAGCACACCAATGACGGGTTTACCCGTTTTTGCTTCTAACCAATCAAGGCCAGATTGCAGTAACGCAATATCACCTCGAAAGCGGTTAATCACAAACCCTTTTACACGCAGCTGTTCCGATTCAGAAAGCAGTGCTAACGTGCCATACAGATGAGCAAATACACCGCCTCTATCAATATCGGCAATGATAATCACAGGTACATCGGCCGCTTCAGCAAACCCCATGTTAGCAATGTCGTTTTCGCGTAGGTTGATTTCAGCCGGGCTTCCCGCCCCTTCAATCATGACACTTTGATACTCGGCTTGTAACCGAGCGTAGGAATCAAGCACAGTATTCATCGCGACTTTCTTATAATCGTGATAACCCGTTGCTTCCATATTAGAGAGCGCTCTGCCTTGCAGGATAACCTGCGCACCCGTGTCTGAATTTGGCTTGAGTAATACAGGGTTCATGTGTACCGATGGCTCAACGCCACACGCTTGAGCCTGAACAGCTTGCGCTCTCCCGATTTCGCCACCATCGGCCGTCACCGCACTATTGAGCGCCATGTTTTGCGGCTTAAAAGGGGCTACTTTTATTCCTCGACGTGCTAACACTCGGCACAAGCCTGCAACTAGCACACTTTTTCCAGCGTCGGAAGTGGTGCCCTGCACCATCAATGACCTTAATGTTGATTCCATATTAACTCTACGATAGGCGTTTGCTGGTAATCATACCGTCACAGCTGCTACTCACTCAATAAAATGAATGGAATATTAATGTTCCGCTCAGAGTGTGTTCAACATCTTAGTGTTTAAATCGCTTCATCAAAACAACAAACCCATAGAGGAATTAAAAATGAAACGTACAACACTAGCCCTAGCAGCTTCGATGATTATTGCTCCTGTTTTCGCTTTTGCAGGTAACCATAACCAAAACAGTAATACCATCAATTACAATGGTCCTATCGAACTTACGTCTGTGGAATCGTTGCTAAAAGACACCAATATGTTTACAGAAAAGCATGTTGTGGTTGAAGGAAAGTTGATTCGTCAAATCAGAAAAGACACATTCGTATTCAGTGATGGCAACGGTGAGATTCAAGTAGAACTGGATGATGATATCCACTTCACAGCGCCACTCAATGCCGAGACTAAGGTTCGCCTTTATGGCGAATATGAAGGAGGGCTGACACCTGAAATCGAAGTGGATCAGATCCAAGTTCTATAATCATTACTGTTTATTGCTCTCTTGATGGTAAAACACAAAAAATAAGATGGATTTTTTTGTGAAAATGGCCTGTAATTTGCAGGCCATTGCTGTATCTTATTCAGCTTAATTTTCATCTTTTCAGGACGAAGCGTACATGTATAAAAAAGCGTACTCACTAGGCCTAGTCGGTTTGTCATGCGTTCTTTCTTTCTCTGCGCAAGCTAACAATTTTAATTATAACTTCTTTGAAGTCAGAACCGCTATCAGCCCTGAATCCTCAGGTGCAGAATTTAGTACTTATTTAACCGATAATACACACCTGATCGTTCATTACGATTCGAGATTTGACGGAGATTGGGATACCGCTGGCGGAATTGGTTTTAACGGCCCAATAAGCCAATTTGCTGATGTCTACGGACAAGTGCTTATTCACCACATTAGACCTACCGATGAACAGGGTGGCAAAAGTGAAACCCAGTTGGAGTTTAATATTGGTAGCCGGATCTGGTTATCGAGCCAAATTGAAGCCAATATTAAACTGGGTAAGAACGATGAACACTCGGTATTTTGCGCTGGATTACTTTTTCACTCTACCGAACAATTATCGTTAGGAGCTGAAACCAAAAACAACGGCGTTTACGGCTCACAGATCGTCATGAATGTTCGTTTTCAATTCTAAAACGTAAAACGGCCTTCAGGCTTAAGCGCATAATGCTTCTTAACTACTTGGTGTGCGCTTCTTTTTACTCTTTATATCAATAGAATTACCCCACAAATTTGATGTACTCCGCGATATCAGATATTTGGAAGCGACTTCTCATATATCAGCGATATACTATGCACTCAATAACTTATATGTGCCGCTATGTTTCGCTCTTTCTATAAATACTTAGCTCAATGGCTATTTGTTAGTGTCGTGCTTGGGGTTGTACCCTTTCTTTATTTCGTCAAAGAATTCGACAAAGCTCATGAACAAACTGTGCAAATGATCGAACAAAAAAGCCATGCTCAACTCGAATACAATAAGCACGAACTGCTTACTGCGTTTAATGACGTTTACAATTCAACTCAAATATTGTCAAACAACACCATGTTGTACAGCGCATTACGTCTTCCCTCCACCGAAAATATCGAAGCGGTACAGGCGTTTTGGTTATTAGCAGCTCGTATTCAAACCCTTTATTCTCGGCTCAGGCTTTTTGATATAGCGGGTAACGAATTAATTCGCGTGAATCAGAGTAATGGATCAACAGAAGCAGTACCAAGATCACCACTAAAAAACAAATTGCACCGAGACTATTTTCAGTATGCGCAAAACCTTTCCCCAAACCAAATTGGGATCTTCGGTGTTGATAGTGAAAGAGAAGAAGAAAATTATGGTACTGCTTCCCAGATAACCGCAGTATTTAGGATTATTGCACCAATAGATTTTGATGGAAAAAGGCAAGGCTATTTTGTAGCAAATCTTAACTTAACCCAATTGTACAAAAAATTTAACCAGAGTTTAAATTCACTGAGTCGCCCAGACATCATCAGTTTCAAGGGTCAGTATATTCATCATGAAAATGAGATCTTGTCTCAGCAAGAAAACCCGTCGAAATACCACATGCTGAATATTAACAGTGTCGCCCCTATACTATGGAAAAGTATGCAAGAGCAAGCTTCTGGCACGGTATGGGATAACAACTGCTGGTATAGTTTTACTCAAGTTCCTTTGCAATCCATATTCCCAGAAATGGAGCCAATTTATCTAATTCAGTCATTAAATGGTGATGCGCTCAATAAATTGCTTTCTGCCACAGAGCTAAAAATTGGCTTTCAAGCGGTTGGCATCGCGCTATTAGTAATGACGATTGCCGCCGGTTTTATTCGTTGGAACGCAAACCACGATAAAAACAGTATCGAGAGCAAACTGGCTAGGGCGGCGATGAATGGTATGTCCGCTATGGTGATTACCGATCGTAATAACCGCATTATCAAAGTAAACAATGAGTTTACCCGGATCAGCGGCTACACCTTAGCCGAGGTAAGAGGTAAACAACCTTCCGTTTTTTCCTCCGGTAAGCACAATCAAGCTTTTTACATGAATATGTGGAAAGTGCTGCAAGACGAAGGGCTATGGGAAGGTGAAGTCATTAATAAGCGTAAAGATGGCTCAATGCAAACCGAGATCTTACGTATTCAAACCATCCGTGATTCAGACGGAATTATTCAGTTTTATGTGGCCTCCTTTGTTGATATTAGTCATCGCAAAGAGCTAGAAAATCGCCTGCGTGAGCTCAGCGAGAAAGATGCGCTCACCAACATTTGGAACCGCAGGAAATTTGATCAAGAAATGCGTTCAGAATGCTTACGCGTAAAACGTTACCAAGCTCAAGTGCAGTCGTGCTTAGCGATTATTGATATCGACCATTTTAAACGCATTAATGATAAATTAGGCCACGCAGAAGGCGATAAAATCATTCGCTCTGTCGCAACACAATTAAGTGAGCACCTAAGAGAAACGGACTTTTTAGCTCGCATCGGAGGCGAAGAGTTTGCCATCATTATGCCTCATACACCACTGGCAGAAGCTGAGTTGGTCATGCACCGTTTACGAGTAGCCGTTCACTTAAATCATCGTTTAGAAGTGTCGATCAGCGGTGGCATCACTGACATTACAGAAAAACCAGAAGAAGTGTATAAACGGGCAGATATTGCATTGTATGAGTCAAAAGCTTCGGGGCGTAATCTTGTCTCGGTATTGACCAGTGTCGAGATGGAAGAATTTGCTTAACAATTAGCACCATTTAAGTGCATCGAGAAATAAAATGGGTTTATTTTCGTGCAATTATCGCAAACTTAGTTTGTAACGTATTGTTCGCTATCATTTTTACTTTTGGCTTAAAACTTGTACTACTCTCTAATATGGTAAATAGATTGCACATATTTAGGGAGAAATAAGATGCAAGAAACACTAACCGTTGTGTTAGCAGGTGGTGTCGGTTCGCGGCTATCTCCGCTAACTGATGACAGAGCAAAACCGGCTGTACCCTTTGGTGGAAAATATCGAATCATTGATTTTACACTCACCAACTGCCTACACTCAGGGCTGCGAAAGATTTTGGTCCTGACTCAATATAAATCTCATTCATTACAAAAACATTTACGTGATGGCTGGTCTATTTTCAATCCAGAACTCGGCGAATTCATTTCTGTGATCCCCCCGCAGATGAGAAAAGGCGGAAAATGGTACGAAGGAACGGCGGACGCTATCTATCACAATATGTGGCTACTTTCACGCAGTGATGCCAAACACGTCGTTGTTTTATCTGGTGATCATATCTACCGGATGGACTATGCCTCTATGCTCGAAGCTCATAAGCAAAAAAATGCTGCACTAACTATCGCCTGCATGGATGTCCCAAGAGAACAAGCTTCTGCCTTTGGCGTGATGAATGTGGATAATGACTTCAAGATCACCTCATTCATCGAAAAACCAAGTGACCCACCCTCCATGCCCAATAATCCTCATCGCAGCTTAGTTTCTATGGGGATCTACATTTTTGATATGGAAGTATTAAAAAGTGCTTTGATTAATGATGCTGAGCTGGAAAACTCGAGTCACGATTTTGGCAATGACATCATTCCCAAATTGATTGAAAGCCATGCTGTTTATGCGTATGAGTTTTGCGGTGACCGGGGGCGAGTCGCTAAAGATTGTTACTGGCGTGATGTCGGAACACTTGATTCTTTTTATAACGCTAACATGGATTTACTCGAACCCGTTCCACCAATGAACTTATACCAAAAAAACTGGGCCATTCGAACATACGAAGCGCAATACCCACCTGCGCGCACGGTTTCTTCTGCAACAGGTAACGAAGGTATATTCATTAATTCGATCATTTCAAACGGTGTGATTAACTCTGGAGGTTCTGTACAACACTCCATTATTTCTTCAAACGTCAGAATTGATGATGGTGCAACAGTGGTCGATAGCATTTTATTTGATGATGTTGAAGTCGGCGCAGGGTGTCAGCTCATGAGGTGTATTATTGATAAACATGTAAAAATCCCTCCACATACCCAAATTGGCTTAAACCCAGTTGAAGATGCCCAGCGTTTCCGTATTTCAGAAAATGGCATTGTTGTGGTACCCGAAAGTTATCAATTCTAAACCTAGATTTTTTTGCCCACTCAATTTATCCCTCATTAAAATGAAGCCTTAGCACACGCTAAGGCTTCTTACTTTACACTGAGTTCAAAACATACCGATTAATCACGCTCGGTTATGGGCACGTTGTTGCATCCCAAAACCAATTTGACTGAGTCGGTGACTCCCAAACGCCGGGGTTGTTTTTGGCAATAAAACATTTCCCGTTGTAAATCACAACATCGCCAGTTTTCACCTGTGTGGATCCGGGAACCCAAGTAATGACATTGCTAGGATTCGTGGTACCACCGGTATCGCCACCGCCAGTATCTCCACCGTCACTGCCACCAGAAGATAGGTCAGCAAGTGGAAGATCCGGTTGTTCAAACTTGAAGGCGTAATCGACACCATTAATGTTTACGCTGTAATTTGCAGGCCCAGAAATAGGCAGATAGTAAACCATATCCAGTTCATACACGCCGCCTGCGGGCAGAGCTTTCCAGTTCGGTAAGCTAAACGCTACGCGGTGCATGACGCCGTCTAAACCACCGACGTTGTTGGCGCGAGTATGGCCAGAAGCAATCACCTTCAAACCACCACCAGATTGGTCCTTAGCATTATCCGGTGCAGATACGGGGATATCAAACTGGAACTCAGTACCTCCGGGGATATCTTGACCTGTGTTGTTAGTAAAGCTGATTTTCGGATTGATTGGGTAGTTTTGATCTCCCACCTTAAATCCACCAACGGAGACCGCGATGTCTACGGTTTCACTGGCAATCATTCCTGTTGCAAGCGTGTTACCATAAGGCGTTGCCGACTTAAACTTGTCATAAATTGCTTTCGTCATAGTATTACCCATGTGGTATTCGCCATTTCCGCTTGCACAAGCTTGCTCTGTTGAATCCACTTGAGTGCGTTGACCATTAGCGTCCAAGACATAACAGTTATAATCGCCCGCTAACTCCCAAAACATGATGCCGCCGATCTCTTTATCGATGACATAATCGGCTTTGGTGTTGATAGACTCTTTATCTTCAGTTGATAAGAACACCCCTTTATCGGCATTCCACAGCCAAGGCGCGACGGCAACGCTGTCATAGTGACGTTGGTAAAGACCGACAAGTTGATCGGCAGGCTCATTCACTGGATCAAGGTTATAAGCTTGGGCGTAAGAGCCCCAAATCCCCTTCTCTAGGTTTTTGGCATGCCACATTGGGTTTGAACCTGCGCCCATCTCGTTTCCTTTCGGATCGGTGTCGTGCCACATGTTGTCAATACCCACAGCGCCGTGGCCACAGTTGTTTTTCTCACCCTCACCAGTGCCCGGAGCACATTCAGCTTGGTTAGGTAATGCCGCTCGCCCCCATAAACCACTCTCTCCACCCGTGACACCTTGCCAGCCGCGCGTGTAGTAAGGAACGCCGATGTTGATACGCCCTGCGGGCATAGAACCGCGGAAATAATGATAAGCCCAGTCAGTGTTGAGATAACCAATACCACCGTATTGAGCCGTGCCATACACGTTCCACTGTGCTAACTCTGAATCTTTACCAGTGTCATACAAAGCCGCGTTGTGACCCACGTGATCATTCCATGCGCCGTGTAAGTCATAAGACATGATGTTCACATAATCAAGATACTGAGTGACATCAAATGTCTCCATACCACGCAATAGATAACCAGAAGATGGTGCTGCGATCGTCAGCATGTAATGGTGGCCATCTTGTGCCGATGCTTGATCAAGCTTCTGACGTAGTACCTTCATTAACTCTTGGTACGACGCCCATAAATAAGCACGGCGAGGTTCCATAATCGCTTTATCATCTGGATTACCTGCGCCCGCCATTGAGGTTGGATATTCATAGTCGATATCGACACCATCGAATTGATATTTACGAATCATTTCAACAGCCGATGTTGCAAATTTTTCAATACCAGCGTGGTTGATAGAGCCATCCGCGTTGGTTGTCATCGTATAAAAACCACCATCGGCGACACGGTTGCCTGCCGTATCAAAGTGCCCGCCAGTTTCAGCCCAGCCTCCGATAGAAATTAAGGTCTTAACATCAAATTTTTTCTTCGCTGTTGCCAACGCACCAAAATGACCTTTAAAGCCTAATGCAGGATCAATCTCAACCCCTGGCCACTCTTTGCCCACTGCCGCATTATTGGGATCGTTCACATCGCCCACATTCACTTTGCCATCGGAACCTATGCTGACGAAGGCATAGTTAATGTGCGTGAGCTGCTCCCAAGGGATGTCTTTTACAAGGTAAGCCGATTGCGGATCATCACCCGCACGCCAACTGGTGAAATAACCGATCACACGACGTGGATGATCCGCACCCATGATCTCACGACCTTCCGCATCGTAAACGGTGCAATAAGGTACATTCACACCTTCGGTTTGATATAAACCATCAGGACGACAATTATTAGCTATTGGCGCGCCATTGACTGTTAAAGTCGCTAACGTGGAATCTGTCGTCGCACCAAGGTTATCAGTGGCGCGTGCAAACACCGCCAAGTTACCCGCTTTTGTCGCGGTGTATTCTAAGGTATACGGAGCACTAACAGCCGTTCCAACCAGCGTTCCCGCAACGAAGAAATCAACTTTATCGACGCTTCCATCAGTATCAGCAGCGTTTGCGGTTAAGGTGACTAAAGCCCCCACGTCAACGGAAACCGCAGAAAGCGTAATATCAACAGTTGGAGCCTGGTTGCCTGGTTGTTGTGCTTCTTTCACCGTTAAGGTCGTTGCACTTTTCACGCTAGCATCACCTTTATCATCGATGGCTACAACACTGAATTCATGCTGACCAGCGGTTGCGACCCACGTGGCTTTATAAGGTGCCGTGGTGACTATACCCACAATTGCACCATCGACAGAAAACTCGACTCGAGCAACGCTGCCGTCACTATCGGTTGCGTTCGCACTTAATATTACGGTATCACCGACAGCAATCACATCTGCTGCGGAAGGTGAAGAGAGATTCGCGGTCGGTAGCTGGTTCTCACCACCGGAAGTGGCGCAAACATCCAACACTTTCCACTGGGCATAATCACCGGAAAAGTTGGCTGGATCGTTACCTTGAGTCCAATAGTTGGCTTGGTAGGCGGTACCACTGTGCTGAACCTTGTTACCGCCAGTATAAACTTTTGACGATTCCCAAGGGCTTAGTGTCGTGCAATCAACGGCTGCATAGCTGTTAAAAGCCATCAAGCAAGAGGCCGTTAAAGTGCTCAGTGTAAAAACACCCTTTGCCACTGTCCTGTTGTTTAAATGCATAGCTGCTCATTCCTTAAGTTATTGTTTCACTGTAAAAAGCCTCGTATCAAGAAGAAACCAGACTTTAATTCTCACGTGAAACAACTGTAGAACAGAGCGATAAATAAGCACCTCAATTTGTTCAAATATCAAAAATCACTCGCAACAAGTTGCACTATTTCTGCAAAAGAGGCATCGTTATTTTGCATCAACAACTAATTATTGGTTAATTTTCCGATTCTAAAAAAAGCGCCGAAATCAGAACAATGTACGGACTGCCTGCCGGTTATTTAACTTACACACCATCAAAAAGAGCAAAAAACATGCAACAACACTAATTGTTACAAAAATGTAGAGTTTAACTTTATGCGCTATTTCTAACGCTGTACTCCTCTTGGGGTTTCATTAAAATGTCGCTTATATTCTCGACTAAACTGAGATGCGCTGGCATAACCAACTAAACGAGCGGCATCGTTCACACGCTTGCCTTCCACACGAATCAGCTCTTTCGCTCTGTTAAGCCTGACTTTTTTTAAATATTGTAAAGGAGATTCTAACGTCACCAGCCTAAAGGCGTGGTGAAACGCCGAAACACTCATATTGGCTTCTTCGGCGAGTAACTGAACGGTAATGGACTGATCATATTCTTGATGTACTTTACTCAACGCTTTGGCTATCCGGGCGTAGTGTCCTTCTTGATGAGCGAGATCAAAAAGCACATAACCGTGCTCGCTGGTTAATGCCCGAAACACAATCTCCTCGACTAAGCTTTCGCCAAGCACTTTAGCTTCAAGATCATCAACCAATGCAGACATCAAACGAATCGCACTTGCTTGCATCTTTGCGCCCATTTCTACTGATTTCAGCCCGCATTTTGATTTGTCTATGCAATCAGATAAAAAACCAGAAGCCTCAAGTCGATCAACCTGTTTAAGGAGAAGTGAGTGATCGATATTAATAGTCAAGCCCAATAACGGTTCACTTTCTGACGCAAAAGCTTCGCACTCAAGTGGTAAAGGTACCCCAACAACCAAGTAATCATTGGGGCCATAATTTACGGGTTGGCTACCAATATGAATGCGTTTATGTCCTTGCCCCAACAATATGATACCGGATTGATACACAAGGGGCTGTCTACCATTACCGCGGCTGCTGCGATAAAACAATACGCCCGGCACTGCCGTTTGGTGAATACCTTCCAAATGATCTAAAGATTGTTTTTCAATGTATTGCTGCATCAGTTGCGCCAGTTTACTCATAATGCCCCCTTATCAAAATTGAAGGAAGAATACGACAATTAGAGAATTAGGCAATTAATTTCGAGAAATTGGTCTATATTGACTGGATAATTAATACTAATATGCACATCGTAAAACACTGCCTTGGAGGCGCCGCCTCCTTTTCTATAAGCAAAGGTGAGAATAATGAAATTTACTTATGTTAACCCTACTCTAATTCACTTCGGCCAAGGCCAAATCTCTGCGATCAGTCAGGCGATTCCAACTGACCAAAAAGTGCTGGTGATCTACGGTGGCGGTTCGATCAAAAAAAATGGTGTTTATGACCAAGTCGTGAGTGCACTCACTGACCACCAATGGGTCGAGTTTTCAGGTGTAGAAGCAAACCCAACCAAAGAAACCTTAGATAAAGCGGTTGCTATCGTCAAAGAACAGGACATCGACTTTATTCTTGCCGTGGGTGGTGGTTCGGTTATCGATGGTTCAAAATACGTTGCCGCGGCGGCTAAGTATGATGGGGATGGCTGGGACATCATGGTGGGTAAACATCAAGTTACTGAAGCTACGCCTATCGGTGCAATTCTGACTCTGCCAGCAACCGGTTCTGAATCCAACATGGGCGCGGTCATTACCAAAGCACAAACACAAGACAAACTGGCCTTTATGGCTCCAGCGGTACAGCCTAAGTTCGCAGTGCTTGATCCAGATGTAATGAAATCACTGCCTGAGCGCCAGTTGATCAACGGTATTGTTGATGCTTGGGTACACGTCTGTGAGCAATATTTAACCTTGCCAACCAATGCAATGGTTCAAGACGGCTATGCCGAAACTTTACTTAAAAACTTGCTGGTATTGGGTCAACAATATGACCAGCGTGATAATGATGGATGGCGAGCAAACCTGATGTGGACAGCGAACCAAGCACTAAATGGCCTGATCGGTACTGGCGTTCCACAAGATTGGGCGACTCATATGATTGGTCACGAGTTCACCGCATTATGGCATGTTGATCACGCCCGTTCGCTAGCGATTGTGCAGCCTTCCCTACTGCGCAATCAACTTGAGAACAAACGCGCTAAACTTGAGCAAATGGGCAAAAATGTCTTTGGACTCAATCAAACTAGCGATCTTGCCTTACGCACAATCGATGCGATTGAAGCCTTCTACCACAGCTTGAATGTTCCAACTCAGTTTGCGGATCATAATAGCAGTAAGCAAGCGGCCATAGACGCAGTTATCGCTCAACTGAACGCACATGGAATGCTTGTTTTGGGTGAACAGCAAGCCATCACGCTTGAAAAATCACGGGAAATTTTGGAACAAGCTATCATTTAGCCTCATTTTTTAGACGAGTGAATAGTGATTTCCACATTCCAATAGCATAGATTCAGCTACATCAAGCAGCGCAATTGGGCGCTGCTTTTTTTGTACTTTTTTTGTATTGGATACTTTATGTAGCGGCCTTTCATTACCATGTCAGCATTATCAAACTGATCCACCACCTAAAATTGAAAAACTAATAACGACTTTTAAAGTCATCCTTTTCTAAACCATGTTTTTTCATTCGTAAGTAGAGCTTTTTACGCGGTACTTGCAGATAATTTGCGGCATCAGCGACGCGACCAGAATGGAGAAATAATGCATCTTCAATAATTTGCTTTTCGTAATCATCCACCAATTCATCAAGCGGTGATAAAAGATCAGACTGATTGTACAAACGCTCTTTTCCCGTCAGTTTTACAATACCTATCGCATATAATTCAGCTACATTTCTCAGCTCTCGTACATTTCCCGGCCATTGATGTGCACGCAGTAGCGACAAATAACTCAGTTCTACCGCTGGCAAAGGTTTCGCCAATTTATTACAACTCTGCTTGAGAAAATAATGGAACAAAGTAGCGATATCATCGGGACGATGTCGAAGTACAGGCACCTCTATCACGCCTTGGTTTAGCAAATAATAGAGTTCTGGCTGCAACCGATTAGCCGTAATCAAGGCCTCAGGTTCCGTACCTAAAATAGCAATAACGCGCGTTCGAGCTTTGCTTAGGCGTTCTTGGTTAAGCATCCTCTGAGTCAAATAACGCTGCAATTCTTCAGAAAGTAATTCGATGTGGTCTATTAGCAATGTACCGTTTTCACTTGCATCTAATTTTTGTTCAATCTGTGCGAGCGTGGTCGCTGATGAAACGGTTAATTCCACCAGCGATGAAGCATGATTACCCTGTGTCAGTTGGTGGATGAGATATGCAATAGTATGCCTTCCAACACCCGATTCTCCACAAATAACAACATGACTGTTCAGCATTGAATACTGAGCAACATGGTGGCGAATTTGCCCCATTTGAGCGGATTTTCCGATGAGTTCGCATTTGATTGAGTTGGCCATAGCCGTTTTTTGTTGTACAAAATGACGACGAATATCGAGATTTTTCTTCACTAAGCTCAATAACTCCGCAGGATTGATTGGCTTTTCAAGAAAATCGCATGCCCCTATTTTGACCGCCTCTACCGCCATAGGAATGTCTCCGTGGCCAGTAATGACAATCACAGGAATATGCTCATCAATCGATTTAATCGCTTTAAGCAATTCAATGCCGTTCATTTGTGGCATATAGACATCAAGCAATATCACTCCAGCCCAATCAGAATGGATAAACTCACACGCTTTGGTGGGATTAAGAAGTGCTTTTGACGGCAAATTAGCTATCGACATAAGATGCGAATATGAGTCAAGGACATCTTGGTCATCATCAATCAATAAAACAGAATAATTATGATTCATAAGGCAACTCCAGCACGACCATTGCACCTCGACTGACTGTCGAGGCAAGATAAATTTGACCCTTTATTTTTCCTATGAGCGAGCGGCAAATATTCAGCCCTAAGCCCAACCCTACTTCTTTGGTCGTGGTAAAGGGCGTAAAGAGTTTTTCAACGACATCATGAGCAAATCCAGCCCCTGAATCGCATACTGCAACAACGTGATGCGTTGGCGTACTCGACAGCAATATCACGTCAACTTTTTTGTGCTCACATCCCACAACCGCTTCACAGCCATTTACCAACAAATTAATCAATACCTGTTCCAAGCCGATTTGATCTGCAATGACTTGAATTGGTTGATGAATATGGCTTTGCAATACTATCTGTTGACGTTTTGCTTTCGTTTCAACCAACAACATAGCCTGACCGATAACGTCAGTAATCAAGACAGGGGTAAGGGTTTCATCACTGCTACTTTTACGAGAAAAATGACGTAACCCATTGATGATTTTGCCCATTCGCTCTGTTAAATGTTCAATATGATCGATGGAATGTCTGATTTGCTCTGTTTTCTTCTGCTCTAAAGCAAGGTTTACGCTATAGAGATAAGTCGACATTGCGCTTAATGGTTGATTCAATTCGTGCGCTAAACTGGTCATCGTTTGCCCGACCACCGCCATTTTAGCGGCTTGTACTAACTCACTTTGTGTTTTTTTAAGATGGTTTTCGGTCCGGTGGTGCTGCTCAATTTCAGCGAGTAACTGATGATTTTTTTCACGTAATGAATGAGTTTTTGCTCGAACTCGCTCTTCTAATAATCGATTAGCGTGCTCTTGATCGGTAACATCCGTAATCGTGATGATAACTTTATCGCTTAAACCGTGGGTATACTTACGTAAATACAAGCGCAAGTAATAAGGTTTATCCACATCGCCTAACGATAGCGTAATGACATCTGCACCATTTTCGATCAACTTAGCCTCTGGGTTAAACAGTGCTTGCAACTGCGATTGAGTTGACGTTGAAAAACAGAGCCAAAAGGCTTTCGGGTCCTCATTCTGGTCTATATTCAAGCGAACACGAGCGCTTAAGTTAGCCGATTCAATATAACCATCCAAATCACAAGTGATTAAACTCGCTTGCGTATTGTTAATCAAACTCAGTGCGTTGGTTCGGTCCATTTCCTCCACTTTTTTACCATACTGAACCAATTTTTCACTGATCCGGCCAATTTCATCTCTGCCGTCTACCACAATAGGGTGTGAAAGATCGTTATGAATGATGGCATCTAAACTGTCGCTAAGGCGGTTAAGTCGGCCCACAATCCGACGATTGATGAAATAGTAAGTCAAAAACAAACTGATAATGATCGATAAGCTAAAGCAGACAAACAGAATACGGTTACCATGAGAAACCAGTTCCGTGGTCTCTTTTTTCGCTTGAACAAACGACTCATCGGCGTTGGCGACCAACATCGCAATATCAGTATGTTGGTGGAGAAGCTGTTGCTGAACTTCAGCTCGAATATCATCAAGCTGGGCATTTAAACGCACCATAGAACGTAAGTTTTGATGGAAAGAGCCATTCAAACTCAATACATCCATTAGCTCACTGAGTAATTGTTGATAGGCGATGGTTGCAGGTTGTGAAAAAATCGGCGCACTCTGTGCGTACAGTTCTTCAAGGCGGAACTGTAGTACTTTCATGCCATTATTCACTTGGCTAATATGCTTAGATTGGATGAGCTCTTTTGCGAACATAAACGTTTGAGCCTCACCATCTAAGATAGACTGGACAGCCCCTAAACTCGTAAACAGCATGTCGCTTTCATTACCTTTCATTTTACGCTCTAGCTGCCACTGTATTTCTTGGCGCAGCGGAGTCAACTCAGAACCAATATCTTGATGTAGCCATTGGATCTGCTCTTGAAGTAACTCAATTTGACGACTTTGATCAATCCGTTGCCCGACCAGAAGACCAAATTGCTCACTAAGATTACGTAGCCGTTGATACCCAGCAAGCAGCCGTTGCTGCTCGCTGTTCAATTCAATCTCGCTTAATATTTTGCTGATCGTCGTTAAATTGTTATCCAAACGTTGCCGTTGCTCATCCAACTCAACTTTGTTACGCGTATTTGAGATGATTTCGATCCGTCTTTTAATTTCCGAACTACTGCTTTCGAGCAGATAACTGGCATTATATTTAGGAACACTTTTATCAAGCAGCTCGCTCACTTGATTATCTAAACTATTCCATGTTCCCCATGCGACGATGCTGACAATCGTCAACAGCAAGGTACTACAAGCAAAGGCCAAAACCAGTCTCGCGCCAATCGTGTTGTATTTCGGAAAAATCATGGCGTATCGACCCGGTCCAAGTTTTTTAGATCGGACAAAGCTTCTTCTAAGGTTAATGCCAACTGCATCTTCCAACGATGCGTCAGTTCCGCTACATGCATAGAAATGGCGGCGGAGTGTGTCTCATACTGCACATCATCAACACTGATTTTTTGCCATGACTGATATACCACGGCTAACTCTGTTTCGGTCACAGGTAAAGAGAACACTCGAGTTTCAATATTTTCAATGAGCTTCAGAGCGGGTTCATTGTGTGCGTACTTGGTTTTAGCATGATTGATTGCGAGCCAAGTGTCTTTTAACTGAGGTAAGCGTTTGGTAATCGCAATTTCAAACAATAAGTTAACTAACTCCTCACGATGTGTAATGGATGCCATGGACAACTGTGTATATGCCTCATTAAACAGGGATTTATCGTTTATCGCATGTTTAGAAAAATCATTGCTATCCATATTCGTTTGTACCGCTTTTGACATCAATAAATCGATGAATGCCTTCGCATATTGATCATTTTCACGCAGGCTCACTTGGGCGACGTATGTGGGCATTAGGGTAAAACTTTCATCATAGCGAAATTGCACGTGCTCAAATTTTCGTTCTAATATGCTGGCATAGCTATCAATCGTTGGGCCTATCCCAAATTGCCCTTTGGCTACATAATCACTCACACCAAAACTGCGTGAGGAAATTGTCCCTAAATTTGCCCCCACGTTCAGTAAAATCCGCCACCCTTGTTGCCAACCATATTTAGCAAGAATGCTCTCGACCATTAACTGAGTAGTACCCGAACGTGTTGGGGTACTCATCGTGATGTGGTCAAAATAGATAAAATTAGCCAGATCGGTGAACGACGTAGGCGTCGGTAAATGATGTAAGCTGAGATAGTCACGATTCCATACCAAACCAGCGCCAGAATAGCCTATCGTCACGACTTTATCAGTTGGCGGTAACATGTAGGGTTTTAACCATTCTGGTGGTTGCAAATGGGCAGGTAAGGTTGCGAGCTTATTGCTATTTGCTAAATGCTGCATTAAAAAAGGCGATGAGCTCAGCACTACATCAATATTCTGGATATAGCTTTTATTAAGCAGTTGAATACTCGATTGTGCTCTACGGTGGACAACTTGCACATCAACCCCTTGATACTGTTTGCTGAACTCTTCAATAAGAGGTAGCAAGGGTTCACGTGAAAATGTGGTCAGTATGACTAACTCATTCTCTTTTGCATAAGCGGTATTGATAGCCGCCGCTATCGATCCTAGTAGCACCATCCATTTGCACCAGCGTAATAAGGTACAAGAACGGGAAACCGCTTTTAAATCACAAAACCCTAAAAATTGTGCGTTCACTCAAAACTCTACCGTTTAGCTAAAAATAAATTATTAAACATTTGTGTCAGTTATGACGCAAAACAGCGTATTACAATTTCAATTTTATCAGCAAAACATAATTTACCCTTCGCTGAATTCCCATTTTTGACCCATTCACACTCTCAATTTGAGTCATTTCTGCCTCAAATTGGCACTTTTGAGCCCCATACCCATTTGTTTGAAGATGCATTCCGACAACGAAACAACCCTATTTAGTAATAACCCTATTTAGTATTTGATGAATGGAGAGCTCCATGCTTAACTTTTTTAAAACTCGCCCAGATCTACCGCTATCGGATAGCTCTCAGGGCGCAATGCAATCGCGTTTCAAAAGTTTTCAATGGCAAGTATTCTTAGGCTTAGTCTTTGGATACGCCATGTTCTATGTGGTTCGTATGAGTTTAGGTGTCGTTAAAAAACCGATGCTTGATGCGGGCATCGTATCGATAGAAGAACTCGGGATCATGGGATCGGCCTTCTTCTTCACCTACGCATTTGGTAAGTTTTCGAACGGTTTCCTTTCTGACTACGCCAACATCGGCCGATTTATGTCGTTCTCACTACTGCTTTCCGGTGCCACTGCCATATTCATGGGGTTGAACACCACGGCATTCTTCTTTGTGTTACTTTGGGCCGTCAATGGTTGGTTCCAATCGGTGGGTTCTGCGCCTTCTTGCGTCTCGCTTTTCCAATGGTTCTCACCTAAACAACGCGGAAGCCGTTATTCAATTTGGGGAGGATCTCGAAATATCGGCGAAGGCATCACTTGGATTCTAACAGCAACGCTAGTGAGTTATTTAGGTTGGCAAGCGGGTTTCATCGGTGCGGGCATTGCCGCCATCATCGCTGCATTGATTATGTTCTTTGTACTGAAAGATCGTCCGCAGACCTATGGTTTACCTGATGTTGCAACAGCATTTGGTGAAGAGCCCGAGTTCAAAAAAGCCAACGATCCAAAAGAAACACGTCGCGCTCAACTGTTCATTTTGAAGCAACCGACTGTCTGGCTGATTGCCGCTGCTTGTGCCGCGATGTATATCTCTCGCTATGCGATGTCTTCTTGGGCGGTGTTATACCTACAAGAAACCAAAGGTTATTCACTGATTGATGCTGGTTTTGCAATGTCCACTTACCCTATTGCAGGCCTCGCGGGCGCTATTTTGTCTGGTATCATTTCAGATAAAGTATTCAACGCTAACCGTCATATCCCAACGCTACTTTACGGATTTGCCAATATTGCAGGTATGTGCTTGATGTTCTTCGGCCCCGATAACCGTATGGTAGATGCTGTTGCTCTAGGCTTAATTGGCTTTGCGATTGGTGGGCTTGTCGTATTTCTTGCTGGCCTAACGGCTTGTGACTTAATGCCTAAAAATGCCGTCGGTGCCGTAAAGGGCTTTATTGGTTTGTTCTCTTACTTAGCCGCTTCGGCTCAAGAACTGGTGTCTTCATCACTGATTAAAATGACGGAAGTGGATGGCGTAACCAAATATGACTTTACTCAAGCACAATATTTCTGGTTGGCCGCTGGCGTGATTTCTTTACTGCTTGCGACTACGGTATGGAATGCCAAGAAAGTAACGGATATTGATGCTCCTACGGGCCAGATACTGGAAACGAAACCAAGTCTCTAATCTATAACACCCTTGATACAGGGGGATAATCCCCCCTGTTATTTTCTTATTTTCATTCTTATTTTCTATATCCAAATCACTTGAAAAATCGACCAAATGTCGGCCGAGAGCAATGGACAAGTGCAATTAGCACCACCATAACTTCAAGTAAAATGGCTATAGCGAGTGTCGTTATAGGATACCACTATGTGTAAAACAAAAATCGTTGCAACGCTTGGCCCTGCAAGCCAAAGCCGTGAGATGATCACCAAGCTCATTAATGCTGGTGTTAACGTTGTACGTTTAAACTTTTCTCACGGCACCGCTGACGAGCATATTGAACGCGCGATGTTAGTACGTGACATTTCACAAAAGCTTGGTGTCAGTGTCGGCATATTAGTCGATTTACAAGGACCTAAGATCCGTATTTCCTGTTTTGAAGACGGTGCGATCACTCTAAAAGCGGGTGACTCATTTATTCTCGATGGGCTTCACCCCACAATGGCTGGTAACCAAGAACGTGTGGGCTTAGATTACCCGCAGCTGATTCAAGACTTGAAGTTGGGTGATACTTTACTGCTTGATGATGGCCGAGTACAACTCCGGATCGAAGAACTCAACAAACCACAGCAGTGGGTAAAAACTCGCGTCATAAACAACGGTAAGCTGTCTAATCGCAAAGGCATTAATTTGCTCGGTGGTGGCCTTTCCGCGCCAGCACTGACGGACAAAGACAAACGAGACATCATCACTGCCGCGAAACTCCAAGCCGATTTTCTAGCCGTCTCATTTCCACGTAATGCCCAGGATTTACATGAAGCGCGCCGGTTAGCGGTACAAGCTGGCTGTCATGCACACATTGTCGCCAAAGTAGAGCGAGCCGAAGTGGTGAGCGATCAAAAAAATATGGACGCGGTCATCAATGCATCCGACGTTGTGATGGTTGCTCGTGGTGATTTAGGCGTTGAAATCGGTGATGCTCGCCTACCCGGCGTACAAAAAGCGTTGATTGCGCGCTCAAACTATTTAGGCAAACCCGTTATCACCGCAACACAAATGCTGGAGTCGATGATTGACAACCCGCTGCCAACACGCGCAGAAGTGCTTGATGTAGCGAACGCGATTATTGATGGCACTGACGCTATTATGCTGTCAGCAGAATCAGCGGCGGGAAGCTATCCCATTGAAGCAGTGGAAGCGATGGTGCGTATCGCTCACGGTGCAGAACAAGAGTTAGGCTGTGCGCAAAATTCATGGGATAAACTGCATCATTTGTGCAGCGATGCGGGCAAAAGCTTCGCGCTTTCCTCCATGATATCGGCGACTAAGGTTCATAAAGATCTTGGGGTCGCCATTTTAACTCAACAGGGAGAAACACCCCTGTTGATGTCTCGCTGTCAAAGCCAAGCTACCATTTGGGCACTCTCCGACAGGCCTGAACTGCTGCGTAAATTAACCATTTTGCGCGGCGTTACACCAACCTATATTCCATCATTAGCGACACAAGCGGATTTGCTGTCTCAGCAAGTGCTTAACGCTCTGGCACAAGACGCAGCTAACCGCCATATTTCATCCATTTTGATGACACAATTAGAATCGATCGAAGGCGTGGGTAATATTAACGTCTGTCGTTTACTGACGTTGCCAGTAATAAAAGAATTAGCCGCGTAGAATGTAGGGTTCTGCGCCGCTAATCATGAGATCATTAAAATTATTCAGTGATCTCAACACCTCCCCCTAAAAAAACCTTGCTCCACAGGGAACTTGGCCTGCGCTTGTCGCAGGCCCTTTTTAATGATGCCAACAGCCAATTATTTACATAAACAGTAACCTGAGTGAATGAATGGATTGAGCGGCTAAGGCTTCTAATTCCGCTTGTAGCTCTTGATAAGTTTGCGCAGAGTCAGCACTTTTCTCAATGACTAAACACAGATCAAACAAGGCATGCAAACCTAAGCTGCCAGCTGAACCTTTCAATTTGTGTGCTAACGACTTAACGATCTGAGCTTGTTCCCTCGATTGGCGAAACTCGTGTAGGTATTCATGCGTGCAATCGGCGAACAGCTCAATGATTTCATTCATCTTGTCACGCCCTAGCACTTCAATATCCGCGAGTAGGATCCGCTCGTCCATAATCGGACGAGCGGATTTTTGGCTATCCGAGGTTACGTGCGTAGGCACAATCAACTCAACGGGTAAGGTATTGTGTTCAATACGTTGCTGGACAAGTTGTGCAAGATCTTCTTTGACTAAAGGTTTGGGCAAATAGCCATCAAAACCAGCCGCTAAATAGCTTTCCACCTCTTCATTAAACACATGAGCCGAAATAGCAATCATCGGTGTGGGGCGTAGATGCGAATACTGTTCACGTTCGATAAGTTTGAGCTGCGCCAACAGCTCAACACCATTAATGTCAGGTAGATTAATATCGAGCAGTGCGATATCAAACCTGTGTTCACTAAACAGAACCCGAGCTTCAGCGCCTGTTTTCGCGGTGAGCACATTATGACCGAAACTGGCCAAAAACCCTTCAGCAACCATGCAGTTGACCGGGTTATCCTCCACCAGCAAGATGTTGGCCTCTCGCGTCGCGGCTATCGGCCTTTTAACCACTTCATCCACTGCCTCTCCTCGCTGTAAAGGAACAGTAAACTCAAAACGGCTTCCTTTGCCTAAATCTGATTCAAGCTTAAGCTCGCCGCCCATGGCTTCAACAAGCCGTTTGCTGATAGCCAAACCAAGCCCAGTACCGCCTTTGTAACTTTGCTCACTGGAAGCTTGAGTAAACGCATCAAACAGCCTGATTTGATCCTGTTCACTGACTCCAACACCGGAATCCGACACTTCAAATGTCACTTGATTAGGCATTTCAGCATCAAGACTGACATAAATATCCACATAACCTTGATCGGTAAATTTGATGGCATTACCCACAAGGTTAGTCAGCACTTGACCTAAGCGAGTCATATCACCCACCCAAAAAGGAGCAACATCCAGTTCAATCTGCTTGGTAAATTCAAGCGACTTTTCTTCAGCACGTCCTTTCATCAGTTGGTAAACATCGTCCACCATTTGATGCAAATTAAAGTTGGCATTGCGAATTTCTAAGTGTCCGGCCTCAATTTTTGAATAATCCAGCACATCATTCAAAATGGACAACAAGGTGTGGCCGCTGCGGTTAATCACGTCCACATACTGGCGCTGTTGAACGGTTAATGGCATCTCTTGTAATAAACGAGCCGTGCCTAATACGCCATTCATTGGTGTGCGGATTTCATGGCTCATGGTAGCCAAAAATGCCGATTTAGCACGATTGGCTTGCTCGGCTAAGTTGCGAGCTTTGGCATGATTCAACACTTCCATATTGAGTTTCTCATTGGTGTGTTGTAATTGTTCTGTTCGCTCGGTAACCACTTCCTCTAAGTGCTCTTTGTGTTCTTGTAACGCCTCTCTCGCCTGCGCTTCACTTTCCGCCACCACTTTAAGAGACTGCGCGGTATTGCGAGCCGTGATGATCGCCTGCCCCATTTGCGCCAGTTCATCCTCTCCTTGGACTGCCACTTCAACCTGCAGTTGCCCTTTTGCGATGGATAACAGTGCCGATGAATATTCGGCTAAACGTTTTACCACCGACAGATAGACGACCTTCCACATAATGAAAGCTGCAATGAGAAGGCCAACCAAGGTTAATAAGGTCAATGTATACTGTGCCATGTTCAAGGTTGTAGAGAGCTGCGCAACAGCGTGAGTCGTTGTACGATTGGAGTCATCCACTAAGCGGCTGACGGTAGTATTGAGATCTGAAAACTGTACTAAGGTGTTTTGTGTGAGCGATTTCGCGACCTGTTCGTTATCATAGCGTTGCTGCAAAACACTAAAAACCACTTTGCGCTTTTCTAACTCATTAAGCAGCTCTGTCATTTGCTTCGAACGCGTCGGGTCTTCTACCGCGCGTACTCTGCGCTGCATGATGGTGAGGTTATGCAAAAACTCTGTTTGGATTTGTTGGATTCGCTCAACATCGGTAACCGTACGTGTCTCTTCGATGTGGCTGAGCATTTTGAACGCCAGCAAATGAAGCTCATGCAAGCGCTCTGAAAGATCGAGGTCCACTTCCACTAAAGCGTCTAACGCTTTGTACGCTTGTGATGTTTTATTGGCTTGTAGCAAGTCATAAATATGCGTCACATTCGCCACTGCGATGGTACTGGTATTGAGCACTTGAGTGCGCGTCAGCTCTTCCAATTGCAGCGCCAGTTGTCGCATCTCTTCCACTCGAACACTTAAGTCATGTGCCAGATACAACTTACGCTCAACCGTAATACCAAGCTGAGCCAGTGTATCGATAACGCTTTGAACATCATTTTCTAGGCGCGTCAGCAGTTCTGAATCAAAAGAATCGGCACCCAACTGCTTGATGTGATTAAGCAAAGATTGAAGCTGATCGAAAAGCGCTTTGCCATACTGCTGGCGCTCTTGCTCTGTTTTTGAGTTGGTTAACATTTGCACAGACGTAATGATTCGTGTGCTTAACTCCGACACTTGACGCGCTTCCAGCATCGAAGGAATGGCAGAATTCACCACATTACGTTCGGTTTTAGCCACCAGCGAAAAACCAAACACACCGATCAACGCCGATAACAAAACGAGCAGGGCCATTGCCGAAAAGGACAACATTAATTTTCGGCCAATACTGGCTTTGGCTAACAACATGGCACCCAACCTCAAACATTACTTCTTAAGCAACACGGAATGGGCTATATTTTGCAGTGTTTACTCACGTTATGCCAACGAATAGCGAATGCAATTGATCTTAAACCTTATTTCCCCAACGCTTTTACTGCTGATTTTAAGCTTGGTTAGCAACACAACATTCGCCGAACCCCATAAGAAAGTCTGCGCTTTATACCCTCACCTCAAAGATTCCTATTGGTTATCAGTCAACTATGGAATGGTTGACGAGGCGAGAAAACAGAAGTTGAATTTACGCGTGTTAGAATCGGGTGGTTATCCTAATCATGAACGACAAAAAGAACAGCTTTCATTGTGCGTTCGTTGGGGCGCTGATGCGATTATTCTCGGTACTGTGGCACCGGATCTTTACACGACAGACTTAAGCACATACGTCGCTTCTACGCCTGTGTTTGCAACGGTTAATCAGCTCATTCTCAATCAGCAGCAGGCTGCACGGCTACAAGGTCAAGTGGGTGTCGATTGGTATTGGATGGGATACTACGCGGGAAAATATCTTGCTGATAAGCACCCACAAGGCAGTGGGAAAACCAATATAGCCTTGCTACTTGGCCCGAAAACCAGTGGTGGTACTCAACCCGTTAGCCAAGGTTTTTATCGCGCAATACAAGACAGCGATATCAACGTAGTGGAAAGCCTATGGGCAGATAATGATAAAGAACTGCAGCGTAATTTAGTACAACAAGCGCTGGAGCGAGCTGACCTTCGCTATATTGTGGGCAGCGCCGTCGCGATTGAAGCGGCGATCAGCGAATTGAGAACCTCAGGGATGACAAACCACATCGGTTTGGTGGCAACCTATTTAAGTCATGGCGTCTACCGCGGGCTGCTGCGTGGCCGAGTCGAATTTGCGCCAACGGATAAAATGGTCGAGCAAGGCAGGCTTTCCATTCAACAAGCTGCGGCTTTTTTCAATCAGCAACCTTATGAAAAAAAAGCCGCACCGATTATCGAATCCTTAACGCCTATGTCACTCAATCCGCAGATAATTGCAGATTCGTTATCTCCATCTGAATATAGGCCGACTTTTAGCGTAAAAGAGATTGAATAAAAGTGGCGATTTCGCTATTTAACATACTGATTTGAATCATAGGGACTCTTCAATGCAAACAACGACTCGGACTATGCCTGCGCATAAGCATGTCGCTCTCGTCGCTCACGACAACTGCAAACCGGAACTACTTCGCTGGGTAAAAGAAAATAAAGAAAAACTACAGCGCCATTTTTTATACGCGACAGGAACCACTGGCAGCATGCTCAGCAAAGAGACTGGCCTTGCTATAAAAAGCATGATCAGCGGTCCGATGGGTGGCGATCAACAAATTGGCGCGTTGATTTCTGAAGGCAAAATTGATGTATTGATCTTCTTCTGGGATCCACTCAATGCCGTACCGCATGATCCCGATGTAAAAGCTCTGCTACGTATTGCCAGCGTTTGGAACATTCCAGTTGCCACAAACCGCGCCAGTGCTAAATTTTTGTTCTCTTCACAGTTGATAGAGCAAGAGGTCGATATCGAGATCCCTGATTACCAAGCTTATCTAGCTGAACGCATGTAACCTATAACCTTTACATACGCACAGAGACACACAGTCAAAATCCAAATCACCACATAAGACAACTTGATCGCCTGCGTGAACGCATCCCCTTTCAAAGGATGCGTTATTTCTGCTTCACCACTGGGTAATCCCCTGATAGCAATTCGCGAACAAAAACCGAGCCACTGCCCGAGTGCGTGATCCACACTTTCTCTTTAGCGCGGGTCATTGCAACGTAGAATAAACGGCGCTCTTCGGCATAGGGGAAATCATCATTCGATTGGCTCAATGCACTATCGATATGCAGCGCTTTCACTCGAGCCGGAAACTGCCCCTCATCAACACCGAGCACAATCACAAAATCGGCTTCTTTACCTTTACTGGCGTGACAAGTCATAAATTCTATATTGAGTGAGCGGTAATGCTTTTTCCAGTCGTTAAGCAGCTCTGGTTTATGATAATGGTTTCGTCCAAGCAATAGCACAGATTGCGTACTATTCGCTTGGCGATTGAGTTGATCCAAGATCTTTTCAATGTTGTTACTTGGTGCAATAAAAACTGATTTTTGCTTTTGCTGCTTGAAGCTGTTAAGTGTTTTTGGTAACTGATTCGGATTGGCTTGAATAAACTGGTTAGCCACCGCACCCAACTGATCATTAAAACGATAAGTCGTATCCAGATAATGAACCGTCGAGTGTGGGAAGCGTTCACTAAACCCAGTCGTAAGATCCACGTCAGAACCAGCAAATTGATAGATTGACTGCCAATCATCACCCACGGCAAACAAGTTACACGCTCCTGGCTGCTGCTCACATAAAGATTGGATCAACGCCAATCGCTGTGGTGAAATATCTTGGTATTCATCGATCATGATGAATTTCCAATTCGATTTAAATTTACCCTTTTCAACGTATTCCGTTGCGCGGCTGATCATCATATTAAAATCGATTTGATTTTGCTCTTTGAGCATTTGTAACCAAGCTTGGTAACATGGCCAGCACAAAGAGAGCTCACTGTTCAGCCGTGAATAGTCTGGATGGTCAATCAAACGTTGTTGCAGCTCCTTTTTCCCAAGACCAAGCATAGCCAGTTGCTCAAGCTGCTTTTCCAACCATGCAATCAGCTTTGGGTTTTCAACATGGCTGCCCAGTTCATCATCACCAGCTAAATAAGCAATTGGCCATTTAGATAAATGCTTCTGCCAACGCTTAAAATTGGTCGGCGTCATCCAATGTTTCTTCAACCAATCAATACACCATGCCAACTTTAAGTTACTGTCTAGAGCCACTGGCGAAATGATCGCTTCTCGCCCTTCAACCTCGTTTAAAATTTTCAGCCCTAACTGATGGAAGGTATTAACGCGAACGTGTTCCGCCGCCATGCCGATTTTGCTATCTAATCGCTGTTCCATCTCTTTCGACGCATCGCGACCAAAAGCCACCAGTAGAATTTCGTGGGCCTGTGCAAGGTGACTTTGGAGTAGATACGCAACACGCGCCGTCAAAACGCTGGTTTTGCCCGAACCTGCACCCGCAAGGATGAGGTTGTGATCATCATTGAGTAGCACTGCGTGTTGCTGCGATAGATTAAGGGGAGAACTTTCGACTTGAGAGAATAAGACTTCCCAGTTTTGACGTTCCAATTCAAGCCAGTGTTGATTTCGCTGGGCAAGGGACGCCGAGCGATCCGTAAGCCAAGGCGAGAGCTGAGCAATAGCATCAGGTAGCCGTTGACGTGCTTCGGCTAATTTCATGTCCATCGTCGAAAAATCAGCTTCCACTTGCAAAGCCCAAACATCCAATAAGGAGTGCGGCAAAAAAGAGGGTAAACGCTTCAAGCGATTGAGCTCTTGCTCCCAGCGAGGCAGATACTGACTCAACTGCACACATTGACGATTGTGCCATTGTTGATAAGCCGCTACCGCCGTATGGGCAAACTGTCGGCACTCGGGCCAAGGCAAACCTTGCACCAACCATGATTGTTGAACACCTTCATCTTCATGCGCAAAAAACTGCAATGCTCCCCAAAACAAACCACGCTTAACACGGACTTTACCGTTCCAAACCGTGAACGGGATCCGCTCTTCGCTGACAGCCGAGGAGATAATCAAACGCTGTTGGTCAAGTTCAACTTGGTTATATTCGTCTTGAATGAGAAATTGTGCAGGCTTATTTGCGCTCAGCTGCATGGTTTTATGCTCTTTTATAAGAATGTGAATATGATATACCAATCACAGTGGGCATTGAAAAATTAATGTCAAGATTACTGTTGTTGATTTTGTAATCAAGTAGACGTTTTTCTTTATCTTGATCAGAGTGTTAATCAACGCTTCTGCTACACTATGGTTTTCTTTTTGGATGTTGAAGTATCGTGCCGCTCTCTAGCAAAATTCGCCTTTATTGGGCGAATAAAACTGTCAATTACAGCATTCTCATTTTGATCACTCTATTAGGTGTAGTCATTCCTGCGTGGCACTACAACCTCAATACTTGGATTACGCCACTGATCCTTGGCGTGATTGCCGCAGCACTGGCTGAAAGTGATGATAGTTTCAGTGGACGGTTAAAATCCCTCACTCTGACATTTATCTGCTTTGCTATCGCTGCATTTTCTATCGAACTGCTTTTCCATACCCCGCCACTGTTTGCGATTGGGTTATTCATCTCCTCGTTTGGTTTTATCATTCTTGGCGCAATTGGCCCACGCTATGCCAGCATCGCCTTTGGCTCCTTACTTATCGCCATCTACACCATGTTGGGTGCACACCAAAGCGTGAATTTGTGGTTTCAACCCGTTTTGCTCCTGACGGGTGCCGCTTGGTATTACTTCATGTCGATGATTTGGCATATGTTTTGGCCAATGCAACCAGTACAGCAAAGCTTAGCGAATGTTTTTTTGCAATTGGCCAATTATCTTGAGTCCAAAAGCCATCTCTTCCATCCCGTATCGAACTTAGTTCCTCAGCCATATCGAATTGCTGAAGCCAATTTAAACGCGGCAACGGTTACCGCACTCAATCAATGTAAAGCCACTTTGTTGAGTCGTTCAAAAAGAGGCCATATTGATGGTGCCAGTGACCGATTTCTCAACATCTATTTTATGGCACAAGATATCCATGAACGTGTCAATTCAAGTCATTATCGCTATCAAGAGCTTGCCGAACACTTTGGCCGCTCAGATGTGCTGTTTCGCTTTAAACATTTATTAGAAACACAGGCTAAAGCCTGCCGTGAAATAGCCCAGTCGATTCAGTTAGGGCGAAGCTATCAGCACCATTCAGAGTCAATCATGGCTCTGGATGAATTGCAAAGCTCATTAAACTACCTACAAGAACAACAACGCCCTGACTGGCGGGTGTCATTAGCACAATTAGGCTATCTTTTCAATAACTTAGCAACAGTGGAAAAACAACTCAATAACGTTAACAACCCTGATGCTAACAAGCTCGAAGAGGGCATGTTGTATGATACAGAAGCCCACACTCTTAAAGCCATGTGGTTACGGGTGAAGGCAAATCTGCATAAAGATTCCATGCTATTTCGTCATGCGCTGCGTATGTCTATCGCACTCACTATCGGTTACGGAATCATCCAAGGTTTTGGTATTGAACGAGGCTATTGGATTTTACTCACGACACTGTTTGTTTGTCAGCCAAACTACTCAGCCACTCGGCAAAAACTGACGGCCCGAATCATTGGCACGTTATCGGGGCTGTTTTTAGGCGTGCTGCTCTTAACCTTGTTCCCATCGCCAGAAAGCCAATTGGTCTTTATCGTACTATCAGGTGTGATGTTTTTCGCCTTTAGACTAAACAACTACGGCTATGCGACTGGCTTTATTACTCTTTTAGTGCTGTTTTGCTTTAATCAATTGGGTGAAGGTTACGCCGTGGTACTGCCTCGGCTTGCCGATACTCTGATTGGCTGCGCATTGGCCGTCGCAGCGGTAGTGCTGATCCTCCCTGACTGGCAATCAAAACGATTACATAAAGTCATGGCGGATGCGATCGATGCCAATAAAGCCTATTTGGGACAAATTATTGGTCAGTACCGTATCGGTAAAAAAGACAACTTGAGCTATCGCATCTCACGGCGCAATGCCCACAACCAAGACGCAAATTTAACCGCAGCGATCAGTAATATGCTGGCAGAACCGGGTAAATATCGCGCGGCAATCGATGAAAGCTTCCGTTTTCTGACACTGAACCATGCACTGCTCAGCTATATCTCTGCTCTTGGAGCCCATCGGACACGCATCGAAGATGAAGCAACGCACCAACTGGTACTTGAAACTCACCGAGTGATCCACCAACACCTAGAGGTGTTGCACAAACAACTTTATGAACATTGTGATGAATGCGATACCAGCGACATTGACGATGCAGGCTTAGAGAAACGCTTAGCCGAATGGCGTGAAGAAGATGAAAGCTCGGTAAGAATGGTCTTACAACAGCTGCACCTTATTTATCGCATGCTACCTGAGCTTCACTCTCTCGCCAGTAAGTTTGCCGTCCGTGTAAACTAGCAATTGTCGTAATAATGAGAGCGGCTCAATTTCGGGCTGCTCTCACCTTTCTCTTGTTATAACTTGACATTTTTCGGACAAAAAATCGCCACGTCGAGAATAATCTCAGATTAAGTATTTTCTTACAGGTGTAAGGCCATGAAAGGACATCAAACTTACCGCGGTGAGAAGGCAGCGCATTTTTTACTGAGGCATGAGTCGATGACGCATAATCAATTTGAGTCTTTAAAATCACAATTACAGCATTTAACACCTCAACAACTGCGTTTATTACAAGGCGAGATAAAGCACTCTTTGGAAAATGAATCGAATAACTTACTCACTGATGATGAGCTGAATGTGCTTTCGAGCCTCTTTTCCTAGTCACGAATTTCTTCTTGTGCAAAAAGTAAACGGAGCCTAAACTTTAGACATCGACGAGGGTAAGCTTATGTCTATATCTGGTGTTCATTCTGGCTATCAACTGATCAATCAGTCAAATAAAATGGCTGAGGATGCGGCTCGTGAGCTCAATATGGAAAAAGACATCTCTCCTATTGATAAAACGGACAAAGCGCTTGCTTTTAATAAAGTTGAGTTTGATAAAGTTGTTGCTAAAGCTGAAGAAAAACCTGAAGCAATTGATAGCCTACTAAAATTGAACCAAGCTACACAATACAACCGCATTGGCACCAATATTATCCAACGAGATCAAGACATGCTGGGTTCAATATTGGATATCCAAGCCTAACTCTTCACACAACTTGCAACACAAGCAAATATTGTGTTTATGTGCATGGTTAGTACAATGCCCGCAAATTCTTTACCATGATTCGCTATGCCTAAGCTAAACCTGCATCGAAGAGATTATGTTTCTATTTTGGGTGGTGATATATCAGCCCAGCAGCTAGAGCAAATACTCCAACCCAAACTCACTTCTCCAACGCTCAAATTAACACCAAGTCCGTATTTAACCGCAAAAAATGTAGAACGCCGTTGGCAAGTACTTAACACGCGAACGAACAAAAGTGCGCTTTTAGATGACTTAACAGAGCAAGATATGCTCAGCTACCACAAAAATATTGAGCATTTTATTGGCACAGTCAAAGTTCCAGTTGGGATCGCAGGGCCATTACGAGTCAACGGACTGTTTGCCAAAGGTGATTATCTCGTCCCGTTAGCGACAACCGAAGCCGCTTTGGTTGCCTCTTATCATCGTGGGGCAAAACTGCTCACTGCGGCAGGAGGTGCAAGCGCCATGTTGTTAAATGAAGGCGTTACTCGCACGCCAGGCTTTGCATTTTATAACTTAATCGAAGCTGGGCAGTTTGTGGCGTGGATAGTGACTCAATATGACCACTTTAAACAAGTTGCAGAAAACACGACAGCACACGGAAAACTGTCAGACATTAATGTCAATATTGAAGGGAACCATGTCTACCTCGTGTTTGAGTTTTTAACCGGCGATGCATCAGGGCAAAACATGGTCACTATTGCCACCAATGCCGTGTTCCAAACCATTCTGGCGAATACTCCTGTGCAGCCTGAATACGCATTCCTTGATGGCAACCTATCGGGTGATAAAAAAGCCACTAGCCAAACACTGCGTAGTGTGAGAGGAAAAAAAGTGACTGCCGAGGTGCATTTATCTGCCGAACTCATCCATAAACATCTGCATACGACGCCACAGTCTATGATGCAATTTGGCCAAATGACGACTGTTGGTGGGGCATTAAGCGGCGCGATAGGCATTAACGCGCATTACGCTAATGCACTCGCTGCTTTGTATATTGCCTGTGGGCAAGACGCCGCTTGCGTTGCTGAATCGGCAATTGGTATGACACGCATGGAAGTGGACAAAAATGGTGGTTTGTACGCCAGTGTAACCTTACCCAATTTAATGTTAGGGACCGTTGGTGGCGGTACAGGGTTACCGAGTCAAAAAGCATGTTTGGATATTCTAGGTCTGCACGGTACTGGTCATTCGCAAGCGTTAGCCGAAGTGGCAGCATCACTCTGTCTGGCTGGTGAACTTTCTATTGTCGGTGCGTTCTGCGCTGGCCATTTTTCACGCGCTCATCGTAAACTCGCTCGTTGAGGTATTACTTTTCACAACCGAAAAGGCGTTACGTGAAGACGTAGCGCCTTTTTTATTGGTTAAGTGAGCATATGCATTAGAAAATAATGATCGAGATCAAAATAAAAAAACAAAAAACTAACTATTTCGACTAAAAAATGGTTTCATACGAACATTACAGAACAAAAACGAAATAGGTACGCTCAATGAACAACCATTCTGTTTGCAACTCGATTGAAGCCGAAAACAATGTGCTCGACATTATTGTTGTCGGTGGCGGTATCAATGGGGCAGGCATCGCCGTAGATGCTGCTGGCCGCGGGCTGAAAGTTGGCCTGTATGAAGCAAAAGACTTTGCTAGCGCTACCTCTTCTGCGAGCTCAAAATTAATTCATGGTGGGTTGAGATACCTAGAACATTATGAATTTCGTTTAGTCGGTGAGTCATTGGCTGAACGCGAAGTACTGTTGCGCAAAGCGCCTCACATTGCAAAACCAATGCGATTTCGTCTACCACACCGACCTTTTCTAAGACCTGCTTGGATGATTCGTGCCGGACTTTTTCTTTATGACCATTTAGGCAAACGAACCTCACTACCTGCCAGCAAAAAAATAGCCCTTAACGCGGGTGTGGTGACTAAAAATGAGATGAAAATGGGTTTCGAATACTCAGACTGCTGGGTCGATGATGCTCGTTTAGTGATACTGAATGCGATGCAAGCACGTGAACTCGGTTCCGAAGTAAAAAACTATTGCCGCGTTGAATCAGCTCGTCGTGTTGACGAGTTATGGCATGTGACTTTGTTTGATGAAAAAACACAAACTCGTTTTACTCGCCGCAGTCACGCGCTTGTCAACGCAACAGGTCCTTGGGTTAAACAGTTCATTGATGAGCAGATTGAAATTACTTCTCCCTACGGTATCCGGCTTATCAAAGGATCACATATTATCGTGCCGAAAATTCACGATGAAGAGCAGGCGTATATTTTACAAAACGAAGATAAACGGATCGTCTTTGTGATCCCCTATCTTGATCACTATTCAATGATAGGCACCACCGATGTCGAATACCGAGGTGATCCTCGTCAAGTGAAAATTAGCGTCGAAGAAAAACGGTACTTATTGGATGTTGTGAATAAGCACTTTATCCATCAGGTCACACTGGATGATATTGTGGCTGACTTCAGCGGTGTACGCCCGCTATGTGATGACGAGTCTGACTCACCACAAGCCATTACTCGGGACTATACACTCTCATTGGATCAACAAGCTGATAATGCGCCATTACTTTCTATTTTTGGTGGAAAGTTAACCACTTATCGCAAGTTAGCTGAATCTGCTATGGGTCAATTAAAACCATTTTTTAATCAAATGTCTGACAGTTGGACCGCAAACAAACCACTGCCTGGTGGAGAAGCCTTTTACCCAGCACAGCTCAAACAGCAGCTTGAGCAGCGCTTTCCAGATCTTGATAAAGCGACCATTAACCGCTGGATCACTAATTATGGTAGCCGAGCTTCGGTGATGCTCGATAATGTGCAAAGTAGTGCTGATCTGGGTAAACATTTTGCGTTTGGGCTCTATCAATGCGAAGTCGATTATCTCTTACATTATGAATTTGCTTCTTCATGTGAAGATATCCTATGGCGCAGAAGTAAACTCGGCTTAACATTTAACACTAAACAAATTGATCAGTTAAATGATTATATCGACCAATCATCAACTTGTGAATGTCAACGCATCAGTGCTTAACACAAGGTGTATCCACTAGAATTAAAATTGAGAAAAGCTCTTAGAAACATGATCTTCTGAGAGTTTTTTACTTTTTCTTAGTAGGTGACGTAAAAATCACGGGGTATAGTAAAGCTATATTTCCGTAACGACGATGCCACTCAATGCCAATTCCGAATACTAACAGCGACGATCTCATCAAACTCCTTAAGCCATGCATGAAAATCCTCGCCACTATTGAGTTCGGACCTGAGGATTCTTACAGCTTTTCAACGACAATTGTCGGATGTAAACGTGAAAGATACGTACTGATCGATATGCCTGTTAAAGCTCGTGAAGACTTGGTGATGCGAAAAATAGTTAATATCCAAATCATTTTGCGTGGAATTTGCGACACTGAATTAGGTCATATACTCGCGTTCAAAACCTCGATTATTCGTAGTATCTCTAAACCGTTCGGATTACTGTTTATCAAGTTTCCTAAGCACTTTGTGACCAAACCAATCCGTGAGCACGAACGCTATAAACTCTCTTTGCCTGCCGTTATGCATGAAGGAGAGCATCAATTTAAAGGGAAATTGATCGACTTTTCTATTTCTGGCTGCGCGCTATTTATTCCTGGCTTGCACCATTTAGAAAAAGATATGTTTATTGAGATAAAGTCCACACTCTCCCCACTTCTACCACAAGATCTCGTTTGCCAAATCGTCAGTGTGCGTCAACAAGGTAAAGGAATGTTAGTAGGCGTTAAATTTCTTGAATCAATTGCAATGACAGCAGCATTGAAAAAAGAAATATTAGAACGCGCTTTTATGGCTGGTAGCGTATAAGAATGTTGCGCGGTACTTTATTGCTGCCGTTTTTGGAAATGACAAAAAGCCTCATGCAATGCTTTCTCTTTGATAGGTTTAACTATCACATACTCTGCACCTGCGGCCATAAATGCTTCGTTAGTCGATTGCATGCCATCAGCTGTACACGCATAAATGGGTACATCCATCATCATCTCGTGTTTGATTAAATGGGTTGTTTCAACCCCGCCTAAGTAAGGCAACTGGTTATCCATTAAGATAAGATCCACTGGATGATCTTTCAAATAATCAATCGCCTGTAGACCATCCTCTACTCTTGTCACTTCCATACCGTATTTTTTGCAAAATGCTTGAGCAATAAAAGCGTTGGTATGATTATCTTCGACTAGCAACACTTTGATTGGTTTTTCAAACATTTCATGTGGCGGCGCACGCTCATAAGATGGTATATCCTTCCCGCAGTCACTGACGGCAACAAGAGGGAGTTCAACAGAAAATGTAGTACCTACCCCAAATTGGCTTTTCACGTTTACAGCACCACCAAGCATCTCAATTAAGCTTTTGACAATCGCAAGCCCCAAACCGCTACCGCCGTATTCTCGTGTGGTGTTTGATTCTACTTGAGTAAAAGGCTCAAAAATAAGCGCGAGATCTTGCTCTCTGATGCCGATACCTGTATCGCTAATCGAAATCAACAGATGGCTGCTATTCTTTTGCTGGAACTCAATGCTAATTAACCCATGATGGGTAAACTTAGTCGCATTATTTAATAAATTAAACAGAATTTGGTTCAGGCGAACTTGATCGCTATGGATCATCATATCAGGCGGAATATTGCTCTTTAGGCTGAACTCAATCTCTTTTTCGGCACATAATGGCCGATAGATACTTTCCACGGCAGAGATGACCTCAACCAGCTTAAAGTCAGACTCTTGAATTCTAAACTGTCCCTGCTCTATCTTGGAAAAATCAAGGATATCATTCAGCACCGCCAATAAATGTTCACCACTACTGCATAACACATTCACTTGTTCAAGTTGCTCATGGTCACTGATTTCACGCTTAAGTAATTGAGAAACGCCTAAAATTCCATTCAATGGTGTTCTCAGCTCATGGCTCATTTTTGCAAGAAATTCAGCACGAATACGCGCCGACTCTTCCGCTTCTTGCCTTGCGAGTCGGCTCTGTTTGGCCGCCTCGGCGATTGTCGTAATATCTTGCCCTTGAGTGATGATTGACTCAATTCTCTGCTCAAAAATAATGGGGGATAAATTCCAGCGAAAAACCTTATTGCCAACTTCAACGTTTATCTCTCGGAACGTTTCTTGTTCAACCGCAAGGCGTATCTTTGGCTGCAGTTCTTGCTTTAATGCATCAAGAATGCATTGCTGTTGATCATTGCGACGCATGAAATATTTCTTTGCTGATGGGTTCATTTTGATGATATCACCGTCGATACTCCATACTATGATGGGCGAAAGTGAAAAATTGAACAGATCTTCAAATTGTTTTTCTTGCTCAGATAAACGTTGAAATGTGTGTTCTAGCGTTCTGCCGAAGTGATCAAATTCATAGATTTTAGAACCAGAAAAAAGCTCATAACTCCCAGCTTCTGCAGCTTTGTGGGTGTAATTCATCAAGCTACTGATTTCATTTTTCACTCGCTGCTGTAACCACCAACGAGTCAAAATAGAGACTATCACCATCGCAAAAAGGGCAAAAATCATCCAAAAAAAATAATTTTCACGTAATTGCAATACGTTCTCATTGCTCTGCACACTGAGGACGTTAATATAAATTGGTACGCCTTCTATGGTTAACGCGGTACGGCTTACCATGTAATCGGCAAAACTATAGGCGTCAAAATTATCTTCTAAAACATCACGTTCCGTGTAGGTCTCATCACCATTAATTGTTGAGGCTAAGACCTTTTCACCCGTCGTCATCACGAGATTTTCTGAGTTACTCCCTTCACGTAATGTTTCTGCCAGCACGTAATTGTTGTTAAGTACGGTAGCAAGATGCAAAAAACCAATCACCTCTCCGGACTGCGAGTCAATAACGGGAGTACGTCTGACCATTAGGTAGGCATAGCCCAATTGAGAGGGCGATTTGATCATATGCCAGTTATTACTTAACGCGACTTTACGAGACATGTTTACCAGCTCGTTTTGTTCAATACCATAAAACTGAGCATTGCCATCTTCCCACATCAGGCTGTCAGAATCAGAAATGAAACGAATGTCAGGCGTGTTGGCTACTTCTAGCTGGTCAACTCCAAAAAAGAACTGATCAATGCTGTCATTATCACCCTTACGAATTGCTTTAACTAAACCTGCATTTTTTGCGCTGCTATCTTGGTTTATCTGCAGTAATGAAAGACGGAAGTTAAAGAGGTTCTGGATGAGACTAGAGGTTTGAGAAGCCGTACGTTGCACTTCTTGAGCAATGATTTTGCTACTGATCTGATAACTTTGAAATAAAACGCTGAGCGTCAATGCGCCAATCACCGCAATCATTGATTTGGTGATCACGGTAGCTATCTTTTGTTTTTTCTTGACGGTGCTTGACCTTAAACTCATTAATGACTCGATATATCAATGGTCAGAGTAACGAAATGCTCGTTTTTTGAGCTTTTCAATATACGCTGAAGAGACCTCTTTGGTTACCAATTCAAAATCACCAGAGTAAACCGTAGGTACCGGCTTTCCTTCAAGATCCCACTTAATGGCTTCCGCCATAGCAACACCGGCATCATCATTGACACGCATGATAGTCACATCAAGTGTGCTATTTTGCAGCGCGTCCAATTCAGCCTCACCACCGCCCCAGCCGTTTAACGTAATATCTTCTCTATTTTGCTGCTGCAACGCATCCATGGCACCGAGTGCAACATCAGTAGAGCATGCGTAAATAAAATTAATATCTGGTGTTTGTTTAAGAATACGCAAAGTTGCATCAAATGCACTATCTCGTGTCGCTTTTGTATAAAACGAAGAGGCCAAGTGATATTTGCTGTCTCGACTCATTTCTTGGATAAAACTATCGCCGCGAGCATCGCTAACATAGCCTTCAGAATAATAGAGGACGGAATAAGCACTATTCTTTGGCGCCGACTTTTTGTAGTAATCCACCAGTTTCATTGTGCCAATTTCATGATCAAACCCCACGTACATAAAAGGCTGACGATCTCCCCAACTTTTTACTGGCGTAGTGATATTTTGCAGAATAATTTTGGTTTGATTTGAACTTAACAACTGCTCGATAAATTTACGGTGGCGGATGGTATCAAGCGTAAACACCAAGTAATCGGATTTATTTCTGATCGCTTCCATCAACGATAAACTTTGTTGGCGAATATCGACATTCGGACGAGTGAAGACTTGGTTAATTTGGTATCTAATCCCAAGTTCATCTAAACGCATCTCAAAGGCTTTGATATTGCGCGCCCAATAATCGGAAACTTGTTGACCGGGATAAACAACAGAAATATGAATAGGTTTATCTTGCTCTATTGAGAGTAAAGCAGGAGGTTGACGCACTGCCTGTATCATCTGGTCGGTAAGAGCCTGTTGCGCAGGATTAAGATCTAAAAACTCTTGATATCGCCAATAGCCATTTAAAACTTGCGCTGCAGCCTGAGTGGAGGCTGCCAAACTGACACTGAATACAAATGAAAGGAGCAGGATTTTTCTCATGGCATTCTCGTTACACTAACTTCTGGATTTAATGACACACAATGGCTGATTTCGCACTCATCATATTCTCGGACTACCCAATGAAGGGTCAAACAAGTAGCCCGTATATCATCTTGATTATTAAGTATGTTCCTCATAAATGATAGTGCAAACCACTAAAAAAGCTGGCTTGCACTCATAACCGCTCATTTACTAAACAAAAGCATCAGAATGCTTTCCTATACTTAAAATGCTTTCCTATACTTAAAAGGTGAAAGCTAAATTTCCAGAAATGCCAAATTGATTATCTCCAGCATAGTTTCCTGCAAGATCGAAACTGACAAGATCTCCGGGGCTGATGCCAATGCCAAACGTGACGGCGTTGTCCAAAGTATCTTCTAAATCGATTTCATAACCCGCACGAAGCTGTGCCCATCCCCAAGCATTACCTTCTAAGCCAAAGCGTAGGTATTGTGTATCATCTTTTTGGTCTTGAAAACGACTCTGCTTTGTTGCATCTAAATCGATTGCAGCAGTGAAAAACTCAGTGACATATCCACCCGAGATTGTGACTTGCGTATCCAAATCATATGAGCTTAAACCGTCAATGGTTTTTAATTCTTGAGCAAAAAGATCCTTTACCGCAACACCCACTCGAAAATCGTTAATTAACCACACAGCCCCTAAATCAAGATTGAAGGCATTATCGTTCGTTTCGCTTTTGTCATAATCAGCAAGATCGAATTCTTTTACCGAAACATTTTGCTTATAGGTTCTTAATTGTTGAATTTTTGGCGTAATGCCAAATGAAAATTGTTGACCACGAATGTTGTATATTTTGGCCAGTGCTAGGCCAAATTCTGAGTAACCAAATGCAATCAGATCAACGGTTGAATTTTTATAACGATTCTCAACGTCGGTGCCGCTACTGCCTGTATTTGCCGCAATATCAGAACGCGCAATCACCTCCGCGTGCCCACGCGCAAAAATATTAAGTGAAACTAGATCGAGAGGAATTGCTATCGCCATACCAATGCCCGCCGATGCAGCAAGAGGTTTGTCATCGGCAAGCTGGTCCAAATACTGATTGAGCTTATCAATATCACTTTGATTGGGTGTACCGGAATTTTCAAACGCTTTGATGCTATCTTGCAGGTCATCAATGGATTTTAGGCTTTTGTCTGGGTCTCTAGCCGCACCACCTACCGCAGGGAAAAGCACGCCAAACGTGTCATTATTCCGATACACGGCCACCAAAGCAGGATTATAGAATGGGGCTAGCAGATAATCGGCCGTTGTTACGCCAGTATTCCCCATTCCATTACCACGTGCGTCAGCTATCGTGTTCGCCGCTTGCGCAGAAGCACAAGCCAACAAGAGCAACGAGACCACTGACCATTTGTTGTAACTGTTCATATTGCAACCAACCTTGTTGTTATTATTCCCTAAACAAGGTTAATACAATTTTTTACATTGCACATGAAATTGGCGAATAATGCCGCTGACCAAACCTAATCGTCACCAAAATCATCCATGCCACTAACAGAGAAATGAACATTCTCTTGCCCTGCCACCAACTGTTCTTTTTGCAATTTGGTCAGTTTTTTAATCGCTAGCTCAGTTTTTAAAGCGAGGCTTTTACCGCCTTCTACACGTTGAGACCAAACCAATAATAACGGCCCTTTACCTCGTAACGCTTTTGCACCCTTCCCTGTTTGGTGTTGTACAAAGCGTCGTTCAACATCAGTTGTAATACCGCAATACAGTGCTTGATGGCGGGTTCGAACCAAATAAACCCACCAGTCCGGGCTATCTTTGTGGGAAACCTTATTCACTTACAGTAAGCTTTCCACCAAAGCGCGTAACTCGGCGACTTCATTTTTTAATGCGTGAACCTCATGTTCAAGCTGATCAATACGAGCAGTCGCCCCACCTTCCGGAGCATGAGCAAAGGTTTGCTCTAAACTTTCAACGTCAACCTCTCCAGAAAAGAGATGTTGATAACGCGACTCTCGCTTACCCGGTTCACGGGGTAGCTTCACCACCAGCGGGCCTGATTCACGGTTGGCTAAAGCGTCTAAAATAGTTTCGACTTCTTTTACATCGGTAAAACTGCATAATCGGTTAGTACGAGTGCGCAACTCTCCCGGCGTTTGTGGCCCACGCAGCAGCATGCAGCACACCAAACCAAGCTCTTGATTTGACAGCTTTAAATCGCCAAATTCGGTGTTGCAGAAACGGTGCTGATATTTGCTCACTCGGCTATTAAAACCACTTTCATCACTCATCAGGTGACGAGAGATCAAGCCCTCAGCGGCATCTTGAACCTCAGCTTCGGTTAATGACAGCACTGGCTCACGGTTACTTTTTTGGTTACATGCGGTGGTCAAGCTGTTGAGCGTTAATGGGTAGTAATCAGGCGTGGTCACTTCTTTTTCAATTAAGCAGCCAATAATTCGTGCTTCTAGGGGAGAGAGCTCAATGTTCATTATAATTTCCTTTTTTCTAAGTGGAGTTTCCTAATCGAGGCCACAATCGATGTTGCATTAGTGTTCTAACAACAGTGAAATTCGGATGATTTTCCCATTGCTATCAATCATCACAATCTTTGCACGGTTTAACTCTAACTCGGTCATCTCCAGCTTCTCACGTTCGCTAATATAAGCTTCACGCAATTTAACACTGTGATGCAGTTCAGCGTTTGCAGGTACATCTTTTCTTTTAGGTACTAAAATTTCTGAAAGTTGCATCTCTAAATACCATAAGATAGCGATTTGAAAGGTACATGATATAGCGCCTATCCGTACCAATACAATCACTCATGACTAGAGTGATTATTTCTTAATCAAGAGTGAGTCAGGATTGATCTAAAGGCTGTTATGAATCAGCTCGATATGATTTAATCAATGGCATTGACATTCAAGTTGGGAAAAGGAACCTATGAGTATCGTATTTGAAATTGTTAACCAAGCTCGCCGTAAAAATAAACTGAAACGTGAACTGCTAGATAACGAGAAAAAAGTTCGTGATAACCGTAAAAGAGTTGAATTGCTTGAAAACTTACTCGATTACATGAAACCGGATATGACCCACGAAGAAGTCATGGCGATCATCAATAACATGAAAGCCGATTACGAAGATCGCGTCGATGATCACATCATCAAAAGCGCAGAAATTTCAAAAGAGCGCCGTGATATTAGCCGTCGTATCCGCGAGCTGACCGATAAAGATAAACAAATGACTCAAGGCAAAAAGTAAAATTGATGCCGACCATCTTCGAAACCCGTCTTAAGACGGGTTTTTTTATGGCCAAAACATTCACAAAACAAATCAATATTTCTATCAACAAAAAGTGCGATAAATTTTATGTGATAGACATTAAACGTTTGCGTAATCGCTAACCTTCACCGAACCTAGTTTTGAGTCTTTTATCACATATTAGCTATTGTTATATTTATACACAGTAAATCAATTATGACCATTCGAGGCACGGAGCTTCCTCACTTATCTCACGGCGAGAAGATTGGTACCGACATCGTTCGGCATATATTAAGAGGGTCAAATTATGGAAATGAATGTGGTTGAAATTTTGGGCTATGCAGCTTCGATCATGGTGGCAATCTCGCTGACAATGAAAGATATCGTTAAACTGCGTATTCTTAATTTTGTTGGTTGTGCACTGTTTACCGCTTACGGACTCATGATTGATTCATGGCCTGTAGTGCTCACCAACGGTTTTATCGCCTGCGTAAACATCTACTTTTTAGCCAAGATGCAACGAGAAAAAAAAACGGCTGACGCCAAAAGCGCTGCATGATAAACCCAAAATAATAAAAATTGACGTGTAAAAAAATGCTCTGCCACGATGACAGAGCATTTTTTATCGATAAATCAGAGAGCAAAAGCATAAATAGCCAAGCAAAAAGCCTCTAGCAGGGGGATACATAGAGGCCATAAGGCTAAGTATTACTCTTCGTCATCGTGCATAGTTGCCCAAGCTTGAGCACATTTCACCGCACGTTTCCAACCTTTATAGCGACGATCGCGCTTCTCTTCATCTTGATGAGGAACGAATGTTTTATCGATCACGGCTTTATCAGCAAGCTCATCCAAGCTTCCCCAAAAGCCAACCGCAAGACCAGCTAAATAGGCGGCTCCTAGCGCGGTCACTTCCGTCACTTTAGGACGGTGTACTTCGGTATCAAGCACATCTGATTGGAATTGCATTAAGAAATTATTGGCTACCGCGCCACCGTCTACGCGTAATGCTGACAGTTTGATGCCAGAATCAGCTTGCATTGCATCAAGTACATCACGTGTTTGGTAAGCAACACTTTCCAAGGTCGCACGAATAATATGGTTCGAATTCACGCCACGCGTTAAACCAACAATCGTACCACGGGCATAAGCATCCCAATACGGCGCGCCTAAACCAGTAAACGCTGGCACAACATAAACGCCGTTGGCCGTATCAACTTTCGTAGCGAAATATTCTGAGTCATGCGCATCTGAAATCAGTTTCAATTCATCACGCAACCATTGAATCGATGCACCGCCCATAAAGACTGCACCTTCAAGCGCGTAGTGAGGTTCACCAGCAGGGCCACAAGCTAGAGTTGTTAGCAAGCCATTATGTGAGGTGACTTTCTCTTTACCTGTGTTCATCAATAAGAAACAGCCAGTGCCGTAAGTATTTTTTGCTTGGCCCGCCTCAACACACATCTGCCCATAAAGCGCAGCTTGCTGGTCACCCGCAATTCCAGCAATAGGAATACGTGTCCCGCCTTTACCACCAATGTTGGTTTGGCCGTAAACTTCGGAAGATTTCTTCACTTCAGGCATCATAGACAAAGGAATATCAAACTCTTTTAGGATTTTCTCATCCCAATGCAAGTTGTTGATATTGAAAAGCATAGTGCGAGATGCATTGGTATAATCCGTAACGTGAACACGGCCTTGTGTCATGTTCCAAACGAGCCACGAGTCAATTGTACCAAACAGCAGTTTTCCAGCCTCGGCGTCTTCACGAGCCCCTTCGACATTATCCAAAATCCATTTGATTTTGGTGCCAGAGAAGTAAGGGTCAAGCACTAGGCCTGTATTCTCGCGAATGTACTCTTCTAGCCCTGGGCGTGCTTTCAATTCTTCACAAATGGATGCGGTACGTCGACATTGCCATACAATCGCATTGTAGACTGGTTTACCCGTTTCTTTGTTCCACACCACCGTAGTTTCACGTTGGTTGGTAATACCAATCGCCGCAATTTCATCACTGCGAATACCAGCTTTGCCAAGTGCTTCTACTAGCGTCGAACTTTGCGTCGCATAAATTTCCAGTGGATCATGTTCAACCCAGCCAGCTTGAGGGTAGATCTGGGTAAATTCACGCTGAGAAACACTGACAATGTTAGCATCATGATCTAACACTACAGCACGTGAGCTTGTTGTTCCTTGGTCAAGGGCAACAATATATTTCTGCTCAGTCATGGTCTTTTCCTTATCTTTCACGTTAATCGTTTTATGAAGTGTTATCGTTATTTTAGACGTGAGCTTGCTCACTTTCTTCTACGTCATCACACTGGTTTGGAATGGTGCAGCCTACGCCGACAGTGGGTAAGTACGCGCCAATAAATTTAGGGTAAGCCCATGCCCCAAAACAGGCACCAGCAATAGGAGCAATGATAGGTACGATGAAGTATGGGATATCTTTTGCACCTGTTAGTGCGTAGTCCCAGCCAGCTAAGTAGGCAAACAATTTAGGGCCAAAATCACGCGCAGGGTTCATCGCAAAGCCAGTCAATGGGCCAAGTGAACCACCGATAACCGCAATCAGAATACCAATCAGCAATGGGTTCATTGCATTGCGATGTGCACCGTTATTTTCATCACCTAGTGCCAAAATAGCGAACATTAATACTGCTGTGATGACAAATTCGACCGCCAATGCACCAACAAATGATAATGAAGCATTAGGGTAGGTAGAAAAAATACCCGCTGTGGCTAACGCTTCTTGACTGCTACGTACAAAATTGTGTGCGATTTCATAATCAGTAAAAAGGTTGCTGTACAAGCCGTAAACCAGAGCAGCAGAGCAGAATGCACCGAGCATTTGCGCCGCAATATAGGGAAGTACTTTTGCTTTGTTGAAGCCGTGGAAGGCGGCCAGTGCAATGGTCACCGCCGGATTAATGTGAGCTCCAGAAACACCCGCAGTGCAATAGATGGCAATTGCCACACCTAAGCCCCACATGATGCTGATTTCCCACTGACCAAATTGTGCGCCAGTAAGAACTAAGGCAGCAACACAGCCTACACCGAAAAAAATCAGCAATCCGGTGCCGATAAACTCCGCGATACACTCTCCGAGAAGAGTATGTTGTTTTGTTCGAGTCATAGTAAGTGTCCTTGTTTATTTTTTGTGTACACAATGTTTGTGTGTGGCAAATTTTGCACATTTTTCTTCCCACGAAAATTAAAAAACAGCATTTATGAGCGTTCGAACACAATTTTGTTACTTGCAATATCGTTTTTTGTTAATTAACTCATTATTTTGATCTTCTGCTCATTAACGCAGAGCTTAACAAATGATAGGAAACTAAGGGTGTCTCTATAAACAACGACATAATCAAGTGCAATAACGGATAGAGATATGATTTCATACTGCTAAGGGAGGCATGATGATGAAGTCATCGGATCAGCTCGTAAGCGCATTTGTTCTCTAAAATCCACTCCAGTTGTTAAATTAACCCAACCTAAATTGTTAAACCGTTCATCATTTTGATATGAAATAACATACAAAGATGAAATTACCGCCAAAATGAAACACAATTTCGCTCATTCGCGCTTTTGTGAGCAATATATCGAACATTTTCTATTGAAAATGCCACACTAAATATAAGTTTTTCATCGAATAAGGTTTCACCATGACCACAACCACACGATTTGAAACCGATGTTGTTATCATTGGTGGCGGAGCAACCGGTACTGGGATCATGCGCGACTGCGCACTGCGCGGCATTGCGTGTATTTTGCTAGAAAAGGATGATATTGCTTCTGGTACCACCGGGCGAAATCACGGTTTATTACACTCAGGGGCACGTTACGCAGTTACCGATCCTGAATCGGCCAAAGAGTGCATCCAAGAGAATCAAATTTTAAAAAATATCGCCAGACATTGTGTAGAGAAAACCGACGGCCTGTTCATTACTCTGCCTGAAGACGATCTTGCTTTTCAGAGCACGTTTATCGACGCGTGCGCTCAAGCTGGGATTACAACCGAGCCGCTTTCTGCAAAAGAAGCACTGCGTTTAGAGCCTCACGTTAACCCAAACCTTGTTGGCGCGGTCAAAGTACCCGATGGCACACTCGATCCTTTTCGTTTATGCGCTTCCAATGTGCTAGACGCCAAAGAGCATGGTGCGCGGATCATGAACAAAACCATTGTGACGTCGCTGATCCGCCAAGGTGACACAGTATTAGGCGTACGCTGTTTACAGCTGAGCACTCATCAACAATATGAGATTTTCGCCAAAGAAGTGATTAACGCAGCTGGAATATGGGGACAAAACATCTGTGAATACGCCGATCTCAACATCAAAATGTTCCCCGCAAAAGGCTCATTGTTGATCCTTGATTATCGTATCAACAACCTTGTGATCAACCGCTGTCGCAAGCCTTCTGATGCCGATATTCTTGTCCCTGGTGATACCATTTCACTGATCGGTACTACCTCTGAACACATTGACTACGACCAAATTGACAACCTGCACGTGACTGAAAAAGAGGTCGATATACTACTGGCCGAAGGCGCGAAACTGGCCCCCATCATGGCGAATACTCGTGTACTACGCGCTTATGCGGGTGTGCGTCCATTGGTCTCTATTAATGATGATGGCAGCGGCCGAAACATCAGTCGCGGCATCGTATTACTTGACCACGAACAACGCGATGGATTGAAAGGCCTCACCACTATTACAGGCGGTAAATTAATGACTTACCGCCTAATGGCAGAATGGGCGACCGATTTAGTCGCTAAAAAACTGGGCAATAATACTCCTTGCGAAACTCATACTCGCGCCCTACCCGGCTCCAACGAAACCCCAAAACAGGTCAAAAAAACCGCCAGCATTGCCAAACCCGTCTATGAATCGGCTCTTTATCGCCATGGTGAGCGCGCACAAAATTTCTTATCTGATGATGCAAAGAGCCAAGCGGTTATTTGTGAATGTGAAATGGTGACCGCGGGCGAAATTGAATACGCAATTAAACAACTCGATGTAAATAACTTGGTCGATTTACGTCGCCGCACTCGTTTAGGTATGGGACCGTGCCAAGGAGAGCTTTGCAGCTATCGCGCCGCCAGCTTATTTCAAGAATATGGTCACGTTTCGGGAAACCAATCGAGCCAACTGTTGGTTGAGTTTTTAGAAGAGCGCTGGAAAGGCATTAAACCGATTTTCTGGGGAGATGCACTGCGCGAGGCTGAATTCAGTTACTGGATTTACGAAGGCTTGTTCGGAGCCAATGACATTCCAACGCAACACAAGCAAAATGAAAGTGAGGAGACGTTATGATGAAATACGACGTCACAATTATCGGTGGTGGAATTGCAGGTTACAGTGCAGGTCTTCGCTGCTTACAAGCGGGCCTAAAAACAGCACTGATCAGTCAAGGCCAAAGTGCTCTGCATTTTTCATCCGGTTCCATCGATGTTCTGGGTAAACTGCCTAGCGGCGAAGCGGTTGAATCCCCTTTGCTCGCCATGGAAGCATTACGTCAACAAGCCCCGAATCACCCTTACAGTAAAATTGGCGCTGACACTATTTCGCAAGGGTTAATGTGGTTTCAAAAAACGCTGCAGCAGCGCGGCATGCCGCTGACACACCAAGCGGACAACAGTAACCACTATCGCATTACTCCGATGGGGACATTGAAAGCCACTTGGTTATCACAACCTTATGTTTATCAACATAAAACGAATGCTGATTTTAAGCGTATTGTGCTGCTCGCCATCGATGGTTATCGAGATTTTCAACCACATATGCTGCAAGATAACTTACGCGCTCTACCTGCATTTTCGACTATCCCAAGTGAGATCATCAATATCACGATTCCGGGTTTCGAAGCACTTCGCCATAACCCCAACGAACTGCGCTCCATCGATATTGCTCGTTTGCTCAAACAGCCACATGCATGGCGCAGTTTTTGTGATCAACTGATCCGTCATGCCACTGTGCAAGATCTAGTGATCCTACCTGCCATCATGGGCAATGGTGATGGGTTAACCTTACTGAACAAACTCAAATTGGAAACCAACTTGCAGTTGCATGAAGTCCCGACCATGCCGCCATCATTAATGGGCATCCGCATTGAAGAGACACTCAGCCGAGCTTTTTTAACTATGGGTGGTACCCATTTAAAAGGCGATAAAGTCATCAGTGGTGAATTTGATGGCAACCGTTTGACCGCCATTCATACTCAAAATCTCAATGATATGCCGATTCAAGCTGACCATTTCGTGATGGCTACAGGGAGCTATTTCAGCCAAGGTTTACAGGCTTCTCATCACGGTATTAGCGAACCCGTGTTCCAATTAGAGACGGAGAGCTGTCATGATCGCGCTCTATGGCGAAACCATGCCTTTTTCTCAGCAAACTCTCACCCTTTCATGACCTTTGGTGTGCTGACCAACACGTCACTGAACCCAACTCATCAAGGTAATATCATCACCAATTTATACTGCTGTGGTTCGATGCTCGCGGGTTATGATCCTGTCTTTGAAGGCAGCGGTGGAGGCGTTGCTATTGCCAGCGCTTACCACGCTACCTCTCAAATTATGGCTCAAACTCAATCTCGACCAGCCATTCAGGAGGTATTAGCATGAGCACCTCTTTTGTTGAAGCCGCACCCAAAAATACCTCTTTTGATCAATGCATCAAATGCACTGTTTGTACCGTTTATTGCCCGGTTGCGAAAGCAAACCCACTCTATCCGGGGCCAAAACAGTGCGGACCGGATGGCGAACGCTTGAGGATTAAAAGCGCAGAGTATTATGACGACCTACTCAAGCTCTGCACCAACTGCAAACGGTGTGAAACCGCCTGTCCTTCCGGAGTAAAAATTGGCGATATCATTGCTGTGGCGCGTGGCAAACATGGCAAAAAAACGCTGAGTCCAAAGCTGGTGCGTGATTACGTGCTGAGCCATACCGATCTTTTTGGCGCGATCGCCACACCATTTGCACCGATAGTGAACGCTGCTACGGCTATGCCGATGGTAAAAAAACTGATGCACAAGACCATTGGTGTGCACGATCATAAATCACTTCCCAAATACTCACACGGCACGTTTCGTCGTTGGTTTAAGCAGAACTGCACACGCCAACCCTTGTATAACCGGCAAGTGACCTATTTCCACGGCTGTTACGTTAACTATAACCACCCGCAGTTAGGTAAAGATTTTGTCTCTGTGATGAATGCGATGAATATCGGCGTACGGTTACTGGATAACGAGAAATGCTGTGGTGTACCGCTGATTGCCAATGGTTTTCACGATAAAGCACGTAAAAATGCGCTATTGAATGTGAAAAATATCGAAGCCGCGGTAGTTGATCGTCAAACGACGCTCCTCTCCACCTCATCAACGTGTTCGTTTACCTTGCAACAAGAATATCCTCATGTTTTAGGGGTTGATAATAGTAAGGTGGTCAAACAAATCGAGTACGTCACGCGCTTTCTACTCAAAGAGTTCATGAGCGGTAATGCGCCTAAAATGAAACCCGTTAACTTGAAAGTGGTTTACCACACCCCTTGCCACCTTGAACGCAGCGGTAATGTCATTTTTACCATTGAATTATTAAAAATGATCCCAGGATTGGAGTTAGTGGTCTTAGACAGCGAATGCTGCGGCTTAGCGGGAACCTACGGTTTTAAAGAAGAGAACTATGACGTTTCAATGAAAATTGGCGCGCACCTGTTTGATACAATCAAAACATCGCAAGCTGACTATGCGATTACCGATTGTGAAACCTGTAAATGGCAAATTGAAGAAAATACCGCGTTAGAAACCATTCATCCAATTAGCCTGCTCGCCATGGCGATTGCCTAGTTTACACACCTAGCATTGAGAGTAAAACAGGCCACATTGTGGCCTGTTCTCATACTGCTTGTACTGTGTGAACATTCGTTTTCTAAACGTTATTTAGATAGCGGGCGCTGCTGGCAGTGCTCAATTGCATTGGCCAATAATTCTAACGCACTGGACTGACACTCTGGTAACTGCGCTTGGCTACGGCTAATCGCGGTAACACGCTCGCCCCATTTGATGTGCCCAGCCCCCCAAGTTAAGCCCGCCCCGAAAGCGGCCACCAGCAGGTTATCATTCGGTTTGATTTTCCCTTGTTCTACCGCTTCACACAATGCAATAGGTACGGTCGCGGCAGACGTATTACCATAGTGTTGAATGTTAACGAATGCTTTATCTTGGCTAATACCTGATAAGTCACACAAGGTTTGAATGATACGAATATTCGCTTGATGCGGGATCACCACATCGACTTGTTCGGTTGAAAGACCGGAACGCGCCAGCACAGTTTGCGCCGCTGCGCCCATGCCTCGAACCGCACGTTTAAAAATCTCTTTCCCAACAAAATCAAAATCCCAATACCCATTGTCAGCGGCAAAACGATCCATCGATGAGCCAAATTTAGGCACCGCCAAAATATCACGCCCTTCTGCATCACAGCCGATTTGTGCATCTTGCAAACCCACTACTTTATCGGTTTTACTCAAGACAACAGCACCAGCACCGTCACCAAATAACACGGCGGTATCACGTTTGGTCCAATCAATGTAAAAAGAGAGACGCTCAGCACCCACCACTAACGCATGGCGGTAATGGCTTGCTTGCATTAAACGCGTCGCAGTTTCTAATCCATAAACAAAACCGGTACAAGCTGCATTTAAGTCAAAAGCGGCGGCATTTTTGATCCCAAGGTTCTGCTGCACTTTCGAGGCAATATTCGGGATAAGAGAATCTGGCGAACAGGTTGCGATGATGATGAGATCAATCTCAGTTGCATCAATCCCAGCGCAAGCGATGGCGTGTTGGGCGGCCACCGTAGCCAAATCCGAGGTATTCACATGGCTAATGCGGCGCTGTTCAATCCCGGTGCGAGTTTTAATCCACTCATCGGAAGTTTCAATAAAGGTGCTAAGGTCATGGTTTGAGAGCGTTGCAGGTGGTAGGCATTTACCCCAACCTGTAATTTCGGCATAGAATTTTGTCATTGTTAACCTGTTTTTGTTGTATTTTCTAATGCAATCCAAAGACCTAAAATTAAAAACTCATCGTATGAAAGAGAAATGAGACTCAAAAGGTCCTTTTGATGTCAGTCAGTATACGCGCTTTTACTCCGACGTTAAGTCTAGTGCGTCAAATGCGACTGGAACAAAACGCAAAAATAAAGAGAGGAAACCATGTCAACATTCAATACTCGTTGCCCTTCGTGTCACGCAATGAACCGAGTTCCGATAGAACGAGTGACAGAAAGCCCAAATTGCGGTAAATGCCAAGCTCCCCTATTTGATGGAGCGCCCATTGAAGGAACGGAAGCCAATTTCGAAGCACTGCTTAATAGTCGCCAACCCGTTGTCGTCGATTTCTGGGCACCTTGGTGTAATCCGTGTGTGGGTTTTGCTCCTGTATTCAGTGATGCTGCGACGGAACGAAAAGGAAACATTCGCTTTATAAAAATTGATACTGAAAGTGAACAAAGCCTCGCCACAAAATTTCAAATTCGCAGCATTCCAACCATTATGGTGTTTAAAAATGGTCAACGAGTCGATATGATCAATGGCGCTTTACCAAAAAGTCAATTTGATCAATGGTTAAACCAAGCCATATTGAAATAGCCAATCATTATAACCAATAATAAAGTTGGCATTTTTTATCGATTTATGCCAACTTTACTGCTCATTTCTCTTGCTTTATTTTCGATTAATAAAATTAATCGTTAAGAACATAATTTTTCGTTTTACCTTTCTCAATATCAGCTCCATATTCGCCGCAAAATATCCCATCAATTCTGGTTTTGAGGCAAAGTCAATGGACAACATCACTGTGAACGCGTCTTCACCTCGCATTTCCGTTCCGGTCATTGCGCTATCGCTTTATGCGATTGCCTCAGGCTATTTAATGAGCCTGATCCCATTGATGTTGCCGCACTACGGGCTTGAGAGCTCATTGGCAAGCTGGCTTGCCAGTGCCTTTTACGCTGGCTTATTGATCGGCGCATTAGTCGTTGAACCTGTTGTCAACCGCGTTGGCCACCGAAACGCTTTTGTATGGTGCTTAGCGCTGCTCATGTTAACCATTTTTGCATTACCTGCTCTGCACTATGCCAGTGCTTGGTTAGTGGCACGTTTTGTTGCTGGTATTGCGGTGGCTGGTGTCTTTGTAGTCGTCGAGTCTTGGCTATTGCATGGTGATGAAAAAGGCCGAGCAAAACGCCTTGGTATTTATATGGCGGCGCTTTACGGCGGCACAGCATTGGGCCAATTAGGGATTGGTTATTTAGGCGTATCAGGCGGCGTGCCTTTCATTGCCATCATTACCTTGCTATTAATCGCCAGTGTGGTGCTGATTTATGGCGAATCAGACCAACCGTCAACGCAGCATGCCGTCAGCCTATCACTGAAACAGGTACTCAAACTAAACCATGCCGCCTTGCTCGGTTGCGGAGTTTCAGGGCTCACCTTGGGGGCTATCTACGGTCTAATGCCTGTTGAATTAGAACAACGCGGTATCAGCCATACCGACATTGGCAGCTTAATGGCGCTTGTAGTTTTGGGTGGCATGGCGGTGCAACCTATGGTGCCTTGGCTATCAAAGTTTTTGGGCCGAACACTATTAATGGCACTATTTTGCTTGATTGGCTCTGCGGCGATTACCATAACCTTGTTCGATTCAACGATGATGATATTAGCTGCCAGCTTGTTTTTCTTAGGCATGGCGACGTTTGCCCTGTACCCAATCGCCATCAACTTAGGTTGTGATAAGCTCGATGCCAATTACATTGTCTCAGCGACACAAGTTATGCTGTTTAGCTACAGTATCGGCTCTGTGGTTGGCCCCGTGATCGCTGATTGGTTTATGCAAAGATCGCAAGGCTTAATGGGTTATCTCTTTATTGCTTTACTGGCGACTTGTATTTATATGTTGGCTTCAAGCCTCAAAACCAAACGCCAGTGGGTGGCGGGGAAATAAGTCGCAGCAAAGCGGATCATATTTTATCGCAAGGCGCACGGTTCAATCGTTGATGGCGATTTGATGCATGCGCCTTTGGTTTTTCTGGTAGTGCACGTTTTTCATGCAGTAGATGGCGGATCGCCAATATAGGGTGAGAGAGCAACATTCTTGGCCCTGCGTAACGCATCACCAATCTCATTTGTTCTTTCGGCTCAGGCTTATAGCAATGAATTGGGCAACGGTTGCAGGTGGGTTTATGTTGGCCATAAGAACAGCGATCTAAGCGTACTTGCGCATATTCCAACAAGGTTTTGCAACACGTACAGAGGCCAGATTGACAGCGATGATGGCGCTGACAATAAATGTTCACCATCGCCTCTACGGTGCGAAACTCACTGAGCTGCTCTCCCGTTAAAAGATCGCTATGCATTTTTTCCATTGCCAATAACTCCCATTGAGATCGCAGATAAAAACAAGTATCCTGCGCCACCTTGTTCCTCATGTACCCAAGACTTTGTGTCAAAGAGCAGACGACTATGAACCGCAAAAAGAAAATTAACCAAACACTGCAAAAGCATCTTAAAAAGAAGCATGCCAAGCTGCACGGCAGCAATAAACCTCGTTATATTTCAAAAGCTGAACGTGAAAAATTAGACGCAGAGCAAGCCGCTTCAACCGGCACGGTAGATACTCAACATAGTGAGATTGTGCCTGCTGAAGGTGAGCTACAACAGTAAGTCTTGCTCGATTGGAACAAACTGGCTGGCGACATCAATAAGGCTTTGAGCCGTCAGCCTTGGCACTCCGTACACTTCTACTTTTTTGTTAAAACGCTGTTTAATCCGTTCGACCAATAGCTCGAAATCACCATCTCCTGATACCAGAACAATCACATCCGCTTGCTCTGCCAGCTCAATCGCATCGAGAGTAATACCGACATCCCAATCCCCTTTTGCACTGCCATCACGACGCTGAATGAAGGGCTTAAGCTGAACCTCAAAACCAATACCGCGCAAAATATGGTGGAACTGGCGCTGCTTAGGATCTTGGCTAGCAATCGCATAGGCATTGGCTTTAATCACCTCTCGCCCTTGAGTGGCTACATACCAAAATTGGTTGTAATCAAAATGCTGGCGGTACTTCTCTTTACAGGTGTAATAGACGTTTTGAACGTCGACAAGAATGGCAACTTTTTCCATGAGCTCTCTTCTCAAATAGAAACAAAAACAGCGGCCTGTTCGCCGCTGCTTTGCAAATTGCGCTTAGTATACGCCAAACCACTTCAATTTGTCGTGCAAGCGAGTCACACTGCCGACCACAATCAAGGCTGGGCTTTGTGCTTGTTGCGCTAAAAGGGGTAAATCGTCAAGCGAGCCCGTCAATACTCTCTGTTTATCTGTAGTGCCGCGTTCGATAATCGCGCAAGGCGTTTCTGCGCTCAGGCCAGCATCCAACAAGTTTCGTGTGATATTCGGGCACTGCTTTAACCCCATATAAAAAACCAAGGTTTGATTATCTTGCGCTAAACATCGCCAATTGATCGCTTTACCTTCTTTTTGTAAGTGACCCGTAATGAACTGCACACTTTGCGCGTGATCACGGTGCGTCAGCGGAATCCCCGCGTAAGCCGTGCAGCCTGCCGCCGCCGTGATCCCCGGAACCACTTCATAAGCGATATGATGTTCAGCCAGCGTTTCGAGCTCTTCACCACCTCGGCCAAAAATAAAGGAATCACCGCCTTTCAAACGGACAACTTTTTTACCTTCTTTGGCTTTATCGACCAGAATTTGGTTGATCTGATCTTGCGGCACACAATGAAAATCCAACTGTTTGCCAACGTAGATCATCTCCGCGCGGCTTGGCGCCAGATCTAAAATCGCTTGCGAAACTAAACGATCATACACCACCACTTGCGCTTGGCTGATCACGCGTAGCCCCTTAACCGTCAGTAGATCGGGATCGCCTGGCCCTGCGCCTACTAAAGAGACAAAACCGCGACTCGTTACACTGCTTACCATGATTACTCTCTACCTTATCGACAAAAGGATATCGTCATTAAGCGAGGTTAAACCTCACTTAACAATGGTTAGCCAAGGTTGCGTTGTGGCAAGGTTTTACCGTGAGTCATGTAAAGGCTTAACCCGGTAAATAACAAGCCGCCCACTAAGTTACCCAATGTGGCCGGAATTTGGTTCCATACTAACCAATCGACGATGGTGAATTTAGCGCCCAACATCATGCCAAGTGGGAACAGGTACATATTCACTACGGCGTGTTCAAAAACCAAACCGAAGAAAATAAAAATAGGTAGCCACATCGCGACCACTTTGCCGCTCACAGCAGTTGATGTCATAGCACCGACAACACCTAGACACACCATCCAGTTACACAAGATGCCTTTCACAAACACGGTGATCCAGCCATTAATACCGTGTTCGGCAAAGCCAAGAGTGCGAGCAGTAGACGCTTTGATAAACGCTTGCCCAACAGAGCTCGGCTCGATACTGAAATTCATGGTGAAGGTTAGCGCCACTAAAAAGGCGACGGCAACGGCACCGATTAAGTTACCTAGCCCAACCAAGCCCCAATTCCGTAGAACGCCCGCTTTGGTTACTCCGGCGCGTTTTTCAAACAAAGCTAAAGGCGCTAAAGCAAAAACACCCGTTAATAAATCAAAGCCCATTAGGTTCAAAATACAAAACCCCACAGGGAAGACCAGAGCACCAACAATAGGCACTCCGGTTTGCACAGCCGCAGTAATGGCCACAGCGACGGCGATAGCAAGAATCGCCCCCGCCATAATGCCGCGAATCAGGGTATCGCGCGTTGACATGAAGATTTTGCTTTCGCCAGCGTCAATCATTGTTTGCACAAAATCGGCAGGTTTTACATAAGACATAATGGTCCTTATTGTCACCAAAGTTAAAATTAAAAAGGGAAATTGAATAGATAAAGGCTCCCAGCCATCGATGCTTCACCAAGAGAACTCGATGAACAAGAAACCTTTTTGCTATTGAATCTCATTGTCTCAAAAGCGGCTGTTAAGCCGCGACTTCGACCACGCCGTCGGTGACTCGCGCGGCATAAGCTTTCACGCTAAAGCGTTCATTTTCCATACATTGGCCTGTTATGAGATTGAAACGCTGCTTTTTAAGCGGGCTTGCTACCCAGAACTGCTCTTGATGTTGGCAAATAAAACCGCGTGACAACACATTGGCTCGAGCAAAGGGATCCATATTGCTTATCGCCATCACTTCTTGCGCCTCAGTCGGACGGAAGAGAGCCACTTGCTCACCATTCACCAGTGCACACACACCCGTTCCGGGAACAATGTCATTAATGTCACAGATGGCTTGAAATACTGTGTTATTGGCCATAGTTATTTCTCCAAAACAGGGATAGAGATTGCCGAATCAGCAAGCGCAATGTGGAATATATCGCCTTTCGCTTCTGGGTGTTTTTCGCTATAAGTCGCAGGACGGTGCTGCTCACGAGCGCTGACGAACACGACGTTCTCATCGCGTAAATCAGAATTAATGAAGTGAGTAAAACGAGTTAATTGCTCAGGATGATTAAGCGTTTCTGTCCATTCACAGCGATAATCAGCAATAAGCTTCGCCACATCCGCTTCGAGTTGATCGTTAATGCCCAACTTATCGTCCACAATCACTTCACGCAGGTAATCAACACCACCTTCTAGGTTGTCTAGCCACACTGAGGTGCGTTGTAATTTATCGGCTGTGCGAATGTAGAACATCATGAAACGGTCGATGTATTTCAGTAGTGTTGCCTCATCTAAATCAGAGGCCAGCAGATCCGCATGTCGAGGCTTCATACCACCATTACCGCAGACATACATATTCCAACCCGCATCGGTCGCAATCAAGCCTAAATCTTTCCCTTGCGCTTCGGCACATTCGCGGGTACAGCCTGAGACACCAAACTTCATCTTGTGTGGTGTACGGATACCTTTGTAGCGGTTTTCAATCAGCACACCCAAACCGACGCTGTCTTGCACACCAAAACGACACCACGTACTACCGACACACGTTTTTGCCATGCGCAGAGCTTTGGCATAGGCTTGGCCTGTCTCGTATCCAGCATCAATCAGTTTGCGCCAAATCTCAGGTAAATCGTCTTTTTGAGCACCAAACAGACCAATGCGCTGCGCGCCCGTCACTTTGGTGTAAAGTTTGTATTCTTGAGCGACATTCGCTAGCACCGCAAGCGCTTGTGGTGTGACTTCACCACCTGCCATGCGTGGGATCACCGAATAAGTACCGTCTTTTTGCATGTTGCCCAAGAAGTTATCATTGGTGTCTTGCAAACTGACCAGCGATGGCGAGAGCACATGATCCCCCCAACACGAGGCCAGAATCGAACCAATTGTTGGCTTACAGACTTCGCACCCATAACCGCGTCCATGTTTTGCCAACATCTCATCAAAACGTTTGATACCGTTAATGCGGATCAAATGGAACAGCTCTTGGCGTGAATACGCAAAGTGCTCACAAATATCGTTTTTGACTTCCACACCCGATTTAGCCAGTTCAGCATTCAGAACCGACGTCACTAAAGGCACGCAACCACCACAACCTGTTCCGGCCCCTGTCACCGCTTTAATCGCGCCGAGCGTATGGTGACCATCGGCCACGGCTTGGGCAATTTTCGCTTTAGTCACATCAAAACAAGAGCAGATCACCGCAGTATCAGGTAGTGCATCCGCGCCTAATGCGGGTTTTTCAGCGCCAGCATGCGCGGGTAGAATCAAGGTGTCTGGGTGTTTGGGCAGCTCAATATCATTGAGTTTGAGTTGCAGTAAATCGCCGTAATCTGACGTGTCGCCAACTAAAACTGCACCAAGCAATTTTTTACCGTCTTCAGAAACGATAATGCGCTTATAAACTTCATCTTCTTCATTTTGATAGACGTAGCTTTTACAACCAGGAGTTCGTCCATTGGCATCACCAATCGATCCCACCTTCACACCCAGCAGTTTGAGCTTGGCGCTCATGTCTGCACCACTAAATTGGCTCTCATTGCCCACAAGATGATCAACCGCAACCGTTGCCATTTTGTAACCAGGAGCGACCAGACCGAAGAAGGTTTGATTCCAAGAAGCACATTCGCCAATCGCGTAAATATCAGGATCGGATGTTTGGCAGTGATCGTTAATGGCAACGCCACCACGCGGCGCGATGTCTAAGCCCATTTCACGAGCTAATTTGTCCTGAGGACGTATCCCTGCGGAAAATACGATGAAGTCAACTTCCAAATCCGAACCGTCGGCAAATTTCATGGTATTACGAGCGGTCTCGCCTTGAGCAACAATCTCTAACGTATTTTTGCTAGTGTGAACTTGCACCCCCATCCGCTCAATTTTATTACGCAGTTGTAAACCGCCTTGCAAGTCAAGTTGCTCAGCCATTAATACCGGAGCAAACTCAATCACATGGGTTTGTACGCCCAACGCTTTCAGCGCGCCAGCCGCTTCAAGGCCAAGTAAACCACCGCCTATCACTACGCCACTTTTGCTCTTTTTCGCGCACGTTTCGATGGCCTTTAGATCTTCAATGGTGCGGTAGACAAAGCAGTCTTTACTTTCATTGCCTTTGATCGGCGGTACAAAGGGATAAGAGCCCGTCGCCAAGACTAATTTGTCATAGCTCACTTCACGGCCAGTATTTGAATAGACCACGCGCTTTTCGCGATTAATGTTAACCGCCCGCTCGCCCATCAAGACATTAATCGCATGCTTTTGATAGAAACCCGGCTTAACAAGCGAAAGCTCTTCAGCGGTATGGTGTGAAAAGTAGGAAGAAAGATGGACGCGGTCGTAGGCAACACGCGGTTCCTCACAAAAAACCGTGACATCAACAGCTGATGCCTCCATTTTTTCGACCAAATCTTCGATATAGCGATGGCCAACCATGCCATTACCGATGACAACCAGCTTCATCCTGCTCATATGGGTTCCTAATTATGGTAACGTTTCATTGAGCGAGATGCC
>NZ_CAWNHR010000020.1:0-352757 GCF_963874485.1 Vibrio sp. V15_P4S5T153 | reverse complement strand
GGTTTACTTCTAGCATGGGCACTCCTTCGGGCAATAGCCCCAAGGTTCAATCACCACCGCCCAAGGCGGTGGTTTAGGGATGACAACAAAAAGGGCCATTTCTGGCCCTTTTGAATGTAAATGTTTAGTCTTGATGAGCAATAATTTGGTCATTGCTAACAACTAGCTTAACTTTTTTATCCGGTAGGATTCTTCCTGCCAAGATTTCTTTCGCTAATGGATTTTCAACGCTTTGTTGAATCGCGCGTTTCAATGGTCTTGCTCCGTAAACAGGATCAAACCCAACTTGAGAAATCAGCTCTAACGCTTTTTCAGATACCTCAAGCTGATAACCTTTCTCTTCCATTCGTTTACCAAGACGGGCTAATTGAATAGAAGCGATCGATTTAATTTGTTCTTGCGCCAACGGATGGAATACTACACTTTCATCCACTCGGTTTAAGAACTCTGGTCTAAAATGTTTACCTACAATCTCCATTACCTCTTTTTTAATGCCTTCATAATCCAAGCTTGCGAATTTTTCTTGAATTTGTGAAGACCCTAAGTTTGAGGTCATAATTACCACTGTATTACGAAAATCAACTGTGCGTCCTTGTCCATCAGTTAAGCGCCCATCATCTAATACCTGTAGCAGGATATTAAAGACATCAGGGTGTGCTTTCTCAACTTCATCCAACAAGATAACCGAGTACGGTTTACGACGAATAGCCTCGGTCAAGTAGCCACCCTCTTCGTAGCCCACATAACCTGGAGGCGCGCCGACTAATCGCGCTACTGAGTGTTTTTCCATAAACTCAGACATGTCGATTCGCACCATGGCATCTTCACTATCAAACATAAAGTTTGCGAGTGTTTTACACAATTCAGTTTTACCCACACCAGTTGGCCCTAAGAATAAGAAGGAACCAATCGGTCTATTTGGATCAGATAACCCAGCCCGGCTACGGCGAATCGCATTTGATACCACTTCGACGGCTTCAACTTGTCCGATAACTCGTTGATGCAGCGCATCCTCCATTTGCAGCAGTTTTTCTTTCTCAGCTTCCAGCATTTTAGAAACTGGAATACCAGTTTGCTTTGAAAGCACTTCCGCAATTTCTACATCAGTTACTTTGTTGCGCAGCAAAGTCATCTCTTGCATTTCAGCTTGAGTTGCAAGGTCGAGCTGCTTTTCAAGTTCAGGAATTCGACCATATTGAAGTTCTGACATACGGTTCAAGTCACCCGCTCTACGTGCGAAATCCATATCCATACGCGCTTGCTCTAATTCGGACTTAATATGCTGAGTACCCGAAAGAGCTGCTTTTTCCGCATTCCAAACTTCTTCCAGCTCGGCAAACTCACGCTCTTTCACTTGTAACTCTTCGTTTAACACCTGTAAGCGTTTTTCACTCGCTTCATCGTGTTCATTCGTTAGCGCTTGTTGCTCAATTTTTAGCTGAATAATTTTGCGCTCAAGCTTATCTAAAGATTCTGGCTTTGAATCTATTTGCATTCGAATACTTGAAGCGGCTTCATCGATCAAGTCAATCGCTTTATCGGGCAACTGGCGATCAGAAATATAACGGTGCGATAAGCTCGCAGCAGCAACAATAGCGGGATCGGTGATCTCCACATGGTGATGGAGCTCATAGCGCTCTTTCAAACCACGCAAAATAGCTACTGTGTCTTCTACGCTAGGTTCATCAACCAGTACCTTTTGGAAACGTCGCTCAAGTGCCGGATCTTTCTCTATATATTGACGATACTCGTCTAAAGTGGTCGCACCGACGCAGTGTAGATCTCCTCGAGCCAGAGCGGGCTTAAGCATATTCCCCGCATCCATTGCGCCTTCGCCTCGACCTGCACCGACCATAGTGTGCAACTCATCAATAAAGAGGATGACATTACCCTCTTCTTTCGCTAGCTCGTTAAGCACAGATTTTAAGCGTTCTTCAAATTCACCACGATACTTAGCCCCTGCGACCAAAGACCCCATGTCTAATGACAATACTCGACGACCACGTAGACCTTCAGGTACCTCATTATTAATGATGCGCTGTGCTAACCCTTCCACAATCGCTGTTTTACCAACACCAGGCTCACCTATGATTACTGGGTTGTTTTTGGTCCGGCGTTGCAATACTTGAATGGTACGACGAATTTCGTCATCACGGCCGATGACAGGATCAAGTTTGCCTTGTTCCGCTCGTTCAGTTAGATCTATTGTGAATTTCTCAAGCGCTTGTCTTAGTTCTTCTGCATTTGGATCATTCACTTTCTGACCTCCACGCACTTTTTCTATTGCTTCAGAAACTTTTTTCTCGGTGAGCCCTATTTCTTTGAGTAATTGACCAAGCGCGCCCTTATCTTCTAGTGCGGCTAGCAAAAACACTTCCGAAGAAATGTAGGAATCTTGCCGTTTTTGCGCGAGTTTATCGCACAAATTGAACATAGTACCCATTGCGCTAGAAAGCTGAACATCACCACCGATACCGCTAACTTTTGGCAAACGGTCTAATATCTCACTGAGCTTCGAGCGCAATTGCATAACGTCTACACTTAACATAGTAAGAAGTGGACGAATTGGACTGCCATTTTGATCGAGCAATGCCACCATCAAATGAACAGGCTCGATATATTGATGATCACGGCCTAATGCCAATGATTGAGCATCAGAAATGGCAATTTGAAATTTGCTTGTAAATCGATCAAGACGCATACCAACTTTCCTCACCTTAATTGAGAAACTAATCTTACGTAGCTAAAGATGGCTACGTACTAGTGCTTTTTCAAGGGGCAAGTTAGGGAAGATTGATCTTGCGTAAGTTACTCTTCGATCCAAATAAATGAAGCTTGGCGACCTGTGATTCCGTCGCGTCGATAGGAATAAAACTGATGAGGATTATGGAAGGTACAAAGGCCGCTATCTGATATTTCTGAAACACCGCATTGATGCAACCTTAACGTGGCTAACTGTGCAATATTTGCTAGCCATTTTCCATTCTCTTGAAGAGAAAATGCGGCCTTTGCTTTGGTATTTTGCTCAACAAAGGCATGGTATACATCATCACCGACTTCAAATGCCGTAGGACCGATAGCAGGACCGAGCCAAGCAAGGATATCATTAGAAAATTTGGCGAGCGCATTTTCGAGTATCCCATTAGCTAAACCGCGCCAACCAGCATGAACTGCAGCCACTTCGCTGCCTTGGTGATTAGTGAGTAGAACAGGTAAGCAATCAGCGGTCATTACAGAACAAACCACATTATGCTGATGGGTAAAAACACCATCGGCACTCAGAATCTGCTGAGTAGGTTGAGTAACCGCTAACACTTGTGTTGAATGCGTTTGTTCAAGCCAAATAGGTTCAGAGGGCATCGCCGCTTGCTGCGTTAGCCATTGGCGATTTTTTTCAACGGATAAAGGATCATCCCCAACATGCATGCCTAAATTCAGCCCTTGATAAGGAGCTAACGAAAAGCCACCGACTCTAGTCGAGGAGAAAGCTTTTACATGTTTAGGTGCATTCCAGTTAGGGATGATCTTCTGCATTAGAACTCGTCTTTTTTATTCAACTTAGTATCTACGCGTAAAGCTTCCGCCATAATGATCATATCGTCAGGTACTGGCGCATGAAATTCTAGCATTTCACCAGTCACAGGATGCTCAAGTCGAAGCATAACGGCATGCAAAGCCTGACGATCAAAACCACGGATCATATCAGTCAGCTCTTGCGTTGCCCCTTTCGGAATGCGAGCGCGGCCACCATAGGCGGTATCCCCAAGCAAAGGATGCTGTAAATATGACATATGCACACGAATTTGGTGAGTACGGCCCGTTTCTAAACGCAACCGAAGGCGAGTATGTTCACGGAAATGCTCGGCCACACGATAGTGAGTTACCGCTGGTTTACCCATCGGGCTTACCGCCATCAATGTACGTTTTGTTGAGTGGCGGCCAATCGGCTTATCGATCATCCCACCAGCAGTCATAGTACCGATCACAATCGCTTCATATTCACGCGTAATCTTACGCTTTTGCAACGCTCGAACTAAGTGTGTTTGTGCAGGAACCGTTTTAGCGACCACCATTAAACCAGTCGTATCTTTATCCAAACGATGCACAATCCCCGCACGAGGTACTTCTGCAATAGCTGGATAGTGGAACAACAGTGCATTTAAGACTGTGCCATCTGGAGTACCCGCGCCTGGATGAACGACAAAATCTCGTGGTTTGTTGATGACCATAATATCGTCATCTTCATACACGATATTTAAAGGTATATCTTGCGCTTCCCAACGCTCTTCATCTTCAAGCTCGGCTTGGACCGTAATGATTTCTCCCCCCATGACTTTCGTTCTTGGTTTAGTGATCACCTCACCATTGACCTGAACTTTGCCTTCTAAAAGCCACTCTTTTAGACGTGAACGAGAGAAATCTGCGAATAATTCAGCGACAGCTTGGTCTAAACGTTGACCTAACTGGCTATCTTTTACTGTATTTGTTAATTCAATCTGCTGAGCCATATCGAACTTTTTTAAAAACCGTGAGACTAATAGCGTCTAGTATGGATAAAATATGGCGTCATTGTATCTGTTACTGCTAAGAAAGTAACGAAACGATTTGTAAAGCGATTACGCACTCAATTAAGAAGCATTAATTCAAGGAAACGACTCCTGTCATGAAACACCACACTTTATCAGGCTTACTCGCATTATCACTGTTATTTGGCTGTTCAAGCAGCGAAGAGATTGTCCCTGATGTGCCGCCTTCTGAATTATACTCAGAAGCACAAACCTCACTGCAAAGTGGTAACTGGTTAACGGCCATTCAAAAACTTGAGGCGTTAGATTCACGTTATCCCTTCGGCGCGTATTCAGAACAAGTTCAACTTGATCTTATTTACGCTTACTACAAAAACGATGATCTTGCGTTAGGTTTAGCGACCATTGAACGCTTTACCCGTTTGAATCCAACCCATGAAAAAATGGATTGGGTACTCTACATGCGTGGTTTGACGCATATGGCGCAAGATCGCAACTTCATGCATGACCTATTTAATGTCGATCGCGCGGATCGTGATCCAGAACCGGTAAAAGCTGCGTTTGCGGATTTTAAGAAACTGCTGCAACGCTACCCAACAAGCCCTTATGCAGAAGATGCTCATAAACGCTTATTCGCGTTAAAAAATAGGCTGGCTGAATATGACCTTGCCACAGCTGATTTTTACTTACGCCGTGAATCTTGGATTGCGGCCATCAACCGTGCTCAGGAGCTACAAAAAACGTATCCAGACACTGAAGCGGCTCGCAAATCATTACACATTCAGTTGGAAGCGTATAAACAGCTCAAACTGAACGATGCCATTGCCAGAACTCAAAAGTTAATTGCACTCAATCCACAATAGTTTGCAATAAGCTTAAGTACGCCATGAAAACCACTCACGCTTTGAGTGGTTTTTTTATTTGGAGTCGATGGGAATAATAACACGCCAGCAAAAGACGGCTGGAAAATGAGTGGTGCCGGTAAAACTGAAATAAAAGGGAGGTATTCAAAACATCGTTAGAATAAAGATCACAAAAAACACTTGAATAAGAAATGAGCAGCGCTCTTTTAAGGCCGCAAAAATACCCTAAAAATGGGAAATTCTTAGCTTAACCTTTTAACTAATCTATCCAGATTGATAGGAATCACAAGCTTTTTCTTTACTCTTTGTCAGCACTCTTTGCGTGAGATCACGTTTAAACTCGCCCTTTGAAATCACATCCAATAAAGTGATCTATATCACATTACTTTAGTATTAAATCAGTAATCTGAAGTTAACCCATGAGGGATGCAACATAGGAAAAAATCTATGAAAGTAACTATCACTGGTAAAAATATCGACATCACCTCTGCAATCCGCACTCACATTGAGAGCAAATTTAAAAAACTAGAAAAATGGCAAGTGGATATCATAGGATGCCAAGCTAGCTTTAGTGAAGAGCCCAATAAACAAAAAAGATTCGAAGCTATTATCACTGTACCCAAAGGACAATTAGTCGCTTCTGCAACCCATGAAGATCTTTACGCAGCCATCAATGAGGTAGAACAAAAATTAGAACGCCAACTCAACAAACTGCGCCATAAACCGGAAGCTCGTCGTACCGACAAACCGGAAGTAGAAGAAGAAGTTGAATAAAGTTTAATATGATGAAAAATAGCGCTTTCAAGCGCTATTTTTTTGCTTGACGCTCTACGGTTGCTTGCTTATTGTGTCTTTACATTCAAAGAGAAATCACCTTCTTATGCACTTAACCTCACTGTTCTTTTTTGACTTCTTTTTTCTCCAATAACCTTGGAGGCATGGTCGTTGACAGAAGATAAGTCAAAAACGAACAGGAAGCCTCCCACTGGGAGGCTTTTTTACAAGGACATTTTTATGACTGAAAAGCACTATTCACTTGAAGAGATCCGCTTGCAACTGAACGAGCTTGATGATCAACTGCTGAACCTACTGGCAGAGCGTCGAAAGTTCAGCATTGAAGTCGCTAAAAGCAAAGTGGAAACCGCAAAACCTGTGAGAGATGCAATACGTGAACAGCAACTTTTAGTCAAATTGATTAACACTGGTAAAGAAAAATACAATTTAGATGCTCAGTATATTACTAAACTATTTCATACCATCATTGAAGACTCCGTCTTGCTACAGCAAGCATACTTGCAGAATCTAGCCAATCCGCAACTGAGCCGTAAACCGCTGGCAAGGGTTGCTTTTTTAGGTGCTAAAGGTTCTTACTCCCATCTTGCAACCCGTGAGTACTTCAGTCGTAAAAATACAGAGTTGATCGAACTCAATTGCGATCAGTTTAAAGAAGTCACTAAAACAGTTGAATCGGGTCATGCCGACTATGGGGTATTGCCGATTGAAAATACCAGTTCAGGTTCAATTAACGAAGTGTATGATTTGCTGCAACATACTACCTTGTACATTGTCGGTGAGCTCACTTTACCGATTGAGCACTGCTTGGTCGCCACCTCTGAATTACGTTTGGAAGAGCTTAAAATCCTTTATTCACACCCACAGCCCCACCAGCAGTGCAGCGAATTTTTAAGCCGCCTAAAAGGCGTTACACTTGAAACCTGTGCGAGCACCGCTGATGCGATGCAAAAAGTACAGCAGCTTAATCGCAACGATGTTGCCGCAATTGGCAATGCCTCCAGCGGTAAACTGTACGGCTTACAATCGATCAAATCTAATATCGCCAATCAAACAGAAAACCAGACTCGCTTTATTGTTGTTGCGCGAAAACCCGTGGAAGTCTCTACTCAAATTCCAGCGAAGACGACATTAATCATGTCGACATCGCAACAAGCTGGTTCACTTGTTGAAAGCTTGTTAGTGCTGCAACGCTACGGGATCAATATGACCAAATTGGAATCGAGACCTATTATGGGTAATCCTTGGGAAGAAATGTTCTATGTTGATCTTGAATCTCATCTTGATTCCATTGAAATGCAGCAAGCATTGAATGAGCTAACAAAAATCACTAAGCATTTAAAAGTATTAGGCTGCTACCCAAGCGAAAATGTTAAACCGACCCAAGTAAAACTTCAATAATCACATTTAAGTCAAATATTTGACATAAGTCAGCTGACAGACATCAACATAGTTCATATAATGCCCAATCATTTCACACATAATTAATCACTATGTTTTGGGCTGTCAGCTTACTTTGAATTCACGGAATATATTCCACACGTCATAAGATATCTGTGACACTTTCATTGTGAACGATGCCCTTTTCCAATAAATAAGGTTCATCTACTTATATCATGATGAAAATCCATCCTTTGGCTTTAATGCTATTTCTGCTAGGCATTTCAGCGCACATTCGAAGCTCAGAGCTCAATATTTATTTGTGGGAAGACACTATGTCACCGCAAATCGTTGATCAATGGCGGCAAAGTAGCGGCATCGATATTAATCTATATCATTTTGATAATGACGATGAACGCAGTCTATTGATGGTCAAAAGTGTCCAGCTACCTTTTGATATTGTAGTGTTAGATAACGTATCAGCTCTTATCTACTCTCGGCTCAACACCTTTGAAGATCTTAGTGCTCTACCGAATAGAAAGCATAATGATACGAAATGGAATCAAGCGTGCGGTAGCCACGCTATTCCTTACTTTTGGGGAACCGTAGGCATCGTCTACAAAAAAAGTAAATTTCCAGCCAAACCCAAAAACTGGGCTGATCTCATCGACATGCCACCAGCACTCCAAGGCCATGTGGGGATGCTTCACGATACAGTTGAAACCCTGTTGCCAGCATTGTATGCCCAACAACAATCGCCAATTACAAATAACGATAATGCACTGAAACAGGCTTATCAAAAGATGCTATCCGTGAATCGCAATATCTTAACCTATGAATATATATTGAGTTACGTCCGAAGCCATCCTGACAGTGATGGCTTAGATATGGCACTCGCATATAGCGGTGACCAATTTTCATTGAATAAGTATTTTGGCAACAATGATTGGGATTTTGTCACCCCGCAAGGCCGACCCTATATTTGGGTGGATTGTTTAGCCATCAACAGCAATTCAAAAAATAAAGAGCATGCAAAAGAGTTTATAAACCACTTATTGAGCCCAGAAGTTGCCGCAATAAATGCAAAAGATATTAAAGCTGCGACACCAAACTTAAGTGCCCTAAATTTAATGCCAGATAGTTACCGAAATGATGCATCATTATTTCCAAACCCAGCTTTGTTAGAACAAGGCATTATTGATAGCGAATTGCTCCCTGCCGATATTAGTTTGAGAGCAAAAATCATTAACAGTATTTTGGAACAACATGAAGCTCAACAATAGAATTCTGTTGCTGATAACACCGGTTATTCTTCTCAGTGCAGTGGCATCTAGTTACATTATCTACTCCAATCAAAAAGATGCTTTGCTGAAAAGAGAAGAAAGCTATCTTCAACTGAGCATGGAAAAACTCGCGGGTCACTTTCGTCAGACCCAATACCTGGTGAATAGCTACGCTTACACCCTAACGAAAAGCGATATCATTCGTCACTACGTTGCACATGAGCGCAACCCTTATCGAGAGTTAGAACTGGTTGATAACTTTCAGCAAACATTGGAGATTCTCCAATCACAAGAGAATAATTTTATTGCGTTATCTATTTTGGATGGCAGCAAAAATGTTCTTTATTATGCCGAAAATAGTGGTGACCCCTTCGCCAAAATCGATACAAAAATTCTCAACCACATACAAAACACTTTCGATAGCACACAGAAAACCTCTTATGTTGACTATACGACAAATTCCAGCGGTGAAGGTATTCTAGTTCGGTATGATGTTTTAGATACTCAAACACTTACGACACCGCTTAGCTATAACCGCGATAAAATTTTCTTTGTTGTTGTTTTCGTCGTACTAGAACCCTTTAATCGACTGATGAAGAAAATAGAATTTGATAACCGAAGTACCATTTTTTTCACTGACGCAGCGGATATTAAAAAGGTAGGATTAACGCAAACTGTTGAATTAAAATCAGATCTTTATGCCACGCTTGATCCTGCACAGTATCTAATTAACGACAAACTTTATGCCATTAAAAAACGGTTAGCGTTGTCGTTTGGAATATCGACTCTAGTGACTGTGTTGCTGCTTTTGTATTTATTATACCGATATGTAATCAAGCCCATATCCCAATTAGATCAACAATTGAAAGAAGTAGAGAATAAGCAGCGTGACAATATCGAAACTCTCAAGAGTAACGATGAAATTGGCCGGCTATCCTCTCGTTTTTACGATATGTATCAGGAGCTTGATACCACATATAAGAAAACAAAAGCACTTGCAGAATACGACCACTTAACAAAACTTGCCAATCGCCACCACTTTCAACAATCAGTAGAAAGAGTGCTAGCAAACGCAAGACACACCGATAACATCTGGGTTTTGTATATTGATTTAGATAATTTCAAATACGTCAATGATAAATATGGACATCAGGTCGGTGATGCATTATTAGTCAACTTTGCACAGCATATTGGCTCATTGCGCAACTTTTTCTTTGAAAAGTATCAAGTAAAAAGCCTAGCAGCGCGACTATCAGGGGATGAGTTTTCAATTTTTATTTCTACACCTGATAGTAGTTTTATACAAGCGGCAAGCGAATTTGCCACTCAGCTACTGATCCCATTACAAAACCAGCATAACTCACCACTCGGAAATTTCCCTATCACAGCAAGTATTGGTATCGCTACCTACCCAACCGATGGCTATACCTTAGAAAAATTATTATCTAATGCTGATACGGCCATGTATCAAGCAAAAAATGCTGGGAAGAACCAAATAGCTTACTACTCGCCAGAGCTCAATAAGGGTGTTCTGCGCAGAGCCAATATTGAGCAAGCATTACGCCGAGGTGATTTTGATCAGGAATTTAGCTTGGTCTACCAACCTTATTTAAATCGTGCTGGCAATACAGTCTCAGGATTTGAAGTTTTACTTCGTTGGGAATCCAAGCTGCTCGGTACGATTTCACCAAAAGAATTTATTCCGATAGCTGAACAAACTGGGTTATTTGGCAACATTGATCGCTGGGTCGTCCGTTCAGCTTTCGAGGAGTTCCATGCACTGCAAGCAATGTTTGAACACCCTGTTCAGTTATCGATTAACCTTTCATCAGCAGAATTAAACTCTTTACAGTTAGCTCATTACATTCATAAACATGCGCAGGAGAATGCAGTTCCTCCCCATTTGATTGATTTTGAAATTACAGAAACTTTTTCTGCCAATTCAAAAGGTTTTCCACTGCTTCACGAACTATCGCATTTAGGCTACGGATTGGCGATTGATGATTTCGGTTCTGGTTACACCTCCATTACTCAATTGGTGCAATATCCAGTACAAAAAATCAAGTTCGATCGGCTTTTTTTAGATACACTCATCACCACTGACAATCACAAGATCATTAAGCCTTTGATCGAACTTTGCCACTCTCAATCAATGCAAGTCACAGCTGAAGGTATTGAAAGTAAAGAGATGCATAATTGGCTTGCTGATTACCAATGTGATTTCATGCAAGGCTATTATTTTGCCAAACCAATGCCATTAAATGCGTTGGTTTCATGGTATCAACAACAAAAAGAGTTAAACGCTGTTTATGAAAAATGTGATCATTGCCTCTCTTAACCCAGCAAAAATCAATGCAGTCAAAAGTGCATTTGAAAGTACCTTTCCACAGGATACTTTCTCATTTAAAGGGGCAAGTGTGCCCAGTGGTGTCGCGGATCAACCGATGACAGATGAAGAAACCCACCAAGGCGCACTTAACCGAGTACGAAATGCGAAAGAACAAGATCCCACGGCAGATTATTACGTCGGGTTAGAAGCGGGCATTGAGAATACCGTGACTTTTGCGTGGATGGTGATTGAATCCGCCACTCATAGAGGAGAATCGCGTTCAGCCAGCTTAATGCTACCACCTCAAGTATTAGAGCTATTAAGTCACGAAAATGAGCTAGGCGATGTGATGGATAAACTGTTTGACTGCCAAAATATCAAACAGAAAGGCGGTGCGATCAGCCTACTCACTCATAACCAGCTCACTCGCAGCTCGGTCTATCATCAAGCACTGATCCTTGCTCTGATCCCTTTTATCAACACAGAGCATTTCCCTGCTAATTTATAAAAAGTTAGCGAACTCAAGGGGTCACTAAGACACCTTGAGTAGCAGAGCGGCTAATTGCGACTTTTCTTGTTCTGATTTACTTTTGAGCTCATTTGAGCCACGCGTAATGGTCGCAATTCCTACTCCGAGCAATTGGCTAATCTGCCGCTGTGATAACTCCCCTTTAAGTAGCTCACATAAGATGTTCGCACGCGCCACGAGCGCATCTCGCTCATCTGGGGTCATCATCATGGTGAGTAGCATTGCGTGCTGCTCTTGCTCTGTGGCTGATTTAACCAATTCCATTAGCTGCTGCCAATCAGTGTACTCAGGTTGGTGTGGCATGAATGTACTCGCAAAGTGATACGTTCCGCTATTGTAGAACTTTCACTTCGTATTGGAATTAATATTTTGTATTGAGCTCATCTTGGTTGAGAAATTCACCTTCAATGCCCATCAAATCTCGATAGTAAGTCTCAAACATCAAAATATTTTGCACATACCCGCGGGTTTCCCGAAAAGGGATCGCTTCAATAAAAGCGTAAGCATCTAACTTGCCTTGTGTTTTCTCTCGCCATTGATTGACGCGATTTGGCCCAGCGTTATAGGCAGCAAATGCAAAAATTCGATTGTCGCCGTATTGCTCTAATAATCCATTTAAGTAATGGCTGCCTATTTCGATATTTTTGCCCACCTCATATAGCTCTTGCTCATCGTTATAGGTCAGCTGATATTTTTTAGCCGTATACTTAGCCGTGCTCGGCATAATCTGCATGATACCACGAGCGCCAACGGGCGATTGAGCCTCAACATCCATTCCACTTTCTTGACGAGCAAGTGACATCAGCATAATTGGGTCGATGTCGTGTTTCTGGCCATAGAAGTTAAACCACCATTGATGGGCTAATGGAAAACGCAATTGCATGTTGTCCCACATCCGCGCCGAAATAGAGGCTGTCACAGTTAAACTATACCAACGTTGGGAGTCGGCGTAGGCCGCTAGCATCTCTTTTTCTTTTGTATCTGCACGATCGAGTAACCATTTCCATTCACTTTTTGCAGCAGCGATTTTATCTCGTTCAATCAGCTCTTGGATCCGTACTAAGGCTTTTTTATACGGCGTCAATAAATTAGGATTAAGCTTAATCGATGTACTGGGATAATTTACTGACTGTTTCACCATATTAGCGGCCGCGACACTGTAGAAATTACGTTGCCCAATCATCGCATTTAAACGTTGTAATCCTTTGGCTTCATCACCCAACGCAATATCAGCGCGCCCAAGCCAATATTGCCAACGTAAGCTGGCTTTTTCATCAGCGGGGAGCTGCTCTGTCCAGAATTTAACTTCATCCCAACGACCAACGGTCAGTGCCTTGCGGATCCTCTGCTCGAGCAAAAGACTGTTTGAGCTTTGCGCTATCACACTATCTCGCCAGTTTGCGAGTGCTTGCTCCTCGGTATCAAGCAATATTCTGGCTATATATTCTGCAATAGGACGTTGATAAGCATCCGCCAGTATTTTCTGATCGAGAAGAGTTTGATACACACTTTGCGCAAGCTTTGCATCTTGGCGTGCTAGCTTTTCTAACGTAAATTGAATCGACTGCTGATTAAAATCACCATTGGAGTGTTGCTGGGCAAAAGTCAGCACATTTTCTGGCGAGCGGTAGAGATCCATCATCGCTTGCGCTGTCGCCTGTGATTTTGGCTTAACTAATTTTTTCTGTAAGTATTTCATTAGCGTTAAATTACGCCCATCAAACGCCAATAACATTCGTTTAAGCAACCAATCATCGGTTAACCCGCCTTGCTCACTCCATGCGGTGAAGAGTGGATCACAGGCGTCAGAAATGCTACTGCCACTGAGCCATAATTTTTGTGCGCCTTTGAACGCAATATCTCGCTGGCCTGTTTGGTAATGCGCATTGTAGTAATGACAGCGATAAGGCTCATCATTCGGCTCCGCTTTTTGAAAATCAAGCAAGGTGGCCCATTTCCCTTTCGCCGCCAACGCATCTAAATACGGTGCTCGAATGCGGTTTGAAAACGGGAAATCTTGATGTGTATCGATAAAAACCTGAACCGCTAATGGCGGTTTATTACCAATATCGACCAGCAGAGTTCGATAATCCAGATAAGGCGTCAATGGATAGTTTTTGATCTTATTTCTAATTTTTTTAGCTTCATCAACTTTATCTTCATCAAGCCACCTCTGAGCTTGATCGTACAGCTCTCGTTGACTATCCAAATCCTCTATTGCGCCTGAAAACGCGGTGCCGCACACCAAGGAGCTCAACGCTAATATTGATGATAACAATCGCTGCGGTCTTATAAAATGCATGAGCGCCATGTGCTCTCGTCCTATCCAAAGCAAGGGAATTTCCGTTTCATTACGCTGATTCTAGATAAAAAAGTAAAGGCCATAGATGTAAATAATATTAAATTCATAAAAGTGCGACATATGAACTTAGTAACTTAATGTTTCGTTACTTTTTTATCGATGAAAAACACCATCTAAGCTCTAAAAATTAGGTACCTAGTAACAAATGCGATCACTTTGGTATAAAATGACCACTTTCTTCTGTTACTAAGATTAGGAACAATCGGCAATGGCTGAATACGTATATACCATGTCGCGGGTGAGTAAAATTGTCCCGCCTAAGCGTCAAATTCTCAAAGACATCTCTCTGAGCTTTTTCCCTGGAGCTAAAATCGGTGTTTTAGGTCTCAATGGTTCAGGTAAATCCACCCTGTTACGTATCATGGCTGGCATCGATACTGATATTGATGGGGAAGCACGCCCGCAAGCAGGATTGAAAGTCGGCTACTTGCCTCAAGAACCAGTACTGGATGAATCAAAAACCGTGCGTGAAGTGGTGGAAGAGGCCGTTTCTGATGTGGCTGGCGCACTAACTCGCCTCGATGCTGTTTATGCGGCATATGCAGAACCCGACGCCGATTTTGATGCGTTAGCCAAAGAGCAAGGTGAGCTCGAGGCTCTGATTCAAGCTAAAGATGGCCATAATTTAGAGAACGCTTTAGAGCGTGCGGCCAATGCACTTCGTCTACCAGAATGGGATGCTAAAATCGCCGTTTTGTCTGGTGGTGAGCGCCGCCGTGTGGCGATCTGCCGTTTGCTACTTGAAAAACCAGACATGCTGCTGCTTGACGAACCAACCAACCACTTAGACGCGGAATCTGTTGCTTGGCTAGAGCACTTCCTTGTCGACTATTCAGGCACAGTCGTCGCCATCACCCACGACCGTTACTTCCTTGATAATGCTGCTGGTTGGATTTTAGAACTTGACCGCGGTGAAGGCATTCCTTGGCAAGGTAACTACACCTCGTGGCTCGAACAGAAAGATGAACGCTTAAAGCAAGAATCATCTCAAGAGAGTGCTCGCCAAAAAACGATTGAAAAAGAGCTGGAATGGGTTCGTAAAAACCCGAAAGGCCGCCAAGCAAAATCAAAAGCACGTATGGCACGCTTTGAAGAACTTAATAATACTGAACATCAAAAACGTAATGAAACCAACGAACTCTTCATCCCGCCGGGCGAACGTTTAGGTGACAAAGTATTGGAAGTTCGTAACTTAACCAAATCGTTTGGTGATCGTGTACTGATTGATAATTTATCATTTAGCATGCCGAAAGGAGCGATTGTCGGCATCATCGGTGCTAACGGTGCGGGTAAATCAACGCTGTTTAAAATGCTAAGTGGCGTAGAGCAACCAGATTCTGGTGAAATTGAATTGGGCGCAACCGTGAAATTAGCCTCGGTTGATCAGTTCCGTGACAGCATGAACGACAAAAATACCGTCTTCCAAGAGATCTCAGAAGGGGCGGATATTATCAAGATCAACAATTTTGAAATTCCTGCGCGTGCTTACTGCTCTCGCTTTAACTTCAAAGGCGTCGATCAACAAAAAGTGCTCGGTCAGCTATCGGGCGGTGAGCGCAACCGTGTTCATTTAGCCAAATTGCTTAAAGCTGGCGGTAACGTCCTATTACTCGACGAACCAACCAACGATCTGGATGTTGAAACGCTACGCGCATTGGAAGAGGCGCTGCTGGAATTCCCTGGTTGCGCCATGGTTATCTCGCACGACCGTTGGTTCCTAGACCGTATTGCGACCCACATTCTGGACTACCGTGATGAAGGTGAAGTGAAGTTCTATGAAGGCAATTACAGCGAATACACTGAGTGGTTAAAACAGACATTGGGCGCTCAAGCGGCAGAACCACACCGCATTAAATACAAGCGTATGACCAAATAACTCTGTATTTGAAGTCTCTGGCCGCAATCTATTGCGGCCTTTTTATTACTTGTACATCACGCATCACACAACAAGATGCAGGATTCGCGACACTGCCTTCAATTAGGTCTAAACTTAATGGGTATAATTTTTCAATGAGCGATACAGAGCCGAAGCTGGCACAGGTCAACGCTCAACAAGAGAGAGTACCATGATTGAAAGACGTCGCTTTTCACGCATCATCTATCAGATGCCTGCCACCTTATTGCAAGGTAAACATACCGTCACCACAACGATTCAGGATTTGTCGCTGCATGGGTTATTGCTCTCATGCCCTGACGCGGACAAATTAGTGCTCAATGAAATGGCACAAGTCCATTTCACACTACCAGACAGCGATGTCACTATTAATCTAGTCGCCAAGTTGATCCACATTCAAAACAACATTATTCGTGTCAGCATCAATCACATTGATATTGAAAGTATTGGCCATTTGAAACGTTTAGTTGAATTGAACATGGGTGATGAAAGTTTGCTCCATCGCGAACTGGAATACTTGTCTGATTTAGGGGATGAACCGGAAGAATGAGCGGCGGCCGTATTCACAACAACCGCACTCGCCGTTCAGACAGCCTTAAACACGATGAATGGCATCGTTCGCTTGTTTTAACAGGTTTTGACTTTCAAGCATAAATTGTTGTGAATAACTGCCAAACCAATCACTCACTTTGCTAAAGTTTTCCACAAAAGCTTGCTTCTCACGCCCGTCAAGTAAGGTTAACGCCTCACCAAAACAAGCATGAAAACGTTTTATCATCTCAACGTTCTCTTCCGATGAGAAAATGATATCGCCATACAAGTGAGGATCTTGACCAAAAAGCCGTCCAACCATCGCCAGTTCTAAACGATAAATCGGTGAACTCAGCTGCAGTAATTTTTGGATATTCGGATTTTCTTTAGAAAGATGTAAACCGTATACAAACGAAGTGAAGTGACGCAGTGCTTGGATCAAGGTCATGCCGTGATCGTGTTCTGCGGCATCAATCTGGCACAAACTCGCTCCCCATATCGAAAACTGTTTTAGCAACCACTGATAACTCTCTTCTCCTCGCCCATCGCAATAGACGATCACTTGCTTGGCCATACTAGGGACATCTGGGCCAAACATTGGGTGTAATCCAACCACTGGGCCAGAGTGTGTTTTAAGCATCGCCTGTAGAGGCTTAGACTTAATCGATGTGAGGTCGCACAAAATACAATCGGCAGGCAAATGAGCAAGTTTTTCAATCACACCGACGGTTAAGTGAATAGGAACCGTCACTACAACCAAACCGGCATCATGCAGTATCTCATCGGCTTGATGCCAATCTTTACTGCCTAATACTTTCACCTGATAGCCCGACAGTTTGAACATACGGCCAAATAAGCCACCAAGTTGACCATGACCGCCAATAATCACCACAGAGCGCAGCTCTGGGTTTAAGCACTTAAAGCCAGAATCCTTTTCACTGGCATAAGATTCACGCATAGTACGGCGCAAAATATCTTCAATCAGTTGTGGCGGGACGCCTTTTCTTTCCGCTTCAGCGCGGCGAGAAGCCAGCATCGCCGCTTCTCGATCAGGAGCATAAATCGGTAGACCATGTCGGCTCTTGACTTCCCCCACCTTTTCAACCAAAGCTAATCGGCGTGCAAGCAGCTCGACCATTTGTTTATCGACAGCATCAATTTGATCACGTAATTCGTTAAGTTCAACAGCCATGGCACTTCCCTTTATTCACCTTTTTTTAGGCGATTTTCTAAGAACGGAACGAGCTCTTGATGAGCATGTCGTAATAGTGCCTCAGTTGATGGCCAATTAATACAGGCATCCGTAATCGATATACCGTATTCCATTTCGTTACGAGGAAGGTCAGAAGATTGATTACCTTCATTGAGGTGACTTTCAATCATCAAACCAATAATAGACTGATTTCCTTCACGAATTTGATGAATCACATCTTCAGCGACTAACGGCTGACGACGGTAATCTTTACGTGAATTAGCATGGCTGCAATCCACCATTAACGACGCATCCAATTTATGTTTTGCCATCTCTTGCTCACACTCGGTGACCGACACTGAATCGTAGTTGGTTTGCTTACCGCCACGTAAAATGACATGTCCATTTGGGTTGCCTTGAGTGGTAAGTAAGGCCACTTGCCCTTCACTATTAATGCCCATAAAGCGGTGGCTGGATGACGCCGCCTGCATCGCATTGATTGCCGTTGCTAAATTGCCATCGGTGCCGTTTTTAAACCCAATCGGCATCGACAAACCACTGGCCATTTCCCGGTGTGTTTGGGATTCCGTAGTGCGTGCACCAATCGCCGCCCAACTGAATGTATCAGCTAAATATTGAGGGCTGATCGGATCAAGCGCTTCGGTCGCCAGAGGGATCTCCATCTCCGCTAGCTCAACTAACAATTGACGACCAACGTGTAAACCATGTTCGATATCAAAACTGCCATCAAGATGAGGATCGTTAATCAGACCTTTCCAGCCAACCGTTGTACGCGGCTTTTCAAAGTAAACACGCATGACAATGTACAGTTGATCACTCAACTGCTCTGAGAGTGATTTCAAGCGCTTTGCGTACTCTTTTGCCGCATCAATATCATGAATAGAGCAAGGACCGCACACCACCAGTAAACGGTGATCTTTTTTATGGATAATATTGGCAATTGTCTGACGAGAGTGTTGAATGAACTGGCGAGCTTGATGACTGAGCGGCAGCTTAGCTTTTAATTGTTCCGGAGTGATCAGCACTTGCTCATCACTGATATTAATATTACTTAGTTCACTTTTTTGCATCTCATTACCTGTAATTATTTGTTTACACAAAATCTTATTGCATACCTAAACACCAATAAAAGACAAATTAACAGGCTTTAAAAACATTTCAAGTGTAAATTTAAAAAAACATAATGTGTAAAAATAAAATTACACATGTATTTATCTTCTATTAAAGCAAAAAATATAAGCTGACGCGTATTTTATTCTCTCTATCTCACCTAAAATAGTGAGGATGAATCGTAAATCATACCCAAAGAGATTGGTGTTACAGTCTGGCCATCCGTACATAAATCCTAATGTATATAGAAAACTCTACGCTTAGGAAAATGAACAAAGCCAATACTACTGTAGCTTCAAGTGAAAAGGGGATCACCAAACCAACGGGTTTTTGACATGGATTTAATTCTTTCCTTACTGCAACAGATGTGTGTTTACCTCGTTCTCGCTTATATGTTGAGTAAAACACCCATTTTCTTGCCGCTGCTTAACATTTCCAGTCGAATTAGCCACAAAATCAGTACCTATGTTTTGTTTTCCCTCTTTTGCATCATGGGCACCTATTTTGGTTTGCAGATCAACGATGCGATTGCCAATACGCGGGCGATAGGTGCTGTCATGGGTGGGTTATTTGGTGGCCCCATTGTGGGGTTTGCGGTTGGATTTACTGGCGGTATGCATCGCTACACTTTAGGCGGTTTTACCGATGTGGCATGCGCCATTTCAACTACTGCAGAAGGTTTGATTGGTGGATTGCTGCACACCTATTTACTGAGAAAGGGCAAAGGGCGACTCCTGTTTAGCCCCAGCATTGTTTTTGCCGTAACACTGTTTGCTGAAATAGTGCAAATGTTGGTGATTTTGTTAGTCGCTAAACCGTTTGTTGATGCATACGCCTTAGTCTCGACCATCGCCGCGCCCATGATCATCGCTAACTCAGTCGGCGCAGCGCTATTCATGAGCATTTTACAAGACAGAAAAACCATTTTTGAAGAGTACTCCGCCACCTTTTCTCGTCGCGCACTGAATATTGCTGAGCGTTCAGTTGGCATTTTGGCCAACGGTTTTAATCCACACAATGCAGGTAAAGTCGCTCGAATTGTTTACGAAATGACCAATGTTGGCGCGGTATCCATCACCGATAGAGAAAAAATACTCGCGTTTATCGGTATCGGTGATGACCACCACAAACCCAATACGCCGATCTCATCACAAAGTACACTCGATGCGATCACCAAAAACCGCATTATTTACCTCGACGGAAAAGATTCCCCCTATCAATGCTCACTCTCTAAAAACTGCAAACTCGGTTCAGCGTTAATCATTCCACTTAGAGCAGGAGATCGCGTAATTGGAACCATAAAGCTGTACGAGCCGAAGCGTAAACTTTTTTCAACAATTAACATGTCAATGGCGGAAGGGATTGCACAATTACTGTCGAGCCAAATTCTGTACGGCGAATACCAGCAAAAGCAGATGCTGCTTTCTCGCGCCGAGATCAAACTGCTGCATGCTCAAGTCAACCCCCACTTTCTGTTTAATGCGCTCAATACCATTAGTGCCATCACCCGCCGTGATCCCGACAAAGCGCGAGAACTTATCCAGCATCTTTCGCACTTCTTTCGTAGTAACCTCAAACAAAATATTGAGACAGTGACTCTTAAAGAAGAATTAGCACATGTCAAAGCCTACTTAACCATAGAACAAGCGCGTTTTGCCGATCGCCTTGAAGTGGATATTTCCATCGATGATGCATTACTGCTTGAGCGCAATGTACCCAGTTTTACTCTACAGCCACTGGTAGAAAATGCGATAAAGCACGGCACCTCTAACTTGTTAGAAGGCGGACGGGTACGAATCTACAGCCAAGCGCAAACGGAAGGATACAAAATTGTAGTGGAAGATAATGCGGGCAGTTACCAAGCTCCGAATGAAGATTACGATGGTTTAGGCATGCAAATTGTCAATAAACGCTTAACTAATAAATTTGGCGAACAAGCCGCACTAAAAACGGAAGTATTGGCTAATCAATACACACGAATGAGCTTTCTCATTCCTCATCAAGGATTTAACTAAGGGAATAACATGCTATCGGCACTGGTTATTGATGACGAACTGCTCGCTCGGGAAGAACTGACTGAGCTACTAGAAGAGACGGGCGATGTTGATGTGATTGGTCACGCCAGTAATGCGATCGAAGGGTTAAAAAAAATCAATCAGCTAAAGCCAGACGTGGTGTTTCTCGACATCCAAATGCCACAAGTTACTGGCATTGAGCTGCTAGGGATGCTTGACCCAGATACGATGCCCAATGTGGTGTTTGTCACCGCTTATGATCAGTATGCACTGCAAGCGTTTGAGGAAAATGCGTTTGATTATCTACTCAAGCCAGTTGACCCTGAGCGCTTAAAGAAAACGCTGCAACGTTTAGTTCGCCAAGGGCACAAAAAGCAGGATTTTTCGATTTTATCACCAGCAGGGTTAGATCAAGTTCCCTGCATTGGATTAAATCGAATTGTGATCATTGCCACCAAAGATGTCGAGTTTGCTTTGAGCGACATCAGTGGTGTTCATGTGCAAACCCATTTACAACGAGCCACCAGCCAATTAACGCTCAAAATTTTGGAAGAAAGAACGCCACTGGTTCGTTGTCACCGCCAGTATTTAATCAATACTAGGGCGATTAAAGAGATCAAATTATTGGACAATGGGCTGGCGGAAATCATCACCCTGAGTGATCACAAAGTGCCCGTCAGCCGACGTTATCTAAAAAATTTAAAAGAAGTTCTGGGTTTTCACTAACCGCAACGAATAGAAAATAACGGCGCTGAAGCTTTCACGCACAGCGCCATTTTTTTTACTCACCAAGCAGTCGTTTCATCGCTTCTGAGGCTTGTTTCCACTGTTCAGTGCTTTGCAGTTGAGGAAGATTAAAAGCACGACGTTTGAGTAGAGACTCAGCCGCTGGCACATCCAAAATCGGCAAATTATCCAATACTTCAATTTGAGCTGCGCGTTGATTGCACACTAAAATCATGTCACATCCAGCGGCTAGCGATTGATGCGCGCGCTCGGCAGGACCGCCCATGACAGATGCCCCTTCCATTGTTAAATCATCAGAAAAGACTAATCCTTTGAACCCTAACTGCTGGCGAAGTACTTGCTTCAACCAAAACGCAGAACCGCTGGCAGGTTGATCATCATAGTGAGGATAAATCACATGTGCAGGCATCATGGCATCGAGCACTCCAGCTTCAATCTGCGCTTTGAATATTGCCATGTCCTCTTCCATCACCGTGCTGCGCTCATCATAGGGCGTCTCAAGATGCGAGTCAGCGATTACCCCGCCGTGACCGGGAAAGTGTTTACCTGTTGTTGCCATGCCAGCCTCTTTCATGCCTTGCATATAGGCTGAACTGTGGCGAATGATGCTCTGTACATCATCACCAAAAGCACGATTACCAATCGCTTTACACGCATGACCTTTATCCAATACAGGAGCAAAGCTGAGATCAATATCATGAGCAATCAACTCCGCCGCCATCAGCCAGCCACCTTGGCGAGCTAATGCTTCACCATTATTCTGCTTGGCATACTGCTGCGCGGCAGGGATCAGCGAAAACCCATCACGAAAACGCTGTACTCGCCCACCTTCTTGATCGACACCAATTAAAATCGGACGTTTTGCTGCATGGCGAATCGCTTTATTAAGCGCAAGCAACTGCGCGTTATCGTGATAATTACGCGCAAAAAGAATGACCCCGCCGACAGTGGGATGCTCAAGAATCTCTTTGTCTTCAGCGCTCAATTCACAGCCTGCCACATCTAGCCACAACGGTCCCATGCTCACTCCAAAAATTTACTTAAACAGTTAATTTAACGAGGTTATTCGCTTTGAATTTCTATTACAATGATTTTGTTTTCGAGTTGAAGGAGAAGCGAATGAAGAGCATTGAACGCTACATTGGTGTGATGTCTGGCACAAGCATGGATGGTGTCGATACAGCGCTGGTCGAAATGGATGGCAACCAAATTCGTTTATTGGCTCACGCTGATTTCCCAATGCCAGAAGATCTCAAACAGCGTTTGCTGAATGTCTGTATTGGGCAATCAACCAATGTGCAAGAGATTGGCGAGTTAGACCACTTGCTCGGCCATCTGTTTGCTGATGCAGTCATCGCTTTACTGGCTCAATCAGGCTATCAAGCGTGCGATATTCGCGCGATTGGCTGCCATGGCCAAACGGTTTTTCATCAACCCAACGGTAATACGCCTTTTACGATGCAACTCGGTGATGCCAATATCATCAGTAGCAAAACTGGCATCGACACGGTGGCTGATTTTCGTCGCAAAGATATGGCGCTCGGCGGCCAAGGAGCTCCATTAGTCCCTGCATTTCACGACACCATTTTCAAATCAACCGATTCGAGCGTTGTAGTACTCAATATTGGCGGCATCGCTAATATTTCGGTACTGCGGCCGCAGCAAAAAGTATTAGGCTACGATACGGGCCCGGGCAATATGTTGATGGATGCGTGGTGCTTTGAACAGACAGGCCATAAGTTTGATGATAATGGCATGTGGGCGAGATCGGGAAAGGTACACCAACCACTACTCGAACGTCTCAATCAAGAGCCGTACCTTGCGTTGAATGCACCGAAAAGTACGGGTCGCGAGCTGTTTAATCTCCCTTGGCTTCAGCAGATATTGGCTGAGTTTTCGTTAGCAGCAGAAGATGTGCAACGTACACTCTGTGAATACACAGCACTCACCATCGCCACGCAAGTCGCACACTACCAATGTGGGCCAGCGCCGGAATTGCTGCTGTGTGGGGGAGGTGCCCGTAACCCGCTATTGGTTGAACGTTTGCAGGCCCATTTAGCACACTGGCGCATCATGCCCACCAGCGATAAAGGGGTGGATAGTGACTACATGGAAGCGATGGCTTTTGCTTGGCTTGCTCAACGTCGTCTGCATAATTTACCCAGCAATCTACCAGAAGTAACCGGAGCAAGCGCTCTCGCTTCGTTGGGTGTGGTCTATTTTACTCATTAATAAGTAAGGAATGGTATGACTAATGACGCGCTGCTCTCTGCGCTTTCTCACCTTATTTCCGAAGGTCGCAACCCTGACACAATGGATATTGACTTACTATCAGCACAAGAAATTGTAGAACGGCTCAATCAACAAGATAAGCACGTTCCGCTGGCCGTCGAAAAAGTCCTTCCGGAGATCGCCTTAGCCGTGGATCGAATTACCTATGCATTCAAACATGGTGGTCGATTAATCTACATTGGCGCAGGAACCAGTGGCCGATTAGGCGTTCTTGATGCGTCAGAGTGCCCTCCAACATTTGGGGTTAGCGATCAGATGGTGATTGGTTTGATTGCCGGTGGGAAAGAGGCCATGTTCAGTGCTAAAGAAGGGGCGGAAGATTGCGCAGAACTCGGCATTCAAGATCTCAAAAGCATTCATTTTACGGATCAAGATGTGGTTGTTGGCATTGCCGCTAGTGGGCGAACACCTTATGTCATCGGTGCCTTGGAGTATGCTAATGATTTGGGCGCGACAACCATTGCCCTATCATGTAACCCGGATTCCCCGATTGCAGAATTGGCGCAAATAGCCATTAGCCCTGTCGTTGGGCCAGAAGCTCTGACCGGTTCAACGCGCTTAAAATCCGGTACAGCGCAGAAGCTGGTACTCAACATGCTCACCACCGCTAGCATGATCCGTCTTGGTAAGAGTTACCAAAATTTAATGGTCGATGTTAAGGCCACTAACCGAAAACTCATCGCCAGAGCGGTGCGAATTGTGATGCAAGCAACCGACTGTGAACGCGCTGAGGCTGAATACTTATTAGCCCAAAGCAACAACAATGTAAAAGTAGCGATATTGATGCACTTGACGGGGTTAAGTTATGCAGAAGCTATGGATAAATTGACTGAGTCTGATGGTTTTCTTCGCCGGGCAATGGAAAGTGAACACGAGAGCCACTAGTGGCTCTGGCTCTGTTTGATCAACGAGACGACTATTTCACCTTCCGTAGGTAAAAACTCCTGAATAGAATGGTGCATCTGGATACGGCCTTTGACGTTCACCATAAACAGTGGCAAAACAAAATGTTCTTTGTTCTGCTGGAGATAATCTTGGTAGGTGAAACTTTCGCTCAGTTTTGTGTGCTTAATTTCTGCACCTTGGTTGATCAAACTGGCTAATTTTTTATAACTCACTTCACCATTAAAAAGTGATAAACCGTGATATTCCTGAGCCACTTTGTGTTTATCGCTACTATTGTCATTGGCATGATCGTTCAAACAAAATACGCGTTTTTCACCGAAATCACTGAGAAAATGCATGCAAGCCATAATATTGAAATGCTTATCAGGGCTAAGTGCAACCACATGACCAATACCAATCAAATCTAAATATTCATCGGCGTGGCTTGATATCGGATTACCATAATAATTGGCTAGCCCCGCCATTCGCGCCTGACTAATGTAGTCCCAGTTAGAATCGGTGAGCACAACGCGACAATCATATTTCGCAAACGCCTTTCCAAGCGCTCGAGCGACGTCATTCGCACCAATAATCAAAAAACCACGCGGAGCAGGTTCTGCCACCTTCAATGCCATTGCAATAGGACGCGCCGTCGCACTTTGTAAAATCACCGTTCCAATAATGACCATAAACGTTAAAGGCACTAATAGTGTCGCTCCCTCTACACCTGCCGCTGTCAGTTTGATAGCAAATAGAGAAGAAATAGAAGCAGCCACAATACCGCGAGGCGCCACCCAAGCCAAAAAAGCTTTCTCTTTGAAAGATAATGAGCTGCGCACGGTTGCAATAAAAATGGACATCGGACGGGAAACTAACTGCATTACCACCAACAACAGCAATGCACTCCACCCTAATGCTTGGAAATCAGCCAGCTCGATGCGTGCAGCCAAAAGGATAAAGAGGCCAGTGATTAGCAAAATAGTCAGGTTTTCTTTGAAATGAAGAATATGCTGAATATTGACGTTTTTAGCATTTGCCAGCCACATCCCCATCACCGTCACCGTCAGTAAGCCAGACTCTGACTCGATGGCATTAGAAGCGGAAAAGACGCCAAGTACCACAGCCAATACAGCAAAAGGCTGTAAATATTCAGGCAACATGCCTCGCTTCAATATGACAGCGACGGCTTGGCCAGCAGCCGCTCCTATACTTAAACCAACACCAATAATTAAAGAGAAAACGTATAAGCTATGCGCTTCACTGCTAGAGATAATAAACTCATACACCATCACCACAAACAGTGCACCCAACGGGTCGATGAGTATTCCTTCCCAGCGCAATATATTGGAAAGTCGAGCATTTGGCCGCACGGTACGTAGCAGCGGTACTATGACGGTCGGCCCGGTAACTACGGTCAAACTGCCAAACAGCAGCGCAAGTGACCAATCAAAGTCCAATAAATAATACGACGCAACGCTGGTTATTCCCCATGAAACTAGGGCTCCAAGCGACACAATGCTCCACACAGTGTGGTTGACGCCGCGAATATCTTTGAAGTTGAGTGTGAGGCTACCCTCAAACAAAATCACCGCAACCGCAAGAGAAATCAAAGGGAATAATAATTCTCCCAATAGCTGCTGAGGTTCTAACCACCCAGTCAACGGACCAACGACAATGCCCGCAATTAATAAAAATAAAATAGCAGGAAGACGCAACTTCCATGCTAACCACTGGCACGTCAAACCAAGAACGCCAATGGCTGCAATAGCTAAAGCAATAAACTCTTCATGCATATATTTTCTCTAATAGCGATATCTTAAATGGATAACCCATCAATAGGTGGGTTAATTAGAAAACTCATTCCAACCCCGTTGCCATTCCATGCGAAAGCGCTGTGCTTGCTCGGTTCCTTCGCACGCACCTTCATAATATAGTCCTGACAATCCAATTTGATAGGCGAAATTGGGGTTACAATACTCGCTTAGTCCTTTAACGTATCCCGCTTCGTAATCGGCTTGTTGCACCAAACCCAGCTCAGAAAGCTTTTTATAGCTGCGCTGAGTATGACCTGTGACTCCATCTTGATAACCAATTTGTTGCCAATCTCCGTTTTGTGCTAATTCAGCATCAGAGGCCGCACACCCAATCATCAATATAGCAGCGCACAATACACTTAATTTTTTCATTGTTGTCCTTAAGTTCTTATTTTCATTCAATTAGCCTAGCAGATTGCTTGTAAGATGCCACTCATTGCCTCCCAGCAGCAAAGCATTATTGATCCAGATGATGAGACGAGCCCTAAACCACTTATTGTGTGAAATAGCCACTTAACTGGCTATAGTGCCGCTCACTGGAAAAGCAGATGTTTCTCGTCACAGAGCCCTTTATTATCCACAGTGAGCTTAATTCATTCATAAAGGACAATTGCTATGATGTGGTTTCTTACCTGTGTCGCAGCCCTACTGGCCGGATACTTTATCTACGGCGCTTTTGTAGAAAAAGTATTTGGTATTAACGAGAACCGTAAAACACCGGCCCACACCATGAGTGATGGCGTGGACTATGTTCCTATGTCGACCAAAAAAGTCTACTTGGTACAATTGCTTAATATTGCTGGCGTAGGCCCAATTTTCGGCCCAATCATGGGCGCACTCTATGGTCCTGCAGCAATGTTGTGGATTGTCGTTGGCTGTATTTTTGCAGGTGCGGTGCATGACTACTTTTCAGGCATGTTGTCGGTACGCAATGGCGGCGCTTCAGTGCCCACCATTACTGGCCGTTACCTAGGCAATGGCGCCAAACATTTTATGAACATTTTTGCCATTGTACTGCTACTGCTTGTGGGGGTTGTTTTCGTTTCTGCGCCTGCGGGGATGATCACCAATCTGATTAACGAGCAAACGAGTCTAACGGTGAGCATGACCTCAATGGTGGTGATCATTTTCGCTTACTACATTCTCGCCACCATCGTTCCTGTCGATAAAATCATCGGCCGTTTCTACCCACTGTTCGGCGCATTGTTAATCTTTATGTCGGTTGGCTTAATGACCGCGATTGCACTTTCCAGTGAACACACTGTGATGGGCGGTTTTGAAATGAGCGACATGTTCAGCAACATGAACCCGAACGACCTACCACTTTGGCCAGCGCTCTTTATCACGATTGCTTGCGGTGCTATCTCTGGTTTCCATGCAACTCAGTCGCCATTGATGGCTCGCTGTATGGAAAATGAAAAAAATGGCCGCTTCGTGTTTTACGGTGCCATGATTGGTGAAGGCATTATCGCACTTATCTGGTGTGCGATTGCACTCTCTTTCTTTGGTTCATTGGAAGGATTATCAGAAGCGGTGAAAAACGGCGGCCCGGGTAACGTTGTGTACAGCGCATCCTTTGGCTTATTAGGTGTGTTTGGCGGCATCATCGCCTTCTTGGGTGTGGTTATCCTACCCATCACCTCAGGCGATACTGCATTTCGCTCTAGCCGTTTGATCTTAGCTGAATATTTCAATATGGAACAAAAAACGCTGCGTAATCGCTTGTTCATGGCACTGCCGCTGTTTGTTTTGGGTGCCATTCTCACTCAAGTGGATTTCGGTATTATTTGGCGCTACTTCGGTTTTGCCAACCAAACCACAGCAGTAATGATGCTTTGGACCGCTTCCGCCTATTTACTACGCCATAACAAACTGCATTGGATTGCGACTATCCCCGCGATGTTTATGACCACGGTTTGTGCCACCTTCATTCTTAATAACAGTGCATTAGGCTTTGGCTTACCGATGCAAGCATCAACCATTGCCGGTATTTTGTTCTCACTGTCCGTAACCATATATGTAATTAGAATCTCCAAAGGTAAAGGCGACATCGAACTTACCGATGAAGAAAAACCGAAAGCAGTCACAGAAACTGCATAGTGTGAATGACGCTTCGCTTGCGTTATAGAAAAGGGCTTCCATTTGGAAGCCCTTCTTCTTTTATTGGTACGTCTAATTCAAATGCTTTTTGACTAGTCGATTTGCTTGATTTGTAGCTCTTTGGGCACTTCAAAAAACATGTTCTCTTCTCGTCCAAGCACTTCTTCAACCGATTGAGCACCAAGCTCTTTAATACGATCTAGGATCTGATTCACTAATGCTTCGGGTGCCGATGCACCGGCCGTGACGCCAACGGTTTTCTTACCATCAAACCACGTTGGATCAATATCTTCAGGGCAATCAATCAAGTAACCCGGCGTTCCGAGCTTTTCCGCCAATTCTTTTAAACGCGTAGAGTTTGATGAGTTTTTCGAGCCCACCACCACCACCAAATCAACATCCAATGCAAGTTGACGCACCGCATCTTGGCGGTTTTGTGTCGCGTAACAGATATCATCTTTACGTGGTCCCTGAATATCCGGAAACACTTCACGCAATTTATCAATCACATCGGCTGTTTCATCCACCGACAAGGTGGTTTGGCTAACATAATGTAAATTAGTCGGATCTTTAACGATAGCTTTTAGTGATTCAACATCTTCCGGTTTTTCAACCAAGTACATGCCGCCTTTTTTACTGGCGTATTGGCCCATGGTTCCTTCCACTTCAGGATGACCTGCATGGCCAATCAGCACTACTTCCATACTGCGGCGACTGGCTCGAGCCACTTCCATATGCACTTTAGTCACCAAAGGGCAAGTGGCATCAAACACGGTTAATGCACGCGCTTTCGCTTCAAGTCTCACTGCTTGCGAAACGCCATGAGCAGAAAAGATCACAATATTGTCATCAGGTACTTCGTGTAAGTCCTCAACAAAAATGGCCCCGCGCTGCTTCAGCCCTTCCACCACAAAGCGGTTATGCACCACTTCATGCCGTACATAAATCGGAGGCTGATACAGCTCAAGTGCGCGTTCAACAATGCTGATCGCACGATCAACACCGGCGCAAAAACCACGAGGGTTGGCTAACAATATTTTCATTTCATTGCTCATTGAATAGGGTTATCGCAAGTTGCCAATTATTCTACAGACAAAATTTCAACATCAAAAATGACATCTTGTCCTGCAAGTGGGTGGTTAAAATCAACCGTTACCGAATCGCCCGCAATAGCGGTGATAATGCCAGGAATTTCTAAGCCATCGCGGCCACTAAACGCCATAATCGTGCCAACTTCCACCTCAGTATTACCGGCAAATTTGGCGCGATCCATATGGTGGATGTTATCTGGGTTAGACAAACCAAACGCGTCTTCGGCTTTTAACTCAATGGTTTTGGATTCTCCGGCACTCAGACCGATTAAGCACAACTCAAAATTGTCGCTTAGACTGCCATCACCAATAACCAATTTCGCTGGTTTGCCCATATTATGAGTGCTATCCGCAATAGAGCCATCTTTTAATTTAATGGTGAAGTGTAGGGTTACCGCACTGTTTGCTTTTATTGTCGTCACGTGATTTCTCTTTATTTATTTTAGTGTGGAGACAAGGCATCCATAACGACATAAAAATGCCCGTTTTTAGTACGCCTATCACCACCGTATTTTTAGAGATGAAGAGTAAACAAAAAGCGCCACCTGAATCAACAGACAGCGCTTAGGGTTATTCAACTATTTTAGCCATTATGAGTGCGCATCGTCTTTTTTACGAAAGCCATCAAGGATAATCATTGCTGCACCAAGGCAAATGGCACTGTCAGCCAAGTTAAACGCTGGCCAGTGATAATTGCCCCAGTAGAAATCAAGATAATCAACCACAAAACCGTGCACGATACGATCAAACACGTTGCCGATTGCGCCACCAATAATCATGGCATAAGCGATATTATGCCACTTCTCTTGCGCAGGCAGCTTACTCATCCAGTAAGTGAGGAGCCCCGTCACAGCAAAGGCAATAGCGGTAAACAACCAACGTTGCCAACCCGCTTGATCGCCTAAAAAGCTAAATGCCGCACCATAGTTATGTACATAAAGTAGGTTAAAAAAAGGCATTACTTCGATGCGATTTGCCCAACCATACCCCATGTTATCCATGACCATCAGCTTTATACCGACATCAAGGGTAAAGACCAGAAGCGCTAGCCATAGCCAGCGAACTCCTGATTGTTTCCAAGTAAGCGTCTGCTCTGCCATATTGAATCCCAATATTATTAAGCGAACTTACGAACTTCGCCTTCACCATCCACGTTCGACACACAACGGCCACAAATAGTTTCATGACCAGTGATAGTGCCAACGTCAGGAGTATGATGCCAACAACGATCGCACTTCTCTGCTTCGGTTGCGCTCACCAACACAAACAAACCTGCAGTTTCCGTTGCTTGTGCCGCATCGCTTTTCTCAGCCAGAGGCTTCACTATCGCTTTTGATGTCAGCAGTACAAAACGCAGTTCATCTTCAAGCTTGTTTAACTGAGCCACTAAAGCGTCATCAGCAAACAGCACCACTTCAGCTTGTAATGAGCCACCAATGATTTTTTCACTACGAGCAGTTTCAAGCAACTTGTTCACCGAGCTACGAACTTTTTGCATCTCTGCCCAAAATTCATTGTTCAACTCTTCGCCTTCAGTTAACCCAAACAGACCTTCAAACCACTCACCCGTGAAGACAAATTTTTCACGCGGCTCGCCGTTAGCTTGCATCGCTGGCATTTCGTTCCAAATTTCATCAGCCGTAAATGACATGATCGGTGCCATCCAACGAACCAAAGCCTCAACGATGTAATACAGCGCCGTTTGACAGCTACGCTGTGCATGTGCACCTTGTTTAGCGGTGTATTGGCGATCTTTAATCACATCAAGGTAGAACGAACCCATTTCAATTGAGCAGAAGTGCATCAAACGTTGGATCACGCCATGCGTATTATACTCTTCATATGCTTTGACAATTTCTTGTTGCGCCGCAAAGGCACGGCCTACGGCCCAGCGATCCAGCGACACCATCTCGTCAGCTGCAACCATATCCGTTGCTGGGTTAAACCCATTGAGGTTGGCTAAGAAGAAACGTGCTGTATTACGGATACGGCGATAAGCATCCGCCGAACGTTTTAGAATTTCGTCAGAAACCGCCACTTCACCAGTGTAATCAGTCGATGCAACCCATAGACGCAGGATGTCTGCACCCAGTTTATTGGTGACATCTTTTGGCGCAACCACGTTGCCGATTGATTTTGACATCTTGCGGCCATGACCATCGACCACAAAGCCATGCGTCAATACTTGTTTGTAAGGCGCAGCACCTTTCATTGCTACCGATGAAATCAATGAAGATTGGAACCAACCACGATGCTGATCTGAACCTTCAAGGTACAGATCTGCACCGTGGCCATTGAACTCTTCACGCTTATCAACAACGGCGTAGTGAGTCACACCAGAGTCGAACCACACATCCAGTGTATCGAGTACTTTTTCGTAATGCTTGGCATCTTCCTCGCCCAAGATCTCAGCAGTGTCGACATCCCACCACGCTTGAATCCCTTTTTGTTCTACCAATTGCGCCACTGTTTCAATCAGCGCAGGGCTATTAGGATGAAGTTCTGCCGTCTCTTTATGCACAAATAGCGCAATCGGTACACCCCAAGTACGCTGACGAGAAATACACCATTCAGGACGACCTTCAATCATTGCTTCGATGCGGCTTTGACCCCATTCCGGCATCCATTGTACGCCTTTGATCGATTCTAGAGCTTGGGCGCGTAGACCGGCTTGCTCCATAGAGACAAACCATTGTGGTGTTGCACGGAAAATGATTGGAGTTTTATGACGCCAGCAGTGAGGATAGCTATGCTCGTAGGCATGGTGGTGCAACAAAGCACCTTTTCCTTTCAGTACTTCAAGTACAGAGTCATTCGCTTTAAACACATGTTGACCAGCAAATAGCTCGGTGTCTGCTAGATATACGCCGTTTGAACCGACAGGGTTGGCTACTTCAAGGCCGTATTGCTGACCGACCACGAAGTCTTCTTGACCATGACCAGGTGCAGTATGAACGACACCAGTACCCGATTCAGTAGTTACGTGCTCACCCAAAATCGCAGGCACAGTAAATGCGTAAAATGGATGATCAAAAGGCATTAGTTCAAGGTCTGCACCTCGGCAAAAACCAAGGTTGTGGTAATGACTGATGCCAGCACGATCCATGACACTTTTTGCAAGTTCTGACGCAACGATAATGCGTTCAGCAGAGCGTTCACCGTCTGCTTCAATTTGCAGCAAAACATATTCAAGATCATCACGTAAGCAGACTGCGCGGTTAGCTGGCAAGGTCCAAGGTGTGGTTGTCCAAATGACAATCGACACTTCACCGTGGCCGACGTGATCAGCCGCGAGCGTGAACTTTTCAAGCAGCGCCGCTTCATCGGCTGCTTTGAATCGTACGTCAATCGAAGGTGACACTTTATCTTTGTATTCAACTTCCGCTTCAGCCAGTGCTGAACCACAATCAGTACACCAGTGAACGGGTTTGAAACCTTTCAGCAGGTGGCCTTTATCGGCAATTTTACCCAATGCGCGAATAATGTTCGCTTCGGTGGCGAAATCCATGGTGCGATAAGGTTTATCCCACTCACCCATGATGCCCAAACGCTTAAAGCTCTCTTTCTGGCCTTCCACTTGACCTGCTGCATATTCACGGCATTTTTCACGAAACTCAGCCGCGGTCACTTTCTGGCCCGGTTTGCCGACTTTTTTCTCTACCATCAATTCGATAGGTAGGCCGTGACAGTCCCAACCTGGGATGTAAGGCGCGTCAAAACCAGATAAGGTTTTCGATTTGATAATAATGTCTTTAAGAATCTTATTCAGTGCGTGACCAATATGAATATCACCGTTGGCATAAGGAGGGCCATCGTGCAATACGAAAGATTTTTTGCCTTTTTTGGCTTTACGGATTTCGCCGTAAAGATCTTCTTGATACCAACGCTTTAACATTTCTGGCTCACGTTTAGCCAGATCGCCACGCATTGGAAACCCTGTTTCAGGTAGGTTCAGGGTATCTTTATAATCACTCATCGATTCTTAATTCCGTTATATTGGGCGACGTTAGACATGATATTAATCGGTGGAATAATCCGACTAATTCTTTAGCTGATGCAACCACACCCTTGCCGCATCAGCATCCAATTCAATTTGTTGCTTTAACGCTCCAAAAGATTCAAATTTCTTTTCATCTCGAAGCTTATGTAAAAGTGCCACTTCTAGCTGTTTGCCATATAAATTGGCATGAAAGTCAAACAAGTGTACTTCAAGTTGTTGGCGAACCCCGTTGACTGTTGGCCTATTACCAATATTGGCAATTCCTCCGATAGGCGAGTTATCAAGGCCATAGACATTGACGACGTAAACACCAGAGACCGGTGAAACACAGCGCTTAAGCGGAATGTTCGCTGTAGGAAAACCAATGGTTCGCCCTAACTTTTGACCATGCGACACTCGACCACTGATACCGTAATCACGACCGAGCATCTGCTTAGCTAACACTAAGTCATCGCTTGCTAAAGCGTTACGAATAGCAGTACTACTCACTCTTTGTTGTTGCAAGCAAAAACTGTGGGTACTTACCACCTCAAAACCAAACTGTTGTCCAGCTTGCTGCAGCATACTGAAATTACCTTGGCGATTTTTACCAAAACAAAAATCATCACCAATCACCAGAAACTTAACACCCAACTGAGCGACCAACAAGTCACGAATAAAAGCTTCTGCCGTTAAATTAGCAAAGTGCTGGTTAAAATTCACACATAACAATCTGTCAACCGACTGCTTGTTCAATTGCACAAATTTATCACGTAATCGAGTTAATCGAGCTGGTGCATTGTGCTTGGCAAATAATTCTAATGGCTGCGGTTCAAACGTCATGACCACCGAAGGTAAACCCAATAATTGCGCTTTCTTGGATACTTGCTTCAAAACTTGCTGATGCCCTAAATGAACACCATCAAAGTTTCCGATGGTTAATACACAGCCATGATGCTGTGGCTTGATATTGTGAATGCCGCGAATCAATTCCATTAGAAAATGCTTAAAACCTATAGTTCTCAATTAGCAAGGTGCGAAACCGACGGATTATATACTAATCACCATTAATCTGTCGCCGCTTTTAAGTCTTTTAAACGCACGCCAAGCACGGCTAGGCAAAGCAAATAACTGACCGCACCGATACTGATCAGCATCACCAATGATGTAGCCCTCTGTGTCAGGCTCCACTCTAGCCACGTTGACATTTCTTCCAATTGCCAAACAATGACCACAACCATCGCACTGCTGGCCACCATTAAGCGAATAATAAAACCAATAGTTTTACGGGTGATCTGATACACCCCTTGCACATGTAACCCTCTGTAAAGCAGTGCCATGTTGATAAAAGCAGATAATGACGTAGCTAACGCCAAACCAACATAACTTAAATGCCACGCTAAAAGCGCATTGAAGACCATATTAGAGATCATGGCGATAATGCCATAACGAACTGGCGTTTTGGTGTCTTGCCGAGAGTAGTACCCTGGTGCAAGCACTTTGATCAGCATAAAACTGATCAAGCCCAAACCAAATGCATAGAGTGACAACGCCGTTTGATTGACATCATTCGGGGTAAACTCACCTCGCATAAATAGCACCATAAGCATCGGTTTTGCCAACACAATCAGGCCTAACATCGCAGGAAAACCGAGCAGACAAACCATACGAATACCCCAATCCATGGTTTGCGAAAATCCTTCGCTGTGGGCATCAACATGTTTACGGGATAATGCAGGCAAAATAACGGTAGCGATCGCAATACCAAATAAGCCTAACGGAAATTCTAGCAAACGGTCTGAATAGTAAAGCCAGCTGATGGAGCCCGTTTGTAAGAAGCTGGCAATGAAGGTGTCCAGCAATAAGTTAATTTGACTGACCGATACCCCAAAAAGAGCGGGCAACATCAAAGTGCGAATTTTCACAACCCCCGGTTCATTCCAACCCCATTGAGGCCAAACCAATAAACCTGCTTTGAGCAAAAATGGAATTTGAAATAGAAACTGGACCAATCCCCCAAGAAGGACGCCAATCGCCAAGCCAATTTCCGGTTGCTGTAAGTGCGGCGACAAAAACCAAGCGCAACCGATGATCATTACATTCAAAAATACAGGGGTAAAAGAAGAGACGGCAAATTTGCCCAGGGTATTGAGAATCGCTCCTGATAAAGCAACAAAAGTGATAAACCATAAGTAAGGAAAAGTGATTTTTAATAATAAACTCGCAAGCTCAAACTTATGCGCATCAGGACCATCATTAAGCCAATCTAAAAACCAACCAGCCCCAAACAGTGCCGTGACCGCACCAGAGCATAAGATCCCCACAACAGTCACCAAAGTGACAATCACCCCCAATGTGCCAGATGCTTTAGCGATCAGCTCGCGTGTTTTATTGATATCTCCGGATGAATGGTATTCGGTCAGTACTGGAACAAATGCTTGAGAAAACGCCCCTTCGGCAAATAGCCGACGTAAAAAGTTAGGAATTTTATTAGCAAAGAAAAAAACATCGGCACTCGCACCTGCCCCCATCAAATTCGCAACAACTACGTCACGAACTAGGCCCAACACACGAGAAATCAACGTCATAGCACTGACAATCAAGCCAGATTTGAGTAGGCGTTTGCTCACTATTACCTCGAAAAACAAGCCAAAACGTCATTATCCACAGCAACACATAAGGAATGTCAGTGCGAGATCAGATAAGTATTAGCATTGGAAAAAAAATACTGTTAGAATCCCCGCATCTTAACCGCGATGACCTTCCTATACCAAAATTTGTTTGGCCTAGAACGGTTTTTGCACAAATCATTTGACAATTGAGAGCAAATAAGGGATATTCCCCGCCCTTAAATTGTCACCGAACTAAGTTTTTGGGAGTTAGACCCTTGGCAAATAGTAAATCTGCTAAGAAGCGCGCTATCCAAGCTGAGAAACGTCGTCAGCATAATGCTAGCCGTCGTTCTATGATGCGCACTTACATGAAGAAAACCATCGCAGCTATCGCAGCTGGCGATAAAGAAGCTGCAACTGCTGCATTTGCTGCAGTTACACCAATCCTTGACCGTATGTCGACTAAAGGTCTTGTTCACAAGAACAAAGCTGCTCGCCATAAGTCTCGTTTCGCTGCAGCAATCAAAGCTCTATAATTTAGACTTGGTTCCACGCGAAAATAAAAACCGGCTAAGGCCGGTTTTTTTATATCTGCAATGTCAAGTAAAGTATTTACTCTAATTTTAATATAAAAAATCCGAACTATGTTACTGAAACATAATTTCGGATTGTGTATTTTTCAAAACACTAGCGGCAGTATAAACCGTGTAACAACTCAATCATCGCCTTGATCTCATGGCTGCTGAGTGTGTAGTAAACCGTCTGAGCTTCTTTTCTTGTATCCACTAACCCATCTCTTCTTAACCAAGCAAGATGCTGCGAAAGTGCCGATTGACTCAATTCTAATTTCCCACATAGCTCACCAACCGACAGTTCTTGATTGTGTAATAAACACAATATTTGTAGGCGTCTTTCGTTAGCCATAGCCTTTAACAACACCACTGCTTTAGCGGAATTTTTTTCCATTTCTTGTAGGTTCATGAATAAGCTCCCTTGGAACAACTTCTTACATCAAACGCATCACAAGTTTGCATCTTCCTTAACCCAACAGGTTATGAGTTTATAAGTAAGGTTAGTACCTTTTTCTACGTAGTTTAATTGTTATACCGTTTATGACGGCAACCATTCAATAGAGCGTCAATAACGGCATCAGAAGGCGTATAACCAGTTTAGATTAGTATTACTTGGCAAGCGATAATTAATAATATTGCTAGATAATGAGATAGTAATCTATTTATCGTTAGTAGTGAAAGCATCATACAAACAAATTATTAAAATCTGCATCGCAAACATTTTTCACTGCCGGATGTTGGATCATCCTCTCAGCAAAAATGACGTAGTACTCTTCTTTTAAATCATCAATCTGACCGATGAGTTGCAAAGGAAGATCATCACCAACTTCAGTCACATAGATTGAGGGCGCTAAAAAAATTGCATCATGATGATAACGCGCAAAAGCTTTCATCAATGCCGCATCATCAAACTCCCCCAGAATATTCGGCTTCAGGCCTTGACGGTCAAACCATTGCAATAGATTACGCCCCATCGCGGTTCGGCTTCCCGGTATCAACAACTTTCTCTGCTCTAAAATGGCGGGAAAAGAGACATTTTCAACCTTGCCTGAACAAAAAAAACTCATGTGACTCTCACCCAGTTTTTTGCTGAACAGGCCCGGGCTTTGGCTGGAATCGACGGGATAATCAGAGAGAATCATATCCAATTTGTGTTGTGAAAGTTGCTCTAACAACATTTCATGGGTCGATTCAAAACAACGCAAGTGGATACTGCTATCGGCCGGGACCGTCGTCATCAGTATTTTACTGACAAGCCGTTTAGAGAGGGCATCCGCCACTCCTACATCAAACAGCAGATTAGAGCGCTGACTATAATTGACAATATCGAGCATCTCATAACTTAAGCCGAACATCCGGTCAGCATATTTAAAAACCAGTTGCCCAAGTTCTGTCGGTTCAATGCTACGACCATTACGCTTAGTAAGCTTACCATCCATGCGCTCTTCAAAAGCCTTAATTTGCCCAGTGACGGTTTGCGGAGTCAAGAAGAGTGCTTCTGCAGCTTTAGTGACCGATCCCTGCTTGCATACCATCCAGAAGTAGTAAAGATGATTGTAGTTGAGGTGAAACATGATAAGGACACTCAATTTTATCTGGTCGTTGTTTATAACAAACCCAAACCAAATGAGCAATTAACTCGGAAAAACCGAACTTAAGAACGTTAGCTAATCTTAATACCGAGCAGTTAGAGTTCAAAAATGACAACTTCGTCATAAAATATCTAAAACTAGCGTCCCTCGCCCTCCTCCTCCACGTTGTTAAAATCGCATAACATCATGAAAATTCAATAAATAAAGAATTAAAAGTCACCGTGAAACTTGTTTTTATCATAGTTATCAATGAGAAACACACTGTCATATAAATGAAATAATTATTCTCTACTATCTCGCTCAGATTCAACAACAGACCGAACAACACTCAAAAGGTCAATGGAGAAAAGAAAATGAACCAAGCGACAACTACTGCTGCACCCATTGCGAGTACCACTCGCTGGCTGCGTTGGGCGAACTTGGCATTCATGCTCTACCTACTGCTACTTGCAGTGGCGATGGTAGGTAGTGGATTTAAATGGGCGACAGGTGATCAAGCTAAGGTACTGTTTGAGTTTGCCTCACACCCAATAGCGGGGTTGATGATAGGGTTAGTCGCCACAGCATTGATTCAATCTTCAAGCACCGTAACCTCTATCATTGTCGGTCTTGTGGCTGGCGGATTACCTGTTGAAATGGCGATCCCAATGGTTATGGGTGCCAATATTGGCACCACAGTAACCAACACGCTTGTTAGCCTTGGACACGTTCGTTGCCAAGTCGAATTTAAACGCGCTTTTGCAAGTGCAACAATTCACGACTTCTTTAATCTTTTGGCGGTACTGATTTTCCTACCGTTAGAGATGATGTTTGGTATTTTAGAGAAAATTTCTCATTGGCTTGTGTCACCTTTGCTCTCTACTGGTGATATGAGCATGAAAGGACTCGATTTTATCAAACCTATCACGAGCCCAATTATCACGGCACTAAAAGGCCAGCTGATCACTTTTGGTGAAGTTGTAGGTGGCGTGATGTTGATTGTACTTGGTATTGCGACCATTTTTGTGGCTATCACTGTCATGGGTAAGCTCATGAAGAGTTTGATGGTGGGCCGTGCGAAAGAGATACTCAAAGATGCCATTGGGCGCGGACCGCTGCACGGTATCCTTTCAGGTTCAATCGTCACTGTATTGGTTCAATCTTCTTCAACTACCACCAGTTTAATGGTTCCGCTGGTCGGCACTGGTGTATTGAAAGTACGCGATGTTTACCCATTCACTTTAGGGGCTAATATTGGCACTTGCATTACCGCCCTACTCGCGGCAACGGCCGTTTCTGGTGAGTTTGCGGTATTTGCCTTGCAAATTGCTTTAGTCCACTTAACCTTTAATGTATTAGCCACTGTGTTGATCTATGGGGTTCCATTTTTACGTGAACTGCCAATTAAAGGCGCAGAAATGATTGCTGAGATGGCAACAAAGAATAAAGCGGTCGTTGCGGGTTATTTACTATCGGTCTTTATCATTATGCCTGGCGGTATACTGGCACTAACGGCTTAAGTAACGAACAAACCACACGACAGATCAAAAAAATCCCCGAGCAACGCTTCGGGGATTTTTTACAACTAGAAAACAGTACTTTTTAATAATGCGAGAGAGCAACTAAACCGAAAACGGGTACTGGATGGCATCATGGCATTGGTAGCCTTCAATCCAGAAATCATCCAAGGTAACCCAAGTTTCAAGATCTTCTAGCGTTTTAATTTTCGGGTTAATATGAAACTTCGCCATAGGGAGCGGTTCACGCTTAAGTTGTACATCTTTCATCAACGCCAGTTGGTCTTCATAGATATGCGCATTGACGATCTTATGGTAGGCCACGCCCGCTTTTTTGCCGGTAATTTGCGCCATAATTGCGAGGAACACGTAGACCTGAACCATATTAAAATTCAAGCCAAGCGGGACATCACACGAGCGTTGCGTACTATTGAGATACAAAGTATCGCCCAACAACGAAAAGTGATGACTGTACATGCAGGGGCGCAAGCAACCCATATGAAACTCACCTGGGTTGTAAAAGTTTAGGATTTCGCCTCTATCATCAACGCCACGTGAAAGATCATCAACAATCTTACGCAGTTGATCAATCTGCCCACCATCCGCCTTGGCCCACGCACGTCCTTGAACGCCGTACACGCGGCCCATATCATCTTCACCTTTACGGTATGGATTGTTAAGCCAAGCTGCATTTAAATTCGCATTCGCATCCCACGTTTTGGTTCCTAAAGCGCGAAAATCGGCTGCATTATCGTAGCCACGAATATAACCAAGTAGCTCAGCAACTGCGGCTTTCCAGAAGCTTTTACGCGTTGTCACTAACGGGAATTGATTCTGACCTACATCATAGGTGAGATCAGCGTTAACCACCGTTAGGCAGCGTTTGGCTGTACGTTCATTTTCGATCCAAACGCCCTCATCAACAATTCGCTGACAAAGTTCAAGATACTGTTTCACAAACTATCCTTAACACTATTGAGTCACTTTATGGTTAACCTTGTACGCCCATACCATCATCAGTGCACCGACAATGATCATCGGTAGCGACAGGATTTGCCCCATGGAGATAAATCCAGCGAACAATCCTAATTGTGCATCAGGTTCACGAACATATTCAACAAGGAAACGGAATGTCCCGTAGCCTATCAAAAATAGCCCTGAGACTGAACCAATTGGCCGATTTTTGCGGATAAACAGGTTCAATATAATAAACAGCACAATCCCTTCTAAGAAAAACTCATAAAGCTGTGATGGATGGCGAGGCAAAGGCCCGCCGTTTGGAAAAATGATCGCCCATGGAACATCGGTTACTCGCCCCCACAATTCACTGTTCATGAAGTTGCCTAATCGTCCCATGCCTAAACCAAATGGGACCAAAGGAGCCACAAAATCGGCGACACCAAAAAACGTTCGGTTATTTTTCCGTGCATACCAAAACATTGCACTGATCACGCCAAGTAGACCACCATGGAAAGACATCCCGCCTGTCCACACTTTAAAGAGATAGAGCGGGTCTTGGAGAAACAGATCAAAATTGTAAAACAGCACATAACCGACGCGACCACCAATGACCACCCCTAAAAATCCAGCAAACAGCAAATCCGAGACTTGCTCACGAGTCCAGCCACTATTTGGTTTGTCCGCTCTGCGATTGGCAAGCCACATCGCAAAAACAAAACCAACTAAATACATTAAGCCGTACCAGCGAATGGATATAGGGCCAATCGCAATCAGCACGGGATCAATATTTGGGAACTGTATAAAACCCTGAGACATAAACGTGTTCTCTTACTAAAAATGAGGTGAAGATAATAAGTGATTAAAACAGCATAGTTGCCGCTATAACCATCAGAAAAACGGAGAATATTTTTTTCAATACCACCGTCGGTAACTGAGTCGCGTAACGCGCTCCTAATCGAGTAGTGAGAATTGAGGTCGAAGCAATGGCGACTAACGCAGGTAAATAGACATAGCCAATGCTGTAAGGTGGTAAATTCTCCACTTGATAACCGTGCAAAATAAAACCAATCATGCCAGAGATTGCGATCACACACCCACAGACAGAAGAAGAACCGACGGCTTTACGCATTTCAACGCCATGACGATTCAAAAAAGGAACGGAGAGCGAACCGCCACCAATTCCCGCTAAACTAGAGACAATACCAATACCACTGCCACATAGCATGGTCACCCACGCACCGGGCATCGATCTTTGCATTTGCGCTTTTATCGATAAAAACATTTGAATCGCTAGGCAAAAAACAATCACGCCAAATACTTTCGGTAGATATTGAGTCGGGATCACGTCTGCGATCATTGAGCCAACAAACCCACCGACGATAACGCCGGGCATGAGCCACTTGACGACAAACATATCCACATTGCCCAATTTAAGGTGATTTAATGCCGAAGAAGCCGAAGTAACAATGATGGTCGCTAGCGATGTCGCTAACGCTAAATGCATACTAAGTTCGGGGGAAATACCTGCCTTGGGAAGCAAAAGAAGCAACGCCGGAACGACAATTAAACCACCACCAATGCCCAGTAAACCAGCCATAAAACCAACGACTGAGCCCAATAACACCAGCAACACCATCAACTCAAAATTCACATTGGTTCCTATTTTTTTCCTGCGCGGATAAAGCCAGCAAAGCCTTTATCTTCAAAGTATGAGTGCATCATATTATAAATGTCGTTGCCGTAAGGTTGCATCAACGCTTTGTCAGCAAGTTGCCGTAACTGTCCTAATTGAGAGTGCCTCACTAAATATTTGACCTTGGCTACGTTGGAGGTATTCATACTTAGCATGCGATAACCCAAACCAATTAATAACAGTGAACCGATAGGGTCTCCGGCCAACTCACCACACACACAAACAGGTATACGATAAGACTGGCAAGTCTCTAAAATCTGTTTAAGCGCCATCACCACCGCTGGATGCATGGAGTCATAGACATCAGCAACATGTGCATTGTTCCGATCAACGGCCAACAAATATTGGGTTAAATCGTTGGTTCCAACCGAAACAAAGTCCACTTTGCTCGCAATCAATGGTAGAAGATAAATCATCGATGGTACTTCAATCATAATGCCAACCTTGGGCATTATGATCCGATCATCAACGCTAGAAACTTCTCGATACGCTTGTTCAATCAACCGCATTGCGTCGTCTAACTCTTTCGTTCCTGAAATCATTGGCAATAAAATGCTGAGATTTTGGTTATCGCCGCTGGCACGCATCATCGCCCGCAGTTGAATCAAAAAAATATCGGGATGATCGAGCGTAAAACGAATGCCTCGCCAGCCAAGAAAGGGATTGTCTTCTTCAATGGGTAGATAAGGCAGTGCTTTATCGCCACCAATGTCTAACGTTCTCATCACCACCCGTTTATCAGGATAAGCGTTCAAAACGCTGCGATACTGCTGCACTTGTTCTTCTTCTGATGGAAAGCGATGTTGCAGCAAAAAGGAAATTTCGGTTCGATACAGCCCGACACCATCAACCCCTTGGTTAATTGCGATGTTGGTATCCGCACTTAATCCAGCATTGAGCATCACTTCAATACGTGTGCCATCTTGCGTAAAAGGAGCTTCTGCAATGGTTTCATTAACCATTTGAGAAAGTTCGCTTTCTTCATAAGCTAAAGCGCGATATTCCGCCAGAATTTGTCTATTTGGTGAGATAAAAACCTTGCCGCTATAACCATCGACAATGCCCTTTTTACCGTTGATCTCCTTGAGATTAAGTGAAATCCCCATCACTGCGGGAATGCCCAACGCCCGTGACAATATTGCTGCGTGGGAATTGGCAGCACCTTCTAAAGAGACCACCGCCAGTAATTTATCTTTAGGAATAGCGGCGAGAATTGAAGCAGTAAGTTCGCGTACCACCAAAATGATCGGTTTATCAAGTTGCTGCTGATCATGCTCAGTGTTGTGCAAAAAAAATAACAGTCGCTGACCTAGCTCACGAATATCCTGTGCACGCTCACGTAAGTAAACATCTGACATCTTCGCAAAACGGTTGGAATAACTCTCCACAACCTGCCGTAATGCCCAATCTGCACGATCGCCTTTTTGGATCTGGCTTTTCAGATCGTTGCGTAGCATCGGATCATTGAGTAGATGAGTAAAGAGATCGAAGATGGCTAACGCATCTTTATTAATATCACTATCGAGTTTTTTTCTTAAACGACGAAAATCGTTCAAGGCGCTTTCTACCGCCAGCACTAGCCATTCTTGTTCTCGTTCAATATCGAGCGTTGAGGCGGGGTAAACATCAGACAGTTGAGGTTGGGTGTCATCCCACCAAAACTCACCAATCGCGATGCCAGATGACGCAGCAATGCCACTGGTGGATAACTGCTTTTTCGAAAGCAGCCACTGCCCTTGTGTTTGAGCATGAGCAATAATCACGGCCACTTGCGCCGCCAGAGTGACAATAAAAGACTCTTCCATCTCACTAAATAAGCGAGGTGTTTTTTGCTGCACGACCAAGACACCCAATACTCGCTTGCGATGAATAATCGGCGTACCAAGAAAGCTTTGATACACCTCTTCGCCAAGCTGTTTGAAGTATTTAAAATTAGGATGTTTCGACGCTTCAGCAATGTTGATTGGCTCAGCTGAACGTTTCACTAAGCCCACTAAACCTTCGTCAAAACCGATGTGGATTTTGTCGCCTTTGAACTTTAAGCCTTGCGTTGCCATCAGTTCTAGGCGATGTTTTTCTTCGTTAGCAAGATAGACAGTGCAACACTCGGTACTCATCGCATTGCACGTTTGCTTAACCAAAATATCCAAGGCTTGGTGTACATCTTCTACCTTGGATACTTGTTCAACTATTTCCCTTAGCTGAGAGAGCATGTCTATCCTCTTTTATTTTTGCGCTTACCTTTGTTATTACGTTCTTTAAATGGCATCGCGAATGATGCAAACTCTTTCATGGCGCGACGATAAACATCTCGCTTGAAAGAGACTACTTGCCTCACTGGATACCAATAACTGACCCAACGCCAACCATCAAATTCAGGGGTACTGCCGCGCTGCATGTTGATTCTTGATTCATCACACTCTAAGCGCAGAAGAAACCATTTCTGTTTTTGCCCAATACAGACAGGTTGAGAATCCCAACGAACGAGCCGTTTTGGTAATTTATATCTTAACCAATGACGGCTTGTTGCTATGATTTTCACATCTTTCTTTGTAAGCCCAACCTCTTCGTAAAGCTCTCTAAACATCGCTTGTTCAGGAGTTTCATCATCGTCAATTCCACCTTGTGGAAACTGCCAAGAGTGTTGTCCGTATCGTTTCGCCCAGAATACCTGACCATGGTTGTTACAAATCACAATACCAACATTGAGTCGGTAACCATCGCCATCGATCACTGACCAACCTCTAGTAAAATCTTAATTGCTTTGATTTTTCCACATATCCCCAATAGGAGCAAACTTACTAGTGTGATTAACACGAGATTTATGTGTTCCTAATCATTAATTGGATAACTTTTCATCAAATTTAAAGTTATCAACAAAATAATGCGACACCAGCCACATTTATTCACCTTTTCTGTGAGTAACTATGTGAAGAATCTCTAGATAGCGACTTACTTCCCCAAAAAGCAAAAGAATACGGGCCAATACAAAAAAGACAATAATAAATTAAATACATAAAAAACAATTAATTAATTGGATTTTCCATTATTCACATTACGTTGCGATTAACAAAAAATTGATCCTTTCACAACATGCTCAAAGATCCACCAATTAGCTCGTTATCCACACCCCCACTCTAGTAGAAATAAGATTTACTGATTAAGAGGCCCACTCTCTCAAGCAAAACCCTGTAAATGCATACAGATAAACAAAAAATGGAATATTTTTCCGATCAACCTGTGGATAACTTGGATTGCGATGATCTTTTAAGCAAAAGAAACGACAGCACATTGTGTATAAGAATTTGCTACAATCGCGTTTTTATCATTCAAAGTATCATGAAACCTGCACCTAAAACTGAACATGAATTAATGCTTAGAGCCCAAGACATTGCAGGCTTAAGCTTTAGTCAACTGGCCGAAGAAGCCAAGATGGCCGTGCCCCCTGACTTAAAAAAAGATAAAGGATGGGTCGGTCAGCTATTAGAGTGGCATTTGGGTGCAACGGCAGGCAGCAAACCTCAGCAAGATTTCGAGCAATTAGGTATCGAGCTCAAAAGTATTCCAATCAGTTACACTGGAAAACCGCTCGAAACAACCTTTGTGTGTGTAGCCCCACTCACCGGTGTTCATGGTTTAACATGGGAGCAAAGCCACGTGCGAAATAAACTCTCTCGGGTACTGTGGATCCCAATAGAGGGTGAGCGAGAGATCCCCCTAGCCCAGCGCCATGTCGGCTCTCCATTGCTATGGAGCCCTTCACCTGCACAAGAACAGCAGCTAAAAAATGATTGGGAAGAACTGATGGAATTCATCGTTCTTGGCAAAGTTGAGCAGATCACCGCTAAGCACGGTGAAGTATTACAGCTCAGGCCAAAAGCGGCAAACGGGCGAGCATTAACCGAAGCCTACGGTGCTAATGGTAAACCTATCAAAACCCTGCCACGAGGCTTTTATCTTCGAACTCAATTTACCGCGAGCATTCTTGAGCAACACTTTATTTAAAAGTGCTCGTTATTGCTCATGAAAAAACGTAACCGTTTGATCTTTCACTGCACAATTCGTTTCCGTTTCACTGCCATCTTCGCTTATAGTAAAAACGTCACACACTCCACCAGCGAGAGCATCAAGGAAGAAATATGCAATACACCAAACTGCCTCATTCCACACTGGAAGTGAGCAAGATCTGCTTAGGTACCATGACTTTTGGTGAACAAAATAGCCAACAACAAGCCTTTGAGCAGCTCGATTACGCCTTAGACCAAGGTGTGAATTTCATCGATACTGCGGAAATGTACCCAGTTCCCCCCAACGGTAAAACCCAAGGTCTGACCGAAAGCTATATTGGCAACTGGTTAGAAAAATCAGGTAAACGTGAAAAAGTGGTGTTAGCGACTAAAGTGGCAGGCCCGCGTAACGTGCCTCACATCCGCGAAAAGATGTCACTAGATAGACGCAACATTCATTTAGCGATTGATGATAGTTTAAGACGCTTAAAAACAGACTATGTCGATTTGTATCAATTACATTGGCCTCAACGCCAAACGAACATGTTCGGCCAACTTAACTACCCTTATCCTGATCAGCAAGAAGAAGTCACTTTAATCGAAACGCTCGAAGCGCTTAATGATCTCGTCAAGGCTGGAAAAGTGCGTTACATCGGTGTGTCAAATGATACCCCGTGGGGCGTAATGACGTTGCTAAAATTGGCAGAAAAACACGATCTAGCAAGAATTGTCTCTATCCAAAACCCTTATAATTTACTGAATCGTAGCTTTGAAATTGGCTTATCTGAGATTAGCCACTTCGAAGGTGTTCAACTGCTGGCTTACTCGCCACTGGCGTTTGGTTGCCTGAGTGGTAAATATTTAAATGGCGCAAGACCTGACGGTGCTCGGTGCAGCCTATTTGAACGCTTTTCTCGCTATTTTACGGCGCAAGGTGTACAAGCCACTCACGCTTATGTTGAGCTTGCTAACCAGTATGGCCTTGATCCAGCACAGATGGCGTTGGCGTTTGTCAATCAACGTCCGTTTGTCGCATCCAATATCATTGGCGCGACAAACCTAGAGCAGTTGAAAACAAATATCGATAGTTTAGATGTCGTACTCAGTAATGAATTGCTTCTTAAAATTCAAGAGATTGGGACGACTTACTCCAACCCTTGTCCGTAGATATCTTCGGGGCTAGCGAAGCCACTAGCCCCTCATTTTACGTTGTTATTCGCATGCTTAACACACGGCGAAGATGACGAATATGACGTTCAGCTTTAATTGAGTCAGGGACTGAAACGCCAATAGTGCGTCCATCACTTTCTAAGCCAATATCTTTAAGCAAGTGTTGGCTATTAAAAGGCAGCTCAAAAGCATGACGGCGAACATTTCGTTGCCATTGACGCTCTTCACGGCGTAAATCAGCACGGACCAGTAAAGTAGCAAGTTGTAAATAAATTGAATGACGCATGAGTATTCTCCAGTAGTAAACTAAACGTTGACGGCTGGAAAAATGGGGGCGAACAAGGTGGATCAACACTTTGATAAGCTGCCATTTTTCCGCAGCCTATCTCAAGGTTACGGATTAACTAAAAATCGGTGCCTTTTTTATCATCAAACATACGACAGGCGTCTGTAGTAAGAGACGATTTAGGCGCAGTAAGATCGATAGAAACGCGAACAGTATGAACAAAAACGAAATGATTCATGTTGCGCCTCCAAGCAAATAGTTAATCCAAAGTGAAATGAGTGTGTGAGCACGGCTCACGGTTAAATTCTATGCAACTGAGGTGATTATTCAACTCTTAATTTTCAAACAATTAAAAAACAATGCATTAACCTAAAATGAAAGCCGATGACAGCAAATAAGTGACATATTCAGCTAGAGAATAACTTATTCGCAAAAGATATGATTATAAAAAATGGCCACATGGATTAAATGTGACCATTTTTACTTGAAGAATCATCAAGTTAATAGGTATTTTCAGTGATTAAGTTATGTTTATTAAGCAAGCGATACATAGTAGCTCTAGATACACCTAGCTCTTTGGCGGCCATTGAGACTTGCCCTGAGTTCGATTCTAAAACCAGTAATAGCGCATCTCGCTCTGAACGCTCACGAATGCTTTTTAGGCTGCGCTTACCATCACTGCGTTTTGGTAAGTCGAGTTGCAATTCATCCAACATGACTGAATCGGACATCAGCACCACACGTTTGATCTGATTCATCAGCTCACGAACGTTACCCGGCCAGTGATAACGAGCCAATGAGCGCGCCGCTTCTTCAGTAAAACTGCGCGCCTGCGCGTTAAACTCTTTTGAATACTCCTGCAAGAAGTGTCGTGCCAGTAAAGCAATATCACCCGCCCGCTCTTTTAAGCTCGGGACATTAATACGCAATACGTTGATATAGTGGTACAGCTCTTCGTTAAAATTGCCATCGATCAGCGCTTTTTCAATATCGGAAGAGTTGGCGGCCAAAATACGCACATCCACCTCTTTGACACCCATTGAAGTTTCTATCGTTCCTTCTTGCAGGAAGCGCAAGAGGTTAGCTTGTTGGCTTTTAGGTAGCGTGAGAATATCTTTAAGTAGGATCGTCCCACCATCTGCCCGCTCCAATAATGAAGTTTGAGATGAGTCTTCACAACCAATACCGAACAGCTCACATTCAAAGCGGCTCTCCGATAAAGCTCGACAATTCACTGAAATAAAAGGTTTTTGTGCACGAGACGATGTTTTGTGTACCGCTCTCGCGACCGTCTCTTTGCCCGTTCCATTTTCCCCATAAATGAGGATACTGACATCCGTAGGGCCGATGCGTTTGATCTGATCACGCAAGCGCTTCATGGGAGTAGATTCACCAATTAAACCAATATCCCCTGTTGCTCCATAATGTGGCCATACTTTTTTCTCTAACTTAAGCATTCCAAGTTGGTGTCCAATGGTGCTCAGTAGCTGCGCATCGGGAATCGGCGCCGTAAAAAAGTCAATACAAAAGTTAACAATGAATTGGCAAATCGTATCCGAGCTCAACTGTGATTCGCGAATGAACGCCAACCAACGTACTTGTTTATGGTTGCTGACCAAATTTGCAATGCCATTGAGGCTGAATTCATCATGGCTCAAATCAACAATACCAATGCATGGGCCTGTTTCTGCAAACAAGGCATCCGCTTTACGTAAATCTGCGCATTGTGTACAACGCCAACCAACCTGTTCAAGTACAGATAACCAAGGCTCGTATGTCCCACCAACGACGACAAGCGAACCAGGGACAGAATCCATTCGGAATTGAGTGCCCATCTATTATTCCTTATCTTTAAATTTATATGCAGTGCTACTTTTGGCACATTAAACGGCTGTTACATTAACGAGACTTGGCGCTGTAGTCTGTCTCAATCATAAGACTAGACAACAAATAAGCACTTTGCCATTTAATATAGGGAACTATTTCATAATCCTTTCGAAATTGTTGTCTGTTAGTCCACGCTAGTGAACAAAATTTTTCAAACTAATGCAAAAAAAAACCGCCTATTTAGGCGGTTTATCGGAACGAAAGTAGCAATTACTGCTGTGGGCGCATCGCAGGGAATAGGATAACGTCACGAATCGTATGGGTGTTGGTGAGTAACATCACCAAACGATCAATACCAATGCCTTGACCCGCCGTTGGTGGGAGACCGTGCTCTAACGCAACAACATAATCAGCATCGTAGAACATCGCTTCATCGTCGCCAGCATCTTTGGCATTCACTTGCGCTAAGAAGCGCTCGTCTTGATCTTGAGCATCATTAAGCTCAGAGAAGCCATTGGCGACTTCACGACCACCGATGAAGAACTCAAAACGGTCAGTGAAGAATGGGTTGTTATCGCTACGACGCGCCAATGGTGAAATATCCGCAGGGTATCCAGTGATGAAGGTCGGTTGCATCAACTTAGGTTCGGCCGTTTCACCGAAGATCTCTTCAAGCAGTTGGCCACAAGTCCAGAAAGGTTCAACGTCTACATGAACCGATTTCGCGATAGATACCATCAGCTCACGGTTTTGCAGATCCTGTTCCGTTAACGCTTGGATTTGAGCGTGCTCTGGGTTGTAGTGTTTGATGGCTTCAAACATACTCATACGAGCATATTGACCACCAAATTCTACCGTTTCATCACCATAAGGCATTGACGTTGACCCCAAAACTTCAAGTGCAACTGAACTCAATAGCTCCTCAGTAAAGTCCATCAGATCTTTGTAATCTGCGTACGCCATATAGAATTCCATCATGGTAAATTCAGGGTTATGGCGAGGAGAAAGACCTTCGTTACGGAAGTTACGGTTGATTTCAAACACGCGATCAAAGCCACCCACAACTAGACGCTTAAGGTAAAGCTCAGGTGCGATACGCAAGTACATTGGCATGTCGAGCGCATTGTGATGAGTGATGAATGGACGCGCACTAGCACCGCCAGGGATCACATGCATCATTGGCGTTTCTACTTCCATGAACTGTTTTGAGATCATGAAGTTACGAATTGCAGTCATTACTTTAGAGCGAACAATGAACGCATTACGTGAACTTTCATTAACAATCAAATCCACATAACGTTGGCGGTAGCGCATCTCTTGGTCAGTCAAACCGTGGAACTTCTCTGGTAATGGACGAAGTGCCTTTGTCAGCAATTCGTACTCTTCCATATTAACGTAGAGATCGCCTTTGCCAGATTTGTGCAACGCACCTTTCACGCCGATGATGTCACCAATGTCTAGACCTTGGTATTTTTCCTTCAGCTCAGTTTGAACCTCTTTTGAAGCATAAGCTTGAATACGACCAGAGGTTTCTTGAATAACAAGGAAAGGGCCACGTTTCGCCATGATACGACCCGCAATCGCCACAACATGGTTTAAGGCTTCTAACTCTTCTTTGCTCTTTTCACCGAATTGCTGTTGAAGATCGCCCGCAAGGCTGTCACGACGAAAGTCATTTGGGTGGCCATTCGCTTTACAGCTCTTACGGATGTGATCCAGCTTGCTGCGACGCTCTGCGATGAGTTTGTTCTCTTCTTGCGCAATTTGCTCTTGATTCATTTCGTTTTGAACAGCATCAGTCATTTTACATGTACCTTATATGTCGGTAAAAAAGCATTAAAGGCCTGATTTCAGGCTTGCTTCAATAAATTTGTCTAAATCACCATCTAATACCGCTTGGGTATTACGGTTTTCAACGCCAGTGCGTAAGTCTTTGATTCGGGAATCATCCAATACATAAGATCGGATTTGGCTTCCCCAACCAATGTCAGATTTTGCATCTTCATTGGCTTGCTTTTCTGCATTCTGCTTTTGTAACTCAAGTTCAAACAGTTTTGCACGCAATTGTTTCATCGCTTGGTCTTTGTTTTTATGCTGCGAACGATCGTTTTGGCATTGAACAACGGTATTGGTTGGAATGTGCGTAATACGGACCGCCGATTCGGTGGTGTTAACGTGCTGACCACCCGCTCCCGAAGCGCGATAAACATCGATACGAAGATCGGCTGGGTTGATGTCGATAGCAATATTTTCATCAATCTCAGGATAGATAAACGCAGAGGCAAAAGAGGTATGGCGGCGGCCACTCGAATCAAATGGGGATTTACGAACCAAGCGGTGTACGCCAGTTTCGGTGCGCAGCCAACCATAAGCGTAATCACCGATAATGCGCACGGTTGCGCCTTTTAGGCCAGCAACATCACCTTCAGACACTTCAATCACTTCAGTCTTAAAGCCTTTCGCTTCTGCCCAACGTAAATACATGCGTAGCAGGATTGATGTCCAGTCTTGAGCCTCGGTGCCGCCCGAACCAGACTGCAGATCAATATAGCAATCTGAAGAATCGTGATCGCCAGAGAACATACGGCGAAACTCAAGCTGTTCAAGCTTAGTTTCCAGCTCATCCAGTTCAGGGCCAATTTCATCGAAGGTTTCTTGGTCTTCGGCTTCAATAGCCAGTTCCAGTAGCCCTTCCACATCATCCACACCTTGATCTAACTGATCAATGGTATCGACAATGGCTTCGAGCGAAGCACGTTCTTTACCTAGCGCTTGTGCACGCTCAGGTTCGTTCCAGACGTTGGGTTGCTCGAGTTCTGCATTCACTTCTTCTAAACGCTCTTTCTTAGCGTCGTAGTCAAAGATACCCCCTCAGGATATTTGTGCGCTCTGACACATCCTGAAGACGGTTTTTAATAGGATTGATTTCAAACATGTTTGCTCAACATTTATGAGTAGAATTTAACCGAAGAATTCTACTTAAAAATGTGACGAAGATACAGGAAAAATTCGTTTGATCTCTTGGAATAAAAGCTGGCGCACGCCTAAAAAAAGAGGCTGAACAATCATGTCCAGCCTCTTTAATGCTTACGGGTAAAAACGCGATTATGCCGCTTCTTTAACCACACTTTGTTGAACGGTAGTTGCAATAAAGAACATGCAAATCATCGCAGCAAGTGTCGGAAGCAACCACCCCATGCCGACCTCAAACAGTGGCAGCATATTGAACGCAGACACATCAACGCCAGCGACTTTTGCCGCGTCGATCAACGCAAAAAGGAAAGAGACAAGCAGCACCACACGGTATGCCACTGCTGGGTTTGGTAGTTTCCCTCTCAAGAAGGTCAACATAATCAAGGCAATCGCAACTGGATAAAGCGCATACAGTGCGGGGATAGAAAGCGTGATCAATTGCGATAAACCAACGTTTGCCACGATAGCGCAAGCAACACCAATAATGATCACCCAAGATTTATACGCAATTGGAGTCAATGTGCAAAAGTAATCTGAACATGCTGAAATCAAACCAATTGCCGTGGTTAGGCAGGCTAGTAGCACGATGACAGAAAGCACGATCTGCCCATAAGGGCCAAACAGCGCTTGCACATATTGGCTAAGCACCGCACCGCCATTTTCTGCACCAAAAGCGACCACAGAGCTTGTCGCACCAAGATAAAACAGTGAAATATAGACAAAAGCTAAACCAACCGCCGCAATGCACGCCGCGCTGATTAAATACTTTGTGGTTGCCGCGCGCTCAGTAATGCCTTTGCTACGCAGTGCATCGACAATTAACATCCCAAACATCAGTGCGCCAAACGTATCCATGGTGTTGTAGCCTTCAAGGAAACCTTTCGTCAACGGCTGAGTCAGGTATTCGCCTTGTGCAGTCACCATCTCACCTTGCGGGTCAACAAAAACCGCAACGGCTAAAATAATTAATCCAACAAATAGAGCAGGAGTTAGCACTTTACCAATGATGTCAATGAGCCGACCTTGAGACCAGGCAAAAAACATCGCAACGACAAAAAAGAGAATCGAAAATAGTGTCAAATGCGATTGTTGCGCATCAATGAAAAATGGTTTCACTGCCATTTCATACGCCACAAGGCCGGTACGCGGTGCTGCAAAGGCAGGACCAATGATGATAAAGATCATCACTGCCATGATAGTTGCAGCTTGTTTAGGCAGATCTTTGGTTAAATGCTCCCAAGAACCACCCGCGACAGCAATCGCAATAATCGTCATCAATGGTAAACCGACAGCGGTAATAAGGAAGCCTGTCATGGCTGGCAGTAAATGCTCTCCAGCAAGTTGGCCAGCGATTGGCGGAAAGATGATGTTACCAGCACCCAAGAAAAACGCGAAAAGCATAAAGCCGACCGCGATAATATCTGTTAGTTTTAACGTCTGCTTCACAGATAACCCTTAATTATTATTTGATAAATGTTGTGTATGCATTGTTGATGAGGTTGAAACCGCATCTAAATCTAAAAATTAAGGGCGAATAATGACGAAACACTCAAGACTTCGCAAGGGCAAAGCAAAAAACGCTACATTAATTTATAATATCGGTGAAAAACCAGTTTAAAACTCTAAATGTTAAAAAATAGAAAGAATGATGTGTTGATCATTTTATCATACACTTTCATAACAGATAGAAGAATAATCCGAACAAATAGATAACAATAGTGGTTATCACTTAATTAGAGCTATATTTTGAAATAATGATGAAAAGTCACACGCCCAAAAATAAGCGTTTCAAATTTAAACAATTTTCCATTGACGGTGGACAAGCGGGAATGCCTGTCAGTACCGATGGGGTTCTATTAGGCGCGTGGGCTTTCACGCACCATCCCAAAACCATTCTCGATATTGGCACTGGTACCGGGTTATTAGCATTAATGTGCGCGCAACGTTTTAGCGATGCACAAATTACGGCCGTCGATATCGATGCCTTTGCCTTTGAAGCGGCCCAATACAACAGTAATGCTTCTTCATGGGGGCAACGCATACAGGTTTTACAAGGTGATATTTTAGACACCTCTTTTACGCCGTCCTTTGATGCAATTATTTGTAACCCACCCTATTTCAACAGTGGTGAACTGTCTCATGATCCCCAGCGAGCTACTGCTAGGCACACCAATCAACTTGCTCATCACGCTTTATTAGTCAGAGCAAAAAGTCTTCTCAACGATGAGGGGCAAGCTTGTTTTATTTTGCCCGTGTATGAAGGGGAACAATTTATCGAGCAAGCACTCACGCTCGGCTGGCAGCTTAAGCGGCGCTGCACTGTACAACCCATAGCACACAAACCCGCTCATCGGCTATTGGTTGAACTAAGTTTAGCCTCGGCTTCTGTGATTGATTCATCGTTGGTCATTCACTCATCAAGTGGTTATAGCGAAGCCTTTATTGCCCTAACTCAAGATTTTTATCTCAAGATGTAGAAATAACATGTGATCCTAATCACCAATCCCCCTATAATGTTCGACCTTAATTTTATAGCCAAATAAGCCTAACGGCTTGTGGAGTACTCACTGTGATCAAAACCTTTGCTGACCTCGATCTTGACCCTTGCATCATTGCGGCCATTGAAGATATGGGCTTTGAACGTCCCACCCAAGTTCAAGCTGAAGCGATCCCACAAGCCCTAGATGGTCGAGATATTCTTGCCTCTGCGCCAACGGGAACCGGTAAAACCGCTGCATTTGTTTTACCCGCTCTACAATATCTTTTAGATTTTCCGCGCAAGCGAGCCGGCCCTGCACGCGTCTTGATTCTGACCCCAACTCGTGAACTGGCGATGCAAGTGGCGGATCAAGCTCGTGAACTGGCGAAGAATACTCGCCTCAATATCGTCACCATCACTGGCGGCGTACAATATCAAGAGCACGCCGACATCTTAGCCAAAACGCAAGATATTGTGGTGGCAACGCCTGGTCGCTTGATGGAATACATTGAAGGCGAGCGTTTTGATTGTCGTGCGATTGAATGGCTTATTTTGGATGAAGCTGACCGCATGCTGGACATGGGCTTTGGCCCAATCGTCGATCGTCTCGCTGCGGAATGTCGCTGGCGTAAACAGACCTTGCTCTTCTCTGCAACGCTGGAAGGTCATGGTGTGGAAGGTTTTACCGCCGATCTCTTAAAAGAACCAGCAACAATCAATGCCGATCCTTCTCGTCGTGAACGAAAAAAAATCACTCAATGGTATCACCGCGCCGATACCATGGTACACAAAGTTGAGCTATTGAAGAAAATCCTCACCGAGCAAGCCGAACGTTCTATCGTGTTTATCAAAACTCGTGAGCGCTTAGCTGATTTGCGTACAGAGCTAGAAAAAGCGCAAATTCCTTGTGCTTGGATTCAAGGCGAAATGCCACAAGATCGTCGCAATAACGCCATTACGCGATTCCGTGAAGGCGCAGTCAACGTACTACTGGCAACCGACGTAGCCGCACGCGGTATTGACTTACCTGACGTAAGTCACGTGATCAACTTTGATATGCCACGCTCAGCGGATGTGTACTTACACCGCATAGGCCGTACGGCTCGTGCTGGTAAAAAAGGCAATGCGATCTCTTTGGTTGAAGCCCATGATCAAGTGATGATGGACCGCGTCGCGCGTTATGTCGATGAGGAGATCAAAGAGCGCTTCATTAAAGATATGCGCCCGCAGCACAAAAAGCCGGTATTCAAAAAGAAAAAGAAAACCGATGACAAAAAAGTCAAAGTGGTTTCCAAGAAGAAGAAAGCGAACAAAAAGAAAAAATAGTGTTCCAATACCACCTATAAAAAAATGCCGATACTGAAATATCGGCATTTTTATCTTTAACGTTTGAAGAGAATGTCACTCTCTTCAAAATCAACAAGGTTTAATGTTCGCGTGTCGCACGGAACTCCACTTCAGGAAAACGCTCTTTGGCCAGATTCAAATTGACCATAGTCGGCGCGATGTAAGTCAGGTTATCCCCACCATCTAGTGCGATGTTACTTTGGTTTTTGCGCTTAAACTCTTCGAATTTTTTATCATCTGCGCACTCAATCCAACGTGCTGTTGCAACGTTAACACCTTCGTAAATCGCCTCGACGTTGTATTCAGATTTTAAACGAGACACCACCACATCAAACTGCAGCACACCCACTGCACCCACAATCAAATCGTTATTTTGTAGTGGGCGGAAGACTTGAACCGCTCCCTCTTCCGACAACTGCACTAAACCTTTAAGCAGTTGCTTCTGCTTCAGTGGATCGCGCAAGCGAATACGACGGAACAGCTCAGGAGCAAAGTTAGGAATACCTGAGAATTTCAACGATTCACCTTGGGTAAAGGTATCACCAATCTGAATCGTTCCATGGTTATGCAAACCGATAATATCGCCAGCATAAGCATTTTCAGCACGAGAGCGATCGCCCGCCATAAAGGTAACTGCATCAGAAATACTCACTTGCTTACCAATACGCACGTGGTTCATTTTCATGCCTTGGGTATAAGTACCCGACACAATACGCATAAACGCAATACGATCGCGGTGTTTAGGATCCATGTTCGCTTGGATTTTAAACACAAAGCCTGAGAATTTCTCTTCCGTGGCTTCAACAATACGCTCATTAGCTTGACGTGGCATCGGCGCCGGAGCCCACTCAGTTAAACCATGCAGCATATGGTCCACACCAAAGTTACCTAATGCCGTTCCGAAGAAAACAGGGGTCAACTCACCTTTTAAAAACAGCTCTTGATCAAATTCATGAGAAGCACCCAATACCAATTCAAGCTCATCACGCAGCTGAGCGGCAAGGTCATCACCCACGGCCTTATCCAGATCAGGGTTGTTGAGGCCCTTAACAATGCGCTCTTCTTGAATAGTGTGACCTTGGCCGGTCGCGTACAGAATCGTCTCATCACGGTGAATGTGGTACACGCCTTTAAACTCTTTACCACAACCCACAGGCCATGAAATCGGGGCGCAGGCAATCTTCAGCTCATTCTCCACTTCATCAAGCAATTCCATTGGGTCGCGGATTTCACGGTCCAATTTGTTCATGAAGGTTACAATCGGTGTATCACGTAAGCGAGTCACTTCCATCAGCTTACGAGTACGATCTTCAACACCTTTTGCTGCATCAATCACCATTAAGCACGAGTCAACCGCCGTCAATGTGCGGTAAGTATCTTCCGAGAAGTCTTCGTGCCCTGGAGTATCGAGCAAGTTAACCAAACAATGATTGTAAGGAAATTGCATCACAGAGGTCGTGACCGAAATACCACGCTCTTTTTCCATTTCCATCCAATCTGATTTAGCATGCTGGTTAGAGCCGCGCCCTTTTACCGTTCCCGCTTTTTGAATGGCATTCCCGAATAGCAGAACTTTTTCAGTAATGGTGGTTTTACCCGCATCCGGGTGCGAAATAATAGCGAAGGTTCTACGTTTAGAAACTTCACTCAAAAAAGGAGTATTTGACATGAAACAGGTCTTCTCAATATGCTGATATAAGGGAGAGCCGAAGCGCTTACGCTGATCAGCAGTTCGATTCAAATTTGCGCGGTATTCTCCCCTATATTTGATCTGGGAGCAACTTTCGTCGCTATACAAATCAACAAGAGAATGACGACCTTTCTATTTGTAATTAAATTATCAATAAATATGAGCTATAACTAAAAAGGGCGAAGAGAATAAGCGAGTATTATGCTGATAACCAAACAAAGAAATTCTCTGGCATTTAAACAAGCCAAAACAGTGTTCCTAGTCTCGGTGATCCTTGGGATAGGCTTTAGTTTGTATCATACTTTGCTCGATCTACACCATGAGCAAGCTCGCATTGAAGATCACTACCGTTTTAAACTGCTGCAAAATTATTCAAATGCCAGCCAGGCTGCTTATCACCTCAACAACTTATTAGCCAATCAAGTCGTCTCTAGCTTAATGGTTGATAATGCCATTTATCATGTTGAAATTATTGATGATTTTGGCGATACACTGGCAAAAAAAAACAGAGAGATTCCAGCGCAGACGGCTTTTATTCGGCTCTTATCGAATTATCTGACACCTGAAATACCCATCTTTAAAACTGACTTGCATCAACCCAATTCGAGTGTGGTGGTAGGTAGCTTAAGTTTTTCCGTCAACGGCTCTTCCATTGCCAAAGAATTTATTGCAAAAACCACACGAGTATTGCTGTTTGATCTCTTTCGAAATGTGTTGCTGACTTCGATCCTTTTAGTCTTTTTTTACTACAAGCTGTCAAAACCCATCACCACGTTAATTTCGTGGGTTCGCTCATTGCAAAACAATCAACGTCCAACACAGCCGCCATTACAACAGCAAAAAAATGAGCTCAGTGAGTTAGCCGGTACTTTCTATACTTTATGGAAAGAGCGAGAGCTCGCGGATGCTAAACTTAACCAATTAGCCTACTACGACACGTTAACTGGCCTTGCTAATCGCAGCTTGCTGCTACAACTGCTCACTGATGCGATTGATAACAGTATTCGCACCCACACTTCTGGTGTGTTGTTTTACCTTGATCTCGACCGTTTCAAAACGATCAATGATTCACTTGGACACACAACGGGGGATCATTTAATCAAAGCTATCGCCATGCGTATGGATGGCTGGCTTAAACACGATTACACCGCCGCACGCATCGGTGGCGATGAGTTTGCGGTGTTGATTCCTCATCTCTCTCGCCAACAAGCAGAGAAGCTAGCTCAGCAGCTTCTGGCTCTGATTTCCAACCCTTACTCGATTGATGACCACCAGCTTTATTGCACTGTGAGTATTGGTATCTCGATTTTTCCGTCAGTGGGCAAAACCAATATCGATGTACTTAGACAAGCCGATACAGCGCTTTACCGCGCAAAAGCGAATGGACGCAATAAATACATGTTTTATGAGCCAGAAATGCAGGCTCAAGTCGAATCGTTTCTGGAAATTGAAAAAGGCCTCCATGAAGCCCTCAATACCCAACAGTTAGAACTCTATTACCAACCTCAAGTCGATGAGCGGCACAATATTGTCGGTGTGGAAGCCTTGATCCGCTGGAACCACCCAACCAAAGGTGTATTGCCACCGGGTGTGTTTATGACCATAGCAGAAGAAACGGGGCAAATTATTCCGATTGGAAACTGGATATTAGAGCAAGCGTGCTATCAATACGCCGCTTGGAAGCGCCAAGGAGTATTACCGCCCCATTTTCGCCGTTTAGCCATCAACATCAGTCCGTTGCAGTTTTCTCAAGATTCTTTTGTTGAACACATTAACCATGCAATGCAGCAAGCAGGTATTACTGGTGAACATCTTGAATTGGAGATTACTGAAGGGCTATTACTGGAAAATGTAGAAAGTGCGATTCAAAAAATGGTGCAACTTAAAAAAAGTAAGCTGAGCATCTCGATTGATGATTTTGGCACTGGTTATTCATCACTGCGTTACCTCAAACTTTTATCGGTGGATGTGCTCAAAATCGATCGTTCTTTTGTCACTCAATTGCATTTAGATGAGAGTGACCAAGCAATTGTGGATACGATTATTATGATTGCGAAACGTTTAAATTTGGAGGTAATAGCCGAAGGTGTGGAAGAGTGCCAAGAACTCGAAACTCTCAAACAATTGGGTTGTGATCAGTTCCAAGGTTACTTATTTGATAAGCCGTTAACCGCTAAGGAAGTCGTCAAGCGTTTTGCAAGCCCATGCTATCAACTCAATGAACATCAAAAAGATAAGGCGCACCAGAAATAGTTCCGAGACGCCTGACCATGAAAAAACCTGAGTTTGCAAACGATCTGCTGATGGAAAATAAGCTACAAAAAATAGTAGCTCATGATGATCGCATCTTCTGATCCTTTCGGAGTGGGATAGTAGTTCACTCGACGATCGAGCTCATTAAAACCCAGCGATTCGTACAAGCTATAAGCGCGGATGTTACTTTCGCGAACTTCAAGCCACGCACTTTCAGCTTGCGCTTTTTCACAGTAAGTTAAGAAAAACTCCATCAACAATTTTCCGTAACCCTTACCTTGCTGCTGCGGATCCACAGCGATATTCAACAAGGTCACCTCTCCAACAATATTCTGTGCATAGAAATAACCGACAACTTTGCCATCAACCAACATAACATGGTGGCATGCACCACGACTCGCCAAGTCGCGTACGAGTGATTCAGCCCAAGGGTAACTGTGAGCTTGCTGCTCAATAGACCAAATAGCATCAAGATAAGGAAGTGATAAAGGCACAACATCAATATTCATGGTTTTATGACTCATAAGAACAAATTTGCTGCCACAACGCCCGGCGCAGCTCGGTATTGCCATCTATCTCAACTAGCGGCGGTGACGTTAACACTTTCTGGGTCAACGGGCTTTCTTTCTTTTCACAGCCTGAAAACCACAACCATTCAATACTGGAGCCTGTGAGTTGGCTAAGAGAGTGAGGCTCAAGATGACACGCCTGACTGATTTCGAGCCCCATACTCTTCAATACTCTTGAAAACAGCAATAGAGCACCTTGTCGCGGGTATTGGGGGGAAACGAGTAATAATCGGCACGTGCTCGGCAGCGTCACCGGATCGGGTTGATAGCCAGCCAGCCACTGTGGATGGATAAGCTCCCAACGCTGGATGCCCATTTCTTGTAAATATTGATTTTCGTGATGTGACATCTGTTTATGACCTCATTGAACATCGCAATCCTAACAAATCAGCGCCAAGACAGAAACCGTTAATCATCCAATGACTCAAGAGCTATGCCCAAACAACTTGAAGTTGCAGATAGGCGGCAAGTGAATTCATCCCCATGAGCCTAGATAAACGATGTGATTGGGGTGAGCGAACGTAGCCAACACCACGGCAGCTTCAAATGAGAAGGGCATAAAAGTAAACAGGGAGCTCTGGGCTCCCTGTTTTGAATAGAAATACGGTGATTAAAGATCGTTGAACTCTGGGCAATACTCAATTAAACCCGCTCGTCCGCTCAATTCGCCGTCGACTAATGCAACGATCTGAAACGCGCCAACTGGAACATCCCAACGACAACGAAAATCAGATTTCGCCGCCTCTTTAAAGCCAAAGCGTTGATAATAATCCGGGTCACCCAAAACCACACAAGCTGGATAATCGAACTCAGCCAAACAGATTAACCCCTCTTTTACCAACGAGGCGGCGACACCTTGATTTCGCCACTCTTTTTTCACGGCCAACGGTGCAAGCCCTTGCCAATTTAAGTCTTCACCATTGAGTAAGACTGGGCTAAACATCACATGGCCAACGACTTCGCCGTCATCATCACAGGCCACTAAAGAGAGCGTCAAATGGCTGTTTTCCCTTAATGTCATGACCAAATTAGCTTCAGCATCTGTCTCAAAGGCTGATTTTAATAAGCGGTCAATCGCTAAGATATCCGCTGGCGCTTCAGTTCGAATAAGCATTCATTACCTCATTTTGTGTCACTGGCGATTGTACGCCCTTATGCACAAAATCTGCTAGCTGATTTATTAACATCTGGAACGGTTTTGGTAAAAGCTCTAGGTCAACACTGTCCATCAGGTTCTTCACCTCTAACCCCAGTTCAGTATCCCCTTCAATGGAGAGTCGACGTTGAAAGAACAGCGTATCAGGATCTTCTTTTCGACCAGCAATCAACACCATATCATTTAGGTTACCGCTAAAGCTGACATCTTCCACTTCCGTCTTATCAGACACAACAAGTTGTTCCGCTTGATAGCTGATATACCAATTCAAATTCAAATCGCGAATTGAAACCTTTAACCATTTCCCATCAAGAAATTCAAAGTCACCTTCTTGCAAAGCCTCATGAAATATAGTTTTCAACCCTTCTAGCAAGGCTTTTTTTTGTACAACTTGCGGTAAGAAGTGGACTGGGGATCGCAAAATTGAAGCGGCGTTTTGAACTAGTTGAGTACGAATCTTGTGAATCACGAGCGTTATCCGTTACTTTGTAATGCAATAGTACCTAATCATAATGGATGTGGGGGTGCAAATTCCTGTGATGCATCAAAAAACGTACATTGTTTGAGAACCTTTTCTAGCTTAGTAATCAAAGTTATAGTTAATGTGTTACTTACGTTGTAACATCCTCATGAATATAAGTGCTCTGGAGAGTGGTAGTAGCTTGATGCCTTCGCAACATTTACAACATTGGTTTGCAAAAATCACGTCGAACAGTCCGTTTTTTTTTGCTGTCTTAAACGATCAACATAACTATGTGATGGTCAATGAGCGCTATTGTGATATTGCAGGTTTGAGCACGACCGAATTGGTTGGAATGAATGACTCACAAATTCTGGGTGAGCATTTCTACCGCCATCTCAAACCCTATTATGAACGGGCATTTCAAGGAGAAACGCTTGAGACCGAACTGACGCTTCACGAGATCGATTTAGAAACGAGTTTGCATTTCTCTTTATCACCTATCATGGGTGATAAAAAAGTCGAAAATATTGTGTTTCACGCCATCGACACCTCCGAAAAACAGATCCTCATTCGCTCATTAGAAGAGTCGGAAAATAAGTTTTCAACCTTGACTAGCTTGCTTCCCGATGGATTGTTGCTGGTCGATGACGACTGCATTATCTCTGCTAACCCCGCATCGGCTCGTTTACTCGGTTTTGAAAATACCTCAGAGCTTCTTGGTGAAGAGCTATCGCGCTTGTTTGTCGATGAAAAAAGTAAAACCGTATTCAGCTCTCCACTTAGTTTATTACTCGCAGGGGCACCATTGGTCTGCCTCACTGGGCCAAAGTGTGGCTTTGAACGTAAAGTTCAACTGCACGCTGGAGCCACCGTCGTGCTGGGCAACAGCTCACAACTGATTTTGATTCAAGATGCAGAAGATGCACCTAAGCAGTTGTCTTCGACTATGCATGCCGATATCCACATTGACTCGCTGACTAACTTGTATAACCGTTTTGGTTTCACTAAACGTTTAGAACAGTTCATTCAAAATGAAACACCCCTTGTGATGCTCTATTTAGACATTGATAACTTCAAAAACATCAATGACTCTTTAGGCCATCATATTGGCGATAAAGTCATTAAAGAGGTCTCAGCACGGCTGAAACGTTTACTACCGCAACAAGCGATTGTGGGCCACCTTGGCGGCGATGAATTTGGACTAATACTGCCTGATCCTGAAAATAGTCGCGCCGCTGAAATGTTGGCTGAACGCATCATTTCTTTGATTAACCAACCGTTTGATCTGCACCATTTCAGTAAACGCTTAGCCTGCTCCATAGGTAGTGTCGCCTACCCTGGTGACGGTAGCGATGCACGCGTATTGTTGCAAAACGCCGATACGGCGATGTATGAAGCCAAAGATCGTGGTAGAAACCGTCTGATTAAGTTCAACGATCAAATGAACAAAGAAGCGCGCATGCGCTTATGGCTTGAAATTGAACTGCAAAAAGCGCTGCAACAAAATGGCCTTGAAGTGTGGTATCAACCGAAAGTAAATGCTCGCGACTTCAGCATCAATGGTGCGGAAGCTTTGGTGCGCTGGAAACACCCTGTGGAAGGGTATATCAACCCGGGCGCTTTTATCCCTGTCGCGGAAAAAGCTGGGCTGATTGAACATTTAGGCCGAGTGGTGATGCGTGATGTCTTCTCGACCGTAAAACGCTGGAAGCTGCAAGGCATTTTACCAGGTCGCGTGGCGATCAATTTATCGCCAGAACAGTTTTGTAACCCGAAGTTGATTGATTATATGGAAAAACTGCTTCGCACCACGGAGCTTGATCCAAACTGCATCACATTTGAACTGACCGAAAGTGCCGTCATGAGCGACAGCGAACACACCTTGCAAATGTTGAACGCGATCAAAAAACTGGGCTTTTCTCTGTCCATTGACGACTTTGGTACGGGGTATTCCTCGCTCTCTTACCTCGCTCGCTTCCCGATTGATGAACTTAAAATTGACCGCGCTTTTATAACGGATATCGATACACTTCCTAAACAAATCACCGTCATTGAAAACATCATCAATTTAGGTAAATCACTCAACTTAACGGTCGTTGCCGAAGGTGTGGAAACCCAACAACAAGCCACGCTACTCTCTAATCTCAACTGTAACTCAATTCAAGGCTTCCATTTTTATCGGCCACAACCAAGGCAGGAAGTAGAAGAGTTATTCGTTCAAAATCGTCGTCATCGTTCTACTCCCAAATAAGTAAATCTCGTTTATTCGCCCCAAACCTGCCTTACATCAAATTTGCTATTCATAATGCTTCATAAAATACCACTACTTTCCCTTAGATATCGTACGGATCAATGGAACTTTTATGTCCTGCAGGTAACCTGCCTGCTCTAAAAACAGCGATCGATTGTGGTGCAGATGCGGTTTATATCGGCTTCAAAGATGATACCAATGCTCGCCACTTTGCTGGCCTTAATTTTGCAGGTAAGAAGTTAGATAAAGCGGTGCAATATGTTCATGATCACCATAAAAAAATTCATGTCGCGTTAAATACCTTCGCCCACCCTAATGGCTTCGAGCGTTGGACTCACGCCGTCGATAATGCCGCCAGTTTAGGCGTGGATGCGTTGATCATCGCCGATATCGCGGTATTGGATTATGCCGCTAACCGATATCCAGATCTGGAACTGCATCTTTCTGTACAAGCCTCCGCCACCAACGTCGCCGCTATCGAGTTTTATAAGCAGAATTTCAATATTAAGCGAGTGGTGTTACCGCGAGTGCTATCAATCCATCAAGTCAAACAGCTCTCACGTAATATGATGAGTGACGTCGAGCTTGAAGTATTTGCCTTTGGCAGCTTATGTATTATGTCTGAAGGGCGCTGTTATCTCTCTTCCTATATGACGGGAGAATCACCCAATACTGTCGGAGCCTGTTCGCCCGCGAAGTACGTCCGCTGGCAAGAAACGGACTCAGGTTTGGAATCTCGCTTAAACGAAATTTTGATTGATAAATACGCAGCCGGAGAAAATGCAGGCTACCCAACCTTGTGCAAAGGTCGTTTTGAAGCGCAGATCGATGGGCAACCTAAACGCTACCACGCACTGGAAGAACCAACCAGTTTAAATACGTTATCACTATTACCAGAACTGTTTGCAGCCAACGTTGCTTCCGTCAAAATTGAAGGTCGCCAACGTAGCCCTGCATATGTGGAGCAAGTGACTAAAACCTGGCGAGCGGCGATTGATCGCTACCAAGCAAATCCACAAGCCTACCAAGTAGAAACGGCTTGGAATACCGCCTTAGCCAACGTTTCTGAAGGCACGCAAACGACACTCGGCGCGTACCATCGCCAATGGCAATAAGAGAATGGAGAAGAGAATGAAATATGCGCTGGGTCCTTTACTCTATTTCTGGCCCAAACAAGAGGTAGAAAGTTTTTATCAACAGGCAATCAATAGCCCTGCTGATGTGATCTATTTGGGTGAATCGGTCTGCTCCAAGCGACGTGAGATAAAACCACAACACTGGTTTGAGATCGCCAAAGCGCTTTCACAAGCGGGTAAACAGGTTGTGATCTCAACCATGGCGCTACTGGAAGCGCCGAGCGAAATCAATGTGATGAAAAAGTATATTGAGAATGGCGATTTTGCGATTGAAGCAAATGACGTTTCGGCGATTCAACTCGCCAGTGAAAAACGCCTTCCTTTTGTGGTTGGGCCCGCCGTGAATGCTTACAACGCGCGCACACTGCAACTGTTCCTAAAGCAAGGGATGATCCGTTGGTGCATGCCTGTTGAACTCTCCCGTGATTGGCTAATCAATGTATTGCAACAATGTGATGAGCTTGGTATCAAAAACCAGTTTGAAGTAGAAGTTTTTAGCCACGGATACCTGCCACTGGCTTACTCCGCACGCTGCTTTACCGCACGGGCTGAAAATCGCGCGAAGGATGAATGTGAGACTTGCTGTATCAAGTATCCAACCGGAATTCAGGTTCACAGCCAAGAAGGCCAAGCGGTATTTAACCTCAACGGTATCCAAACCCAGTCGGGCTATTGCTATAACCTTGCTAATGATTTACCAAGTATGGCGGGATTAGTCGATGTCGTTCGTTTAAGCCCACTAGGTCTTGAGACATTCGAGCATCTGTCGCAGTTCAAGGCCAATGAAAAAGGAGAGCATCCCTCCCCTTTAACCAATCACCAGTGTAACGGCTATTGGCACCAATTACCGGGCCTAGCGATTCAACAAAGCTGAGCGTAGCCTCCCCCTATAGACAAGGGGGAGGCTCTTGTTAAGCGAACACGGTTTGCTTCGCGTTATCACAAGGTAGTGCACGCAAATCTCGCCACAACATCAAACCCACCACCAAACTTAACGCAATATTGGAAATGGGGAAGGCAATCCACACACCAGTCACACCATATAACTTAGGTAACAAATACAAGAACGGTAGTTGGATCGCCATATTACCAATGGTGACAAACATCGCCTTACTGCCGCGATTGGTCGCTTGATAAAAGGCGGCGGCGACAACTAAAAATCCATCCAAAAACAGCGCGAACATATGCAGTTTTAAGCCCAGCACAGCGCTTGCCATCAATTGCGGGTCAGTTGAATTGAAGACCGCAACAACCTGAGTGGAAAACAAGTTCAGCAGCACCACAAAACCCAGCCCGCCAAGCACGGCAATGCTCATTGCAATTTTGAGCAGTTTTCTAATATGAAGATAGTTTTTAGCACCATAATTGAAGCTAACTAACGGCTGCATACCATTCGCGATGCCCTCTGCCGTTAAGTAATAAACCGTGACGATATAGCCTAATATCGCGTATGCCCCAACAAGTACTGCGCTGCCATAGTGAGCAAATAGACTGTTGTGCACCGCTACCATCATCGAACCGTAGGCATACATAAAAAAGCTTGAAGTACCAATCGCAACAATCTTAGGTAACAACGACCATTGCACCCTCATCACCGAGAGTGACAGCTGCAACTTGGCTCGCGTCGAAAAGAAATAGCCTATGCCCAATACAGTCACACTTAATTGTGCGAGTGCCGTTGCTATGGCGGCACCAGTAAGTTCCCAATGTAAAACGGCAATAAACAGATAATCAAAGAGAATATTGATTATCGCACCACTCACCATCAGTAATGTGGCTAAATTAGGGCTGTCGTCGTTTCGTAACAAGAAAGGCATCGCAATAGAGCCAAGCGTAAAGACACAAGCGATCACTAATACCTGCAAATATTGCAAGCCAAGTTCGTAGACTCGTCCTTCAACGCCTTGCCACGCAATGAAATCGTCCGCAAGAAACCATAGAATTGTCGCCACCACGGGAGCTAGCATCACAAGCAACAATAGACCAGTAGCAAGCACTTGCTTAGCTGCAGCTATGTTCCCTTCACCTTGCTTTATCGAAGCCAGAGCACCGGTTCCAACGCCCACCAACATGCCAAGCCCTAAAATAAAGCCAATAATAGGCCACGCAACGTTAATGCCCGCCAATCCCTCAGCACCAACATAATGACCAATAAAAATACCATCCACCACTTGATACAAGCCATTGACTAACATAGCTGCCACGGTCGGAATGGTATAGCGCCAAAATTGGCGGTAAATTGAATTTTTCATAACAGACACCATAGTTAGCAAAGCTAACTATATAAGTAAATTAAAGTAATACTTTGGATAACAACATATTAAAACACAGTGCTTCTTCTTCCGAGAGATGCTTAGTCACTTGCTCTGCGACAACAGCGTACACTTTCGCTTCATCCGCTAAATGCTCACGCGCAGTATCGGTGAGAGAAACTCGGTAAGAACGCGCATCATCTTGGCATTGTGCCGTCTGAGCCAACCCTTTATTTTTAAGCCTTTTAACCATATTTGATACCGATGGTTTACTCACTTCCATCTCATTGGCTAAATCAGTTAAGCGCAGTGGCAAAGAAGAGCTTTGAATCACTTTAAGGTAATCATATTCATTAAAGCTCAATTGTGAAATGGGATCAGCTTTGCTATACCGACGCCAGATTTTGGCACTAAAACGCTCTAATTTTTCTAAGTTAGCTTCTAGTTTCACTGCTTTTCAAATTAAAATGGTTATCAAGGCTAACTATTTTATGGATCTTTAGATCGTTAAGCAACAAAAAAGCCGCTGAAAAAGTCAGCGGCTTTAAGGAAAAGGATATAATAAGGTACTTATTGCTGAGACTCTGGCTGCTCAGCTTTCGCCTTAGCTAAATAGTCGGCTCTTACTTGCTGGAAAATTTTCCCCAATTCAAGATAAGCGTATCGATGCTCAACATATTCGTAGACGTTAAATGACAACGCAAGCTTGTACAAGGCGATCGCGTGCGCGTAATTTCCCTCTTGTTGGTAACGCTTAGCGAGATAAAAATAGACTTCAGTTAAACGCTGTGCTTGTATCGCATTACCGCTGCCTTCTTCTAAGATCATCTTAAAAGCTTGCTCTTCCGATATCTCTTTAAGCGTTAACGCAACCAAGAGCCATCCCCATTGATCATCTCGAACTTGATAGCGATTGAAGAGATCCACACGTGCCTGCAAAGGCTCGCTTTCACTTTGAATAATATATAGCCACAATGCACGAAAGGGATCGCTAGGGTCATGTTGATAATGTGCGCGAATCTCTTCCAGCGCAAGTTCTGTACGGTCGCCGTAATAAAGTGCGATGGCTCTGTTACGCTCAGCGTAAAAATTCTCAGGTTCAAGTTCTAATGTCGAATCAAACGCCTCATAAGCGGCATCAAACTCTGCGACTTGCGTGTAATACACGCCTAATAAATTAAAGATATCAGGCTGCGCCGGGTTAAGCGCGAGTGACTGCTCAAAATCTAAACGTGCTAAAGTGCGTAGCCCAACACTGTCGTAGTTGTTACCACGCTCATAAAACATTTTAGCCCGCACATCATCAGGTAGATCAGTACGTTGTAGCAGTTGCGTCAAACGCGCTATCTGAACTTGTTGCTGTAATGAAGACTGCAATGGCACTGCCATCGGAGGGTATACCCATTGACTTTGATTGCCATGTTGAGTTGACGCGCAGCCCGACATTATCAGTATCAAAGCACTCAATACGGCCGTTGGAAACCATTTCACAAATAAAACTCCTGTGTACCCCAAAGCCCAAGATAAGTGGGTGTATCGCATTAATCTAGGCATGAAAAAGGGAGCGAATAACGCTCCCTTTATATCATGCTTTATGTTGAAAAGGCGACTAAAGCGCCGTGCTTCTCAAGCTTAAAGTGGCCTTATTCAGCCGTTGGTGCTGCAACAACTTCTTCAGCTGGTTTCTCTACCGCTTCTTTCATGCTTAGACGAACACGGCCTTGGCGGTCGATTTCAAGTACTTTAACTTGAACTTCTTGGCCTTCTTTCAAGTAATCAGAGACTTTCTCGATGCGTTGATCCGCGATTTGAGAAATGTGTACCAGACCATCTTTACCAGGAAGAATGTTAACGAACGCGCCAAAATCAGCCAGACGAGCGACCTTACCAGTATAGATAGCGCCGACTTCAACTTCAGCCGTGATCTCTTCAATGCGACGAATCGCTTCTTTAGCTTGAGCGCTATCGGTTGCCGCAATCTTGATTGTACCGTCATCTTCGATTTCGATGGTTGTGCCCGTCTCTTCAGTTAGAGCACGGATCACAGCACCACCTTTACCGATCACGTCTTTGATTTTCTCAGAGCTGATCTTCATGGTGTAAATGCGTGGTGCAAATTCAGAAATCTCAGCACGAGCACCAGAGATCGCTTGATCCATCACAGAAAGGATATGCTTACGTGCACCTTGTGCTTGGTTTAGTGCAATTTGCATGATCTCTTTGGTGATACCTTCGATCTTAATGTCCATTTGCAGTGCAGTGATACCTTGGTTAGTACCCGCTACTTTAAAGTCCATGTCACCTAGGTGATCTTCATCACCAAGAATGTCAGAAAGAACAACGAAATCATCGCCTTCTTTAACAAGACCCATTGCAATACCTGCAACTGAAGACTTGATAGGTACACCTGCATCCATCAGAGCAAGAGAAGTACCACATACCGAAGCCATTGAAGATGAACCGTTAGATTCTGTGATTTCTGATACTACACGAACTGTGTATGGGAACTCTTCCACTGAAGGCATAACGGCAGCGATACCACGCTTAGCCAGTTTACCGTGGCCGATTTCACGACGCTTAGGAGAGCCTACAAAACCAGTTTCGCCCACACAGTATGGAGGGAAGTTGTAGTGTAGTAGGAAGTTATCTTTACGCTCACCTGTTAGCTCATCGATGATTTGAGCATCACGCTGAGTACCAAGAGTAGCGGTTACGATTGCCTGAGTTTCACCACGAGTAAATAGTGCAGAACCGTGAGTACGAGGAAGAATACCAGTGCGTACGTCTAGCGCACGAACCATGTCTTTTTCACGACCGTCAATACGTGGGTTGCCAGCAATAATACTGCGACGTACAACCGTCTTCTCTAGATCGTGGAAGATAGTGTGGATTTCTTTCGCATTTGCTTCAGGATCTTCAGCAAGAATCACTTGGTTTACTTCAGCAGCAATTTCATGAATACGGTCGTAACGAGCCATTTTTTCAGTGATTTTGTAAGCTTCAACAAGCTTAGCTTCTGCTAGTTCAGCGATCTTGCTGTTAAGTACTGTGTTCTCTTGAGGAGCAACCCAATCCCAAGCTGGAGTGGCAACTTCAGCAGCAAATTCATTGATCGCTTTAATCACAGCTTGTTGTTGGTCGTGGCCGTAAACAACCGCTGCTAGCATTTCTTCTTCAGTTAGGTTATCCGCTTCTGACTCAACCATCAGTACCGCGTTGTCTGTACCTGCAACTACAAGATCAAGACGAGATACAGCAAGCTCGGTCATGCTTGGGTTAAGCACTAATTGACCATCAATGTGACCCACGCGCGCCGCGCCAATAGGACCATTGAATGGAATACCAGAGATAGCAAGTGCTGCTGAAGTACCAATCATAGTTACGATGTCAGGTTGAACGTCTGGGTTTACAGACATCACTGTCGCGATGACTTGAACTTCATTTTTAAATGCATTAGGGAAAAGAGGACGAATTGGGCGGTCAATCAGACGCGCAGTCAAAGTTTCGCCTTCTGATGGACGACCTTCACGCTTGAAGAAGCCACCTGGAATTTTACCCGCTGCGTAAGTACGCTCTTGGTAGTTAACAGTAAGAGGGAAGAAGTCTTGACCTTCTACTGCTTCTTTTTTACCAACAACAGAAACGAATACCGCAGTATCGTTCATAGTGACCATAACAGCCGATGTAGCTTGGCGTGCGATAACGCCGGTTTCTAGAGTGACGGTATGATTACCGTATTGGAATGATTTCACTACTGGTTTATCAAACATTGTTTATCCTTGCTCTAGAGTTGCCTCTAGATTGAATGAAATAACACTCAAGACATTACGAATCGCGACTAGTAAAAATAGGCTCTATATCACGGGAAACAAAGCGTTGGGCTTGCCGCTCCCACTGGTATCTGAACGCTACTTTTAATAGCCGCGACCTGCTGGCCGACTTCGGTGACTGTAATGCTATGAGTATGAAGCGTTAAAGTACATACAACACACTTTAACGGCGGGTAGTATAGCGACTTAGGAGAGATTGTGCCAAATTTAGATAACAAAAAAGGGGCTAAAAGCCCCTTTTCTGAACAAACTGATCTTAGCGACGTAGCTCAAGACGTTTGATTAGGTCTTGGTAACGACCTAAATCTTTACCTTTTAGGTAGTCTAGAAGCTTACGACGGCTTGAAACCATGCGTAGTAGACCACGACGGCTGTGGTGATCGCCTTTGTGAGTTTTGAAGTGACCTTGTAGGTGGTTGATAGAAGCAGTTAGTAGTGCTACTTGTACTTCTGGTGAACCAGTGTCGCCTTCGCCACGTGCGTATTCAGCAACGATTGCCGCTTTAGTTTCTGCATTCAGAGACATAATGCTCTCCTAATAAGAGTAAGTTTAAAGGTGTAGCAGCCAATCTCTGATTCAGCCGCTACGCGAAGCCGGGATTATAGGGAAATCCCCAACGTTAAGCAATAGCTATTTAAAGCGACTCTTCGTCTCTAAAAACGACCAATCGCTTAGGCGCAACACGACCATCTTGGTCAATTTCACCCACACCGATAAAGAGTTTCTCTTCACCCATGGTCATGCGCACTGTGCCATCAAGTGGCACACCCAACACTTGCACTGGTTGGCCATGTTGTACCATGTCTGCCAACTCAGGAATAAGGTTAACTTCCGGCAAATCTTGCACCGCACTGTCCATTGGCATCAATAACGAGTCCAACACATTTTTCGGTGCGACATCATCACGCAGCGCCTGTTGCAGCAATGCATCAAGTTGCTCTAAAGTCACCATCTTCTCATATGGGTACTTCGCGACCGCAGTACGACGCAGCATAGTCACATGTGCGCCACAACCAAGCATTTCACCTAAGTCATCCACGATAGTGCGGATATACGTGCCTTTCGAACAGTGCACATCCATTTCAACTTCATCACCTTCGAAACGAATCAATTCAATATCATAGACAGTGATTTTTCGAGATTCGCGCGGAATATCAATGCCTTCACGAGCGTATTCATATAGAGGACGGCCTTGATATTTCAGTGCAGAAAACATTGACGGAATTTGGTCGGTTTCACCACGAAAACGCTCGATGCACTCTCGCAGGGTATTTAATTGCACATTGACAGGGCGTGTTTCCACTACCTCTCCGTCTGAATCAGAGGTATTGGTTCGCTCACCCAGTTTTGCAATGACTCGATAACGCTTATCTGAATCAAGTAAAAACTGAGAGAATTTTGTCGCTTCACCAAGGCAAATAGGCAACATTCCTGTTGCCAAAGGATCGAGCGCGCCAGTGTGTCCGGCTTTTTCTGCAAAATAAATACGTTTTACTTTTTGTAAGGCATCATTCGAGGAGATACCCGTTGGCTTATCCAGTAAAATTACCCCGTTGATTGGGCGACCTTTACGACGACGAGCCATCTATTCATTCCCTTCTTCTGCAGACGCTTCATCTTCACGCCCTGCATCTTTCTGTCTGCGCTTATCATTGCTGACCACTTCAGTCACCAAGTTGGACATGCGCATACCTTCAACCAAAGTATTGTCATAAGTGAAGCGAATTTCTGGTGTCAAACGTAAGCGAATACGTTTGCCAAGCATCATGCGGATATGAACTTCATGCTCTTTTAACGCAGCTAAGCAGCTTTCTGGGGTCTGCTCACCAACGCATAGAAACGTCACAAACACTTTTGCATAAGCAAGGTCACGTGACACTTCGACTTCTGAAATAGTCACCATACCTAAGCGTGAGTCACGGACTTCACGTTGTATGATCATGGCGAGTTCTTTTTGCAGCTGTTGGGATACGCGCTGCGTGCGGCTAAATTCTTTTGACATATCTTTTCTCACATATAGAAAGAATGGGGGGATGGTTCAACCCAGCCCCCCATGGTGTATTCAACAACCGATTACTGTCTATTTCAATACAGCAACGTCAGTCAATTAATCCAGTGTACGTTTAATTTCCACTGTTTCGAAGACTTCGATTTGGTCACCAACGCGAACATCATTGTAGTTCTTAACGCCGATACCACATTCGTAGCCATTCTTCACTTCTTGCACGTCATCTTTAAAGCGACGTAGCGACTCAAGCTCACCTTCGTAGATAACCACGTTATCACGTAGAACACGGATAGGGCTATTACGTTTGATAACGCCTTCAGTCACCATACAACCAGCAACTGCGCCTAGTTTAGGTGATTTAAATACTTCACGAACCTGAGCAAGACCAATGATCTCTTGCTTAAACTCTGGTGCTAGCATGCCGCTCATGGCCGCTTTTACTTCGTCAATCAATTGATAAATGATTGAGTAGTAACGTAGGTCTAAGTTTTCAGATTCGATAGTACGACGAGCTGATGCATCAGCACGAACGTTAAAGCCAAGTACGATAGCGTTAGAAGCTGCTGCAAGTACTGCGTCAGTTTCTGTGATACCACCCACACCAGAACCCACGATGTTCACTTTCACTTCATCAGTTGAAAGGTTACGCAGTGAATCAGCAATGGCTTCAACCGAACCTTGAACGTCTGCTTTTAGTACCACGTTCAGTTCAGCCACTTCGCCCGCTGTCATGTTAGAGAACATGTTTTCGAGCTTAGATTTCTGCTGACGTGCAAGCTTCACATCACGGAATTTACCTTGACGATAATTTGCCACTTCACGTGCTTTACGCTCATCACGAACTACTGTTGCTTCATCACCGGCAGCTGGAACACCAGACAAACCTAGAATTTCAACAGGAATTGATGGGCCCGCTTCCGTAACTTCGTTACCAGTTTCGTCGCGCATCGCACGAACACGGCCATATTCTTGACCACACAGTACGATGTCGCCTTTGCGTAGTGTTCCTGATTGAACCAGAACGGTTGCCACAGGACCACGGCCTTTATCAAGACGAGACTCAACTACCACACCAGACGCCATACCATCTTTAACAGCATGAAGCTCAAGAACTTCAGCTTGAAGTAGGATAGCTTCTAGTAGGCCTTCAATATTGGTTCCCTGTTTCGCAGAGATGTGAACAAACATGTTCTCACCGCCCCACTCTTCAGGAATGATGTTGTGTTGAGCAAGCTCATTTTTCACGCCATCTGGGTTCGCGCCATCTTTATCGATTTTGTTTACTGCAACGATAAGTGGCACATTCGCCGCTTTCGCATGTTGAATCGCTTCAACCGTTTGTGGCATTACGCCATCATCTGCTGCAACAACCAATACAACGATATCTGTCGCTTGAGCACCACGAGCACGCATTGAAGTAAACGCAGCGTGTCCAGGAGTATCAAGGAAGGTGATCATACCGTTTGGTGTTTCAACGTGGTAAGCACCAATGTGCTGAGTAATACCACCGGCCTCGCCTGATGCAACGTGTGTGCGACGGATGTAATCAAGTGTTGATGTCTTACCGTGGTCAACGTGGCCCATGATAGTCACAACTGGCGCACGAGGCACTGCTTCAAACTTGTTATCACGGTCAGAAAGGATCGCTTCTTCCAGTTCATTCTCTTTGCGGATGAGAACTTTATGACCCATTTCTTCAGCGACTAATTGCGCGGTTTCTTGGTCGATCACTTGGTTGATGGTTGCCATTGCGCCCATCTTCATCATCACTTTGATAACTTCAGTTGCTTTCACTGACATTTTATTTGCCAGTTCAGAAAGAACAATCGTTTCACCGATCACAACATCTTGCTTAGCGACAACCGCTGTTTTATCAAAACCATGTTGCATCGATGCAGGTTTAGCCATACGACCTTTACGAGCTTTGCCTCGGCGCGTACCGCGCTCTTGCTTATCATCCTGAGATGAGATTTTGCTCTTATTAGCTTTCGTAGATTTACGGCTAGCACCTTCTTCACGGCGATCTGCTTCATCTTCGGCTTCACGTGCATACGTTGAAGTCGTAACATGGTAATCTGTATTTTCTTCCATACTACCCTTTTTCTCTTCTTCAGCAGACCAACGCTCTTTATTCTTCTCAGCCAATTCACGTGCTATTTCTAGCTGGCGCTGACTTTCCTCTTCAGCTTTACGTAATGCTTCGGCTTCTTGACGACGTTTAAGCTCTTCGGCTTCTTTTCGCGCTGCTTCTTGCTTCATTTTATTTTCAGCAGAAAGTTCTGGTTTCACTGCAGAACGTTTTGCTTTCTCATCCGCGTTAGCTGTTGCATTCGTTTGTGCTTCAACCTTCGCTTTCTCTTGTGCCTCACGCTTCGCTTTTTCTTCGGCTTCACGCTTTGCTTTTTCTTCGGCTTCGCGCTCTGCTTTTGCTTGTGCTTCACGCGCTGCTAATTCTTGTGCTTCACGTTGCGCGGCTTCTTCCGCTTCACGTGTTGCTTCATCGTCTACTGCACTGCGCTTAACGTAGGTACGTTTTTTACGCACTTCAACTTGAACATTCTTACTTTTGCCGCCGCCGGCATTGACGCTCAATGTGCTGCGTGTTTTTCGCTGCAACGTCAAACGAGTCGGCTCTGAGTCACCAGTGGTATCACCGTGCTCTTTTCTAAGATGTGACAGTAGCTTATGCTTTTCATCATCAGAAACGTTATCAGAACTCGTTTTGTTCATGCCTGCATCAGCAAGTTGTTCTAACAAGCGGTCAACTGGCGTACCAATTTCTTCACTCAGTGCTTTAACTGTAAGTTGTGTCATGCCGCTCTCTCCTCTTGCTGAGAATTATTCTTCTTCGCTAAACCAACAAATATTGCGCGCTGCCATGATCAGTTGACCTGCGCGTTCTTCTGTTAGACCTTCAATATTTTCGAGGTCATCAATACCTTGGTCAGCAAGATCTTCTAATGTGACTATGCCTTTCGCTGCGAGTTTAAAGGCCATTTCACGCTCTAAACCTTCTAGTGCGAGCAGATCTTCTGCTGGCTCTAGCCCTTCAAAAGACTCTTCTTGTGCTAGCGCAATCGTGGTCAACGCATTCTTCGCGCGAGTACGCAATGCTTCGATGATATCTTCATCTAGGCCGTCAACTTCAAGTAGCTCTGCAACTGGTACATAAGCCACTTCTTCAAGCGTTGAGAAGCCTTCTTCAACCAATAACTCAGCGAAGTCTTGCTCAATATCAAGATACTTCATGAAGTTTTCAATAGAAGCCATCGACTCTTCTTGATGTTTTTTCTGTAGATCAGCAACCGTCATAACATTCAATTCCCAACCGGTCAGTTGAGAAGCGAGACGTACGTTTTGACCATTACGACCGATTGCTTGCGCTAGGTTATCCGCTTCAACAGCAATATCAATTGAGTGCGTATCTTCATCCATGATGATCGATGCAACATCTGCTGGTGCCATTGCATTGATAACAAATTGGGCTGGGTTATCATCCCAAAGAACGATATCAATGCGCTCACCGCCAAGTTCACTCGATACGGCTTGAACACGTGCTCCACGCATACCGACACACGCGCCCACAGGGTCAATGCGTTTGTCATTGGTTTTGACTGCAATTTTCGCACGCGAACCCGGATCACGAGCCGCGGCTTTCAATTCAATCAGCTCTTCACCGATTTCTGGCACTTCTACACGGAATAGCTCAGCGAGCATTTCTGGTTTTGAACGAGTAATGAAGAGTTGGAATCCGCGCGCTTCAGGACGTACCGCATATAGCAGACCACGAACTCGGTCACCTGGGCGAAAGTTTTCACGCGGTAGCTGGTCATCACGTAAAATAACCGCTTCAGCGTTATTACCTAAATCCAGAATAACCGAATCACGGTTTACTTTCTTAACAACGCCAGTAACCAACTCACCTTCGTTATCAATAAACTGTTCGACGATTTGCGCACGTTCAGCTTCACGCACTTTTTGTACGATAACTTGTTTTGCTGTTTGTGTTGTAATACGGTCAAAGGTCACTGATTCAATTTGATCTTCAATATATTGACCAAGTTCAGCTGTTTCGTCGTCGTATTTAGCTGCATCGTATGAAATTTCTTTTGTTGGATGTTCAACATTTTCAACGATTAACCAACGGCGAAAAGTTTCAAACTCACCCGTTTTACGGTCGATAGCAACACGTACATCGACTTCAATTTCATGTTTCTTCTTTGTTGATGTGGCAAGCGCAGTTTCAAGCGCCTCAAAAATACGCTCACGAGGTACGGCCTTCTCGTTCGAAACCGCCTCAACTACCGCTAAAATTTCTTTACTCATTTAATCTAGCCTCTTAAGCTCTTTTCTCTAGGAGAACTAAAATTTAGGGATCAGGTTAGCTTTAGAAATATTGCTTAGCGCAAATAGTTCTTCTTTCCCATCAACGCTAATTGCAACGGTTTCGCCATCAATAGAATGGATAATTCCTTTCCATTTGCGACGGTTGCCGACACCCATTTTCAAAACGATGCTGACTTCGTGACCAATAAACTGTTCATAATGCGCTGCTTTAAAAAGTGGTCTCTCTAAACCTGGTGAAGAAACTTCTAGGTTGTAAGCCACAGAAATTGGATCTTCAACATCGAGCACAGCACTCACTTGATGGCTCACTTCTGCGCAATCATCAACGTTAATACCGTTTTCATGATCAATATAGATGCGTAATGTTGAGTGCTCTCCGGCACGAATAAATTCTAATCCAACTAACTCATAACCTGATGCCGCTACTGGAGCGTCAAGCATTTCAGTAAGTTGTCTTTCTAAACCAGTCATTTAAACCACTCCAGAAACAAAAAAAGGGCACAGAGCCCAATTTAAATTCCAAGCAACTATCTGAAAATCTCATACTTGAGAAACTCAGATAACAAAAAACCCCGATTAGTCGGGGTTTTTTGTTGCTGGACCCTGATGATTGAGAATCTAAATTCTCAATTGCAGTGAGGTTGACACTGCACAAACTTGCATCCAAAACCCAAAAAGAATTGGTTGCGGGGGCCGGATTTGAACCGACGACCTTCGGGTTATGAGCCCGACGAGCTACCAAGCTGCTCCACCCCGCGTCCGACTTGCGAGCATTATACGCTCTATCAAGTGATTTACAAGTTTGTAAATAATGGTGCCGAGAGAGGGACTCGAACCCTCACACCTAAGGCGCTAGCACCTCATGCTAGTGTGTCTACCAATTTCACCATCTCGGCAATTATTTGTACTTATCTAAGATAAGTTATTGCGGGATTTCGTCACCAGATTTTACTGGAACGTCACTCGCTGTATCCGTAGTTTGCTCAATCACTTGACCTTTAGTTGGGTCAATCCATTGTGATTCAGTTTTATGCGTAGACAAATTGCCCAATGCCAAACTAAGAATGAAGAATACGGTTGCAAAAATTGCAGTCATTCGGGTTAGGAAATTTCCTGAGCCACTAGCACCAAACACAGTGTTTGACGCGCCAGCACCGAAAGAGGCCCCCATATCTGCGCCTTTACCTTGTTGAATTAACACTAGGCCAATGATACCAAGCGCTGCCAACAGGTAAATCACAAGTAGAACTGTAAACATTACTTCCACCTATGTTCCAAATAGTTGAGCCAGCGCCGTTCTTATCAACTGACTTGAACAAGGCTAGCGACCTCCTCAACGAAGGCGGACGCAATACTAACGAATGCATCCCATGCTGACAAGGAGTATTTTATAAAAAAATGGAGTTTATGCTTCAAGCGGTTAAAAAAAGGGCAACAACACCCTATGTGTATAGCTAACCATAAGATTTCAAGCCAAATTACGGTCATGAAATCCTAGGTTAACTCATATTATTTGTCTGGTTAGCAATTATCTTTAACCGCTTGCGCTATCTTTAATGCTGAATTTTTTACTAGCTCAGCATCTTCCCCTTCCACCATCACGCGCAATAAAGGTTCAGTACCTGATTTACGCAAGAGCACTCGACCTTGGCTACCAAGTTCCGCTTCTACGGCAGCTACTGCCGCTTTTACCGCTTCGGCTTCTAATGGGTTGGAATCACCACTAAAACGTACGTTTTCTAAAACCTGCGGGTAAAGCGTCATGCCTTTAGCCAGTTCATTGAGCGACATTTCACTGCCCACAACGGAAGCAAGAACTTGCAACGCCGCAACAATCGCATCACCCGTAGTCACTTTGTCTAGCAGTATGATGTGCCCTGAATTTTCTGCGCCAATTTTCCAACCTTTTGCCAGCAATTTTTCCATCACATAACGGTCACCAACCGCCGCTCGCACAAAAGGGATACCTAACTGCTTTAAGCCGTTTTCCATACCAAGGTTTGTCATTAGCGTTCCAACAACACCACCTTTTAATTCTCCACGTCTCAGGGCATCACGGGCGATGATATAGGCAATTTGATCTCCATCCACTTTATTGCCAAGCTCATCAACCATAATTAAGCGATCGCCATCACCATCAAATGCCAGTCCTAAATCTGCTTTTTCTGCCACAACGCGCTGTTGCAACGCACGGACATCCGTTGCTCCAACTTCGTCATTAATATTCAGACCATCTGGCTCAACCCCCATTGCTATCACTTCAGCGCCAAGTTCCTTAAAGACATTAGGCGCGATGTGATAGGTGGCACCATGAGCACAGTCAACGACGATTTTCAGCTTTGATAAATTCCATTGCGATGGAAAGGTACTTTTACAAAACTCGATATACCGCCCTGCAGCGTCGACCATACGTGAAGCCTTACCAAGTTCGGCAGACTCGACACACTCAATCGGTTTATCCAATTCAGCTTCGATCTCCAATTCAATTTCATCAGGTAATTTAGTCCCTTCGGATGAGAAGAATTTGATGCCGTTATCGTAATAAGGGTTATGCGACGCTGAGATAACGATCCCCGCTTCGGCACGAAAGGTTTGAGTCAGGTAAGCAACAGCTGGCGTCGGCATAGGTCCGGTAAAAATCGCCTTTAATCCTGCAGCGGCTAAGCCCGCTTCTAGAGCCGACTCAAGCATATAACCTGAAATACGCGTATCTTTACCAATAATGACTTTTTTCGTGCCTTGTTTTGCCAATACACGTCCAGCCGCCCAGCCAAGTTTTAATACGAAATCGGGAGTGATAGGATACTGTCCAACTTTACCGCGGACACCATCTGTACCAAAGTAACGTCTTTTGTCAGACATGATTTTTCCTTAATTATTATTGTTAACTATTTTGAATAATGGTTTGTACTATTTTCATTGCTTCAATGGTTTCGTTCACATCATGGACACGAATAATCTGTGCACCTTTCATTGCCGCTACAGCCGCGCAGGTAACGCTCGCCACCATACATTCAGCTGGTTTTTTATTGAGTAGTTTAAAAATCATTGACTTACGAGACATCCCAGCCAATATCGGCAAACCTAGCTGATGAAATGCGTCTAGATGTGCAAGCAGATAATAATTATGCTCAATGGTTTTGCCAAATCCAAAACCGGGGTCGAGGATAATATTTGCACGCGCGATCCCCGCGCGCTCGCACGCTGCGACTCGATCTTCTAGAAAGAGCTTAACATCCGCTAACACATCTTGATAATGTGGGCTGGTTTGCATCGTTCGTGGCTGGCCTTGCATATGCATGATACAGACAGGCACTTGTGCTTTAGCCGCAACCTCTAATGCCCCCGGCTCTTGCAGTGCACGAACATCATTAATCAAGTCAGCACCAGCCTCAACCGCCTGACGCATCACTTCAGCTTTACTGGTGTCAATTGAAATCCAGACGTCATATTTTGCACGAATAGCTTTAATAATAGGAATAACACGAGATAATTCGTCATCGAGAGTCACTTCTGGAGCACCCGGCCGAGTTGACTCCCCTCCAATATCAATAATGCTGACACCTGCGGCAATCATTTTATCGGCATGCTCTAGTGCCAAATCTAGCGCGTTAAATTTTCCACCATCGGAAAATGAATCCGGAGTCATGTTCAAGATACCCATGACATGAGGACAATCGAGGATAAGTGTCTTTGTTGGGGTTTGAATCTTCATTTTGCTCTAAAACACAAAAACCCCGAGAAAGCTCGGGGTTTAATTTGAATATTAACGATTACTCAGCATCTTTCTTTTCTGAGGACTCAGTGGCTACTTCGTCTTCTGCTGCTGGCTCTACTTTTGGCTCTTGAGCTTTTTCCGCTTCCGCTTTCTCTGCTTGAGCTTTGGCTTGATCAGCCCAACCTGCAGGTTCGCGAATCTCGGTTTTACGCTCCATTAAGTCATCAATTTGGCCTGCATCAATCGTTTCGTATTTCATCAACGCATCTTTCATTGCATGCATAATATCCATGTTCTCTTCAAGGATTTTACGCGCACGATCATAGTTGCGGTCAATAATTTTACGAACTTCGTCATCAATCAACTTAGCAGTATCTTCAGACACATGCTTAGTTTGAGTCACGCTGCGCCCTAAGAAGACTTCACCTTCATCTTCTGCATACAACAATGGGCCAAGTTTTTCCGAAAAGCCCCATTGCGTAACCATTTTACGAGCAATGGCTGTCGCGCGTTCGATATCGTTTGATGCACCAGTTGAAACGTTTTCTGGGCCGTAAATTAACTCTTCCGCTAAACGACCGCCATACAAGCTTGAAATCATAGACTCAAGATGCAGCTTCGACATGCTAACTCTGTCTTGTTCAGGCAAGTACATCGTTACACCTAAAGCTCGACCACGTGGAATAATCGATACTTTATAAACAGGGTCATGTTCAGGTACCAAACGACCAACAATGGCGTGTCCTGCTTCATGATAAGCTGTCGATGCTTTAGTTTCTTCAGACATCACCATCGAACGACGTTCAGCACCCATCATGATTTTGTCTTTTGCTAACTCAAACTCAACCATTGAAACATTGCGTTTGTTACCGCGAGCAGAGAATAACGCCGCCTCGTTCACTAAGTTCGCCAAATCGGCACCAGAGAAACCCGGTGTTCCGCGAGCAATCAATGAAGGTTCAACATCACCAGCTAAAGGTACTTTGCGCATATGAACTTTCAAGATCTGTTCACGACCGCGAACATCAGGTAAACCGACCACCACTTGACGGTCAAAACGCCCCGGACGCAGCAATGCTGGGTCTAAAACATCTGGACGGTTAGTTGCCGCAATGACGATAACGCCTTCATTGCCTTCAAAACCATCCATTTCAACCAACATTTGGTTTAAAGTCTGCTCACGCTCATCGTGACCGCCGCCGACACCAGCACCACGTTGACGACCTACCGCATCAATCTCATCAATAAAGATGATACAAGGTGAAGCCTTTTTCGCTTGCTCGAACATGTCACGTACACGAGATGCACCAACACCAACAAACATTTCAACGAAATCAGAACCAGATATAGTGAAGAACGGTACTTTCGCCTCACCAGCAATTGCTTTTGCCAGTAATGTTTTACCTGTACCAGGAGGACCAACCATCAAAACACCGGTTGGAATTTTCCCACCCAGTTTTTGGAAGCGACTCGGATCACGCAAGTAATCCACAAGCTCTTTCACATCTTCTTTCGCTTCGTCACAACCAGCCACATCACCGAACGTGGTTTTGATTTGCTCTTCACTCATCATACGAGCTTTGCTCTTACCAAATGACATGGCACCTTTGCCACCGCCACCTTGCATTTGACGCATGAAGAATATCCAAACACCGATCAGTAGGATCATTGGGAACCAAGAGATAAAAATGGTCCCGAGCAAACTTTGCTCTTCTGGTGGTGTACCTTGTACTTTAACGTTTTGATTAATCAAATCATCAAGCAGTTTTTGATCGTACACGGGCATGTAAGTTACATAGCGAGTACCACCGCCTCTACGAGTAAAGGAAATTTCACTATTGTTAAATTGAGCTTCTTGAATCTGGCCTTGGCCAACTTCCTGTACGAACGTGGTGTAATCCACTGCTTTGCCGTTACTATCACCAGGGCCAAAGCTCTGGAATACCGACATTAAAACGACAGCTATAACTAGCCACAGAATTAAATTTTTTGCCATATCACTCAAGGTGTAAGCCTCGCGATAACTAATTGTAATTAAAGGTAGGGTACTACAGTTTGTAACCTGTAGCCATATGTTAACTTATGCCTTGTACAGCAAAAACGTTAACCTTTGTAACCAGTGGCTACAACAAAGACTTCTCTTGAGCGAGCTCGCGAAGAGTCTGGTTTTCTTATTTTCACGACTTTAAACAGGTTTCGAACTTCTTTGACATAATCATCAAAGCCTTCTCCCTGAAAAACCTTGACCACAAAACTACCATTTGGAGTAAGAACTTGTCGACACATATCTAGAGCTAGTTCAACCAAATACATTGCCCTTGGCTGATCAACAGAATTATTTCCGGCGATGTTAGGTGCCATGTCTGACATCACCACATCAACCATATCAGGCTGTATACGATCTAATAGTGCGTCCAGCACGGCCTCTTCACGAAAATCGCCTTGTAAGAAAGCAACGCCAACAATAGGATCCATCGGCAAAATATCACACGCGATCACTCGGCCTTTATCACCGACGATACCCGCTGAATATTGAGACCACCCGCCGGGAGCCGCCCCTAAATCCACAACAGTCATTCCTGGCCTAAGCAGTTTATCTTTATTTTGAATCTCTTCTATTTTGAAAATAGCACGCGAACGATAACCTCTCTTTTTGGCTTCATTCACGTATTTATCATCAAAATGTTCTTTCAACCAGCGACTAGAGCTGGCCGAATGCTTCTGTTTACTCATTCGATTCCTAACTGAAATGTTTCCATCCAAGAAAGTATGGTAGAAAATATAGTCTTCAGGGATAGATGGCGTTAAAATAGCTTTTTTCAACCCTTATATTAAATAAAATTGGCCGCATAATGAACCTAAGCACCAAACAAAAGCAGCACCTTAAAGGCCTAGCACACAGTTTGAAACCTGTTGTACTGATGGGCGCGAATGGACTCACTGAGGCTGTTCTAGCGGAAATCGAGATTGCCCTCAACCACCACGAACTGATCAAAGTGAAAGTAGCATCCGAAGATCGCGAAACTAAGCAGTTGATTATCGATGCTATCGTGCGTGAGACTGGCGCAGAAAAAGTACAAACCATTGGTAAGATTCTCGTACTATTTCGTCAAACCGAGCAACGTAAAATCGAGATCCCTCGTAAGTAATCAGTCGCGTTATCGACGCTCTGACTCTGATGGATACAGACAAAAAAAGGTCGCACACTGCGACCTTTTTGATTGTTGTTGAAATGAATTAGAGGTATTCAACTTTATCGATTTCGAAATCTTTATCACCACCAGGAGTGGCGATAATCACCTCATCACCTTCCATTTTACCGATCAAACCGCGGGCAATCGGTGAGCTGACAGAAATGCGCCCAGATTTAATCTCAGCTTCATCTTCACCCACAATCTGGTAGCGTTTCACTTCATCAGTATCACTGTCAATCAATGTCACTGTTGAACCAAAAATCACTTTGCCTGTATTTTCCATTTTAGTGATATCGATCACCTGAGCAACAGATAGCTTATATTCAATATCACGAATTTGAGCCTCACAAATACCTTGCTCTTCTCGAGCAGCGTGATATTCCGCATTTTCTTTTAGGTCGCCAAGTTCACGTGCGGTTGCAATAGCTTGGGTAATTTGTGGACGTAATTTTAGCAGCCTATCTAACTCTTCGCGCAGCAATTGTTCACCACGAACTGTCATTGGAACTTTTTCCATTTTATACCTCTAATGCCAAAATTCGTATTTGGGCAAAACAAAACTACCCAACACAACAAAGGTTAGGTAGTACATGGATTAACATAGTTGCTAATCAGTGTAATCAAACTTCGTGACTAAATCATCTTAAATCACACGTGACCCCTGTCAGATTTCTGTGAATGAGTTTGGGGGAAAGTGATAAAAAACAGACACAAAGCTCATTTTCACGAATATTTTCGCACAAAAAACCGACCCACCTCACTAAAAAAAAATAAAAAACAAACTATTCAGACCAGTTGATAAAAACCAACAAACCAAATAAAAAACAAAGACTTGATATTTATTTACACTAAATAAAACGGTGTTCATAAACCTGTTTTATATCATTTTACTAACTAATTTCGGAACTTAAGAGTAAAAAGTAGAACACGAAATGCTAGTAACGTTTGGTTGTACGTTAGTGAAGGTTCACAAAACCCAACCTATGCAACTCAATGTTCAAAAGCACTCGAAGGACGATATAGACGTCGCAAATAAAAATATTTATGGACAGTAAATTAGGACTAATAAGATGAACAAAACTCTGATTGCTTTAGCAGTATCAGCTGCTGCAGTAGTAACTGGTGTAAATGCTGGTGAGCTATACAACCAAGACGGTACATCTCTAGAAATGGGCGGCCGCGCAGAAGCACGTCTTTCTCTTAAAGATGGCAAAGCGGACGATGCATCACGCGTACGTCTAAACTTCCTAGGTAAAGTAGCAATCAACGACAGCCTATACGGTGTTGGTTTCTACGAAGGTGAATTCACTACTAACGACCAAGGTACAAACAAAACTAACAACAACCTAGACAACCGTTACACTTATGCAGGTATCGGCGGTAACTTCGGTGAAGTGACTTACGGTAAAAACGACGGCGCGCTAGGTGTTATCACTGACTTTACGGATATCATGGCTTACCACGGTAACTCTGCAGCAGACAAAATTGCTGTAGCGGACCGCGTAGACAACATGGTGGCTTATAAAGGCCAATTCGAAAACCTAGGCGTTAAAGCAAGCTATCGTTTTGCTGATGCTTCAGTTGATACTACCAACGATAAATATGTGGATAACGGTCAAGACGGCTACTCTCTATCGGCTATCTATGCAATCGGCGACACTGGCGTTAAGCTAGGTGCAGGTTATGCTGATCAAGATACTCAAAACGAGTACATGCTTGCTGCATCTTACGCTATCTCTGATTTCTACTTCGCAGGTGTATTCACTGACGGCGAAAAAGACACTAACGTTGATTACACTGGTTATGAACTAGCTGCAGCCTACACAATGGGTCAAGCAGTATTCACAACAACTTACAACAACGCTGAAACAAGTGATGTAACTTCAAAAGATAACTTTGCAGTTGATGCAACTTACTTCTTCAAACCTAACTTCCGTTCGTACATCTCTTACAACTTCAACCTACTTGATTCAGACAAAGTAGGTAAAGCTGCATCTGAAGACGAACTAGCACTAGGTCTACGTTACGACTTCTAATTCTTGGCTTAATGTCATAGATTTAAAACGCCTGCTTGCTAGCAGGCGTTTTTTTATCTCGCTATACTGTATGCACACTCCGCCCTGAAATGCCGTGTTATGCTCTTATTAAACCGCAGTGCTTTTTTATTCATCCTCTCGTTCTTCTTTCCTTTATCGACTTTGGCGTATACGCCTTTGCAAACACTGCCACAAGGTACTCGGGTGGGTTTATTCGTTCACTCTTTAGCCACTGAACAGGTTTTTCAAGATACTAATAACATACAAGCGCTTTTCCCTCCTGCCAGCACTTTAAAAATGCTCACCGCGCTTGCCGCCACGCTAGAGCTTGGCGAACAATTTCGCTTCACGACTCAGCTAACTCAACATGGCGATGACATTGTTATTCACTTCTCTGGCGACCCTACGTTAACCAGCCAAGATATGAAGCAGCTACTCAGCGAGCTAAAAAAACAGGGCATCTCACAAATAAAAGGCAACCTTTGGTTAGATAATTCAGCCTTTTCAGGTTACGACCGCGCGGTTGGATCACCTTGGGATATTCTGGGGGTATGCTATAGCGCCCCATCAAGTGCAATCACTCTGGATGGTAATTGCGTGCAAGCCTCTATTCATACGCAGCCGAACGGGAAAACTCGGGTTTATGTGCCTGAGCACTATCCCATTCACGTGACCAGCTACGCAAGAAGTGTTACTAAGACTGAACAAGAGAGTGCTCGCTGTGATTTAGAACTGCGCACTTCAGAGCAGAACCATTACCAGCTCGACGGCTGTTTGGCCGAGCGAACACAACCTCTGCCACTAAAGTTTGCCGTGCAAGACCCAAACTTATACGCCACGCGTATGATTTATAAGCAACTCAAACAAGTGGGTATTGAATTGCTAGGCGAGGTTAAGCTGGGTGTAAAACAAGATGAACTGAGCATAGAAAAGGGTTCATTGATAGCAACACATCAATCTATGCCACTGTACCCGTTGTTAGAAATGATGCTTAAAGAGTCTGACAATTTGATTGCTGACAGTTTAACCAAAACACTTGGCCAGCATTTTTTTATTCAACCCGGCAGTTTTAGTAATGGCACCGAGGCGATCAAGCAGATCCTTTTTTCTCGAACAGGCATCAACTTGGCACAAGCTCAGTTGGCTGATGGTTCGGGTTTATCACGTAACAACCGCCTTTCAGTACAAAATATGGTGGATGTGCTGAATTACATTTGGATTAATAATCAAACCCTTAAGCTTATTGATATCATGCCTAAAGCAGGTGAATCCGGTACCTTACAGTACCGACGTAGTATGCGTGGCCAAGCTATACAAGGGCAGCTGATAGCCAAAAGTGGTTCGCTTTATGGAACGCATAACATGGCGGGCTTCGGTTTAGATAAACAAGGAAAACCGAGTACATTATTTGTTCAATTCATCACTGATTATTATCCGCAAGATCAAGGCGATAACACTAGTGTTACCGCCCCAATTGCTCAATTTGAGACGCTCTTCTTTGAAGATGTCGTTAAGTTCAGTCAGCTCAGTCCTAATGAATAGTTCACCACGTTAAAGTAGATCCACATACCCGAAATATCGACGATAGAAGCCAGTACAGGGCTAACTAATACCGCAGGATCTAAGTTAAAAACGCGCGCAGCAATGGGTAATAAGCCGCCAATTGTCGTTGAAATGGTGACTTGGATAAAGAGCGCAACCGCAATTGCAAACGCAATGTTTTCTAGTGGAAAGCCTCCGGTTGAGTTGGCATCACTAAACAACATAATGCGAGCCACCATCACCGCAGAGATAGCCAACGCAAGACAAACCGCAACACGGCACTCCTTCCATAATACACGCAACCATTGACGTTTGCGTAATTCACCAACCGCCAACGCGCGCACGACTAACGTCGCAGCTTGCGAGCCAGTATTCCCACCTGCAGCGGCAATAACAGGCATATACACAGCCAAGAGCACAAGCTGGCTCAATGTATCTTCGTACTGGGTAATAATCAGCCCGGATACGATACCAAGTAGTGCCAATACAATAATCCAGCCAATACGCTGCTTCACATGTTCAATCACGCTAGTGGTTAAATAGCTTTGTGCCGTTTCAACTTCTGAGTAAATAAACCCCAATTGGTTAGCGTAATGGCGAGCGCGAATGTCATAGCCCCCTTTATCTAATTCACTGAGTAGCTGCTGAACATAACCAATAGTACAGTGACGTAAAATCGCCACTGCCTCTTCGATAGGCATCACTGCCAATAAATGTACCTGTTTTTGCTGTTCGTACTGCAAAAATGCATTACGAGCCGCACCAATCTCTTCCAAAGAAAAGTTAGGTGAATTTTCAATATAAATGTTGCTCATTACCGTCATGGCGAATCTCCCGATTGGCAAAGGTAACGACCATCGAAATGATACCCAAATGTAATATATTGATGAGCAATGACGTCATTGTTCATCAATGTAATTCACAGATAAGTTTTCATCTCAAACTAGAGAGCAGGAGAAAAATCGAGAGGAGTAAATCAGAAAAGATAAGCCCTACCACTGAAGGTAGGAGCGAAGATCGCCAATACCGAAAGCGGTTATTTTTCTCCCTTCATACTAGGGGGATGGTCGGTATTGTTCATAAAAATCTCCGAAAGTACTGCTCAATTAGCAGTGCGCAAATTGTACCAAAGCCTTTGGCGAAATACACTCTGATCTTTGCATCCAATGCGTTTCAATTTCAACCATACTCAATCACAAAAAACCACCATTCAGATTGGATATTTAATGGCTGGCCCAGTAAAAAAGCGCCCTTAGGCGCTTTAATGAATAGACGGTTCACTTTACTGTGATTTTTACTTTACAGTAACTCGTGCGAACTTACGCTTGCCGACTTGGTAAACATAAGTCCCCGCGGCTGGTACATTTTTGCTGTCGTCGATTTTTTCGCCATCTTGTTTGGCACCGCCTTGCTTGATCATTCGCATCGCATCAGACGTTGAAGCCACTAAACCCGCCTCTTTGAGCAGGTTAGTGATAGCAATACCCGCTGCAAATTCAAATTCTGGCATCTCTTCTGGCATCGCACCTTTTTGGAAGCGGTTGATGAACTCTTGCTCAGCCGCATCCGCCTCTTCTTTAGAGTGAAAACGTGCAATGATCTCTTTCGCCAGTAAGATTTTGAGATCGCGTGGGTTCGTGCCATTTTGAACATCAGCTTTGAACTGTGCGACTTCTTCCAATGGACGGAAAGAAAGCAGCTCGTAGTAGCTCCACATTAATGTGTCAGAGATCGACATGATTTTGCCAAACATTTCACTTGGCGATTCACTGACACCAATGTAGTTGTGCGCTGATTTGGACATTTTTTTCTCGCCATCCAAACCAACAAGCAGTGGCATCATCAAGACAACTTGTGGTTTTTGACCATGTGCTTTTTGTAGTTCACGGCCCATCAATAGGTTGAATTTTTGGTCAGTACCGCCAAGCTCAACATCTGTCTCCATTGCGACTGAATCATAACCCTGTAGGAGTGGATACATGAATTCATGAATGGCAATAGGCTGACCATTAGCGTAGCGCTTTTTGAAATCATCGCGCTCTAGCATGCGTGCCACTGTTTGGTTCGATGCAAGACGGATCATGCCTTCCGCACCCAATAGAGACAACCATTCAGAGTTAAACTGAATTTTCGTTTTAGCCGGATCGAGGATCTTAAACACTTGTGTCTTATAGGTTTCAGCATTACGCAAAACATCGTCACGAGTGAGCGGTGGACGCGTGGTATTTTTACCGCTTGGGTCACCAACCATACCCGTGAAATCACCAATCAAAAAGGTGACTTCATGGCCCAAATCTTGAAATGCACGTAATTTATTGAGGATCACCGTATGTCCAAGATGGATATCTGGAGCCGTTGGATCAGCACCTAATTTAATGCGCAATGGACGGTTTTCTTTCAGTTTCGCGATCAATTCATCTTCTGGGATTAGCTCTTCAACGCCGCGTTTAATTTCAGCTAAAGCCGCTTCAATACTCGCCATTCTTGTTCACTCCTACAGATTTGGCAAAATTTAATAGTTGAACATCTTACTTGAATAGCGATGCTTTTTGAAACCAGTTAGACTAACGAACCGGCTAATTTCTTTATAATTTACTAAACGAACCTAAATATGCTTTCAATTTTCGCTCGTCTCCCTTGGGTGCATCGAATCCTCATCGCCTTTTTAAGCGCACTCATGGTTTTCGCGCTGCTATTTCTACCAAACCCTGAAGATCTCGCTCAGGATCCGAATCGTCTAGAAATTGGTCGCCATTATCCATTAACCATTAACGCAGAAGCCCTCTCTCCGGGAATATCTATCTCGCCTTCCACCATGCTGCGTTGGGAAACTTATCAAGTTAAATCGGGGGAAAGTGCCGCCGTATTATTTCAGCGAATTGGGCTTTCGGCTCGCTTACTCTATCAACTCACGGCAACAAATCGTGATATTGACAGCCAGCTTTCACGACTTAAGCCAGGAGATGAGCTGCAATTTGGCTTTGATGAAAATAATGAACTTGTTCAACTCAATCGCATTATTAGCGCCTTTGAAACCTTTCGTATCACTAAATCGGGCGATGGCTTTACTTCTGAGTTTGATAAAAAAGAGCTGATGTTCCAGTACAACTATGCCGAAGCGATCATTACTTCAAATTTTTGGAATGCGGGGATAAGCGCGGGTTTAACAGCAAACCAAATCATGGAGTTAGCGGGTATATTTGGTTGGGATGTGGATTTTGCGTTAGATATTCGTGAAGGTGACCAATTTAAGCTGCTATTCCAAGAAAAGGTGGTGGAAGGTGAGGTAATTGGCCGCGGAAATATCATTGCCGCCGCCTTTACCAACCAAGGTACGACGTTCACAGCAATATTGGACGATGCAACAGGCAATTACTATGACGAAAATGGCCGGGCCATGAAAAAGGCCTTTTTACGCTCGCCGATCGATTTTCGTCGCGTGACATCGAATTTCAATCCTGTGCGTCGCCACCCCGTCACAGGAAAAGTCACCGCACACAGAGGAACCGATTATGCCGCGCCAGTAGGTACCCCAATTTGGGCCGCCGGCGATGGTGTGGTTGAGAAATCAAGTTACAACCAATTTAATGGTAATTATGTGTTTATTCGTCACAGCAACACCTACATTACCAAATACCTACACTTACAACGACGTATGGTCAAAACGGGTCAACGAGTCAAGCAAGGACAAACGATTGGTACTTTAGGAGGGACTGGAAGAGTCACTGGCCCTCATCTCCACTATGAATTTTTGGTCAACGGTGTACACAAAAACCCAAGAACGGTCTCTTTACCGCAATCTAAATCCTTAACGGGCCAAGCAAAAACCACCTTTATCGCCAATGCTCAAATTAGGCTTGGGAAGCTAGAACGCTATAGCCAATTACTCTATGCCAATAAATAATAAGAAAAGGCCCACCAATAATGTGGGCCTCATTGTGTAAGATTGAGCAGATTACTCTTCGAGAGTAGGTGGTGGTTCCTTACGCCCCAACATCAACAAGCAAGGCGTCAGCACTAACGTTAAGACAGTGGCAAAAGCAAGCCCTCCCGCAACGGCCGTGGCGAGTTGTGACCACCATTGCGTGCTGGGAGCGCCAAACTCAATTTTCTGGTTAATCAAATCGATGTTCATCTCCAGTACCATTGGCAATAACCCTAAAATAGTCGTCACTGTGGTCAATAAAACGGGCCTTAAACGCTGAACACCAGTGCGTAAGATGGCCTCTTGTTTTGACAAGCCTCTGCGTATCAGTTGGTTATAAGTATCTATCAATACGATATTGTTATTCACCACGATGCCGGCCAAGGCGATGACCCCAATACCTGACATAATAATGCCGAAAGGTTTTTGGAAAATCAGCAGACCTGCAAATACTCCGACCGTTGAAAACAGTACTGCACTTAAAATGAGGAATGCTTGGTAAAAACTATTAAATTGCGTAACCAGAATTAACCCCATAACCACCAGCGCAATCAAAAAGGCATTTTTTAGAAATTCTGAGGAGTGTTCCTGCTCTTCATTTTGTCCTCGTAATTTAAACTCCACCCCATTAGGTAAATTCAGTTCCGACAATGCTTGAGTAACTTTCGGCAATTCAAGGGCCAGATTATACCCTTCCTTTAGATCCGCCATAATATCGATAACCCGTCGGCCATCAATCCGTTTAATCGTATCTTGTTTGTGATCCGGTTTTATCTGCGCAAAATTGGTTATCGGCACCAGACCTGCGGGTGTGTTGACCCGTAACTGATCAAATCGACCAATATCTCGTTTATCCTCTGGATAACGCACCAAAATATCGACCTCTTCGTTTGCATCATCAGGCAAGTAGTCACCAATTTTTAGTCCATTAGTCACAAATTGCACTGTGTTACCCACCAATGTCGCATCGGCTGAAAATCGAGAAGCATCATCACGTCGAATATCAATTCGCCAGTCAATTCCTTCTTTATTTGAGGTGTCACTGACATTAGTCAATGCGGGATTGTTATCAGCCCACTTTCTGACCATTTTAGCAGCCTCATTAAGATTTTCAGGAGTACGCGTCGACATTTCAATCACCAGATCATGCTCAACCGGTGGCCCTGCATCTGGAAATTTATACTCGATTTCCACCCCTGAAAACTGATCCGTAGTGCTTTTAAGCTCTTCAATAATCGCTTTGACGGTGCGGCGATATTGCCAATCAACAGGGGTAATTTGAATCTGGCCAATTTCATCCTCTCCCCCCGTTCGAGTATAGACGCTCTCAAATTCCTCATGACCAAGCATCACCTGCTCAATTTCTCGCATTAAGGTGTCTTTTTCTTGGATGGAAAGATCGCCATAAGAACGAACTTTAACGGTGAAATAAGGCGGATCCACCTCTGGGAAGAATTCGGCACCGAGCCCTGCTTTGGCATAAGCAAAACCAATCACAATCGCGAGCACTATCGCACTAAACAATATTTTAAGTGGGTGACGAATCGCAATGGCCAACGTGTGATAATAGAGCTTGGTGATGCCCGTCGCTTGGGCAAAATCACCTTCATGTAAAGCAATCATCCGTGCTTGACTGGCAGCCGAAGCATATTGTGGTCGGCCAATTAAGCCTCCCAGCACAGGTACGAAAAGCAGTGCCATAATCAGTGAAGCAGCCAGTGTAGCGATAAGCGTGAGAGGCAAGTATTTCATAAACTCGCCCGTGATATCCGGCCAAAAAAGCAGAGGGGCAAAAGCGGCTAAAGTAGTAGCGGTTGATGCGGTAATCGGCCATGCCATCCGTTTTGCGGCATCTCGATACGCTTCTTTACGCGGCACACCTTCTTGCATACGCCGATCAGCAAACTCAGTTACCACTATGGCTCCATCAACCAGCATGCCAACCGCCATGATTAATGCAAATAACACGACAATATTGACGGTTAGTCCAAACACCGACAAGACTAGTAATCCGGTCAAAAATGAGCCTGGTATTGAGATACCAACCAGCAGCGCCGTCCTCATTCCCAAAATAGCGATAATCACGATCACGACTAAAATAATGGCGGACAGAATATTGTTTTGTAGATCGTTGAGCATGATTTCAACGTCTTTCGACTCATCCCACGTGTATTTCACCAACAAATTACTTGGCCAATCTTCCCGTTTTTGTGCCTCTCCCATTACCGTTTTTACCAGCTCAACGGTTTCGATGATATTTTCACCAGCACGCTTTTTAACGTCCAACACCACCGCTGATTTGCCATCTAAACGAGCAAAGCTTTCAGGGTCTCGAAATGCCCGTCTGACGGTCGCGATATCACCAAAAGTGATTACTTGCTTACCATCAACCTTCACCGGAAGCTCTAAAACATCTTTCAAGGATTCAAAAACTGAAGGAACCTTTACTGAAAAACGTCCGTAGCCCGTATCGACGAAACCCGCCGCAACGACTTTATTATTCAGTGCGATTAAGTTATAGATATCGCCTTGATCGAGTCCGTAACTTTCCATCAATAGGGGATCGACAATGATCTCAACAATATCTTCGCGATCGCCAGCGATATCAACTTCTAATACTTGTCGGTAGCTTTCTAATTTGTCTCTCAACTGCCTTGCAATTTGTACGATAGCTCGCTCTGGTAAAGTGCCATAAAGCACCACTGATAATACCGGTTGCTCTGATGCCAATGTTACTTCATTCACGGTCGGCTCATCGCTGTCTGCGGGTAGCTTCGGCTCGGCCAAATTGACCGCATCTCTCACATCCGCCATCGCTTTATCAAGGTTAACGCCAACGTTAAATTCCAAGACCACCGAAGCATGGCCTTCGGAGGCATTCGACGTCATCTCTTTTACGCCTTCAATAGAGCGCATCTCTTGCTCTAGTGGGCGCACGATAAGGCGCTCAGCATCACTCGGTGATATGCCTTGATGACTTACGGAGACATAAATAATAGGAATAGTAATGTCAGGGCTCGATTCTTTAGGGATCGAAAAATAGGTCGCCACGCCAGCGATCAAGATAAAAATCAGCAGCGATAACATAGTGCGCGAGCGAGATAGCGCCGCATCAATAATAGAAAACATGGCGCCCCCTACTGCGCTGAGTGGTTAGGTTTCTTGACCGCAATCACTTGATCACCATCTCGAACAAAACCTTGCCCAACGGTGATAATATCCACCGTATCCCCTAGCCCAGTTAGCCACACACCATCTTGCTCCGCTTTTACCAATTGAATGGGGATGAAGCGAACACGATCTTGCTGCAGTGTTTTAACACCTAAATTTCCTTGATCATCAAGCGCAAGCATGGCAGGCGTGATTTTCACCGCCAGTTGTGTTTCCAAACTCATCTCCACTTCAGCGCTCACACCCGCGGGGATCGTTTGATTGGGATTGTCTAATTCCACTTCGATAGCAAACGTGTTGGTGGTAGGCGATGAGACGCGAGAAATATAACGAACCTTGCCATCGACAGTAGAACCATCGATAAAACGTACACGAGCAATTTGGTCTTGTTTGATTTTTTGGATGTGTCGTTCGCTGACATCCGCTTCTATCACTAATTTACTGAGATCAATAAAGGTGATCATCGGGTCACCCACTCCGACAAAATCGCCTTTTTCTATCAATATGTCTTGAACAATGCCATCGAAGGGAGCCACTACTGACGTATTACGTAAAGCCAGTTGGGCACGACTTTGCGCAGCGCTGGCTTCAGCTAAAGCGGCTTGCGCCGAAGCAAAGGCCACTTCGCCTTGCAAACCTCGATTTTTTAACGACTCAGCGGCACTGAATTCTTTTTGTTTGAGTTTGAACAAGGCTTGCGCACTCTCTAATTGAGCCGCTAGATCAGCTTGATCAATTAAGAGGATCTGTTGTCCTTTATTGACAGGCTGCCCTTTTGCTATCGATATTTGAGTAATTTTCCCTGCGATTTCAGCACCAATTTTAGCTTGACGATTAGGTGCGGTCCGACCGTAAAGATCGATATGCTTATCGGTCGATTCAGCCTCAAAAGATTGGTAAATAACTTTCGCAAGAGGAATGGTGTCATTGGCAGTTTGCCGGGGCTCTTCCGCTTTCAATGCCCCAAAACCTAACCAAAAACAGAGAAGTAGGATAAAAATCGTCGAGAGTAGCCAAGGTCGTTGCGAAAAAAAGCGGCCAATAGATGAACGGCTGATTTTGGTATCAGGCATAAATAATCCTTTATTATGTTCTTGCCTTCTTAAGGTTAAGGCAAAGCCCTACATAACATCCAAATACGTAGGGCTATTAAGCTTAATTAGCTACAGTAGATTAATTGTGCATCGAACCTTTTTTAGTTAAACACTAAATGATGCACCACAACCGCATGTTGTTGTTGCATTAGGATTATTGACAAAAAAACGAGAGCCTTCTAGGCCTTCTGTGTAATCGACAATGCCACCTATCAAATATTGTAAGCTCATCGGGTCAACCACTAATGTCACGCCACTATTAACTATTGTGGTATCGCCATCGTTTACATTTTCATCAAAGGTAAACCCATATTGAAAACCGCTACAACCACCACCAGTAATATAAACGCGCAGTTTTAGCGCTGGATTCTCTTCTTCAGCAATCAACATTTTTACGCGTTGTGCTGCAGTATCAGAAAATGACAATGGTACATTTACTTCACTCACGATGGCCTCTCTCACTCGTGTTAATACCTGTCAGACTTATTATGCTTAACTTATGCCTGTAAAGGTGATTCTTTTTTAATAATGCAATGATTATCTAATACCTGACCTATTCGTTCAAGTATTCACCGTCACTTAAGCTAAAACTCCAACTATCGAGGCATTATGCACTGAAAAAACACTCACTGTCGCGTGAGTTGTACACTATACGGCGCTTATTTGGCTGTGAATGGGCTCAGAAAATGAGTGAAAAAAAGTGTCTTTGGTGAGTTTGGGTATACAATGCGACACCAACTGGTCCGAACAAGCAGAAGAGGATAAATCCATGACCAAATCAGCAGAGCTTTATCAAAAGGCACAACGTGCAATCCCCGGTGGAGTTAACTCTCCTGTACGTGCTTTTAACGGAGTTGGTGGCTCGCCGATTTTTATCGACCGCGCAGACGGCCCGTTGATTTTTGATGCTGATGGCAAAGCTTATATTGATTATGTCGGCTCTTGGGGGCCAATGATACTAGGCCACAATCACGCGGTCATTCGTGAAGCCGTGATAGGCGCAGCGCAGCGCGGTCTCAGTTTTGGTGCGCCGACCGAGATGGAAATCGATATGGCAGAATTAGTTTCTGAGCTGGTTCCATCGATGGAACAGTTGCGTATGGTCAGTTCCGGTACCGAAGCGACGATGAGCGCCATTCGTTTAGCTCGTGGATTCACTGGGCGCGATAAAATTTTAAAATTTGAAGGCTGCTATCACGGTCATGCGGACAGTTTGCTAGTAAAAGCAGGCTCTGGCGCCTTAACATTAGGCCAACCAAGCTCTCCTGGTGTGCCTGCTGATTTTGCTAAACATACACTGACCGCCACTTTTAATGATTTAGAATCTGTACGTGAATTGTTCGCGGCCAATAAAGACCAAATAGCCTGCATTATCGTCGAACCAGTCGCGGGCAACATGAACTGCATTCCACCAGTAGAAGGGTTCCATGAAGGCTTACGTGAGATTTGTGACCAAGAAGGCGCTCTGCTGATCTTTGATGAAGTAATGACAGGTTTTCGTGTTGCACTAGGTGGTGCACAGGCTTACTACAACATCAAACCAGACTTAACAACGCTAGGGAAAGTGATTGGCGGTGGTATGCCTGTTGGCGCTTTTGGTGGACGCCGTGATGTGATGCAATACATCGCTCCAACGGGTCCAGTGTACCAAGCTGGTACGCTATCAGGTAACCCTGTGGCTATGGCTGCGGGTTATGCCTGCTTGACGCTTCTAAAAGAAGAAGGCAATGAAAAACGTCTCGCAGCCAAAACAAAGCAATTGGCTGATGGATTCAAAGAACTCGCAGACAAACACGGTATTCCTTTGCTGGTCAACCAAGTTGGTGGCATGTTCGGCTTCTTTTTTACCGATCAAGAACGCGTCACCTGTTATGAAGAAGTCGCAAAATGTGATGTTGAACGTTTCAAGCGCTTCTTCCATTTGATGCTCGAGCATGGTGTCTATTTAGCGCCTTCAGCTTTTGAAGCAAGTTTTACTTCTTTGGCGCACGGCTCTAAAGAAATTGAAGCGACATTAGAAGCGGCCGATCGCTGTTTTGCGATGATGGCAGCTCAAGCGGAATAAGCACCATTAGACTGACTCATCATAATTATAAAGGGCTGTAAATCAGCCCTTTATTCATTTCAGACTCAATAAGCAAGCTATCATTGCCAGTAATAAATCACTAAAACGACCAACGCCATCATGCTGATGGCAAACCACGGTAGCTTCAACTTTTTTTTATGCTGGTTTTGACACCCTTTATCATTATCACAACATCCCATCTCATCAGTTCCTCATTGATAACACGCTGATTTGCAGTCATTATAACCCCATTACTTTACAAGGTTGGATTAACAACGTGTCAGAAAAAGTGAAAATCACCTCTAGCCATTGGGTGCTCATTGCGGCACTTATCGCTGCGGCTATTGCTTGTTATCTGTTGATTGCACCTTATATCAACTCGATTGTGATGGCTTTCATCATCTCGTTATTGATGTTTCCCATTCATGAGTGGCTCGAACGAAAAATCCCCAAATACAAAAATACCGCCTCGTTTCTCTCGTGTATTATTTTGACGTTTATTATTGTGATTCCACTGCTGTTTGTCTTTGCTGCTATTGTGCAGCAAGGGTCGGTATTTTCTCAGAACATGTACCAATGGGTCACTCATGGTGGCATTCAAACCGCCTTTGCTCATCCTTGGATTGTCAAAGGACTCGCCATTGCGAATCAATATTTGCCCTTTGATGAAATTCAGCCACAACAAATCGCACAAAAAGTGGGGCAATTTGCCAGTTCATTTGGCACCAACTTGGTCAGTATTAGCGCAAAAGTGCTGGGTGATGCGACCAGTTTTTTGATGGATTTCTTCTTAATGCTGTTCGTGTTGTTTTTCCTACTCCGTGATCACGATAAGCTCATCAGCGCTCTTAGGCACATCTTGCCGTTGTCGCGTAGTCAAGAAGACCGGTTGCTCTGCGAAATTGAGCAAGTCTCCAAATCGGCTGTCATGGGGTCATTTTTAACCGCAATAGCGCAAGGCTTTGCGGGCGGGTTTGGTATGTGGCTCGCCGGTTTCCCTGGGTTATTTTGGGGGACAATGATGGGGTTTGCTTCGTTTATTCCGGTTGTCGGTACTGCTCTGATATGGATTCCAGCCACTGTTTATCTCTTTCTAACCGGAGATAGCACATGGGGCATATTCTTGGCCCTCTGGAGCGTTATCGTTGTTGGCTCAATTGATAATTTATTGCGGCCCTTTTTAATGCAAGGGAGCGCGGGCATGAACACCTTAATGATCTTCTTCTCTCTGCTCGGTGGTATTCAGCTGTTTGGCCTGATTGGGTTAATTTACGGCCCACTCATTTTTGCCATCACTATGGTGCTGTTTAATATTTATGAGGAAGAGTTTAAAGGTTTTCTCAATCAACAAGATAATAGCTAACTTTTGACTTACTAACGATCAAGCTAGAAGCAAGGGGCAGACTGTGCGAGAATCTGCCCCTCTTTTTTAGCGCAGAGCCCACTATGTCCAGTTACACCGCACCAAGTCAAATTGCCCAGCGTCAGCTTGCTTATTTCGAAGGAAAACATCTTTTAGTGGCTGGAGAAGCGGAGGATTTATTTCCTGTAGAGTTAGCTAATCATTGTCGCTCTGTTTCGGTGTTCACCACTCATTATGGTTACTACCGCCAACTCGAATCCTATTCGCAAATTACATGTCATTTTGGCGCTCAATTTGAGCAAAAAACCGATGCTGACATGATTCTGCTTTACTGGCCCAAAGCGAAGCAGGAAGCTGAATATCTGCTTGCGATGCTGTTGGCCAAACTGGGCAAAGAGACTGAGATTGTGGTCGTGGGTGAAAACCGATCGGGCATAAAAAGCATTGAAAAAATGTTTGCAGCTTATGGGGTGGTTAAAAAGTATGATTCAGCTCGACGCTGTTCGTTCTATTGGGGGCAATGCACCCAGCAGCCACCAAGCTTCCAAATTGCAGACTGGTTCAAAACTTATCAGGTGCAGTATCAGCAACACTCACTGATTGTAAAAAGTTTACCTGGCGTATTTAGTCATGGCGAGTTTGACCTCGGCAGCCAACTGTTACTCGATACACTACCTAAACTGAGAGGAAAAGTTCTCGACTTTGGTTGTGGTGCTGGTGTACTGGGTACTGTAATGGCCACATTAAACCCAGATATCGAGATTGAACTGTGCGATATCAGCGCGCTTGCGATTGAATCAACCAAAGCAACCTTGATAGCAAATAACATATCAGGGAATGTATTTGCCTCTGATGTCTACTCAGATACCGCTAAAGATTATCAATTTATCGTCTCAAACCCCCCTTTCCACTCCGGATTAGAGACCAGCTATAGTGCGACAGAAGCCTTACTGGCTAACGCACCAAGCCATCAAACAGTAAAAGGCGAACTTTTTATTGTGGCCAACAGTTTTCTTAAATATACCCCGCTGATTGAACAGGCTTATGGTCATTGCGAGGTGTTAAATAAGACTAACAAATTCATCATTTACCACGCAAAAAAAACATTACAAAAGTCGCAACAATAAGTGTAATCCACTCTCAATTGGTCATTAAACTGGATGATTTTTACGAATTTTGCGTTAGTGACCACGCTTTCCACAGGACTTACTTGTCAAAGTAAAAAAACTCGTTAATTTCGTCACTTTAGGTTTTCTTTGTTTTTTTCATTCACTTTAACGACTACCTCATGCCGTTAAAGCCTCACGGAAAGTAATGCCTTTTTCTATGTTTAGGTTCTCTCGTAAGCAAAAATTTAAGCGCCTGCAAAATACTCTTATGCTGGCTTTTCTCGTTTTGAGCATCACGCCTTTAACTGTGACTGCCATTTTTTTTCTGCAATCACACACTAAAGATCTTCAAGAACAAAGCACGTCTCACTTATTGTCAGTCAGAGACACTAAGCAACAGCAAGTTCTCGATTACCTCACGGCCAAAGAATCAGAAGTGATGGGGTTTGTCCGTTCAGAGTTAGCTTATGCTAGTGGAGGGCGCTTTTACGGCTTAGTCAATGCGTTCCAAAGACTTGGTCTCGATATTGATCAAGCTCGTGAGCATGCCCAGCAGCGTTATATTCCTGGTTCTGGTGATCAGATAAAAACGTCAATATTGCCACAATCGAGCAGCTATGTAGGCAGTGAACGGTATCGCCTACTGCACAAACGCTATCATTGGGCGTATTTAGAACTGCTTAAACGTTCTGATTTTGACGATATTTTACTGGTGGATCTCGATGGTGATGTCGTTTATTCCGTTTATAAGCACGACAACTATGGGACGAATTTACTGACCGGAAAATACAAAGATAGCAATCTGGGTAAAACATTCCGCCAGTTAGAGCAGCAAGTTGGCGAACAACGAAAAATCAATGAAGAATATACACCAGTCATTATTTCTGACTTTTCACAACAAGAAGGGCAATCAGTTGCTTGGCTTGGCGCGCCCATTATTCAACAGGGCTACCTGCACAGCTACGCCATGTTCCGCCTACCAAACAATGGCATCACAAAGCTCGTTGCTGACACCAATGCGACATCGCAAATAAGGACTTTACTCGTCGGGCAAGATCATCATTCTCGAATACTCTCTTACACGCAGCAAGAAATCGAGACTAGTCAAAAAGTGATCAATCTTGCGCTTTCTGGGTTGAGTGCCGTTGGTACTTACACCAATACATTGAATGAGAAAACCATTGCCGCCTATGCACCTGTTGCAAATAAAAATATCAACTGGGCTTTGGTTGTAGAGATACCAGAAAAAGAGGCTTATGCGCGAGTTCATCAGCTTGAGAAGTTATTTATTTTCGCCATGCTAACCGCGATTATTTTAGTCGTCATCGCTTCACATTATCTCTCTAATTTTATTACCTCTCCCCTACTGAAGCTCACTTGGGCGGCAGAAAAAGTCTCAGCTGGGGATTTAGATGAAAATGTTATCAATACCGATCGTAAAGATGAGATTGGTCGACTCGCAGTGAGTTTTGAACGTATGCAGCGTTCAATCCGAGAAAAAATGCAGCTGATTAAAGCGCAAAATAAAGAGCTCGAAAGCAACATTCAATTAATTCGCAAACAGAACGATGAGTTGCATCTCGCTAACAAACTAAAAGATGAATTCCTAGCCACAACATCACATGAATTAAGAACACCGCTGCACGGTATGGTCGGTATTGCAGAAGCACTGATCTCTGGGTCAAGTGGAACTATCACCGCCGATCATCGTTATCAATTGGGCATAATCATCAGCAGTGGACAACGGCTGACAAACTTGGTCGATGACTTACTCGATTATCATAAGATGCGCTATGGCAGCTTGGATATCAAACAGTGTGCTGTTGATCTATCCGGTGCAACACGCTTAGTGTTAGAGCTGTCTAACCATCTACTCAACAAAAAGCCCATTCGCGTAATAAACCAAATCCCTGATGAATGCATTTGGGTCTCTGCCGATCCACAACGATTAGAGCAAGTGCTTTATAACCTTGTAGGAAACGCCATTAAATATACGACTGAAGGGAAAATTGTCATTTCAGCCAATGTGGTTGATGACAAGATTCGTGTCCAAGTTGTCGATACGGGGCAAGGCATTCCTGCTGAACAACTTGAACACATCTTCGAACCACTGATTCAAGCAGGGCAAGATGCCAGTCGTTATCGACAAGGCGCAGGCTTGGGTCTTTCGATCAGCCGTCAATTGATCGAATTAATGCAAGGAACGCTTTATGTCAGTAGCCAACCTATGGTCGGTACGACATTCAGCTTTACCTTGCCATTAGCATCAAAAGCGGAAATTGAATCGACAAGCTATATGGAAGCTGGCCACTTCCAATCTCCGACCATTTCAGACATTGAACTGCCTGAAATGCATTCACTACCTGAAAATAAAGAAGGCCCAGTACTACTGATAGCAGATGATGAACCCGTCAATCTGCGTGTCCTAGACAGTTTCCTACGTTTAGAAGGCTATCAAGTCCGCACCGCTAAAGATGGCAATGAAGTCATTAGCGCGGTCGAAAAAGAAAAACCGGAACTTCTACTGCTCGACATTATGATGCCAGGATTAAGCGGCTACCAAGTCTGTGAAAAGTTAAGAGAAACATACGATCATGCCGAGCTACCTATCATTATGTTGACGGCATTAAATCAAACTGACGATAGAGTTCGTGGTTTTGCAGCGGGAGCGAACGATTACTTATCGAAACCTTTTAATAAACAAGAGCTCGCTGCACGTATTACGGCGCATTTAACGGCCAGCAAAGCTGAACAAAGACGTATTGAGAACAACCAACTGCAACAAGAGCTGAAGCATAGAGCAATGGTAGAGGCCAGTTTATTGGAAACCCAAGGCCGCCTACTAGAGCAACTTGAATCTGCTCCTGAGGCGATTATTTGCATTCGAGACGATCATAAAATCCGCTTTGCAAATGAAGCAGCTGCTCGGTTATTTAAGCGTAGCCAAGAACAACTAAAGCGCTCAAATGCGGAAGAACTCATCGCCCCCAAATACTTAGTCGTCGAGCAAGAGCATTACTGCGGTAATATCGATATCTATGTCGAAGATACACGTCAACATATGTCTGCTGATGTGTTACGACTACCGGATGGCTCTGGGTTGCAGGCTATGTACATCTTTAACGTGGGTGGAAACATCAATGCAGCGCGCATCAATAACCTTGAAACCGCTATTGAAGCGCTATCCAGTTACGCATTTGAAGGCGATAAAGAAAAACTGCAGCAGCTCAAAGAACTCGGTGGCGAGTTCACTCGTATCGCCGACAAAGTATCGGGAGAGAGTCAATCTAAGCAAGATTTAATGCGCGAAGTACTGGTTGAAGCAATGACCAGTGCTTTAGATTACTGGGAACGGGTCAGTAACCAAAGCAAGTTTACCTTTGCAGAGCAGAGTGGGCTATGGCGAGTGTATCTCGATAGAAGCACATTACAGACTCGGACACTAGACAAGTACTTACGTATCGAGACACTGCCTAAAACACCTCGCTGGCGTACCGTTCTTAATTCGTTAGATTACATTCTTGATCATTGTCAGGAGCACGGCCCTGAACGCTCTCACATCGAAGCGCAGCGCGATAAATTGCAAAAGCTACTGACCTCATCACTCTAAGTACATCAACACCATTAAGCCTGCACTCTGCAGGCTTTTTTATCACTATATTTCCATGACCATCAACGGAACAACCACCCCATTGATGCATCCAGAGTTATGACTAGTTAAATTTAATCAATGTTAACCTCAAGCATCCATTACTCTGGTACGCCTTATTCACTGCATATTACAAACCTTACTTCTCAATAGAAAAAAAGAGGCAAAATGATGATGAAAATTGGAAGTAAAAACTGATTTCTAGGCAATTTCACCAGCAGATTTTCAATTGAAGATGAATAAAGATCCAGATTGCGAACCGAATCACAACAATTCGGCAGAATTAATTTAAGTAAAAAAATTAACGATAAAACTATAAGTGAGCAAGATCTCATGATACAAAAAAAACAAAAAAACATTAAAAATAAAGGGATAAAAAGATAGCGAGCGCTTACAACTATAAGTTAATCGAATTGAGTATGAGAGGCAGATCACTGACCTAAATGAGAGTAAAAATCAAACCAAAGATGGTAAATTGACGTTTATAACGATCACTTTCTACAAATTGACGTTTTTAACGGGAATTCAAATTGATAATTTTCTCTCCAAGGTGTCTTCTTACTCCTGCCAAAGGTCTACAGGCCACTCATGTTGACCAACTCCTCCGGTTTGTTAACACGCAATGAGGTAGGCCTTGGAGAGTGTTTATCAATTGATGACATTCATATCCATTAGTGAAATGAAAGCAAATAGTAAGGAACAGCTATGCTTGCCAATATTAAAAAAACAGCGCTAGCCGCTGCAGTAATCGCCGCCGCAGCGAGCCTTTCAGCTCCAGCAGCCGCACGCAGTGAGCTAACGATCGTACCTGATTTCTACCCTACAATGGTACGTAACTTTAACCCGTATCTAGCAACAAACCTACGTACGACCACTGATTTCATCTATGAACCACTGGTCATCTTCAACGAAATGCATGGTAATACACCCGTTATGCGTTTGGCTGAAGGCTTTAAAATGTCTGATGACCTAATGAGTGTTACTTTTGATATCCGTAAAGGTGTTAAATGGTCAGATGGTCAAGCATTTACAGCGGATGATGTCGTGTTCTCTTATGGCTTATTGAAAAATAAACCTGAACTCGACCAACGCGGTATCAACAAGTGGGTAACGAGCGTAGAAAAACTGAACGACTACCAAATCCGTTTCCGTTTAAGTGAAGCTAACTCAAACGTACCTTATGAAATCTCGTTAGTTCCTATCGTTGCTGAGCATGTATGGAAAGATGTGAAAGATCCAGCGACTTTCACCAACGAGAACCCTGTAGGTACTGGTCCGTTTACTGAAATCGACACCTTCACTCCACAGCTATACATCCAATGCCGTAACCCGAATTACTGGGATGCTGCAAACCTTGAGGTTGACTGTTTGCGTGTACCTCAAATTGCAAACAATGACCAATTGCTAGGTAAAATTGTTAACTCTGAACTCGATTGGACCTCTTCATTCGTTCCAGATATTGACCGTACTTATGCCGCTGCAAGCCCTAGCCACCACTACTGGTATCCGCCATCAGGCACACAAGCATTTATGGTTAACTTCAAAAACCCAGATGCAGTAAAAAATGAAGCGCTAAGCAACGTTGATTTCCGTCGCGCATTCTCTATGGCTCTTGACCGTCAAACTATTATCGATATCGCTTTCTATGGCGGCGGTACCGTTAATGACTTCGCTTCAGGCTTAGGTTATGCATTCCAAGCTTGGTCTGATGAAAACATCCACAATAAGTACAAAGGCTACAACACGTACAACGTTGAAGGCGCGAAAAAACTGCTTGCTAAAGCGGGCTTCAAAGACGTGAACAAAGACGGTTTTGTTGATACTCCATCAGGTAAATCTTTTGAGCTACTTGTTCAATCACCAAATGGCTGGACTGACTTCAACAACACAGTACAACTTGCTGTTGAACAGCTTGCCGAAGTAGGCATCAAAGCACGTGCTCGTACTCCAGAGTTTGCGGTTTATAACCAAGCAATGCTTGAAGGTACTTATGACGTCGCTTACACCAACTACTTCCACGGTGCGGACCCACATCTATACTGGAACAGTGCATACAACTCTGCACTACAGAAAGGTGAAGGTATGCCTCGTTTTGCTATGCACTTCTACAAAAACGATAAGCTAGATACTTTGCTAGACAGCTTCTACAAAACAGCGGATAAAAATGAGCAGCTAGAAATCGCTCACGGAATTCAGAAAATCATTGCTGAAAACCAAGTGACCATCCCTGTAATGTCAGGTGCTTACATGTACCAATACAACACAGCACGCTTTAGCGGCTGGTGGAACGAAGAAAATCCTAAGGGTCGTCCAAACATTTGGGCTGGTATCCCTGAGCGTCTATTACACGTACTGGACCTAAAACCAGTTAAGTAAGTAGAAGTTCATTCCTTGCGGCGTACTTCGTGCGCCGCTAAATAAAATCCCCTAAATACCTAGCAAATGTATAACGCTCGTCGTTAGGGGATTTTTCGCTCTAAATTTCGCTAGGAGCGACCTGAAACCAGGTACAGGATAAAACTGGGTGAGTAAGGTGTGAGTTATGGGTTATTTTTTAAGACGTTTGTCATTTTATTTTATCGCGTTGCTGGTTGCAGCAACATTGAACTTCATTATTCCGCGAGCCATGCCTGGAGACCCAGTGACCATGATGTTCGCAAACGCAACAACGCAAGTAACGCCAGAACGAATCGAAGCGATGAAACAGCTTCTCGGTTTCGTTGATGGTCCGTTACCCGTACAGTATTTGACCTATTTAAAAAGCATTCTAAGTTGGGAATTAGGCACGTCGATTAAGTTCTATCCGTTAAGTGTCAATGAATTACTGGGTAGTGCATTTGGTTGGTCGTTATTTCTAGCGGGTACTGCGGTTGTGATCTCGTTCTCAATCGGTTCTCTACTGGGCATTTTTGCCGCATGGAAACGAGGCAGTCGTTACGATACGTTTATTACCCCAGGGATGTTGGTTATACAAGCCGTTCCGCAAGTGGTTATTGCGATGATCGCTATGTTTACTTTTGCTATCGGCTTGCAATGGTTCCCTACGGGTTATGCCTACACTGCTGGTACGATGCCAGATTGGACAAGTTGGACATTTATTAAAGATGTGGCTTACCACGCTTTCTTGCCTCTTGTCTGTGCATCTCTAGTACAAATCGGTGGGTTTCTCGTCAACATGCGTAACAACATGATTAACCTGCTCGCTGAAGACTACATCACGATGGCGAAAGGGAAAGGGCTCAGCGAAAACCGCGTGGTTTTCCAGTACGCCGCTCGTAATGCTTTATTGCCAAGTGTCACCGCTCTATCAATGTCTTTGGGTATGGCTATCGGTGGTCAGCTCATCATTGAAATTATCTTTAACTATCCTGGCCTTGGTACCGTTTTATTTAATGCGATCAACGCTCGTGATTACCAAGTTCTGCAAGGGCAGCTACTGATTATGACGCTCTTTATGCTGTTCTTTAACCTGTTGGCGGACATGCTTTATGTCGTACTAGACCCTCGCCTACGCAAGGGAGGTAAATAATCATGAAAGATCTCATTAAACTCATTCGCGGCAATACCGTTGCCATGGTCGGTGTCATTATTTTGGGCCTATTTTTATTCATCGCCCTTGCTGCGCCACTGATCACCAAACATGCGCCAGATAAACGTACCGGAAATCCACACGAGTACCCATCGTTTGTCGTCAAAGCCGCTAAAGCAGATCCGAATGGCTGGATTGCTGAAAACTTGGCGACTGACCGCCGCACCTTACTACTCTCAAAAGGTGAAGACCATGTGCTAGGCACCTCTCGTATGGGACGCGATGTTTGGTCACAAGTGGTGTATGGCGCACGAGTCTCACTCGCCGTGGGTTTTGGCGCAGGAATGACCGTCTGTTTTCTTGCGACTGTGATTGGTGTTTCTGCCGGTTACTTTGGCGGTAAGGTCGATGACATTCTAACCGCCGCTATGAATATCATGCTGGTGATACCGCAATATCCTCTTTTATTCGTGGTCGCGGCATTTATTGGAGAGGCCGGCCCATTAACCATTGCACTCATCATTGGCTGCACCTCCTGGGCTTGGGGCGCTAGGGTCGTACGCTCACAAACCCTCGCACTGCGTGAAAAAGAATTTGTCAGAGCGGCGGAAGTCTTGGGTGAATCATCATGGCGCATCATTTTCGTTGAGATTCTACCTAACCTCATCTCCATCGTTGGCGCTAGCTTCATCGGTTCAGTGATGTACGCCATCATGATGGAAGCGACCATCTCCTTCCTTGGTCTTGGCGATCCAAACACCATCAGTTGGGGCATCATGTTGTACAACGTTCAAACGTCCTCTTCTATGCTAATTGGCGCTTGGTGGGAACTGCTTGCGCCTTGTATTGCTTTGACTCTGCTCGTTACTGGTCTGGCTTTACTGAACTTTGCGGTCGATGAAATTGCCAACCCACAACTGCGTTCACACAAAGGAATGAAGCGTTGGAAAAAACTCGCAGAGCAAGATAAGAAAGAGCGTCAGCCTGACCTGCCACCACAAAATGCACTTTGGAGCGGAGATAAATAATCATGACAAACCCACTTATTTCAATCCGTAACCTATGCGTTGACTACATTACCGACGCCGGTGATGTTCGAGCATGCAGCAACGTCAGTTTTGACATTGCACCTGGCGAAGTATTTGGCCTTGCTGGTGAATCTGGCTGTGGTAAATCAACTATCGCATTTTCACTGATGCGTCTGCATAAGCCGCCCGCGTTTATTACTGGCGGGGAAGTGATTTTTAATGGTGAAAATATCATTAAATACAGCGATGAACGCATGCAATCCTTTCGCTGGAGCCAAATGTCGATGGTGTTTCAAAGTGCGATGAACGCTTTGAACCCAGTATTGACGATGGAAGAGCAATTTTGTGACGTGATCATGCGCCATACCAACATGACTCGTGAACAAGCTAAACGCCGCGCTGAAGGTTTGTTAGAAATTGTCGATATTCACCCAAGTCGCTTAAACGATTACCCACACCAATTCTCTGGGGGTATGCGTCAGCGCTTGGTGATTGCAATTGCTCTCGCGCTCAATCCTAAAATGATCATTATGGATGAGCCGACTACGGCACTTGATGTGGTTGTCCAGCGTGAAATATTGCAAAAAATCTATGCGCTGAAAGAAGAGTTTGGCTTCTCTATCTTGTTCATTACCCATGATTTGTCGTTGATGGTCGAGTTCTCCGATCGAATTGGCATCATGTATTCCGGTGAATTAATTGAAGTGGCTCCTTCTAAACAGATTCTGGAAAGCCCTTTCCACCCTTACACCAAAGGGCTGGGTAGTTCTTTCCCTCCACTGACAGGCCCTAAAACGAAGTTAACTGGAATACCAGGTAACCCGTTGAACTTATTGGATATACCTCAAGGTTGTCGTTTCCAAGCTCGTTGCGATCGCGTACATGAAGCTTGCACCAAAATTCCAACGAGTTTGCGCCAAATAGAGCTTGGACGCTTCTCCAGTTGCCACCTTTACGGTGACCCAATTGCTCAAGTGAAACTGTAGAGCACAAGCTGTATTACAAAAATTTCTGGAGACAATTATGAGCAAAAATTTCGGTGAATTACTGGTTGAGGGGAAAAATCTAGTTAAAGATTTTCCAATCAACAGTAACACCCTAAAACAACCTATGATGCGAGCGATAAACGACGTATCGTTCAAAATGTTCAAAAGCCGCGGCTTGGCTGTCGTGGGTGAATCAGGCTCTGGCAAATCAACAACCGCTAAAATGATTGCCAAAATGTACGCCCCAACATCCGGTGTAATTGAATACAAAGGGCGCGATATTTTAGACATCACTTCACGCAGTGACCTGATGCACTATCGCGAAGGCGTCCAGATGGTATGGCAAGATCCGTTTGGCTCACTCAACCCAACTCATACCATTTTTCATCATATTGCTCGTCCACTGCTTATCCATAAAAAAGTGACGTCAGGTAATAAGAGAGAGTTAGAAGAACGCGTTCACGATTTACTGGAACAAGTCGGCCTTATTCCACCAAAAGAAACAGCCGCGAAATATCCGCACCAGTTGTCTGGTGGACAGCGCCAACGTGTCAACTTAGCGCGTAATATCGCGGTTGGTGCCGAAGTGGTACTGGCTGATGAACCAACCTCCATGTTGGATGTGTCGATTCGTGCGGGTGTTCTCAACCTGATGGAAGAGATGAAGTTTGAAAAGCAGATGTCGCTGCTTTATATCACACACGACATCGCCACCGCACGCTACATCGCCGAAGACTTAGCCGTCATGTACGTCGGACATATGGTGGAATGGGGCGATACCGAAGAGATCATTCACGATCCTCAGCACCCATATACTCAACTATTGGTTTCCGCTGTGCCCGATCCTAGTAAATCGATACACGAGAAGCTCAAAGGGAACAAAGGCGAAATTCCACTTTGGACCCCGGTATCAACAGGCTGTCCTTTTGCTGGTCGATGCATGCAGGCGAGTGACAAATGTCGTGAACAACTTCCAGCGGTGACTCAGTTGTCTGATAACCACTTTGTTCGTTGTTACTTATTTGAATAATCACTAACGCACACCTTAAGCGATTGAAGCCGCTGACATAACCTCATCGGCTTCAATACCTTAGGTAAAAAATATAAAACAAAGTCAGCACACGCCCCCGACGGGTTGAGTGCTGGCGGGAAATCAAAGATCTGGCTTGGAGATGTTTAATGCTGCTACTGATTAACCATATTGGTTATGAGCCACAAGGGCCCAAACAGGCGATACTAATGAGTAACACGCTCCGTGTTTCTTCCGATATCGCCCTGCTTGTTTGTGCAAACAGCCATCAAACGGTGTCGACTTTCGTTGTTGAACCACAAGCTAAAGTCGCGCATTGGCATTTAGGTAGCTTTTATACGATCGACTTTTCCCAATACACTAGTTCAGGGCAGTATTACCTGCGTTTTGAAAATACCCACTCCCCTATTTTTGAAATTGGTGAAGGGATACTGATGAAAAAAACGTTTTCTGATGTATTGCACTACTTCAAATCACAACGGTGTGGTGGCATTTTCGACCAGCAAGATAAGCTCGTACCACTGCTTGGTACATCAACCACTGCCGATGTACACGGTGGCTGGTACGACGCTTCCGGTGACGTCAGTAAATATCTGAGTCACCTTTCTTACGCCAACTATTTAAACCCTCAACAAACCCCAATGGTGGTTTGGAATATGTTAAAGGGATTGGCACAACTAGAACATCACTCGAGTTTTGCTGCATTTTCTCGCACTCGCCTTAAGGAAGAGGCGTTATTTGGTGCTGATTTTCTGATCCGCATGCAAAACCCCGAGGGGTTCTTTTATACAACGGTCTTTGACAAATGGAGCAAAGACATTAAGCAGCGAGAGATCTGCGCCTATGCCACTCAATCCGGCCACAAGTCTGACGATTATCAAGCCGGATTTCGCCAAGGAGGTGGCGTTGCGATTGCCGCTCTTGCGGTGGCAGCACGTTTAGATGTTCACGGTGATTTCACCTCAGAACACTATTTAACAGCGGCGGAGCATGGTTACTGGCATTTAAAAGAAAATAACACGCGCTATCTCGACGATGGCCAAGAGAACATCATTGATGCCTATTGCGCTCTGCTTGCATCGGTTGAACTCTATCGCTCAACTCATCAAGCAAATTATCTACTTGAGTGTCGTCTTTGGGCACAAAGGTTATGCGCTTATCAACACAGCGACACTAACATCGCTCATTATTGGGCAGCCAATAGTGATGCCACTCGTCCTTATTATCACGCCGCCGAAGCTGGGCTACCAGTGATTGCACTGTGCGAATATCTCGAGATTGAAACAGAAGAACACCGCAAACAATCGGTCGTTCAAGTGATTGAGAATGCTTGCCGCTTTGAGCTCACCATCACTCATCAAGTCAGTAACCCATTTGGCTACCCACGCCAATATGTAAAACCTGTGAATGGCGACAAACGCTGCGCATTTTTTGTCGCTCACGACAATGAATCCGGCTACTGGTGGCAAGGCGAAAATGCGCGTTTAGGATCGCTCGCGTGTATGGCTTATCGCGCCCAAGCCTTCGTCAACGCAGATCTGCATGCCCCTTTAACCCGCTTTGCACAAAATGCATTGAACTGGATTATCGGATTAAATCCATACGATATGTGCATGCTCGATGGGCACGGTCGCAACAATCCAGACTACCTACCCCATTTAGGCTTTTTTAACGCCAAAGGGGGAGTGTGTAATGGCATTACAGGCGGTTTTGAAGATGAAGAAGATATCGCTTTTAACCCAGCGAAACAGAAGGATGACATGATGCAAAACTGGCGTTGGGCTGAGCAATGGATTCCTCATGGTGCTTGGTATCTGCTGGCCATCACAACCCAGTTTTGCCACTTCTCAACACCAGACTTAGAGAGGCAATCATGACTTTTTATTATGTCGGTATTGATGGAGGCGGCACATCATGTCGCGCACGCATCCGCAACGAGCAAGGCGCGCTGTTAGGTGAAGCGAAAAGCGGTAGCGCCAATATTTTATTGGGTGTGGAACTTGCCATGCAGGCAATCATTGATGCAATTACTCAAGCGGCGCACCAAAGCGGGCTGACGAAAGAGAATTTTGCTCAGATGCACGTGGGTCTTGCTCTGGCTGGTGCAGAACAAAAATCCGCATGGCATGCGTTTATGTCTCAGACACATCCTTTTGCTTCACTAACGCTCAACACAGATGCTTACGGTGCCTGTATTGGTGCTCATAATGGCGACGATGGCGCAATTATGATCGCGGGAACGGGCTCTTGTGGCCTATTTTTACACGCAGGGCAGCAGCATGTGGTCGGTGGACGTGAGTTTCCCATATCCGATCAAGGCAGCGGTGCCATCATGGGGTTACGCCTAATCCAGCGCGTGTTGCTCATTGCAGATGGTATCGGCGAGCCTTCATTATTAAGCGCTCATGTGATGCAACATTTTAACCACGATGTTGATCAGATTGTCGAATGGTCAAAAACCGCACTCCCACGCGACTATGGCCAGTTCTCTCCCGTTATTTTTTCTCTAGCGCAACAAGGTGATGCGCTGGCGATCGAGCTTCTCAAACAAACTGCGGCAGACATCGAAATGTTTCTTGTCGCTCTTCATAACAAAGGAGCCAAGCGGATCTGCCTCATGGGTAGCATTGCAGAGCGTATCTTGTATTGGCTTTCTCCACCAGTACAACAGTGGATTGTTCAACCTCAATTCGACGCTATCGAAGGCGCGATTATGTTTGCCGGCAAAGCCGAGCATAATTTGTATTAAGGAATCACTATGAGCTATCGAATTGACTTTGCGGTACTCTCAGAACAGAAGCAATTTTGCCGTTTTGGTTTAACGTTCCATAACTTAAGCGATCAAGACCTAAAAGACTGGTCGTTACATTTTGTGATTGATCGCTTCATTCAGCCAGACAGCATCACCCATGGCAACGTAGTGCAAATAGGCAGTTTCTGCTCATTAACGCCAGATATGACCGTGCTTGCTGCAAACTCACATTTTTACTGTGAATTTAGCATCAAAACCGCCCCTTTCCATTTTTACACTGATGGCGTAAAGCACGCTTTTGTTCAATGCAATGGTGAGCAACCGATCGAACGTCATGATGTGATCGTAACTCCGATTGCTCTCGCCTCGCCTTATCGTGAGCGCAGTGAAATACCCACAACAGAAGCCGCGAGCCTCAGCCTCATTCCATTACCAAACAAGATTGAATCCGGCACAGGGCATTGCACCTTAACGACTTCGAGCCAGATTACCTTGCAATCCACATGCGCTGAGCAAGCTGCGACTTGGTTACAACAGGAACTCAACCGTATATTTGATTTTCAGCCCAAACCCATTGGCAGCGCTGATATTATCTACCGCACTAACCCGACCTTTGACGAGGGCGCGTATCAACTCAACGTCGATCGTACCGGCATTCGCTTAGAGGCGAGTGGTCATCAAGGCTTTATGTATGCTAGCGCGACCCTGTTGCAGTTGATTCAAGTTCAAGATCAATCGTGGTTAGTCCCCTGCGTCAAAATCAGTGATGCGCCACGCTTTAAGTACCGAGGCATGATGCTCGACTGTGCGCGCCATTTTCATGGAATCGAGACAGTTAAGCGGCTTATTAACCAATTAGCGCATTACAAATTCAATACGTTCCATTGGCATTTGACCGATGACGAAGGATGGCGTATCGAAATTAAAGCACTGCCACAACTCACCGACATCGGTGCATGGCGAGGGGTTGATGAAGTGCTCGAACCTCAATACAGCTTGTTAACGCAGCGCCACGGTGGTTTCTATACACAACAAGAGATCAAAGAGGTTATCGCATACGCTCAAGAGCGTGGTATCACAGTGATCCCTGAAATTGATGTTCCCGGACATTGCCGAGCCGCGATCAAATCTCTGCCTCATCTGCTGGCCGATAAAGAGGATCAATCACACTATCGCAGCATTCAATATTATAACGATAACGTCCTCTCCCCCGCCCTTGAAGGTACGTATGAGTTCTTAGATATAGTCTTGCAAGAAGTCTCTGAGCTATTTCTATCCCCCTTTATCCATATTGGTGCCGACGAAGTGCCCGATGGGGTCTGGATTAACAGCCCTAAATGTCAACAACTGATGGCTGATAATGGCTATACCGAGGCCAAAGAATTACAAGGACACTTACTACGTTATGCCGAACAAAAACTGCGTACGCTTGGCAAACGCATGGTCGGCTGGGAAGAAGCGCATCATGGCAATAAGGTCAGTAAAGATACTGTTATCTACTCTTGGCTTTCTGAAGCGGCGGCATTGAACTGCGCGAAACAGGGGTTTGATGTGATTTTACAACCCGGTCAGTACACGTATCTGGATATTGCTCAAGATTATGCACCAGAAGAACCGGGCGTTGACTGGGCTGGTGTCACCCCATTAGAAAAAGCCTATCGCTATGAACCCTTAGCCGAAGTGCCCGAAAACGATCCACTCCGTAAGCGAATTCTCGGTATTCAGTGCGCTTTATGGTGTGAATTAATCAATAACCCACAGCGTATGGAATACATGATTTACCCACGCTTAACTGCACTCGCCGAAGCAGGATGGACCCATAAAGTGCATCGTGATTGGCAAGATTATCTGTCACGGCTCAAAGGACATCTGCCTATGTTGGACAAGCAAGGCATCCGTTACCGAGCACCATGGAAATAAACACAACACTTGGAGTCGGCATTACCTCTCCTTGGTTTTCACTAGCATAATTTTTGGCTGCAAAAGACGCAGTTTGTTTAAAAGGAAATGACAATGAAATACGGCTATTTCGATAACGACAATCGTGAATATGTCATCACACGCCCTGACGTTCCAGCGCCTTGGACCAACTACTTAGGGACAGAAAAATTCTGCACCGTGATCTCTCATAACGCGGGCGGTTACTCTTTTTACAATTCACCAGAATATAACCGTGTTACCAAATTTCGCCCGAACGCTTCTTTTGATCGCCCGGGGCACTATGTTTACTTACGTGACGATGCAACTGGCGACTATTGGTCTATTTCTTGGCAACCCGTAGCAAAAAGCTTAGAAGAAGCGAAGTATGAAGTCCGCCACGGCCTCTCTTACTCCAAATTCAAATGTGAATACAGCGGCATTACTGCCACTAAAACTCTGTTTGTACCGAAAGGCGAAGATGCTGAAATTTGGGATGTCGTCATTAAAAACGATTCCACTGAGACTCGCACTATCAGCGCTTTTTCGTTTGTTGAATTCTCTTTTAGTCACATTCAATCCGATAACCAAAACCATCAGATGTCGCTTTACTCTGCAGGTACCGCTTATCACGCGGGTGTGATTGAGTACGATCTTTACTACAACACCAATGATTTCGAAGGCTTTTACTACTTAGCCTCGACGTTTGATCCAGATTCTTATGATGGACAACGTGATACCTTCCTCGGCTTGTATCGTGACGAAGCCAATCCCATTGCAGTAGAACGTGGTCACTGCTCGAACAGCGCGCAAACCTGCTACAACCATTGCGGTTCGCTGCACAAACAATTTGTGATCCAACCGGGTGAAGAAGTTCGCTTTGCTTATATTTTGGGAATTGGTAAAGGCAATGGCGCGCGTTTGCGTGCTAAGTACCAAGACTTGGCTAATGTCGATGCCGCTTTTGCTGGGATCAAAGCGCATTGGGATGAACGTTGTGCGAAATTCCAAGTAAAATCACCGAATGAAGGCCTTGATACCATGATCAACACTTGGACGCTTTATCAAGCGGAAACGTGTGTGGTGTGGTCTCGCTTTGCCTCTTTCATTGAAGTGGGCGGTCGTACTGGCCTTGGTTACCGTGATACGGCGCAAGATGCCATTTCAGTACCGCACGCAAACCCGAAGATGACCCGTAAACGCTTGGTTGATCTGCTTCGTGGTCAAGTCAAAGCAGGCTATGGCCTACACCTATTTGATCCTGACTGGTTTGATCCAGAAAAAGCGGATGTCAAACCATCAAAATCGCCAACCGTTGTACCAACGCCAAGTGATGAAGATAAGATCCACGGCATTGAAGATACCTGTTCTGACGATCATCTCTGGCTCGTTCCAACCATCTGTAAATACGTGATGGAAACGGGTGAAACATCCTTCTTCGATGAAGTGATCCCTTACGCCGATGGTGGTAATGCAACGGTTTACGAACACATGAAGGCGGCGCTTAACTTCTCGGCAGAATACGTAGGGCAAACAGGTATCTGCAAAGGCTTACGCGCTGACTGGAACGACTGCTTGAACTTAGGTGGTGGCGAATCATCTATGGTTTCTTTCCTCCACTTTTGGGCGCTGCAAGAGTTTATCGACCTTGCAAAATACCGTGACAATGCAGAGGATGTTGCGAAATATACCGAAATGGCGGCGAACGTACGTGAAGCTTGTGAAACTCACCTTTGGGATGAAGAAGGCGGCTGGTATATCCGTGGCCTGACGAAAAATGGCGACAAGATAGGAACCGCTCAGCAAACTGAAGGTCGAGTTCATCTTGAATCAAACACACTCGCCGTCTTATCGGGCGCAGTGTCGCAAGAGCGTGGTGAAAAAGCGATGGATGCCGTTGATGAGAATCTATTCTCCGAATACGGCTTACATCTGAACGCACCTTCCTTCTCAACCCCTAATGATGATATCGGTTTCGTTACTCGTGTTTATCAAGGTGTTAAAGAAAATGGCGCTATTTTCTCACATCCAAACCCTTGGGCATGGGTTGCAGAAACGAAGCTTGGCCGTGGTGATCGAGCCATGAAGTTCTACGACGCATTAAACCCTTATAACCAAAACGACATCATTGAAAAGCGCGTTGCCGAACCTTACTCATACGTGCAGTTCATTATGGGACGAGATCACCAAGATCACGGCCGTGCGAACCATCCATGGTTAACAGGTACGTCTGGTTGGGCCTACTTTGCCGTCACCAACTTCATTTTGGGTGTTCGTGTCGGTTTTGATGGCCTCGTCGTCGACCCATGCATTCCTACCAATTGGCCTGGTTTTGAAGTCACTCGCCAATGGCGCGGCGCGACTTACAACATCACAGTGCAAAACCCGAACTCCGTCAGTAAAGGGGTGAAAACAATCACAGTGAATGGCGAAGCAGTAGAAAGCGTGATTCCTGTCATGGCACAAGGCAGTGTCAACGATGTAGTGGTTATTCTCGGTTAACGCAATTTGAGCCTCAGCGCGAAGGAGCTGAGGCTCAACATTCGTCCCACAAGGATTTTATTATGATCAAATTTGGTACAGGTGGCTGGCGCGCCTTTATTGGTGAAGAGTTTACCAAAGACAACGTCTGTCTAGTGGCTCAATCACTTGCCAACATCATTAACCACGAAAATGTGGCTAACAACGGGTTCGTTATCGGCTACGACCGCCGCTTTCTTTCTGACAAAGCCGCACGTTGGTTTGCGCAAGTCTTAGCCGCGAATGGCGTGGTGGTAAGTTTTATCGATAAGTTTGTTCCTACCCCTATTGTGATGTTCAAGGCTAAAGAGATGAATTGCGCCTATTCGGCGTGTATTACGGCATCCCACAACCCTGCGGACTACAACGGCATCAAAGTGTTCATTGAAGGTGGACGAGACGCTGATGAGGTGATCACACAAAAGATTGAACAACAAATCGCGTCACTGACGCTTGCCGATGTAAAACATGTCGAATTTGAACAAGCGCTGCAAGATAAATCGATTGTCATCATCAATCCAATGAATGAGTTTGTCGATTCAATCATCAACTTTATCGATATTGAAGCGATCAAAAAAGCCAACCTGCGTGTGTTGATTGACCCTATGTTTGGCGTCGCAAAAAATGCATTGCAGACGGTTCTGATCAATGGCCGCTGCGATGTGGATGTGATCAATGATGGCAAAAACCCCGATTTTGGCGGTTTAATGCCTTCCCCTAATGCAGCGACGCTTTATCGTCTCAAACATTTAGTGGCCGCAGAAGGTTACGATATTGGGATAGGTACCGACGGCGATGCAGACCGACTTGGTATTATTGATGAGAAAGGCAACTTCATCCATCCTAATGAAGTACTGATCCTGCTTTACTACTACCTGCTTGAATATAAGGGTTGGAAAGGATCCGTGGTGCGTAACATCGCCACCACCCACCTGCTGGATAAAATTGCCGCTGACCACGATGAGAAAAGTTTTGAAGTCCCGGTTGGCTTTAAGCACATCAGCTCACAAATGGAAGCGGATGATTCACTAATTGGTGGTGAAAGCTCCGGCGGTTTAACCATTCGTGGACACATCAAAGGTAAAGATGGGGTTTTTGCATCGAGTTTGTTAGTTGAAATGATCAGCGTGACAGGTAAAAAACTCTCCGAATTACTGGGGGAAATTTACGCGAAATACGGTTACGCCTACACCGCAGAAGGTGACTGCAAATTTAAAGCCGCACAAAAAGAGTCGTTGTATAACAAAATCTACGTTGAGAAACAGTTGCCTCAATTTGAGTATGAGATTGAGAAAGTCAGTTACGAAGACGGAGCCAAAGTCTACTTTAAAAACGGCGGCTGGGTTATTGCTCGTTTCTCTGGCACTGAACCATTGCTACGCATTTTTGCCGAAATGGCGGATAAAGACACTGCAGAGCGTGTTCTTCAACAGGTGAAAGATTTTCTATCGTTATAGCTTTTACCCACTTCGACTCAAATTTGAGTCGCTATACCCGCACAGTATGAAGAGGTTGTAGGTATATCGATGAAGAACACTTGCCCGGCGTCATGCCGGGCTTTTTTTAAAAAGCCAACACACCTTGCGTATCAATGCTGACTGCAACATTTTGCCCAACGCTCAACGGCTGTGAAGAACTCGCCAGCAACTTACTGCCATACGCATCAATCACATAACGGCAGTGATCGCCCATAAATTGCTGCTCTAACACGCGGACTTTGCTCTCTTGCTGCGCACTAATTTGAATGTGTTGTGGCCGCAGTAGTAATTCGCATTTGGCTTCAAGCTCAATGGGTTGCTGAGCTTTGGCGTCAACCACACCTAAATCGGTCTCAAATTGCCATTCTGAAATTCGTTTGGCGCTTAAATAACTTCCACCACCTAAGAAATCGGCCACAAATTTACTCGACGGTTGGTAGTACAGCTCTGATGCGGTGCCATATTGCTCAATCACACCGTGGTTCATTACCGCCATTTTATCAGCAAAAGCAAAAGCTTCTTCGCGGCTATGGGTCACAAAAATAGCCGTCACACCCTGCTTTTTAAAAATGTTGCGAATTTCACCGATCAACTCATGGCGAACTTGGGTATCGATATTGGAAAACGGCTCATCAAGCAGCAGTAGATCCGGTTTATACGCCAAGGAGCGAGCAATCGCCACTCGCTGCTGCTGTCCACCCGATAGTTGATGAGGATAACGATCCCCCAGCCCCGCTAAGTGCACTAATGCCAACATCTCTCCGACTTTCGCTTTACACTCGGTTTGAGAGAGTTGACGCAATCCAAACGCGATATTTTCCGCAACAGTTAAGTGAGGAAATAGCGCATAATCTTGGAAAATCATCCCTATGTTTCGCGCTTCCGGTGGCAACCAATGTTGACCATCATCAATCGTTACACAATTAAGGCTCATCACCCCAGAGCTAAGCGGCAGCAAACCCGCAATAGCTTTCAATAAGGTCGTTTTCCCACAACCACTTGCTCCTAATAAACAGACGATTTCTCCCTGTTTGACTTCCAGCGACAGTGATTGTAAAACCGTTTGGTTTTCATATTTGCAAGTCAAATCATGGATAGACAGCGCACAACTCATCAGTGATTTTGCTCCAGTGAACGGTTAACGACGATAAGCGGAATTAAACCAACCGCGACCAAGAGTATCGCAGGCAAAGCAGCCACTTCTAATTGTTCATCCGATGCGTAGTTATAAACATAGGTCGCCAAGGTTTCGAAATTGAACGGACGCAATAACAAAGCGGCATTCAGCTCTTTCATTGACTCAATAAACACCAACAACCCAGCGATAAGCGTACCACGGCGGATCAATGGCAGATGAACTCGCCACAGCATAGCGTTCGATCGATAACCTATAGTTCGAGCCGCCATATCCAAAGAAGGTGAGACTTTATTAAGACTACTTTCTATGCTACCAATCGCCACGGCCGAAAAACGCACCACTAAAGCAAAAATAATAGCAAACATCGAACCAGAAAAGATAAGACCCGGTCGCCCCCACTGCATCGCTTTAGCAACATCATTGACCCAATGATCCATAAACAGCACCGGAACCATCACACCAATCGCTAACACGGTTCCGGGAACCGCATACCCCATAGAAGACAAGCGCATAAAGGCTAAAGTCACCCCGTTGGCGTTCAACCGATGGCAAAAATTCACGACCAAAGCAATCAACACCGCCACCAGCGCGGCCGTCAACGAAACCGTTAAGCTATTGATCGCAAAGTCTTGGAACTCCGAAGTCCAACTTTTCGCAAAATAGTGATAAGCGAATGAGACCAACTGCAATAAAGGCAGCAGAAACGCGAGCGCAACTAGCCCCCAACACCAACACAAAGCGGCCCATTTTTTCCAACCTTGCAACTGATAGCGAAAATCTTCATGGCTGTTAAATTGGCTTTGAAATAATTTCTGTTTACGACGACTATAGCGCTCTGCGCTCAGCAGTAATAATACAATCACCAACATGATGGCGGATATTTTCGCTGCCGCATTCAAATTAGAATAACCGAGCCAAGTGTCATACACCGCAGTCGTTAGGGTATTAACGGCAAAGTAACTCACCGTACCAAAATCTCCCACCGTTTCCATCGCCACTAAGGAGAGGCCAACCGCCATCGCGGGCCGTGCAAGCGGTAGTGAAATCAGACGAAAACTCTGCCACGGAGAGCATTTTAATAGACGAGCGGATTGCAATAAGGAGACGTTTTGTTCCATGAATGCTGCACGGCACAGTAGGTAAACATATGGATAAAGCACCAGCGCAAGCACAATGCTTGCCCCGCCCAAACTGCGAATGTCGGGAAACCAGTAATCACCTGCGCCCCAACCCGTAATATCTCTAAGTAACACTTGCACTGGGCCTGCGTAGTCAAACCAACCGGTAAAGATGTAACCGATAATATAGCCGGGCATCGCAAGTGGTAACACCAAAGCCCATTGTAAAATGCGTTCGGTAGGCAGCTTACACATCGCCATTAACCAAGCACTGGGAATGCCAAATAGCAAAGAAAGCCCCATCACACTGAACGTTAATACGACGGTATTAAAGGTATAGGTGGGCATCACGGTTGACATGAGATGAGAAAAAACCTCATCACTTTGTCCCGCAGCGGTAATAAAGATGGCTAAGATCGGCAAAACCAGTAGCACAGTGACACTGGCACTACTGGTTTTCCATAATGTATTTTTTTCTTTCATTGCCTAATTACAATAAGGCTTACTGACACATAAATGCGTTTGCAAATACATCTCATGCCCCTTCAATAGAATAGGGGCACTGTTATACCCCTAGAACCGATTAAAGGTCAAATTTCACTTCATCAAGCAGCTTAATTGCCGCGGCATGATTGTCGGCAATTTTTTCGAGCGGCAGTGGATCCGCTTTAAAATCACCCCATGAAGCGACTAGTGCAGAACGCTCAACACCTGCTTTTACTGGGTATTCAAAGTTGACGTCAGCGTACATGTGCTGTGCTTTATCGCTGGTCAAAAACTCCATCAGCTTAACTGCGTTTTCTTTGTTAGGCGCGTACTTCGCCATCGCCATACCACTCACGTTAACATGCGTGCCTTGCGCATTCTGACCTGGGAAGTTGATGTAGACGGCTTCAGCCCATGATTTTTGCTTCTCATCAGCTAACATTTTCCCTAAATAATAGCTATTACCCAATGAGACATCACACAAACCTTCTTTAATCGCTTTAACTTGGTCACGATCATTACCTTGAGGCTTACGTGCTAAATTTGCTTTGACACCTTCAAGCCAAACTTTTGTGCTCGCTTCGCCTTGCTCTGCAATCATGGATGCAACCAGCGCCACGTTGTAAGGGTGCTTACCACTACGAGTACAGATTTTGCCTTTAAATTCAGGCTTCGCGAGGTCAGCGTAGTTGAAGTCATCACCCAGCTTGCCTACGCGATCGCGTGATGAGTAGACGCTACGGGTGCGTATTGTTAGTGCAAACCACTCATCTGCGCTATCGCGATACTGGGCAGGAATGTTAGTTTCAATGGTTTTGTTATCCACCGCTTGGACTAAACCTTTTTCAGATAACTCAAAAAGACGGCTAAATTCTGAGGTTAAAATCACGTCAGCAGGGCTGTACTCACCCTCTTGTACCAATTTCTCAGCAATCCCTTCTTTCGCAAACTTAACATTCACTTTGATACCGGTTTGTTGAGTGAACTCTTTAAACATCGGCTCAATCAAAAATGGTTGGCGGTATGAGTAAACGTTGACCTCTTCTGCCGCCATCGCGCTCGGAGCCATCACACTACATGCCATCGCAGACAGAGTAAGCAGTTTCTTCATTTCTAGTTCCCTTTAAAATTGGTAATGATAATGTTTATCAGTTTCGTTATTATATTGATGATGGATTGAAAAACAATTCAATCAATAAAAAAACCTGCCTTAATCGGCAGGTTTTTAGGTAGGTTATCTGTAAGGAAATATTACTTTATTGTCACGAATTCTGGGTAGGCCCCCACCCCACAGTCGTGCATATCCATCCCTTCTAATTCTTCTTCTTCCGAAACTCGAATGCCTATCGTTGCCTTCAGGATGCCCCAAACCACAAGGCTTGCACCAAATACCCAAGCGAAAATCACTGCGGCTCCAAGTAGTTGAGCGCCAAAGCTCGCATCAGTATTGCTGATTGGCACAACCATTAAACCGAACAAACCACATACGCCATGTACTGAAATTGCGCCCACAGGATCGTCAATTTTCACTTTATCAAGGGCAATAATGCTAAACACCACTAACACACCCGCTACAGCACCAATCGCTACCGCATACAGTGGTGATGGAGAGAGAGGATCAGCGGTAATAGCCACTAACCCGGCCAACGCACCGTTGAGTACCATGGTTAAATCCGCTTTACCCCAAGTGGTTTTACACACTAATAGAGCCGCAATAGAACCCGCTGCTGCAGCGGCATTGGTGTTGAGGAAAATCTGACCAACCGCTGTTGCGTTTTCAAAATCAGACAGCATTAGTTGTGAACCACCGTTAAAACCAAACCAGCCAAACCACAGGATAAATGTACCCAAAGTCGCAAGTGGCATGTTGGAGCCCGGAATAGGGTAAATTTCACCATTTTTACCGTATTTACCTTTACGTGCTCCCAACAAGATGACCCCAGCTAGCGCCGCCGATGCACCCGCTAAGTGAACAATACCAGAGCCGGCAAAATCACTGAAACCGGCAGCTGAAAGAAAGCCACCGCCCCAAGTCCAATAGCCTTCCATTGGGTAAATGAATGCGGTCAAAATGCCGGAAAAAATAAGGAACGACCACAATTTCATTCGCTCAGCGACAGCGCCAGAAACCACCGACATCGCGGTTGCCACAAACACCACTTGGAAGAAAAAGTCTGATTCAAGGGAGTGATCCGCGCCTTCTGCTTGGCTACCTATCAAGGAGCCGAATGAAGGCAGCCAGCCTGCTTCTGCGTTATCAACATACATAATGTTGTAACCAACCACTAAATACGTGGTACAGGCAATCGCGTACAAACAAAAGTTTTTGGTTAAAATTTCAGTGGTGTTTTTAGAACGAACTAAACCTGCCTCTAGCATGGCAAAGCCAGCCGCCATCCACATCACCAACGCACCCGAAATCAAGAAAAAAAACGTATCGAGTGCGTAACGTAGCTCTGTTACCGTTGCTGCTAATTCCATAATGGTTATCTCCAATCCTTTGAATCTTTACAGTGCTTCACTGTCCATTTCGCCAGTACGAATACGCACAGCTTGGCTGAGGTCATACACAAAAATTTTTCCGTCACCAATTTTTCCGGTGTGCGCCGCTTTGATGATCGCCTCTATCACGCGATCGACATTTTCAGCTTGTGTCGCTATTTCTAATTTCACTTTAGGCAGAAAATCGACTTGATATTCCGCGCCTCGGTAGAGCTCGGTGTGCCCTTTTTGGCGACCAAAGCCTTTCACTTCGGAAACCGTCATCCCTTCGATGCCGACATCGGCCAAAGCTTCACGCACATCGTCTAACTTAAATGGTTTAATTATCGCGTTGATCAGTTTCATTGCATCCTCTCACAAGCAGTAGTCCGTTTACGATCAATACAATCCAAGCCGCGTGCCAACTTTTTAACTTAATGATTTTAAAAGATTTGCAACCATTTCTTATGCCAAAAAGAAAAGGGTTGCACAAATAAGGTGCAACCCTTTCCCACAAATAAAGCGAAGTGGTTAATCTTCACCAGTTTTGTGCAGCGCTAAGTGAAGTCCGCAGGTGAGTAACGTACAAATTCGCACCACTGCTTGATCATCAAAGCAAAATCATCAATGCCGCAGATTGCGGTGCTTTCACAATCGTAAAAATCAAACTCACTGTCACTATCAAGCGCTTCACCATGCGTCAAAACATTGGCCTGAACCGTGACCTCATCGGCAAGAATCATCACGCTGATTTCCTGCCCCTCAAGCGTCTGCTCTTGATTAAATGCACGTTTCGATGCTGCCATTAGCGCAATAACTTGATCTATTTTGGGAAGATCGTTGCTGATCTCCTCTTGTAGCCAACGGCCAATAATTTCGTGCCCCATCGAAAAAGAGCAGTAATAGCTGCCATCTAGGGTATTTTTTTTAAATTCGTAGTCCATCGGGTTCTCGATATTGGTGCTTGGGGATACGGATAACTTTGTTATTATCGGTGATTATGGCTAACGAAACCACTTGAGATTATGCAGATCACAGAAACCACCGCACGCCAGATTGTAGAAAGAGCGATGAAGATCATCACTTATTCAGTCAACGTAATGGATGAAAAGGGACGCATTATTGGCTCAGGTGATCCCACTCGTTTGCACCAGAAACACGAAGGGGCGATTTTAGCCATCAATGAAAATCGAGTGGTTGAAATTGATCATGCCACCGCCAGTTACCTAAAAGGCGTTAAACCCGGCATCAATTTCCCCATCATTTATCAACAACGAGTGATCGGCGTGGTTGGAATTTCCGGTAACCCAACGGAGGTTCACCGTTATGGCGAGCTGGTCAAAATGACGGCGGAGCTTATCGTTGAACAAGCCGCACTGATGGCACAAGTACAGTGGAATAAGCGCCACCGTGAAGAGCTGCTATTACAACTAATTCAAGGTGCCACTCTCAACGAAACACAGCTCAATTCAATCGCCGAGCGATTAGGGCTCGACCTTTCCCAGCCGCGTATCGCTGCCGTGGTCAAATTGATCCCAGATAACGATACCGCCTTATCGCTAGAACACTTACAGCAGTTAGTGCATCTGCTGGAATACCCTGAACGGGACAATTTGGTGGGGATCATTTCAGTTTCTCACAACGAAGTGGTGGTTTTAAAACCCATCTCACTCACCGAAAAAGGTTGGTCACAAGAGGCCGAAACGAAACGAGTCAATCAACTGTTGAAGCGAGTGAAAAAAGAGGGCAAATTCACCATCAAAATTGCACTAGGTGATTATTTTCCAACGCTCTCAGGGCTGGCTCAATCTTATCAAACCGCCAAGTTGACGATGCAAGCCTCCCACCATAAACAGGGAGACGTCTTCTTTTATCAAGATGATAAGTTACCTGTACTGCTCAATAGCGTACAGCATGAGCCATGGAGCCGCGAGCAGTTACGCCAACCCTATACCCTGCTGGAACGGTATGACACTAAGGGAATATTAATTAAAACCCTCCGCCATTATTTTGAGCAAAACTGCGATGTCCATCAAACTTGCCAAGCACTGCATATTCACCGTAATACCTTGCGCTATAGGCTTGAAAAAATTGAGCAAGTAACCGCTTTAAAATTCAATCAGTTAAATGACATTACTCACCTTTATTTGGCTTTATCTTGCTTCAAATAAAAACATAAAATTGTGCATTTGCACAATTAATCAGTCGCGTCAAAGCCAGTAATCTGTGCAATAGACTGAAGACTCTTTTATTTTTGCTCCCTATATTGCAGCCAATCACTGATAAAAAATATGGATATAGAAGATGATTGAAGTTTCAACTCTCGGAGCTCTGGCCGCATTAGTCGTGGCTATCACGCTCATTCTAAAAAAAGTACCACCCGCCTATGGCATGATCATCGGCGCGTTGGTCGGTGGCGTGATCGGCGGTGTATCGCTGACCGACACCGTTGCTCTGATGATTGGTGGCGCACAAGGCATTGTGACCGCAGTACTACGCATTCTTGCAGCAGGTATTTTGGCTGGTGTATTGATTGAATCAGGCGCTGCCACTTCCATTGCAGAAACCATAGTGAAAAAGGTTGGAGAAACTCGCGCTTTATTTGCCTTGGCCTTAGCAACCTTAATTTTGACTGCGGTCGGCGTGTTTGTCGACGTGGCAGTAATCACCGTATCTCCTATCGCTCTGGCGATCGCTCGCCGTGCCGATCTCTCCAAGGCGGCCATTCTGCTAGCGATGATTGGCGGCGGTAAAGCGGGTAACGTAATGTCACCTAACCCTAATGCGATTGCCGCAGCCGACGCGTTTAACGTGCCACTTACTTCTGTAATGGCGGCGGGTATTATTCCTGGGATCTGCGGGCTTATTGTGGCTTACTTGATTGCCAAACGTTTAGTCAATAAAGGAAGTAAAGTCTCTGCCAGTGAAGTCGTTGCGGTGGATCATTCTAGGCTACCCCGCTTTAGCTCAGCGATCATCGCACCATTAGTGGCGATTGTGTTACTCGCACTACGCCCTATCGCTGGCATCAATGTGGATCCTTTAATTGCACTCCCATTAGGCGGATTAGTCGGTGCGGTCGTGATGGGACGATTTGCAGACACTAACCACTTCGCGGTTTCAGGTTTAACACGCATGGCTCCGGTTGCGGTTATGCTGCTTGGTACTGGTACTTTAGCCGGCATCATCGCCAATTCAGGTCTTAAAGGCGGTTTAATCGAAGTACTGACCGCTTCTGGGTTACCTTCTTACCTGCTTGCACCGATCTCAGGTGCAATGATGTCACTGGCAACCGCTTCAACCACCGCAGGTACAGCCGTTGCCTCCAGCGTCTTTAGCTCCACTATACTCGAACTAGGCGTACCCGCACTGGCAGGGGCTGCCATGATCCATTCAGGTGCGACCGTACTTGATCATATGCCACACGGTAGTTTCTTCCACGCCACGGGCGGAGCGGTACATATGGACATTCGTGAGCGTCTCACCTTAATTCCTTATGAATCGGCAGTAGGTTTAGTGATTGCCTTCATTTCTGTGATGATTTTTGGCGTATTTGGTCTGTTTGTTTAACGCAGTTAAGGTGTTAAAAAATGAAAATTGTTATTGCTCCAGATTCTTATAAAGAGAGCCTAACGGCAATGGAAGTCGCCACCGCGATAGAGAATGGATTCAAACAAGTGTTGCCCGATGCGCACTACATTAAGTTACCGATGGCTGATGGCGGCGAAGGGACGGTCCAATCACTGGTTGATGCCACTAATGGATCGATTGTTACCACAACGGTGACGGCGCCGCTAGGTGAACAAGTCGAGGCTTTTTATGGCTTAATGGGTGATGGTAAAACAGCGATCATTGAGATGGCGGCCGCATCGGGCTTACACCTGGTGCCGCCAGAGCAACGCAACCCAATGAACACCACAAGCTACGGTACTGGTGAGCTGATTAAAACCGTGCTCGATCAAGGTGTTGAACACATCATCATCGGCATTGGTGGCAGTGCAACCAACGATGGTGGCCTCGGCATGGCGCAAGCCCTCGGCATTCAACTGCTTGATTCAGATGGCAATCCATTAGGCTTTGGTGGCGGTGAATTGTCAAAACTGGCCTCGATTGATCTCACACTACTGGACCCACGTTTAGCCCGCATCAAACTGGAGGTCGCCTGCGATGTCGATAATCCACTGTGCGGCGTACAAGGCGCTTCGCACGTCTTTGGCCCACAAAAAGGAGCAACACCCGAGATGGTCGCGCAACTTGATGCCAACCTTGCGCATTATGCAAACATCATCAAAACGCAATTAGGTCGTGATGTTAAAGAGATGCCGGGTGCTGGCGCGGCAGGCGGTTTAGGTGCGGCGCTGGTTGGTCTACTAGGAGCGAGCCTTCGTCCGGGCATTGAAATTGTGATGGATGCCGTGAACCTTAGCGATGTGGTAAAGGATGCCGATTTAGTCATCACTGGGGAAGGACGCATTGATAGCCAAACCATTCACGGTAAAACGCCAATCGGTGTTGCGCGCACTGCCAAACTTTTTTCCGTGCCAGTGATCGGCATTGCAGGCTGCTTGTCAGCAGACTGCGCCGTTGTTCACCCACATGGCATTGATGCGGTATTCAGTGTCGTTCCACGCTCGGTCGACTTGCCTACAGCCCTTGCCGAAGCGGCGCAAAATGTAGAAATGACCGCGCGTAATGTCGCGTGTGTTTTTAGCTTGTCTTACCGGCAATAACTATTTCGCTGAATACCATATGACGTTCACGCTCATTTTAACTCCATTGAAAGAACAACGTTATGAATTATGGGGCAAGTCATTGTTGGCGGAGCATTGCAGCCACCAATCGAACTTAATCTAATGCTATTTCAGCATTGAGTGAGAAGCTAGAATGGTAAAAAGCCACCGAATCGGTGGCTTTTTTATTAGGAGGTTAGCTTGGATAGCTCTTACACCGCTTGCTGGACAATCACACTGTCTGCTTTTTTAGTGTATTGCGCCATACGATGGAAGTTGAGGTAGCGATAGGTGTCAGCTGCAGTTGCGTTGATCTGCTTCGCGTACTCTAGATACTCTTCCAGTGTCGGAATGCGGCCTAAAATGGCGCCCACGGCCGACAGCTCTGCCGAAGCAAGGTAAACATTCGCGCCAGTCCCTAAACGGTTCGGGAAGTTACGAGTCGACGTCGACATGACGGTCGCTTTATCAGCAACACGCGCTTGGTTACCCATGCATAACGAACATCCTGGAGTTTCAATGCGTACCCCAGCGCGACCAAAGATGCCGTAATAGCCCTCTTCGATAAGCTGATCTTTGTCCATCTTAGTCGGTGGCGCAACCCACAAACGCGTATCTAACTGACCATTGAACTTCTCAAGCAATTTACCTGCCGCGCGGAAGTGACCAATGTTGGTCATACAAGAACCGATGAAGACTTCATCAATAGGCGTACCTTGTACATCAGAAAGTAAGCGCGCATCGTCTGGGTCATTTGGCGCACATAAAATCGGCTCTTTAATCTCAGCAAGATCAATCTCAATCACATGTGCGTATTCTGCATCACTATCCGCTTGCATCAACTCAGGATTGGCTAGCCACGCTTCCATCGCCGTAATACGACGCTCAATAGTACGGCGGTCACCATAACCTTCGGCGATCATCCACTTCAACATAGTGATGTTAGAGTTGAGGTACTCTTCAATTGAGGCTTGTGACAATTTAACCGTACAACCTGCAGCACTACGTTCTGCCGAGGCATCAGAAAGTTCAAACGCTTGCTCAACCGTTAAGTGCTCAACCCCTTCGATTTCTAGCACACGGCCAGAGAATTCGTTAATTTTCCCCGCTTTCGCCACTGTAAGCAGGCCTTGCTTAATCCCGTAATAAGGGATCGCGTGCACTAGATCGCGCAGCGTGATGCCCGGCTGCATTTCACCTTTGAAACGCACCAAGACAGATTCTGGCATATCCAGTGGCATCACACCCGTTGCGGCCGCAAAAGCAACCAAACCAGAACCGGCTGGGAATGAAATGCCAAGCGGGAAGCGTGTATGCGAGTCACCACCAGTACCGACGGTATCAGGTAACAACATACGGTTTAGCCATGAGTGAATAACGCCATCACCCGGACGCAGTGAAACACCACCACGGTTCATGATGAAATCAGGCAAGGTATGGTGGGTATTCACATCGACAGGCTTTGGATAAGCCGAGGTATGACAGAAAGATTGCATGACTAAATCAGCAGAGAAACCAAGACACGCCAAATCTTTCAATTCATCACGTGTCATCGGGCCAGTGGTATCTTGCGATCCAACCGTGGTCATTTTAGGTTCGCAGTAAGTCCCCGGGCGAACACCCGTCACGCCGCATGCTTTACCGACCATTTTCTGAGCCAGTGTATAACCTTTACCTGTATCAGCCACTGCAACTGGGCGACGAAATACTGTTGACGCTTCTAAGCCTAGTGCTTCGCGTGCTTTATCCGTTAAACCACGACCAACGATCAGTGGAATACGGCCGCCAGCGCGCACTTCATCAATCAATACGTCGGTTTTAAGCTTGAACGTGGCAAGCACTTCGCCAGTGTCGTGGTTACACACTTTGCCTTCAAATGGGTAAACATCAATCACATCACCCATGTTGAGTTTGGTAACGTCAACTTCAATCGGCAACGCGCCGGCATCTTCCATGGTGTTGAAGAAGATAGGTGCAATTTTACCGCCGAGCACGTAGCCACCCGCGCGTTTATTGGGCACAAATGGGATGTCGTCACCCATAAACCACAAAACAGAGTTAGTCGCGGATTTACGAGACGAGCCTGTACCGACCACATCACCCACATAGACTAGCTGATGGCCTTTCTCTTTTAGAGCTTCGATTTGAGTGATAGGGCCAATGCTGCCTGCTTTATCAGGTTGAATGCCTTCACGTTCATTTTTCAACATAGCCAGTGCGTGCACTGGAATATCTGGCCGTGACCATGCATCTGGCGCTGGTGACAAATCATCAGTATTGGTTTCACCAGTAACTTTAAATACGGTTAGCGTGATCTTCTCTTGAAGCGCCGGTTTTGAAAGGAACCATTCCGCGTCTGCCCATGATTGCAACACTTTTTGTGCATGTGCATTACCCGCTTTTGCTTTCTCTTCAACGTCATAGAACGCATCAAACATCAGTAGAGTACGCGATAGTGCATCAGCCGCAATCGGTGCCAGCTCAGCATCATCAAGCAATGAGACTAGCGGCTCGATGTTATAACCACCTTGCATAGTTCCGAGTAGTTGCGCAGCTTTTGCGCGGCTCACTAACGGTGAAGAGACCTCACCTTTAGTGATGGCGGTTAAAAAGCCCGCTTTAACATAAGCGGCCTCATCCACACCGGGAGGAATTCGATTTTCAAGGAGATCAAGCATGAACGCTTCTTCACCTTGAGGGGGATTTTTCAACAGTTCAACAAGTCCTGCGACTTGTTCAGCATTTAGGGGTCTAGGAACAACTCCTTCTGCAGCACGCTCTGCGACGTGTTTACGGTAGGCTTCAAGCACGACTTTTTCCTCTCATTGCGGTTTACCCCATTATTATTGACATGATGGGCAAACATCCTTGGAAACTTGGCTCTCCATTGCCAGATATTTTTATGTAATCAGCGGCAGAGAGGCCAAACTGTGGGACGAAGAATAGCAAATTTAACTTTAAATTAAAATCTTATCATTTTGACCAACATAGCAACTTAAGACTAAAGTTCTATGATTTTTGAGTCACTTACCGCCCACTTTTCAGCTCAATTCTCGCTAAAAGGTAGTGCCAATACTCAAGTATATCGAATCAAAATTATCTTCGGTTCGACCATAAGCAAACATAATCGGTCCAATCGGCGAATCAACACCAGCAAACACCGATCCCGCACCGTATAATGGGGCGGTATCAAAGCTTAGATCAGGATCAGACCATACACCGCCGTATTCTATTGATGCACCGACATAAAATGGGGAACTGAACAGGCCAAAGTCATTATCAAACCAGCGATAACGATACACTAAACTGGTGAACGCTTTGTTCTGGCCAATTAAGCTGTTACGAGGGATACCCGATAAATTTAAGAAACCACCAATCGATTTAGGGTTTATCGGTTCACTGGAATTTTTACTTTGTACCACACCGTAATCAAGATTACCGACCAAAGTATGGCGACCAAAGCTGTAAGCGGCGATCAGTTCACCGGAAAATTCATACACGGTATCGTTTGATTCAAGATCGGAAGAGACACCAGAAACTTTATCGTGCGATGCAAGGTACTCAAGATCAAGATAAACACCGCGGGTAGGCAAGCTGAAGTCATCTAAGGTATCAATGCGGTAGTTAGCAAACACACCAGCACGGGTGTAATCCATATTTCCCATGGATGGCCAATTTGACACTTCAGCCTCCCCATCGGTATAGCGGATCCCTAACTTAAACTCTCGCCATAATTTATCTTGATAACCAAGCGACAATTCTCCAATCCATTCTAAATAGCTGATCGGCAAATAATCTTTACTGGCTTCTAGACTGGTGTCATCAAACCCTTGCATTGGCTTATTACGTTTATCATTGCTAAACGAAATCAAAGCTGAGGTAAACGCTTTTTGTCCAGAAAAAAGAGGAGAAAAAAGCTCCGCTTCGATGATCTTATCGGTGCCCATTTCTAAATTGAAACGTAATTCAGAACCAAACGAATTTAAGTTAGTGAAATTGGAAGAGATACCCAGCGCATACTGACTATCCGTATGAAAATCATCTTCTAAGAAAAAGCGAAAATTGAGGTAATTGGGCCCCCAAGATTTCTCTTTTACATCGATGACCAGTTGGTTCTTTCCTTCAAATTCTCGGTATTCATAGGTCACTAACTCAAAGCGATCCAATGCATAGAGATTTTCGACCGTCGCTTCAATCTGCTCGGTTGATAGCGGTTGTCCTGTCTTTAAATGTAAACGGTTTTTTAACAATTGATCGCTGTAATGACTGCGGTTGTTGAGTACGATTTCATCAACCTTTACATCATCGCCATAAATTAAAGCCCTGCGGCGAGCTTGTTTTGCTTCCACATAGCGTTGATAACTAGCACTCGATAATGACAACGAAGCCAATACCGATTGGTTCGCCATTGCGATATCGTACCCTTTCCTATAAGCCGTAGGCATTTTATCAAATTCAGTGGTTTCCATACTGCCGACATCAGGGCGTAAAAATACATCTCGCTCATTCAATAAACGTGCTTGTTTTTGAGTGCTTCTTTGTACGAGATAGTTGGAAAGCTGATCGGCTACCGTCAGAAAGGTGGTGAAAGCTTCTTGGTTTTTGTAATCGGTACTGATATCGATCGCGATAACAATATCAGCCCCTAAGGCACGTGCAACATCAACAGGCATGTTATTGGTCACACCACCATCGACTAACCAACGACCATCAACTTCGTAAGGTGGCAGTGCTCCGGGTACTGACATACTCGCCATCATCGCATCCACTAAATAGCCACGATCCAACACCACTTCCTCAAGAGCAATGATATCAGTTGCTACCGCGCGATAAGGAATAGGCAGTTGATCAAAGGAGTGAAATTCAGAGAGATTGCCCGACGTTTCTCGCAAAATACGCAACATATTCTGCCCTTGCACCACACCGCGTGGTGCGCGGATCTCCCCCCAACGCAGTCCAAGGTCGGTGGTCAGTTGATAGCGGTCTTCGTACTCTTTATCCCGAACACGACGTTGGCTACGGTTGACCCGGTCACGATAGCCTTCATTCCAATCCACGCTGTAAATTAAACTTTCAATTTCATCGGCGCTCATACCACTGGCATAGAGGCCGCCCACATAAGCGCCCATGCTGGTACCAGTAATGAAATCAACGGGGATGCGCATCTCTTCCAGCGCTTTGAGAACGCCAATGTGCGCTGCACCTTTTGCCCCTCCTCCCGCAAGAACGACGGCAACTTTGGGGCGCGCAGCACTGTCCAGCATAGGTTTTTCAGCTTGTGGCTCATCAGCCACCGCGAAAGTCGCAGGAAACATGAATACCAAGAACAATAAGTTACTTAAAAACTGTTTCACGACTCTTCCTTAAATCCCTTTGAAATCAATTCAATATAAACTCCCCCAGCTACCACTGAAAGAGATTTTTTAACCATTGTCCTGGTTGTTTATCACAGCTCTGTTTCAATGCGCCGTTTTTATCCCACATGGGCAGTTTAAATTCGTTGTGACAATCTTGGACTAATTCACCCTCGGCACTGGTTTTAAAGCCAATCGTGGTAATGCCTTGCGGCCAAGGAAGAAGTAATTTTTCTGGGATCCGATGTTGTAAATATTCCGCGTACACCCGTAATGCACCACTCGAACCCGTAAGTTTGATCGGCTGATTATCATCGCGGCCAAGCCAAACCGTGGTGACTTCACGACCATCCACCCCGACAAACCAACTGTCGCGGCTATCGTTAGTGGTACCAGTTTTCCCCGCCAATGCCGCCCAAGCGAACTGGTTATTGAGATAGCGCCCGGTCCCTTCAAGTACTCCTCGCTTCATCGCATAAGTTGTAAGCCACGCCGCTTGCTGCTCAACGGCTTGGGATACTTTGGGAATTGATTGATAGAGCACATTGCCCTCTAAATCCAGTACCGAGCGCAGCGCCGATAAGGGCGCTTTTTTACCCGAGTTGGTTAAGGTTTGGTACATCTGCGCCACTTGATAAGGCGTCAGAGAGAACGCGCCAAGAAACATCGACGGTACAGGACGGATCTCCTCTTTGTTGACACCGAGCCGCACCAAAGTGTCAGAAACTTGTTCAATCCCAAGCTGCATGCCCAATTGTACCGTGGGCACATTGAGTGATTTGGCTAACGCGAGATACAGCGGCACTTCACCACGGAACTGACGATCAAAGTTGCGCGGTGACCACACTTCACCTTTGTTCCCTTTGAGTGTGATGGGTTTATCGATAAGCGTGCTGGCTAAGTTGTATTTATCTGGCTGTGCGAGTGCGGTGAGATAGACCGCTGGTTTGACTAACGAGCCGATAGGACGGCTTGCATTTAAAGCGCGGTTAAAGCCATCATAACCGGTCTGTTTACCGCCAACCATGGCACGGATCTCACCACTGGTTCGATCAACAGCGATCGCTGCGGCTTCTAAGTTTTTCCCCGCCGTTTTGGAAAGCACTGGAATTTGTCGATCAATCGCCAGCTCCAATTTGGCTTGCGAAACAGGATCGAGCGAGGTGAAGACGCGTAAGCCGGTATCCGCTTTGAAGGTCTCACCCACTTTCTCTTTCAGTTCTATTTTTAACTGCTGAAAATACGCTGGCTGTCGGCTGGCAATGTGAGGATGCTTTTGCACATCTAACGGTCGACTTGCCGCTTGTTCAAACTGTTTGGCCGTCAAAATATCTTGCTGCATCATCAGCTTTAAAACCAAGTCACGACGCTCTTTAGCACGTTCAGGGTAACGCGCAGGGTTATAATAAGAAGGCCCTTTAACCATGCCCACCAACAACGCTAATTGATCAATGCGCAATTCTTGCAATGGTTGACCGAAATAAAGCCGTGAGGCGAGGCCGAAACCGTGAATCGCCTCACCGCCACTTTGCCCTAAATAGACCTCATTTAGGTAGGCTTCTAAAATGCGATCTTTACTGTAGCGATAGTCGATAATGAGCGCCATATAAGCTTCACGCACTTTACGCCATAAGGTTCGATCGCTAGATAAGAAAATATTTTTTGCCAGCTGCTGAGTTAACGTGCTGCCGCCTTGCACGGTGCGCCCAGCCTTAATGTTGGCCACTAAAGCACGGGCAATCGCAAATGGAGAGATGCCATCATGTTGATAAAAATAGCGATCCTCGGTCGCAAGCAACGCATCCACCATCACTTCAGGAAACTGATCACGACGTAAAAATAGCCGCTGCTCATCGTTGCCTTTTTCAAGCATGCCGAGCATTTTTGGCTCAATACGCAAGTAACCTAAATCCCCTTTTTGCTCAAGAGATTGGATACGGACTAAACCGCTGTCATTAAAATGGAGCATCACATGGCGGTCAGGCTCAGGGCCATCGGCAAACTCAAAAGGGCGGCGGATGATCTCAATTTTGCTTGATGATGAAGAGTACTCGCCAGCATAGCGTGGCTGGTTCACTTTGCGATAGTTGAGTACATCAAGCTCATTGCGCAGCTCTTGCAGCGGGATGTTATCACCGGGTGCTAAATTCAAAATGCGCGCATACACGACGGTCGGTAAATCAAAAAGCTGGCCTTCGAAGCGTTGTTTGACCACGCTATTTAGGTAAATACCAACAAACAACAGCACCGCGGCCAGTGCAAGGCTCAGTTTCCAGCCAATACCCCACACAATTTTCCACCATGCTTTGCGTGGCGGTGAAGGCTTCTTAGCCGGGCGACGTGAAGGTTTTTTTACGCTATTTTTTTGAGTGCCCGTAGGCTTTTTCTGGGTTGTCATTGTGCTAATTGCCGCTTAGTTTTCGTCGTCGCTATGTGGTTGGCAGGATCATCAGGCCAAACGTGTTTTGGGTAACGCCCTTTCATCTCTTTTTGTACTTCTTTATAAGCGCCCTGCCAGAAACCGGCGAGATCTTGAGTTACTTGCAAAGGCCGCTGCGCAGGTGAGAGCAGTTCCATCACCACTTTTTTGCGCCCTTGAGCGATGGTAGGGGAATCTTGCTCACCAAACATCTCCTGCATACGGACCGACAGCATCGGCTCCGCGCCCAGTTGATAACGAATGGCGGCTCGATTGCCTGTGGGTAGCGGGTGGTGAGTTGGAAGCCAGCGATCAATCTCTTGGTTTAATGGCCAACCTAAATAGACATTGAGCGCATCAAAAAGCGGTACTTTCGCTAACGCTTTGACCGATTTTACTCCGACTAAATAGGGGGCTAACCAAATTTCAAGATCATCAAGCAGCGCTTGTTCCTCGACAGCAGGCCACGCCGCTTCCGGTAGCCATTGCGCAGCGCAACGCATGCGCGTTAATAAAGCGCTCGCCGCTTCGCTCCACTGTAATACCGATAACCCCTTGCGACGGACATAATTGAGCAAGGCTTGCGTCATTTTTTCATGAGCAGGCTCTTGCAGTGCTTCACGCTCAATGACCAATTTACCGCACAGGGTTAGCCTTTCCGCGCACAGTTTCCCTGCTTTCTCATCCCAATCGACTCGTTCTTGTGTACTAAATAGCTCAGGGAAATGGGCTTGCAGTGCATCCATATCCAACTCTGTCGCAACAAAGATTTGGCTCGCTTGTGAGCCGCTGCGCATTAAATCCACCACCACTAAATAGTGCGCGCCCGCGAGGCGTTCATCGTCACGCATTTGCGCGCCGTGACCATTCGCCAGTAAAAACTGCCCCCGTTGCGACTCGCTGCGACGCTGGGCAATGCGATCGGGAAAAGCCAAACTCAGCACCAACGCCAGCAATGATTCATCCACTTTTTTTAGCTGAAATTGGCCACCGAGTGCGCGCGCAAGCATCGTGGCACGCTGATGTAGGTTTTGTGTTTTAGGGTGAGTCGCTTGCTGCCAACGCATTAAGCTATGTTGTAAATCCAGCACATTACGCTCAGGCTCTTCTAATAAAGCGGTCACAGCGAGCGCCGTATTGAGCATTGAATCACCCGTTTCATGGGCTTTGAGCAGCATGCTCACCAGCCTTGGTTCCACACCAAGTGACTGCGCTTTTTTACCCAATGCGCTGAGCTGCTGTTTGCTGTCCATCAAACCAAGCGTATGCAATAGACTCCAAGCTTGCTGCATCGCTGCTGGTGGTGGTGTATCCAGCCAAGGCAAATCGTTGACCGACACCACACCCCACTGCGCAAGCTCCATCGCTAAAGACGCTAAGTCACTGTGCAATATTTCCGCGCTCGGCACTTGGGGTTGCTGCTTATATTGTGCTTCGCTGTAAAGGCGCAAACAGATGCCGGGTTCTAGGCGTCCGGCGCGCCCCGTGCGTTGCTGCGCCGATGACTGGGCAATTTTCACTTGCTCTAAACGAGTGATGCCCGTTTTAAGATCAAACTTCGCTATCCGCTCTAGTCCTGCATCCACCACTAAGCGTATCCCCTCAATGGTCAGCGATGTTTCGGCAATATTAGTCGCTAGCACAATTTTCCGTTTGCCTGCCACTGCAGGCGCAATCGCTTTTTGCTGCGCTTGTAGACTCAACTGCCCGTATAAAGGACAAATATCAAACTCATCGGCTAAGTGTGCGAGCTGCTGTTCAAGCTGTTTAATGGCTGAAACGCCAGGTAAAAATGCCAGCAGAAAGCCACTTTCAGCTCGCATCAAGCCTTCAATCTGTTTGCTCATCGTCGGCACAAGATAATCATTGGCTCGCAGCGGTGCATAGCGCACTTCAACTGGATAAGCGCGACCTTCAGATTGCACATAAAGCGCTTGGGGTAATAATGACTGCAGTGCCAGTTGATCTAAGGTTGCTGACATTACGACGATTTTAAGATCTTCTCGCAGCGCTGATTGCACTTCCAAACTGAGTGCGAGAGCCGTATCCGCGTGAATACTCCGCTCGTGATACTCATCGAAGATCAAGAGATCGATTCCGCTTAGCTCAGGATCGGTTTGGATCATACGTGTCATGATCCCTTCTGTCACAATTTCAAGCTGCGTCGCTGCGCTGACTTTACTCTCACCACGCATACGATAGCCGACGGTTTGCCCAACACTCTCACCTAATTGCTGTGCTAAATAGCAAGCAATACTGCGCGCCGCCAAACGACGCGGTTCAAGCATGATGATCTTACCCGTGAATAATTGCGCTTTTAATAGCTGTAACGGGAAATGGGTCGACTTACCCGCACCAGGAGCGGCTTTGACAATCATCTGTGGGTGAGCTTGTACTCCCGCCAGCAGCTCGGGCATCACAGCTTGAATGGGCAATTGTGACAATGTGCAATCCTTATGGTTAAATGGCGGCAACATTGTACATAAAAACAGTAGATAAATGCAGTTCAATCCTCCACTTCGATCCGCGATCTTACTCAAACGCTACAAGCGTTTTTTGGCCGACATTGAGTTTGCCGATGGTCAACAAGAGACTATTCACTGCGCCAATACTGGCGCGATGACGGGCTGCGCCGAGGCGGGTAATCGTGTCTGGTTCTCCACCTCAGACAACCCTAAACGTAAATACCCACAAAGTTGGGAGCTAACTGAAACCCAGCAAGGCCACTGCATTTGCGTCAACACGGCTCGGGCGAATACGCTGGCAGTAGAAGCGATTCAAAACGGCATCATCAAAGAGCTGCAAGGGTATGAGCAATTACAAACTGAAGTGCGCTACGGCCAAGAAAATAGCCGAATTGATATCTTGCTCAAATCACCCTCTAAACCGACGTGCTATATAGAAGTGAAAAGCGTCACCTTATTGGATGAGCGTTACTCTCCACACGACGATGTCGCCTGCAATTCAGGACAAGGTTATTTCCCCGATGCCGTTACAACGCGTGGACAAAAGCATTTGCGTGAATTAACGGAAATGGCAAAAAGTGGAAGCAGAGCAGTACTTTTGTTTGCTGTTTTGCATTCAGGGATTGAAAAAGTCTCGCCTGCACTCCATATAGACGCAAACTATTCACTATTATTGAAACAAGCGCAAAAAGAAGGGGTGGAAGTACTGTGCTACAAGGCTGTACTTTCAAGGAATGAAATCAAGCTCGTTAACACTGTAGAATTCGCCCATTAGTGACAAAAAATTGATGGCGCCTTCACATTGACAATAAGTTTACGATTGAGTGTTTGCCTCCTATAGATCTTTTTGCTATAGATACCCGCCTAAAATTAGCTGCTCGCGCAGTTGACTAGGTGTTAGTAGGAGATGCTGCATGCCGGAATTAAAGAAAAAAGCGATAGGCATCCTAGCCATTGCAGGTGTTGAGCCGTATCAGGAAAAGCCAGGTGAAGAGTATATGTCACCTGAGCAAATAGCTCACTTTACAAAAATTTTAAGTGCTTGGCGCAACCAACTTCGTGAAGAAGTTGAGCGTACCGTTCACCATATGCAAGATGAAGCCGCAAACTTTCCCGATCCCGTTGATCGCGCTTCTCAAGAAGAAGAATTCAGCTTGGAATTGCGTAACCGTGACCGTGAACGTCGCTTGATCAAGAAAATTGAAAAAACATTAAGCAAAATTGAAGAGGATGATTTTGGTTTTTGTGAATCTTGTGGCGTGGAAATCGGCGTTCGTCGCTTAGAAGCTCGACCAACAGCGGACCTTTGCATTGACTGCAAAACGCTAGCCGAACTTAAAGAAAAACAGATGCAAGGTTAATCTTACCTTTTGTTTGTGTTAAAAAAGGGAGCTAAAGCTCCCTTTTTGTTTTCACTCGATACCCAAATAACTTGTAACTTGGATGAATCGCAATGCACTATATTGGCCGATTTGCCCCATCACCTTCAGGCCCACTTCATTTTGGTTCTTTGATCGCTGCACTTGGCAGCTACTTTCAAGCAAAATCACAGCAAGGTAAGTGGTTGGTTCGCATCGAAGATTTAGATCCGCCAAGGGAAATGCCAGGAGCCTCCACCCTGATACTTCAAGCCATCGAAGCCTATGGTTTGCATTGGGATGACGAGGTGGTTTATCAAAGCCAGCGCCACACTTTATACCAAGATCAAATTGAGGCTTGGCTTGAATCAGGGCAAGCCTATTATTGTGATTGCACGCGTAAACAAATTAAACAGATAGGTGGCTTTTATCCCGGTACATGCCGCTATAAAAAACCAACATTAACCGAAGATTGCGCGGTTAGGTTGCGTGTTGATACACCGGTAGAGTCATTTTTCGACCAAAAACATGGCGAAATTCACATTCCTAAAGCATTAGCACAGGAAGACTTCATCATTAAGCGACGTGACGGTTTATTTGCTTATAATCTTGCCGTAGTGCTCGATGATATCGATCAAGGAGTGACGGAAGTGGTGCGGGGAGCCGATTTAATTGAACCAACAGGACGACAAATCAGCTTGTATCATTGCTTACATAAAACTCCGGTAAGCTACCTTCACCTGCCGCTCGCGATGGATGGTAATGGCAATAAATTATCCAAACAGAATCATGCCACAGCCATTGATATTCAAAATCCTAAACCTACCTTGCTTAAGGCAATGCGCTTTTTAGGGTTTGAGATAAAACAAGAGATTAGCGACGCTTCCATCGATGAAATTATCTTTTGGGGCAGTCAGAATTGGCACGTTGAACAACTTCCTCGGGAGACCGAGATCACACCGTGATTCTCAAAAGGCTATCCTTACGCTATGATTAGCCGCAAAATCGTCCCGAACGGGCACTTTAAATAACAAAAGCAAGGTTGGCAAAAACCAATTATTGCCAGATGCACATGAATAAAAACGACTATACACCACGCGAAAATCGCGTTTACCAAGACTTAGCTCTAAATATTATCACTCGTGATGAACACAATATTTCGCGCAAGCAAATCAGCGATAATGCGCTCAAGGTGCTATATCGACTTCATGGCGCAGGTTTTGACGCCTATTTAGTCGGTGGTGGAGTACGCGACCTACTATTAGGTGAGACACCAAAAGATTTTGATATCGCCACTAATGCAACACCAGAGCAAATACGCCAACAGTTTCGCAATTGCCGCTTGATCGGCCGTCGCTTTCGCTTAGCGCACATCATGTTTGGCCGCGACGTAGTGGAAGTGGCGACTTTCCGTGGACACCATCAAGAGCCGAGCCAAAACGTCTCAGCACAATCTGAAGCGGGTATGCTGCTGCGTGATAACGTCTACGGCACCATTGATGAAGATGCAGAACGCCGGGACTTCACGATTAACGCCATGTATTACAACATCGGTGATTACAGCATTCATGATTATGCTGGCGGCATGGACGACTTAGAAGATAAGCTCATCCGCTTAATTGGCGATCCTGAAACGCGCTACCGTGAAGACCCAGTGCGCATGTTGCGTGCGATTCGTTTTGCGGCCAAGCTCGATTTCGATATCGAAGAAGAAACAGCCGACCCAATCGAACATCTTGCTCCTTTACTGCAAGATATTCCTGCGGCACGTTTGTACGAAGAATCGCTAAAGATGCTGCAAACCGGCCACGGTTTAGAAACCTACCACTTAATGCGTGAGTACAACCTGTTCCAGCAGTTGTTCCCTGTGATAGCTCAAGAGTTCACTCCAGACTACGACTCGCACACAGAACAGATGTTGGATCTGGTCTTAGATTCAACCGACCTGCGTATTGAAGAAGGTAAACGCATCAACCCAGCCTTCATGTTTGCTGCCATGTTCTGGTACCCGACAGTGAAACTGGCTGATGCGTTAATGCAGCAGCGTAATTTCGCCTATTACGACGCCGTCATGGAAGCGAGTAACCTCATCCTTGACCAAGTGGTGAAAACCCTTGCGATACCTCGTCGTCATACCGCGACAATTCGCGAAATTTGGCAATTGCAGTTGCGCTTACCACGTCGCAATGGGAAACGAGCCTTCCGCCTTATGGAGCTCAACAAATTCCGAGCGGGTTTTGATTTTCTACAAATGCGTGGCGAGATCGAAGGCGGAGAGACGAAAAAGCTGGCTGACTGGTGGACAACCTTTGAAAGCGCAGGACGAGATATGCGCCAAGCGATGGCAAATGATTTGGAAAGTGGCGCAAGTAACAAACCCAATGTACGCCGCCGCAGAAGCCCACGTAATAAAAAGAGCCGCCCAGAATCATGATTCTCGTTTATATTGCTGTTGGCAGTAATTTAGGCGACCCAATCGCGCAAGCTGAGCAGGCCATTGAAGCCTTGAAATGTTTGCCACACTCTCGATTTTTAAGCGCCTCATCCTTGTACAGTAGTACACCGATGGGGCCACAAAACCAGCCCGATTACATCAATGCGGTGGTTGCGATAGAAACCGATTTAACGCCACTTGAACTGCTCGATTGTACCCAAAGCATCGAGTTAGAACAGGGGCGTGTTCGCAAAGAAGAACGTTGGGGGCCAAGAACACTCGATCTGGATATTCTTCTTTACGGCAATGAGGTGATCGATTCCGAGCGATTGACCATTCCTCACTACGGAATGAAAGTACGTGAATTCGTGCTCTATCCGCTCGCCGAAATTGCACCAAGTTTACAACTCCCTGATGGGACTGAGCTTAATCAACTGTTACCGCTCGTCGAACGTAACGGGCTCGGTATTTGGCACTCGCCAGCGCCTCGTAAGGACATTTAATGAAAAAAATCACCATAAACGATCTGATCCAATGGAAACAACAAGGTCGTAAATTTGCAACCGTCACCGCGTATGACGCAAGCTTTGCTCAGCTTTTTGAAAGCCAAGAGATGCCTGTATTATTAGTGGGCGATTCTCTAGGCATGGTGCTACAAGGTCACACAGATACCCTACCCGTCACCGTTGAAGAGATTGCCTACCACACACGCAGCGTGCGTGCTGGTAGCCCTAACTGTTTATTGATGGCTGATATGCCTTTTATGAGCTATGCCACACCACAACAAGCCTGTGAAAGCGCCGCTAAATTGATGCAAGCGGGTGCAAATATGGTCAAAATCGAAGGTGGTGATTGGCTGGTCGAGACGGTGAAAATGCTGACTGAACGCGCGGTTCCGGTTTGCGCACACCTTGGTTTAACACCACAATCGGTCAATATTTTTGGTGGCTATAAAGTACAAGGCCGCGACCAAGAAAAAGCAGACCGAATGGTCAAAGACGCGTTGGCGCTCCAAGAAGCGGGCGCACAAATTGTGTTATTAGAGTGTGTACCGGCCAGCCTAGCAGCGCGAATTACCGAAGTGCTTGATGTGCCAGTGATTGGCATTGGCGCAGGTAACGTGACCGATGGACAAATTCTAGTAATGCACGATATGTTCGGAATTTCGGCGAATTACATGCCAAAATTCTCGAAAAACTTTCTTGCTGAAACAGGGGATATGCGTAAAGCCGTCGCAAAATACATCGCAGATGTAGAAAGTGCCGCTTTCCCTGATGACGCTCATACCATCGCCTAAAGGAGATATTCATGCAAACTTTTGCTGACATTTCAGCTCTTCGCGAGCAGATCAAACAGTATAAGCGTGAAGGCCGCCGAGTCGCTTTTGTACCGACCATGGGCAATTTACATGAAGGCCACTTAACCCTAGTGCGTAAAGCACGTGAAGAGGGCAATGTGGTCGTGGTCAGTATTTTTGTTAACCCGATGCAATTTGACCGCGCGGATGACTTAAATAACTACCCGAGAACACTGGATGAAGACTTAAGTAAACTCAACGCGGAAGCGGTTGATTTGGTCTTTACCCCAACCCCAGAAATAATGTACCCGCAAGGATTAGAAAAACAGACCTTTGTTGAAGTACCGGGGCTTTCTCATATGCTCGAAGGCGCATCAAGACCAGGGCATTTCCGTGGCGTTGCAACCATAGTCGCTAAGCTGTTCAACATAGTGCAGCCGAATGTTGCCTGTTTTGGTGAAAAAGATTTTCAACAGTTAGCGGTGATCCGCCAAATGGTCAGCGATCTTTGTATGGATATTGAGATTGTCGGCGTCCCTACCGTCCGTGAAATGGATGGCTTAGCGATGAGTTCACGTAACGGGCTGCTGACGTTGGATGAACGCCAACGTGCGCCTGTCCTTGCTCGTACCATGCGTTGGATAAGTAGTGCACTGCGTGGTGGCCGCGACGATTACGCCTCGATCATTGAAGATGCCAGTGACCAATTGCGTGCTGCTGGGCTACAACCTGATGAGTTGTTTATTCGCGATGCCAAAACGCTGCAACTGATCTCGAATGAGACCACACAAGCGGTGATCTTAGTGTCTGCATTTCTGGGTAAAGTACGCTTAATTGACAACCAAGTGTTGGAATTTAGCGCCGAAACGAAAGCGGACCCTGAAGAAGAGTAATTGCTATTTCAAGTGATGAAGTGATGACTCATTCTCACTTCAAAACCCTATATTGCAAAGGTCGCCCATAAGGAGCGACCTTTTTTGTCTCGTTATTTAACTGAGGTGAACGCGATTGTCGGAGAACAATATAGTTTGATCATTTTTGAGGTTCGTTACTACTAAGATTGACGAAATGACAATAATAAATAGAGATTAATTTCTAGCTCATTTTGGGACAACTCTGTGCTACGTTTACAACGTATGCTCCTAACCTTTGGATAACTTTTAGTATCTTAAAAGGTAAATGACCACTGTTCTTACAGTCAGTGGTCATTTGCACGAATTTACCAATTAATCTTCAAACATCCAGTGAAATTGAGGCATATAGTCCAGATTCTCTTTCACTGTTTCTTTCAATGCTTCATCCAGTACGGTTCCCGTGTCAACTATAGGGTTCAATATCAGGCCACGTTTAGCCGCAACCAAGTTACCTGTGACTGCTGCTTCAACAGTCAGAGTTTCAAACTCTTTCATTAACTGAATAAGTCGCAAAGTATCACTTGGGAATGGCGCAACATTAAGAGGTAGTGGACCATTTTTGGTGATCAAGGAGCTGACTTCGACTGCGCAATCATCAGGTAACCCACTAATCGCACCGTTATTACGCGTATTGACATGCATGATGGTACGTTTGTCATTATAGATTGATGCCATTAGTTCACAAGCCGCTTCTGAATAATACTGACCGCCTCGTTTTTCCAACTCTTTAGGCTTTTCTGCCAAATCTGGATTTTTATAGATATCAAATAGACGTTTTTCCATCGCCTTAACCACTTCCCCACGAGTCCCTTCACCATCGGCTTCGTGTTGTTCCTGCTTCATGATATCGTCACTGGTGTAGTAATAACGCAGGTAAGCACAAGGAATCATCCCCATATCTTGTAGCAAATCCTTTGGCCACTTAAATGGAGGAATGTTTGCAGGCACTAAAGGATCGTTACCACTGAGAATTTCATTCATCACGTAGTCCAGTTTGTCTTGCCCTTCGTGCAAAATCTTACGTGCCCAAATGAGGTGGTTTAATCCGGCGACTTGCATTATAAAATCGTCTTCTCTAGCTTTCAGTATTTGTGCAATGCCTTTTTGCATGATGACAGGAACATTGCACAAGCCAACCGCTTTGACCTTGGTATGCTTAAGAACCGCTTCAGTCACCATACCCGATGGGTTGGTAAAATTCAGTAGCCAGGCATCAGGGCACAGCTCTTCCATGTCTCGGCAAATTTCCAAAGTAATGGGGATTGTGCGGCACGCATTAGCAAAACCACCGAGTCCGTTGGTCTCCTGACCAATCATGCCATATTTGAGAGAGATACGTTCGTCCCTAATACGGCCTTCCAGACAGCCCGCTCGAAACTGAGAGCAGACGAAATCAGCATTTTCAAGAGCCGGACGTCGGTCCAGCGACACATGGACCTCAATATTCAATCCTTCCTTTTTGATCATTCGGCGAGCCAAGCCTGCAATAATATCCACTTTTTCCCGACCATCTTCGATGTCGACTAACCACAGTTCACCAATTGGCAGTTCATTTTTACGTTTTAGTAAGCCTTCAATTAACTCGGGGGTATAACTAGAGCCGCCACCGATCACAGTAATTTTTAGTTGTTTGTCCATTTCTATTTCCTCGTCTGGATAAGCTGTGCTAATTTCATGCTAATACATAAGGTTTAACAAACTAAATAATCGCCCACATGCATTAGCCAAAATAATACATAGGCTGAATATGGAACATAAAGAACACCTGCTTGCTCACCTTTATACTTTTAGTGTGGTAGCAAAGTTTCTGAGCTTTACTCTGGCAGCAGAAGAGTTGTGCTTAACACAAGGGGCAGTCAGTCAGCGAATCAAAAAGCTGGAAGAAGATCTGGGATTCAAGCTATTTGTGCGACTCACTCGTAAGTTAGAAATGACAGACGAAGGGAAACGTATTCTGGCAACATTGACCTATTCGCTTGATAACCTGTTTGCGGAGATTGAAGACATTCGCTTCAACGAACTTCGTGGGGAGCTATATTTGGGCGCAGCCCCAACGTTCGCTCATGCATGGTTAGTTCCCCGTTTAGCGGAGTTTCAGACTATGTATCCACATCTTGACGTTAAGATCCGGGTCAAAGCCAGCAAGTTAGACTTTCAAAATCAGCCGGTTGATCTCGCTATATATTATGGTGACAACACACATGCAGATTTCTATCATTACCGTCTTTTTGATGAATACCTTACTCCCGTTTGTACGCCAGAATATGCACAAAAGTTCAACCTACTTAATGATGATAGTCGGTTGCGTGAAGCTTGTTTCCTACACTGTACTGAGTCGTTAGAGTTTTTATCACCATTAGCGGAATGGCAACTCTGGTTAACACATACGGGGCGAGATATCAGTATTTTGCAACGTAAATATGTGTTCAATCATGAAGAGTTAACCATGGTTGCAGCTAGACAATCGATGGGAATCGCGATGGGCCGTTACTATTTGATAAAACCCTATCTGGACTCCGGAGAACTGATTGCTCCGTTCAAACGTGTGCCTTCAGGGTTTGGCTATGATTTGATATGTCCCAAAGGACATGAAGTCCGCCCAAGATTTAGTGCATTTTCACAATGGCTTAAAGAAAAAGTGGCAACAATAGATGACTAATTTCCCGACTTCAGGTCGATAAGGCTGATGGATAACTTTTTATTTATGATAATTACCAACCAGAGTGAATATTGCTGTAATGAGCGAAAATGATAATGGGACAAAAACTATTTTAGCAAACTGCATCCCTTGTCATTAATGGCTTACTCCAAACGCTCACAAAACTAATTCCCTCCCCCTAAAAGGGGGAGGAACTATTAAGTCCTTAACCCAATACCACGTGAAACCAGATAATGCGCAACGCCATACAGGGCCACTACAAAAATACCAAGCACACTGAACGAGGTAACAATTCCCACATCTGACACGCCAAGAAAACCGTAACGGAAGGCATTAACCATGTAGACGATTGGGTTGATTTTCGATACCGCTTGCCAAAAATCAGGCAATAGGCTGATCGAATAAAACACCCCACCCAAGTAGGTTAATGGCGTCAATACAAAGGTAGGAATAATCGAAATGTCATCAAAGGTTTTAGCAAAAATGGCGTTAATCATGCCGCCTAAAGCGAACACAACAGAGGTGAGAAAAACCGTCGCCGCAATGATTCCCCAATGATCGACCTTGAGATCAACAAAGAACAGCGACACAAGGGTTACTATCGTGCCCACCAGCAAGCCACGCACTACCCCGCCCATCACAAATCCGGCGATAATGACGTAGTTAGGGACAGGCGCAACTAACAACTCTTCGATGTTTTTCTGAAACTTCGCACTAAAGAAAGAAGAGGCGACGTTCGAGTATGAGTTAGTGATCACCGACATCATGATTAAGCCCGGGACAATATATTCCATATAGCTAAAGCCGTTCATCTGGCCAATACGCGAACCAATTAGGTTGCCAAAAATAATGAAATAGAGCGTCATGGTGATGGCTGGCGGTACTAAGGTTTGCACCCAAATACGCGTAAAACGGTTGATTTCTTTAGTCAGTAAACTGCAAAAAGCCGTCCAATATAAACGATACATCATTATTATCCTCGGCTTTGCTGTTGAACAATGCTGACAAACAGCTCTTCAAGGCGGTTCGCTTTGTTGCGCATAGAAAGCACCGTAATTCCCTGTTCTGTTAACTGTGAAAAGACTGAATTTAGCCCTTTCGTTTTCTCCAACTCAATTTGTAACGAACCGTTGAGCATGGTTTGCGAGATCACACCACTGAGTTGTGGCGCTGGCGGAGAATTCTCTGCGATATCTAGAATAAAGGTTTCGAGCTGTAATTTGGCCAGCAAATCCTTCATCGAGGTATTTTCAATAAGCTCACCTCGGTTAATAATGCCGATATTGCGGCACAGCATCTCCGCTTCTTCTAAATAGTGCGTGGTTAAGATAATGGTGATCCCTTGCGCGTTAATTTCGGTTAAGAACTCCCACATCGAACGGCGCAGTTCAATATCCACACCGGCGGTGGGTTCATCTAAAATCAGTAACTTAGGCTCATGCATTAAGGCTCGAGCAATCATCAAACGGCGTTTCATACCACCAGAAAGATTACGCGCACGCTCTTTACGTTTTTCCCACAAATCGAGTTTTGAGAGGTACTTCTCTGCCCTCTCTTTCGCTAACGCTTTCGTCACGCCGTAATACCCAGCTTGCTGCAACACAATTTGCTCAACCGTTTCAAACTGGTTGAAGTTAAACTCCTGCGGCACTAAACCAATGTGTTGTTTGGCAAGCTCAAGATCTTTATCAATATCAAAACCAAACACTTTAACGGTGCCAGAGGTTTTATTGACCAGCGAAGAGATAATGCCAATGGTGGTTGATTTCCCAGCCCCATTGGGCCCAAGCAGTGCGTAAAAATCGCCTTTTTCAACCTGTAAACTCACCCCTTTTAGGGCCTCAAACCCACCAGCGTAAGTTTTTCGTAATTGTTCTATTTCTAATGCGTACATTCGACGGATCACTCTTTGTGATATTAACCTATCCAATGTGCTGCTAAGGCTCGCGTTTTTCAACCCAATATTAGAAATTGATAAAATAAAAAACGCAGATCCAGCGATCTGCGTTTTTTATTCTTGCACAACCTTAACGCTTAACGATTTTGGGCTACCTGCTTAACCGCAGCATTGAGCGCTTCATAACGAAACGAAAAAGTCTGCTCGGTTGGCACCAGATCCAAAATATGAAACTTTTCCAGTTGCTGTTTGGTGTGCACATTTGGGCAAAGTAAGTAGACCGCGCAGTGGGCATCTAAGGCATCATTAATCGCGTTTTCTAAAGCAAGCCCAACCGTCACATCAATCATAGGTACATCAGTAAGATCTAAAATCATCGCTTCATAGTCACTGATGTGATTGTGCTGGCGAGCGATCGCTTTAGATACACTAAAAATCATCGGCCCTGAGAGATAAAAAAACAGCACCTTACCATTGGTTTGATCCAATAAAGCTCGTTCGCTATCAGTCAATGGCACATCGTTTTCATCAGCATCACTAATGGCTTTCACTTGGCGAGCTTGCTCGCGGCTCAAGCGTTCTATGATCAAAATATTTGAGATAAAAACGCCCAAGCCAACCGCAACAATCAAATCGACAAAGACAGTTAACAGCATCACGCCATACATGATGGCCATCCCCTGCACACTCACTTTATGCGCGCGTTGGATAAAGCTCCAATCAAGAATATTAAAACCAACATACACTGCAATCCCTGCCAATACCGCCATTGGGATCGGTTCGGTTAAGCCTCCCGCAACCAACACCACTAAGGCTAATACTAAGGCACGAACTACACCAGACAGAGGAGAACGCGCGCCGACCTGAATATTGGTCACCGTACCCATGGTTGCACCGGCACCCGGCAACGCACCCAATAAACCCGCGATCATATTAGCCAGCCCTTGCCCTCGCAGTTCTTTATCGGAATCATGCTCTTTACGCGTTAGAGAATCGCCAATTACCGCGGTGAGCAACGTATCAATGCAGCCGAGCGTACCGAGTACTAAAGCGTCAATCACCATGGTGGTGAACATCTCGGCATTGAAGGTTGGAATAACAAAAGAGGGTAAGCCAGCAGGGATCACACCAATACGGCGGATCTCTTCGCTATCAAATAACAGTACCGAAACAAGCGTCACGCCGACTAAAGCGACCAATTGAACGGGCACTTGTTTGCGATATTGAGCCGGGAGAAAAAATAAAATGCCTAAGGTTAACAAACCAAGAAAGAGCTCACTGAACTTCATCTGACTAATGATCTCGGGCAACGCGGTTAACGTTCCCATCACTCCCCCAGCGGGGGCCGCCTGACCAAGCAGCGGTGACAACTGCAGGATAATCAAAATCACCCCAATTCCTGACATAAAGCCGGAGATCACGCTATAAGGCATTAAGGTGATGTATTTCCCGAGTTTTAAAGTGCCAAGTACAATCTGAAAAGCACCTGCCATCATGACAACCGTGAAGCTAACTGCAAGCCCCGTTTCAGGGTAACGCGCCACCATGCTGGTTAAAATGGCCGTCATAATGACCGTCATTGGCCCTGTGGGTTCAGAAATTAATGTAGATGAACCACCAAACAAGGCAGCAAACAGCCCCACCAATATTGCTCCCCAAAGCCCTGCTTCTGCACCCGCACCAGACGCCACACCAAAAGCCAAGGCAAGTGGCAGTGAAATAATCGCGGTCGTGACGCCACCAAAGACGTCTCCTTTTAGGTCGATATCGGCAAAACGGCCTCTAAACACAATGCTTTTCCTCATACTCAAAATAGGTTGTCTCACTCTAACAAATCATCATTCTAATCATTAACCATTATTTTACATGTGATTGATTCTCTGTTGACCATCCAAATAGCGATGGAAGCAGTTTAATTTTTTTACTAGGAAAACTCGTCAGATGAGTGAGTGTTTTGTCATTTTATAAGAGAACAGAATTGTAACATTGTGTATAGTCAGGCCTATTCTTGCGCATTACCATTGATGCGATTGAACTATTTTTAAGGGAAGTGAGATGCCAGAACTGAAACAGCTTTTTGAAAATAACTCACGTTGGTCTGAATCGATTAAGGCTGAACGTCCTGAGTACTTTGCAAAACTCGCTCGCGGGCAAGACCCAGATTTTCTATGGATTGGTTGTTCTGATAGCCGAGTTCCGGCCGAGCGTTTGACTGGGCTTTATTCTGGTGAGCTGTTTGTACACCGCAACGTTGCAAACCAAGTGATTCACACCGACCTTAACTGCCTTTCTGTAGTGCAGTACGCGGTTGACGTACTGAAGGTCAAGCACATCATCATCTGTGGGCACTATGACTGCGGTGGCGTCAACGCAGCGATTGATAACCCACCGCTGGGCTTGATCAACAACTGGTTACTGCACGTGCGTGACTTATACCTTAAGCACCGTACCTACTTAGATGCAATGCCAGAACAAGATAAAGCCGACAAATTGTGCGAAATCAACGTTGCCGAGCAAGTGTATAATTTAGGTAACTCAACCGTACTGCAAAACGCATGGGAGCGCGGCCAAGATGTCGAGCTGCATGGCGTGGTCTACGGTATTGAAGACGGACGTTTGGAATACTTAGGCGTTCGCTGCGATTCACGTGAGCGAGTCAACGACACCTATCAAAAAGCGATGGAAAAAATTCTTAATGCGCAACATAACTTGCTGTGTCGATAACAGCGTGTTAATTGCCGTTAAAACTGATAGTTAAAAATACAGAATGCCCACTATTTAGTGGGCATTCTATTATCGCTGGCAAAATTACGCTTGCGGCACAACTTTACCAATGTAAGGTAGGTGACGATATTTTTGCGCGTAGTCGATACCTACGCCCACGACAAATTCATCTGGGATTTCAAAACCGATCCACTTGACCTCTACAGGTACTTCACGGCGTGAAGGCTTATCCAGTAAAGTACAAATGTGAATGGATTTAGGTTCACGTAAAGACAAAATTTCTTTTACTTTATTTAGTGTATTACCCGTATCAATAATGTCTTCTACCAGCAACACATCTTTACCTTTAATGTCATCATCCAGATCTTTCAGAATGCGCACATCACGTGAGCTTTGCATCGTGTTGCCATAGCTTGACGCGGTCATAAAATCGACTTGATGAACTAAGTCGATCGCGCGAGCTAAGTCTGCCATGAAGACAAATGAGCCGCGCAACAAGCCCACCAGCACCAGATCTTCACTACCTTGGTAATGCTCTGTGATTTGTTTGCCTAATTCACGAATTCGTTCCTGAACCACTTGCTCAGAAATCATCACTTCAACTGTATGTTTCATACTGTTCTCTTTTCGGGTGATGCGACACGCTACGATCATCGCAGTTTAATGATGGCGTCGCGTAACTAGCTTGGCGCGTATAGTACCACTGCCACACAGGATAGTTAAATAATTAGCAAAACTCTGGATATGATGAAATAAAGCTCCTACGATGCCGCAGATACGCTCACCACAAATACGCCACATCAATAAAAGCTACAATAAAACACGTTGAATCTGATGGGATTTAACACGATCGCACAAAAAACAAACTCGAAACGTTGACCTCAACCATATGCAGCAGTACACTCATAAAGCTTTAAAGCAACTAACAAAATAATCATTAGAGCGAAAAGCTCAATTCAACAGTCATTGGCAAGGATTAACAACTCATGGAAACATCGATAGAAAAACGCCCCAGAACTCGCTTATCACCACAAAAACGCAAACTTCAACTGATGGAAATCGCCCTTGAAGTGTTTGCAACACGGGGAATAGGCCGAGGTGGCCACGCAGATATTGCTGAAATCGCCCAAGTTTCAGTCGCTACTGTCTTTAACTACTTTCCAACCCGAGAAGATTTAGTCGACGACGTACTCACTCATGTTGTACGTCAGTTTTCAAACTTCCTCGCAGATAATATTGATCTTGATTTGCATGCGAAAGATAACTTAACCAACATCACCACTAAGATGATTTCTCTTGTGATTGAAGATTGTCACTGGTTAAAAGTATGGTTTGAATGGAGCGCTTCAACGCGCGAAGAAGTGTGGCCACTTTTTGTCTCCACCAACCGTACTAATCAACTTTTGGTACAAAATATGTTTATCAAAGCCATTGAACGTGGCGAAGTGTGCGATCAACATGAGCCAGAACATCTTGCTACGCTCTTTCTTGGTATCTTCTACTCACTATTTGTACAAGCAAATCGCATACAAGACGAAGCCAGCATGGGTGTACTCGTGAAAAGCTACCTCAGCATGCTCTGCATCTATAAAAAAGATCACTAGGCTTAACTTCCTAGTCTCTGAATTATGAGCATAAAAAAACCGCTGAATTCAGCGGTTTTTACTATTTAACTAACCAGCAATTTAACGAACCGGCAATTTAACGCATCAGCGTTGAAGTTACTTTTTCTTCTTCGCTTTTGCGTTTGGCAGATCAGTAATCGTGCCTTCAAATACTTCTGCAGCAAGGCCTACCGATTCATGTAACGTTGGGTGAGCATGAATCGTCAAAGCGATATCTTCTGCATCACAGCCCATCTCGATAGCCAAACCGATTTCACCAAGCAGTTCGCCGCCGTTAGTACCAACAATAGCGCCACCAATCACGCGGTGAGTCTCTTTATCAAAGATAAGCTTAGTCATACCGTCAGCACAATCAGAAGCGATAGCACGGCCAGAAGCTGCCCATGGGAATGTCGCGACTTCGTAGTTAATGCCTTCTGCTTTGGCTTCTTTTTCAGTTTTACCAACCCAAGCCACTTCTGGCTCAGTGTATGCAATTGAAGGGATAACTTTAGGATCGAAGTAGTGCTTCTTACCAGATATTACTTCTGCCGCTACGTGGCCTTCATGCACACCTTTGTGCGCCAACATTGGTTGACCAACGATATCACCGATCGCGAAGATATGAGGAACGTTAGTACGCATTTGCTTATCAACATTGATAAAGCCGCGCTCATCCACTTCAATACCTGCTTTTTCAGCATCCATCAGCTTACCGTTTGGTACGCGGCCGATAGCAACAAGAACGGCATCATAACGCTCAGCTTGCGCTGGTGCTTTTTTGCCTTCCATTGAAACGTAGATACCATCTTCTTTTGCTTCAACAGCGGTTACTTTGGTTTCAAGCATCAGGTTAAATTTGTCTTTGATACGTTTGGTGTAGACTTTAACCATGTCTTTATCCGCCGCTGGGATAAGTTGGTCAAACATCTCAACCACATCAATCTTAGAACCTAGCGAGTGGTAAACCGTCGCCATTTCTAGACCGATGATACCACCACCCATGATCAACAGTTTTCCAGGAACTTCTTTCAGTTCAAGTGCATCCGTTGAATCCCAAATGCGTGGGTCTTCATGAGGAATGAATGGCAGTTTAATTGGACGAGAGCCAGCTGCAACGATGGCGTTATCAAAGTTAACCACGGTTTTGCCGTCTTCACCTTCAACTTCAATGGCGTTAGGGCCAGTAAATTTGCCGAAACCGTTCACAACAGTCACTTTGCGCATCTTCGCCATGCCGCCAAGACCGCCCGTTAACTGGTTGATAACTTTTTCTTTCCAAAGGCGGATTTTATCGATGTCCGTTTGTGGTTCACCAAACACAATACCGTGCTGGGCCAATGCTTTCGCTTCTTCGATAACTTTTGCAACGTGCAGCAACGCTTTTGATGGGATACAACCCACGTTCAAACACACACCGCCAAGGGTGCTGTAGCGTTCAACAAGTACTGTTTCAAGACCTAAGTCTGCACAGCGGAATGCAGCGGAGTAACCAGCAGGACCGGCACCAAGTACGACGACTTGGGCTTTGATTTCTTTGCTCATTTTGACCTCTTGTAGTCATTATCCCTAACAGGCTGAGTGGATGTTCTCGTTGTTTTTAGTGTTTAATCCAATGAATTAAACCCATGACTGAGCCAATTACTTAAAACAAATGAATTAAAACAAATTATTTTCAGACCGCAACAGTTTACAGAGATGTTAATGGTGTGAAAAGTAAATCCATTTAGCCTGTGAGCTAGACGACAATTCGATTAAGAAAAAACCCTTCATAATCCAATTGTTCAATTATTCGTGTTAACAAGGGCGGCTTTAACGGCCGCCCTCTCTTTCACTAAACTTGGCTTACAGAACCAGACGACGAATGTCTGATAGCGCGCCATTTAGGAATGTGATGAAACGCGCACCTTCCGCACCATCAATCACACGGTGGTCGTATGACAGTGATAGTGGCAGTTGTAGGCGTGGTTCGAACTCTTTACCGTTCCACACTGGCTTAAACTCAGACTTAGATACCCCAAGGATACCGACTTCTGGCGCGTTAACGATAGGCGTAAACGCTGTACCGCCGATGCCACCTAAGCTAGAGATAGTGAAACAGCCACCTTGCATGTCTGCAGCGGTCAGTTTACCTGCACGGGCTTTCTTCGATACTTCAGCCAGCTCTCTTGATAGCTCATAAATGCCTTTTTTGTTCACATCTTTGAAGACAGGAACAACAAGACCATTTGGCGTATCAACAGCAATGCCCACGTTCACGTACTTCTTCAGAATCAAGCTTTCGCCATCTTCAGAAAGTGAAGAGTTAAACGATGGGAATGCTTCTAGTGCTTTCGCTACCGCTTTCATAATGAACACCAGTGGGGTGATCTTCATGCCAGTGTCGTTCTTCGCTTCAATCGCATTTTGCTCTTTACGGAAGTTCTCAAGCTCGGTGATATCCGCATTATCCCATTGGGTAACGTGTGGGATCATCACCCAGTTACGATGCAAGTTAGCACCAGAGATCTTCTTAATACGTGAAAGCGGTTTTACTTCTGTGTCACCAAACTTGCTGAAGTCCACTTTTGGCCAAGGTAGCAAGCCAAGCGCGGCGCCATCACCTTTACCAGAAGCCACTGCGGCAGAACCCGATTCAAGACGCTTAAGCGCTTCTTTCACGTAGTTTTGCACGTCTTCTTTTAGGATGCGGCTCTTACGGCCAGAACCTTTGACTTTCGCTAGGTTAACACCAAATTCACGCGCAATACGGCGCACAACTGGTGATGCGTGAGAGTACTCATTGTTCTCTTCAAACTCGGCAGGTGCTGCCACAGCTGATTTTACCGCTTCCGCTTTTGGCGCTGATGCGGCTGGAGCCGCTGCTTGCGCAGGGGCCGCTACGGCAACGGGCGCTGCACCGGCAACTTCAAACACCATGATAAGAGAGCCTGTTGACACTTTATCGCCAGCTGCAACTTTGATCTCTTTCACAACACCAGCAAACGGCGCAGGAACTTCCATTGATGCTTTATCGCCTTCAACGGTGATAAGAGACTGCTCTTCACTCACGGTATCGCCAACCGCCACCATGATTTCCGTCACTTCGACTTCATCACCACCGATATCCGGTACGTGGATCTCTTTTGCTGCCGAAGCGGCTGGTGCTGCGGCTACAGGTGCTGCCACTTGAGCAGAGGCTGCCGCCGGAGCGGAACCCGCCACTTCAAAGATCATCACCAGTGAGCCTGTCGATACTTTATCGCCCGCGGCCACTTTGATCTCTTTCAGTACACCAGCAAATGGAGCAGGTACTTCCATTGAGGCTTTGTCACCTTCAACCGTCAGTAGAGATTGCTCTTCTGCGATTGAATCGCCGACTGCGACCATGATTTCAGTGACTTCCACTTCATCACCGCCGATATCTGGCACGTGAACTTCTTTAAGCTCAGCGACAGCCGCGGCAGCAGGAGCCGCAACCGGTGCAGCTTCCACTGCTGGCGCTGCGACCGCTGCGCCTTCTGCTTCAAAAATCATGATAAGTGAACCGGTCGATACTTTATCGCCAGCGACTACTTTGATTTCTTTTACAATACCCGCTTGAGAAGCAGGTACTTCCATAGAAGCCTTATCACCTTCTACAGTAATAAGAGATTGCTCTTCTTCAACCTTGTCGCCAACGCTGACAAGAATCTCAGTAACTTCAACCTCATCCGCACCAATATCCGGTACATTAATTTCGATTGCCATTATTCTTTCCTACCTTAATTAAGCGTATAGCGGGTTTGTTTTTTCAGTATCGATGTTGAATTTCTTAATCGCTTCAACCACAACTGATTTCTCAACATCACCACGTTTCGCTAGTTCGCTTAGCGCGGCAACCACCACGTAACCTGCGTTCACTTCGAAGTGACGACGTAGGTTTTCACGGCTATCAGAACGACCAAAACCATCAGTACCTAGTACTTTGTATGATTCAGCCGGGATAAACGCACGCGCTTGCTCAGCGTAGTTTTTCATGTAGTCAGTTGCTGCGATGGCAGGCTCGCTACCCATTACCGTTTGAATATAAGGTACTTGCGGCTGCGCTTCAGGGTGAAGCATGTTGTAACGCTCACATGCTTGGCCATCACGAGTCACTTCATTGAATGATGTTACTGAGTAAACATCTGAAGCCACACCGTACTCATCACTTAAGATTTGAGCCGCTTTGCGCACTTCGTTCATGATCGTACCTGAGCTCATTAACTGAACTTTACCTTTAGAGCCAGTCGTTCCTTGTGGAGCGTAGCTTTCTAATTTGTAGATACCTTTACGAATACCTTCTTCAGCGCCTTGTGGCATTTCAGGCATTGCGTAGTTCTCGTTCATCAGCGTTAGGTAGTAGAACACGTTCTCTTGATCGCCATACATGCGGCGAATACCGTCTTGCATGATGACTGCAACTTCGTAAGCAAATGTTGGATCGTAAGAAAGACAGTTAGGAACCGTTGCCGCCAATATGTGCGAGTGACCATCTTCGTGCTGTAGACCTTCACCGTTCAGCGTCGTACGGCCAGCGGTAGCGCCCAATAGGAAACCACGTGCTTGTTGGTCACCTGCCATCCATGCCATGTCGCCAACGCGTTGGAAACCAAACATAGAGTAGTAGATGTAGAACGGAATCATTGGCAGATCGTTTGTCGAGTATGAAGTTGCAGCAGCAACCCATGAAGACATAGCACCCAGCTCGTTGATCCCTTCTTGCAGTACCTGACCTGAAGTCGCTTCTTTATAGTAAGAAACGATGTCGCGGTCTTGAGGAGTGTAGTTCTGACCGTGTGGGTTATAGATACCGATTTGACGGAACAGACCTTCCATACCGAAAGTACGTGCTTCATCTGCAATGATTGGCACAATATTTTTACCAATGCTCTTATCTTTGAGCAAAATGTTCAACGCACGGACAAACGCCATTGTGGTTGAGATTTCACGTTTTTGCTCTTCAAGCAGAGGCTTGAACTCTTCAACCGCTGGAATCACAAGTTCTTGAGTGAACTTAGGCAAGCGTTGAGGTGTGTAACCTTTTAGCGCTTTACGGCGAGCGTGTAAGTATTCGTGCTCTTTCGAGCCTTCTGCCAATGTTAGGTATGGCAACTCTTTCACAGCTTCATCTGTTAGAAGATCTTGTAGACCAAGACGATCACGCAATTGCAGCACGTGAGTCATGTCCATTTTCTTCACTTGGTGAGCGATGTTCTTACCTTCTGCCGCTTCACCCATGCCGTAACCTTTAACGGTCTTCGCCAGAATCACGGTTGGCTTGCCTTTCGTGTCTTGAGCATTAGTAAAGGCTGCGTACAGTTTAGAAGACTCGTGACCACCACGCTTGAGCGCGAAAATTTGATCGTCAGTCATATCAGCAACAAGCGCCGCTGTTTCTGGGTATTTACCAAAGAAGTGTTTACGCACGTAAGCACCATCTTTCGCTTTAAATGTTTGGTAGTCACCATCGATGGTTTCGTTCATCAACTGAAGCAGCTTACCTGTGGTGTCTTTCGCCAGTAGAGAATCCCAGTTGTTACCCCAAATCACTTTAACAACGTTCCAACCTGCACCTTTAAATAGGCCTTCAAGTTCTTGGATGATCTTACCGTTACCCATGACAGGGCCGTCTAGACGTTGCAAGTTACAGTTGATAAGGAAACATAGGTTATCAAGCTTCTCACGAGCGGCGAATGAAATCGCACCGCGTGATTCTGGCTCATCCATCTCGCCATCACCTAGGAACGCGTATACACGCTGTTCAGAAGTGTCTTTCATACCACGGCCATCAAGATATTTGAGGAAACGCGCTTGATAGATTGCAGAAATTGGACCCAGACCCATAGATACGGTCGGGAATTGCCAGAATTCAGGCATCAATTTCGGGTGTGGGTAGGAAGGAATACCTTTGCCATCCACTTCTTGGCGGAAGTTGTCAAGTTGCTCAGCCGTTAGGCGGCCTTCAACGAACGCACGTGCGTAGATCCCTGGAGAGATGTGACCTTGATAATAAACCAAGTCACCGCCATCTTTTTCATTAGGCGCACGGAAGAAGTGGTTAAAACATGTTTCGTAGAACGAAGCAGAAGACTGGAATGACGCCATGTGGCCGCCAAGATCGAGGTCTTTTTTCGATGCACGTAGAACGATCATAATCGCGTTCCAACGGATGATTGAGCGAATGCGACGCTCAAGCGTTGTGTCACCTGGGTATGCTGGTTCTTGCGCAGCTGGAATGGTGTTGATGTAGTTCGTGGTAATACCGGTTGGCATATCAACACCGTCTAGACGTGCTTTATCTAGAATTTGCTCAAGTAAGAACTGAGCGCGTTCTACACCTTCTTCACGTACAACTGACTCAAGGGCGGCTAGCCATTCCTGAGTTTCCAGTGCATCTACGTCATGCTTCATGTCAGACATGGCGATCTATCCTTCTATTGGTTGGATCTATAAAACAAGCAATTCGCCGTAGGTTACGACTCATTACCCTGCTGAATTCGGCGCAACGAACGCTCACGACGAGACTCTTCTTTGGTCAAATCCAGCAATGTTTCTTCGATATAAGCTAAGTGAGAATGGGACATTTCGCGCGCCTTTTCCGGCTGACCAGAAACGATCGCATCCACGATATTAGCTCGGTGTCTACTTACTTTCTCCACCACTTCATGGCGGCGGTGTAATAGTTTTAAATTCTGTAGAACATTTTGCTCAAGCAAAGGAGCGAGGCTGCGAACAATATGCAAAAGCACCACGTTGTGGGCCGCTTCAGTAAGAGCGACTAAAAACGCGACCACCGCAGACGCTTCTGCTTCGACCTCTTTTTTCGCTTGTTGTTCACCAATTCTCGCCAAACAGGCTTGAATGCGAGCAAAATCTTCCTCAGTACCACGCAATGCTGCGAAATAAGCTGAAATACCTTCCATCGCGTGGCGCGATTCCAATAGATCGAGCTGGGTTTCAGAGTGGCTAGACAATAAATTTAGCAGAGGATCAGAAAAACTCTGCCAAATGTTCTCACTGACAAACGTACCTCCACCTTGACGGCGGGTTAATAAACGCTTGGCTTCGAGGCGTTGAATGGCTTCACGAATGGATGGACGAGACACCTCGAACTGTTTTGCCAGTTCTCGTTCTGGAGGCAATTGTTGCCCCGGAGAGAGTGTTCCTTCCACTATCAGCCTTTCTAACTCCTGTTCAATTACATCAGAGAGTTTTGGCTGACGAATCCTTTGATAAGCCATAATTTATTATTCTTCTACTCTTTGCAGTCAATTGGTAATACCAATTTCAAGTTGGTGCAGAAATTAACATAATTAAAACGTAGCTGTCCAGCCAAAAGTTGACCTAAATCATAGAACAGCCCACGCCTAAACACTTTGATAACAATAGTCGATTAAAACAGCAATATAATTGGTCAGACCAATTACAAAATGAATACAGATGGGGAAATGATGGGCTAGAAATGGGGAAACATTCGTTGTCATCTACCCTTTCTAGAGGAAACATTCTTTGGCTCCTCCCCCTTCTAGGGGGAGGCTGGGAGGAGGTGTAATTCGAAAAACACAATATCAATCAAAAGATATACCCCACCCTAGCCCTCCCCTTGAAGGGGAGGGAATGTAAGAGCAAACATTCGTTGAGATCTCCCCTTTCTAAGGGAGGGAAGGTTATGTCACGCATCGAAAGAAGAGAAATATCAAGCCGTTACTTCGCTTCGAGGTGATCAATCATCAATTGCAATGACTGATTGCCGCGAAACTCATTAATATCAAGCTTATACGCAAGACGCACCGTTTTCACCGACGCATCTGGCCAGCGTCTTAAATCGATATTAAAAGCAATGCCATCGATCATAATGTTGGTTGGGTGGCCTTTGAATAACGGCTCAAGCATCAGTTTCAAATGCTTTTCTCCCACCAGCTTTTGGTGCAATAGTTTGAACTCACCGTCAAAGAGAGGTTCAGGAAACGCCTGCCCCCATGGGCCGCCGGAACGCAAGGTTTCAGCGGTGTGCATCGAGAACTCTTCAGGTGTTAACTCCCCGTCGGATAAAATCACGCCCTTGAGCGCGCTTTCATCTAACTCGCGACGTACGGCTTGATCAAACAGCTCAGCAAAACGCTCAAACGCTTTTTCGGCAATAGTTAAACCTGCCGCCATCGCGTGACCGCCAAATTTGGCGATTAAACCGGGGTTTTGTGTATCAATGCGATCCAGCACATCGCGCATGTGTAACCCAGCAACAGAGCGGCATGACCCTTTAATACTGCCATCGCCACCATCGGCAAACGCAATCACAGGGCGATGATATTTATCTTTAATACGTGAGGCTAAAATACCAATCACACCTTGGTGCCAATCGCGTTGAAACAGCACTAAACCGTGCGGCAATTCGCTATTTTCACTCAGTTGTAAGCGCTCACAAAAAGCCAGCGCCTCTTGCTTCATCCCCTCTTCAATCTCTTTACGAGTTTGGTTAAGGCCATCCAGCTCACTGGCCATTCTACGCGCAGCGTGAATGTCATTGCACATTAACAGCTCAACGCCAAATGACATATCATCCAAGCGCCCTGCCGCATTGATGCGTGGCCCTAACGCAAAGCCAAAATCCGAGGCAACTAAACGCCTCGCGTCACGTTTAGCAACCTCAATCAAAGCTTGAATACCCGGCCTTGCATGCCCGGCGCGAATACGTTGCAAACCTTGATACACTAAAATGCGGTTGTTTTCATCGAGCGGCACAACATCAGCGACAGTACCCAGTGCGACTAAGTCAATCAGCTCCATCAACTTGGGTTCACTCATACCTTGTCGAGTAAACCAGCCGTTTTTTCGCATATGCACGCACAGCGCCATCATCAAATAGAAAGCCACCCCTACGCCGGCTAATGCCTTCGAGGGAAACGGGCAGTTAGCCAAATTGGGATTGACCATCGCATCAACCTCTGGCAACTCGTGTCCCGGTAAATGGTGATCAGTTACCAAGACGGTCAGCCCTTGCTGCTTGGCATAACGCACCCCGTCGATAGAGGAGACGCCGTTATCGACCGTCATGATCATCTGCGCGCCAAGCTCAATCGCTTGATCGACCACTTCAGGGCTTAAGCCATAACCATCTTCAAAACGGTTAGGCACGAGATAGTCCACATTGTGCGATCCCAACATTCGCAACGCCAAAACAGATAAGGCGCAACTGGTTGCGCCATCAGCATCAAAATCCCCGACGACTATGATACGCTGCTGATGCTCAATGGCGTGAAAAAGTAGTTGTACCGCTTGCTCTATACCACCTAATTGTTGGTAGGAATGCAGTGCTTTAGCGGCCTTGTCGAGTTGTTCAAGGTTCGTGATACCACGGTTGATATAGATACGTTTAAGCAGTGTAGGAATCGTGTCAGGGAGTTGCGAAAGATCGGGGGCTGGTCTTTGTTTTATTTCAATCATAAATCAGCGGGCTCAAGAACACTCAAGCCCGACTCCTAAAGTTATTGAATCTGCTGAAGGCGTTGCAACAATTGCTCTGGTGGTAAATAACCGCCAACCATTTCGCCATTCGGTAGGAAAATCGCAGGCGTGCCGTTGATGCCTAACTCACGCCCGAGCTGATAGTGCTTGGTAATCAACTGCTTAGCTTGTTGGATGTTCTGCCCTGCTTCTGGCAACTTATGATTGGTTTTTGCCTCATTCATCGCTGCCATTTTATCATCTGCATTCCAGATAGCGGCCATCTGATCAGCTACCTGCCCCGTAACGCCTTGACGTGGGTAAGCCATGTAGCGCACGGTAATCCCTAGGTCGTTATACCCTTTCATTTGACTATGCAATCGAGTGCAATATCCACAGGTAATATCAGTAAAAACAGTCACCACGTATTTTTCATTGGCGGCTTTGTATTCGATCATACTCGATTCAAACTGCGCGATCTTCGCCGCATTAACGGGCGCTTGGCGTTTGGCTAACACATCGACATAACCACCATTTTTGTCTAATTCATACAAGGTTCCAGCGATAAAATGGCTCGCGTCAGGGGCAGAAAACAGCACGCCACCGGAAGTTTGCACTTCAATCACTCCAGGAATATCAGAGGCTTGAACACTCAGTACTTCCAATCCGAGTTTAGAAAAACGTTGTTCAAAAACCGTTTTATCAAGCGCAGCCGCTTGCACAGCCGTTGACGTCACTTGCTCTGTGGTTTCGGCGTTACACGCCACAGCAAAAAGTGGCAATGTAAGAAGAGTCAGTTGGCGTAATACGCTCATTAAATTCACCTTTTCAAGCCCTTGGATGGTGCTCGCTATGTAATTGTTTAAGTCGCTCAGTCGCAACATGAGTATAAATTTGCGTGGTCGATAAGTCACTATGACCGAGCAGCATTTGCACTACACGCAAATCGGCACCGTAATTGAGTAGATGCGTGGCAAAAGCATGCCTTAATACGTGTGGAGAGAGTTTTTCCACATCGATTTGTGCGATCACTGCGTAGTGTTTAATTCGGTGCCAAAAGGTTTGACGAGTCATCTGCCTTGCTCGTCGGCTAGGGAAAACCACATCCGACGTTTGTTCGCCCAGCAGAGTAGACCGCCCTTGTTCAAGAAAAGTTTCAATCCAATCAACGGCATTTTCGCCCATCGGTACAAGACGCTCTTTGCCACCTTTACCAATCACTCTTACTACGCCTTGACGTAAACTGATATTTTCCATGGTCAGTGAAACCAATTCGGTCACCCGTAGCCCTGTTGCATACAAGAGTTCCAACATCGCTCTGTCACGTAATTCTAGAGGATTATTAGTATCGGGAGCATTCAATAGATCTTCCACTTGCTGCTCAGATAAATCTTTAGGCAGACGCTGTGGCAATTTAGGGCTAATTAAGAGCGCGCTCGGATCATCGCCGCGGAGTTTCTCACGGTGCAGATATTGAAATAAACGACGAATCGCCGACAACATGCGCGCCCGCGAGGTTTGCTTATAGTCTTGATCAGCGAGCCACGTTTGGTACTGCTGCAAACCAGTGACACTAATAAAATCGAGGCGATAATTATTGTGCTGCATCCATTGCAACAATTTCGTCAGATCATTGCGATACGATGAGAGCGTGTTTTCAGCTAAACCACGCTCCATCCACATCGCATCTAAAAACTGTTCCACTACCCCTTGATCAGGAGAAATATATTCAGACACATCAAACCTCTGTGGTGAAAATCGAGTTGCTCAGGTTATGTGAGCCACTGGTTTAATACCATAAAAAAACATCATCGGCAGGATAATCGCTGCAAAGCGCGTCATTTTATGGTTAGAATTCACTATTCTTGATTTAAAACGAACACAAAATTATGAAGATCGGTCTTTTTTACGGCTCAACAACTTGTTATACCGAAATGGCAGCAGAGAAGATCCGTGCGCTCATCGGTGAGGATTTGGTGGATATTCACAATGTGAAAGAAACGCCACTCTCTTTGATGAGCAACTATGATCTTTTAATACTGGGCATCTCAACTTGGGACTTTGGCGAAATCCAAGAAGATTGGAGCGCAATATGGGATCAAATCGGTGGCGTGTCGCTAAACGGCAAGTACGTCGCATTATTCGGCTTAGGCGATCAAGAAGGTTATGGCGAATGGTACCTCGATGCTATGGGGATGCTGCATGATGAGCTAAAACAAATTGGCGCTCAATTGATTGGCTACTGGCCCAACCAAGGCTACCATTTTGAAGCGTCAAAAGCCCTAACGAAAGATGGCCGCCACTTTGTTGGTCTCGCACTCGATGAAGATTCGCAATACGAGCAAAGCGACGAACGCATTCAATGCTGGGTTGAGCAAATTTTAGTGGAATATCACGATTCGATTTAATTCGTTGTTCGCTATTTGTTGTTAGTCATTTGCTGCCAACAAGGCTCGATAGCAACGCCAATCGAATACCAAACCGGGGTCAGTTTTGCGTAGTGGTGCAATGTATTGATGCCCGGTAATGCGTTGATTGGTGATGAGCGGATAACGCCGCTGCAATGCACACGTCAAAGTCGCTAAGGCTTGATATTGCGCAGGTGTATAAGCCGTCTCATCGCTCCCTTCCAATTCAATCCCTATCGAATAATCATTGCATTTTGCACGGCCAGCGAAGCTTGACTGGCCCGCATGCCAAGCTCTGGCATTAAATGGCACAAATTGCACTACTTCTCCCTCTCGCCGAATAAGGCAGTGAGCCGAGACGCGCATCTGGTGGATGGTTTGAAAAAAAGGGTGTTGATTTGGGTCAAGCGTGCCAGTGAAAAACTGCTCAATATATGGGCCGCCGAACTGGCCCGGAGGCAAGCTGATATTATGTACCACCAGCAATGAAATATCTTGCGCATCGCTTCGCTGATCATAAAACGGCGATGGCACTCGACGTGCGCTTTGATACCAACCCTTTTTATCGATCATCAGTTGACCCCTTACACTCAAACAAAAATGAACCTTAGCCAGAGGAAATGCGAGATTAGTGGCTGAATTTGAGTAAAACTCAGCGTATCATTCTCACTCTGTTCAACACCATATTAGATTTGCGATGAAAAATACACATAACAGCCAACAACGCCTCGATTATCTGAAACAGCAACTCCCATTGGAAATTACTCGCGCCGTTAGCGATGCACTCAGAGAAGATCTCGGTGGCAGCTTGGATGCAACTGCTGATATCACCGCAAACCTTATTCCAGCGGATGCGCGTAATACCGCGACTCTCATCACCCGTGAACATGGCGTATTTTGTGGCCAAGCATGGGCAGAGGAAGTCTTCAAACAACTTGGTGGTGAAGTGAAAATTGACTGGCATGTCCAAGATGGTGATCAAGTTAAGCCAAACCAAATTTTGTGCACTCTTGAAGGTCCAGCTCGCGCGCTGCTGACTGGTGAACGCAATGCGATGAACTTCATTCAAACCTTGTCAGGTTGCGCCAGCATTACTGCTCAGTATGCCAAACAGCTAGAAGGCACCGAATGCAGACTACTTGATACACGCAAAACTATCCCTGGCCTGCGCAGCGCACTGAAATATGCTGTCGCGTGTGGCGGCGGCTTTAACCATCGTATTGGCGTGTTTGATGCTTATTTAATTAAAGAAAATCATATCATTGCTTGTGGCGGTATTACCCAAGCCATCAGCACCGCTAAACAGCTCAACCCCGGTAAACCTGTCGAAGTCGAAACCGAAAGCCTGCAAGAGTTAGAAGAGGCGATTCAAGCGGGCGCTGACATCATTATGCTGGATAATTTTAGCATTGAGATGATGCGCGAAGCGGTAGCAATTAACGCAGGCCGCGCGGCTTTAGAAAATTCTGGTAACGTCACATTAGAAACCATTGGCGATTACGCGCGAACCGGTGTCGATTACATCTCAGTCGGCGCGCTGACTAAGCACATTAAAGCACTCGATCTCTCAATGCGCTTTCAGTAATTAATTACATCAATTATTGGAATAAAGATCAAAAATTTCAAATAGTTAAGGAAGCCGGACGAGCTTCCTTTTTTTATTGCTTGCGTATCAAAAGCAAGACGGCATTTTTAAGTCAGTCGTATTTCAGTGATTGATATATGCAACTAAACAGGTAAAAAATCCAAATCGCTCGCGCACTGCTCTTTATCTCATTCACACCAACCCACAAGCTTCTTATGCTCTGCCCATCCTTATGCGTTCAAACGGAGCAAATCAAATAATGAACACAAATAAGAAAACGAAACAAAGTGGTTTTACCTTAATTGAATTGATGATTGTTGTAGCAGTAATCGGTGTATTAGCTGCGATTGCAGTGCCTCAATACCAAAATTACGTAAAAAAATCATCTGTAGCGGTCGGTTTGGCAAATATCACGGCATTAAAAACAAATGTTGAAGATTTTATTGCAACTGAAGGCAGCTTCCCTACCACTACTGCTGGGACAGCAACAGGATTTACTAGATTAGGAACCGTTGAAGATATGGGCGATGGGAAAGTATTGGTCACTCCAACGTCTGCTGGCTCATTAACTGGCACAATTAAATATACCTTTGAGGCTGGTGTGGCAAATACTCACAAAGTCAGATTAATTCGAGACGCAAATGGCCTGTGGACATGTGACACGACAGCCCTAAGTGAATTTTCTCCAAAAGGTTGTACCTCAGGTGCGACAATTCCATAAATGCTAACCAACCTACCTGCGATTCTGCGTCAGGCTCAGATATTGAGCCCGACGCAAGAACACGCAGTTATTGAACATATCAAAGCGTCTGGTGCGAGTGTGCCAGAAGCTTTGCTCGCTTTGGATTTTTTCCATCCTCATGATCTGACTGAGCAGTTAAGTACCCTTTTCGGCCTACCGGACACCGACTTAACCCGCTACGACTACCCACAGCTCTGCCAACAGCTTGGTTTGCGTGATCTCATCACCCGTTACCAAGCACTGCCGATTGCCAATAATGGCCAAACCCTGACCATCGCGGTTTCCGACCCGACCCATTTACAAGTGGAAGATGATTTTCGCTTTGCGACAGGCTTACAAGTCGAACTGGTTTTAGCTGACTACAAAGCGCTGCAAGCAGCCATTCGGCGCTTGTATGGCCGAACGATTCAAGGATCCTCTCCTTCAGGGAAAGAGATCAGCCAAGATGAACTGGCGAACTTAGTTAAGCTGTCTGATGATGAGATTCAATCGATTGAAGACCTCAGTCAAGATGACGCCCCAGTCAGCCGTTTTATTAACCAAATTCTGCTTGATGCGGTGCGGAAAGGCGCATCCGATATCCATTTCGAACCGTACGAAGCGCTTTACCGAGTACGATTGCGCTGTGATGGTATTTTGGTGGAAACGCAGCGTCCCTCAAGCAACTTAAGTCGCCGGCTTGCCGCGCGGCTCAAGATTTTATCCAAACTCGATATTGCCGAGCGGCGCTTACCACAAGATGGACGAATTAAACTGCGGTTGAATCAAGACACCGCCATCGATATGCGCGTTTCCAGCCTCCCCACTTTATGGGGCGAAAAAATCGTACTGCGCCTACTTGATAGCAGCGCCGCTAACTTAGATATCGACAAATTGGGTTATAACGACCAGCAAAAACAACTCTACTTAGCTGCGCTGAAAAAACCACAAGGGATGATTTTAATGACGGGCCCGACGGGCAGCGGAAAAACCGTCTCGCTCTATACGGGGCTACGCATTTTAAATACTGCTGAAGTGAACATTTCTACCGCTGAAGATCCGGTTGAAATTAACTTATCCGGTATCAACCAAGTTCAAGTGCAGCCAAAAATTGGCTTTGGCTTTGCGCAAGCATTACGCTCCTTCTTACGGCAAGATCCCGACATTGTGATGGTTGGCGAAATCCGCGATTTAGAAACTGCCGAAATCGCCGTGAAAGCGGCACAAACCGGGCATTTAGTTCTTTCTACCTTGCATACTAACTCCGCCGCCGAAACGGTAATTCGCTTGAGTAATATGGGAATTGAAGCGTTTAACTTAGCCTCTTCACTCAGTTTGATTATTGCCCAGCGTTTGGCTCGTCGCCTTTGTCGGCACTGCAAAATTGCCGTCGAGCCCTCAATACAGTTGCAGCAACATTTTCAACTGCTAGCGACGGAAACCATTTATGAAGCGAACCCGCATGGTTGCAACGAATGCACAGGGGGCTATTCAGGTCGAGTCGGCATTTATGAAGTGATGGCGTTTAACCCACTGCTGGCCGAAGCGATTATGCAAAAAGCAAGCATTCATAAAATAGAGCAGATCGCGAAAGCCAACGGAATGCAGACACTACAAGAATCAGGCATTGAAAAGCTCAAAAACGGCGTAACCAGCTTCAAAGAGCTGCAACGCGTGCTCTATTTCTAACGCTTTGATCCCTCTTAGCTAGCCATTGAGTGACTCTATTGTATGAACACAAAAATCAAATCAGAACTCAAAAATTATCGTTGGAAAGGCATCAATAGTTCGGGCAAAAAAGTATCTGGCCAAACTCTCGCTTTAACCGAACTGGAAGTGCGTGACAAACTTAAAGAGCAGCACATTCAGATCAAAAAAATCAAAAAAGGGGGCGTCTCTTTTATCACCCGCTTGACTCATCGCGTGAAGGCCAGAGACATCACCATTCTGACACGCCAATTGGCGACCATGCTGACCACGGGCGTGCCCATCGTGCAAGCCTTAAAACTGGTCGGAGATAACCATCGCAAAGCCGAAATGAAATCCATTTTGGCGCAAGTCACCAAAGGGGTTGAAGCCGGAACGCCAATTTCCAAAGCGATGCGTACCGCCAGCATTCATTTCGATACCTTGTATGTTGATCTCATTCACACAGGCGAACAGTCAGGTAACTTGGCTGAAGTGTTTGAGCGGCTAGCGACTTATCGAGAAAAAAGTGAACAACTGCGCGCTAAAGTCATTAAAGCGCTCATCTACCCAACCATGGTGGTGTTGGTCGCGTTAGGTGTTTCTTACTTAATGCTTACTATGGTGATCCCTGAGTTTGAAAGCATGTTCAAAGGATTCGGAGCCGAATTACCTTGGTTTACACAGCAAGTATTGAAACTCTCTCATTGGGTGCAAAGTTACAGTTTGTGGGTACTCATCATCATAATCCTCACCACAATTGCCGTGAAAGCAGTACGCCAAAAATCTTTTTTAATACGCTTAAAAACCAGCCGATTAGGATTAAAGTTTCCCATTCTTGGCGGGGTGATAGGCAAAGCCTCTATTGCTAAATTCAGTCGCACACTCGCCACCAGTTTTAGTGCAGGCATTCCGATTTTAGCCAGCTTAAAAACCACCGCCAAAACCGCTGGCAATGTCCATTTTGAGACGGCGATTAATGAGGTCTATCGTGATACGGCAGCCGGTATGCCAATGTATATTGCGATGCGTAATACCGAAGCCTTTCCCGAAATGGTGCTGCAAATGGTGATGATTGGTGAAGAATCAGGCCGATTGGATGACATGCTCAATAAAGTCGCCACCATTTACGAATTTGAAGTCGATAATACCGTCGATAACTTAGGCAAAATTCTCGAACCATTGATCATTGTCTTTTTGGGTACGGTGGTCGGCGGTTTGGTGGTGGCAATGTACTTGCCCATCTTTAACTTAATGAGTGTATTAGGATAGTATTAGCACTGCTAATCTTTTACTTATCGAGTCTGTGCATGGAAGTTTTTATTTATTACCCTTGGCTCTTTCCACTTTTTGCAGCGTTGTTTGGCTTAATCGTGGGGAGTTTTCTCAATGTGGTCATTTATCGTCTACCCAAAATCATGGAGCGAGAATGGCGACAAGAGTGCGCTGACTGCTTTCCCGAACATCACATTGCGCCACCGGAAGGGCAACTCACGCTCAGTGTCCCTCGTTCTAGCTGCCCACACTGTGATACGCCAATCCGTATTATTGATAATATTCCGCTACTCAGTTGGCTCTTTTTAAAAGGGAAATGTTCCCGTTGCCAAGGCCCGATCAGTGCACGCTATCCTTTGATTGAACTGCTCACCGCCACTATGAGCTTTGTCGTGGCTAGCCACTTCGGTTTTAGTTATTTTTCACTAGCGCTATTGTTTTTCACTTTTGTGCTCATTGCGGCGACGTTTATCGATTTCGATACCATGCTGTTACCCGACAAGCTGACACTGCCACTGCTGTGGGCGGGCCTCAGCTTATCATTGATGCACATTAGCCCAGTCAGTTTGCAAGATGCGGTGATCGGCGCCATTGCTGGCTATCTGAGCTTATGGTCGGTCTATTGGCTGTTTAAACTCGTCACAGGCAAAGAAGGAATGGGTTATGGCGATTTCAAACTGCTGGCTGCTCTCGGCGCTTGGTTGGGCTGGCAATATCTGCCCATCATCATTCTCATGTCATCTGTGGTTGGCATTGTCTTTGGCCTAATTCAATTGCGCTTGCAAAAAAAAGGGATCGACAAAGCCTTTCCTTTTGGCCCCTATCTCGCCATTGCTGGCTGGCTAACCTTGTTGTGGGGTAACGATATTATGAGTTGGTATTTAGGTTCAATTATGGGGTTATCGTCATGGGGTTAGTGGTGGGTTTAACAGGCGGGATTGCCAGCGGAAAAAGCACCGTTGCTCATTTATTTCAGCAGCATTTCTCGATTGATGTCGTGGATGCTGACATCATCGCTCGAGAAGTCGTCGAACCCGGTAGTGAAGGATTAACGGCGATTTGCGCGCACTTTGGCCTCACCATATTAAAGCCCGATGGACAATTAGATCGCACCGCGTTAAGAGAAAAGATCTTTGCTGATGAGCAAGAAAAGGCTTGGCTTAATCAGCTTCTTCACCCAATGATCCGTGCAAAAATGATTGCTGATTTAGCAAAAACCACCTCGCCTTATGCTTTATTGGTTGTGCCATTATTGATAGAAAATAACCTACAAACCTTAGTCGATCGCATCTTAGTGGTTGATGTTGATCTAAAAACCCAAATCGCTCGCACTATGGCAAGAGACAAGGTATCAGAGCAACAAGTCCGTTCGATCTTAGCCGCTCAAGCGAGCCGTGAGCAAAGATTGCAATACGCTGACGATGTGATTAAAAATAGCGCAGAAAACCAAAAACTTTTGCCTCAAATCACAGAATTACACAAAAAGTATCTAGCCATATGCAGCCTAAGTCTGTAAGAATAACCCAGACCGGACCTAAGGCTAGCTAGATGACCACGCATAAGTTTGAACACCCACTGAACGAAAAAACTCGTATCTATTTAAGAGTCGAAGCGCTGCTTAACCAGTTGATGCATTCCGCTCAGTTTCGTGACGGTATTCAACACCAACTCTTCTTTCGTTCATTGTTTGATTTACTCGAAATCTTCGAACAGATCCAACTCAAAAGCGAGTTGGCTAAAGATATTGAAAAACAGCGTTTGAACTACCGTAGCTGGCTCAATGTGGATGGTGTTGATCAAGAAATGTTGCTATCGCTCCTTGAAGAGATCGACGAGGTCCATCGTAATTTAATGAGCGCTGAACGCTTTGGTCAATCACTCAAAGAAGATCGTTTCTTAAGCACGATTCGCCAACGTTTTAATTTACCGGGCGGGTCGTGCTGTTTTGACCTGCCAGCCCTGCACTACTGGCTACACATTCCGATAGAAAAGAAGACCCAAGATGCGCACCAATGGATGGAAACGCTGCGACCGTTATCAGATGCGTTGCAACTTTGGTTGAAGTTAACCCGCGAAACGGGCCATTTTAAAGCACGCCTAGCACGATTAGGTTTTTATCAAAGCGATGCAGAAGACGCCAATATCTTGCGCTTGTCGATCCCACTTGAGTATGGGGTATACCCCATGATCTCTGGACATAAAAATCGCTTCGCGATTAAGTTTATCGAATTCCAATCAGGCCAAGCAACAGGGCGCGATATCGAGTTTGATCTCGCCGTCTGCTGTTAATCAATTCCGCTTCAATTCCCGACTGACTCTTACTTTCCATTGCGTTAGGTAATACACTTACGCCTATCCATCGTTACTTGAAGTCCGTTATGTCAAAGAAAATTACCATTGTAAAATGCCCGCAGTGCAAAGCCGATGTCGAATGGGGAGAACAGAGCCCTTATCGTCCTTTTTGTTCCAAACAGTGTCAGATGATCGATTTTGGCGAGTGGGCCGATGAGGAAAAAAGTATTCCCGGTGCACCGGATATGTCAGACAGTGATGGTTGGTCAGAAGATCAATATTAGCGCACATGTAAAAATCCGCCTTCTTAGAAGGCGGCTTTGGTTTATAGCCCCCTATAAGGGGGCATCCCTGCACNTTGCACAAAATATAGATTGAGCGATAAAGCTCCTTACCTACATTCCCTTTCAAGATCTTAAATCTGTATTTCGGAGTCCAAACTATATGGTATTTGCAACGCCAATATACATGTGATGAACTTCTATAATCGCCCATGTTTTTAGTTTCCTCTTACTTGTGGTGAATAAGTGGTTTACTTCTAGCATGGGCACTCCTTCGGGCAATAGCCCCAAGGTTCAATCACCACCGCCCAAGGCGGTGGTTTAGGGATGACAATAAAAACAGGGGTCGATTACTCGACCCCTGTTTATTACTATGAGAACGCTAGTTTATAGCATTACTTCTTAGCAAGTTTCTCTTTGATACGAGCTGACTTACCAGAACGCTCACGTAGGTAGTACAGTTTGGCACGACGTACTGCACCACGGCGTTTAACTTCAATGCTATCAACCACTGGAGAGTGAGTTTGGAACGTACGCTCAACACCTTCACCGTTAGAGATCTTACGAACAGTGAATGCAGAGTGTAGGCCACGGTTACGGATTGCGATTACAACGCCTTCAAAAGCCTGTAGACGCTCACGATCACCTTCTTTTACCTTAACTTGAACAACAACAGTGTCACCTGGTGCGAATTTAGGTAGGCCTTGTTTCATTTGCTCTTCTTCAAGAGCCTTGATGATGTTACTCATTTTAAAAATTCCTAGAATAAACTGATACTAAATTAAATAGGTTACTGATGTATTTGAGTTTCTTTAATGAACTCAACCAGTAATAGTTCCTGTTCGTCAGTCAGAGCTAGGTTTTCCAGGAGCTCTGGCCTTCTATGCCAAGTTCGGCCCAACGACTGTTTCAGTCGCCAGCGACGAATATCCTCGTGATTACCGGATTTCAGTACCGCAGGTACTTCTTTTCCATCTAACACTTCAGGACGCGTATAGTGCGGGCAATCTAGCAAGCCATTTGCAAAAGAATCCTCTTCTGCTGATGCGAAATCTCCTAATACTCCCGGAACAAACCGAGAGACAGAATCAATCAACGTCATGGCTGGCAGTTCGCCGCCTGTCATCACAAAATCACCAATCGACCATTCTTCGTCAACTTCTGATTGGATGATACGCTCATCTACCCCTTCATAGCGTCCGCAAATAAGAACTAGGTTCTCATTCGTCGCCAGCTCTTCGACTCCTTTTTGGTCGAGTTTTCGACCTTGAGGAGAAAGGTAAATGACTTTCGTCTTTCCCGGTGCGGCTTGTTTTGCTGCATGAATGGCATCGCGCAAAGGCTGAACCATCATGAGCATTCCAGGACCACCACCGTAAGGTCTGTCATCGACGGTGCGATGTTTGTCATGAGTGAAATCTCGAGGATTCCAAGCTTCAATAGACAGCAAACCTTTTTTAACCGCTTGACCTGTTACTCCAAAATCAGTAACAGAACGGAACATTTCAGGAAATAGGCTTATAACGCCAACCCACATGTGTTCTCTCGCTCTGAAATTTTAGAGTTAGAATGCCGGATCCCAGTCAACTTCGATCCGTCGAGCTTCGCGATCAACATTCTTGATCACTTGCTCTTCAAGGTACGGTACCAACCGTTCCTTTTGGCCAAAAGCATCTTTCAAATTCGCTTTCACAACCAGAACATCGTTGGAGCCAGTTTCTAATAGGTCAGTGACCTCACCAAGGTTATACCCCTTGGTGGTAATAACTTGCATACCGAACAATTCACGCCAGTAGAATTCATCTGCTGACAATTCTGGTAATGATGCGGGATCAATAGCAATTTCAAAGTTGGTGAGTAGATGTGCGTCTTCTCGAACATCTAAACCTTCAAGTTTTACCACCATACTCTTACCATGGCGCTTCCAACTCTCTACTTTGTACTCGATCCACTGGCCTTTTTGGTTAATAAACCAAGGGCTGTAATCAAAAATACTTTCAGCTTCGTCTGTGTAGGAAAAAACTTTGAGCCAGCCACGAATGCCATAGGTAGCACCAAACTTGCCCATAACAATCTTTTCGTTTTCTTTGCTCATTGTTTCTTTACCTTTCATCGACATAAGCTAATGTTCTTCTATAAAAGTAAGAATTAAGCCGCTTTTTGAGCGTCTTTTACTAGCTTAGCTACGCGATCAGATAGAGATGCGCCTTGACCAACCCAATGGTTAACGCGATCTAGATCAACACGTAGGCCTTCTTCTTGGCCAGTAGCCGTAGGATTAAAGAAACCTACTTTCTCGATGAAACGGCCAGTTACTGCGTTACGGCTATCCGCAACTACGATTTGATAAAATGGACGCTTTTTAGCGCCGTGACGTGCCAAACGAATGGTTACCATGTCGTCCTCTTTGCTTTCTCAATAATAAAATTAACCCCAAAAACCATTTACGAAAAACAGTCTGGGGTCTCGTGCCAAAATAAAGCCTCGGAATTTTACTCTTATTCCGAGGCTTTGCAAGGGGTTTAGCTATTTTTTCACCAGCAGAAGCATTATGCTTTTGCAGTGATGAGCATCACGCTTTAGTAAATTTTAAGCATCGCAATGAGTTAGGTTAACGACCAAAGAAACCGCCGCCGCCCATGCCACCCATTCCGCCCATCATGCCTTGCATATTACGCATCATGCCTTTCATGCCACCTTTCTGCATTTTTTTCATCATTTTCTGCATTTGGGTGAACTGTTTCAGTAAGCGGTTAACATCTTGTACTTGGGTGCCAGAACCCGTCGCGATACGTTTTTTACGTGAACCTTTTATCATGTCTGGGTGCTGACGCTCGTGCATGGTCATCGAACAGATGATCGCTTCCATCTGCTTGAACATCTTATCATCGACCTTATCTTTCACGTTCGCTGGTAGGTTTGCCATGCCAGGCAATTTATCGAGCATGCCCATCATGCCGCCCATATTCTGCATTTGCCCGAGCTGTTCGCGGAAATCTTCTAAATCAAATCCTTTCTTTTCCTTGAATTTTTTAGCTAGGCGTTCTGCTTGCTCGTGATCAACATTACGTTGTAGATCTTCAATTAATGAGAGAACATCGCCCATTCCCAATATGCGTGATGCAATACGATCAGGATGGAAAGGCTCGAGCGCGTCAGTTTTTTCACCGACCCCTAAGAATTTAATCGGTTTACCGGTGATATGACGAACGGAAAGTGCGGCACCACCTCGAGCATCACCATCAACTTTGGTTAAGATAACCCCCGTTAACGGCAGCGCATCACCAAAGGCTTTTGCGGTGTTCGCGGCATCTTGCCCCGTCATGGCATCCACAACGAACAATGTTTCAATCGGATTAATCGCCGCATGCAGATCTTGGATCTCTGCCATCATCAGTTCATCAATAGCAAGACGGCCTGCAGTGTCGACAATCAGCACATCGAAGAATTTCTTCTTCGCATGGTCAATGGCCGCATTGGCGATATCAATCGGTTTTTGGTCGGCTGAAGAAGGAAAAAATTCAACGTCCAGATCGTTAGCTAGCGTTTCAAGCTGTTTTATCGCCGCTGGGCGATAAACGTCAGCCGAAACCACCAGTACTTTCTTTTTATCGCGTTCTTTAAGCAGCTTAGCAAGCTTACCAACACTGGTGGTTTTACCCGCCCCTTGTAAACCCGCCATTAAAATCACTGCTGGCGGCTGGGCTGCAAGGTTAAGCGCTTCGTTGGATTCGCCCATTACCGCTTCAAGCTGCGCTTGAACAATCTTGATGAACTCTTGTCCCGGTGTCAGCGATTTAGACACCTCAACACCCACTGCGCCCTCTTTAACGCGCGCGACAAAATCACGCACTACAGGCAGTGCAACGTCCGCTTCAAGCAGCGCCATGCGCACTTCGCGTAGGGTTTCTTTAATATTGTCTTCGGTGAGACGGCCTTTGCCGCTGATATTTTTCAGCGTCTTGGATAGTCGATCCGTTAAATTTTCAAACATCTTTGTCTCTTCGCTAGTTCGGCGATTAATTGGGGTCAGTATACCTTAGCCAATCTAATAGTCATACCCATTGACGCTTCGCGATAAGCGACTTAAACCCGTAAACGCAACATTGGGTCCCCAAAACAGGGGCAAAAAGAGTTATCTCTGCGATTTATCGAATAAAAGCCTTCACCCTGTTAATTATTTGCACCATGACCTCAACTAAGGTGGGTATATGTCAAATCAATCGGTATCCAACGTAGCTCATTATCGTGATGCAAGGTATAATTCGCCAATTCAGCCACCATTTTGTAAGAAGTATGGAAAACTTAATCGCAATAGTCGCCACTATTTTGTATTTTTTATCCATAGCGACCATTATTCCAGGCTTAGTTAATCAAACTGGGATTCGTGCGCAGACAGTATTGTTCAGTTCAGCACTGGCGCTGGCTTTTCATGCGTGGTTACTGAGTGATTTAATCTTCAACGCTAATGGGCAAAACCTCAGCATGCTCAATGTGGCATCATTGATCAGCTTTATCATCTCACTGGTGATGAGCATTGCGATGTTAAAAACGCGCTTGTGGTTTCTGTTGCCGGTGGTGTATAGCTTCGCCGCGATCAACGTCAGCGCCGCCTCATTTCTTCCCAGCATGTTCATGACTCACTTAGAAAACAATCCACCACTGTTGTTGCATATTTCTCTAGCACTATTTTCGTATTCAACCCTTTCGATTGGCGCACTCTACGCTTTGCAATTGGCTTGGCTGGACCACAAGCTAAAGAAAAAGAAGATGCTAACCATCAACCCAAATTTACCACCACTACTGATGGTAGAAAGGCAACTGTTTAAAATCATCTTGATAGGTAACGTATTACTTACTGGTACCTTGATTACTGGTTTTGATTTTGTCGGTGATATGTTTGCTCAAGGCAAAGCGCATAAAGGCATTTTGTCTTTCATTGCTTGGGTTGTCTATTCTGTATTGTTGTGGGGACATTACCGAAAAGGTTGGCGCGGTAGAAAAGTGACTTGGTTTGCTGTCGCTGGTGCAACCTTACTCACACTGGCCTACTTTGGTAGCCGTTTTGTAAAAGAAATCATTTTGAGCTAACTCAACACGTTTGATAGCGTATTGACACATTCATTTAATTAGATCATTACTTAATCACACTATTTATAAGGAAACACCACGTTTTGGACGACATTTCAACGGGTATATTGTTTGCACTACTCGCGGGTCTCATCGTAATTTCGGCTTATTTTTCAGGTTCAGAAACCGGCATGATGTCTTTGAACCGCTACCGCTTAAAGCACTTGGCCAATACTGGCCACAAAGGTGCAAAGCGTGTCGAAAAACTGCTTGATCGTCCAGATCGCCTCATTGGTTTGATCCTCATTGGCAACAACCTAGTCAATATTTTAGCTTCTGCAATTGCCACTATTATTGGTATGCGCCTTTATGGGGATCTAGGAGTGGCCATTGCCACTGGTGCGCTGACGTTGGTCGTTCTGGTTTTTGCTGAAGTGACGCCAAAAACATTAGCAGCGCTTTACCCTGAACGCGTCTCTTACGCCAGCAGCATCTTACTGACCTTCTTAATGAAGATATTGTCACCATTGGTGATGTTCATTAACTTCATCACCAATGGTTTCATCCGCTTACTAGGCCTTAAGGCCAAGCATGGGGCGGAGGATCATCTAAGCTCTGAAGAATTAAGAACCGTCGTCAACGAAGCGGGTGGTCTTATTCCTCGTCGCCACCAAGATATGCTGCTTTCCATTCTCGATCTCGAGCATGTCACGGTGAACGATATCATGATCCCACGTAACGAAATTACTGGCATCAATATTAACGACGATTGGAAATCTATTGTGCGTCAGTTAACTCACTCGCCACACGGACGCGTGGTGCTTTACCGAGATAAAATTGATGAAGCGGTGGGCATATTGCGCCTTCGTGATGCTTCTCGTTTAATGTTGGAAAAAAAAGAGTTCAACAAAGAGATGATTTTACGTGCCGCTGATGAAGTCTACTTCATCCCGGAAGGCACACCGCTCAACGTACAATTACTTAAATTCCAACGCAACAAAGAGCGGATTGGCCTGATCGTTGATGAATACGGTGATATCAATGGCTTGATCACTGTTGAAGATATTCTCGAAGAGATTGTGGGGGAATTCACCACCTCGATGGCACCAAGCTTAGCCGATGAAATTACACCACAAAGTGATGGCAGCTTCTTGATTGATGGCAGCGCGAATATCCGTGACATTAACAAAGGGCTGAAGTGGAAACTGCCAACGACGGGGCCAAGAACCTTAAACGGCTTACTTTTGGAGCACCTTGAAGATATTCCAAGTAGCCATTTAAGTGTCAAAGTTTCTGGCCATGCGATGGAGATTGTGGATGTAGAAGAAAACCGCATTAAGCAGGTTAAAGTCTTTCCACGCAAAACCAAAAAACATTAATCGCCAGTCACTGCATAAAAGAAAGAAAAAAAGCTTGGTCACTGCCAAGCTTTTTGTTTTTAAATTGTTTTTAAATTGTTTTTAAAGGGCCAGATCTAGCGATCTTTAATCCACTTTCAGCTCTTTGAGCATCGACTCAGGTAAAGCAAGCTCATCATTTTTATTCACCGCAATACCTGCCGTGATAATCGCTTGAGCAATCTCTTTAGCTTCTGTTAACGAGTGCATTGAGGCTGTACCACATTGGTATTCGTTTAGTTCAGGGATCTGATCTTGGCTCTCTACTTTTAGCACATCATGCATCGCCGCTAACCACGCTTGCGCCACTTGCGCTTCTGTTGGCGCGCCAATCAAACTCATGTAAAAACCTGTGCGGCAGCCCATAGGTGAGATGTCGATGATTTCTACATCATGACCATTTAAGTGCGCGCGCATAAAGCCAGCGTATAAATGCTCTAAAGTGTGGATCCCTTTTTCTGAAAGAATATCTTTGTTTGGAGCAGTAAAACGGAGATCAAATACGGTGATTGTATCCCCTTTAGGCGTCTGCATATTTTTTGCCACACGTACCGCAGGCGCATGCATACGAGTGTGATCTACAGTAAAACTGTCGAGTAACGGCATTGCTTTCTCCTTATTTGGCAAAGAGCGATGCTCTGCCTATCAATGTTAGATTATGATCGAGAGATCATTTTAGGTACGAAAAATAGCTTTCAAGAAATTCTTCAAAACTTTGAGTATCGTGTTGTTCTATCTGTTGCTGAGCGGCTCGAGAACGCAGCACTTCCTCTTCCATCACAGACTCAGAATAAGTTTGATAGTGATGTGCCAGGTTGGCTTGTCGGTATTCGGTTCCTAATGCACAACCTACCTTACCGAGCCCTCCAAACTGTTTAGTCTGTTCAAGTAGTTGGGCGGAAAAGGTTAATTCTGGATTATCAATCCACGAGCTTAGTTTCTCGCATACGGCTTGGTATGCGTTGCCACCACAAGCGCTATCCATTACTTGCGCTATTTTGCGTAAGTCATCGAATACATTATGCGCCCACGCTTGCAGCGTCAGTTTCTCACCGCGACAGCCAATTTGTAACTCTAAACCTGGTTTACGACCTTCTAAAATCACTTTGTTCCAGTTATCTCGCCAACATGCCAGCTCACAATTGTCCATCGGATCTGAATCTGAAAGAGCGGTCCAAGTGAGGAACAGATCGAGAAAACGCACTTGATCTTCAGTAATACCAATCGGGCTAAACGGGTTTACGTCTAACGAACGCACTTCGATGTATTCGACTCCGCCTCTCTCTAACGCTTGTGACGGCTTTTCGTCATTTTTGGCCACACGCTTAGGACGGATCGGTGCATAGAGTTCGTTTTCTATCTGCAAAACATTGCTGTTGAGCTGACGATGTTCACCATCGACATACACGCCTAGTTCTGCAAACTCTTTTGATGGAGTGCGGATCGCCTGATTCAACCCTTCTAGATATTGATCCAAGCTATTAAAACCAATTTGCAAGCCACTTTGCGCGCTATTGGTATAACCTAAATCACTGAGACGCAACGAGGTAGCATGAGGCAAATAAAGCGTTTTACCAATATTTTCAAATGGCAGATGGCTTTCACGTCCGCGCACAAACGATGAACATAACGCAGGTGATGCGCCAAAGAAATAGGGAATAAGCCAGCCAAAACGGTAGTAATTACGAATCACACCAAAATAGGCTTCCGATTTTGTCTCAGTACGCTGGGATTCAGTTTGCTCGCCATACAAGGCATCCCAAAATGATTCTGGAAATGAAAAATTGAAATGCACGCCAGAAATGATCTGCATTAAGCTGCCGTAACGACGCTTTAAGCCTTCTCGATAAAGGGTTTTCATTTTACCCGTATTCGATGAACCATATTGCGCCAGTTCGATATCATCTTCGCTGCCAACATAACAAGGCATAGAAAGCGGCCACATCTTTTCGTCACCCAATTTGGTTTGAGCAAAATGGTGAATATCCGCCAGTTGTGAGAGTAAAGTCGGCACGTCATGAGAGACTGGTGTAATAAATTCAAGCAATGACTCCGCAAAATCAGTGGTGATCCAACGGTTGGTTAATGCGCTGCCGAGTGCTTCTGGATGAGGAGTCAGAGCTAACGAGCCTTCTGGGGTATAGCGTAACGTTTCACGCTCAACGCCTCGGCCAAACTGCTTAAACACTTCTGATTTTTTAGTGACTTGTTCAAGTCGTGCGGCAAAATTAGTCAAAATAATGATTCGCTTATAGGTGAATGATCCGAATGAAAGCGGCTCTAACTCAGCAAGAGAGTAGAATGGAGGCAAACAATCTGCCCCCTATAAATGTGTACTCTAGCGGATGATTTCAAGCTCTTCTACGGGAATATCTAATTTTTCAAGTTGTGGCTTCAACGTTTTCGCATCACCCACCACGATAATTTGATACTCTTGTGGTGCAAACCATTTAGCGGCGAGTTTATTGAGCGTTGATTTTTTTACGTTTTCTACCAGTTCATTTCGTTGCTGTAGGTAATCTTCATCCAAACTATAGGTCAAAATATTACTAAGCAACTGCGCTTTTTGTGATGGTGTTTCATACGTCAGTGCATCTTGTTGGCCGACAGCAAGGCGCATAAATTTTAGCTCTTGGTCGGTTAAGCCACTTTGACTGAATGTTGCCATCTCTTTTTCTATTTCAACGATTGAAGCTACAGTGGCATCAGCACGCACTTGAGCATTGAAAACGATAGCGCCCACTTCTCGATTGCTCGCGAAATAACTCCCAGCGCCATAGGTGTAGCCTTTATCTTCACGCAAATTCTGATTAATGCGGCTGTTAAAGTTACCCGCTAAATTGAAGTTAGCCAGTTGGCTGAGAAAAAGATCGCCAGTGGCATCGAAAGGCAACCCTTTTCGCACAAAACGGACGATGCTCTGCGGCGCATCAGGCTTATCAACCAGATATATCTTCCGCTCTGTCAGTGGGTTCACTACTTGGGGACGTAACAAAGGAGAAGCTTCACCGCGCCACTGCCCTAAAAAGGTTAACTGTTTAGCGACCTCTTTTTTGGAAATGTCGCCAACGACAACGATTTGCGTACCATGTGGCGTGTAATGTTTCGCATAAAAGCGTTTTACATCTTCTAATGTTAAATCGTTTAGTGATTGCTCAGTGCCTTCACTTGAACGCGCAAAAATAGAGTTGCCAAACAGTACTTGACGAGTAGCTTGTGAAGCAAGCCATCCCGGTGTTTGATGCTGATAAACCAACCCTTCCAGCATCTGCTGCTTCAGCCGTGTAAAATCACTCTCTTTGAAAGCAGGATGAAATAAAACTTCTTCAACCACATCCAATGTTGCTGCAACATTCTTCTTCAAACTAGAGACCATAATACTGGTCGAATACTCATTGGCAGTAACACTGATAGTCGAACCTAACGTGTCGAGTTGAGCTTGAATCGCTTCCACTGAGCGTCGAGTTGAGCCTTCTTCAAGTAGCGCCGCGGTTAAATTAGCTAACCCTTCTTTGCCACGCGCGGCATGTCGCTCTCCTGCTGGTAAATTGATATTAATTAGCACGGTCGGCGTTTCGCTGGTTTGTGTGGCTAATAACTCAATACCGTTATCAAAATAGAGTTCATACAGTGTCGGCATTTGTGCTTTCACACCTTTTGCTACAGAAGGCATGATTGAGCGATCAAATTGATCTTCAACCTGGCGATAAGCCAATTGATCTTCGGTTATCGTTTGATGCTCGGGCAGCACTCTTTTAGGGGGTACGAAATTAGCTTTTTGAACGGCAAGATCGGCTTTATGTTTAGGCACAACACTTAAGGTAACCTTATGTTGATGAGCAATGAAGCGCTGATAAGCCTGTTGAATTGACTCTGGGGTGACCGCATGAATCTGAGCTAATTGTTGCTCGAGGCGATCAGGCTGCCCATAAAACGTTTCGTTGGACGCAAGCTGCGTCACTTTTCCAGATACACTTTGCAGCGCAAAGACCGCATTCGCTTCCGCCATACCGGTAATTTGATCTAGTCGACTCTGATCTACCCCTTGCTGCTCAAACTGACTGAGCGTTTGCATTAACTCTCGATACAAGGGAGCAAGCTGAGCCTTTTCACCCGAAGGGGCCATGGCATAAACATAGAAGGTACAAGCCAATTCGGCGCAATCTTGGAATGCACCCGCATTGACGGCTTTTTGAGTTTTGACCAACGCTTGGTAGAGATAACTATTGGTACCGCTGCCTAACACTTTGGCAAGCGCATCTAACGAGGCTTGACTTTGAGCACCGCGATATTCTGTCGGCCAGCCCACCACAACCATGGGTTGCTGAATGCGATCCTCCAGGGTAATGAAACGATCTTGCACCAACTGGGCCGGCTGTTTAGGTGCGTTATCAACGGCTGGGCCTGCCGGTATGGTGCCAAAATATTGATTAACCCATTCAAGTGTTTGCTGAACATCAATATCACCACCAATAGTCAGCACTGCATTATTCGGCCCATACCAACGTAAGAAAAACGCTTTAAGATCGTTGACGTCCACTCGGTCAAGATCTTCGACATAACCAATGGTTTGCCATGAATAAGGGTGTCCTTCGGCATACATCGCCTCCGCCATTTTTTCCCACATCAAGCCATAGGGGCGGTTGTCGTAGTTTTGTGCGCGTTCGTTTTTTACTGTGTCACGTTGGATCTCAAATTTACGTTGAGAAACCGCGTTGAGTAAAAATCCCATCCGATCAGATTCGAGCCACAACACTTTTTCTAGCTGATTTGAAGGCACGGTTTGGTAATAATTAGTACGGTCACGGTTAGTACTCCCATTCATGGTTCCTCCCGCTTCGGTGATCAGACGAAAATGTTCTTGATCGCCAACGTGCTCCGTTCCTTGAAACATCATGTGTTCAAAGAAATGAGCAAACCCTGATTTTCCAACCTCTTCACGTGCCGAACCGACATGATAAGTGACATCGACATGCACTAAAGGATCTGAGTGATCCGGTGAGAGCACGACAGTAAGACCATTATCGAGCTGATATTTTGCATAAGGGATCATCACTTTTTCTGGTTGAGCATCCACTTGCTCAATCAGCGTAACCCCTTTCGGTAATGATGAAAAAAAAGCGATAGGTGCGACCGTTGATGAACAGCCATAAATGGCAATAAGAGAAAGGGCACCTAGCCAAATTTTTCTCATAACAGCTCCTTAGAAAAAACCATAGAATACAGCGGCAAGCATGATGTAACGCAGTGCTTTGCCGATCAAAATAATGACAAAAGTAGGTAAAAATTTCATGCGTAGCCAACCTGCGGCCAAACAAAGCACATCACCCACCACAGGTAGCCAACTAAATAAGAGAGCCCAATAACCATATTTATTGAGCCAAGCTAACGCTTTATGACCGTGCTTTTCGCTTTCAGTTCGATTAGGCAACCAGATACCGAGCCAATAGTTGGTCAGACCGCCGAGGGTATTGCCAGCGCTTGCAACGGCGATAACCCAAAATACGGGAAATTGATTCAGGCTTAATGTGGCGAATAAACTCGCTTCTGAGCTTCCCGGTAATAAGGTAGCACTGAGAAAACCACTAAAAAAAAGCACCCACAGAGCAGAGCCAGCAAACCAATACGAGAGCGGTTCCAAATAGGTGCTAAAAATGTCTAACATTTCATATCAAGAAGAACTTTGCCTCGAGTATGGCCTGTTTCAATCTGTTGATGAGCCGCAGCCACTTCCGCCATCGGATAAACAGCTTGAATTTCCGTTTTCAATAAGCCAACGCTGACCATATAAAGCATGGTATCAAGCTGTTCAGGATTAGGATCAACTAACATGCCTGTGGCTTCAAAACCAAGTAATTTTGCTTTTTCACAAATAAGCTCAGCACTTAGAGTCGGAACAGTAACGACACGCGCATGATCTTTCAAGCATTTCAAAGCGTCGAGAGCCGCATCACCACCGACTAAATCAATCAGCACATCCACTTCTTCTAAACGCTGTGAAGCAGGAGCAAAATTGTAATTAATCGCATGAGCACCAAGAGTCGCTAAATAATCCAAATTTTGTTCGCTGCACGTGGTATACACTTCGGCTTTTGCTGCTAAAGCAATTTGTACCGCTAAGTGCCCGACACCACCAGCGCCCGCGAGGATCAATACGCGATCCCCCTCTTTCACTTGCGCTTTATTTAGGGCTTGCGCCGCCGTTTGCCCTGCCAGTGGCAGCACTGCTGCGGCTTCTAAGGTCACAGCATCAGGAACAAGGCTGAGTTCGCTTTCTGCCACACACAGGTATTGGCTGTAACCGCCACCACGCAACGGAAACCCAACAAAGCCCGCCACATTATCTCCAATTTGAAAACGGCGATTATCTTCCCCCACCTCAACAACTTGTCCAGAAATATCGTAACCTGGCACCCATGGCAGCTTATCTTTGTTTTGCGCTGCAGCCCACCCCAGACCAGCCCGAGTTTTTACATCAATAGGGTTTACACCAGCAAACGCCACTTTTACTAACACTTCGCCAGCTTTAGGTTGAGGAACGTCACTGGTTTGAATAACGAGCACCTCTGGTCCACCAAACTCAGTAATTGCGATCTGTTTATTATCCATGTCAAACTTCCCTATTGATAAAAAGAAAGGGATGCCTCAGCATCCCTTTGAATATATACCATTTTATTGCTTCTAGTTAATCTTTAGCTCGCAAAATAACCATCAGCTCGTCTAGGCTTAGCCAACAAGAGCAAGCAAAACACCCGCCGCAACTGCAGAGCCCAGTACACCTGCTACATTTGGCCCCATGGCGTGCATCAATAAGAAGTTCTGTGGATTAGCTTCAAGCCCCACTTTGTTCACTACTCGCGCCGCCATCGGTACCGCAGACACACCAGCCGCACCAATGAGAGGGTTAATATCCTCTTTCGAGAATTTATTAAGCACTTTCGCCATCAACACACCACCAGCCGTACCAATACTGAAAGCAATAGCACCGAGCGCCAAAATACCTAATGTTTCCAAGTTCAAAAACTTATCAGCCTGCAGTTTAGAACCAACGCCTAAGCCTAAGAAGATAGTAACGATGTTGATCAGTTCATTTTGCGCTGTCTTGGATAGACGCTCAACCACACCCGATTCACGCATTAAATTACCTAGACAGAACATACCCACTAATGGCGTTGCTGACGGTAAAAATAGAATCGTCATCAATAGCACCGCCAGAGGAAACAGTATTTTTTCTGTCTTCCCAACGTGGCGTAGCTGAGCCATTTTGATTTTTCGCTCCTCAGGTGTTGTAAGTGCCTTCATAATCGGTGGCTGAATGATAGGAACTAATGCCATATAGCTATAAGCCGCCACAGCGATTGCACCTAATAAATCCGGCGATAATTTACTGGCAAGGAAAATAGCGGTTGGGCCATCGGCTCCACCAATGATGGCGATGGACGCAGCATCGGCCATGGTAAATTCCATACCCGGTACATAGTTGAGTAATATCGCACCAAACAGGGTGGCGAAAATACCAAACTGAGCGGCCGCACCTAGCCATAACGTTTTAGGGTTTGCAATCAATGCCCCGAAATCGGTCATCGCGCCCACGCCCATAAAAATCAGCAGTGGAAAAACGCCCGTCTCAATACCAACATGATAAACGTAATAAAGCAGACCGCCGGGTTCGGTAAAACCCGCATTCGGAATATTCGCTAAAATCGCACCAAAGCCGATCGGCAATAACAGCAGTGGCTCAAAGCCTTTGCGAATAGCCAAAAACAGCAGTAAACAACCGACCAAAATCATGCAGATTTGGCCTAGCTGAAAATTAGCGATCCCTGTTTCAGACCATAAGGTCAATAATCCGTCCATGGTTCTCCCTTACGCTAAGCTCAGCAATGGTGCACCAACAGTCACAGCATCACCCTCTTTGACATGAAGATCTTGAACAATACCGCCACGTGCCGCACGGATCTCGGTTTCCATCTTCATCGCTTCCAGAATCACTAACACATCCCCTTCTAACACCTCAGAACCAGCTTGAACATTCACTTTAAAAATGTTGCCAGCGAGTGGTGAAGGAACGGCTTCTGCATTGTTACTTGCCGGCACGGCCGATGACTGTGCAGCTTGAGACTGGCTGGCAGAAATCGAGCTAAGCTGGCCTTGTGGCCCCACTTCAACCGTGTAAATTTGCCCATCCACTTTAACACTGTAGGTTTCAATACCACCTTTTGTCACAACAGTGGCAGGTGTAGGTTTGGCTGACTCCAAGGTTGGCGCAGGCTCAAATGCATCCGGATTGTGACGATTTTTCAAGAACTTCAAACCGACTTGTGGGAACAATGCGTAAGTCAGAACATCATCCACCGTATCTGTAGCTAATGAAATTCCCTCTGCTTTTGCCTTTTCAAGCAATTCAGTGGTCAACACGGCCATTTCTGCATCCAACAAATCGGCTGGACGACAAGTGATCGGCGTAAGATTACCCAACACCTTGCCTTGCAACTCAGTATTCACTGGCGCAGGCGTGGCACCGTATTCACCTTTTAATACCCCTGCAGTTTCTTTCGTGATGCTCTTATAGCGCTCACCAGTAAGAACGTTGATCACCGCTTGTGTTCCCACGATTTGAGATGTTGGAGTCACAAGGGGAATGAAACCTAAATCTTTTCGCACACGAGGAATCTCTTCAAGAACCTCATCAAGGCGATCGGCCGCTCCTTGTTCTTTTAGTTGACCTTCCATATTAGTCAACATACCACCAGGAACCTGCGCAATAAGAATACGAGAATCGACACCTTTTAACTGCCCTTCCCATTTAGCGTATTTCTTACGCACTTCACGAAAATAAGTGGCAATCGGTTCAAGCTGTGTCAGGCTCAGGCCCGTATCACGCTCGGTTCCTTCAAGCATAGCGACCACTGTTTCGGTTGGTGTGTGCCCGTAAGTTTGGCTCATTGAAGAGATAGCGGTATCCAAAATATCGATACCAGCTTCTACCGCTTTAACGGCTGTTGCCGCTGAAAGACCAGTCGTTGCATGGCTGTGTAGCGCTAAAGGTACGGCACAAGAGGATTTAATACGGGTGATCAGATCTTCAGCTTCATACGGCTTGAGCAACCCAGACATATCTTTAATACACAAAGAGTGGCAGCCGAGATCTTCCAACCGCTTGGCAAGATCAACCCAAGTATCTGAATTATGAACAGGGCTAGTGGTGTAAGACAGTGTGCCCTGCGCGTGTGCGCCAACATCAATTGTCGCTTTGACCGCTTTTTCAAAATTGCGAACATCATTCATCGCATCAAAAATACGGAAAACATCCATACCATTCGCGTGAGCTCGTTCGACAAACTTTTCAACAACATCGTCAGCATAGTGGCGATAGCCTAGTAAATTCTGGCCGCGTAGCAACATTTGCATTGGGGTATTGGGCATCGCTTGCTTAAGCGAACGTAAACGCTCCCATGGATCTTCACCGAGAAAACGGATGCAAGCATCAAACGTTGCTCCTCCCCAAGTTTCCAGTGACCAATAACCGATCTTATCGAGCTCTGCTGCAATAGGCAGCATGTCTTCGATACGCATGCGCGTGGCAAATAGTGACTGATGGGCATCACGAAGGACCACATCCGTAATAGCTAGTGGTTTAGACATGCTCATAAACTCCTTTTCATCCTTTCTATGCTATTTAGCTAATGCGCGGTGCTGATGCACTGCTGCAGAAATTGCCGCCACAATTTGCGGGCTCACAGCTGAAGGGGTTGGTTGAACTTTTCGATGTTGAATCGGCGCTGCGATCGGTTGTGGTACTTCTTCCGGTACCAAGGTTGACATTAACCGAACGAGATAAACGAGAATAGTTAGAAAAATAAAGACTACAGCCATCCCCGTAATCATAAGGGTGGCGGCGTCAACTAATAGGCTTCCAATAGTAGTCATGTTGCTTCCTTTCTGTGTCATCCTGACAACAATTGCTACGCATTTTTACAAATGAGATCTTGGCAAGTGGACTAGGATTATCTCGATTGGTTAATAATTGTCAATTTTGTTTAAGGGACTCTTGTAGATAACACACAAAATCGGCGAACAATTACTCACACAAATCACAAAACTCTGAATTTTCTCTATTAAGAAGGGCATTTAACTAGCCAATACGGCTACGTTAATCAAAAAATGATGCAGATACTGAGAGGGAGTTAAAACATTGCAGATTAACAAGATAAAACAAATAGTTGCCATTTTAAATTTAACAAAATAGCAACAAAAAACCAACATAAAAAAAGCCCCGCACAATGCGAGGCTTCTTAATAAATGGCGCGCTCAGGAGGATTCGAACCTCCGACCGCCTGGTTCGTAGCCAGGTACTCTATCCAGCTGAGCTATGAGCGCGCAAGGTTTTGATATTAATCAGCGATAATCGTTAACAATATCAGGGTCAATGACCCTTTGAATAAGTGGCGCGTCCTGGAGGATTCGAACCTCCGACCGCCTGGTTCGTAGCCAGGTACTCTATCCAGCTGAGCTAAGGACGCGCAGAGTTAATGACAGTATCACTAACTTTAAATAAGTGGCGCGCTCAGGAGGATTCGAACCTCCGACCGCCTGGTTCGTAGCCAGGTACTCTATCCAGCTGAGCTATGAGCGCGCAAGGTTTTGATATTAATCAGCGATAATCGCTAACAGTATCAGGATCAGTGACCCTTTGAATAAGTGGCGCGTCCTGGAGGATTCGAACCTCCGACCGCCTGGTTCGTAGCCAGGTACTCTATCCAGCTGAGCTAAGGACGCGCAGAGTTAATGAAAGTATCACTAACTTTAAATAAGTGGCGCGCTCAGGAGGATTCGAACCTCCGACCGCCTGGTTCGTAGCCAGGTACTCTATCCAGCTGAGCTATGAGCGCGCAAGATGTGAATTACATCACAAAAATTTTATTTCTGAACAAAAAAATTGACTCATGGTCAATAAATGGCGGTGAGGGAGGGATTCGAACCCTCGATACGGCTATAAACCGTATACTCCCTTAGCAGGGGAGCGCCTTCGGCCTCTCGGCCACCTCACCGCATTTTCACATTCAATCTTACGAAAGAATATGGCGCGTCCTGGAGGATTCGAACCTCCGACCGCCTGGTTCGTAGCCAGGTACTCTATCCAGCTGAGCTAAGGACGCACATTGTTCTTTATTTGGATGCTAAACCAAATAAGCAAGAATGGCGGTGAGGGAGGGATTCGAACCCTCGATACGGCTATAAACCGTATACTCCCTTAGCAGGGGAGCGCCTTCGGCCTCTCGGCCACCTCACCGTCTTGCGGAGGCACATATTACTTTTTACCAAAAATATGTCAAACACTTTCTTGGTAAAAGCGACAAAAATCAAATCAACCGTTGGCTATTTAATCAAAGCGCTGTGAAATTAAACTTTTCTGTCATATCAGTGACTTCAAGGCATAAAAAAGGCCAGCAAAATTCGCTAGCCTTCCTTGTGATAATTAGTAGTTGCTAGGTGCAACACTACCATTACCTTTTTCAGCTTGAATGCGCATGTAGATTTCTTCACGGTGCACAGAAACCTCTTTCGGTGCATTCACACCAATACGCACTTGGTTACCTTTTACACCAAGAACTGTTACTGTCACTTCATCACCGATCATTAGTGTTTCGCCAACGCGGCGAGTCAAAATTAGCATTCTTTGCTCCTTGAGTAATCTCTGTATTATATTGCAACTGCGCTATTATCCACTAAAAGTTATATTTTCGTAAACTATCTATTAGTGCGCTCTCACCCTAAAGAGACATGTTTTAGGTGAAAAGCTAATAGCTCATCTGACGTTATATAGGCCTCATGTAAAATATTGGCTGCCTTATCAACATGTTGTGGCTGCATAACTAGCATTAACGATTGTTTATCAACCGAAAGGGAGCTCACTTCGATCCCTTGTTCTGCAAGTAATTCACATGAGCGTTCAACTAATTCCTGAGCTAGTAAACCTACCGTGGTCAATAAACTAACGGGTTCACTATTACGGATTTTGTCATTGAAAACCAGAGCTAATTTAGCACATGCGTCTCGTTTTATAATGACACCTGTCCATTCTGCCTCTTCGATCACACTCCACACTTCCACACCGAGCATTTGGCACTGCTTGGCTAAACTCGGGAAATGATCATGTTGCACAGTAATAAGCGCCATGTCGCGTTGAATCGCAATGCCACATACTGCTTTATGACACTGCTCACCTTTGATTAGACTGCCTGCGTTTACATCAAAAGTAGACAATACGCGTAAAGGAACTTCATTTTCCCACGCATATTGCACACAAGGTAAATGCAGAACTTTAGCGCCTTTACGTGCCATTTCTTCCATTGACGGGAAATCAACGATCTCTAATTTTTGAGCCGTTGCAACCACACGTGGATCACATGTGTAAACACCATCCACATCAGTGAATATTTGACACTCATCGGCTTTAAGAGCTCCCGCTAGCGTCACAGCGCTAGTATCAGAACCTCCACGTCCTAAAGTGGTGATATCCCCATTCTCATTCACACCCTGAAAACCCGCTACCACCACAATATGATCTTGTGCCAGCAACTTGGTAATCGTTCGAGTATCAATCATTTTAATCGTCGCGTCATTGTGTTGATTATCGGTCACAATGTTCGCTTGAGCTCCGGTTAGTGAGCGAGCTGAATAGCCTAATTTATTGAGTGTCATCGCTAATAGCGCCATAGACACTTGCTCACCAGCAGAGAGCAAAACATCAAGTTCCCTTGCAGTTGGTACACTATCGATTTGTTGTGCTAAGCCCAACAGTCGATTGGTTTCTCCTGACATTGCAGAAACAACTACAACCACTTGATTACCATCATTCTTCGCCTTAATGATGTGTTCAGCGACGGTATGGATTCGTTCTATTGAACCCACCGAGGTTCCGCCAAACTTTTGCACGATAAGGGGCTTTTTCACCTATCTTCACCTTCCCAAGACCAAAGTCTCATTAGGACCAAATCGAAAGCAGAGCACTATGTTGAGTATCGATTCAGTAGTTACAAAAACAAAACCAAGCAGATAACTGGCTCGTATCCTATTGCGCCAATTAGACCACTTGGTTTGGTAAATAAAATTACGCCCAATCAAAAAACAGTGATTGAGCGTGACTTATTACAGCGGTTTATAGATGCTCAGCAATCCAAGCATCTACTGAAGCTAAAGCGCTAGGCAAGGCATTAACATCCGTACCTCCCGCTTGAGCCATATCCGGACGGCCGCCACCTTTGCCACCCACTTGCAAGGCAACCATATTGACCAGCTCCCCTGCTTTAACTTTGGCGGTAAGATCTTTGGTCACACCCGCAATCAAACCCACTTTATCATCAGCCACATTACCCAGCATGATAATGCCACTGCCTAACTGATTTTTTAGCTCATCAACCATACCACGCAGCGCTTTGTTATCAGCGCCATTAAGTTGAGCAACTAGCACTTTCACACCCGCAATTTCTTTTACATTGCTGATCAGATTGGCACTTTCTTTCGCTGCAAGTTTATCTTTTAACTGCTGCAACTCTTTTTCCAAAGATTTCGCTTTAGCCGCCATTTCAGCCACTTTGACTTCATATTGAGCCTGCTGTTGATCCAATAGATCCAGCGCGCCTTCACCCGTCACCGCTTCAATACGACGAATGCCAGCAGCAATACCGCCTTCAGAAACTATTTTGAATAGGCCGATGTCACCGGTGTTACTTGCGTGAATACCACCACACAGTTCGGTTGAGAAATCACCCATCGACAATACACGAACTTCATCGTCGTATTTTTCACCAAACAGTGCCATAGCACCTTTGGCTTTTGCCGCTTCGATGTCCATAATATTGGTTTCAATCGTGTGGTTACGGCGAATTTGCGCGTTCACTAGACGTTCCACTTCTTTTAGCTCTACGGGCGTCATTGCTTCTAAATGAGAGAAGTCAAAACGCAAGCTTTCCGCTTTTACCAATGAGCCTTTTTGCGCCACGTGCGTACCTAATACTTGGCGAAGTGCAGCATGCAACAAATGTGTGGCGGAGTGGTTCAGTGAAATTGCAGCGCGGCGCTTAGCATCAACAATGGCTTTCGCTTCATCGCCTTTGGCGAGTACGCCCTCGATGAGTTCACCGTGATGAGCAATGGCGTTGCCGAGTTTTTGTGTATCTTCAACTTTAAACAAGCCCGTGGCCGTTTGAATAACACCCGCATCACCACATTGACCACCGGATTCAGCGTAGAAAGGTGTTTCGCCCAAGATCAAAATCGCTTTATCACCCGCAGATAGAGTGTCAACTTCATTGCCGTCAACAAACATAGCGGCAATGCGGCTCTCGCCTTGTGTCGCGCTGTAGCCACAGAAAGCGGTATTGGTATCAACTTTAATGATTGCATTGTAGTCAGTGCCAAATTGGCCCGCTTCACGCGCTCGTTGACGCTGCTCTTCCATCGCTTTTTCGAAACCTTGTTCGTCAATGGTCAACTCACGTTCACGTGCAACATCATTAGTTAAATCAGCCGGAAAACCGTAGGTATCGTAAAGTTTAAAGACAGTTTCACCATCCAGTACGCTACCCTCTAAATTATCGAGTGCATCATTGAGGATCGCCATACCGCGTTCAAGAGTGCGACCGAAGTTCTCTTCTTCAATGCGCAGCACTTTTTCTACAAGCGCTTGCTGCTTTTTCAGTTCTTCACCAGCCGTTCCCATCACTTGTGCTAATGGGCCAACCAGTTTGTGGAAGAAGGCACCTTGTGCGCCCAATTTATTACCATGACGTACCGCTCGACGAATAATCCGACGCAGTACATAGCCACGGCCTTCATTCGATGGCATCACACCATCCACAATCAAGAAAGCACAAGAACGGATGTGATCAGCAACAACGCGTAGCGATTGATTGGAAAGATCGTCATAACCCGTTACATCAGCGGCGGCTTTAATCAAGGCTTGAAACACATCAATTTCATAGTTTGAGTGAACACCCTGCATGATCGCAGAAATACGTTCAATACCCATACCGGTATCAACGGAAGGTTTTGGAAGTGGCTCCATCGTGCCATCGGCATGACGGTTAAACTGCATGAAGACGTTGTTCCAAATTTCAATGAAACGATCGCCATCTTCCTCTGCAGAACCTGGAGGACCACCCCAGATATGATCGCCATGATCATAGAAAATTTCAGTACAAGGACCACACGGCCCCGTATCACCCATTTGCCAGAAGTTGTCTGACTCATAAGCTTTACCACCCGGTTTATCGCCAATGCGAATAATGCGCTCAGCCGGAATGCCTACTTTTTTATTCCAGATATCAAATGCTTCATCATCGGTTTCATACACGGTAACCAGTAGACGATCAGCGGGCAACTTGAGTGTTACAGTAAGAAACTCCCACGCGTATGCAATAGCGTCTTCTTTGAAGTAATCACCAAAGCTGAAGTTACCCAACATTTCAAAAAAGGTATGGTGACGAGCGGTAAAACCAACGTTTTCCAGATCGTTATGCTTACCACCAGCTCGCACACAACGTTGCGCCGTTGTTGCACGTGTATAAGCACGCTTTTCTAAACCAAGAAAACAATCTTTAAATTGGTTCATTCCTGCATTTGTGAACAACAGGGTTGGGTCATTAGCGGGGACTAATGATGAACTATCAACAATTTGGTGTCCTTTACTTTCAAAGAACGAGAGGAACGCGCGGCGAACCTCATCAGTGCTCATAAACATGCAGCTCTTCCTGAAATACTCAAGTTAGAATTTTGCGTTATTGTAAAGCATGGACAAGAGTTCGACTAGTTTTCTTATAGAAAAGGCATGGCAGGAAATAAATTGCGGATCAGACGAAGAGTTAAGCTTCCGATGATGATAAAGCGTAGCTAATTTGCTCGAAGCTAAAGCCTCGATACTGCAAAAAACGCACTTGTTTGGCATGTTCTTTTGAACCTTTTTCCGCAGGTTCTCTGAATTTTTTTTCAGCCACTGCTTTTGCCAATTCAAACCAATCTTGAGGCTCTTGATATAAAGCGGTTTCAATATCATCGCTACTGACTCTTTTTTGGCTCAGCTCTTGTCGAATACGCCGCTCACCATGACCTTTAGTGACATGTTGTCTTATTTGACTTGCGGCATAGCGCAGTTCATCCAAATAATGGTTCTCAAGGCAGTAACTCATTGTTTGAACGATAATTTCCGCATCATACCCTTTACTCATGAGCTTTTGCTGTAGCTCATGCTCGCTGTGATCTCGCCGGCTCAGTAATTGCAATGCGCACTCTTTGCACGATAACGTCGATTTGAATTTAGAGGAATACATACTGTCCCTATTGGTCATGGATAAAACAAAGCCCTGCATTGCAGGGCTTTGTTGAAATATAAACGTGGAGAATATTACAACTCTTCTTCTTGAGGCATTTCGCTCAAAATAGGTTCTTCAACAATTAACTCGGCTGGATTGAGCAGCATTTCACGTAACTTAGTATCAAGAGCCATGGCGGCGGCTGGATTCTCTCTCAAGAATTTACAGGCGTTTGCTTTACCTTGACCAATTTTATCACCGTTATAGCTATACCAAGCACCCGCTTTCTCAACCAATTTATGTTTCACGCCAAGATCAACCAATTCACCTTCACGGTTAAAACCTTGTCCGTAAAGAATTTGAGTATCCGCTTGTTTAAAGGGAGCCGCGATTTTGTTCTTAACCACTTTAATACGCGTTTCGTTACCCACGACTTCGTCACCCTCTTTAATAGAGCCTGTACGACGAATATCTAAACGAACTGAAGCGTAGAATTTAAGGGCATTACCACCTGTTGTAGTTTCAGGGTTACCAAACATCACACCAATTTTCATACGGATCTGGTTGATGAAGATACACATACAGTTGGACTGTTTTAGGTTACCCGTTAACTTACGCATCGCTTGAGAAAGCATACGTGCTTGAAGGCCCATATGGCTATCGCCCATTTCACCTTCAATTTCAGCTTTTGGTGTCAGTGCAGCCACAGAGTCAATGACGATAACATCAATGGCACCAGAACGGGCCAAGGCATCACAAATTTCAAGCGCTTGTTCGCCCGTATCAGGTTGTGAAACCAACAGCTCATCGATGTTTACACCCAGTTTTTTAGCATAAATTGGGTCAAGGGCATGTTCTGCATCGATAAAAGCACAGGTTTTACCCACTCGTTGTGCTGCTGCGATCAATTCCAGCGTTAACGTTGTTTTTCCTGATGATTCAGGGCCGTAGACTTCAACGATACGTCCCATTGGTAAACCGCCAGCACCCAATGCAATATCCAAAGAAAGTGAACCGGTAGAAATGGTTTCAACATCCATTGTACGGTTGTCACCAAGGCGCATGATCGAACCTTTACCAAATTGCTTTTCAATTTGACCCAGTGCTGCGGCTAGCGCCTTCTGCTTATTTTCGTCCATTACTTTCTCCAAACTGTCGCTGTGGGTAGCGGCTCGTTAAATTTTTTATCGACTCTTTAGTCGCCAATTGGGGTTAATTATACTGTTGATTCATACAGTGTCTATAGCTGTGTCGAAAAAATTTCGACTAGGTTCAATTTGGCTGCGATAAAAAGTGACTCACCACTTGTAATGCATGAGTAATCGCCTGCTTGCGCACCTGTGCGCGATCGCCTTTAAAACAAAGCGTCTCAGCACGTTCCCAGCCTTGCTTAGAAGCCCATGCAAAGCATACGGTTCCCACTGGTTTTTCTGCGCTACCGCCGTCAGGACCAGCAATACCACTGATCGCTACACCAATAGTGGCTTGGGAATGCAAAAGTGCTCCTTGTACCATTTCGCGCACAACGGGTTCTGAAACCGCGCCAAAATCCACCAGTGTCTGTGCTTTGACACCGAGCATCTCTTGTTTAGCGAGATTACTGTAGGTCACAAATGACCGTTCAAACCAAGCCGAACTTCCTGCAACCTCGGTAAGTGCAAATGCCACACCACCACCAGTGCATGATTCAGCACTGGTGAGGATCTCTTTTTGTGCTAACAATTGCTGACCTAATTGCTCACTTAATGCAAAAATCGCTTTCATTACGCCCTCTCCAAAGCCACGTTATTTTCGCTTGAACCTTTATAGCAGATTGAATCATCAGAAAACAGAATGGGCACGCAAGCGTGCCCATTCTGAATCGTTCGTCCGTTGTATTTAGATCTCAAACATTAAACTATCTGCGTCTAAGAATGGCCAACGAATGGTGTGCGGAGTGCTGCTCTCCCCACCAAAAAAGTAGCCCACTTGTGGTGTAGCAAAGGTTTTGTCACCTCGTGTGAGCGGTTGTTCACTCAATGCTCTATGGGTTAATTTTGCTTCCCATAATTGCTCACTCTCCCAGCCTACTGGCACGAGTTCCACTCGCACTTCCGCGCCAACAGGATTGACAGAGACCACTTCAAAAGGCAATGAAGCTTGGCTATTTTGTTTGTTCGATAGGCTCAACTCATGGCTGCGTACATACAACTTTCCTGATTGATTAATCGCGTGATCTTTCGGCGGTAAGATAAACGATTGACCGTTGACCCACTGCTCGTTATTCCAGTTGGCTTGGAAGACATTCACATTGCCAAAAAAGTCAAAGACGAAGCGACTGTTCGGTTGAGCATAAAGCTGCACTGGCGAGTCGATCTGTTCGATGCGGCCATTGCTCATTACGACCACGCGATCAGAGAGTTCAAGTGCTTCATCTTGATCGTGGGTGACAAATACGCTCGTAAAACCGAGCTCTTCGTGCAAGCTGCGCAACCAGCGGCGCAATTCTTTACGCACTTTGGCATCCAGTGCGCCAAAAGGCTCATCCAGCAGTAGCACTTCCGGCTTTGTTGCAAGAGCGCGAGCCAAGGCGATGCGCTGCTTTTGCCCGCCGGACAGTTGTTCAGGATAGCGCTCAGCTAAATGGCCAAGTTGTACAATATCCAATAGCTGTTTGACTCTTTTGGTGATCTCCGCCGCCGCTGGTCTATGACGGCGATCCATCACTTGCAAACCAAACGCGACATTGTCGGCCACCGTCATATGACGAAAAAGTGCGTAGTTTTGGAACACAAAGCCAACTCGGCGCTCGCGGACGTGGACATGAGTCACATCGCGATCTCTAAAATGAATGGTTCCACTATCAGCACCTTCAAGGCCGGCAATAATGCGCAACAAAGTGGTTTTGCCTGAGCCTGAAGGACCAAGTAAGCCAATCATCTCGCCATCATCAATCTGTAACGAGAGCGGAGAGAGCGCTTGAAATTGACCAAATTGTTTGGAAATGTTGTCTAAACGTATACTCATACCGTCTCTTGCTCTCTGTTCGTTTTTGTCTGATTGTTGTGTTGACGCCATTCAACATAAGCTTTAAAAACTAAGGTTAATAATGCAATGAAAGCCAATAACGAGGCGCTAGCAAACGCCGCTTCCGATTGATAATCTTCATACAGTAGCTGCACATGTAGCGGTAAGGTATTGGTTTCACCACGAATATTGCCCGACACAACCGCTACTGCGCCAAATTCACCAATGGCACGCGCATTGGTTAAGATGACACCGTAAATCAGTGCCCACTTTATATTTGGTAAGGTGACGCGACGAAACAGTTGCCACCAAGATGCACCCAAAATAACCGCCGCTTCTTCATCCGATCGGCCTTGCTGCTGCATCAGCGGGATCAGCTCACGCGCGACAAACGGGCAAGTCACAAAAACCGTGACCAATAAAATTCCCGGCCAAGCAAACATAACTTGCAGATCGCGCTCAAACAACCACTCGCCTAACCAACCGCTGCTGCCGTAAAGCAGTAAATACAGAAGGCCTGCAACAACCGGTGATACGGCAAACGGAATATCAATTAAAGTGGTTAATATTTTTCTACCCGGAAATTCAAAACGAGTCACTGCCCAAGCCAATAACACGCCGAACACTAAGTTAATTGGCACCGTGAGTAGCGCAACTAGTAGCGTTAAACCAATGGCATGACGCGTATCGGGTTCAATTAAATGACTAATATAAGTCGATAAACCACTGGCAAAGGCTTGTTTGAAAATGCTCACTAGCGGGATAATCAGCAACAATGCAACCCAAAACAGCGCAAAGCCAATCAAACTCCACTTCACCCAAGGTGCTTCACCGACTCGTAACGGTTGATGTGCTTTCATCATCGGTTCCTTAACGTCCATGAATTCGACGCAGGTATGCGCCCTGCCATAGATTGATCAGTAGTAGCAGCGATAACGATGCCATCAATACCACTGAAGCAATGGCACTCGCCGCCGGAAAATCAAATTCTTGTAAGCGTACAAAAATCATTAATGAGGTAATTTCACTGACGTAAGGCATATTGCCCGCAATGAAAATCACTGCACCAAACTCGCCCAAGCTACGCGTAAATGAGAGTGCAATACCAACCAATAGTGCTGGACGAATCGAAGGCATGATCACTTTCCAAAATACGGCGCTGTCTGATGCGCCTAACGTCATTCCCGCTTCTTCCTCTTCTTTGGAGATCTCTTCCAAGACGGGTTGTACCGTGCGTACCACAAACGGAATACTGGTAAACGCCATCGCGACAACAATACCCAAGGGGGTATAAGCCACTTTAATTCCAAGCTCGCCAAGTACGCTGCCCACCCAGCCATTGGATGAGTAAAGCGTCGCCAACGTGATGCCTGCAACGGCGGTAGGCAAAGCAAACGGTAAATCGACTAAAGCATCAAGAATACGTTTGCCATAAAAATCATAACGAACCAGCACCCAAGCGAGTAATAATCCTAGCAAGCCATTAAACAATGAGGCGATGAGTGCCGCGCCCACCGTTACTTTGTAACTGGCCAGTACACGAGGGTCCGCCACCACCTGCCAATACTCGGTGAGCGACATTTGGCTCGTCTGCATAATCAAACCACTGGCGGGCAATAGCAGCACTAAACTGACAAAAAACAGCGAAGTACCGAGGCTAATGCCAAATCCGGGCAGCACCCTTTTATGGCGTGGGCGAGATAAAGAAGCGGTGAAGAAATGGCTCATAAACCCTCGAAACAAAACGGATGCGTAAGAAAACCACCCACACTCAGCGCAGGTGGCGATGACGAATTAACGACGTTGAAGTTGGTCAAGCTTCGCGCCATTGGCAAAATGAAGTTTCATGGCATTTTCCCACCCGCCAGCAATGCTCTCAACTGTTAGCAATTCAACTTCAGGGAAGCGATCAGCAAATTCTTCGTTCACTTTTTCATCATGAACGCGGTAATTAAACCCAGCCAGCAAACGTTGCGCTTCTTCACTGTACAGATAAGCGAGATATTCGTTGGCTACCTCAAGCGTGCCTTTACGCTTGGCATTTTTTTCCACCACGGCCACGGGAAACTCGGCCAAGATAGAGGTCTTAGGTACCACAACTTGATATTCATCCACGCCATACTGCTGACGAATATTGTTCACTTCAGATTCAAACGTAATCAGCACATCGCCAATGCCACGTTCAACAAACGAAGTAGTCGCACCACGGCCGCCAGTATCAAATACCGCAACATTAGCTAAAAATTGTTTGAGGAATTGATCCTGCTCGGCTTGTTTCTCTTTGCCAAAAGTCTTTTGTGCATAACCGACCGCAGCCAAATAGGTATAACGTGCATTACCTGAGGTTTTAGGATTGGGGAATACAGAGGCCACATCAGCTTTGGCGAGATCGCCCCAATCTTGAATATTTTTTGGATTTCCCTTGCGCACTAAAAATGCGGTCGTGGAGTAGTAAGGTGAGCTTGCATTGGGCAATTTTTCTTGCCAATTAGAATCGATAAGCTTGCCGCGATCGTGCAGCACCTGAACATCCGTTACCTGATTGAATGTCACTACATCGGCGGCTAACCCCTGCAAAATTGAGCGAGCTTGCGCAGATGACCCACCGTGCGACTGTTTGATCTCCACTGTTTGGCCTGTCTTTTGTTGCCAGTGTTTTTCAAACACTGGGTTATAAGAAGCAAACAGCTCGCGAGCGATGTCGTACGATGAGTTGAGAATGGTTTGATCCGCGGCCGAAACATTCAACGATCCTACGGCTAATAAGCTGGCTAAGGCTGACTTGATGAACTTCATATATTGCTACTCCCTAATCACTACGGCCAAAATGGCGTCCTTGGCAATTAGAGTATGAGGAAAATGAATTATAACAAAGAGGATAACTAGAACTTTTTGGAATAAACTCTAGCAATAAATTGTATGCCAATTACCAGCACGACTTTATAGTAGTGTTCGGTAAGGTGGATACGTCATCTTACTCTTCCGACTAAAAAAATTAAGGACAACATGATGGCGGACTTTCCAACGATTGAAGCATATGTCGGGCAAACGCCTTTAGTTCGCTTGCAGCGACTGGCGGCTCACACCTCAAGCACCGTATTGGTCAAGCTAGAAGGCAATAACCCAGCAGGTTCAGTCAAAGATCGCCCAGCACTCAATATGATAGTGCAAGCAGAGCGTCGCCAAGAGCTCCAACCGGGCGATACCATCATTGAAGCGACCAGCGGCAACACGGGTATTGCGCTGGCAATGGCGGCCGCCATCAAAGGCTACAAAATGATTTTAATCATGCCAGATAATGCCACCCAAGAGCGTAAAGACGCGATGAAAGCGTATGGTTGTGAGCTCATTTTAGTCAGCAAAGAGCAAGGCATGGAAGGAGCGCGCGATTTAGCATTAAAAATGCAAAGTGAAGGCAAAGGAAAAGTACTCGATCAATTCAATAACCCCGACAACCCGCAAGCTCATTTCGATTCTACTGGCCCAGAAATTTGGCAACAAAGCTACGGGGAAATCACCCACTTTGTCTCAAGTATGGGCACAACGGGCACCATCATGGGCACTTCTCGCTATCTAAAAACGCAAAATCCAGAGATAAGCATTGTCGGTTTACAACCAGCAGAAGGCAGTGCAATTCCGGGCATTCGCCGCTGGCCTCAAGCTTATTTACCCGGCATTTTTGAATCATCACGTGTTGATGTGGTACTCGATATCGAAGAGCAAGATGCCATCAATACGGCTCGTGCTTTGGCAACCCAAGAAGGTATTTGCGCTGGCGTCAGCTCTGGAGGCGCCGTTTTCGCTGCGTTACAAATCGCGCAACAAAATCCCGGAGCGGTGGTTGTTGCCATCATTTGCGATCGAGGCGATCGTTATCTCTCATCCGGTCTTTTTTCTTAGATCAAATCTCCAACCCAACGGGCTAATCAGTGCTGACGCGCTCATCACTCTTTAGCCCTTGGCTTTGCTTTCACATCAGCATCCCTTGATTGCTCAGCAATAGCGAAGTTTGTTATCCTCTCCAACTATTTAAATGCATGTTCTGACGATTCTTTCTAACTCATGTCAGAGCTAAGGCCGCTGCCATTCCTGTACAGTGGTCATTTTCACAGTCAGCCATTGATAATCGAGTGACGAATAACATGAGCAAATCCAGCGCATCTTCCGCCGAGTCTTCACCACAGCACACCCCGATGATGCGGCAATATCTGCAATTGAAAGCCGAAAACCCCGATATTCTGCTCTTTTATCGGATGGGCGATTTCTACGAGCTGTTTTACGATGACGCTAAACGCGCATCGCAATTGCTGGAAATATCACTCACCAAACGCGGTGCTTCTGCGGGTGAGCCTATTCCAATGGCGGGCGTTCCCTATCATGCCGTGGAAGGTTACTTAGCGAAATTGGTACAACAGGGCGAATCTGTCGCGATTTGTGAACAAATTGGCGATCCTGCCACCAGCAAAGGCCCCGTTGAGCGTAAAGTGGTACGGATTGTCACGCCCGGTACGGTCACGGATGAAGCCTTGCTCTCTGAGCGAGTCGATAACTTAATTGCTGCCATCTACCACCACGATGGTCGCTTTGGCTACGCAACCTTAGACATCACTTCAGGGCGCTTCCAACTGAGTGAGCCAGAAACCGAAGAGGCGATGGCCGCCGAACTGCAACGCACCGCACCGCGCGAACTGCTCTTCCCTGAAGATTTCACGCCAGTCACTTTAATGGGCAACCGCAAAGGAAACCGTCGCCGCCCTATTTGGGAATTTGAGTTAGAGACAGCAAAACAGCAGTTGAACCAACAATTTGGTACGCGTGATTTGGTCGGTTTTGGCGTAGAACAGGCTAAACTGGGCTTATGCGCCGCTGGCTGCTTGATTCAATACGTGAAAGATACGCAGCGCACTGCACTGCCTCATATTCGTTCGCTGACGTTTGATCGCCAAGATCACTCGGTGATCTTAGATGCCGCCACGCGCCGTAATTTAGAGATCACGCAGAACTTGTCCGGTGGCTTTGATAACACCTTAGCGGAAGTGCTCGATCACTGCGCCACCCCAATGGGCAGCCGCATGCTCAAACGCTGGTTACACCAACCGATGCGCTGTATTGATACGCTGAATCAACGCCTTGATGCGATCGGCGAGTTGAAACAGCTTGCTCTGTTTAGTGAATTACAACCTGTGCTGAAACAGATTGGCGATATTGAACGTATTCTTGCTCGTTTGGCATTGCGTTCCGCTCGCCCAAGAGACTTAGCACGCCTGCGACATGCGATGCAGCAATTGCCGCAGCTCAGTGAAATACTGCAACCCTTGTCGCAACCCCACTTAGTTCAGTTAACTCATCATGTACAGCCATTGGATGAGCTGTGCACACTGCTTGAGCGAGCAATCAAAGACAACCCACCAGTTGTGATTCGTGATGGTGGCGTGATTGCCGATGGCTACAGCGCCGAACTGGATGAATGGCGTGATTTAGCCAACGGCGCAACCGAATACTTGAATAAATTAGAAGCTGAAGAGCGCGAACGTCACGGCATTGATACGCTAAAAGTCGGCTACAACGCGATTCACGGTTTCTACATTCAAGTCAGCCGTGGCCAAAGTCACCTTGTTCCTCCCCACTATGTGCGCCGCCAAACGCTGAAAAATGCCGAGCGTTATATTATTGCCGAGCTAAAAGCGCATGAAGATAAAGTGCTCAACTCGAAATCAAAAGCACTGGCAGTGGAAAAGCAGCTTTGGGAAGAGTTATTTGACTTATTGTTGCCTCATTTAGAGCAGATGCAAAACCTTGCATCTTCGCTATCGCAGCTCGATGTGTTGCAAAACCTTGCCGAGCGCGCTGAAAGCTTAGACTACTGTCGCCCGACCTTGAGTAAAGAGCCAGCGATCCATATTCAAGCGGGCCGTCACCCTGTCGTTGAGCAAGTGATGAATGACCCCTTCATTGCCAACCCAATTGAGCTCAATCCGCAACGAAAAATGTTGATCATTACCGGGCCTAACATGGGCGGTAAATCGACCTACATGCGCCAAACTGCATTGATTACTTTATTAGCGCATATCGGTTGCTATGTGCCAGCAGAAGCAGCACACATCGGTTCGATTGACCGCATCTTCACCCGCATTGGTGCATCGGACGATCTCGCCTCTGGTCGCTCTACTTTCATGGTTGAAATGACCGAAACTGCCAACATTTTGCATAATGCGACACAAAATAGCTTGGTATTGATGGATGAAATTGGCCGCGGCACCAGTACCTATGATGGGTTATCATTGGCTTGGGCAAGTGCACAATGGCTCGCAAGCCAAATTGGCGCGCTAACGCTATTTGCCACTCATTATTTTGAACTGACCGAGCTGCCAAACCAGCTACCTCACTTAGCCAACGTGCATTTAGATGCCGTGGAACATGGCGATAGCATTGCCTTTATGCATGCGGTTCAAGAAGGAGCGGCAAGTAAATCTTACGGCCTAGCAGTGGCAGGTCTTGCTGGCGTGCCTAAAACAGTGATCAAAAACGCGCGCGCTAAACTGTCGCAGCTTGAATTACTAAGCCAGCAACAACCTAATAGCAGTAAAAGCTCAACTGTAGATATTGCTAATCAACTCAGTTTGATCCCAGACCCAAGCGAAGTCGAACAGGCATTAGCAGCTATTGATCCTGACGATCTAACGCCTCGCCAAGCGTTAGAAGCACTTTATCGCTTGAAGAAGCTAATGTAACAATCTGATATTAAAAATAAAAAAGGCATCGATTTTAAGTCGGTGCCTTTTGTGCTTTTATGCAATAGTTTTATAAATCAATGGTTTTATGAATCAAGGTCTTGTTGAACCAACCTTTAGTCGTATTCAACATTAAACAGCGCTTCCATGTTCAAGCCTTGTTTAACCAAGATCTCTCTCAAACGACGTAGGCCTTCCACTTGAATTTGACGAACTCGTTCACGAGTTAAGTTAATTTCGCGGCCTACCTCTTCTAAGGTGGACGGTTCATAACCTAATAGCCCAAAACGGCGTGCAAGTACCTCTTTTTGTTTTGGGTTCAGTTCATCTAACCAATTCAGTAGTGATTCACGAATATCATCATCTTGCGTAGAAATTTCAGGATCAGAGTTGTTCGCATCTGGGATGATATCGAGTAGTGCTTTGTCACCATCGCCGCCAATCGGTGTATCAACAGAACTGATACGCTCGTTCAGACGCAGCATTTTACTGACATCTTCTACTGGCTTATCCAGTTGGAACGCAATTTCTTCTGCGGTAGGTTCATGATCTAACTTCTGCGATAGCTCGCGAGCCGTGCGAAGGTAGATATTCAACTCTTTAACGACGTGAATTGGCAAACGGATAGTGCGCGTTTGGTTCATTAATGCACGTTCAATGGTTTGACGGATCCACCAAGTAGCATAGGTTGAGAATCTAAAGCCACGTTCTGGATCAAATTTTTCTACCGCACGGATCAAGCCTAAATTACCCTCTTCAATTAGATCGAGTAAAGCTAAGCCACGATTACCATAACGGCGAGAAATTTTAACGACCAAACGTAAGTTACTTTCGATCATGCGTTTACGAGCAGCTTCATCGCCTCTCAGTGAACGACGAGCATAAAGTACTTCTTCTTGAGCTGTTAATAATGGAGAAAAACCAATCTCGCTAAGATACATCTGTGTTGCATCTAAGCTTTTTGTTGACGCATCAAATCCTTCTTTGGCATCTTCGATTTGAACATCGTCATCGCTTTGGCTTTTAGTGGTGGTGAGTTCTTCATCAACCTCAATCGAATCCATGATCTCTTGGTCTTCAAACTCTTCGACTTTCGTTACTGCATTGCTGATACTCATAGCGCCTCCCCCTGGCGAGCTAGCAAGACATTACTACTTTCTAATGTCGCTACATGACTCTTTCAAGTATGTTTACGGTAAGTAGCGTTTTGGATTCACCGACTTACCTTGATAACGAATTTCAAAGTGTAAACGAACACTGCTGGTTCCTGAGCTGCCCATGGTTGCTATTTTTTGGCCAGCTTTAACACTTTGTCCTTCTTTTACCAGTAACCGATCGTTATGAGCATAAGCACTGAGGTAGTTATCATTATGTTTTACAATCACAAGATTGCCGTAACCTCTTAATGCATTTCCCGAATAGACAACGGTTCCTGCAGCAGTTGATAAAATGGATTGACCACGCTGTCCTGCGATGTCGATCCCTTTATTTCCTTGATCGCCTGCTGAAAAGTTTTTAATTATTCTCCCTTGTGTCGGCCATAACCATTTTGAAACTTTATCATCTTTTGGTTTAGCAAAGGTTACATTAGCATTAACATTTTGCTTACCTTTTGAATCAACATACTCTTTTGATTTCGATTGTTCAACTACCTTAGGAGGATCTTTTTTTGCGACTTTGGTCGAAGAACTTGCGGCATTAGATCCACTATTTTGATTAGAGTTTTTACTCACTCCGTCTACAACCATTGGGGGGGAAACTAAGCCAGCCATTGTGCTCGAAGGGGTTGCAGCCACAATGACTTCTGTTACACCATTACCACCGTAAGCAGGAGGCGTGTAATTGGGGATCCATAATTTGAGTTTTTGACCAGGATGAATGGTGTAAGGTTTTTTTAAATTATTGAAACGGATCAAGTCGTTTACATTTTTATCTGTGACATAAGATATAAAATAGAGCGTATCGCCTTTTTGCACTTCGTAAAAACTGCCGCGATAACTACCACGAGGAATGGCATTATAGTCTTTATTGAGCCCAGAAACGGGTGCAGGAGTATGAGCAGCACATCCGATAAGGACGCTACTAATTAGCACCATTATTACTCTGTTTCTTAGGTTACTCATCATCACTAAGCTAAATCACCGGCAACTAAAGGAACAAAACGCACCATCTCAATGGTGTTAGAAATAAAATCATCGCCTTGGCGAACTATTTTCAATAACTGTTGCTCACTACTGCCGACAGGGATCACTAAACGGCCACCTTCCGCAAGCTGATCAAGCAGCGCATTTGGGACAAATTCGGCCGCCGCCGTAACAATGATCGCATCAAAAGGAGCTTTAGCATCCCAGCCCAACCAGCCATCACCATGCTTAGTGGAGACGTTATAAATATCAAGTTGCTTTAAACGACGCTTCGCGTCCCACTGTAATGACTTGATCCGTTCAATCGAATACACGTGCTCAACCAACTGGGCAAGCACAGCGGTTTGATAACCCGATCCTGTGCCAATTTCTAAGACCTTACTCTGCGGCTCAAGTTCTAAAAGCTGCGTCATTTTTGCCACAATGTAAGGTTGTGAAATCGTTTGTCCTTGGCCTATCGGCAAGGCATTGTTGTCATAGGCTTGATGCATCATCGCCTGAGAAACAAAGCTTTCTCTTGGCAAACAATGAATGGCATCCAAAACGGTTTGATCTTGGATACCATTCGCGATCAGAAATTCAATTAATCTGTCGGCATGTGGATTGGCCATTACCCTTTTTCCTTCAACCAGTTATCCATACTTGGCAGTGACTCATGAGCCGTGAGATCAACCTGCAACGGCGTCAAGGAGACATAACCATGCTCAATCGCATAGAAATCAGTCCCTTGCCCTGCATCTTGCTCTTTACCCGGAGGACCTAACCAATAAATATCATGCCCACGAGGATCTTTCTGCTTAATCATACTTTCTGCGTGATGGCGAGCACCTAAACGCGTCACTTGAATACCCGCTAACTCCTCAAATGGACGATCTGGTACGTTCACATTCAATAATCGATTGGTTGGGATCGGGGCATTGAGATGCTGTTCGACCAACTGGCGTGCTATCTGGGCTGCCGTAGTAAAATTAGCCGTCCCGACCAGTGAAAACGCGATCGCTTGCACCCCAAGAAAGTGCCCTTCCATCGCCGCCGCAACCGTGCCCGAATAGAGCACGTCATCGCCCAAATTCGCACCATGATTGATGCCTGTCAGCACCAAATCAGGCAGATCATCTTTGAGCAGTTCATTGAGTGCAAAATGCACACAATCGGTTGGTGTGCCTTGCACTGAATAGGTATTAGGTGCAATGAGATCCACACGAAGCGGCTGCTCTAATGTCAGCGAATTGGAGGCTCCTGACCGATTACGATCCGGCGCGACAATCACGATCTCGGCGAGATCCGCCAGCGCGCGTGCTAGGGTATTTAAACCTTGCGCGTATACACCATCATCATTGCTTAATAAAATCTTCATCGAGTTTTATCCTTAGAACTCGCGTTCAACCGCTATCTCTTCAACCAATTCGCGAATGACTGAGGTAGCAAAACTTCCTGCATCTAAATCAAAACGTAACGTCACATTGTCTTGTTCAACTGTCCAAGAAAGATTCTGAGGCTTAAGCATCAGCGCCCGGCGCTCATGACGCATACGATTGCTGCGGATCAGTGCCATCAAGTCAGGTTCAGCATCAAGGTGAACTTGTTCTAAATCTAAAGCCTCACCTTGTGTCGGTAGTGCGTTATCGCCCGCCAAAGCAGCACTTATTTGCACTTCATTCAATGCCAGTTTGTTATTGAGATCGGTAAGATTCGCCAAGGTAACTAAGGTCGTTTTCTCTCCCTCAAGTGCGATATCTCCTTCGATAAATTGGTGTAACTTATCTTGCTCGATACGGGCAGAGACAATTTGGTTGAAAATCCACGAACGGGCCGCCGAAAGATACAAACTGCGCTGATTTTGGTTACGTGAACGCACGTTCTCTTTTCCCCAGCGACGCGCTTCACTGAGGTTATTGCCGTGATTGCCAAAACGTTGGCTACCAAAATAATTAGGCACACCGTGCGTGGCGATGTGCTCTAATCGCGTCACGACTTCGCCGGTGTCGGTGACTTCAGAAAGCGTGATTTCAAAATGATTGCCAACTAAATCTCCGGGGCGCAACTTTTTATTGTGACGCGTAGTTTCCAGAATTTCGATGCTCGGATATTGAGCCAAAAACTCGGTGAAATCTGGCGTCTCACCTTTTGGTAAATGCACACTGAGCCACTGCTGCGTAACCGCATGACGATCTTTCAGACCAGCCCAACTCACATCTTTTGATTTCACACCACATGCTTTAGCCAATTCATTGACCACAAAACTGGTATTTTCACCGGTTTTACGAATATGAACCATTAAGTGCTCGCCGCTTCCTGCCAGTTCGAATCCTAAGTCTTCAATCACTTTAAAGTGCTCTGGCTTGGCTTTTAGTTTGGCTTTAGCGGCTGGTTTACCACAAAGGTAAGCCAATGAAGATAATATATCTGACATGTTTTCATCCGTCGCTGACGCGAGTTGGCGGTAATAATAAAAACAGCGACGCATGAGCCGCTATTGCGCGTTACTGAGCGTGCCATTCGTTGGCGGTAGTCCATCAATAACGTGTTTTTACATAGAAGGAGAGGTAAGTGAATTACCTCTTCAATTTGTTGGGTCGTTTTATTAAGGCAATATTATGCTTTGATCAACCGTGCATTTAATCTGTAGTACATTTGATCAATAAGACAACCGCTTCGCAAGCAATACCTTCTTTGCGCCCAGTGAAACCAAGGCGCTCGGTTGTGGTTGCTTTGACGTTAATATTATCTAGCGTCGTTTCAAGATCTTGCGCAATGGCAGCGCACATCGCTTCAATATACGGCGCCATCTTCGGCGCTTGCGCGATAATGGTGACGTCGGCATTTCCTAAACGGTAGCCTTGCGCTTTCACACGGCGATAGACATCTTTCAATAATTCACGGCTATCTGCCCCTTTCCATTTATCATCGGTATCGGGGAAATGGCGGCCAATATCACCTGCGGCAATCGCGCCAAGCAGCGCATCACTTAAAGCATGCAAGGCGACATCACCATCGGAATGAGCAATTAAGCCTTGTTCATAAGGAACGGCAATTCCCCCAATGATGACTGGGCCTTCACCGCCAAATTTATGAACATCAAAACCGTGGCCAATTCTAATCATGGTTATTTCCTATTGCGGCTAGTGAAGAAGTACGACCTAAATAAAACTCAGCTAAAGCGAGATCTTCGGGTTGCGTAATTTTTAGATTATCCGCCCGCCCAGCGACCAACGCTGGATGTAACCCTTGCCACTCCATTGCGGATGCTTCATCGGTGATGATGACTTGCTGATCTAACGCGTCCGACAAAGCCTCAAAAAGTGGCTTGGCTCTAAACATCTGGGGGGTGAGTGCGTGCCATAATGCGACGCGATCAACGGTATGATCAATGTTGTTTTCGCCATCAGCACGCTTCATTGTGTCTCGAACGGGTGCAGCTAAAATCGCACCTACCGGATGCTCTTTAGCCGTCGTAATCAATCGGTCAATATCTGCAAAAGTAAGACAAGGCCGCGCTGCATCATGCACGAGAACCCATTCACCTAGGGAATTAGCTAAAACATATTGCAGCGCCGAGAGCACCGAGTCGGCTCGCTCTTGACCACCGCTGACGCGAATAACATTGGGGTTAGTGGCTAATGGCAGAGCAAAATAGTAAGGATCATCGTCACTGACGGCGACAACAACGCGATCAATATTAGGGTGCGCGAGCAGCGTCGCTATTGTGTGTTCGAGAACGGTTTTGTTGTGTATGGTTAAATACTGTTTCGGACGATCTGCTTGCATTCGACTGCCAACACCAGCAGCCGGTACAATCGCGGTAAGAGAAAGCGTACTGTGCGGCATTTATTGACTATCCTCACCGACCAATCGATAGAAAGTTTCACCTGCTTTTATCATTCCTAATTCATGACGCGCTCGCTCTTCAATCGCGTCCAATCCTTGTCGTAAATCATCAATTTCGACGAACATTTCCGAATTTCGTAGCGTTAGGTTTTCGTTTACTTGTTGCTGCACGTCAATTTCATCGACAATGGTTCGATAATCAGCAATGCCATTTTTACCGAGCCACAAATCGTACTGTAATAAACCGAATAATAACGCCAATGTCACCGCAAAAAGTCGCATCACATCTATAACCATTCAAAACGTTCACTATGAAAGAGAACGTAAACGATAAACAAAGCGTGCTGTTTAAAAAAAGTGACGCTCTAACACAGCACGAAAATGATGGCTATTTATACCACAAGCCTTTATTTAACTCATCATTAGGAACGCAAATAAGCCGCCACCCAGAATTAAACGGTAAATGACAAACGGAGTCATACCCATTTTAGAAATCAGTTTTAAGAAGAAATGGATACAAATATAAGCACTGATAAAGGAGGTCAGGATACCCGTCGTTAAGAAACCAAAATGCACAGGTTCGCCACTGGTCACTAGCTTTAACCCTAAATAGCCACCCGCCAAAACAATGATAGGAATCGACATCAAGAAAGAAAAACGCGCGGCCGCTTCACGAGTAAAACCAAGATACAACGCCGCAGTGATGGTCGCTCCTGAGCGAGAGGTACCGGGGATAACCGCAACCGCTTGTGCCAAACCAATCATCAGCGATTTTTTCCAATCGGCTTGGTATTCATCATCCGCTAATGGAGCGTTTTTATCGACATACCACAGTAATAGACCAAAAATAATAGTGGTGGTTGCTATCACCCAAGCACTGCGTAGGTAGAGTTCAACAATATCTTTCATAAAAAAGCCGAAAATACAGGCAGGAATGGTTGCTAGTACGATCATCCATGCCAGTTTCGATTCTTTACTGCGCTCGCCTTTAAAAATCGAGGCAAAAAAAGCGCGCAGTAAAGTCACGACTTCTTGCCTAAAATAGATAACCACGGCAGCTAATGTGCCGACATGCACCGCCACATCAAAGGCAAGACCTTGATCTTCCCAGCCTAAAATGGCTGAAGGCAAAATTAAATGGGCGGAGCTGGAGATAGGTAAAAATTCGGTTAAGCCTTGAATCAAAGCCAAAAAAAACGCTTCTAAATAACTCATTACTGACTCTTATTAATTAATGTCGAACCAAAGTTTGACAGGGGTGAGCGATTCTAAGTTGATCGCCTGTTGCCATATTTGACGCACACTACGACCATCATTGGGAACGATCCGTTCCGGTGACAAATCGTAAAGTGGTTGTATGACAAATGGATATTTAAAGATATCACTGCGTGGCAGTTCAGGATCTTGCGCTGAAATTTCTTCACCAAACAAGATGATATCGAGATCTAAGGTGCGATCTTGAAATTTTTTCGCCTGCGGGTCGCGCCCCCATCGAGATTCAATCGCTCGAAGTTGCGCCACGAAATCACTCAACGAAAGCCTTGTTTCAAGCGCAACGACTAAATTATAAAAAGCCGCACTATTGAAACCAACCGATGCACATTCGTAAATGGTCGAGATCTGTAGATGATTTCCGATGGTCGACAATTCCTCGATGGCCGCTTCGATATGTTTGCGTCTTTCAATATTAGAACCGACGCCAACATAGACCGTCGTCATGCATGGCCTCGTTCAATGATAACGCCAACACTGGATGCCTGTGCTACCGCGCCAGGCTTGGCTAAACGAATTTTGACCCAAGGAACAGAAAAGCGCTGCATGATAAGCTCTGCTACTTCTTCTGCAACACGCTCTACCAATAAAAAGCGACCATTTTCAATATGTGCGATCACCGCTTGACTCACTTGTGCGTAGTCTAACGCATCACTTACATCATCACTTTTAGCTGCGGGTTGATTGTCGTGCGCCATTTCGATGTCGAGCACTAATTTCTGCTTGATCTCTTGTTCCCAATCATACACGCCAATGGTGGTGATCACCGTCAGCTGTTCAATAAAGACTTTATCCATTTTTGCGTCTCTTCCTCTAGAGGTCGGATACCCTAATTGCGTAAAAAATCGTACTATTTTGCCTAATCGCGATATCATATACCCAAACTGAGTCGAGATGCGAAATCCAAAACATTTTTTTGCTTTTCATCATGGTTAACAATGGCTTGTGAACTTGCTTTAGGGCATTTCCACTGCAGAGGTACTTATGACACCACTCGCACTGATAATGATCATTTCTGCCTATTTACTGGGTTCGATCTCAAGTGCGGTGTTGATCTGCCGTTTATTACGCCTGCCCGATCCTCGCAATATGGGCTCAAATAACCCCGGTGCAACTAACGTATTACGCATTGGTGGAAAAAAAGCCGCCATCGCGGTACTGCTGTGTGACATGCTCAAAGGTACTATTCCAGTATGGGGCAGCTACTATTTGGGGATTGACCCCATTCTATTGGGCCTAGTCGCCATCGCCGCTTGCCTTGGCCATATGTATCCTATTTTCTTTCATTTTAAAGGCGGAAAAGGTGTTGCAACAGCACTGGGAGCAATCGCACCGATCGGTTTAGATCTCACCGCACTTATCATATTGACTTGGGTCAGCGTTGCATTTTTATTTCGCTATTCATCCTTAGCGGCTTTGGTTACCGTGCTGCTCGCTCCGTTCTACACTTGGTTGATCAAACCACAATATACCTTACCGGTAGCAATGCTGTGCTGCCTTATCGTGTTTCGTCATCACCAAAATATTAAACGGTTATTGGCTGGCACAGAGCCGAAAGTGGGTGAGAAAAAAACTCTTGGTTCTTGAGCTAGCTTGGATGATGGATAAACCCGCTTGCAAATAACGTCAATGACGAATAAGCAAAAGGCCTCTTACGAAGCCTTTTTCGATTAAGCATGACCCGCTAATAAGGGAAGACTAGCTAAGCGCTTTTTTCAAGAAACGGGTCAACATGGCGGTAACGTATTCAGGTTGCTCTAAGTTACTGATATGTCCAGCATTATCAATAACATCTAACTCACTGCCGTGAATGGCATCATTCATTAAGTAAGCCTCAAGAGGCGGACGAGGCATATCTTCAGCGCCAGCTGCAATCAGTACTGGCAACCTCAATTGCTCCACCTCTTCAATCATGTCACGACGACCGAAGATCATTTTCCCCAACCGAGCCACTTCCACCGCTTGTTGACCAGTAAGCGCCGATAAGTGGTGCTTGAATCCAGCCACTAATGCCGGAGATTGCTGCTCGCCATCTTTTGCAAAAAACATCGGTACAACTGCATCAACAATCGGTGATGGCACTTGCTGCATCGCCGCAATCGCATCGAGCATGGCAAAATATTTTGCATGGCTGACTTCAGGCTCTAGACCAACAAAGGTATCCATCATCACTAATGATTTCACGCGCGCAGGCGCAAGAACGGCTAACTCAGCCCCCCACATTCCACCTACAGAAAGACCAATGATAGAAAACTGCTCAATCGATAAGTGGTCCATCAAAGCCAAAATATGCTGAGCATAATCTTTCAGTGTGTTCATGGATGACGGTGCAAAATCTGACTGACCATGCGCCCATAAATCAGGCACGATACAGCGGTAGTGTTGACTCAACGCTTCCACCTGAGGTGCCCACATTGCGCTGTCCCACAGATAACTGTGACCGAAAACAAGCACTTCACCTTGCCCTTGATCCAAATAACGCATCTGGCAATCATCAATAATAAATGTCTTCATTGTGAATCCAATATTAGTAAAGTAGGTTGGCATTGTAGCATTGATATGAGCGATAACAGCTCAGAGCAGAATGTAAGCAATGGCTAATTAAAATCAATACAGAACGCCACAGAAACGGAAGTACCAAAGAACAAAACGGCCTCTAAAAAGAGACCGTTGCGACACCCGCTAAATAATGGGTTTAAGTTGATCAATCGGCCAGCGAGGTGTTGCCTGCACCGCTAAATCGACTGTTTCACCATTTTTTAAACGCTGCATACCCGCATAAGCAATCATTGCACCGTTGTCGGTACAAAACTCAGTACGCGGGTAATACACTTCACCACCAATTTTTTTCGCCAGTGCGCCAAGCTCTGCGCGTAACTGTTTATTGGCACTCACGCCACCGGCAATAACAATGCGTTTCATGCCAGTTTGCTCAAGGGCGCGTTTGCACTTAATCACTAAAGTGCCACACACCGCCTCTTGAAAGGCATACGCAATATCCGCTCGGGTCTGATCATCATTCTCATTAGCTGCAATCGTATTGGCTGTAAATGTTTTTAAACCAGAGAAACTCATGTCTAACCCTGGTCGATCCGTCATCGGACGCGGAAACTTAAAACGCCCTGGCGTTCCTTTTTCTGCCAAACGAGCCAACAATGGCCCCCCGGGATAATCAAGCCCCATCAGCTTCGCGGTTTTATCAAACGCCTCACCGGCCGCGTCATCAATAGACTCTCCGAGGATCTTATATTCACCAATCCCTTTCACCTCTACCATCATGGAATGACCACCGGAAACCAGTACGGCCACAAACGGAAACGGAGGCGGATTATCTTCAAGCATCGGAGCTAAAAGGTGCCCTTCCATATGGTGAACAGGCACCGCTGGCACATTCCACGCATAAGCCAAACTACGGCCAATCGTCGCGCCAACAAGCAGCGCACCCACTAAACCAGGACCGGCGGTGTAAGCCACGCCATCAATATCCGCAGGCGTCAAATTCGCTTCAGCCATCGCTGCTTTTATCAGTGGAATGGTTTTTTTAACATGGTCTCTAGAAGCAAGCTCCGGCACCACACCGCCGTAATCGGCGTGCAGTTTTACTTGGCTATACAATTGATGAGAAAGTAAGCCTTTCTCTTCGTCATAAATGGCGATGCCAGTCTCGTCACACGAGGTTTCAATACCAATAATGCGCATAATTTTCTCAGCACGCTTTCATCAACAATTGGAAATGGCCGCCATGTTACCCCGCCTTGGCTCCGTAAACAAATTTTGTACAGACTATAATCGACAAAGTGCTTTACAAAGCTATTGCGATCGGATTAAAATTCCGCACCATTTTTGATCAAGCTGATAACCGAGCAAACAGACAAGAAATCTTGTGGTTTAAGCCTCAAAATATCAGCGTTAACGAATAACCCCTGAGGTGAAAGGCATATGCCAATAGTTAAAGTACGTGAAAACGAACCGTTCGATGTTGCATTACGTCGTTTCAAGCGCTCTTGCGAAAAAGCAGGTATCCTTTCTGAAGTGCGTCGTCGTGAGCACTATGAAAAACCAACTACCGTTCGCAAACGCGCTAAAGCAGCAGCTCAAAAGCGTCACGCTAAGAAGCTAGCTCGCGAAAACGCACGTCGCGTTCGCCTGTACTAATAACCTTTTTCCATTAAGGAACGAGCGTTATGGCTCTAATTGATATCCTCAAAGAAGAGCAAAAATTAGCGATGAAAGCCAAGGATAAAGTACGCCTTGGCACTATTCGTTTAGCCTTATCCGCGATCAAACAACGAGAAGTCGACGAGCAGATCACTCTGAACGACGACGATATTCTTGCTGTGATGGTAAAAATGGTTAAACAGCGTCGCGACTCTGTCGCTCAATATGAAGCTGCCAATCGTCAAGATCTCGCAGATGCAGAGCAAGCAGAAATCACTATCCTTGAGGCATTTATGCCTCAGCCGTTGAGCGATGATGAAGTGAGCGCATTAATTGATGATGCAATCACACAGTCCGCTGCTGCTGGCATGCAAGACATGGGGAAAGTGATGGCTGTTTTGAAACCGCAAATTCAAGGGCGTGCAGATATGGGTAAAGTCGGCGGATTAGTTCGAACTAAACTCGCTTAAATGCCCGCATCAAATTGCATCAAGCCGTGCTATCCTCTGGAACGCACGGCTTGTTTGTATCTAATTATTCGTTTTGGTCTTTTCTTTTAGGTTTTATGGCAGGACACATCCCTCGCAGTTTTATTGATGATCTCCTTGCTCGACTTGATATTGTCGACATCATAGACGCACGTGTAAAACTTAAGAAAAAAGGCAAGAACTATGGTGCTTGTTGCCCATTCCATAATGAAAAAACACCCTCATTTAGTGTAAGCCAAGAAAAACAGTTCTATCACTGCTTTGGTTGTGGCGTGCATGGCAACGCCATCGACTTCATGATGGAATATGAACGCCTTGAATTCGTAGAAGCTATCGAAGAATTGGCTTCTTTTGTTGGGCTAGAAGTTCCCCGAGAGCAACGCTCTAGTGGCCATTTCTCATCAGCCCCTAAAGCCAATAGTGAAGAAAAACGCACCCTTTATGACTTAATGGGCAGCATTGCGCAGTTTTACCGTAACCAACTCAAAGTTCCGGGTAATCGTCATGCCATCGAGTACCTAAAAGATCGCGGTCTTTCTGGCGAAATCGTACAGAAATTTGGTATTGGCTATATTGCTGACGAATGGGATTTAGTGCGCAAAAACTTCGGCCAACAACAAGAAAGCCAAGATATGCTCGTCACCGGCGGCATGTTGATCGAAAATGACAAAGGCAATCGCTACGATCGTTTTCGTGGGCGTATTATGTTTCCCATTCGCGACCGCCGCGGACGAGTGATCGGCTTTGGTGGACGCGTTACCGGTGATGGAACGCCAAAATACCTGAACTCCCCAGAAACCCCCATTTTCCATAAAGGTAAAGAGCTGTATGGCCTATACGATGTCATGCAAGCCTATCGTGAACCCCCGCAAATATTAGTTGTTGAAGGTTATATGGATGTGGTGGCACTGGCGCAATATGGAGTGGACTACTCGGTTGCTTCGCTAGGAACCTCAACCACTGGCGATCACCTACAACTGCTTTTTCGCCAAACCAATACGGTGGTCTGTTGCTATGATGGTGACCGAGCAGGGCGAGAAGCGGCGTGGCGCGCACTGGAAAATGCGTTGAGTTATCTCAAAAGTGGCAATATTCTTAAATTTCTGTTTTTACCTGATGGTGAAGACCCAGATAGCTACATCAGAACCCATGGAAAAGCGGCCTTTGAACAGTTAGTGCAAGATGCTGAACCCTTATCCAAATACCTATTTACCAACCTACTGTCACAAGTTGATGTCGGTAATAACGAAGGGAAAGCAGCGCTTGAGGCGCTGGCATTACCACTGATTAATAAAGTGCCAGACACATCTCTACAAGCGCAATTGCTCAAAATATTAGGGCAAAAGACTGGGATTTATAAAAAGCCATCACTGCCAGAATCAGACAAACACCGCTCACAGCCACACAAAGAGCTCAAACGCACACCGATGCGTGAAGTGATCGCTTTGCTTATTCAAAATCCAAGCTATGCTGAAATGGTGCCTGATATTTCCAGCGTTCAATCCTTGCCCATACCCGGTTTAAGTTTATTAATTGAGGTACTTGAGAATTGTCAAGCGTACCCCAATATTACTACAGGCCAATTGCTTGAACACTGGCGCGGTAATAAAAACGAGACCCTTCTGTCTCGCCTCGCAAGTTGGGAAATTCCACTTGTTGAAGACAACCAAGAAGAACTATTTTTAGATTCATTGGACAAAATATTGGCTCAATGCATCGAAAAGCAAATTGAAAACCTGCAGGCAAAAGAAAGAAGCGTCGGTTTATCAGCCGAAGAGAGACGGGAGCTTCAAGACTTAATGAAAGACTTGAAAGCGTAACCCAGTTTAAATAGTCAGCAATGAATAAATTTGTTAGTATATGTGGTTTGCATTTCGCATACTAATTCCTTCACCAGATATGAAGTTGGATACCGTCTATGGATCAAAATCCGCAGTCACAGCTAAAACTACTTGTCATTAAAGGCAAAGAGCAAGGCTATCTGACCTACGCCGAAGTAAATGACCACCTACCAGCAGAAATCGTAGATTCCGAGCAGGTAGAAGATATCATTCAGATGATCAATGACATGGGCATTAAGGTGGTAGAAACTGCCCCTGATGCCGATGATCTTGCGCTAAATGATGACAACGCAATCACCGATGAGGATGCTGCCGAAGCTGCAGCCGCTGCATTATCCAGTGTAGAAAGCGAAATTGGTCGTACTACCGACCCTGTGCGCATGTATATGCGCGAAATGGGTACCGTAGAACTGCTGACTCGCGAAGGTGAAATTGATATCGCTAAGCGTATTGAAGATGGTATTAACCAAGTTCAACGCGCAGTGGCTGAATATCCAGGCACCATTCCATACATCTTAGAGCAATTTGACAAAGTTCTTGCTGAAGAACTTCGTTTAACAGACCTGATCTCAGGTTTTGTTGATCCTGACTCAGATGCAACGAACGCCCCAACAGCGACCCATATCGGTTCAGAGCTTGCTAGTGCTGACCTTGCTGATGAAGACGACCTCGATGATGACGACGATGACGACAGCGAAGATACTGACTCTGAAGAAGATGCAGGAATCGACCCTGAGCTTGCGCTAGAAAAATTCACCGAACTACGCAACAAGTATCAAAATCTTCAACTCGCGAAAAATGAGCATGGCTATGACAGCAATAAAGCCGCCCAAGCTACCGAGTTGATGCTGGATATTTTCCGTGAATTCCGACTCACGCCAAAGCAATTTGACTACCTAGTCAACAAGCTTCGCACCTCTATGGATCGTGTTCGTACTCAAGAACGTCTGATCATGAGAGCAGCGGTCGAATACGGTAAAATGCCTAAGAAATCATTCATTGCCTTATTCACTGGCAATGAATCAAGCGATGCATGGTTAGATGAAGTACTCGCTTCAGAAAAACCTTATGCAGAAAAAATCAGACAGCAAGAAGAAGACATTCGTCGTTCAATTCATAAATTGAAAATGATCGAAGAAGAAACGTCTTTGAATGTACAAAACATTAAAGACATCAGCCGTCGCATGTCTATCGGTGAAGCGAAAGCTCGTCGAGCGAAAAAAGAGATGGTTGAAGCAAACTTGCGTCTGGTTATTTCTATCGCGAAGAAATACACCAACCGTGGCCTGCAGTTCTTGGATCTTATCCAAGAAGGTAATATCGGCCTGATGAAAGCGGTAGATAAGTTTGAATACCGCCGTGGTTATAAGTTCTCAACTTACGCCACTTGGTGGATTCGCCAAGCTATCACACGTTCAATTGCAGACCAAGCACGTACTATTCGTATTCCAGTACACATGATCGAAACGATCAACAAACTGAATCGAATCTCACGTCAGATGCTGCAAGAGATGGGCCGTGAGCCTCTGCCAGAAGAATTGGCAGAACGCATGCAAATGCCAGAAGATAAAATTCGTAAAGTACTGAAAATTGCTAAAGAGCCAATCTCTATGGAGACACCTATCGGTGACGACGAAGATTCGCATCTTGGTGACTTTATCGAGGATACAACCCTTGAACTACCACTTGATTCTGCTACGGCCACCAGCCTAAGAGCAGCGACTCGTGACGTTCTTGCTGGCCTAACCCCTCGTGAAGCGAAAGTACTGCGTATGCGTTTCGGTATTGACATGAATACAGACCATACGCTAGAAGAAGTTGGTAAGCAGTTTGACGTAACGCGTGAGCGTATCCGCCAAATTGAAGCGAAAGCACTGCGTAAACTGCGTCACCCAAGCCGCTCTGAAACATTGCGCAGCTTCCTAGACGAGTAATCGCAACCTATCCAATCTAAAAGGTGAGCACAAGCTCTAATGCCGTTCACTTAAGGTGAGCGGCATTGTATTTTCTAGGGTATCGGCTTGGCTTTTTCTTCACGACTCTAGGGAAGGCTCTTTCTCGCCTTGGCTCAAGTATTAAGCTCCCACTCATTGCATAGAAGTTTTGGAGTTGTCTCGGTATGGCTCCCGGTGACTAGTAGGGAAGCCCCACTATTAGGCGCATGATGTGGGCTAACGCTCCATTGAAGCTAAGTTGGTATGGCAAGTAGTCTCCATTCAACGTATTACACATCTGCACCATTTGATATCTGACTAAGTTGTATGTCAGTAGTATTCCCCAGAGCTCTTGTCTCACGAGCTCTGGGAGTCGGCTTCGCAGTGTAAGGCGGTTACCAAGCATGTATTGTTTTTGCTCTCGGTACCCCAGTTCAATTTCCCAACGGTATTCATATAAACCGGCTATATCTGATTTGGGATAACGCATAGGGTCAACCATTGAGGTGAGAACATCGTATTGCTTACCCTCTTTGACTCTCGTGATTAAACGTACCACAACCTCTTCTTCTAGCTCTGGCCATTTCTTACGCGCTTGCGGATTACTCTTCAGTTTTATCAGTTTATCTTGTCGGCCAAAAGACTGAACGACTTCATAAATCAGCCCTTTTTTCATCGGGATAAGCCAATGGCGATTGATGCCGTGCGAACGCCATGCTTGAAGTAAACCTAGGGAGTAAAAGCCTTTGTCGAAGAGCGTTAAGCTGTTATCGGGGGTCGTTTCGATAAGCTGCTCTGCCAGCTTCATTTCATTGACGGTATAACAGTCAAAAGCACTGCCTGTGATTAAATGACTGCTCAGCTCCATCTGACAGACCATGCGCACCTGTGGGTACTGTGTTTCTTTACCATCCCGATTAGTGGGCTTAGCAAACGCTTCAGCATTGTCTTTCGAGTCTTCTGTTCGCCATAAAACCCCATCAACACCCAGTAACGTAAGTCCGTTCCAGTTTGGTAAGTTAGCCTGTTTGAACCAATGACTTTGCGTACACTCAAAAAGCGCTTTAGCCGCTGATTCACCAAGATTTTTTCTTTGCTGTGTTAATGCACTTGGAGCAACAAATGGCTTACCTGTGCGGTCAACAATATCGAGCATATTGACAATGTCAGCCATGGATTTATCGTTATAAATAGCCATGCCAACCAGTAACCATGCCATCGACTCTAAAGTGAGCTTTCGTTTTCTTAGAGTAACGGTATCCGTAAGCTCATAAGCACTATTGATGAGCTCAATGGGCAAGAGGTCTGCGAGTGTTTCAACTTGATTGGGTTTATAACTGTTGATGATATTGAGGGCTTGAGAAATGTGCATAAAAAAATCCGATAAACAAGGTCTATCGGATTTTTACATAAAGGTAGGATCATTCAACTGATCTGCCGATTAAAGTCTTAACTGATCGGCATTAGAGCACAAGCTCACCTTTTTTTATCTCATAGTTTAAGTGGATAAAAACTAAGCGCATTTACCCTATTTTGCGGGTAGACACTCATAACTCCATCCCCTATAATCACACACCTAATTTGGCCCCTTAGCTCAGTGGTTAGAGCAGTCGACTCATAATCGATTGGTCCCCAGTTCAAGTCTGGGAGGGGCCACCACTTTCTCTCCGATAACATCCATCAAAACCCACAAAGCCAATTAAATCAATACGTACCAAATTATTCAGCATTCATAGTCTCTTGTGACATCGATGATTTAATGTACCATCGAATGTACTAACGGCTAAATATCGACTGTTCTGGTGGTACATCATGGCGAAAAGAATAGCCCCTTAGCTAACACTCAAGCCAAACAAGCTAAAGAATCTAGAGTCCATCCTATCCAACATGGGGTGAGCGCCTATAGGATTATTGGCTTGTGACTAAATCGAATAATCGAAAACGATGATCTCTTCGAGCAAAGGACGAAAGACATCCTTTAGCACGTTATGCTCTGGATGAGGTAGGTAATTTTGGCGTGCTTGCTCATCGGTAAATGTCATTAAAACGCTGTGGGTATAACCTTGGTTTTTACCTTCTGGGCTGTCGTTCACGCCCCACTCAACAGCGGAGACCCCCTCAATTTTCTCTGGCATGGCTTCAAACAGCGACTTGAGCTGTTGGATGTCGGCAGGCTGAGTTTGTGGTTTGAATTTGATTAATAAGATATGGCGGATCATTGTTCGCTCCGTTTCTGGCCGTAGAATTTCTTTTCATAAAGAGGGATAACGCTGGCTCACTGGTGCTAAAGCTGCTGTGCTTAAAACAATAAAGCGGCACTCAAGATTTGAAGCGCCGCTTTATTGATTAAATGGGCTACAACCCTAACCAATATTGACCGATGAACCACCAATAATTACGCCACCACAGTCAACGGCATCGCCTACTCGCGCGGCGGGCTTGCCATCAATCATAACGCTACCCGAGCCGCCTTTAATTGCACGTGGATGGCTTGGGTTTTTCGGTTTGTCATGAGGCTCTAGCGGGTCGCCCTGCCTTGCCACCGCTTTGCCATCAATTTTTACCGTCGGTGACCCAGCGGTGATCGGCGTCGGAGGAAAACCATCATGATCGGATCCGATATCTCCTACTAATGCACCATTTGCCATTGATTTGCTCCTTATCAGATTCGTTGATTAAGCTTGTTGCGATGTTGCTTTTACTTTAAGGGTTTAGGTAGTTTATGCTTTTGCCGTGTAGGCTATGAATTTGCCATTAACTTCGATGAATTGCGCAACACAGAAAGGCGACGTATTCATCAAAACCACAGTAAGACCAATAGCGCACCACCATAAGTACAGACGAATTAGAACAAATCAATCGAGGTTTCATCCAAAAATAGATTAGGCTTAATGTCTTTTACAAATTCAGCTACTTGTTTATCCATTTCAGCCTGTTCTTGCTCAGTAACGAGAATTTCAAACACAGGTTCACCATTTTCATCAGCTAAAGGAATCCCATCTTTATCATGTACAGGCTCCTGAGTAATTAAACGCGCTAATTTTTCTTCGCCACCTAATGCTCCTGTTAACCGGTTGTAGAAATAGGCCTTTTTAGGGTCTGGTTGAAGAATGACATTACCATCACGGTCTTTTTCACCTACTCGATAGGCAAGGTATAGCGTTCTCGCCGCTTCCGCATAACCTAATTCGATCGCTTTATTAATCCATTTCATAGCTTCATCATAACCAATGGTATTGATCCGATAATAAAGTGTTTCCATTGCCGGTGCATAGCCTTGATTGGCGGCTAACTTGAGGTATTTAATTTCATCCTCGACAGATATATTACTAAATCGACTCACATAAAGAACGGCATTTAAACTACCGAGCTCAAAAGCTTCGATATATTTTTTATCAATAAGATAACGCCCTAAAAATGGAATATAATTGCGCCATTGGTTTGTAAAAAACTGTAGTTGCAATAGCGCCTTCCCATTTCCTTTTTCAACTTCTTTCTTCCAGCCCTTTATCGCCAAGTCGTACCATTTTTTATCACAAGGCCACCCCAAATAACCACAAGGATGGTTAACGTAATACTCATACTCAGATAACACCCCCATTGCCCATGGGTCGCCCATCTCTGCCGCTTTTAAAAAAGTATCTCCAGCCTCAAAGTGCTGGCGATTTTTGTACTGGGTAACGCCCAACCAAAACGTCGCATAAGCACTGCCAGAATCCGATTGCTGCTGAAAAATTTGCTGCGCTTGTTGATACTCTTTTTGATTAAACAAGCGAATGCCCTGTTCAACAGATTCCATCGCCCAAACGGCGCTATGTAATAGAATCAGGCAGATAAAGATAATTTTTTTCATGTTTATTTCTCTGGTAACCAGTTAACAAGTCGATAGCCCTTGGTTTTTAGGTATTCAAGCTGCGCCTTATCACTAGCAGGCAGTGCGGTATAGTCGGTACTTAAACGAGCACGGCGTGCTGAGCTCAGGGTGTTTTTTACTAGAATCTTACTCTCTTTAGTCAGCCAATTAATATTTCTACGGAAGTCATTATACTGATCCCCAAGGTCTCTCATATATTTACCTTTATCTTGATCATTTGGATTCTCATACGGTTGAGAAAAACCTTTGCTAAAGAAATCGCGTAAACTTAATACATTTTTTGCATAACGCGGCCACTGCTCCGCTTTATCTAATTGAGTAGGATCTGCTAGCCCCATGCGCTGCAGCGCATTTTCAAAACGGCGCATACCACTTTGATTAGCCTTTTCTCCCCCTAACCAGAGTAATATTTGGTTGATCGCCTTACGCTGATTTTCATTACGAGTAGCCGCTCTCAGTCTCGATGCATCTCCCCAAAAAGGAATATCATTGTAATGGACCAGTACCGACAATAGCTTAGCTAACGTTTCAGCGGGCATATTGGCGATCCATTGTTGGTTTTCTCGCTGATGCTCCTTCGAAAGTAAAAAGTTCGCCACAAAATAAGCATTATCTTTATCACTGGCTTGCTTTTCCATATTGCTGATGATGTTAAAAGGTAACATCATCACTTGCCCAACCGTAAGACCAAAAGCTGCCGCCACGGTCAATATTGTGTTAAACGCAGCAAAGGTATTCACCTCTCCTGATTCATCAAAAAATTCAAAACGTTGGAAGCCCGAATTTTGCATCACCGCGAGTAAAGCGGCGAAAAAGTCGTTCGCAGCCGCTGGGTTAAGTTCGGTGGCAAACTTACCCCCAATTCCCAGCCCGGTACTGGCACCCAGCGCCGTGATAAAAATAAAGCGGCCATTTTGAAAAGTGCATTGCAACACACCATCATAGCCAATGCCTAGGCTCATTTTAAAATCTTGGCTGACTTTAAACAGGTTTTGCGGTGGCGATTTTAGATCTTTTGTCCAATCGTATTTGCAGCTCAGCATACCGCCCGCTTCAAGCCCAGCAAAAGCAGAGGCTTCCGCTTTAATACCAGCTCCAATCGCATTGTCATTGCTGCCGCGTGTACCCAATGATGATACAGCGTAAGAGCTGTAATCCGCTCTATTCGGTACCGTCCCCTTGATGCCAAGCGGCTTGACTTGTTGGGCTCCAAATCCTGCACGAGCTTCTTCGATATTGCCAATATTCAGCTCCGTCCCCAACTTAAGGCTGGCTCCTAATACGCCATAGACTTTGCCCTCAATCACTAAGACGGCCGTGCCTATGTTTTTGATTCGACGTTCGTTACTCTCTCTGACACGATACGGAATATCTAATGGTAAGGATCCCGAATTAGGGAATCGTATCGTGAAGCAGCGCTCAGCACTGGCTAATGAAAAACCAGCATTCAGATCGATTTTCACTAGCGTAGAGGAATCGGCTTTGATCAGTTCATGATCAACTTTTGCCTCAGCGCTGTAAACATAACGGGCAAACTGTACACCACCGCTGGTTTCGTAAGCAGTATTAATGCCAAACATTTCATTTTCAAAACGTTTTGTTTGCCAAGGAAACACAATGTCTTCAACGTTAGCCCAAGTTGCGGTTTGCTCAAACTTCAGACTTTTCAATACCGATTCACTGCCCAGTGCCTTTTTGAGTCCTGCCGTGATTTTGCCTTTCTCCCGTGCAGCTAATGTCGCCAGGTTTAACGAAATCACCGAAGTACATTTTTTATTTTCAGCCACATTGGAAGAAAGCACAGGGCTATCAGACAAGATATAAAGCGCGGTCTTTGGATCAGAAGAGAGGGCACATTCCACTACGGTTCGCTGATTAATACCACTATTGGCAAAAATCTGGTTATTGAGGTTTTGGGGTTGCCAGTGAGTTTCGCGGACCAATACCGTACGGGATGAATCATCCCAAACTGGAACATCGCCGATAAAGGTAATGTCTCTTTTCAAGTAATCCCAGTGGGGGGAGTTGACATTTTGAGTGGCCAGTGCCGAGAGACTTTCACGACGTTGCTGCGCCGCTTCCGCGTAGCGCAATAAACTTTTAACGTATTGAGCGTACTGCGCATTCTCCCCCAACCGCTCAGCAAAATTTTCTACTCGCAGCGCGACCTCTTGCAGTAAAAGCAAGTTCAGTACATAAACGCAATAATACCCCATTGCACTATCAATGGGCGTCTGCCGCTCAATGCTATTCAACAGCTTTTGTAAATCAGCAATACTGGCGCGCTGCTCTTTAATCGCAATCCTTACTTGCTCAACCTGCTCCCAGCCTTTAAAGAGTTCATCTTCCGTTAAGCACTGCTCTTTAAGTACCGTTCCGGTCTGATTAAGCTGGTATACCGCAGCATAAAAATACGGATTTTGCAGTCGGTTATCACTCTTAGTACTAGTGAAAAAAGCCCTAGGGTCCCAACGACCTCTTTGATTCATTAGACGATTTAAAACCGTATGCGCAGTGCCTTGCCAATACTGATAACTTTCATACGCGGTTTTTAATGAGGGTATCGCGGTAGAAATAGTTAAATCTGCGCTGTCGATATCGTCACATAACCCAAGCTTTTTACGTTCTTTTTTGATAGTTTCTAATGCGTTATAAATTTTAAGCTCAACGTTTGAGGTGTAATAGGCATGCTTATCAGAAAATTGGTAATGTTTACCTTGCTCCTCAAGGCTCGTTTTGGCAGCAAAATCCATCGCCTCTTTTTCAAAGCGTTGAATGCTTTTTTCGAGCTGCTTTATCAGAGACTTCTGTAATTTTTTGAGTTGTGCAACTCGGTAATTATCAGCTCCGGCAATCGCATCTTTAGTTAACATGATTTCTCCCATCATTCCTCCGATGGGAAGCCAGTTTGAACCTTGGGAACGTTGTTCAATATCACGTAATGCGTCTTCATATCGTTCTTCAATTTTTTGCTGACGTGAATTGATACTACTGAGCCCTATACGCTCATTGTCTAAAGGAAATTGCAGTACATCGTTTTGGTAACAGTAGGATAAGGCCATGTGTTCCAACAGCGCTTCTCGGTAATCCTTGGCTTTTTGCTCATCAATATGCTTTAAAAAAGCTTCATGGGCGATGCTATTGAATTGATCCATCACACCCAGTTTAGTGAGCTGCTTAAGAACGGTTTCTTTATCCCCTTGCAAAGCGGCCTTACAACGCTGGTTATCTTCAAGCACATATTTTTTGGCCTCTGCGGTAAGCAATATCAGCATCTGTTTTCTGGTATTCGGATGCTCTGGAACATATAAAGCATCGACAAATTGCGGAACACTGCATTCAGAGAGAGTAAGCAGATCATTGGATAAGATTTGCTTAGCCTCTCGCTCACCACTAGCCAAATCGTAGACTTCCGGTAAAACCAAAGTATTACCGTTGTAAATGAGATCAATATCTTTGATCTGTTGGGCATTCAACCGCTGTAAAGTCTTGATATCGGTATTGTAACGTTTGGCTAATACAGAGAGCGTATCACCGGGTTGAATTATATGGGAGCTCATTGCAATAATTCCTCAATAAGTGCGCTAGGAAGTGAAAGCGGAGTTTGCTGGCTATTGAAACGGGTATGTTGAACGTTCTCCATCCCGTACTCCTGAGAAATAAGCGGTGATAAACAAGCCGAACGAGCAGCGCCTAAAACAGCATTAGTGACCGCCTCATCACCATATTTTGCGATAACTGATAGAGTGTAAGGAGAATAAAAGCGCAGCAGAAATAAACGCCCATCCGCGCTTAGCGCGGTAATGTTATTCTGCAATGAGGTGACAATATCGTTGAGCTCTTGGTTATCAGAATATACGAATATCACGGCGCTCGTTGCCCAAGTTTGGTCATTTTCCCACAACTGCCATAAAGGATCATCTGGTGTCACTTTGACCCAGATGGGGCTGTTTTCCAATTGTGGTTGCCACTCCGTTCCCAAATAAAGAGGCCCCCACTCGTTATTGTCTTGTGTACAAATTTGTTTGGCATCGGTCACTCTAAGTGCATCAACCACAAGCAAATATTGGTTATCATCGCTCTTCATCAGACACACTCACAATTAGGTTTTGGACAACTGCCATCAGCCTTCTTTTGACATAGCTCTGTGATGGGTAAATCTAATGTAGCCAACGCTGGTAATAGGCTGGTCATTGATGCAGAAATTGGAGCAAGCAATATTTCATCCGGCGCACTTGGCGCTGCCAACCCCATAGGCAACGCCGCTACAACACCGCCATAACCCGAGCCGCTGCCTGCGCTGCCACCGGAGTTAAGGTTGATCGCAGGCCCGACTAGGTGCACTCCGCCGCCATCCACTTTGATAAAACTGCCCGCAGCTTTAATGGTGATCTCATTACCCGCATCTAACACCAACTTATTGCCTGCTTTAAGGTGCACTTCATTACCTGAATCAAAAACCGTTTTTTCACCGATTTTTTGGTGCAGTGAACCACCCACTTCAAAGCTACGATCTAACGCTATTTTCTGACGGCTTTCGCCCTCCACCGTTAGGTGTTGGTTATTTTTGATGTGGCTGAACTGGTCGTTATCCACTGTCAGGTGTTTATCGTGTTTGATGTGGGTGGTGGCATCATTAAGCACTAGCGCTTCATAGTCTTTTTGCGCGTGCAGGTAGATTTTCTCTTGCCCTGCTTGATCTTCAAAACTCAGCTCATTAAAGCCTTCACCTTGATGCGTTTCACTGCGCAGTACGGTTTTGGTTTTGTTATCTGGCAGTGTGTAGGGCGCTTTATTGGTGGCGTGATAAGCGCGGCCCGTGACGATGGGTTGATCAGGATCGCCATTTAAAAAATCGACAATCACTTCATGGCCAATTCTTGGGATAGCCATCATGCCGTATTGGCTGCCAGCCCAACCTTGCGACACCCTCACCCAACATGAACTGTGCTCATCGCCGTTGGAATATCTGTCCCATGGGAAATGCAGTTTAACGCGGCCATACTCATCGCAGAAGATCTCTTCGCCATCGGGGCCAACCACGTGGGCGATGCATGGGCCATCCACTTGCGGCTTGGTGTGTGGTGTTGCGCGCCACGTTACATCGGCCGGGATCAAGGTAAATTGGTTACTGTAGGTCGTTGCACCACTACCGCCAGACTCTTCTAATGCTTGCGGCTGCCGGCCTTGATGGTTTACTTGCACCACAACCCAATCACGGTTCGCGCTATCATCTAAATGCTCGACCAAATCAAACAGGGTTCCGGCTTGCAAACGCGCTTCATTGCTTTGACCTTGTGCAGTACGCGCCTGCCTTCTTAAGTACTCTAAACGAATTTGGTTAAACGCTTTGCCGCTCTCATCGTCTTTAAATCGACCCGGGAAATCAAAATGTTCATAGTGGGTCTGCTGGTAATCCATCGCGGTGCCGAGTGCACTTTGCTTAAAACCGTAAGTCGGTTTTTTAAAGCTGTAATCCGCCAATTGGCTTTCCGCCACTTGCGATTGCGTGTGGCTGATTAAGTTGGAAATGTAAGGCGTATCAGCGATACCACCGGACAGCACATTGTAAGGGATCGGTGTATCAAGCTGCGTTAAGCTTTGGCTATCATCACTGAAAATGAGGGTATGTTTACCTTCTTCATGCAGGAGGTGGTAGACCAAGCCCTCTTCGGCGGCTAAGCGGTGTAAAAAGTGGATATCGGTTTCACGGTACTGTACGCAGAATTCGCGCTGAAGACATTCTCGTTTAAGTGCGAAGGCATAGTCGTCAATGCCCATCTCATGTAGCACAATGGAAAGAATTTCAGGTACAGTTTTAAGCTGGAAGATGCGGCTATTTTGGCGCAGCGACAAGCGCTCTAATGCAGGTACTAAAGTGAGTGAGTAAAAGGTGTGATGATGACCAATATCGCCTTTACTGAACTGGCGCACGATGCCATGCACGCGCTGCACCACCCCGTCATTACGAAAAATCGTTAGCTGAGCCGTTTTGTCGACGACATCGATTGCACTCAAAGTTGATTGACGGCTTGCGAGCTCAATGTGGTAACGAAACCCATAACAAGGCTCGCCATTAGCCAGCACACTCTCCGATAAGGATTCTTGTCCGTGGTATTCTCGCACCACAAATGCATCGTCGGCGAGCCCGTCAACCTTTAACGTAAAATTCAGCGTGGCCATCTTCCATCCTCTTTACACTAGAAACAGCAAAGCCTTAAGCAAGTCACACTCATTGAATGCACTTTGCTTAAGGCTAAAAAAGGTGGCTGGCCGGATTGGCTTTGCTTACGCAACATCAACCAGCCACCCAAATCAAAGCTTACGCTTCTACTGGTTTGCGCCAGTCATCTGAACCTGAAGTACCCGCGTTCACGTGATCCCACAGGATTTTACGGTAAGACATAGAAACCGTAACGTTTTGCGTGAAGTCGCCGTTCGCAGGATCTTGGCAGTGTGGCATTTCGCAATGAATGTCCACGATAGACGCGCTTTCAAGTTTAGTGGTGAAGAAGTTCTCTTGTTTGCCTTCAATAGACGTGCGGTACCACTTTAGCTCAACCGATTTCATCTTCTCGCCAGACGCCAACGCGTTATAAAGAAGAGGAACCGCTTTATTTAGCGCAACGGTGAATTTGAATGGTTTGTGAACACGTTGACCAGAAGGCTGACCTGATTGTGGGTCAGTCGGTACTGTCACAACGTGGTCAAACATTTGAACCAACATTTGATCTTCATGACCTTCAACGAAAGCATCGCCGATAGAGTCAGTAGAAAGAGCGCCTGCAGTGATGAGACCCTGAGTTTCGCCTTCGATAGAGATATAACATGGAGTTGGCATGACTTAATCCTTATTCAGTAAGAAAAAGCGATGGAAATTGCATCGCGTTATGTAATGTTTCTTAAAGCAAAGGGGATGCCAAAACAAAAATAGTTAAATTTCAATCAATTAGATTACAAGCTTTCATTTTCGAGCAAGAACTTGCTCGTCCGGGTAGAAACTTGCTCGTATCAAGCAAGTTTTCGCTGCGATTTCGCAATACGTCACTCTGTATCGCTTTTCCTAATCTAGCCACAATCTGCGGTAGATAACCTTAGCCACCTCAACTAGAATGCGGATTGAACACATTTTTACTTTGGTTGTATGCTCAAACTATCCAACACTATTGAACTGGCAGACTGGGAAATCGAACTTACTGCGATTCGTGCAGCCGGAAATGGCGGGCAAAACGTCAATAAAGTCTCCAGTGCGATCCACTTACGTTTTGACATCAGACGCTCAACGTTACCGGACATCTACAAACAAAAATTACTCGAAAGACCAGATTCCAGAATGACCAAAGAGGGCGTTATTGTCCTCAAAGCGCAATCTCACCGCACCCAAGAGCTGAATAAAGAAGATGCACTCAAACGCCTCAAAGAAATTATTCTTTCTGCGATGGTGATAGAAAAACCGCGCCGGGCAACCAAACCGACAAAAAGCTCTCAACGTCGGCGAGTTGACGAGAAAAAACGGATAGCGGCCAATAAATCATTGCGCGGTAAAGTCTCTTTTTAAATGAATGGATTGGCAGCAAGGCAAAATAAAGAAGAAAAGAAATAAGCAACCTCGCGCTAAAAACAGCAACGGGAGCACGAAGCTCCCGTCTATTCCAGATCAGCAAAACAAAGGTTCAATTGACATTTTTATATTTTTTACAGCCATTACAAGCTAACACCAAAAATGTCGCATCAACACAAATTTGCTTCATTTTGTGAGCAATAAATTATTTAGTTTTACTAAAAAATCATTGTTGCATCCAAGATTCTAATTTATCTCCAGTTTGAGACGGATTTCATTAAACTGTAAAAAAACAGCCATCAATTACTCACTTAATCGCAGCCAGATTGTCATCTTCCCTCTCTAGCATAAGCACAAAGCATAAAATGCGAGGTTGCTATGCTCACGATAAGCCCTTTTAAATTACCGAGAAAAACGCCGTTTGGACTAGGCGAACACTTCACTGAGTGGGCGACAGGCCTAACTCGTTTAGATAAGTTTTATGCACAACGCCCACCCCATTGCGATACCGCAACATTTTTGCGTTTTACGTTAGAGGTATTGGGTATTGACTACCAAGTGGTGAAAGGATCATTAGCTCAAGTTCCCACTCAAGGCGCGACAGTCGTTGTTGCAAATCACCCACTTGGTTGTGTGGAAGGCGTTATTCTGGCTGAGATGCTGCTTTCAATTCGCTCAGACGTGCAGATATTAGCCAATCACTATTTAAAAACCGTACCAGAGTTAGATTCGCTGTTCATTGGTGTGGATGTTTTTGAAGACAAAGCCGCGCAAAAAGCGAATATGCAAGCCTTGAGAGCTGCCAATAAACACCTTGCTCAAGAAGGGCTGCTATTGATGTTTCCTGCGGGCGAAGTGTCACAATTGGTTGATAGTAAAACGCAGAAACTGGAAGACAAACAGTGGAGCCGTTCAGTCAGCCGACTGATACAAAAGCATCAAGCGACGGCGTTACCTGTGTTCATCAACGGGCAAAATTCGAAACGCTTTTACGTGGCTGGAAAAATCCACCCGCTACTAAGAACGTTAATGTTGGGCCGTGAACTGCTCAATAAAAAGCATCAGCGTATCGAAATCGCCATTGGCGATGCGATCAATCATAAAGAAATCCAACATCTGTGTGATGAGACGCTGGTCAGCTATTTAAGGCTCAACACCTACCTTTTAAGTCACATCAACCCAACCAAGCGCAATAAAACCAATGATGAGCCGTTACAACCCATTGCACAGCGGCTCCCCCTAAGCGCTTTGTTACACGATATTGAGCAGCTTTCTTTTTCTGATCATCTATTAAGGCATAACGAATTCGATGTGTATTGTACCAGCGCAGAAAACATCCCCTCGTTACTGCACGAAATAGGACGAGTGCGAGAGCACAATTTCAGGCTGGTAGGTGAAGGCACTGGCACCGCCCTCGATATCGATCAATACGATCGCAACTACCTGCATCTATTCATTTGGGATCGCGAAGCGCAGAAATTGGTCGGAGCTTACCGTTTAGGCTTGGTCGACCGTATTGTGCCGATAAGCGGTATTGCAGGTTTGTACTCACGAACGCTGTTTCAGTATGACCACCGCTTTCTCAATACCATAGGTAATGCAATTGAAATGGGGCGTTCAGTCGTCGACATCGAGTATCAAAAAAGTATGGCTCCGCTATTGCTGCTTTGGAAGGGAATCGCAACCTATGTGCACCGAAACCCGCACTATACGCACCTATTTGGACCCGTAAGTATCAGCAATGATTACAGTGAAAGTGCGCGCCGTTTATTAGCCGACACAATGACGCAGCACTACTACAATAACCAACACGCCCATTTGGTTGAGGCAAGTAACCCACTCCCCAAGCAACAAGCTCCTTGGAATGCCAGTTTGCTGAGTGCATTGGCTGATTTACAGCTGCTTTCAAAAGTGATTGCCCGGTTGGATGAAGGGAAAAGCGTACCGGTGCTACTGCGTCAATACCTCGGTTTAAATGGCAAGTTAGTCAGTTTTAACGTAGACCCTGATTTTAATGATTCGTTAGATGGCTTGATTGTGGTCGATTTACGCAACGTTCCGGTGCGCAGCTTAAGCCGCTACATGGGCACTAAGGAAGCATACGAATACCTCACCCATCACACGCTTTAACTCTGTTGTTCGGGTTGTTTATACCTCCTCTTTTTAAGGGGAGGTATCCCTATAACACACTCCCCCAACCTAGCACTCCTTTTGAAGAAAACAGAGCTGAGTTTCGCATATTGGATAGCACTATCAGGGGCGCTTTCAAATTAAAAATGGCTTACTCCCAACGCTCACAAAACTGATTCCCTCCCCTTCAAGGGGAGGTACAGAACGTTTATCAACTTCCGCTCTAGAGCATAACTGAGCCTATAAACTATACATCCAGTGGAATAGTGGTATTGGTCATTTTAGCGACCAGTCCACCAATTCGTTTGCGCATCTCACGTCTATCCACAATCATATCTAGAGCACCATGTTCTAAGAGGAATTCACTTTGCTGAAAGTCCTCTGGTAGTTTCTCTCGAACGGTTTGTTCAATAACTCGGCGTCCTGCAAATCCGATCCTTGCTTTCGGCTCACCAATGTTAATATCACCCAACATGGCGATACTTGCAGATACCCCCCCATAAGTTTGATCGGTCAGCACAGATATGTAGGGTAACTTAGCCATTGATAACTGATTCAAGGCAGCACTGGTTTTAGCCATCTGCATCAATGCGATGAGTGATTCTTGCATTCGAGCGCCCCCACAAGCAGAAAAGCATACCAATCCACAATTTGCATCAATAGCCGTATTAATAGCCTTAACGAAGCGTGCGCCTACCACTGCCCCCATTGAACCAGCCATAAAAGAGAATTCGAATGCACAGGCCACAATAGGTAAGCCCATTAGTTTTCCTTTCATTACAATTAACGCATCTTTTTCTCCTGTACTTTTCTGGGCGAGAACAAGACGTTCCTTGTAGCGTTTTAGATCCTTAAAATTCAGCAAATCTTTCGGCTCATATTCACTGGCAATCTCAATTCGCTCTGCTTTATCCAAAAAGCTATCTAATCGGCGGCGAGCTGACATCCTCATATGGTGATCGCATTTTGGGCACACATCTAAATTTCCCTCGAGGGCTATACGGTACAAGATCTGGTCACAGGACGGACATTTAATCCATACTCCCTCGGGAATCGGCGCTTTATGTGTACTGATGATCTTCTTCTTATCTATTAACCTTTCTAACCAACTCATGGGATGCCTCACTAGGTAACGTAGTGAGGAATATTGTATAAGCCAACTTCTGGTAATAAAGTGGTTTAAATGGGTTTGATAATCCAACTTAATGGGATTAAATGAGATGCTTGATAAGATTGATCAGCAGTGGCTAAAAAGTTTTCACTGCGTTTATGAGAACAAAAGCTTTAAACGAGCCGCGGAATGTCTATCTTTACCGAGTTCAAATGTCAGTCGCCATATCGCTTTACTCGAAGAGCGGCTAGATATAAGACTATTTGACAGAACCACACGCCGAATCGCTCCGACAGACGCAGGAGAACATCTTTACTTACGCACACAGCCGTTGCTAGACAAACTTAATGATGCTCTTGAGGAAGTGGCACTGCACTCCCATGAAGTCATGGGTCAACTGAGAGTGTTGATGCCTGATGCACCAGCTTTAGCCCAAGCAGTGGTTTCGTTTTGTACTCAACATCCCTCAATTTCATTATGTTGCGATACGAGTCTTAGCCCTAAAGAGGATTTGTTTGATCGGTTTGACATCATTTTAAGCTTTCATCGAGGAAGCCTCGAAGACACTAATTGGGTCGCGAAGAAGGTTAAATGTTGGCCAAGTGCGGTGGTGGCATCTCCCACATTCCTTCAGACTACGCGAAGACCTTTCCAGATTACCGATTTGAAACATGTTCCTTGTATAAGTAGTTTTACGGCGTTAAACGGGACACCGTGGGTATTTAAAAACGCTAAAGGTGAGCTGACAACCCAAAAGGTAAAGTCTTCATTTAAAGTCAATAGTGGACATCTAGCTAAATTAGGTGCGTTAGCTGGTTTGGGGTTCGCGATATTGCCAACCGAATCTTGTCGTAATGAGATAGAGGTAGGTTCTCTGGAAATAATAAAAATGGAGTACGAGCCTGAAGATTTGGTTTTATATCTCTTTTACTCTTCCAGAAAACACTTGGCAAAAAAGATCCCGATATTTATTGAACATTTACAGCGCCACGCAAATTTAGATAAAAGTCTATAGGAAGCAAAATAAGTTCCGTTAAAGACTTCACCTAAACCACTTCTTTAGAGGCAGAGGCTTTGCTAATCGAAATGATATGCAAATTTAGGCTGCTTAGCATACGCGGTATGACTAACGACATTATTAGAAAGTACGCATCGGTTTTGAATGGTCAGTCATTAGGCATGAATCGGACAATATTCTGCGAAGGAAGAGCATCATTTTGTTACGCAAACTCGTAATGGGACAAAAACTGTTTTAGCAAACTGCATCCATTATAATAAATGGCTTACTCCCAACGCTCACAAAACTGATTTCCTCCCCTAAAAGAGGGAGGAACAAAAGCGTTATGAGCTTCTACTTTGAAGCATTAAGTGGCAGAAGCGGGTTTGTGCCGAGTCGCTTGTTTACATCACCTCGGCCAAGTGTTTGAGCAAAGAAAAACGATCAAACTTTATTGTCTTCCGACAATATGCGCTCTAACCACCTTGTATCACTCAACCGTTACGGCTTTGGCCAGGTTACGAGGTTGATCGACATCCGTGCCTTTGATCAATGCGACATAGTAAGAAAGAAGCTGCATTGGAATGGTGTAGTAGATCGGCGCGGTAATTTCACTCACGTGTGGCATGGTGATGATTTTCATTGTTTCATCAGCCGCAAAGCCAGCGTCTTGATCGGCAAACACATACAGCAAGCCGCCACGAGCACGTACTTCTTCAATGTTCGATTTTAGCTTCTCTAACAGCTCGTTATTTGGCGCGACCACGACAACGGGCATGTCAGCATCAATCAGTGCTAATGGGCCGTGCTTTAATTCGCCCGCCGCGTATGCTTCAGCATGAATGTAAGAGATTTCCTTCAGCTTTAATGACGCTTCAAGCGCGATAGGGTAAAACTCACCACGACCTAGGAATAGAGTGTGGTGTTTATCTGCGAAATCTTCAGCCAGTGCTTCAATCTGCTTTTCATAGGCAAGGGCTGCATTAATTTGTGCAGGCAGTGCATGCAGTGCTTCAACAATTTCCGCCTCTTTTTCTTTATTAATGCACTGCTTTTGTTTACCAAGAGCGGTCACTAACATTAGCAAGGTTGCAAGCTGAGTAGTGAAGGCTTTGGTTGACGCCACACCAATCTCTGTTCCAGCGCGAGTCATGAATGCAAAGTCAGATTCACGAACCAGCGAAGAACCTGCTACGTTACAAATAGTCATCGCGGCCATGTAACCTTTTTCTTTCGCCAAGCGCAAAGCGGCTAAGGTATCTGCCGTTTCACCGGATTGAGAAAGCGTGATCAACAAGCTATTTGGACGAGTCACAAATTTGCGATAGCGAAATTCAGAGGCAATTTCCACATCGCAACTCACGCCTGCCAATGCTTCAAACCAATAACGCGCTGTCATGCCTGCGTTGTACGACGTTCCGCAAGCGACGATTTGTACATGTTCCACTTGGCTAAGAATTTCGGCAGCGTTCACACCAATGCTTTCTGTCACTACGCTGTCTTTGGTGATACGGCCTTCCATGGTGTTAATCAATGCCGTTGGCTGTTCAAAGATCTCTTTTTGCATGAAATGACGATATTTACCTTTATCGCCAGCGTCGTGCTCTGCGTTAGATTCGCTAATTTCACGCGTCACCTGTTCGCCGTTTGCAGCAAAAACCGTCACATCGCGGCGCGTAACTTCCGCGACATCACCCTCTTCAAGATACATAAAGCGGCGTGTAACATTCAGCAAAGCTAATTGGTCTGAAGCTAAGAAATTCTCACCGACACCAAAACCGATCACGATCGGGCTACCGGAGCGAGCAACCACAACACGGCTTGGATCTTTGCGATCAAGCACCACAGTACCGTAAGCACCCTCGAGTTGTTTAACCGTTTTTTGCACCGCTTCAAGAAGTGAACTGGCCGTGCGCAGTTCCCACTCAACAAGGTGAGCAATCACTTCAGTATCGGTTTGCGATTCAAAAAGGTAGCCGCGTTCACGCAGAACATCACGTAGCGTTTCATGGTTTTCGATAATGCCGTTATGCACAACCGCAATATCGCCCGACATGTGTGGGTGAGCATTAATTTCGGAAGGTTCACCGTGTGTCGCCCAGCGCGTATGCGCAATGCCTGTGCCTCCGGCAACATGTTGCTTTTCGACTGCATCGGCTAGCTCTTGCACTTTGCCTAAACGGCGAACGCGCGTTAATTGACTCGCACTATCCACCACAGCAACACCGGCTGAATCATAACCGCGGTATTCCAAACGGCGTAGTCCTTCCACTAAAATTTCAGCCACATCTCGTTGTGCTACTGCACCGACGATTCCACACATAAGGTTTTTACTCCATTTTAGATTTATGCTTCATCCCTAAAGCCGCAAGCGAAGGCCTTTATTTAGGAATGGTTGAATAGGGGTTAATTAAGCTCGGATCACTCGCACTTGGTGCGATTCAATCAATGCGGCATCTTGAACGGTTAGATCGTTATCGGTCACTAACACGTCGATATGCTCCCAAGCGAGCTCAAGGTTGGGAATTTTTCGGCCAACTTTGTCTGATTCGATCATCACGATCACTTCTCGTGAGACTTCGGCCATCACTTTGCTCAGGCCAATCAGTTCATTAAAGGTGGTGGTGCCACGTTCAAGATCAATACCGTCAGCGCCAATAAACAGTTGGTCAAAATCGTAAGAACGCAGTACCGATTCAGCCACTTTGCCCTGAAATGACTCTGAATGGGTATCCCAAGTACCGCCCGTCATTAATAGTGTCGGTTCACTTTCTAGTTCATTAAGGGCGTTCGCTACGTGCAATGAGTTGGTCATCACAACCAAACCGCGTTTATCATTCAGTTGCTGAATTAATGCTGCCGTAGTACTACCACAGTCAATAACGATGCGATTGTGATCTCGAATTAACTTAGCCGCCGCCTTAGCCAGCTTTATCTTTCGATTCGAAACTTTAGGATTAAACTCATCATTGACCACCTCTTTAGGCAGTGCAATCGCACCACCGTAACGGCGCAAGAGTTGACCGTTTTTCTCTAAAGAGGCCAAATCCTTTCTAATCGTCACCTCTGAGGTTTCAAACTGAGCAGAGAGTGCATCAACACTGACCTCACCCTGTTCATTCACAAGGTTAGCGATGGTGTGTCTTCTCAGTTGTGTGTTTCGTTTCGACATTTATATTTTTCTTCAAGATTACGAATCGAAAGCAATATTAATCGAATCGAAACTTTATTGTCTATTTATTTCGATCTAAAAAATTAATAATTCACGCTAAAACCTTGTCCTAAGACAATTCTTAGGCAGTGATATTGAACTCATTAGGTGGTAGAATTCGCGCCGAAAAGAAAAAAAATTACAGAATTGACTGTTATTCTTTTGCAACTTAACCGATTTAAACTCAATAAGTGGCAAAATAACGCTATAAAATCGACAATGCTTGGTCATAAAATGACTAAACTGTTGAAAGACTTTCAGCTCTAATGTCACAAAATCACATTAATATTGTTGGGTAATAGATAAGAAAAATTGCCGCTTGTGATGACGCTAGAACACTCAACCAACTTCAAATTGTAATCATATTTACCGGAGAGAACCTTCCATGAAAAAGACCAAAATCGTATGTACGATTGGCCCTAAAACTGAATCTGTAGAGAAGCTTACTGAGCTAGTGAATGCTGGCATGAACGTTATGCGTTTGAACTTCTCTCACGGTGACTTCGTAGAACACGGCACTCGTATTGCGAACTTCCGTAAAGTAATGGAAAACACTGGTAAACAGCTTGCGATCCTTTTAGACACTAAAGGTCCTGAAATCCGTACCATCAAACTAGAAAATGGTGATGACGTTGATCTCGTGGCTGGCCAGGATTTCACTTTCACTACTGATGCAACCGTTGTAGGTAACAAAGATAAAGTTGCCGTGACTTACTTAGGTTTTGCTAAAGACCTTACTGTAGGTAACAAAATTTTGGTTGATGACGGCCTGATTGAAATGGAAGTGATTGCAACCACAGAAACTGAAGTGAAATGTAAAGTGCTGAACAACGGCGCGCTAGGTGAAAACAAAGGTGTTAACCTTCCTAACGTTTCAGTGAACCTTCCAGCTCTTTCTGAAAAAGATAAAGCAGACCTTAAATTTGGTTGTGAGCAAGGCGTTGATTTTGTTGCAGCTTCTTTCATTCGTAAAGCTGACGACGTACGTGAAATCCGCGAACTGCTAACAGCAAACGGCGGCGCAGATATCCAAATCATCTCTAAAATTGAAAACCAAGAAGGCGTTGATAACTTCGACGAAATTCTTGAGCTTTCTGACGGTATCATGGTTGCTCGTGGCGACCTAGGTGTTGAGATCCCTGCTGAAGAAGTTATCTTTGCACAGAAGATGATGATCGAAAAATGTAACCGCGCACGTAAAGTGGTTATCACAGCAACTCAAATGCTTGATTCAATGATCAAGAACCCACGTCCAACTCGCGCAGAAGCTGGCGACGTAGCCAACGCGGTAATGGATGGTACAGATGCAGTGATGCTTTCTGGCGAAACAGCAAAAGGTAAATATCCTGTTGAAGCGGTCACTATCATGGCGCAAATCTGTGCTCGTACAGACCGCGTTCTACAAGCGGAGTTGGGTTCTCGTTTAGACAGCCCACGCCTACGCATTACTGAAGCCGTATGTAAAGGTGCAGTAGATACTGCTGAGAAATTGGCGGCTCCACTTATCGTGGTCGCAACTGAAGCGGGTAAATCAGCTCGTTCAGTGCGTAAGTACTTCCCAACTGCGAACATCATTGCTGTAACTACTAACAAGAAAACGGCGGCTCAACTCGTTCTAACTAAAGGTGTAACACCGGTTGTTGTTGATACTATCGACAGCACTGATGCGTTCTACATCAATGGTAAAGAGATTGCACTGGCTTCTGGTCTAGGCAAGAAGGGTGACATCGTAGTGATGGTTTCTGGTGCACTTGTTGCCTCAGGTACAACCAACACAGCTTCTGTTCACGTTCTATAATCGAACGTCGAATACAAAGCAGAAAAAATCGGGGCTTGCCCCGATTTTTTATTTCCGCTATTTACGTTTACTTACCAAGCCCATCACTCTTTGTAAGTATGCCTTAAGCAAGATCATCACTACTTTTACACAGTGAAACTCGATTTCGCCCTAAGGTTTTGGCCTCATATAAAGCAATGTCAGCGCATTTATACGAGCGTTTACCATCTGCGGTTAAGTCAGTAAAGCCAGCGCTGATGGTCACGGTAAGACTTTGCTCTACCTCTACTGCGACTCGTAAGCGGTTCAAGACAATCTCCGCCTCTTCGACAGAAGTATGCGGCATAATAATCGCAAACTCTTCACCGCCAATACGTGCCAGAAAATCCGTGGTACGCAATGTTTGGCTCAAAATCTCACCAACTTTAATAATGACGCGATCCCCTTCATCATGTCCTTGTTCATCATTCACTCGTTTAAAGTAATCAATATCAATTAAGACAAGGCAAACATGATGGCTTTCGGGATAACGTTGAATGATGTGCGTATGATGCTGCAATTCTGCTTCAAATTTACGGCGATTCCATAGCTGAGTTAACGCATCTTTTTCACTCAATTCTCGCAATCGGTTTTCTAAGACTTTGTACTGAGTAATATCGACTAAAGAGGTGATGTAATAACTGACTTTAGTCGCCTCTTTAATCGCTTGAATTCTCATGATGGCGGTTAGAGTCTCACCTTGTGTATTGACCATTTCTACTTCACCTTCCCAGAAATGTTGCTGCGATACCTCTTCAAGCACCTCGAGCATAAACTCCATACCATTTGGACTGAGCAGTAACTTTAATGCGTTACTGCCTTTTATCTCGTCAATAGTCAGACCGGTGATCTTTTCAAATTCGCCATTAACCATCATCACTTTGTGCTTTCTGTCTGAGATCATCACTGCAGACATACCATTCAAGGCCGCTCTTGCCAGTTTGCTTTCAATACTTCGATGATGGTAATGCAACGCCATAGAAACCATGGGAAGCGCAAAAATGAGTATAACGAAGAAGACAAAAAAAGCTTCTTTGATTAAATCGTTGACGTCACGCTTCGCTCGATGATCTAATTGCTCATCGGTGAGTTGAATCATCAAAAAAACAGGTTTCAATGAAGCAAATTTAAGGGTTTTATAAACCGTAACCTTGCCATTTTCGAATACATAGCCAGAAGGAGTTGTCTGCATCTGCTGCCAAGTTTTCGGTAGCAGAAGTGCAAGATTCTCGTATTGATTGGACGGTAATAAGTCTCCAAATAATTTGGTTTTATCGTTGGAAGACCAATAGAAACCTGAATCGCCGATCAGCTCAGGAGTTAATTGTGGATCACGGACATGATTTAAACGCGAAGATTGTGACCAAATATCAACATTGAGGACTAAATAGCCTTTTCGCTCCCCTAATACGGTAACTGGCGTAATCACACATAGCATCGGCTGTATAGCCGCAGCACTTCGAGCACTAGCCAATGCAATGCCCCAAACCCCCACTTCTCCCTCTGACAGGTTTTCTGCAAAGGCAACATAACCATGATGTGACAGGTCTTGAAGATTTTTTGCACTAGAGGCTAAATGGTTGTCCGCAGAATAATCAATACGAAGTCGCTCATGCCCAGATAAATCCAAAAGTGTAATCGAACTATACCATGTCTGCTTTTCAGCAACAGAAGACCATATATTTTCAAGATGCTGCTGGTTTATCTCTGAAGGAGAAAAAATAAATTCATACAAACTTTGGCTTCGACTAAGCAAATCAATAATGGAACCGACCTGAGCTTTCAACCCCCGATACTGTCGCTCACTTTCATTGAGTTGATCAAACGCCTCCGCTACCGTGTTTTGCGTTGCGTTGTCTTTCACTTCTTGGTAGCGCTGATAGTAATACCCAGTCACTATTGCGCTGAATAAGAAACAAATGATGAGAAGGATGCTGATTATTTTTGTGTATCTCATGACTTGTCTAAATATTAACCCTAAATAGTGATGAGCGGATTATAGCATCTTAAAAAATAGACAAAACAAAAAGCTACCGATTAATAATACAATCAATTTATGGAAGTAAAGGCTCGTTTTTATCCATTTTAAATTAACAAATCAATCAGTAGCTTAGGTAAGGGCTTAGTTGTTTAATTGATAGACTACGTCCACCCTATCGCGAATAATAAGCGTCGAGTCTTGGTAACTATTAGATTCAGATTTTGCATCCATTGCCATAGCACGCATCATAATCGGCTGCACGCTGGGCGAGTTGTAGTCTATCTGCCACACATCACCTAATTTCAACTTAAATCCTTCCGCCAATGATAGTGCTTTGGTATTCGCATCTTGAATCGCCGCTAGCCGAGCTTGTTGCTGGTATTGATCTTGATTCCGAACTTTAAGTTGAATATTGTCGACTTGGTTAATGCCCTCACCGAGCGCTACATCAAGGTATTGATTAAGCTGGCTTAAATCTTCAACCTCAACCGTGACACTTCTTGTTGCTTGATAACCCACTAACTCAGGCTTGCCGGACTTAGGGTAGTGATATTGAGGGGCAAGGTAGAGATTTGAACTCGATATTTGTTGGGAAGTCACACCGGATTCTTTCAAACGCGCCACAAATGCTTCTACCACTTTGTCGACCGCTCTTTTTGCCTGCTCCGCCGTCAGCGTTGATTCAACCACTTTAACTGAAAACTCAGCCATATCAGGTACCGCAACGACTTCACCATAACCTGTCGTTGAAAGATGAGGAAAATTGATTTCCTGCGCCATAGAACCAAAACTGAGCAATCCAGATAATAGCGTTACACTTGTCATTAATTTCATGGGAGTTACCTTACTCAAATGGGTGAATACATCATAGGCGATACTCTATATAAGCACAGTTAATAGCTTATGAAATGACACAACTTTGACGTTGAACTTTTGTCATTGCGGCAACACTTGGTGAGCATATTGAACGATGGCCTGAGAAATTTCCTGTAATATTCCCGTTTCTAACTGCCAATGATGCCAATAAATACGGTTGGTTAAAATGAACCCTGGTGTAATGTCGGTAAGCGTGCCTATTTCGAGCTCTTGTGCTATCTGTAAGCGGGGGATCAAACAATACGCCGCACCGGATAGGGCTAATTTAACAAAAGCTTCTGAACTACCCACGGTATGGTTTATGACGGCATCTCTTGGCACATTGAAGTGATCATGCAAATATTTTTTATGCAGATCATCATACTGATCATACGATACCGCTGGTGCTTTTTTTAAAGTATGAAAGTTCACACCTTGAGAGAAATAACGCTGATAAAACTCCGGGCTGGCAACACACACATAGTCCATTCGGCCTAAGTAGTCAGCATGACAACCAGGAATGGCTTGCGATTCTAAGCTTATTGCGCCAGCTACTTCGCCATTTTTAATTTTTTCGATCGTACGTGACTCACCAAAAACCGTCAGGTTCAACTCAACTTGCCGCGTTTTCATCGTATTCGATAACGCAGGAAGTAACCAAGTGGCCAAACTGTCCGCATTAGTGGCAATAGCTATTGAAACGGGCCGCGTATTCTCCTCATTCATCAATTCAGGCACCAGTTCATTTTCAAGCAAACACACCCTACGATACAACCCTAGCAATTTTTTTCCCACCAGCGTTGGCCTTGGTGGCTGCTCTCGAATCAGGACCGGTTGGGCGATAAATCTCTCTAGTTGCTTGATTCTTTGAGAAATAGCCGATTGTGAAATATAGAGATTTTCAGCGGCTCGTTCAAAGCTTCCTTGTTGCAGTACCGCATCTAATGCCTCAATCCATTTGTAATCTAGCCCTCTCATCCTAGGCTCCTTTTTATGATTATTAGTATTACTAATATAATATTAAAATCATTAATTATACTTATTTTTATACTCTCGCTATTGTGCGCTCACTGTATTGAATTATTACGATGAGGTGAGCTGTGAATGTGTGGATTTTGCTACAAGGTTTTGGATTAGGTGCAACGATGATTATTCCTATTGGTGCACAAAATGCCTATGTGCTAAACCAAGGAATTAAGCGCAATCACCACTTAACGACGGCGACCATCTGTAGTCTACTGGATGTGATTTTTATTTCTCTGGGTATATTTGGTGGCGGTGCCCTACTCTCAAGTAACGAAATCTTACTGACCTCGGTTACCTTAGGCGGTGTTGCTTTTCTCTCATTTTATGGATTTATTTCTTTAAGGAGTGCCTTCACTTCAACAAGCACTAATGAATCGGATGGCGAAGTGATCGCACGTGGTAAACGAACGGTTATTCTAGGCGCGTTAGCCGTTACTGTGCTTAACCCACATTTATACTTAGATACGGTTGTGATTTTGGGATCGATTGGTGGTCAGTTTGAAGGCCATGATCGCATCGCGTTTGCGCTAGGAACCATGATGGCCTCTTTTGTATGGTTTTATTCTTTATCAATTGGTGCTGCGAAGCTGGGGCCGACGCTCTCAAAGCCTAACGTGAAGAAAGGAATAGACATGGCCGTGGCTGCAATGATGTTTAGCATCGCCTTTATCCTTGCAAAAGGGCTGGCAATTCAATATCTGGTGTAAGTGTATAACCAACAAAAAGAAAGGGCATGAACTGAATAATCATTTCATGCCCTTTTCACTTGATTGAAAATGAATTAATTCATTTTATTCAGATGAACATCCATTTGTGGGAATGGGATCTCAATACCTTCTTTATCTAACTCTTCTTTGATGGCTTGTAACAAATCAAAATAAACAGCCCAATACTCTGCCGTTTTCACCCAAGGGCGAACCACAAAATTGACTGAAGAATCGGCCAAGGCCATTACACCGATAGTCGGTGCAGGATCTTTCAACAAACGAGGCTCTGCCGCGACTACTTTAGCCAGCACTTCCTTGGTTTTTTGCAGATTGGACTTATAAGAAACACCAATCACCAAATCAATACGACGAGTGTCATGGCGTGAATAGTTAACAATTGGGCCACTGATGATCGAACCATTAGGCACAATCACCATTTTATTGTCAGGCGTGCGCAGTACTGTTGAAAAAATTTGAATCGATTCAACCGATCCAGCAGTACCACTAACTTCCACGTAATCACCGGATTTGAATGGGCGGAATGCCACAATCAAAACGCCCGCAGCAAAGTTTGATAGGGAGCCTTGTAGCGCTAAACCAACCGCCAATCCAGCCGCACCGATAATGGCTACAACAGAAGCGGTTTGCACACCAATGCGACCTAAAGCGGCAATTAATACCACCACAAATAGCGTATAACGGACTAGACCATGAACAAACTCAACAACTGCTTTGTCCATGTCTTTCTTTTTCAGAGCCTTGGCAACACTTCCAGCCACAGCTTTAACAACAATGTTACCGATAAATAGGATCAGAATAGCGGAAATAATATTGACGCCGTATTGTATCAAAAGATCTGAATTATTGGTCAGCCAAGTATTGGCTTGCGCTAAACCATCGACTAATGGAGCTTCGATGCCCATTGATTCACCTGACATATTGCATTTCCTCTTTATAAAATCATTTTGAATGTTGTTGTTACCACTGAACATCAAAGACAAAAAACGACTGACAGTAGAGTGTCAGTTTTTTGGCACAATATCTCACTTTGGTTATGTTGCAAAGTCAGTTTTATGTAAACACTGACAAAACAAATAGTTACTTGGAAGCATTGATATGAGCTTGTTAGAGGTTAAGCAATATTTTAACAATCCGCCAGTCATTTTGTCTGAATCTCGGCCATAAAAAAACCCGCTCATTGAGCGGGTTCATCACTTAGTCCAGATAAATGAACTTATAGTACGTCGATCGCATTAAGGTCAGCGAAGGCTTTCTCTAAACGAGCAACCATCGATGCTTGACCAGCACGTAGCCATACGCGTGGATCGTAGTATTTCTTGTTTGGCGCAGATTCACCCGTAGGGTTACCAATTTGACCTTGTAGGTAATCATGGTTTTCAGCTTCGTACTGACGGATACCGTCCCAAGTTGCCCACTGAGTATCAGTATCGATGTTCATTTTGATAACACCATAGCTGATTGACTCTTTGATCTCGGCTTCAGAAGAACCAGAACCACCGTGGAATACGAAGTTTAGAGAGTTCGCTGGAAGGCCAAATTTCTCAGAAACATACGCTTGTGAATCACGTAGGATAGTTGGAGTCAGTACCACGTTACCCGCTTGGTAAACACCATGTACGTTACCGAAAGAAGCTGCGATAGTGAAACGGTGGCTCACTGCGCTCAATTTCTCGTAAGCGTAAGCTACGTCTTCAGGAGAAGTGTACAGCTCAGATGAATCCATGTCTGAGTTGTCTACGCCGTCTTCTTCGCCACCAGTACAACCCAGTTCGATCTCGATAGTCATACCCATTTTAGCCATACGCTCTAGGTATTTCGCACAAGTTTCAACGTTCTCTTCTAGAGACTCTTCAGAAAGGTCTAGCATATGAGAAGAGAATAGAGGCTTACCAGTTTGAGCGAAGAACTCTTCGCCTGCGTCTAGTAGACCGTCGATCCAAGGAAGTAGTTTCTTCGCAGCGTGGTCAGTGTGAAGAATAACAGGCACACCGTAAGTTTCTGCTACAGCGTGAACATATTTCGCGCCAGCAACCGCACCTAGGATTTGTGCACCTTGACCAGCAAGTTTAACGCCTTTACCAGCAAAGAAAGCCGCGCCACCGTTAGAGAACTGAACAACCACTGGCGCTTTAACTTTAGATGCAGCTTCAAGAACCGCATTGATAGAGTCAGTGTTCACTACGTTTACTGCAGGAAGAGCAAAGTTATTTTGTTTTGCAACTTCAAATACTTTCTGTACGTCATCGCCAGAAATTACGCCTGGTTTTACGAAATCGAAGATCTTAGACATGGATTTGATCCTATTTTTTCTATCGTTTTAAAAATAAAACAGTTAAGTTTAAATTCTTGCAAACGTTTGCTCACAACTGGCGTCATTCTATCAGAATAAAAACACACGTGCAGCAAACAAGAAAGCGGGAATCACTCCCGCTTTCATTAGTCATTAAGCTTTCGCGCGTGCTTCTAGCATTTCAACCGCTGGTAGTACTTTGCCTTCAACAAACTCAAGGAATGCACCGCCGCCAGTAGAGATGTAAGATACGTCGGCTTTGATACCGAACTTGTCGATTGCCGCTAGTGTGTCACCACCACCAGCCACTGAGAAACCTGCAGATTTCGCAATCGCTTCAGAGATACCTTTTGTACCTGCTTCGAAGTTTTTGAATTCAAATACGCCAACAGGACCGTTCCATAGAATGGTTTTTGCGTTAGCGATGATTTCAGCCAGTTGTGCGGTTGAGTCTGGACCTAGGTCGAAAATCATATCGTCATCTTGAACATCCGCCACGTTTTTGATTTCCGCTTCTGCGTTTTCATCAAAGGCTTTTGCACAAGCAACATCTGTTGCTACTGGAATAGAACACTCTTTCATCAACTTTTTAGCCGTTTCAAGCAAGTCTGCTTCATATAGAGACTTACCTACGTTGTGGCCTGCTGCTGCAATGAAAGTGTTAGCAATACCACCGCCAACAACCAGTTGGTCAGCAATTTTAGATAGCGATTCTAGAACCGTTAGTTTAGTAGACACTTTTGAGCCACCAACGATAGCCACTAATGGACGCTCTGGGTTATCCATAGCTTTGCCTAGTGCTTCAAGTTCTGCTGCCAATAGTGGACCAGCACAAGCGATAGGTGCTTGCATACCAATGCCGTGAGTTGAGGCTTGTGCACGGTGAGCCGTACCAAATGCATCCATCACAAATACGTCGCAAAGAGCGGCGTATTTTTTAGATAGTTCTTCTTCGTTCTTTTTCTCGCCTTTGTTAAAGCGAACGTTTTCTAGAACAACAAGCTCACCTGCGTTTAGCTCTAGGCCATCTAGGTAATCTTTTGCCAGTTTCACTTCGCAATCTAGAGCGTCGTTTAGGTAATTAACCACTGGTAGTAGAGAGAACTCTTCCGCGTATTCGCCTTCAGTTGGACGACCTAGGTGAGAAGTAACCATCACTTTAGCGCCCGCCGCTAGGCAGTGCTGAATTGTTGGTAGCGATGCAAGAATACGTGCATCAGAAGTTACTTTGCCATCTTTCACTGGTACGTTTAGGTCAGCACGGATAAATACGCGTTTACCTGCTAGGTCCAGGTCGGTCATCTTGATTACAGACATGGTTTGTCCTCTCAAATATTAATAAATAAAGTTTTTGGAAACCCGGCAACCTTGCCGAGCCTATAAATTCTTCAAACTGGTTATCGATATGGAGATTTGAGTTATTTATTTCAAGCCTGAAAATAAATAAATCTCCATCATCCTGCTACTACTCGGATGCTTGCATTGCGAGTGCCGTATCCAGCATGCGATTCGCAAAGCCCCATTCGTTATCACACCAAACGAGCATTTTAACAAGCTGCCCGTTGCTCACTCTTGTTTGTGAACCATCAACAATCGCACTATGGGGATCGTGGTTAAAATCGATGGAAACAAGCGGAGCTTCAGTATAGTCAACAATGCCACGTAATGTACACTGAGATGCGTTAACAATGGTTTGATTTACGTCATTAACTTTCACATTTGTATTAATTGTGACACTCAAATCCATCGCGGTGACATTAACTGTCGGTACGCGCACTGATATCGCTTCAAATTTGTTAGAAAATTTCGGAAAGATCCTTTCAATTCCTTTGTGCAACTTGGTGTCCACTGGAATGATGGATTGGCTGGCGGAACGTGTTCGACGCAAATCGGTGTGGTAGGCATCGATCACTTGTTGATCATTCATTGACGAGTGAATAGTGGTAATGGTTCCTGAATCGATACCAAACGCTTCATCAAGCACTTTAATAATCGGTACAATGCAGTTGGTGGTACAGGATCCGTTCGACACAATGCGATGTTCTGCGGTTAGCGTCTCATGGTTGACCCCATAAATGATCGTATTATCGAGATCATGTGAGCCGGGATGTGAAAAGAGTACCTTCTTTGCGCCTGCCTCAATGTGCTCCAAACCATCGGCTTTTGAGCCGTACACACCCGTGCAGTCGAGCACAATATCAACGCCTAAATCGCGCCATGGCAGAAGTTTGATTTCACTAAGGTGCAAAATTCGAATCGAGTCATACTCATCCAGCCCATGATGAACATAGATATGCTCTTGATCATTGGTGATCTTTTTACCAAATCGACCATGAGTAGTGTCGTATTGCAGTAGGTGCGCCATCGCATCAGGTAGCGCCAGCTCGTTCACCGCCACCACCTTTATCTGCTGACTTTTTCCACTTTCATATATCGCACGCAGCACGTTACGCCCGATACGCCCAAAACCATTGATCGCGACTTTAAGCATCATTCCATCGTCTTAACTTTTTTCGTGGTACAGATAGTAACCGATAGCGACCAAGAGCAACACCCCAAGCCATCAGTTGTCGCAAAAGATTCCGTTTCTAAACGGACTCAAGGTACAAGCAACGGCGGCTACGACAAGAAAGATGACCATAAAAAATGGCTCACCAAACGGGAGCCATTTCATTTGCGGTATTGATGGTTTAAAAGTTAACGTCAATACCTAACCAATAACGACGTCCATCTTCTACATAGCCATATTCTTGGTATGAAATTTCTTCATCGAGTAGATTGTAAATCGCACCTTTCAAGCTTACTTGAGAAGAAAGCGCGTAAGTGATGCCAGTATCGATGAACTGATAAGCTGGCTCAATCAAGCTGCTACGAGAAGGGCCAGTGACTGGGTTGCTCTCTTTTCCACGATAAGTCAGCTTCAACCAACTGCTCAAGTTGTCAGTCGCTTGCCAATCAATATCAGCGCTGAAGCGATGCTCAGGTTGTTGCTCAAGTGGCATACCTTGATATTTTCCGGTTTTTTGCTCTGAGTCAGTAAAGGTATAACTCGCGTTGAAATAAACCGTTTCTGTGATAGGTAAACCGAGCGTACTTTCGACCCCACGCGTGTACGCTTCATCAACGTTCACTCGATAAGTGGGATCAGAGCCCCACTCGTTCGGGCCTGCAGTACAGACGTTGCTTGGGCACACAACACGGGTAATTTTGTCTTTGAAATCATTATGGAAGAAAGTCAAACTCGCGTTAAGACCCTCTCCATTTTTGTACATCAACCCCAACTCTTTGTTAATCGAGGTTTCGGGTTTTAAGTCTGGATTACCGTAAATATTACCGCCTTGACTCACCTGCGCCCAATTTGGCGTGACTTCTCTGAGCTGCGGTGAACGGAAACCCGTGGCCACGCCACCTTTCAGAATCCACGCTGGATTGATGGTCCACACGCCATACGCTCTTGGGCTAAAATGAGAACCATAATTTTCATCGTGGTCAACACGGCCACCTAAGGTTAGGTTAAACGACTCGGTCATGCGCCACTCGTCTTCAACAAACGCCGCCCATTGAGTGCTTTCAATCTGAGTTAAATCAGAGGCTTTATTTGAGGTAAAATCTTCTAACTTTGAATGTGAAGCCTCAATGCCTACGGTTGCCGTATTGTTAGTCAATGGCACCACTAAGCTTGATTTAGCCACCGTATTGATGATCTCCATCTCACGGCTTTTATTGTTACTTACTTCACGTTGGACATAAGTATCCGACACACCATAGTCGCCCCAATCCCCTTGGTGAGAAAGGGAAATATAGGTTCTACGGTATTCGTTTAAGCTGTCTTCGCACCCACCTTTACAACCTGTCGTTGGCACGGATAACCCTACATTGCCTCGGCGATCTTGTGCGGAAGTGCCCACTTCAAAAGTCAGATCATGCTGCTCATTAAGTTGGTAGTTCAACTTTGAAGTTAAACTTTTTAAGCTTTTGTCTTGGTAGCCACGTTCAATCTTATCTTCATCGCGTTCGGTGCTCTGTCCATAAACTTGCAGAGAAAGATTGTCGGCCAGTGGCCCTGTCAGGAAGAAGTTGACGCCGTTCTGATCGCCAGAATCGCGATTTTCTTGGAAAACCGTATCCAACTGAACACTGCCTGACCACTCTTGATTATCTTTTCGTGTGATGATGTTGATCACACCACCAATGGCATCTGAGCCATACAAAGTCGACATTGGGCCACGAATCACTTCAATTCGTTCAATGGCTTGCAGTGGTGGCATCCATCCCTGCTCAATACCTGGGCCATCACTATTTGGTCGAGTTTGACGTGAAGATTGACGCTTACCATCGACTAACATCAAGGTGTAGTTTGAACTCATACCGCGCAAGCTGATGTCTGTTTTGTCACCACCTCCAGTCACCAACACGCCCGGCACACTGCGCAGTGCATCGGTTACATCACGATAATAACGTGATTGCAACTCTTCTCGTGTAATCACACTGATACTCGCTGGAGCCTGCGCTTGTGTTTGTTCAAAACCAGCCGCCGTCACCACTAATTTCTCATAAGATTGAATTTCTTCAGCGAACACGTGTGATGAGGTGAATAACCCGAGCGCCGCAGTAATTGCAACATTCAGCGGATTGAGTCTGGACATGTACCACTCCTTTAAATGATAATGATTATTAATTTCAGGAGTGGATTATTCATAATTTTGATGATTGAGATAGATAGACAGATGGAATGGTCGATACCAAATATGGAACACAGTGATGATTAGATTAAAAGGCCATTTTACTTATGCATGATTTCAGTGCGATCAAAGCTTTCCATGCTCTCTGTCAATACAAAAGCCTGACTGCGGCGGCGAAAGCGCTGGAACAGCCTAAGTCCACCCTCAGTCGACGTTTGGCGTCTTTGGAAAACGATCTCGGACAAGCCTTAATTGCTCGGCAAGGCAACCGTCTAACTTTGACTAAAGCTGGGCAAGTTTTTGCAGTTTATACAGAACAACTGCTTGAATTAGCAGAAAAAAGCCATGAAGCACTGCAAGAGTTTAATAACCAAATCAGCGGTGAAATGACCTTGGTGGTTCATCCGAACTTAATTCGTGGCTGGTTGAGCAATGTATTGGATGAATTCATGCAAACCCACACCGAAATCAACATTCGACTCTACAGCCAATATGTGGCAGAAGAGTCGCATCTTGAGCCTGATTTACTGATTTGGATTGGCCCGTTTGCTCAACAAGGCTGGAGACGTGAATTGCTCGGCCATTGGCAATATTCACCTTATGCGTCGCCACACTATCTTGCCAATAACGACATGCCAGAGCATCCACAGGATCTAGTCAAACATCCTTGGATTGATTTTATCGCTTTTCGCCAAGAAGCCTTGGCTCTCATCCATCCTATTCACGGCAGCTATCTTTTACCTGCGCTCACAAGCCGCTTGCAGAGTGATAATTTAGCTATGCAAGCGGATGCGATAGCCAAAGGAAGAGGCATCGGCTTACTGCCGACATGGTTTGCCAAAGGCTTTGAACAAGCGCACCCAAACAGTGTGCAAGCATGCTTGCCAGAATGGTTGTCGCCACCCACTGAAATTAGTTGTCATTATCCAGCAGGCAGACATCCGCTCAAACTGCGTCTGTTTATCGACGCGCTACGTCAAGCCTGTCCTGAAGAATGGAAAGCATCATAAACATCAAGATCAAAAAAGCCCAGCGAATGACTCGCTGGGCTTTTGCATTAAAAATAAGAAGACTTAAGCAAGCAGCTCTTGTGCTTGTTTCACCACGTTTTCATTCGTAAAGCCGAACATTTTGAACAGTTGATCCGCCGGCGCTGACTCACCAAAGGTAGTCATACCGATGATCTTGCCACCAAAACCCACGTACTTGTACCAGAAATCTGCGATACCTGCTTCAATGGCGATACGCTTAGTCACGGCCGCTGGTAATACCGCTTCGCGGTAAGCTGCGTCTTGTTTATCAAACGCATCAGTCGATGGCATCGAAACTACGCGCACTTTCTTACCTTCGGCTGTAAGTTGCTCTGCAGCTTTTACCGCCAGTTCAACTTCAGAGCCAGTGGCAATCAGGATAAGCTCAGGCTGACCCGCGCACTCTTTTAGGATGTAACCACCTTTCGCGATATCGGCAACTTGCGTTTCGCTGCGTGGCTGCTGCGCGAGGTTTTGACGAGAGAAAATCAGCGCTGATGGGCCATCTTTACGCTCAATCGCCAACTTCCATGCGACGGCTGATTCCACTTGGTCACACGGACGCCATGTGCTCATGTTCGGTGTCAAACGCAGTGAAGCCACTTGCTCAACCGGTTGATGGGTTGGACCATCTTCACCCAAGCCAATCGAGTCATGAGTGTAGACTTGGATGTTTTGGATTTTCATCAACGCCGCCATGCGCATCGCGTTACGGGCGTATTCCATAAACATCAGGAAGGTTGCGCCGTAAGGAACGAAACCACCGTGCAACGCGATACCATTCATGATGGCCGTCATACCGAATTCACGTACACCGTAGTGAATGTAGTTACCCGAGAAGTCTTCCGCGGTGAGCGATTGAGAGCCCGACCACATGGTGAGGTTAGACGGTGCCAAGTCCGCCGAGCCGCCCATAAATTCTGGCAGCATTTTACCAAACGCTTCCAGCGCATTTTGTGACGCTTTACGTGACGCAATATTGGCTGGGTTAGCTTGAAGGTCAGCAATAATTTGACTCGCTTTCGCTTCCCATTCTGCTGGCAACTCGCCATTTACGCGACGTTTGAACTCAGCTGCAAGCTCAGGGTACGCAGTGGCGTAGGCTTCAAACTTGGCATTCCAAGCGGTTTCTTTCGCTTGGCCAGCTTCTTTGGCATCCCACTGCGCGTAAATGTCGGCAGGGATGTGGAAAGGTGCGTGCGGCCAACCCAGGAATTCACGCGCCGCTTTGATTTCCTCAGCGCCTAAAGGGGCACCGTGACAGTCGTGTGAGCCCGCTTTGTTTGGCGAGCCAAAACCGATGATGGTTTTGGTGCAAATCAAGGTTGGACGAGGGTCTGCTTTCGCAGCCTCAATCGCGGCATTAATCGCTTCAGCGTTATGGCCATCAACTGCAGCAATAACATGCCAGCCGTACGCTTCAAAACGTTTTGGCGTGTCATCAGAGAACCAGCCTTCCACATGACCATCGATAGAGATGCCGTTGTCATCCCAAAACGCAATCAGTTTGCCAAGACCCAGTGTGCCCGCCAGAGAACACGCCTCGTGCGAGATGCCTTCCATCAAACAGCCATCACCCATGAACACATAAGTGAAGTGGTCAACGATGTCGTGACCCGGTTTGTTGAACTGCGCCGCCAGTGCTTTTTCAGCCATCGCCATGCCGACCGCATTGGTAATACCTTGGCCTAGTGGGCCCGTGGTGGTTTCAATGCCCGGCGCGTAACCGTATTCTGGGTGACCCGGTGTTTTTGAGTGCAATTGACGGAAGTTTTTCAAATCATCAATCGACAGCGCGTAACCGCTCAGGTGCAATAAAGAGTAAATCAGCATTGAGCCGTGGCCGTTCGACAGCACAAAACGGTCGCGGTCAGCCCATTGTGGGTTTTGTGGGTTATGGTTTAAGTGGCCACGCCAAAGAACTTCAGCGATATCGGCCATACCCATCGGTGCACCAGGGTGACCAGAGTTAGCTTGTTGAACACCGTCCATACTAAGAGCACGGATGGCATTGGCGAGTTCTTTATTAGAAACAAGGTTACGGGAAGACATGTCTGCTCCTGAGTGCATTAAGCGAATTCAAATTAACGGAAATGGGCTGAAAATAGCGCGGCTATTCTCTCAAAGCACTTTTCTCACTGCAAACGTTTTACTGGAGAAATAGTGCTCTTTAGCGCTTATTTTTAGGATAAAAAACCAAACTCCAATTTTTCATCTAAATTATAAGCAAACGTTTGGTTTACAGACAGGCGTAAAAATAACTTGTAATTCGACTATTCAAAACTAGAATAGACGTCTAGATGTAGAAACACCTACATAAACTAATGAATAACGATGGTGAGCAAAGCTTGCCATAGTCCAACGAATAAAAGTGGAGCTCTCATGGTTAAGCACCTGTTTACTTCTGAATCCGTTTCAGAAGGCCATCCAGATAAAATTGCAGACCAAATTTCTGATGCAGTTTTGGATGCGATTTTAGAACAAGACATCAAAGCGCGCGTTGCTTGTGAAACTTACGTGAAAACCGGCATGGTCATGGTTGGTGGTGAAATCACGACCTCTGCATGGGTGGACATTGAAGAGCTTACTCGCCAAACCGTTCGTGAAATTGGTTACGTCAACTCAGAGATGGGTTTCGATGCCAATTCTTGCGCCGTTTTGAATACCATTGGTAAACAGTCACCTGATATCAACCAAGGTGTTGATAAGGCCGATCCTAAAGAACAAGGCGCCGGTGACCAAGGTATTATGTTCGGTTACGCGACCAACGAAACTGAAATCCTGATGCCAGCACCGATCACCTACGCTCACCGCTTGATGCAAAAACAAGCAGAAGTGCGTAAAAATGGCACGCTTTCTTGGCTACGTCCTGATGCAAAATCTCAAGTTACCTTCCAATATGACCAAGGTAAAATTGTTGGAATTGATGCCGTCGTTCTTTCAACGCAACATTGCGACTCTATCTCGACAGCTGACCTACGCGAAGGCGTCATGGAAGAGATCATTAAGCCTGTGTTGCCAGCCGAGTGGCTTAGCAAAGAGACCAAATTCTTCATCAACCCAACCGGTCGTTTTGTGATTGGCGGCCCAATGGGCGACTGTGGTTTAACTGGTCGTAAGATCATCGTTGATACCTACGGCGGCGCAGCGCGTCACGGTGGTGGTGCATTCTCTGGTAAAGATCCATCAAAAGTAGACCGTAGTGCAGCCTACGCGGCGCGTTATGTAGCGAAAAACATCGTAGCGGCTGGCCTTGCTGATCGTTGTGAAATTCAGTTGTCATACGCGATTGGTATTGCAGATCCAACCTCAATCATGGTCGAAACCTTTGGTACTGAGAAAGTATCCCAAGAGATCATCATTGAAGCGGTACGCCAGCACTTCGACCTACGCCCATACGGCCTACAAGAAATGCTCAATTTACTGCAACCGATCTACAAGAAAACTGCCGCTTACGGTCACTTCGGCCGTGAAGAGTTTCCTTGGGAAGCGACTGACAAAGCCGCCATCCTACGTGACTTTGCTGGCTTGAAGTAATTTTCAACCTAGTTTAAATTTGTAAGCCCTTGCTCATTCGCAAGGGCTTTTTTCTAGGAATGAATCTGTGCCTAATTTTGAGCTACATTACCGTGCGCAAGTAAAAGCAAAGCAGTGCATCACAACCGCTCGTCACTATTTTCAACACGACTTCCCTATGCCGAGTATCAACTATCAGTTGCGGGGAAAGGCGGCAGGTAAGGCTTATTTACAACGTTGGGAAATCAGACTGAATCCAGTGCTGTTTGCTGAAAATCAACGCGCCTTTCTCGATGAAGTGATCCCACATGAAATCGCCCACCTAATTACCTACCAGCGCTATGGTCGCGTTCCTCCACACGGTAAAGAGTGGCAGGCTGTGATGAATCAAGTGTTTCATTTACCAGCCAATACCACTCATCGCTTTGAAGTCTCTTCAGTGCAAGGTAAAACCTTTGAATATCGCTGCGCCTGTGCGCATTACCCGCTCACTGTCCGTCGCCACAATAAAGTGATGCGCAATCAAGCCACCTACCGCTGCCAACACTGTGCACAAACGCTCCATTTTACTGGCGTGCAGCTTTCCTAAATAAACTTTGGTTGCTGCTACTTGAATCCACAGCGGTGTGATTACACTCATCTGCAATTAACAACAAAAACATCATTTATTATTCTTTAATCTGAGTGTTAGACTTATAAAAACCATACTTATATCAGTCTAAATGATGTCCTATTTTCGCTTATTGCTTGTGAATAGCAGCTTAGCTCTGTTCTCGTTTTGTGCCCTAGCTGCGCCTCCCGCTTCCTTTTCTCAAGCTAAAAAAGAAGCATTGAAAATCTATCATGATCATCCAGTGAGCTTTTACTGCGGTTGTGACATAGCATGGCAAGGTAAGAAAGGCACGCCCGACTTACAAGCTTGTGGTTACCAAGTTCGCAAACAGCAAACTCGCGCCAGCCGCATTGAATGGGAACACGTCGTCCCGGCTTGGCAATTTGGCCACCAGCGTCAGTGCTGGCAACAAGGTGGGCGTAAAAATTGCACCAAAAATGATACTATTTTTCGTTCGATGGAAGCTGACCTCCACAACCTGACGCCGGCGATTGGCGAAGTCAACGGCGACCGTTCAAACTACAATTTCAGTCAGTGGAATGGCGTAGAAGGTGAAAGCTATGGCCGTTGTGAAATGCAGGTCGATTTTAAACAACGCAAAGTCATGCCACCCGATAGAGCACGTGGCTCAATTGCTCGTACCTATCTGTACATGAGCCAAAACTATGGCTTTCAGTTATCCAAGTCTCAAACACAGCTAATGCAAGCGTGGAATCGCCAATACCCAGCCGATGAGTGGGAATGCAAACGCGATCAGCGAATTGCCAAAGTTCAAGGCAATCACAACCCATTTGTGCAGCAACAGTGCCGTTCATGAGGTACTTTTTGTGGGCCATTTTCGTGATTGAAACTCGCCCTTGCCCCTTGTTTTTTCAGTGTAAAGCATCCATGTTAATGGCTATTCAACGTCAGGTAGGAACTATCCATGCGTATCCCTAGAATTTATCATCCGACTCCTCTTCAACCCTCAAGCATTATTGCTCTCAATGATGATGCGGCTGGGCATATTGGCCGGGTGTTACGCATGCAAGCGGGCCAAGAAGTACTGCTTTTTGATGGCAGTGGCGCGGAATTCCCAGCGGAAATTACCGAGGTCAGCAAAAAAAATGTGCTGGTCAATGTGTTGAAAAGAGTCGAAAGCAGCTGTGAGTCGCCTCTTAATTTACACCTTGGGCAGGTGATCTCGCGTGGAGACAAAATGGAGTTCACCATTCAAAAATCGGTCGAACTTGGCGTCAATACCATCACGCCTTTGATTTCTGAACGTTGCGGCGTGAAATTAGATGCCAAACGTTTTGAGAAAAAACTGGAACAGTGGCAAAAAATTGCAATCAGCGCTTGTGAGCAGTGCGGCCGCAATATAGTGCCGCTGATCCGCCCAATTATGCAGTTGGAAGAGTGGTGTGCCGAACCCAGTGATGCGCTCAAGCTCAACTTACATCCACGTGCGAAGTATTCGATTAATACCCTGCCTCAACCCATCAATAAAGTCCGTTTGTTGATTGGCCCTGAAGGGGGCTTATCAGAATCAGAAATTAGCATGACTGAACAGTACCATTTTGAAGAAACCTTGCTAGGCCCACGCGTACTGCGTACTGAAACTGCGGCCTTAACGGCTATTACTGCTCTTCAAGTTCGCTTTGGCGATCTTGGCTAACCGGAGAAAAACAATGATTAAACTTGGTATCGTCATGGACCCTATCTCGTCCATTAACATCAAAAAAGATTCCAGCTTTGCCATGTTGCTAGAAGCGCAGCGTCGTGGTTATGAAATCCACTATATGGAGATGAATGATCTACACTTAGATCAAGGTGTCGCTTTTGCCGATACCAAAGTGGTTACATTGAAAGAAGATCCGAACGGTTGGTATGAGTTTTTATCTGAGCAAACTATTCCACTGGCTGATCTCGATGCAGTGTTGATGCGTAAAGATCCGCCGTTTGACACTGAATATATCTACGCAACCTACATTCTAGAACGAGCAGAAGAAGCAGGAACATTAATCGTCAATAAGCCGCAAAGCTTACGTGACTGCAATGAGAAACTGTTTACGGCATGGTTCCCTGAACTAACGCCAACCACCATAGTGACGCGTAAAGCGGAAAAAATTAAAGCCTTCCACGCGCAACATGGTGATGTGATTTTAAAACCGTTAGACGGTATGGGCGGGGCATCTATCTTCCGCGTTAAAGAGGGTGATCCAAACGTATCTGTCATTATCGAAACATTAACTAACCACGGCCAAAACTACTGTATGGCGCAAACTTTTGTACCTGACATCAGCAACGGTGATAAACGTATTTTAGTGGTCGATGGTGAACCAATGCCTTACTGCCTAGCGCGAATTCCGGCACAAGGTGAAACCCGTGGCAATTTGGCAGCTGGTGGCCGTGGTGAAGCGCGTCCGCTAAGCGAAACCGATAAAAAAATTGCTCAAACTATTGCTCCAACATTGAAAGAAAAAGGCTTAATCTTTGTCGGACTTGACGTTATTGGCGACAAGCTCACTGAGATCAACGTGACGAGCCCTACGTGTATTCGTGAAATAGAGGCCGCCTTTGATATCTCAATTACCGGTAAGTTGATGGACGCGATTGAGCGTCGAATCAACAAGTCATGCTGAACTGGGCAAACTCTTGCCCAGTAATTTGCGATAGGTTGGAGGCAGTATGAATCTTACAAATCATTTTTTAGTCGCCATGCCAAGTATGAGAGACCCTTACTTCAAGCACAGTGTTATTTACATCTGTGAGCACAATGAAGAAGGGGCGATGGGCTTGATGATTAATGTGCCGATTGATATCACCGTGGGCGGCATGTTAAACCAAGTCGATGTTGAGCCAAGCTATCCGAAGCTTCAACTTGATAGCCTAAAAAGGCCCGTCTTGAATGGCGGTCCTGTTTCTGAAGATCGTGGGTTTATTCTACATCGACCGAAAGATCATTATGAGTCCAGCATCCGTATGAGCGATGACATTGCCGTCACCACATCGAAAGATATTTTAGCGGTACTGGGCACAGATGCCGAACCAAGTCACTATCTTGTGGCTCTGGGTTATTCAGGCTGGGAGCCGGGTCAGCTTGAGTTAGAGCTGGCTGAAAATTCTTGGTTAACCATTGAGGCCGATCCAGAGGTTATCTTTAATACGCCCATTCACGATAAGTGGAATCAGGCGATTAAAAAACTCGGCATTGATCCCATCCAACTCTCAGCGCAAGCTGGGCATGCTTAACTTTTACGGCTCTAACCTTTACGGCTCTAACTAGGTAACGCGCCTTTTTAGAGCCTTTATTGCACCATTCAAGATACTGATTATGACATCCAGAACCATTATGGCTTTTGACTTTGGCACCAAAAGCATCGGCAGTGCGATTGGCCAAGAAGTTACAGGCACCGCATCACCACTTAAAGCCTTTAAAGCCAATGACGGAATTCCACATTGGGAAGAGATCGAAAAGCAGATCAAAGAGTGGCAACCCCATTTATTGGTGGTAGGGCTACCAACAGATTTGCACGGCAAAGCATTAGAAACCATTACCCCACGAGCCAAAAAATTTGCGCAGCGTTTACACGGGCGCTTTGGCTTAGCCGTCGAGATGCATGACGAACGGCTTTCAACCCGGGAAGCCCGCGCCGACTTATTTGCCATGGGCGGCTATAAGGCGCTGAGCAAAGGCAATGTCGATTGCCAATCAGCTGTAGTGATCTTAGAGAGCTGGTTTGAAGCGCAATGGGGCGCGTAACTTAACTTTAATACAGCGGCGCAGCACAATCCCGAATCGAGTTCGGGATTGTTCGTCTTAAACTGCGACTATTCCATATCAATCTGCACGTTATCCAATGTGCCACTGCTGATCCCTTCGCCACGCTTTGTTTTTAACATTAAACGTAAATCGTTAGCCGAGTCAGCGCTGTGCAGTGCATCTTGTTCACTGATTTTGTCCTCAACGACCAGTTGATATAGTGCTTGGTCAAAAGTCTGCATCCCCACTTCTTTTGATTTGCCCATCGTCGCTTTCAATTCGTGCAGATCACCGCGGCGGATCAAATCGGAAATTCGAGGGCTGTTGAGTAAAATCTCAAACACACCATGTCGTCCCTTGCCATTTTTATCGCGGATCAACTGCTGCCCCACGACGCCTTTGAGGTTCATCGACAGATCAAACAAAAACTGCTCTTTTTGCTCTTTAGGAACCAAATGCAAAATTCGCTCAAGCGCTTGGTTGGCATTGTTAGCATGTAACGTTGCCATACATAAATGACCTGTCTCGGCAAAGGTCATCGCATATTCCATCGTTTCACGTGAACGGATCTCACCAATTAAAATCATATCAGGGGCTTGGCGCAGAGAGTTTTTCAGAGCCACTTCGTAACTCTCGGTATCCAACCCTACTTCTCGCTGGGTCACAATGCAACGCTGATGCTCATGCACAAACTCAATCGGATCTTCCACTGTTAAAATATGCCCAGTTCGGTGCGAGTTACGATAACCCGTCATGGCCGCCATGGTGGTCGATTTGCCCGACCCCGTCGCGCCGACCACCAGCACCAGCCCACGCTTTGCAATCGAGAGATCTTGCAACACGCCCGGTAACTTTAATTCTTCAAAAGTGGGGATATGAGTTTCAATACGGCGGATCACCGCACCGGGCAGCTCACGCTGAAAAAAAGCACTGACACGAAAACGGCCAATCTCTCTCACTACTGCAAAATTGGCTTCACGTGTGCGTTGAAATTCACGGCGGCGATCCTCATCCATCATGGCATCTAACAACGCCATCACCTGCGTTTGGGATAACTTTTCGCCATGAGCTCTTAACTCTCCATCGACGCGAAATAACACTGGCGCTCCTACGGTGAGGTACAAGTCGGAAGCTTTTTGAGTCAACATACCCTCAAGACATTGGTTCAGTTCCATGAGCTCTCTCTTAAAATGGTGATGAATTGACTTCCAGTTTTTTCTGCACTTCTTCTTGATCGACAATACCTTGCGCAATCAACTGTTTGGAATTCTGTTCCATGGTTTGCATGCCATGCGCCGCACCCGTTTGGATGATGGAGTACATCTGCGCAACCTTATCCTCGCGGATCAAGTTACGAATCGCTGGAGTGGCAAGCATAATTTCATGACATGCGACGCGGCCCCCACCTAAACGTTTTAGCAGCTTTTGCGCAATCACTGCTCGCAATGATTCAGAGAGCATTGAACGAACCATCTCTTTATCACTACCGGGAAACACATCAATGATCCGGTCGATGGTTTTCGCCGCAGAGCTGGTATGTAACGTGCCAAACACTAAATGCCCGGTTTCAGCCGCGGTTAACGCTAAGCTGATGGTTTCTTGATCGCGCAGCTCACCGACCAAGATTACATCCGGATCTTCGCGCAGCGCCGAGCGTAGCGCCGCTTTAAAACTGTGGGTATCTCGGTGCACTTCACGTTGGTTAACCAAACATTTATTGTTGCTATGCACAAACTCAATTGGGTCTTCAATGGTTAAAATGTGTTTGTTGTGATGAGAATTAATGTAATCAACCATTGCTGCCAATGTGGTCGACTTACCCGACCCTGTTGGCCCAGTCACCAGCACCAATCCTTTCTCATAATTGGCGATTTTATTAAAAATGTCAGGTGCTTGTAGTTCTTCCAAGGTTGGGATCACCGTAGGAATCGTCCGGAAAACCGCAGAGCAGCCACGAGATTGATGGAAAGCATTGACACGAAAACGCCCTACATTAGGCAGCTCAAATGAGAAATCCACTTCCAGTTTCTCTTCAAATTCACTACGCTGAGCATCGTTCATGATCTCAAAAATCAAACGATGCACGTCAGCATGAGTAAAAGCAGGCACTCCGAGCTTTCTTACTTCACCATCTATCCGTACCATAGGTGGAACACCTGCAGATAGGTGTAGATCCGAAGCGTTGTGCTTTACACTAAAATCCAGTAGCTCAGCGATATCCATTTAATTTCCTTAGTAAAGTCAGGCTATGAGTAGTATTCAACAAAACATTGAACAGATCACTTCACAAATTGAAAGTGCACAACAAAAGTGTGGACGCGCTCGAGAGAGAGTGCAACTTTTAGCGGTCAGTAAGACCAAACCTGTCGAGGCAATTCTAGAAGCGGCGCGCGCTGGGCAACGTTTATTTGGTGAAAACTATGTGCAAGAGGGCGCGGATAAAGTTCAATACTTCAATACCTTGCACCCCGAACTGGATTTAGAATGGCACTTTATCGGCCCAATTCAGTCCAATAAATCGCGCATTGTGGCCGAGAACTTTGCTTGGGTGCATACGGTGGATCGAAGTAAAATTGCCCAGCGTTTAAATGATCAACGCCCAGCAGGCATGCCACAACTACAGGTCTTGATTCAAGTCAACACCAGCGGCGAAAGCTCGAAATCGGGCATTGGTGAACACGAAATAGTTGAGTTGGCAGAGTTGATATCCGCGCTACCCAACCTCACGTTAAGAGGACTGATGTCTATTCCTGAGAATGTCCCCGATTACGCTGCGCAACTTGCCGCATTTCAAAAACTGGCGAGCTTACAAGCGCAATTGTCTGAACGTTTTTCAGGGTTAGATACGCTCTCAATGGGCATGAGTGGCGACATGCAAGCGGCGATTGAAGCTGGTAGCACTATGGTGAGGATCGGCACCGCTATTTTTGGTGCGCGTGATTACGCTTAGCACTGGCTTATCTATCAACCACATAATAATCAATCAGCGACAAGCAATTAGAGGTCAGCAGATGCAGCAGAGAAACATCACATTTATCGGTGCAGGCAATATGGCCAAAGCAATTATTGCAGGCTTAGTCGCCAGCGGTTATCCAGCTGATCGAATTACCGCGACCGCACCGTCAGAAACAAGACGCAAACCACTGGAAAGTGCTTATGGCATTCACACCACCAGCGATAATCTTGCCGCAGCGCAGCAAGCCGATGTGATGGTACTGGCGGTCAAACCGCAGTTGATGGCCAGTGTCTGTCAACCTTTGCAATCCATTGATTTTAGAAATAAGTTGGTGATCTCCATTGCAGCAGGTGTTTCTGCGGCACGCCTTAATGGGATGCTGGCGACCGAACTGCAACTAGTACGCGCCATGCCCAATACACCTTCGCTGATCAATCGAGGCATGAGCGGTCTATTTGCCACTCCAAGCGTATCAGAGCAAGACAAACGCTTTACCGCACAATTGCTACAAGCCGTTGGTGAAGTGTGCTGGGTTGAAAACGAGTCCGCCATTAATGGCATCATCGCCGCTGCAGGCAGTGCGCCTGCCTACTTCTTTTTGTTTATGGAAGCGATGCAAAACGAAGCCATCGCTCAAGGCTTTGATAAAGAAACGGCCCGTTTGTTAGTACAACAAGCGGCGTTAGGCGCAGCCGAAATGGTGGTGGCAAACCCTGAGATTGAACTCTCGACATTGCGTGAACAAGTGACCTCCAAAGGCGGCACCACCGCCGAGGCGATTCGCACCTTTAACGAGCATCAACTTGCCAATATCGTTGCACAAGCGATGCAAGCGGCCGTAACTCGTGCACAAGAAATGGAAAAACTGTTTTAATCCTAGTGGCGTTTCACTAAGCTATAGCGCAAAAGCGCAAACGACACTCTACTCATATTAAGGGCTAGCTATGAATTCAATGAGTTTTTTGATCTCCACCCTGTTTGATCTGTACATCATGGTCGTAATTTTACGTATCTGGTTACAAGCAGCGCGTGCCGATTTCTATAACCCATTCTCCCAGTTTATCGTCAAAGCAACGCAACCTGTGGTTGGCCCACTGCGCCGAGCGATTCCATCCATTGGTAGCCTAGATTTGGCCACGGTTCTCTTTGCGTACGTGCTGTGCGTATTGAAATTTATTGCCTTAATGCTGGTGGCATCAGGTGGTGCGGTTAGTTTTAGCGTCTACTTTTTATTCTTAGGCTTACTCTCGTTAGTCAAAGCCGCTGGCGGTTTGCTGTTCTGGGTGCTGTTGATCCGCGCTATTCTCAGTTGGGTTAGCCAAGGCCGCAGCCCGATTGAATACGTATTTCATCAATTAACAGAGCCGATGCTTGCGCCGATCCGCCGTATCCTACCAGCGATGGGTGGTTTTGATTTAAGTGTATTGGTGCTGTTTATTGTGCTGCAGTTTGCGAACTTCCTAATGGGCGATTTTATTGGCCCAGTATGGTATCAGTTGTAATGTCATCTGCTGTTTGGCAAGAGGGAGAGGATCTAATCCTCAAGCTCTATATCCAACCCAAAGCAAGCCGCGATAGTATCGTCGGCTTGCATGGTGAGGAGCTCAAAATTGCCATCACAGCCCCGCCTGTTGATGGCAAAGCCAACGCGCATTTAACCAAATTCTTGGCCAAACAATTTAAAGTCGCCAAAGGTTTAATCGAGATAGAAAAAGGGGAATTGGGACGTCATAAACAAGTCCGAATTCATTCACCTCAAGTGATACCAGAGCCGATTGAAGCCATCTTGTGATGGCTTTTTATTTAGCCCACTCTGTTTTGTAAGGAGCACCACATGCGTAAATGGATGATAGCGTTTGTTATAGCCTTTATTTCGCTACCCACACTCGCCGAGCAGTTTCAAACCATCAAGAATGTTGAAGTTCACTACTCAGCTTTCAACTCAACATTTTTAACGCCACAAGTGGCGCGCAGTTATCAGTTAAAACGTAATGGTTACTCGGCTATTTTAAACATCAGCGTATTAGATAACTCGGCCTTAGGTAAACCAGCTATGGAAGCGACACTCAAAGGCAATGCGAAAAACCTAATCGGTCAGGTACGTGAACTTGAATTTAAACAATTCAAAGAGGGCAACGCGATTTATTACCTCGCTGAATTCCCCATTACCAATGAAGAGAATTTGAGTTTTGACATTGAGGTTGATGCGGGCTTAAAAGGCACCGGTAAGCTTAAATTCACCCAAAAATTCTACGTCGAAGAATAGAGAAATAGTGCAATGAAAAAAATAGTATTAGCCACAGGAAACCAAGGCAAAGTGCGCGAAATGGCTGATCTGCTGGTTGATTTCGGTTTTGATGTGGTGGCGCAAACAGAATTAAACGTCCCAGAAGCCGAAGAGACTGGCACCACCTTTATTGAAAATGCGATCATCAAAGCACGACATGCTGCCAAAATCACTGGCTTACCTGCGATTGCCGATGACTCCGGCTTAGAAGTGGATTATCTGCAAGGTGCTCCGGGGATTTACTCGGCGCGCTACGCCGGTGAAAATGCCAGTGACCAACAAAACCTAGAAAAATTATTAGCGGCAATGGAAGGTGTACCAGACGAACAACGCACCGCTCGTTTTCATTGCGTGCTGGTTTTCATGCGTCACGAAAATGACCCAACACCATTGGTCTGCCATGGTACGTGGCAAGGTCGCATCTTGCACCAAGCTCACGGCAGTAACGGTTTTGGTTATGATCCGATCTTCTTTGTCCCCGAAGATAACTGCGCTTCAGCAGAACTGCTACCTGCACGTAAAAAGCAGCTTTCACATCGTGGCAAAGCGCTAAAAATGCTATTTAAAACCTTAAGCGAGCAAAATTCATAATGTTGCAACCACCCGCGCTGAGTTTGTACGTGCACATCCCCTGGTGTGTACAAAAATGCCCCTATTGTGATTTTAACTCTCACGCGCTAAAGCACGATATTCCTGAACGTGCATACATTGATGCGCTATTGGAGGATCTCGATACCGATATCGCCAAATATCGCCTTGCAGACCATCCTCGCCCATTGCATTCCATTTTTATTGGCGGTGGTACACCGAGTCTTTTTTCTGCTGAAGGTATTGCTCGCCTGCTGCAAGGCATTGAAGCGCGTATTGCGTTTAAGCCTGGGATTGAAATCACCATGGAGGCCAACCCGGGCACGGTAGAAGCTGACCGTTTTGTTGGATATCGACAAGCAGGGGTGACGCGCATCTCGATTGGTGTACAAAGTTTTGAGCCACAAAAACTGGCACGTTTAGGGCGAATTCATGGTCAGCAAGAAGCGGTTAATGCCGCTCAATTAGCTCATCAAATTGGCTTAAACAGCTTCAACTTAGATTTGATGCATGGCTTACCCGATCAAAACTGTGAACAAGCGCTGGCCGATTTAGACAAAGCGATTGCACTAAACCCACCTCATCTTTCTTGGTATCAACTGACCATTGAACCTAATACGGTTTTCTACTTTAAACCGCCTACTTTGCCAGATGATGACGCGCTGTGGGATATTTTTGAGCTGGGTCACCAAAAATTGGCCGCCGCTGGGTACGTGCAGTATGAAATTTCTGGCTATAGCAAGCCCGGCTATCAATGCCAACACAACTTAAATTACTGGCGCTTTGGTGATTATCTAGGGATTGGTTGTGGCGCGCATGGCAAGCTCAGCTTTAGCAATGGGCGTATTGTACGCACCACTAAGGTGAAGCATCCGCGTGGCTATCTCAATTTACTCAAACCTTACTTGGATGACGAATTTGAAGTCGCCGCTGCGGATCGCCCTTTTGAATTCTTCATGAACCGCTTTCGCTTGATGGAACCTTGTCCGAAACAAGACTTTGTTGAAACAACTGGATTAAGTTTAAGCGTGATTCAGTCAACGATAGATTGGGCACTAGCCGAACACTATTTAACGCAAACCGAAAGTCACTGGCAAATCACAGAAAAAGGAAAACTGTTTCTTAATGACTTGCTCGAAGCCTTTATGGCTGACGACTAAAAAGATAACCCCAACAGAGATTGGCTAACCTAATCGGTAGCCAATCTTTTGCCAAAAACACGGGCTGTCAGAAAATATTGAACTTAAAAGATAGAGCGACCAATACGCTCAGCCAAGAGTTCTAACATCTTAGTGCCCGCTAAAGAATTACCTGACGCATCAAGCTCTGGCGACCAAACCGCAATCGTCATCTCCCCAGGAACAACAGCAATAATACCGCCACCTACGCCCGATTTACCCGGCATGCCAACACGATAAGCGAACTCTCCTGCGCCATCATACAAACCGCAAGTCGCCAATAAGGCATTGATCTGCTTACTTTGTGTCGGCGTTACTATCGCTTCCTTGGTATGCACGGACACCCCTTTATTCGCCAGATAACTGAAGGTTTTCGCTAATTGAACACAGCTCATTTTAAGTGAACAAGCGTGAAAATAGTTGTGCAGTACCGGGATAACGTCATTATCGAAATTACCAAACGATCGCATCAAATAGGCGATGGCGGCATTGCGATCGCTGTGCATCATTTCTGAAGCCGCTACCACTTTGTCGTATACGATGCCCTCTTCACCCGACAACTGACGTACAAACTCCAGTAAGCGCTGCCGAGGGGCTGATAAACGGCTATGCAGCATATCCGCCACCACAATAGCTCCAGCATTGATAAAAGGGTTACGCGGAATGCCCTGCTCCATTTCAAGCTGGATCATCGAATTAAACGCTTGGCCTGAAGGCTCTTTTCCGACACGAAGCCATAGCTCTTCTGGTTTATAAAGCATCATAGCGAGCGTTAAGCTCAAAGCTTTAGAGATGGATTGAATTGAGAATCCTTCCGTGGCATCTCCAGCCGAAATCACTTCACCTTGATTGGTGTAAACCGCGATCGCCAGCTTGTTATTCGGTACTTTGGCTAAAGCAGGAATGTAATCGGCGACTTTTCCTTTGCCGATCAGTGGGCGAACCTCACACAAAATATCAGCAAGTAGATTGGGTGTTAGCTTCATGGGTGACCTTACCTCGGGTGAGAAATGTTTTTCTCTATTTTTATAATGATTTTCGTAGGGCGCTAAGGCCGAAAAAGCCAACATTACAACAATGTTGGCTTTTCTTTAATCGCTAATTTTGTTGCAGCAACAAAAGTGAGTCGTTACGTGGTGCGTTTATATTTGATATCCCACACACCATGACCTAAACGGTGACCACGCGCTTCAAATTTAGTCAAAGGACGCTCTTCTGGACGAGGAATATAGTCACCTTCTGCGGCAATATTGGCAAAGCCCGGCGCTTGATTCATCACTTCAATCATATGCTCAGCGTAGTTTTCCCAGTCCGTCGCCATATGAAAGATGCCCTCTTCCATTTTTAGTTTTTGACGCACCATTTCCGCAAATTCTAACTGCACAATACGGCGCTTATGGTGACGTTTTTTATGCCAAGGATCAGGGAAGAACAGTTGCAGTGTATGCAGGCTGCCATCAGGGATCATGTGTTCAAATACTTCCACTGCATCATGGCACATCACGCGTAAATTAGTCACGCCAGCATCACGAGCGGCTGACAAACAGGCGCCAACACCTGGGCTATGCACTTCAATACCAAAGAAGTTTTTTTGCGGTGCATTTTTAGCCATTTCAACTAATGAAGCGCCCATACCAAAACCGATTTCTAAAACCACCGGGTTATCGTTACCAAAAACCGCCGCCCAATCGAGCAATTGTGGCTGGAAATCAATACCCATTGTTGGCCAACATTCATTCATTGCCGCTTCTTGGCCTTTGGTTAATCGACCCTCACGACGAACGAAACTACGGATTCGACGCAGTATTTTGCCTTCTTCGGTATATTCGTTGGTGGTTACTTCACTCATTGATCTTGCCTGCACATTGATTAATCAAAGCGGGGATTATCCAAAGAATTATTCTCGGTGCAAGTGTTATCGAAATAAACTTGTTGGATAAATCCACACAATTTGTCCGTTTTACAACGTCACATTTATGTGGTGCAATTTTGCTCCACTAAAACTATAAACCAAAGAGCCTGTCGTGACACCTTTCGCTAACGCCATTTTAAAATGGTATGACGCCTATGGGCGCAAACATTTGCCGTGGCAACAAAACAAAACGGCCTACAGCGTTTGGCTGTCGGAAATTATGCTCCAACAAACTCAAGTCGCAACGGTAATCCCTTATTTCGAACGCTTCATGCAACGTTTTCCAACCGTGATTGATTTAGCCAATGCAGAACAAGACGAGGTACTGCACCTATGGACCGGCCTTGGTTATTACGCACGTGCGCGCAATCTACACAAAGCAGCCAAAATAGTGGCCAGCGAATATGGCGGTGAGTTTCCCCTTGATATCGAACAGATGAATGCTCTACCGGGTATTGGCCGCTCAACCGCTGCGGCGGTGCTTTCTTCGGTTTATAAGCAGCCGCACGCCATTTTAGATGGTAACGTAAAGCGTACTTTAGCCCGCTGTTTTGCTGTCGAAGGCTGGCCGGGGCAAAAAAAGGTTGAAACTCAGTTGTGGCAACATGCCGAACAAAATACGCCAGCGCAAGATGTTGATAAATATAACCAAGCCATGATGGATATGGGGGCGATGGTCTGCACACGCAGCAAACCGAAATGCACGCTCTGCCCAGTTGAATCTTTTTGCATCGCCAATAAACAAAATAACCCACTCGATTATCCGGGCAAAAAACCAAAAACAGACAAACCAACCAAGCAAACTTGGTTTGTGATGCTACACCATAACCATCAAGTATGGTTAGAACAGCGCCCTCAAAGTGGAATTTGGGGTGGATTATTTTGCTTCCCTGAAAACCCCAATAGCGCCATCGAAGATCAACTTGATCACAGAGCCATCAAAGAGAGCGCTATCCGCTCTATTCGCCCACTCATCGCTTTTCGCCACACGTTTAGCCATTATCATTTAGAGATCACACCGATCTTGGTGGAGTTATCTCAACAACCGAACATCATCATGGAAGCAAGCAAAGGTCTTTGGTATAACTTAGCCCAACCGGAACAAATCGGCTTAGCCGCTCCTGTAAAACAGTTGCTAGAAAGCCTTCCATTTGAAATTAACCCTTAAAACACCGAAGAGGAAGTGACCATGAGCCGCACTGTATTTTGTGCTCGACTAAATAAAGAAGCCGACGGTTTGGATTTTCAACTGTACCCAGGTGAATTGGGTAAACGTATTTTTGACAACATCTCAAAAGAGGCTTGGGCACAATGGCAGCATAAGCAAACCATGCTGATCAACGAGAAAAAACTCAATATGATGGACCCTGAACATCGTAAATTGCTGGAAACCGAAATGACCAACTTCCTATTTGAAGGAAAAGAGGTCCATATCGAAGGCTACACGCCACCAAGCAAATAAGAGATACCTTATTTATTTCGAGGATAATCAATGACATCATGGTAAACGCTCTGATGTCATTTTTGTATTGGGAAGATAATGAGAAAGCTGACTTACTTTTTTATTGCAATGCTACTGGCCGGTTGTAGCCGAGAATTAGTTGAACGCATATACAGCGTCGATTATGAGCCGACCAACCGTTTTGCCAAAAACTTAGCGCAATTACCCGGGCAATTTGTCAAAGATACCGCCGCCTTAGATGCACTGATCAGCAGTTTTTCTGGCAACATTGAGAAACGTTGGGGCAGTAAAGAGATCAAAGTGGCCGGTAAAAGCAACTATGTAAAATACATCGATAATTACCTGAGTCGCTCTGAAGTTAATTTCTCCACGGGAACCATTATTATCGAAACAGTTTCCCCAACTGACCCCAAAAAACATCTGCGCAATGCCATTATTACCACCTTGCTCACGCCTGATGATCCCGCACACGTTGACCTTTTCTCTTCACAAAATATCGAATTGAATGGTCAGCCATTTTTGTACAATCAAGTACTTGATCAAGATAAACAACCGATCCAGTGGGGTTGGCGCGCGAATCGATTTGCTGATTATCTTATTGAAAATAAATTAAAAGTTAAGAACGTTGATTTCAAAAAAGCCTACTATGTGGAAATTCCTATGGTAGCGGATCATGCCTCTAAACGAGGTTATAAATACGCCGACATCGTGCACCGAGCCTCGAAAAAATATAACATTCCCGAAGATCTCATCTACGCGATCATAAAAACTGAAAGTAGCTTTAACCCCTACGCTGTCAGTTGGGCCAATGCGTATGGCCTGATGCAAGTGGTCCCTAAAACCGCAGGTCGAGATGTCTTTAAACTGGTCAAAAATAAATCTGGTGAGCCCAGCCCTGAATATCTGTTTGATCCCGAAAAAAATATTGATACGGGAACGGCCTATTTTTATATTCTGAAAAACCGCTACCTCAAAGAGGTCAGCCATCCAACGTCGCTCGAATACAGTATGATTTCGGCCTACAACGGCGGTACAGGAGGAGTACTCAATACCTTTAGCAAAGATAGGAAACGAGCGATGAGGGACTTAAATTCACTGCAACCCAATCAAGTCTATTGGGCGCTGACCCAAAAACACCCTAATGCTGAATCGAGAAGGTACTTAGAAAAAGTAGCAAAATTCAAAAAGGAATTTAACTCAGGTGGATAAAAAAGCGCAGCTTTGTCTAAATTCGCAGCAAACAAACCGTTTTTTCAAAATATTTCCAAAAAGCAGTTGACGATTGAAGGGAAAATCCGTTTAATAGCGCTCCGTTGCCCGGATAGCTCAGTCGGTAGAGCAGAGGATTGAAAATCCTCGTGTCGGTGGTTCGATTCCGCCTCCGGGCACCACAAATTAAATTGTTGGTGCTTTTGTTAAAGTAGCAGCAAGCAATAAATAAAGTGCGCCGACTTAGCTCAGTAGGTAGAGCAACTGACTTGTAATCAGTAGGTCACCAGTTCGATTCCGGTAGTCGGCACCATTTATTGCCTCGATAGCTCAGTCGGTAGAGCAGAGGATTGAAAATCCTCGTGTCGGTGGTTCGATTCCGCCTCGAGGCACCATTATTTGGTGCGAAGTCTTAGACTTACACAGATAATTCCCCCTTAGTTCAGTCGGTAGAACGGCGGACTGTTAATCCGTATGTCGCAAGTTCAAGTCTTGCAGGGGGAGCCACTTTCTAAAGCCAAGTCTAACGACTTGGCTTTTTTATTACCTGCCATATTTATCCAATCCCCTCTACCTCTACAGCGATTACCTCTACAACGATTGAATTATGGGTCAGTCCATTTTCCGTCAAAAACTAAAACCAGTCTGGTGAGTTTGCTCCTTTAGTGTAACCAAGCGGATAAACGTGTGTTTTTCAACGCGCTTTTATTCGCTATTTGCTCCATTCAAAGCTCCTATTTTCTTTTCAACGCCTCTTTCCCTATCTAATCTGACACTAATTTTTAACGAAAATGGGCAAAAACGAGTCACTAAGTATAGAAAAACAACAAACGACATTTTTTTTGCATTTTACTGTTGACGTTAAATGCGAAAAACCTTTTAATACACCCCGTCGCCCGGATAGCTCAGTCGGTAGAGCAGAGGATTGAAAATCCTCGTGTCGGTGGTTCGATTCCGCCTCCGGGCACCACAGTTTCTAAATTGTTGGTGCCTAGCACAGACAATAAATTTAAAGATAAAAATGTGCCGACTTAGCTCAGTAGGTAGAGCAACTGACTTGTAATCAGTAGGTCACCAGTTCGACTCCGGTAGTCGGCACCATTCTTTAAAACCTGTTCCCCCTTAGTTCAGTCGGTAGAACGGCGGACTGTTAATCCGTATGTCGCAAGTTCAAGTCTTGCAGGGGGAGCCACTTTTCATCAATGAGCACTGCTTATTGATTCGGCGCCGACTTAGCTCAGTAGGTAGAGCAACTGACTTGTAATCAGTAGGTCACCAGTTCGATTCCGGTAGTCGGCACCATTTATCTGCATAAGATAAGCAAACATTCTGTTCCCCCTTAGTTCAGTCGGTAGAACGGCGGACTGTTAATCCGTATGTCGCAAGTTCAAGTCTTGCAGGGGGAGCCACTTTCTAAAGCCAAGTTTTCAAACTTGGCTTTTTTTGTGTCTTGCGTATGCTCATAATAAAAAGAGCCAGTTTTCACCAGCTCAATCGATTGGAACGTTCGCGGTAATTCACGATAGCCGGTTACTTAAAACCCTTCTCTTTCTTAATCAAATCGTACGCATTTTGGATCTCTTGCGATTTTTCTTTCGCAACGTTCATCATCTCTGGTGGTAAGCCTTTGGCCATCAATTTATCTGGGTGATGCTCATTCATCAATTTGCGATAGGCACGTTTAATCTCTTTAGCATCCGCATCTTTACTCACGCCTAACACATCGTAAGCATCAGTGAGGCGTTCAGCTTGTGCGGCTTGTTGCCACTGCCCAGATTGCTGATAGCCTTGCTGTTGGCCACCAAAATTTCCGCCTTGTTGAAAACGAAAGGCCGCTTCTTGCATACGCAAGCGTCTTTCCAGTTGATCGGATGAGAAACCTAAACTACGAGCGATTTTGTGCAGTACATTGCGCTCGCTAGGGTGAATATCCCCATCGGCAAACGCGGCTGATATTTGCAATTCGAGAAAAAATTGCAACAAGTCAAAGCGTCCACCCGTCGAAAGGCGCACACGCTCCAACACTTCCTCTAAAGGAAAGCCACTCTCTTTCCCCTCACGAAACGCATCTTGAGCCGCTTTACGTTGCTCACCATGTAAGTTCATACGCTCCATCATGATGGTAGCTAGCTGGATCTCTTCTTTGGTGACTTGCCCTTTCGCTTTAGCAACATGTCCCATGACCGCGAAAGCGGCTTTAAAAAATTCGTCTTGTCGCTCAGTTTGGCTTGGCCCTGAACCAAATGAGCTAGTTTTAAACCCCGCTTGATTCAAACGACGAGCTTTATCAAATTGATGCCCGAGAAACAAACCAAAAAATGCGCCAAACGGTCCTCCAAATAAGAAGCCAAAAAAAGCGCCAAGAATTTTGCCAAAAATATGCATTATGTGCTCTCAATCTATGAATTTTTCAGGAGTAAAGCGGTCTGATAGTGCCGGGAGCTTCAATTTCCTTTATGATAAGAAACGTTTTATTTTACATTCGGCCATCCATCTTCCGAATCAATCAAGTTCAAACAGGATAGTACAACTCGATGTCATGTTTTTCCCGCACCTTGTTAGCCGCTTCAATTAGCGCAGCTCTTTTTGTGCCACAGACTCAAGCAGAAGCTATGTTAGACAATAGTGTGCAGGAAATGCCCGCTATAGATCAATGTTTGATCAACGAACCTGAAGCAGAAAACTCAAGTCAGCAACCGATTAATGTCGAGGCTGATACGCTAGAAGCCGTGAACGGTGAACGCGCAAACTACTCAGGCAATGTGGTCGTTGTTCAAGGTAAAAAACGCATTCTAGCGGATACCGTTACCCTGCATCAGAAAGATAATATTGTGGTTGCGCAAGGTAATGTCAACTTCAGTGACGGTGAAGTAAGGACCATTTCTGACAAAGCCACAAACAATCTTAATACGGATTTAATGACATTAGAGAACACAAAATATCAATTTTTGTGTGAACCCGGCCGTGGTGAAGCTGTGTATATTTCCAAAACGGGTAAGGCCGTTTATGAGATAGAAGATGGTTCGATTACCTCTTGCCCTGAAGGTAATAATGCATGGCGATTGAAAGCATCCAGCATTGATATTGACCAAAATGAAGAGCAAGCCACTTTTTATAATCCGCGCTTCGAGATTCAAAATATTCCGATTTTTTATCTGCCATTTCTTACGGTGCCGATTGGCGACACACGTAAAACGGGATTTTTATACCCTACCGTTTCTTACGGTTCTAGCGATGGTTTTGAAGCCCAAGTACCTATTTATTGGAACTTAGCGCCAAACTATGACCTAGAAACGACCTTTAAATATATGCAAGAACGCGGTACGCAATTAAACAGTGAATTCCGTTATCTGAATGATTTTGGTACAGGTAACATTAAATCTGAATATTTACCTGATGACCAAAAACATCCAGAAAAGGGCAGCCGCTGGGGCTTCCAATACCAACACAGTGGTATTTTCAACCAAGCTTGGAAGTTTGAAATTGACTACTCTCAAGTCAGTGACATTAGCTACTTTAGTGACTTAGACTCAGGTATCGGTAACCGAGAAGATGGTCAGCTTATCCAAGAAGGTAAAGCCACCTACCGGACCCACAATTGGGATTCATCGATACTGGTTCGCGACTTTCAGCTGCTTACAGAAGACAAAACTAGCACCAACCAACCCTATCGCTTGATGCCACAGATTGCGTTTAATTACTATGCGCCCGAATTATTACCGTATTTGAACTTTGATATGGTGAGCCATCTATCGCGTTTTGAAACCGATGCAAGAGGAAAACCTGCAGCCACCCGAGCGCACATTGAACCGGGCTTTACTATTCCTATCAGTAACACCTGGGGCACTTGGACAACCGAAGCGCGAGTGCTTGGTACTTATTACCAACAAGATCTCAGCGGTGTTGACCTCAATTCGGATAACTATAAAGACCTAAAAGAGAGCGTTTCACGCATCATTCCGGAATTTAGAACTCATGCGGGATTAGTACTGGAAAGAGATACGGTTCTGTTTGATGATTATACGCAGACACTTGAGCCGCAGATTCAGTACCTGTACGTACCGAGAGAAGATCAGCGCAATATCGGGCTGTACGATACAACGCTACTGCAAACCGATTATTATGGTTTATTCCGCAGCCGTAAATACAGTGGTGTCGATTATATTGCCCCGGCAAATCAGATCAGCTACGGTGCCTCTTCACGGTTTTTCGACGATCAGTATAAAGAACGTTTAAATATCTCTTTTGGCCAGATTTTTTACCTCAAAAAAGATCTCAAGAATTCCTCCCCTAATGAGGGAGATAATTCAGCCAACACTTCCAACTATTCGGCTTGGGCCGTCGAAATGGACTTCAACTATGATGATTTACTCTTCTACCATGGCGGGGTTCAGTACGACATTGACAGCAGTAAGATGCAACTGGCCAACAGTACCCTAGAGTATCGAGTGGGTTCTGGATACATTCAAACTAACTATCGTTACGTCACCAAAGAGTATATTGATAATACCGTTGGCGATACAATTACCAATATTAATGCCATTACCAAAGATGGCATTTCACAAGCCGGTTTACTGGCTGGGTATCAGATCTCCAAAAAGTGGAATGCTAGCGGACAGTACTTCTACGATTTAACCACGGAAAAGAGCCTGGAGTGGCTGGCTAACCTAAGCTACACCTCAGATTGTTGGTATATTGGTTTTACTTATAGTAATCAACTGCGGAAATGGGATGGTGATTTTGTTACTGATCCTAATGCTACGCCACTCTACGAAAATAACTTTAGTTTGAACTTTGGTATTGTCGGTTTTGGCACCACGATTGGTGCAGGTTCCGGAACGACGGGCGTAGACAGCGCTGGAAATTCATTAAGTTATGGTCGTCCATTTTTCCTAAACAACTAATTTATCCGGCCTTTGCTTAAGCGTAAAGGCCCTTGCTCATTTTGATAGGACTACAAATGAAATTGTGGAAACACACACTGATTGGATTGATGGCAACATTAAGCCTAAACACCGCATACGCTGCTCCTGTTGAGCTCGATCGCGTCGCCGTCATCGTCAATAGTGGCGTTATTTTACAGAGTGACATTGATGGTGCATTAAAAACCTTGACCATTAATGCAAAGAAAAATGGTCAAACGCTACCCGAAGACACAGTGTTGCGTGAGCAAGTGGTTGAAAAATTGATTATTGATACCATTCAGCAACAAGAAGCACAACGCATTGGCGTTCGCATTGACGATAACCGACTCAGTGACGCGATCGCCGACATCGCGAAAAACAATAATCAAACCCTAGAACAGCTTAACGCTTCTGTTACTGCTGAAGGGCTGACTTATGCGGAATTCCGCGAACAAGTACGTAAAGAAATTGCAGCAAGTGAAGCGCGCAATGCTTTAGTTCGTCGCCGGATCAATATATTACCGGACGAAGTGGACAACTTAGCCAATATTCTTGCGCAAGAAACCAATGCAACGGTGCAATATAAAATCAGTCACATCCAACTGCGTGTTGACGATACTCAAGATAAAACCGCAGTAGAACAGCAAGCCAAAACCTTAGTCGAAAAACTCAACCAAGGCGCTGATTTTAGCACCATGGCTTATACCTATTCAAAAGGCCCGAAAGCACTGCAAGGTGGTGATTGGGGCTGGATGCGCAAAGAAGAAATGCCGACGATTTTTGCCGACCAAATCAAAATGCAAAACAAAGGCTCCATTATTGGACCATTTCGTAGTGGCGTCGGTTTCCACATTCTTAAAATTGATGATGTCAAAGGGTTAGAAACCGTCGCGGTCACGGAAGTCAATGCGCGTCATATTTTGGTTAAACCCACCGTTATTTTAAGTGATGACGGCGTACAAAAAGAGCTTAATGACTTCATCCGTCGCATTAAAGCTGGTGAAGCGACCTTTGGCGAACTGGCTCAGCAATACAGCCAAGATCCCGGCTCTGCAGCGCAAAATGGTGAACTGGGTTATCAAACACCAGATCTGTATGTGCCGGAGTTTCAACATCAAATCGAAACATTAGCTATTGGGCAAATCAGTGAACCCTTTAAAACAGTTCATGGTTGGCATATTGTCGAAGTGCTTGATCGCCGTGAAGTTGACCGCACCGACTCTGCACTGAAAAACAAAGCTTATCGCATTCTTTTTAATCGAAAATTCAATGAAGAAGCCAGCGCATGGCTACAAGAAATGCGTGCCAGTGCCTTTGTAGAAATTATACAGGACAACCAAGATGACAATTAAACGCATCGTGGTTACCGCTGGCGAGCCCGCGGGTATTGGCCCAGATTTGGTGCTGGCCTTATCAAAAGAAGATTGGGCACATCAACTGGTGGTATGCGCGGACAAAAGCTTGCTTGCAGAGCGCGCTAAAGAGCTCAATATTGACGTTATATTGGAAGACTACTCAGTCATCTCTGCACCAAAACCACAGCAGGCGGGACGGTTAGTAGTGGATCATATTCCCCTCGGCGCACCGGTGATGACGGGGAAACTGAATGAAGCCAATGGACATTATGTATTAAATACATTAGAAAGAGCAGCTTTAGGCTGTATGAATGATGAATTTGATGCTATTGTCACCGGCCCTGTGCACAAGGGGGTGATCAACCGAGCTGGCGTTGCATTTAGCGGCCATACTGAATTCTTTGCTGAAAAATCTAATACTCCACTGGTGGTTATGATGCTCGCAACAGAAGGGTTGAGAGTCGCGCTAGTGACAACACATATTCCACTGGCTTATGTATCAAAGGCAGTAACGGTCGAGCGGTTAGAAAAAATCATCACTATTTTGCATAAAGATTTGGTGGAAAAATTTGCCATTGCTCAACCCAAAATTTATGTGTGTGGTTTAAACCCACACGCGGGAGAAGATGGCTGTCTGGGCCGTGAAGAGATAGAAACCATCACTCCAACGCTAGAAAAAATTCGTCAACAAGATGGCATTAATTTGATTGGCCCACTACCAGCCGACACCATCTTCAATGACAAATACTTGCAAGATGCCGATGCTGTTTTAGGCATGTATCACGACCAAGTCCTGCCCGTATTAAAGTACAAAGGCTTTGGTCGTTCAGTAAATATTACTCTTGGTCTACCCTTTATAAGAACATCGGTCGATCATGGCACCGCACTCGAATTGGCAGGGAAAGGGCTTGCGGATACAGGGAGCTTTAGAACAGCACTCGCCTACGCGATTGACTTGGTAGAAAAGAAACCTAATTAATTTCGAGAAAACTATGAGAAATGATGTCCACTTAGGGCACAAAGCGCGTAAACGTTTTGGTCAAAACTTCCTAAACGATCCATACATTATTGATGGCATCGTCTCTGCGATTAACCCTCGTCCGGGACAAAATTTGGTTGAGATCGGCCCCGGTCTTGGAGCGATAACTGAGCCAGTCGGCCGCGAAGTGGATAAATTCACTGTTATTGAGCTAGACCGTGACTTAGCTGAGCGCCTGCGCAACCACCCAGAATTATCGAGTAAATTGACGATTCACGAAGGCGATGCGATGCGCTTTGACTTTACGCAGTTGGTGAAGCCGAATAATAAACTGCGCATTTTCGGCAACTTGCCATACAACATTTCAACGCCATTAATGTTCCACTTATTTGAATTTCATAAAGATATTCAAGATATGCACTTCATGCTGCAAAAAGAAGTGGTCAACCGTTTAGCTGCTGGTCCCGGCAGTAAAGCTTACGGGCGCTTAACGGTTATGACGCAGTATTTCTGCAAAGTGGTTCCTGTGTTAGAAGTTCCGCCAACGGCTTTTGTGCCGCCACCGAAAGTTGATTCAGCCGTGGTGCGTTTGGTGCCTTATGAAGTACTGCCGCATCCCACGACAAACATGAAATGGTTAGAGCGTGTCTGCCGAGATGGTTTTAACCAACGTCGTAAAACCGTACGCAACTGCTACAAAGGTTTGATTGAAGTGGAAACGCTAGAAGAACTTGGAGTCAACCCTGGCATGCGCCCGGAAAACCTAACACTTGAACAGTTTGTTGCTATGGCAAACTGGTTAGACGCTCATCACGCCTAATAACGATTGAGCGATAAACGGCCAATGTCTATCGCTCATCTATAAAAACAAGGAGTTAACATGGATATCTCTGAACCTTGTATCAAAATCCAAGTCCATACCCAGTATCTCCCCGAGCAGTCCAATCCCGACTTACACCGCTATATCTTTGCCTATGTGATGACCATCCGTAATCTCAGCAACCAGCAAGTACAGCTGATGAGCCGCCGTTGGTTAATTACCGATGCGAATGGCAAACAGATGTCTGTGGAAGGTGATGGCGTGGTCGGGGAACAACCGATTATCTTGCCCAATGATGAGTACCGCTATAACAGTGGTACGGCGTTAGAAACGCCAGTCGGTGTTATGCAAGGTCATTACATTATGTTAGATGAAGCGGACGCTGAATTTATTGTTGAAATTGAGCCTTTTCGTCTCGCTATTCCTAATGTTTTAAATTAAAAGAGGTAGCCGTGGCGAACTATATTGTCGGCGACATTCAAGGCTGTTTTGATGAACTACAGTGTTTATTGGCTCAAGTGCAATTTCAACCACAACAAGACACACTGTGGGTCGCTGGCGACTTAGTTGCAAGAGGTCCTAAATCTCTAGAAACGCTACGTTTTATCAAACAATTGGGTAGTTCGGCACGTATCGTTCTAGGCAATCACGATCTTCACTTACTGGCCGTATCGCTGGGCATCCACCCATGTAAACCTCGTGATAAAACCTTACCCATATTACAAGCCAACGATGCAACAGAGCTGCTCACTTGGTTGCGCCATCAACCGCTCCTCGCTGAACATGCTGACTTTGTTATGTGCCATGCGGGGATTTCTCCTCTGTGGGATCTTGAAACTGCACGTCAAGCAGCAAAAGAAGTCGAAAGTATTTTGCAAAGTGATCGTTGGCGTTGGCTTATCGAGCAGATGTACAGCAACACACCTGATATGTGGAGCTCGAAGCTAGAAGGGATTGACCGCTATCGCTATACCATCAATGCCTATACTCGGATGCGTTTTTGCTTTGCTGATGGGCGTCTTGATATGGCGTGCAAACTTCCCCCTCAAGAAATAAAAGATGAAGAATTGTTACCGTGGTTTGCCCTACCCAAACGCCTTAAACTCGATAAAACAGTCCTCTTTGGCCACTGGGCTGCATTAGAAGGTTACCGCAGCGACGAAGTGATAGGGCTTGATACTGGCTGTGTGTGGGGAGGATGTTTGACCATGCTACGCTGGGAAGATAAACACTACTTCACTCAACCAGCGTTAACCCATAAAGGCTAACGAATAAAAAGATCCGGATCGTTGCTTAATATCGATCCGAAATCCTCTATTGCTTATCAAAAACCACAAACTGCATGTTGTGAGCATTTTTGTCATCCGCTTGATACATTTCACGATGAACTTCTTGCCACTCACTCCCCCACTCGGGAAATTGCGTATCTCCCTCAATATTTAAGTCAATAAAGGTGAGGTATAGTTTATTGGCCTGTGGCATACAGGCTTGATAGATAGAGCCGCCACCAATGATCATCACTTCATCCACATGACCCGCAACCTCAATAGCTTCTTCAATCGAAGAGACAATACTCACCCCATCAATTGCCAATGAAGCATCACGACTGATCACGATATTATGGCGACCAGGTAACGGACGACCAATAGACTCATAAGTTTTTCGCCCCATGATCACTGGTTTGCCCAACGTACAGCGTTTAAACCATGCAAAATCTGCCGGTAAATGCCATGGCATTTGATTGTCTTTACCAATAATCCGATTGTCTGCCATCGCGGCAATCATGCTGATGATCATAAATAAGATCCTAAAGTGTCATCACGAAAGATAGCCCATGCCCTTACACTATGGGTTTGCGCCGATAGAATAACAAACCCGGCACCGCAAGGCCAACCGCTAAGCCCGCGATAATAAACATCGCTTTTAAAAAATTATCCATCAGTATCGCCAGCAGCTCTGGCGTAAAACCAAGATGGTTAATTTCAACCATTGCAATCATCGCTTTAAAGGCAAAAACCCCGGGAACCATTGGGATCAAAGCCGCTACCGTAAACACTTTAGGGTGAGCTAAAAATTTACGCGACCAACGCACGCCAATCATTCCAACGATAGTTGCAGCAAAAAAAGTCGCCCACTCAATGGGAATTCCAAATTGCATCATTAAGTAACGTGAGCCATGACCAATCGCACCACCTAACGCACAATATTTTAGGGCTGGTACAGGAACATTAAACACCAAAGCAAAACCAACGGCTGGGATTGCAGCAAAAAACATATCATTGGCTAAACCGAGTAATAAATTCATCCAATCCATCGCTACCACCCCCATACACCCGTCACGCTCATCGCCGCAACGATGCCCAAACTCGTTGCCAGCGTCAGCAAACTTGCCATCACAAAACGGGCAATACCCATATTGATATAACCTTTAAGCATATCCGCGACCGCATTAATTAAAGGAAAACCGGGGACTAACATCAGTACAGAAGAAGCCATCACAATGGTTGGTTTATTGCCTAGCTGGTAGATGATAGCTTGCGCTGAAATGATCGAAGTGACAAATGAGGTCACCGTAAAGTTGACAAGCGGATTAAATTGGCGATGCCCAATCTCTTGGCGCACAATCATACCCGCCGCAGAAGCAATGAACGTCATCGTAAACACCGTCCAATCTCCGCCAGCTAAACGAGCAAACGCAGCACAAGAAAGACCAATCATTACCACAACCAACCAACGGTTGTAGCGTTCAGGGCTGATCTGATTGAGTTTTTTCTGCGCAAGGGAATAATCTAAAATCCCTTTTTCCATCATGATGCAGATCCGTTGCACTTGCGTCACTACCCGCATATTGATCCCACGATCAGGACAACGGCGCGCAGTCGTAATGCAATGGCCATCGTAAACCGTGGTTAGCACAAGTGAACTCGCCGAGAGCGATACTTCCACTTCACTCATGCCACACGCCGCTCCCATGCGACGCATAATATCGCCCACCAGTGTACTTTCCGCACCATGAGCCAACAACATTTGCCCAGCCTGGGCGATCAATCGAGAAACAAGCCTCTGTTTGGATGTCATGATTCCTTTCCGAACGTCCTAAAAGCCCAATAGTGTGCCCGAAATTGGGTGCTTTAAATATGATTTAGCTATAAAAAAGCCGCAATAATTATTGCGGCTCAATCAATTCAGGAAAATTAATCACGAACATAGATAACGTGGCCGTCATCTTCTTCGTCGTCCCAATCATCCCAGTCATCACCATCTTCAGTGATCACATTTTGGCTGTTCATCTCATCTTTATGGTAATCATCCCACATGAAATCGACTTTCTGAGCTTCACTGAGCTCTTCCTGCTCACGAGGTAACGTTTCCATATAGTCAGCCAACTCACGGCACAAATCCGCCGTACCTTGTTGGTTTACTGCCGAAATTTTGAAGTATCGCCCTTCCCAAGCCAGCGCATCTAAGATCTCTTGGATCTTTTCATCGGCTTCTTCTTCAAGCATCAGATCAACTTTGTTGAACACCAACCAACAAGGTTTTTGTGACACTTTTTCACTGTATTGCTCTAGCTCATCAAAGATGGTCAGCGCATTTTGCGCAGGATCACTTTGATCAATAGGAAGAATGTCGATCATATGCAGCAACACTCGGCAACGTTCTAAGTGCTTTAAGAAGCGAATACCTAAACCAGCACCATCGGCCGCGCCTTCAATCAAGCCTGGAATATCAGCGATCACGAAACTTTTCTCAGGAACCACACTCACGACACCCAAACTTGGGATCAACGTAGTGAAGGGGTAATCAGCGACTTTTGGCTTCGCTGCTGAAACAGAACGAATAAAGGTTGATTTACCCGCATTCGGCAAGCCAAGCATACCCACGTCAGCTAACAATAAAAGCTCAAGGCGTAATTCGCGCACCTCACCTTTTTTACCCATGGTTTTTTGGCGTGGTGCACGGTTAACGGATGACTTAAAGCGAGCATTACCTAAACCATGCCAGCCACCTTTAGCGACCATCACTTTTTTGCCATGCTCTGCAACTTCACCCACAACTTCATTGGTGTGAATGTCAACCGCTCGAGTCCCAACAGGCACCTTCAAAGTAATGTCTTTACCGCGCTTACCTGTACAGTTAGCACCGCCACCATTTTGGCCGCGCTCAGCAGCGTAAAAGCGTTGGAATCGGTAATCAACCAAGGTATTTAAGTTTTCATCGGCTTGGATATAAACGTCGCCGCCATCGCCGCCATCGCCGCCATCAGGGCCGCCTTTCGTCACGAATTTTTCACGCCAAAAGCTCACGACACCGTTACCGCCATCACCCGCTTCGACTTTAATTATCGCTTCATCAACGAATTTCATTTGTTACTCCACGCTCTTTGCGTTGCGATATCATTGTCATACAATGATATAAATTCTAGCAGATACACATTCAGGATCGACCGTGATCATCCTTCGTTTTATCCACAATTGGAACACATAAGGAGAAACTCTAGTGATTAGAGTGTCTTCTTTTCTGTTCGGCTGATAAATAAAAAACCCCACCGTAACGGCAGGGCTTTTGAGTTCAGTTAGGTATAAATTTATTCAGCGTCGATGCTAACAAATTTACGGTTTTTAGGACCTTTAACTTCAAATTTCACTTTACCTTCAGTAAGAGCGAAAAGAGTATGGTCTTTACCGATACCAACGTTAGTGCCTGCGTGGAACTTAGTACCACGTTGACGAACGATGATGTTACCTGCAAGAACAGATTCACCACCGAAACGCTTAACACCAAGACGTTTGCTTTCTGAATCGCGGCCGTTACGAGTAGAACCGCCAGCTTTTTTGTGTGCCATTGTTAAACTCTCCTAAATTACTTAAGCGTTGATGCCAGTGATTTTCACTTCAGTGAACCACTGACGGTGGCCTTGTTGTTTACGAGAGTGTTTACGACGACGGAACTTAACGATTTTAACTTTATCGCCACGACCGTGTTGTACTACTTCAGCAGTAATTTTACCGCCTTCAACAAGAGGTGCCCCAACAGTGATTTGCTCACCGTTAGCAACTAGTAGAACTTTATCAAATTCAACAGTTGCACCAGTTTCAACGTCTAATTTCTCTAAACGAAGAGTTTGACCTTCGCTTACACGGTGTTGTTTACCACCAGATTGGAAAACAGCGTACATATTTTACTCCGCTCTTTCCGCACAGCCGTATGCTTTTTATTTGAGCAATTTGGGTGTGCGCTAAACTAATCATCAATAGGGCGCAGATTCTACGCGAATGAGTACCCCAAGACAAGCCATATTTTGAAAAAATTGGCGAAAAGCTAATCGCCAATGAAAAGTGGCGCAATCATGCCTTTAAGCCTTGTATTAATCAACGTTTTTTAGTGTATTATTCGAGAATTATAGAAGAACACAACACCTTATAGGTTCTAACTTCAGCCGGATTAACCATGGATTTTAAAGCTATCCAAACGCTTACTGCCGATGACATGGCAAAAGTGAATGAAACGATTCAAGCTCAGCTCAACTCTGATGTATCTTTAATCAATCAATTAGGATTCTACATCGTCAGCGGAGGTGGGAAACGTCTGCGTCCTTTGCTGGCTATTTTGTCGGCTCGAGCCCTTGGTTATCAAGGTGAAGCGCACACGACTGCCGCTGCATTTATTGAATTCCTCCACACGGCAACCTTGTTGCATGACGACGTTGTCGATGAATCGGATATGCGCCGTGGCAAAGCAACAGCGAACGCGGCATTTGGCAATGCAGCGAGCGTGTTAGTGGGGGATTTCATCTACACGCGTTCCTTCCAAATGATGACTACACTAGGATCGTTAAGGATCCTTGAGCTGATGAGCGATGCGGTGAACGTTATCGCTGAAGGCGAAGTGCAGCAATTGATGAACTGTAATGATCCAAACACTACCGAGGAAAATTACCTACAGGTGATCTACTCGAAAACGGCGCGTTTGTTTGAAGCAGCGACCCAGATTGGTGCGATATTAAGTAATGCTTCTCCTGAAATTGAAACGGCATTACAGAACTATGGTAAATACCTTGGCACGGCTTTCCAGCTCATTGATGACGTGATGGATTACACCTCTGATGGCAGTGAAATGGGCAAAAATGTGGGCGATGATTTAGCGGAAGGCAAACCAACACTTCCTCTATTGTACGCAATGCAGCATGGTACACCCGAACAAAAAGAGATGATCCGTGAGGCCATCGAAAAAGCCAATGGCATGGAACAGCTTGATGCGATTCTAGCGGCAATGAAACAAACAGGCTCGCTTGAATACACAACCAACAAAGCGCTCGAAGAAGCCGATAAAGCGATCAATGAGCTGTCTATCCTGCCAGAAAGTGAATATAAACAAGCACTGATAGCTCTAGCTCATATGGCTGTGAATAGGACAAAGTAGAACAGCAGCTAGCTTGGACGAAGAATCGATCTTTGCCTAAAAATGCACCGCTACAAAAAGAGCCTCAATTGAGGCTCCTTTTGATTCTAAGCGTTATTTAAAACCCGCCTTGCCAAATCATGCCAAATGCAAAAACAGCCACGATCGTTAAAGCACAAGCTCCTAACTTTTCTTTGCCTTGAAAAGGATGAATGCCCTGCTCTCGTTTAGCTTTCATGTAGAAATAGAGCCCAGGTAAGTAGAGTAGCGCGGAGAGCATCAAATAGTGCAAACCAGAGGCATACAAAAGCCAAATCCCATAAATGGTGGCACAAGAACCTATCACCAGAAGTTTGCCTTTATTCTTCTGTTCAATCGCGATCTTTAACGTAAAGGCGCCGATCAAAAAATAGGGAACAAGGATCATTTCTGAAGCGAAGATCAGCAGCGTATCGTAGGTACTGCCTGCGTACATCACCAGAATCAGTGAGACCTGAATGCAAATATTGGTTAGAGTTAACGCTTTTACTGGGCTCCCCGCTTCGTTTTGCTGGGCGTAGATGGCAGGAAACATCTTATCTCTAGCACATAAAAATGGCGCTTCGGAGGCCAGGACCGTCCAGCTAAGAAAAGCACCGCACACCGAAATAATTAATCCAACACCGATAATGTACTCGCCCCAAGGACCAAGAATAGTCGTCAGCACTTTGGCCATTGAAGGGTTCTGATATTGCGCCAATTCAACTGGTTTAATCACGCCCATCGACAATAAGGTGACCAATACATAAATGGTCAACGCCGTAAGCAAACCGAGAATAGTAGCTTTACCGATATCAGCACGGTGGCGAGCACGGCTTGACACAACAACCGCTCCCTCTATTCCGATGAACACCCATACCGTGATCAACATAGTGCTTTTTATTTGATCCAGCAGATCATGGCCAGCACCGAAGTGTAAGCCTGTAAAATCCAATGTGAATTTATCCCAAGAAAAAGCAAAAGCGGCACAAATGATGAACAACACGAGAGGGATCATTTTAGCAAAGGTGGTAATCAGATTAATGAATGCGGCCGTTTGTACTCCTTTTTTGACCAACGCATGCACCAACCAAAGTAATACTGATGCACTCCCAATGGAAAGCCACGTATTACCCGCCCCAAACATCACGTTATCTGGTGTATCAAACAACATACCTAAGGTACTAAAAACAATTACCAGATAAGAGACATTAGCCACCATGGCGCTAAACCAGTAACCCCATGCGGAACAAAAACCCGCAAAGTCACCAAATCCTTCTCGAGCAAAACCAAATACGCCACTATTAATATGAGGTTTATGAATGGCAAGTTGTTGAAAAGAGAGCGCGAGAAAGATCATACCAACGCCAGTGATCCCCCAACCGATCATTACCGCCAAAGGGCTGGCGACTGAGGCCATGTTTTGTGGCAGGCTAAAAACACCAGCGCCAATCATTGAACCAATGACCAGTGCTGTTAGTGAGCCCAAACCAAGCTTATTATCCATGGGAACTATCCAGTGAGTGTTTACACATTAGAGGAAGGTGCTATTTTAGAGAACATATTTACCAGACATCAATCCCTATGTGATCGCGATCACTGAGATAGTGAGTCAATAGTAAAATTCATTGCTAGGGATCAAAAAGTTTGTAAGTTCACGACGAAAATAATGCACTGCTCAGTAAAAAAAACCGCATATTACACAGTTCAAAGCATCATCATACAAAAATATTGGTAAAAACCATAAAAAATGCCGCTTGGATGAGCAAGCGGCATTTTTGTATAAGATAAGGTTATTCTTTATTTGGCGAAATCAACACCTAGCTGAATATCACCTTTCAGTGTTGTCAGCATTCCATCTAACGCGGCTTGTTCATAGGCACTCAATGCACCATAGCTCAACACTTCTTCGACACCCTCTTTACCGAGTTTAATCGGTTGTGCAAAGAATGAAGCATGCTCACTACCACCGTCAACGTAGGCACATTCCACAACACCTGGTTCACCTTGTAGTGCTTTGACTAATGATAAGCCAAAACGGCAAGCCGCTTGACCCATTGACAGTGTTGCACTGCCGCCACCCGCCTTCGCTTCCACCACTTCGGTGCCTGCATTTTGAATACGCTTAGTTAGGGCTTCCACTTCTTCGGCCGTGAACTCAACCCCTTCAATTTGCGAGAGCAAAGGAAGGATAGTGACGCCTGAGTGGCCGCCAATCACAGGCACAATAATTTCGCTAGGGTTTTTATCTTTTAGCGCCGCGACAAACGTTTCTGAGCGGATCACATCCAACGTTGTCACACCAAATAGCTTACGCTTGTCGTAAACGCCTGCTTTTTTCAAGACTTCCGCTGCAATAGGTACTGTTGTATTAACAGGGTTGGTGATAATGCCCACACAGGCTTTCGGACAGACAACCGCAATCTTTTCAGCCAATGCTTTCACAATGCCAGCGTTAACATTAAACAGATCTGCGCGATCCATACCCGGCTTACGAGCGACACCAGCAGAAACAAGGACTACATCCGCACCTTCAAGCGCAGGTGTTGGATCTTCGCCAGCATAGCCTTTGATCGATACGGGAGTAGGAATGTGGCTTAGATCGGCAGCAACGCCCGGAGTCACCGGTGCGATGTCATACAGCGCCAGATCGGAACCAGCAGGAAGATGGTTTTTAAGTAGAAGTGCTAGGGCTTGACCGATGCCACCAGCGGCACCAATAACAGCTACTTTCATCGTAGTTCTCCTTGAGAATAAATCTCTTATAAATGTTTTTGTGTAGGGTATTTTTAAGCTAGAAAACTATAGCAATCACAATATGATTACAATCAATTAACGCTAGCTTTGCGACCTCGCGCAATTCGCTAAAATCGTGCTACAGCACCGATGGCAATTATGACCTTGTTTATCTTTACCGACAAAGAGTTAAGTTGCCATTCGACCAAAGTTTTACATAAAAGTTTACAGTGACCTTTTAGACACTTTTGGACGATAATTTGGCGATGACTGCATAGCTATGCGAGAATATGCAGCAATAAATGGCTAATCGAAGACGATAACTATGCGCAACAATAATGATAAGCAAGATAATCTGGTTCGTGCTTTTAAAAATCTATTAAAAGAAGAACGTTTTGGATCTCAAGGTGACATTGTCGATGCCCTGCGTAATGAAGGGTTTGATAATATCAACCAATCCAAAGTATCTCGCATGCTGACTAAATTTGGCGCGGTACGCACTCGCAACGCAAAAATGGAGATGGTCTACTGCCTTCCTGCTGAACTCGGTGTACCAACCGTATCAAGTTCACTGCGTGAATTAGTGCTAGATATAGATCACAATGCCGCGCTGGTAGTGATTCATACCGGGCCAGGGGCGGCGCAGCTTATTGCTCGGTTACTTGATTCTCTGGGCAAATCAGAAGGCATCTTGGGTGTGGTGGCCGGTGACGATACCATTTTTATCACACCGACACTGAACGTAACGACAAAGCAGCTGTTTGATTCAGTCTGTGATCTGTTTGATTACGCAGGGTAATTTGTCACTAAACGCATTTCATCTCACTCTCTAGTAGAATCACACTGAGTCAAGTCGGCGTGATTCTCTTCACATCTTCAGCAATAAGTTGTCACAGCAGAAAGAGGAATAACTCCTTGATAGGCAAGCTATTGCCATATTTTGGCTCTGACAATGACGCTTATTGATAGCCAATTTCGCTACATTTTTTAACATTCCTGTAATTATGTATCGATTTTTTGGTATTATTTAGCCACTTTTTCAACATACGGATTGAAAAAGATGCCGTTTCTAGATGAGGAAACTCCCCCGATACCCAAACAACTTGAAGTTGCGGGTAGGCGGCAAGTGAGTCAGTCGTCATAAGCATGGATAATTCTGTGATTGGGGTGAACGAACGTAGCCAACACCACAGCAACTTCAGGTGGGAAGGGTGTAACAACAATTATCTATGGGGTTAATAATGAATAAGGAAGGAAAATTCATGGCATTGAATAAATTGATTAAAGTTGGAATTATTGCAGCAGCGGTCATGGGTACAGGTACGTTAAGCGCACAAGAGTTCATTACGATTGGTACAGGATCCGTCACTGGTGTTTACTACCCGACAGGTGGTGCTATTTGTAAGCTGGTTAATAAAGGGCGTAAAGATCACAACATTCGCTGCTCAGTAGAATCAACAGGCGGATCGATCTACAACGTGAACACGATTCGTGCAGGTGAACTCGATTTCGGTATTGTTCAATCTGACTGGCAGTACCATGGTTATAACGGTACCAGTGAATTTGCCGAGCAAGGCCCGAATAAAAAACTGCGCGCAGTATTTTCCCTTCATACCGAACCTTTTAATATCATTGCCCGCGCGGATTCTGGCATTGAAAACGTAGCTGACTTGAAAGGTAAACGTGTCAACATTGGTAACCCAGGTTCTGGTGACAGGGCAACCATGGCTGTTGTGATGGATGCATTTGGTTGGACCAATGACAGCTTCAAACTGGCTTCTGAGCTCAAAGGCTCTGAGCGCTCTCAAGCATTGTGCGACAATAAAATAGATGCCTTTATTTATATGGTTGGCCATCCAAATGGTTCAATCAAAGAAGCAACGACCTCATGCGATGCAAAACTCGTCTCTGCTACTGGCCCTGAAATTGAAAAAATTGTTGCCAATAACCCTTACTACGCTTACAGCACGATTCCTGCTGGCATGTACCGTGGAACAGATAAAGATGTAACCAGTTTTGGTGTGGCTGCGACCTTGGTATCAAGCACTGATGTGTCTGATGAAGTCGCATACAATTTGGTCAAAGCGGTATTTGAAGATTTTGATACCTTTAAACGTCTTCACCCTGCCTTTGCTAACTTGAAAAAAGAAGACATGGTGAAAGCGGGGATCTCCATTCCTCTTCATCCTGGCGCAGAAAAATACTACAAAGAAATCGGTCTGCTAAAATAATTTCGCATCGCGAAAACCAACAATAGCGATACCGAATCAAAGGAGGCTGAACGTCTCCTTTGATTGCCCTTTCAGTCACGAGCGATATGCCCTTTATCCCTTGGCGTTATGGTCAACGATGATGGCCTGTCCTCTTACGTTTACAACGACTCTTTGGGCACATTTGGGTTTTAAATGATTTAACAACCCACCTTTTGTTCTGTTCCGCAATAGCCCACTTCTCATTAGCAGTGAATTGACCCTGTGACCAACCGAGACGTAGGCAGCCAATAATAAGGATAACGTACATGACGAAGACACTTACTCCGTCAACCGATGTGCAGGAAATGGTAGCGCAATCTGATACTGGCGCAAGAAACCCTCATGGCTTGCCGGGGCGCATTTTGTGGTTTGTCCCACTATGTTGGTCACTATTCCAACTTTGGTATGCTTCACCGCTGCCCTTTATTTTTAACTTTGCCATTTTAAACGATACGCAAGCACGAGCCATTCACCTCACATTCGCTGTCTTTCTCGCCTTTACTGCCTACCCTGCGTTAAAGAACTCACCACGCGATCGCATTCCATTGATTGATTGGATTTTGGCATTGGCGGGCAGTTTCTCTGCTGCTTACATCTATTTATTTTACAATGAGTTGGCTGGTCGCTCTGGTGCGCCAACCTTGATTGATATAGCGGTCTCCGTCACAGGAATGGTGCTATTACTTGAAGCAACACGTCGAGCGTTAGGGCCTCCGCTAATGTTGGTCGCAGCACTATTCTTGCTCTACACCTTTGGTGGCCCCTACATGCCGGATGTGATCGCTCATAAAGGAGCGAGCCTAAACAAAGCGATGTCTCATTTATGGCTGACTACTGAAGGGGTTTTTGGGGTGGCTCTTGGGGTTTCCACCTCTTTTGTGTTCTTGTTTGTTCTATTTGGCGCAATGCTTGAACGAGCTGGCGCAGGTTCCTATTTTATCAAAGTAGCCTTTTCACTGCTGGGCCACATGCGAGGCGGTCCCGCGAAAGCAGCGGTTGTAGCCTCAGGCTTATCGGGGCTAGTGTCTGGCTCATCGATTGCAAACGTAGTTACCACCGGTACTTTTACCATTCCCTTGATGAAACGTGTCGGCTTTCCCGGAACAAAGGCGGGCGCTGTTGAAGTAGCCGCTTCCACCAATGGCCAATTAACCCCGCCTATCATGGGTGCTGCCGCATTTTTAATGGTGGAATATGTCGGTATTTCCTATGTTGAAGTGATCCGTGCGGCGCTACTGCCAGCGCTTATCTCTTATATTGCCTTAATTTATATTGTCCATTTGGAAGCCTGCAAAGCAGGAATGGAAGGCCTACCTCGCCGTCATACACCGACATGGGTGCAAAGCTTACTTTCATTTACGGGTACTATTTTAGGGCTTTGCGTTCTCAGCGCTGTTGTTTACTACGGCATTGGTTGGACCAAAGAGGTGTTTGGTGACGCCGCTACTCCAATTGTTACGGTCGCGCTTTTACTGACTTATGTCGCTCTGATTAAAATTTCGTCTCGCTACGCCTCAGAAAGTGCAATGGATATGGATATCCAAGAAGTACCCGACCCTGGGCCGACGGTAAAATCAGGGCTTCATTACCTGCTACCTATTGTGGTGCTAGTATGGTGTTTGACGGTCGAGCGCTTCTCGCCTGGATTATCCGCCTTTTGGGCCACGATATTTATGGTCTTCATTTTGATCACTCAGCGGCCAATCATGTCGTTACTCAATAAGAGCAACGATTTGAACACGCAAGTGAAGGCTGGATTTGTTGATCTTGCCGAAAGCTTGGTTTCGGGTGCGCGGAATATGATTGGCATTGGTGTGGCAACCGCAGCCGCAGGAACCGTCGTTGGTGTCGTCACCTTGACTGGCATTGGCTTAGTGATGACCGATTTTGTTGAGTTTATATCCGGTGGCAGCGTCATACTGATGCTGATTTTTACCGCCGTGATCAGCCTCATTCTTGGTATGGGCTTACCGACCACCGCCAACTACATCGTCGTATCAACCTTAATGGCTCCCGTCATTGTAACACTGGGAGCCGCTCATGGTCTTATCATCCCATTGATTGCCGTACACTTATTTGTGTTCTATTTCGGCATTTTGGCAGATGACACCCCACCAGTTGGCTTGGCGGCATTTGCCGCAGCCGCTATCGCTAAATCAGACCCTATTCGTACAGGTATTCAAGGGTTTGCTTACGATATTCGTACCGCCATTTTGCCCTTTATGTTCGTATTCAACACTCAACTACTGCTAATGGGAATTGATACATGGTGGCACTTAGCGTTAACCATTTTCTCGGCCATTACCGCAATGCTGCTGTTTTCTGCTGCGACTCAAGGTTGGTGGCTAACTCGCAATAAGTGGTGGGAAACCGTCTTGCTGTTGGTGCTGACGTTCTCGTTCTTCCGACCCGGTTTTTGGTGGGACATGATTTATCCTGCGACCGAACTGCACCCAGGCACAGAGATAGCGCAAATTGTAGAAAACCTCGATGTGGGTCAATCGATAGAGCTTATCGTCGCTGGTGAAACCATTGAAGGTGATTACTTATCAAAAACAGTACTACTCCCTTTTGATGATCAAGCGTCAACGGCAGAACAGCGTATTCAATCAATGGGGCTAACCCTGAAAGAAACCAGTAATCGTATGCTGGTGGATATGATTGAGTTTGGCAGTCCAGCTGAAGCCGCAGGTATAGATTTTGATTGGGAAATCCGCTCAGTTGTGTTGGAAAGCCAACGGCCAATGAAAGAGTGGGTTTTCTTACCTGCATTATTATTAGTGCTGACGCTAGCTTGGAATCAAAAACGCCGTATGAGAACACAAGAAATACGCGCTTAATCAATATGCCTAGCACGAGCTAGGCATATACTTTACGGAAACAAGGTGCTCTAAAGCACCCTATCGTAGATGAGATAATCCATAATGTATAAACACATCCTTGTTCCAGTGGACCTTAATGAAAAAGGCTTTTCTGACAAAGCCGTTGAACTTGCTGTTTGGCACGCGACACATTCCAATGCTGAAATTCATCTTTTAAATGTATTACCTGGTATCCACATGTCGATGGTCGCCACATACTTCCCGAAAGATGCCGCGGCGAAAATGAAAGAAGACGTCAAGCAACAGCTAAAACAGTTTGCTGATCAACATATCGCTGACGAAATAATCTACAAACTGCATGTAGCGGAAGGTAAAGCCTACACCACCATTTTAGATTACGCAGAAAAGCTCGGAGCTGATTTGATTATCATGCCAAGCCATAAACGATCGAAGATCGATAAAGTGATGCTGGGATCGGTGGCCAGTAAAGTAGTGCAAAACTCGCCAATCAATGTACTGGTTGTCAAACCGCAAGGATAGAAACCCTGCATCGTCATAAAAAAGCGCATGAGGCGCTTTTTTTATGCCAACGACAAGCGCCTCAGTTAGGAATTGGCTATCAAACTAATAGGCTCAATTACCTTTACTTGTTGAGAATAATTATCAATAATGTTTACATCAACCCGATAACCGTTTAGGTGAACATTATGAAAAAAACGCTTAGCTTTGCCGCGATCCATTTCAGTATTGCGTTTACCGTCGTTTATCTACTTACGGGCGACATTATTCTTGGTAGTCTGATTGCCATGCTTGAGCCGATGGTCAATACCGTTGCTTTTTACTTTCACGAAAAAGTATGGGCACACTACGCCCCACTGCGCCGCTACTCACAATCGGCCAAAATTAAAACAGGTAGCTTTGCTGTAGTGCACTTCAGTGTTGCATTTAGCGTGGCATATATCATGACCGGAAGTTTTGTCATTGGTGGTGTTTTAGCCATGATCGAACCGAGCATTAATACGTGTGCTTACTACTTCTACGAGAAGTTCTGGCAAAAGAGGCATCCGCAAGAATGGTCACCAATGAAATGCTCTCATTAACTGTACGTTGATCAGATAGGAAAATGGGTAACACAGAGATCTTCGCTTAACGCGATATGGAAGGATTGCTGCTGACCATCAAGTTGCACCGATAAGGTATACAAATCATTCGGGTTAAGCTGTGTAAGATCTGCGTACTTCGGCGCTTCCACTTGAAATAAAGCACTGGCATGCTGATGGCGCACATCAATAGGCAACTGATAGCTCATACCATTAAATTTTACTACCGCGGAAACTAATCCTGGTGCGTAGGTTTGATAATGTAAGTGAACCAAAAACTCACAGCCGCCGCCATAGTGCCAGATTTGCTCAGCGGTAACATGCTCTAGACGAACATGACGAATGCATTGTAGATAAGGCTCTTGCCAAATCCCCATTCGCTCATCGTATTTCTTCACCGCGTGGTGCCCTAGCGGGCATAATTGCGGCAAATCTGGCTCATCAAGCAACCACTCTTCTTCTTGCTCAACAAACAAAATTTCGAATCGATTGCGGCCGAGTTGCAGCAAAGGCCGAATGTCTTTTTTATACACCGCTTGGCTGCCATCACAATCGAATAGTGCCACACCGTTTAAACGTATTTCCGCATAAAAATCGATGCCCTCAAGCACAAGATCAATTGCAGCGAAGCTAAGCATCGCTTCATCCACCTCAACATCATGCATCAAATGCCACTCTTGCTCGGCAATTTGTACTTCTGTCATGTCGTGAGGTAATGCTTGGCTGAGAGGCGCAGGAAAACAAAGATCCTCTTGCGGGATCGATAAATCAGTCAACGGTGAAAGCTGCCAAAAGCCAGCAAGAGAAATTCGCATAATAAACTTGAGCTAGATCAATGTTGAACGATTATATACAAAATAAATAAAGATGTGCTGACAAAAATAATGATTCGTCACTAAAGTGCCCCGTTAGCTTTGCATAGCTAAAAAAATACCAGCCAAAGGGCTGGTATCTCACATTAAGGTAAATAACGCCTAATCACTCTTGGTCGTCTTCATCTTCTTCATCGTCGTATAGCGCATCTTCACCCTCGTAGTAAGTGCCCCATCCGTCGTAAATAATGTCATATTTTTCAGCAAGTTGAATAAGCTTCTCTGCCTGTTCATCGATCGCTTCGGCCTTCAGTACCGATTGCATAGTCGCGTCACAGCACAATAGTTTATTGCCGTCTTCATCTTCTGTTTCTTCTGCTTCAAGCACTTCAAAGCCCATTTTAAAGGCTTCAACAACCGCTTTTTCTAGCGTGTCAAAATCTTCAGCAAATAGGTGGTGCTCTATCTCATATAACGCATCTGGATCACTGCCATCTTCGAGCAGGGCTTGAATGATGTCGCGAGTATCTTCTTTTTGAATTTCGATTAACTCTTCAACGGATACGTAGTCATCTTGCTGAGGTTGAGACATAAGGTGCTCCAGATTTGGCTAAATTTAGACTATACTCCATCAACTTGGCGTTGCAGATAGGCGGCAAGTGGGTTCATCCCCATGAACATAGATAAACTATGTGACTGGGGTGAGCAAACGTAGCCAGCACCGCTGCAACTTCACGTCGGAAGGGTATAAATGAATTTCGACGAAATATGGCATGGTTCGCCTAAAATTGCCACCAACAACGTACCGCGATCTCTATCTTTCTAAAGGATCACAGCTCAATCAAGTACAGATTAAATAAAAAATACTTTAATTTAACAATTTATTTTCATTTTGCTAATTCAGTAGATTATCTGCCTGATGATTTGCTCTTTCACCGCATTAAACTGCCTGTTTATCAAACATTCATGCATAGCGAAAAAGGTCGCTTTAGCTAAACATGCCCGCATTATGCACTTTTTATGTAAATAACCGCATAGAAAATCACTTATTCTTCATGCTTAATTCACCCTCCTCTGAGCCAAAAACGCATAACAAAGCACTTTGCCGTTATTAGGCTTATTTGGCTAGTTTTGGAGTTATTTTTTAATAAGCGCACACTTTAAAGCATACACAACTATAAGTTCACAAAATAACAGCCAATACCACCACTAAGTAGACTTGCATCGTTCGCTTAAGCTTGTCATAAAGAACATGAGAAATAAGAGTAGGGATACAAAATGAATAAGCTGTACGTTGGATCTGAAGTTGGGCAACTGCGCCGAGTATTACTCAATCGGCCAGAGCGTGCCTTAACTCATCTCACACCGTCGAACTGTCATGAACTGTTATTTGATGATGTGCTTGCCGTAGAAGATGCAGGAAAAGAGCATGATGCCTTTGCCAACACATTGAAGGACCAAGATGTTGAAGTGCTGTTGTTGCATGATCTCTTAGTCGAAACCTTAGCCGTTGCCGATGCCAAAGCGTGGTTGCTCGATACGCAAATTTCTGATTTTCGCTATGGTCCCACTTTGGCGCGCGATCTGCGCTGCTATTTAGCTGACATGGATAACGAACACCTCGCCACTCTGCTACTCGGTGGTCTTGCTTATTCCGAACTGCCCATCCACTCCTCTTCGATGCTACCTAAAATGCATCGTCCGTTAGATTTTGTGATTGAGCCGTTGCCCAATCATCTCTTTACCCGCGATACCTCTTGCTGGGTGTATGGCGGCGTATCGCTTAATCCGATGATGAAACCAGCACGCCAACGTGAAACCAACCATTTACGCGCCATTTATCGTTGGCATCCTGTATTTGCAGGAGAGAGTTTTATCAAGTATTTCGGTGATGAAGATCTGCACTACGATAATGCCAATATTGAAGGGGGCGACGTACTGGTGATCGGTAAAGGTGCGGTGTTGATTGGTATTTCCGAACGCACAACTGTGCAAGGGGTAGAAAATTTTGCTGCGAGTTTATTTAAACATGGGCAGGCCAAAGAGGTGATTGCCGTTAACTTGCCTAAACACCGCTCTTGTATGCATTTAGATACGGTGATGACACATATGGATGTCGACACCTTTTCTGTTTACCCCGAAATTATGCGTCATGATTTAGAAACATGGCGTTTAACGCCAAAAGGCAATGGCGGGATGAACGTCGATTCAATGCCAAGTTATGTTAATGCGATTGAACGCGCGTTAGGTTTGGACAAACTCAAAATCATCACCACTGGTGGTGATAGCTATGAGGCTGAACGTGAGCAATGGAATGACGCCAACAACGTGCTAACGGTTAAACCCGGAGTTGTGATTGGCTACGAGCGCAATGTCTACACTAACGAGAAATACGATAAGGCGGGCATCAAAGTATTAACCATCCCCGGCAATGAACTCGGCCGAGGCCGAGGCGGCGCGCGCTGCATGAGCTGCCCGATCGAGCGAGATGATATTTAACCTTTTCAATTCAACACAGTGAATAAAAGAGATAAAAAAGCGGCGCATCAAAACGCCGCTTTTTATTTGCTTACGCTGCGCGATACAAACCACGTCAGCTCTGAGCGAGTAACAACGTTATTCGGTGCCACCAACAGTGAGCGAATCTAGCTTAAGCGTAGGTTGTCCTACTCCAACAGGCACACTTTGTCCTGCTTTACCGCACACTCCAACGCCGCGATCAAGGCTCAAATCGTTACCCACCATTGAGACTTGTTGCATTGCCTCAATGCCAGAACCTATCAAGGTTGCACCTTTGATTGGATAAGTAATTTTGCCGTTTTCAATCATATAGGCTTCAGAGGCAGAGAACACAAATTTACCCGAGGTGATATCCACTTGGCCACCGCCAAAGTTGGGCGCATAAACGCCTTTCTTCACTGTTGAAATGATCTCTTCTGGCGTATGTTCACCCGGCAACATGTAAGTGTTGGTCATGCGCGGCATCGGTAAATGTGCGTACGATTCACGACGCCCATTACCCGTGGGGTTCACCCCCATCAAACGTGCGTTGAGTTTGTCTTGTATGTAGCCTTTCAACACGCCATTTTCAATTAAGGTGTTGTATTGACCATTGACACCTTCATCGTCGACATTGAGCGAGCCACGCAGATCTTTCAACGTGCCATCGTCAACAATCGTACAAAGCGTTGAGGTTACTTTCTCGCCAATTTTACCGGAGAAGACAGAAGATCCCTTGCGGTTAAAATCACCTTCTAAGCCATGCCCTACCGCTTCGTGAAGCAAGACACCCGGCCAACCAGAACCAAGCACAACTGGCATCGCACCCGCAGGAGCTGCGACAGCTTCAAGGTTGACTAAGGCTTGTCGGATAGCTTCATCGGCAAACTGAAACGCAACTTTACGGCCATCTTGTTCGGTGAGGAAAAAGTCATAACCAAAACGACCACCACCACCAGAGCTGCCTCGCTCGCGGCGATCACCTTTTTGTGCTAACACACTGATCGACAAACGGACCAACGGGCGGATATCGCCTGCGTAAGTCCCATCAGTTGCAGCAACTAACATCTGTTCATGCACACCACTTAAGCTCACCGAGACTTCTTGGATCAAAGGCTCTTTGGTGCGAATGTAAGCATCCAGCTCTTGCAGTAATTCTGTTTTTTGCTTTTTTTCCCAACTGGCTAGCGGGTTATCCGCCGCATAATAGGCTTGATTATCGCTACGTTTAAAGGCTTGAACACAACCACTTTTGCCTTGCTGCGCAATGCCTCGTGCGGCTATTGCACTCTGTTTCAAACCTTCTAGTTGGATTTGATCTGAATAAGCAAAACCCGTTTTTTCACCTGTGATGGCACGCACACCAACACCGCAATCGATATTAAATGAGCCGTCTTTAATAATGCTGTCTTCGAGCACTAAAGATTCATGCCAGCTCGACTGAAAATAGATATCGGCATAATCAATTTGACGAGTGGCAATTGTCGCTAGTGTATCCGCAATATCTTGCTCGGTTAATCCTGCAGGTTTTAATAGTGCATCTTCAATGCGGTTAATACTCATAGTTTGCTCTTATTATCTATAAACTGATTGGTGAATCGGGTGTGTGCAGCAATGGGCATTTTTTGTCGAACTTGCTCAACGTAAGCCAAGTCAATATCGGCGACTAAATTCCCCACTTGCTGGTTTAAGCTTGCAATAACCTCACCCCACGGGCTGATGACCATCGAATGACCCCATGTCTCGCGCCCACATGGATGAAGCCCAGTTTGCCCAACCGCAACAATCCAACACTGATTCTCTATCGCTCGGGCTCTTAACAAGACTTCCCAATGTGCCTTTCCGGTCACCGCCGTAAAGGCCGCAGGAACCACTAATATCTGAGCACCCTGCACTCTTAATTGGGAATAGAGGTGCGGAAAGCGCACATCATAGCAGATGGAAAGGCCAATTTGACCAAATGGTGTCGACGCAACACTCAGCTTTGTGCCGCAGGTAAAAGTTTCCGATTCTCGATAGCGCTGGTGGCCGTCAGCGACATCTACATCAAACATGTGTAATTTGTCGTAGTGCGCGACAAGATCGCCATTGGCATCAAACAGCAAGGAGGTAGTCGTTACCCCAACCTCACGACGGATAGGCATGCTGCCCACCAACAGCCACACCCGATGAAAGCGAGCCATAGCAGCCAATTGGCTCTGCAAGGGCCCTTGCCCCAATGGCTCGGCATGTTGGTGGTACTGTTGTCGCGTGCCAAACACCAGTGCATTTTCCGGCGTGACAATCCACTTCGCACCTTGCGCCACAAGTAGTGACACTTGCTGTTCGATATAGGCCAAATTCTGCGCAGGTTCAGAGCTTGACGTCATTTGAATAAGTCCAACGCGATCCATGCCTACTTCCCTATTTTTCAGTCAATTTTCTCAACTTTTCTGGCAATTTAAACTCGCCCCTACTACGTGAAAGCTCTTTAACAACCGGTGAATTAATTGGTCCTTTAACCTCATAGTTGACTTGGGTAAAGACCTCAACCACAGGTGCAATCACGGTCGTAATAGCTAGGACATACAGCGCTGTTTGCGGTGTCACCGCAAAAGCCGTCAAGACGGGAATTCCTGATGTGATGTCTGGTACAAAATTCACCTCAGCATCAACAGTACGGCTATTGAGATCCGCTAAGCCTTTAATGGTCATTTCACCGGCAACAGCATCCATTTTGATGTTGTTGGTAACAAAAATCCCTTGCGAAATTTCACCACTGCCCGTAATTGAGTTAAAGGCCATTCCTTTATCAAACACGTCACTAAAATCGAGCTGCATTTTACGGATAATGGAATCTAAACTGAATAATCCGAGTAAACGAGCGGCACCGCTGACATCAGAAACGACACCTTTACCCATAGTAGTCTCTATCTTGCCTTCTAAGCTGTCGATCTTCATTGACCAAGGCGCGCCATCCCATTCGGTTTGACTCGACATTTCAAATGGCGCTCTTTGGATACCGGAGCTGATGCCAAAGCGCTCCATCAAATCGCTATTATTGTCACCTTTCATGGTGAGATTCAGTTGGGTATGGCTACGCTCATCACCTTGTGCGTCTTTATTCAACGTCCAAGCACCACTGATATTGACTTGGTTTGAACCACTACTGATATCAATCTTCTTCCATTGCAAAGTATCACCTTGCCGTTGGAAGTCCATATTCATCTTGCCCACCTTGTAACCCTGCAACCAAAAATCATCAATGGCCAAAGTTAAGTTTGGCACCAATCGATGAAACTGTCGGTCAAAATCAGTAATAAGCGGCTCAGACTGGCGATCTTGATCAACCAACAGTGATTTTTTGGAGCTGTCCTCCAACTCAGGAATGTAAACGTGCAAGCGTTCAAGCGAGACGGACAAATCATAAGGTTCAATATAACTCGCTTGGCCTTTTGCTTCTTGGCTCTCGAGCTGTGCGTACCAACCGAGATTTTTACGTCTGGCATTAAAATCAACATCGTGCCATTCAATTCCCGCTAGTAGAAGTGCTTTGACGTTGATGTCCACTCTCTCTGGTGGTGGGATCTCAGGAGTATTCATCTCCGCTAGAGCTGATTTTTTCTTCGGTTGAGGCTCATTGGCCAAACTCAACCATTCATCCAAATTAAAGGTATCGCTGCGGATCTGCGCATGGTGGCCAACCACTGGGCTGATTTTGAAATTGCCGCTCCCTACTATGAGATTGGTGGCTGTCAGGCGTGGTTTTTTCGATGTGATATCGATTTCAGCTTGGTATTTCGCTTGTGGTAATTGTAGGCGAGCGGTGATCGACTCTTGGTTACCCGATGCTTGCAAGTGAGCTTTGCCTGCCACGTTGAAGGCTTTTTTTAGCGGGTAAGGGTAATCACTTTCTACCATTTTTAAATCGGCTAAGGTGTCGATTTGATAAGTGAAACCGACATCATTGAGCTGAATATCAACGCCCATTTGCCAAGGAGCATGCCCTTTTAAACGGTTTAGCCAGCGCTCACCGACAAAAGGCGTCAGGGGTTTAATATCCCAGTCTCCCACCACATCAATATTCACCGCGTAACCTTGGCTGGCATTTTCACCTTTAAAATCAATCGCGATCGGTTGAGTCAGCAGATCAGCCGACAAACCGGCTGCCGTCACAACGTCATTATCAAATTCAATTTTGCCAGAGACACCCTCAAGCACCATTGGCGGTGCATCAATTTCCACGTGGTTATTATTTAAATTCGCCCAACCCCACGCTCGGGGTTCCTGCTCACTATCAAAAGGAATACGAAGCTGAAATTCAGATTGCACTTCGCCACTGACTTGGATCGCCGTTAACGCCGCTCCCACCGAATCCACTAAAGGCGTTGAGGTCATATAGTCGCGTACGGCATTGCCTTGGGCTGTTGCACTGGCTTCGATTTCGATGTGTCCACCTTCGGCTAGTTCAGGTATTCGCCCCGTAATCCTCTGGGCAGTGACATCCATTAAGGTCGCAGAGTGTGAATCAAGGTACATCGCATCGTTTTCAAACAGCAGATCGAGTTGCAAATTGGTGATCGGCGGCCACGCCGTATCAAAACTAAATTTCGCCTCTTTTAAACCAACCCAAGCTTGGAATACGCCATTGTTTTGTTGGTAGGGAAAATCGCCAAGTTCACCATACCAAAGCAGTTTAGCCGTATTGGCTTTACCGCCTTGAATCGCAGTAGAGAGATAGTCTGTTAACTTGCGACCCAATGCTAAGGTGGGCAAATAACGCCAAGTTTCACCTGCATTGTATAAGTCCGCTTCCGCATAAAATGAAAGTAAAGGGCTACGTTTTTCAGGAAAATCGAGACGAAATGATCCAAGCACTTGTAAGTCAGGCGTCGCCGCAGTCACTTTACTGGCCCACAATGACCAGCCATCGGCTTGCTTTTGCCACACAACATCGGCTTCACCTTGACGAATATTCAATGGTGCTTGGAAAACATCACCATAAGGTAACACGTCATCAATCAGCGTCACTTTGGCGCGGGCACTCTCCATGCTACCTGCAATGGAGGCTTTGAGATGGTGTACTTGTGGTAATAACTGCCATTGCGCCATGGCGCCATCACTGAGTTCAGCCGAATAACGAAGCGATTGCAGGCTATCTCCTTTGCTGAGCCGAATATCTTCTAAGGTACCCCCCAAATCCAATTGCTGCAAAAGCTCGTTCGTTTTGCTGGAATCGGGCATCATTTTCACAAAGGGAAGCAAAGTTTTTATGTCTAACTGCGACAAGTTCAAACGCCATTGCGTCGGTTGCCATTCAAACGCAGCATCAAGTTTAGGCCACACTTCGTCATCCGTACGCAACTGAAGTGAGTAAGCGTTAACTTGCCATCCTTTTTCAATAGGTAACAGTTTGATGATTCCCGACTCTAACAGCAGTTCATGCTGACGCTCTTCACCCCAAACCAGTTCAGAGGGCTTAAGTTCGACATAGCCATCTTTGGGTTGGTTATGTTCTAAGGTCAGCCAGGCATTAAAACTCACCTGTCCTTTCTTAAGGCCGGTTTCGTCTTTGAGATAACGAGTCAACCACGGGTTTATTTTGATATTGTCAGCGCTAACATAGAAGCGACCTGAAATATCGCGTAGTGAACCATGATCTTCAAAGTTAGCACTCACTAACAGAGAGTTAATACTGGTATCAGCGATACTCACCACGCCTTCAGCTTTATGTTGCTGAGCGTTATTTTTCCACCGAAGACGTTCAATATCTAACTGGCGAATCTCCCCCGCGACAGATTGATAGAAAACCGTCGAGTCGAGTAGCGCAAAATCATCCAATTGCCGCAACAGTAGGTTGTCTAAACGTTGAATGACATTGCCTTGTGTGCGGCTCTGTTGGTTATCTTCAGCCTGTAGCTCAAGCCAGTTTACCGAGCGAATATCCAATTTGAGTTGATGAATACTGAGATCCGCGACCACAGGTTGCATTTGCAGTATTGACTGAATGAGGTCAAATTCAACATCGATTTGCTGCGCAGAAAAGTGAATTTGCGATCCATCAGGTAGCTTTGCTTTTAGCCCCTTAAGTGCAATTGACGGGTGAGTATTACGCCAAAAACCAGTGACCTCACTTAATTCAAATTCAAAACCTGAATTTTGGTTGATCAAGGTTTGTATTTCGCCTTGGAAACGATTCATTTGTGGCAAAAACACACGCAAGGTGGTGACAGCAACAGCCAGCACCACTAGCACGCTAACGATAAACCACAATACTATTCGCCAAAGGCGCGTAAAAGTTGAGATCACAAAGGCCCTACTACATCATCACAACGTCAAATTGTTCTTGAATATAAAGTGGCTCCGCTTGGATACGCACTTCTTTTCCAATAAACACTTCCAACTCAGCAAGAGCATGAGACTCATCACCTTGCAAGGTTTCTGCCACCGCAGGGGATGCGTAAACCACAAATTTATCCGCATCGTAAGCACGGTTGACACGCGTGATTTCACGTAAGATTTCGAAACAGACGGTTTCAACGGTTTTCACACTGCCGCGGCCTTCACAGGTTGGACAACTTGAACATAACACGTGTTCAATACTTTCACGGGTGCGCTTACGCGTCATCTCCACCAAGCCTAACTGCGTAAAACCATTAATATTCGTTTTGACGCGATCTTTAACCAGGGCGGCATCTAAGGAGTTGAGCACTCGCTTACGGTGCTCTTCAGACATCATATCGATAAAATCAATAATGATGATGCCCCCTAAGTTGCGCAAACGTAACTGACGGGCAATCGCTTGGGTCGCTTCAACATTGGTATTAAAAATGGTTTCTTCGAGGTTACGACGGCCAACAAACGCGCCAGTATTGATATCAATCGTGGTCATGGCTTCGGTTTGGTCGATGATAAGGTATCCACCAGACTTGAGCTCCACTTTACGCTCGAGAGAACGCTGAACCTCGTTTTCGGTGTCGTACATATCAAAAATAGGCTTGTCACCTTCATACAGTTCAAGCTTATCGGTTAACTCAGGCACAAACTCTGAGGTGAACTCTTTGAGGTTCTCAAATTCAAGGCGCGAATCGACTAAGATCCGCGTCAAATCGGTGCCGACAAAATCTCGTAAAATACGCTGAGCTAAACCCAATTCGCCATACAGTGTCGAGCGTGTTTTGTATTTAACTCGACGCTCCAACACTTTCAACCATAGCCGTTTAAGAAAGGCGGCATCTTGTGAAAGCTCTTTCTCATCAGCCCCTTCAGCGGCGGTACGAATAATGAACCCACCGTGCTCATCACAATAATGAGACACGACTTTTTTGAGACGATCACGCTCTGATTCACTTTCAATGCGTTGTGAGACACCAACATGACTTGCGCCGGGCATAAAAACGAGATAGCGCGAAGGTAGGGTAATATCTGTCGTTAAACGGGCGCCTTTAGTGCCTAATGGATCTTTGACCACTTGCACCACGATATCTTGGCCTTGACGAACTAGCTCTGAAATATCACGAACTTGAAACTGCTGTTTTTCGTTCTCAGCCACACATTCAGTATGAGGAACAATGTCAGAAGCGTGAAGAAAAGCGGCCTTATCTAAACCAATATCGACAAAGGCGGCCTGCATTCCGGGAAGAACTCGGCTGACTTTTCCTTTGTAAATATTGCCCACAATGCCGCGTTTCGCTTCTCGCTCAATGTGGACCTCTTGAAGAACTCCGCCTTCAATCATCGCCACTCGAGTTTCACTCGGGGTGACGTTTAGTAGCAACTCTGCACTCATGAGTACACCTCAATGTTTTTAATTATATAAATTCGTGCAAGAGCTGGTCAGTTTCGAATAATGGTAATCCTACAACAGCGTAATAACTGCCTTCGATCTTCGTTACAAATCGTCCACCCAATCCTTGAATGCCATAACTGCCAGCCTTATCGCAAGGTTCACCCGATTGCCAATATTGTTCTATATCTTCATCTGACAAAGGTTTAAACCATACATCCGTCGTTACCACGACGGATTTAGAATGATCATGTGTTGCTACGGTTACGGCCGTCATCACTTGATGTTTTGTACCAGATAAGCTGCGTAACATCTGTTGTGCTTGAGCAAAATCAGCAGGTTTTTCAAGTACTGTTTCACCTTGCACGACTATGGTATCAGACCCAATAACTATCGAAGCAGGGTTGGATAAAGCAACACCAGCCAGTGCCTTATCACGTGATAAACGTTCAACATACGCTGCTGGGGCTTCATGCTCATTACGGCACTCTTCAACGTTGGGCACCACAATATCAAACTGATAACCCAGTTGAGTCAGTAACTCTCGTCTTCTTGGCGAGCCAGACGCTAATACAATTTTTTTATTCATCATCTAAGGTGCCAGTGGCGTCGCACACGACGAAGCAGTAGGAACATCCAAGGCCATAATATGCAATTGATCATACCAACCCATAGCGAGAGCGGGTTAAATGTCACATCTTGAATTAAATATTCGCCGCAGAAGATCAGCACTTCAAGCAACATAGATAACACGCCAATAATTACGGCTTGTTGCCATAACGCCATATTACGCAGCACTAAGAAGTTAATCGCCACTAAGTAGACAACAATGGCCATCATCATGCCACGAATGCCCAATGTTGAACCAAGCAGCAGATCCCATAACAAACCAAGGATCAAAGCCGACCCTACGTTGACTCGATGCGGCAACGCTAAAACCCAATAGCATGTCACCAGCAGTAACCACGATGGGCGCAATAGATCCAACTCACCCGGCCAAGGGATAGTTTGTAAAACCAGAGCAAAGAGAAATGATGCACCAATCACCAATTTACTTTTCACGACACTACTGGCCATCGGTTGCTTCCTCTAACATTTTCTCTGGCGTAACTTGCAATACTTTCTGCTGCCTATCTTCGTTAGGCCAGATCAACAGCAAATAGCGTAGACGATCAAAATCCACCACGGGATCGGCGGTGATCGACGCAAATTCACGCTGGGTATCTTTGTCGACCACCGAAACGTGTGCGACAGGATAACCTTCAGGATATACGCCCCCTAAACCTGATGTGACGAGCAAGTCACCCACTTCAATATCAGTGCTGGTGGGAATGTGTTCCAATTGAATACGATCCACCTGGCCATTCCCTGAAGCAATCACTCGAATATCATTACGAATAATCTGCACTGGAATCGCACTATTGGTGTCAGTCAGCAACAACACCCGGCTGTTATGCGCCGCCACAAAAGTCACTTGGCCAACAATACCTTTGTCGTTGATAACGGGTTGCCCTTCGTAAACGCCATCCGTTCGCCCTTTATCAATCACAACTTGGTGACGATAAGGTGAGGTATCGACTGCCATCACCTCAGTGACAACCTTCTTTTCATCACGAACAAAAGAAGATCCAAGCAATTTACGTAACCGTTGGTTCTCTTCGCGGTATTGATCAAACAAGATCAAATCACTTTTCAAGGTGATCGCTTCTCGTTTTAAACGTTGATTCGATTCAATCAGTTTTTGATGAGTGGCGAATCGCTCATACAGATCATCAAACATGCTGCGCGGTAAATCCGCCATATATTGAATGGGAGCCACTAAGCTATTAAGAAAAAAACGAACGTTGGAAAAAGCACCTAAACGACTATCAGCCAGCATAAGACTGGCTGATAAAATCACGGCAAAAAAGAGACGTAGCTGAAGAGATGGTCCTCGACCAAATATTGGCTTCATTCTATAAAAATCCTAGATGTCATGATGGGAGCTTTACGGCTCCCAAAGCCATTATTCTTCGCTAAATAGGTCGCCACCGTGCATATCGATCATTTCCAACGCTTTACCGCCACCAAGGGCAACACAGGTTAGAGGATTATCGGCAACCACGACTGGTATTCCCGTTTCTTCGGTCAAGAGGCGGTCGATATCTTTGAGCAGCGCTCCACCACCGGTTAATACCATACCATTTTCTGAGATATCAGAAGCAAGCTCTGGCGGGCACTGTTCAAGCGCAACCATCACCGCAGAAACAATACCGGAAAGTGGTTCTTGCAGTGCTTCTAAGATTTCATTGGAGTTAAGAGTAAAGCTACGAGGGACCCCTTCAGCAAGGTTACGACCACGAACTTCAATCTCCATCACTTCATCGCCGGGGTAAGCCGAGCCAATTTCATGTTTGATTTTCTCTGCGGTCGCTTCACCGATTAAGCTGCCGTAGTTACGACGCACATAATTGATGATCGCTTCATCAAAACGGTCACCGCCGATACGCACAGAGGAAGAGTAAACCACACCGTTCAAGGAAATAACGGCAACTTCAGTCGTACCACCACCGATATCGACCACCATTGAACCCGTAGGTTCAGAAACACGCAGACCAGCACCGATGGCCGCCGCCATAGGCTCATCAATCAAATACACTTCACGCGCGCCAGCACCGAGCGCTGATTCACGAATCGCACGGCGTTCAACTTGGGTGGAGCCGCAAGGCACACACACCAGAACGCGAGGGCTTGGTTTGAGGACACTGTTGTCATGTACCTGTTTGATGAAGTGTTGCAACATTTTTTCGGTCACGTAGAAATCCGCAATCACGCCGTCTTTCATCGGACGAATTGCAGAAATATTCCCCGGCGTACGACCAAGCATCTGCTTAGCGGCATGACCGACAGCAGCAACGCTTTTTCCACCACGACCTTTATCTTGGCGAATAGCAACAACGGAAGGCTCGTCGAGGACAATACCTTGTCCTTTAACGTATATAAGAGTATTGGCGGTACCTAAATCGATCGATAGATCGTTGGAAAACATGCCACGCAGTTTTTTGAACATATTCTTCGCTCGTCCTGCAAGAATTAGAAGATAGAAAATTGCACTAAATGTACCAATGCCTTGCGATCACAGCAAGGCGTTGACGCATAAACATGGACTGAAACACGCAATTTCTAACAGATTCCTAACTTAGGTAGAAAAATCTCCATGAATTTGTGTGAATTATCCGGTTAATTTTTTTCACGCCACCAGATTACCCGGTCGTTGCCTCGGTACAATCCAAACTGTACTCGGCCTGAGACTTGATTTTCAAACGCGCTATTTTGATCATTGTAGGGACGCAACCAAGGCAACCCATGAGCATTGAGATCAAGCAAAGTATCAATGAATCCTTGATGACCCGCTCCCGGAGCCGTAAAGTTGATATTCGCGGCACCCAAAGCGAGCGTTTGACTGACTAAAGTAGGATAAACTTCAGGAGCCCCACCGGAACCTAAAGTTAGATCGGTCGGCGTTAAAGTGAAATTCGCAAGATCTGGTAACCTTGTACAGCTATCAAAGCTATTGATAACAAAGCCATTGGCAGTGAAGTATTCACTCGTGATTGGCTGACTTAACGCACTCGTTTCTGGGCCATAAGTGTCGTGGATCACCAGTTTTCCCCAGTGCAATTTCATCTCATCATCAATATCTGTAATCGTATAGTCTATGCAAGGACTGCTGGCTGTTTCGCGGTAGCAAACTCCATCAAGATCTGTAAGCTCGGATACCAAGAGGGTAAGATCTAACTTGCTGTTAAAAGGCACTATTGGTTGTGGTGGCTTTTGGTAGATCAATATCTCCCCAGAGAGTTCAATGCGAGAATCAACGCCATTGACTCGGTTCACACTCGTCAAATCGCTATCAAAGCTGATTGGTAAACTATTCACAGTATCGTTATATATTCGATTGTCCCACTGGCGATCATAACGCCACCAAGCACTGTCGAAATAATTGACCGTTTCACTGCCTGACGCGGATCTTGGGTGTAAGTAAATACCAGGATTGTCTTTATATCCAAACGGTTGCCCTAAATAACTGAACGATTCGTCATTAGGAGAAGTCACCTCACACTCAGCCTGTAAGCTGGTCACCACCGAAGAAGGAGAAAAATAGGCTGGGATAAAACGACCTATCTGGCCCGTTGAGGCAACGGCAATCGGCAGATTCTCACTCGCTAAATCGAGTCCAAGATACGTCGTTGGCGCGTTCAGCGAGAAATCAAACACCCCAACCTCACTCACTCTTTGTTGTACAGTCGTCAAACTGCCCATTTGATGACTATATTCCGCCTCGCCAAGATTACCCGGCACGCCTGTCGCTGGTGCGATTAGAGTATGTTTAAGCTCAATGTTTGCTTGTTGATAATTTGTCACTACTAAATTGTTAGTGAAATCATTATCCTCAATCGGTGCCTCCGCAACCGCTTTGATATTGAGATTAAAGTTTTCATCCGCCCTAGCAAAAATATCACAGCTAATATCGGCATTAGGACACGCTCCACTAACACCATAATAACTGGTCGCGCTGAGTACTAAAGCACGAGGAACTCGTATAAAAGTCGTTTGACCTGTTAGTTGCAAATCCTGCTCATCACCACTCCCAGTTAAACGAGCATTCAAAGCAAGGCTACCAGCCTCACGATAGGATACGTTAATGCTCGCCTCACCATTTTGGTTGAAATTGAGCACCACTGGCGTCGCAGTAGTGGATGACTGCCCTACCGTCACACTATTCACACCAACCGATAAAGCGCTAAAACCTTGCCCCCCATTAGGGCTCAAGTAATCACTCCAAAAGGAAACGGGTTTCTGTACATTTTGAAAACTAGGCAAACACAGTTGTGAAGCGTTATCTTTTCGTACCGCTTTAATGGTCCCAGTTACCGATTGATTGGCGTAGGAATTGGGTACATCCAAAATGAAGCCACTGTCAGCAAAGTTCATCGTGCAGTTACTGGTCAAAAAGGGGCCAGCATTCCCATTGTGGCTGCATAAAGTGTTATTGAAAGACATAGCCGTGGGAACGGAACCAGAAACATCAACGGTGACATTACCTGCGCTGTTACGCCTAAGTTGGGTGTTACCAACCCCATTACTAAATGAGATAGTTGAACCATTCACCCAACCGCCCGTTGCACTAGGTAGAGAGTTAGGGACTAAATAAGCAATAACCGGATCGGTAAATAAGTTATTGCAACTTTCATCGGCACACGCCGTCACAGACACGTCAGAAGCTGCACAAGTTAAACCTTGTGCAGGCAAAGAGATGCGAAAGTGATTAATTTGCTCGCCAACTGGACGAGAATTGAGCGCACAGACTTCGAAATTATCAATTTCATGGTTATTAGTCGAAGAGCCTGTAGAACCTGTAATGGACATAAACAGATCCGTAGGAACATTTTGTTGCGCCGCAAATGACATCACATCAACTGGCCCAATTAAAGTTTTCCAACTGGCAGTGCCAACTTTACGGCTTACGGTCACCAGCGACGTTGAAGCTTGAGTTGAGTCAATAACAATTCGGTAGCGGTGCTGAGGATTACCATTGGTATTATCTACCCTCGGATTTAGGCAATCTCCATTGGTATTGGTTGTGCCGTTATTACACGTGCCTGCTAAATAGTTATAACCGCTATAGCCGGAACCAGAACCTCTTAATACAACAGCTTGCCGCCTGCGGCCTGGACCATTCCCGCCACCTTCAATCGAATAATTACCATATTCATCCAATCCAATGCCTAACCAGCCGCCCGCAAATCCGGGTTTTTGCTCATTGACTTTATAACCAAAACCTAAAGGACCACCAAATGCTCCAACTTGAGGAGTGACAGAGGCATCAGAGAAGACAATCGCCACCCCATCAGCACCATTACCGCCATAGGCAAAATAGTCAAATTCAACCTCTACACGGTTCCCTGCCGCTGGGAAAATCCGTTGGAATGTTGAGGCTGTGGCTTGGTTTTGCAGCGCTTGTGTTAGTCGCATACGATTATTGATGATTGAAGGCGTAAAGTTGCCACTGCTACTGAATACTCGCCACTGCTCATCCAATGGCTGACTTTGGAAATCATCGCTAAAACATTGCAGCCCTGAACTTTGGCACAGATGACGTTCGTTATACAGATTGACAATCTGACTATCAGTGAGAGCTTTATTATAAATAGCCACCTCATCAAGCCTTCCGGAGAAAGTTCTGTTGTCGGAATTGTAATCTCGACCAATCTCCAAATTCACTGTATTGGTTTTGAGTGGTTGGTTATCGCTGTTTGTCGCCGCAACCACACCATTAATATAGATTTTTTGTCTCTCATTACTACTTGCTGAGCGGTTATAGCGAATGGTGATATGAGTCCAAGTATTTAGCGGAATAACATTGGATGTGGTTAGTGTATTGGCACCGCCAGAACTTCTCTCCCAATACCAAAAAACTCGCCCTTGGCTATCAAGGTGGAATTCGTAGTTAGTATCTTTCGCCACTATGGTATGCAAGCCACCATTCGCCGGGCGACTGACGGGGTACACCCACGCAGATATCGTTAGCTGGTCCGAGAAGGATAACTGGCTATCATGAGCCACTTGTACATATTGGTTTTGGTTGGCAACAAACTCGCCATAACCACAAGTACCGTAATTATTAATATTGGCGGGTAGCGCCGGTGATTGAGAACTGGTAAGCGCTCCATTCATTGCGCGGCCGTTAAGAGAAGAGCCAAACGCATTCTTGACTTCATTGAAAGCCCCACTCCATTGCACTTCATCAAAATGATAGCGCGCTACAGGAGAGGGATCACAAGCATTCAATGGATTAGATATGGGGGAACATGTACCAGTAATTGAACTATTGTTGACATTAACTTGGCCACCAGCATTATTAATTGCCGCATTAAAATCACCATAAGCCGTTGAGTCATTTAAGGTGATATCGTTAGAGGTAGTATTAATACTGACCTGAGAATCAGGCCTTCCTAGCTGGCTATTGTTTGCCGTGAAATGACTTGCCCCAGATACTGAACCGGAAGTCATATCCACCGAATTAAAGGTCACAGAGTTATTAGAGGTCATCGTAATATTGCCGCTATACACACTTCCTGTAATGACAATGCCTGATTGCGCCGTAATATTACCAACCACGTTTGCTCCAGTAATAACAACCGTTCGATCATTACTGGTTAAATTACCCTGCACGCTACCACCGTTGATAGTGACGTTTCCTCCCGTCGTAACATTACCGATTAAATTGGTGTTATTGAAAGTTACGTTGCTGCTGTTGGCTGAAACATCCCCATAAATCGTATTTTGAGAGCCTTGGCTGGCTATCGCTCCGTAGTTCGCTTGCAGACTTATCCTATTTGATGCGTTACCCACTTGGTTATTAATCAAATAAAAACCGTCATTGGCGATCAGTGTTGAGTCAACATCGGCGACAATCACATCACCATCATTTAACGTCACTTGACCATTACCGCTACAGGTATAACTGTTGCCAGATTTTTGCCACGAGGTATTACAAGGAGGATATTGATTATTGGATAAATTATATTGTTGGGCACAAACCCCACAGCTCATGAGCAGTATGCTAATCAGCCATTTATAGTGGATCACTTTTCACCCCCACTTCAATAACTCGCTGCAACATCCAATCACCAGACTGACAGCGCCCGGTTGAAGTCAGTTGATAGACAGTACGGCCATCATCCATTGTACCCACCAAATTACATTTAACCTGTGCACTACATTGTGCTAATCCTTCACTTTCAAACGTGAGTGATTGTACAGAATGATTATGGCAACTGCCGTCGGTTGTCGTTTGATAAAAACGACTCAGTTCAACGTTGATCGCCGATCGCGCCGCCATTTCGGCCCTTGTCCCTAACACCATCGAAACCAATTGCTGGCTATTGCGCTGTTGATTACGGTTCGCGACCGATGCAACAAAGCCGACCACCACAATGATAAAGATGACCAATACTAAGCCGCTGCCTTGCTGTTTACGGCGTGTTGTAGATAAGCGCATCATGGTCAAACTTTACCTCCTCGCCGCGGTCGGAAAATGTCAGTTCAATTTTCACTAAGCCGTTGCGTTGTAGCTCTGGCTGCGTGACGTAAAAATTGGCTTGGCTTATGTTTTCAGCCATCAATACTGGAGTGCCAAGCTGTTCAGGGCTGAGCGCACTGCGATTAAGCGCGTAATCCGCATAACGATAAATACGACTGTTCTGATAACAAAAAGCCACTGGCGTGCGATAAAAATAGACTCGCTTAGCTGGCGATTGAATTACAAACCCAGTCGGTTGTGTCAAGGCTACACCGACCATGCTTGTGTTGTTGGGTGATGTAAAATCCACATCTGCGTTTACTTGCGCTGTTTGCCCGCTGGCACTTGGCGTTTGGCGTAGCGAAGCGGCGTTGGTTGGAAACACGACCAGACGATCGCCATTGAATACCTTTTTGTCGATCGGTAACAACCGTACCGCAGCCGAAGGCGATTGCACGGTTGGCAGCTCGCTGTAGATCGCGCTGTCAGTGATCGGTAAAAACTCAATGCAACCATTTTCTACCATCACGCTGTTTGGTACCGCTTCACGCAGTTCTCGGCTCAGCCGCTCAGTAACAAAGCGCCCTTGTTGGATCAAAGCTTCGCGGGCGGTGGTATCAACATAAATACCCATACTTTGGCGGATCACAGAGCCTAAAAATAGCCCGACCACCGACAACAGAATAATCGCAATCACCATTTCAATCAGGGTAAAACCACGCATCAGAAATTGCCCTTAATCGCCGCAAACGGGTAGCGATTGCCCTTCGGGTCAATGATCACCACAGAAACCCGCTTATAGTGAGTCCGTTGGTTAGCATTCACTCCGCTGAGTTGCCCACCACTATCTTGCTCATAAAATACTTGAATCTCAACGTTATAACGTTGGTAATCAGCACTGATATCAATGCCTAATACGTCTTTAACCGATCCCGTTAGGCCATGGAAATCATCCACATCGTTGTACAAAGTATTATTGGTTTCACTAGGTTCGGGACCAAGTTGCGCAATAGACGTACACACTTCTCGTCCTGATGTTGTCACTAATACACACTCAGGTACTCCACCATTAGGGCCGGAGTTTTGGTCAAAGGCTCGGCCCATTACTTCATCCATAACCGCGCGGCCTAACTCGGCGGCTTTTACCGCCAGCACCTGTTCAGCGCTTTGCTGCGAGCGAGGATAAAGCGCGGCTGTAATGCCTGTCATGGCTATTGCCGTTACCGTGATAACGATGATCATCTCAATGAGAGTAAACCCGCGCGGCGCGTTAACACGCATAAATGTATCCCTCATTATTGATGCACACTTGGCGAGATTCACCCGATTGCAGATTATTTAAGGTAACGGTGCAGTTTGCCGTTAAGCACTGCGCGGCGCGGCCTAAACTATCAAAATCTAAAAAATAGCTGCCATCGTTATTGGTTAACGTCAGGGTGATATCGTTCGCCGCCGCGTCAACAAAACTACTGTCGGTTGCAGGGTTAGGCAGTGAAGTGGTACAGACAGCAGAAGAAATAGTTTGAGGGAAAACTTGCTGCGCTTGATTATTGCTGACCAACCAGCGATTACAGAGGTCGGTGCGCTGCATGGCGCGGTTTTGGGTCAAACGCAGTGAGGCCAACACTTCGCTTTGTGTGGTCACGCTTGAAAAGGAGGATATGCCGGTATAACGGCTTGCGGCGTACACAGCAACAATGCCCAGCAGCACAATAACCACGACCAGTTCGATCAACGTAAAACCACGCCGTGCTGCTAAATGTTGCTGCATTTTATACCTCTAGCGAAAAAACAAGTGCTTAAAGTATATAAGAAATTTCCGTAGTGGGCTTAAGTTTTACTGACTTTTGTGGATGAGAAATAACTCTCGTTATAGATAAAGTAAAGGCCAGCAACGCTGGCCTTTAGTATTAGCAGCCAGTATCAGTCACTGCTGTAGAATACACCGCACTGCTAGTAGCTTGATTATAAGTAACAGCACATGTTGTACTTGTGTTTGATTTAAAACCATATGTAATTGAAGTGGCCCCACTGGTAGCTACGTTCCAGTCTGAATTAAGACCAACTACTGCATTACCAATTCCATCACTGCTAGCTTTGGGATAACCATAAATAATCTGAACATTATCTACAGCTCCCGAAGCCGATTTTTCCAGACCTGCCAATGCTGCTTTACCATAAACAATACCCGCGGCCCCATCAATTGCACCTTTTAAACCCTGCAAGGAAGCTTTACGTGCATCTCCCTGAAAATTCAAAAAACGTGGTGCTGCGGTGACGGCGAGAATGCCGAGAATGACAATCACAACCACAAGTTCGATTAGGGTGAAACCGTTTTGTCTTTTCATAGTTACTTTCTCTCTATGTTTTAATCAATGCGCAGACTTACTGCAAAGTGACGGTCACACGACCAGTTTTTATCTCATACACAAACTGGTGTGCGGTTCCGCCCTCTTTTTGCACATAAGTACAAGTGGCTTGACCGTCATCGGCTTGTGCTGAATATTTTACATTAGCGTTATTGGCTGCATTAGCGACTGTGTCAACTTTTGGTGGGTTTTGCAGCAAATTATCCATTAAATCAATACATGACTGATCCGTAATCGCCGCTGGATAACTGGTATTATCGGTATTGAGCGCCAACGGATAACCGTCCCTAAAACCTGTTGCGGCCCCGCTGCTATCTGTAGAGCGAGTCAGCCAGAAATTGACACCATCATAGTTGACGGTGTTTTGTTTTTCCGAGCCCAAAGTCACAGAGGTTCTTGCCTGAGCTTCCCACTGAGCACGCGCCGATAGAACACCAGTAGCAAAACCACCGGCAACCCCTTCGATGCTGGCTTTTTTCGCTTCATCAGTGACATCTAAAAAGCGGGGTAGCGCTGCAACGGCTAATAAGCCGACAACCACAATCACTACGACTAATTCAACTAAGGAAAAGCCCGTTTGTTTGTTATCCATGCTCTACCTATCTCTTTGTTATTACCGTGTATTATACGCACTTGTTCTCGCATCGCTACGGGGCGAGTGCCCATTTCACTGCTTATGTCGAAAACTCATGCTGAAAAATCGACGCTTACTGTAAACTTATCCCTTAAAAGTTCAATGGTTATCACCTGTTTTTGACTGTAAACATAGCGGCATTGATACTGATTTGCTTGATGTGCCGACTCAATTGAAATCACTTTGCTTTCAAGCAGTTGTTCATCTGGGTATAGCAGGCTTAACCAATAACGACAATCTATACTTGATTCATTCTCAGCCAATGGTAATACCCAGCCCGTTGCACTCATATTGAGTAATCGACCATTCGCGATTAAAGTTGAGGGCCGCCCCTTTAATAACCAATCTTGCTTATAAAAATTGGCACTTTCTACGATTTTACTGCTCGCCATCGCTAATGCGGTTTGATTGGCTTCTTTTTCTATCGACTGCCATGCTGATAGCAAAGCCATCAAAAGAACAAAGACAATCAACCCCCAAATTACGAACTGAGAACGCTCTATCGCCGTTTTCATCTGACAACCTTTATCCTTTGATCGCGTCGAGCATTCCCCACATTGGCAAAAAGATGCCAAGTGCCAGCACCAACACCATAGCGGCAACAATCACCAATAAAATCGGCTCTATACGCGCGGTGAGGGTTTTGAGATCGTAATCCACCTCTCTATCGTAGAAGTCCGCGACTTCAAGTAGCAACTCATCAATGCGCCCTGTCTCTTCACCCACCGAAATCATCTGAATAACTAATGGCGTAAAAATATTGGCGTTTACCGCGGTGGTGGATACGCTTGTTCCCGCTTCAATGGCAGCTTTCATTTCTAACAGGCGAGACTCTAGAAATTTGTTATCCAGCGCTTCGGCAGATAATGCTATCGATTGGTTTAACGGCACCCCTGCTTTCAGCATCAAGGCAAAAGTTCGAGAAAAACGCGCCAATTGCGCTCGGTTCACTATGCCGCCGACAATGGGCATTCTTAAACGAAACTTATCCCACTTTTGGCGCCCTGCGGCTGTGCTCAACCAAGCTCTGAAAGCAAATAAACACCCAAGCAATACGCCTATCATCATCGGCCAGTAGTTGACAAAGAAATCTGACATACCAATTAAAATGCGAGTTGGCAGCGGTAAATCAACCCCGAAACGGCTAAACATGCTAGTAAATTGTGGGATCACTTTAACGTTGAGAATGAACATCGCGACCAAAATAAAGCTGATGACAAAACTCGGATAACGCATCGCCGTTTTAATCCGTTTACGAGTTTCGACTTCTTGCTCGTAGTAATGAGACAATTGCAGCAAGGCTTCATCAAGCCGCCCTGTGTTCTCACCGACGTGGATCATCGACACAAACAACGGGCTAAAGACTTTCGGGTACATCTGCATTGAGCTCGATAAACTGCGCCCGTTGGTTAGCTCATTACTAACCGCTTCCAATGCTTCTTTAAGCTGTTTATTGGCACAATTTTGGATAAGTCCTTTCATCGAGCGCAGCAGCGGCACACCCGCCTTGGTCAAGCTGTAAAGCTGACGACAGAAGATCACCAACACCTCAAGTGGCACACTTGGGGTAAACAGCGATTTCCAATCAATCGAAAAATCAGCCCCTTGGTCTGACGAAATTAAGGTCGGAATGACGCCTTTGTTAAATAGCGCTTCCGCCGCGAGCTCTTCCGTCGGCGCATCAACATGTCCAGAGGTTTTGCTACCATCTAAATTTCGACCCTGATAACGATACGTTGGCATGAGTAACCTTAACTATAGATAGATGGCTTGAATGATGCCGGATGAATCACCTTCACCTAAGCTCATCACTTCATCTAAACTGACAACCCCTTGTAGCGCCAACTCCATCGCCGAAGCTAGCAGCGGTTTGTACTGCTTCGACTGACGAGCGGCTTGCGCAAAACTAACCGCATCGTTGGCGCGTAGCGCATCCATCATTTCATGTTCAAGTTCGAGCATTTCAAAAACCCCAATTCGCCCACGGTACCCCGTCAAATTGCAGTTCTGGCACCCACGCCCACGCGTAAAAGCCGCTTCAACTTGATTTGGGAAACGCACCGTCAGCCACTGTTTACGGGCTTCATCAACCTCATCAACCGCTTTACAATCGGGGCAAACTTTACGCACTAAACGTTGGGCAACCACCGCCCGCACGGCGCTGGCCACTAAATAACCCGGCGCGCCCATGTCCATCATGCGCAAGGCGCTATCAACCGCATCATTGGTGTGTAAGGTGCTCAACACTAAGTGGCCGGTTAAAGCCGCGCGCAAACCAATTTCAACCGTTTCTTGATCGCGCATCTCCCCGACTAGAATAATGTCCGGGTCTTGACGCAAAAAGGTTCTCAGCACCGTTGAGAAATCAAGGTCAATTTTAGGGTTGATCTGCACTTGGCTGATGCGTGGCAATCGGTACTCAACCGGATCTTCTGCGGTAATGATTTTTTTACCGGGAACATTGAGCTCTGATAACGCGCCGTATAGCGTCGTCGTTTTCCCGGAGCCGGTTGGGCCGGTCACTAAGATCATGCCGTGTGGACGTTTAAGTTGATGACGTAAACGCTGTAAAATACCATCAGGAATACCTGACTCTTCCAGTTTACGAACTCCGGATGATTGGTTGAGCAAACGCATCACCACCGATTCACCGTATTGTACTGGCATGGTCGACATACGAATATCGACCGATTGACCTTTGGCTCGGATATTAAAACGGCCATCTTGTGGGAGGCGTTTTTCTGAGATATCAAGATTGGCCATCAATTTTAAACGCAGCACTAAAGCCGAAGCGATGTTGGTTTCATTGAGTAGGGTTTCGTGTAATACCCCATCAATCCGCTGGCGTAAACGCAATACGTTAGCATCAGGTTCGATATGAATATCAGACGCCCCGACCTGAATCGCATCTTCAAATAGAGAGTTGATGAGCTTAACAACGGTCACTTCATCGCTGTCATCATCACCGATATCGAAATCAAAGGCGGTATTGCCTTGGTGTTCCAGTTGTAGCTGCTCGGCAAAGGACGCAATCTCTTTGGTGCGGCGATAGTAACGATCAAACCCTTCAACCAATTGTTTTTCTGGAGCAATAACAAATTCAAAACTGTATTGGGGTAATTGAGTGAGCAGAGATTCTTGAGCAAACAGATCCGCCGGATCACTCATTGCGATGCGCAGCGTGTCGCCATTTTTACCAATGATTAAGGCGCGTAAACGGCGTGCATGTACCTCCGGGAGGATCTGCACTGCATCAATATCGACATTGGCTCGGCTGAGATCGATCAGCGGCAGCGAAAGTTGCTGCGATAAGAAGCTAAGCATCTGCTGCTCTGACAAAAAGCCGAGTTCGATCAGCGTGTCACCCAGTTTACGTCCACTGCGTTTTTGCGCAGCGAGCGCTTGTTCAACTTGATTTTCAGTGATGATCCCTTCTTCAACCAGCAGATCACCTAAGCGTTTTCGTAGCTTAATTTGCACTCGCACTCTCCTCTAAACTGCTTAGTACGACTAGGCGATCACGAATAAATAGTTGCGACTGACTCGAGAGGCCAACTTTCGCAAGCGCTTGTTGGTAGGTATATTTGGCCGCCTGAAAATCCATCGTGCGCTCTTGTGCTATCGCAAGCCCTAACCACCAGCGTGCGTTCTCAGCATCAAGCTTGACTAAGCGTTGATAGCTTTCTAATGCGAGTGAATCTTGCTTGGCTTTTTGTGCCAAGGCTGCCCTTAGCGAGAGATAATCGATCGAAGCATTGTCAGGTAAATGAACTAACGGGGTTAACGCCGCTTCACTCTGCTTCTCTTTAATCAGCAATTTAGCTAACGCGATCCGCAAACTTTCTCCGTTATGATTGAGCTTTATACCGCTTTGTAAAATTTCAAAAGCTTTGCGCGCATCACCTTTGCCGTAATAGAGCGCGGATAATTTTTGACGGGCGAGTTCATTTTCTGGGGTAAAGCGTAGCACTTCACTGTACGCATCCAGTGCCTCTTTGAGCTCATTGCTGTCCACAGCTTTATCAGCGCGGCTCATTGCTTTTACCGCCAGTTGCTCTGGCGTCAAATCCACTTGTTCAATCAAAACACTTGAGATTTCTTGGCCACTTTCAGCACCGAGCGCGACCGCACGGTTAGAATGCAACGGCTGTTGATTGGCTAAGGCCGAATCCTGTTTAACCGTCACTGTGGGCATTGCTGAATTTGACGTTTTTTTGTCTACTGCAACAACGGCAGTTTGGTAAACGGGACGGTGAACCGGAACAATTTTGGTGGTCGGGGAAACAAGCGCAGGCGAAGAGCTTCGCTCATCAACCTCTAACAACAGGCTCTTAGGTTCATTCACTATCGCTTGATTGGCCAGTGTCTGACTGACCACGGTTTGGCTGACCATAGTTTGACTGACCATAGTTTGGTCAACCGCAGCTTGGTCAACCATAGCTTGCTGCTGTGACACCGCCCATCCACCGACCGCTAAGCTAGCAGCAAACCCGGCTACCATCCACAACCAAGCGCGGCTGCGTTTTACTTTCGCAACTTGCGCTGGTTGCAAGTTCACCACCGATTGGCGTTGCGCTTGTGCCAGTTTTGATAGTGCATCGTTCATCGCACTCATGATTGACTCCATCCCCACATAAAAGGGCGTTTAAACTTAGGCTTACAGGTATCAAACGTATCGTGAATCGCTGTAAATAGGTGCTGATTGCGAATCGTGCTGTCGTTTTGCGTAAAAGCCAGCAACAGAGCTTTGTGACATACTTGGTTAATCAAACGAGGGGTGCCATAACTGGCTCGCCACAACGCTTTTTTCTGTTCAAGATTAAACAGTTGCGCATCACCTCCGGCTTTGCTCAAGCGGCTCTCGATATAAGCGACTGTTTCATCTAAAGAGAGCGGCCGCAGATAAGCGCTAAAAGTAATTCGTTGGCGAAATTGGCGCAGATGGTGCTGCGCTAAACGCTCATCGAGCTCTGGTTGGCCAATCAACACCAGTTGCAACAACTTTGTGTATTCTGTTTCTAAATTGCCGAATAAACGCAGCACTTCTAATGCATCGTCTGGTAACGCTTGTGCTTCATCAACAATCGCGACTACTCGTTTCCCCTGCTGCTTTAGCACAATCAATTGTTGCTGAATACGATCAACAACATCCGCATCATCTTGCTTACTAAGGCCTAGTTCGCTGGCGACAGCTTGGCGAAGTTCTCGACCATTAAGCGCTGGGTTGGGTAAATAAATCAGTGCAATATGATCATGTAAATAATTGATCAACATACGACACACCATGGTTTTTCCGGTTCCGACTTCTCCGGTTATCTTGATCACCCCTTCGCCTAAATCAATGGCAGCACTCACTGTCTGAATCGCCTCGTAATGTGGCGCTAAGCCTAAAAACAGTGATGTATTAGGCGTGAGATGAAAAGGCAGTTGCTCAAAACCAAAGTGCTCAAGATACATGATGTTTATTCTTCGTCTGGGAACCACTCCTGTAGTAGTTCACGCGAGCGTTCGAGCTCTTTTTGCCACGTATTAACACCCACAACCGTTGGTTTAAGCAAAATCACCAATTCGGTTTTCTCAGTCAGCTCAGAGGTGTTACGAAACAGATATCCTAAACCGGGTAAATCCCCCAAAAAAGGGACTTTAGATACTTGATTGGAGGTGTTGGATTTCATTAATCCACCAATCACCACCACGTCACCATCTTGTGCACGGATTACCGAGTCTGATTCGCGGATCGTACTGCGCGCTAATGGCAACACAATTTGGTTGCCTGCATATTCAATTTGTTTCGTCTGCTCGTCGACTTCAATCACAGCGGGGTGCACGTGCAATAGCACATTGCCTTGGTCATCAATTTGTGGCGTCACGTCAAGCGAGATACCCGAGAAAAAAGGCGTTAGTTGGATATCTGGTGCAACATTGGAGTTATCGCCATTACCAACCACACCCGTTACGTCAGTGACATAGTATTCATCGGTGCCGACTTTGATCACCGCTTTTTGGTTATTAGCAGCGGTGACTCTTGGACTGGATAGGACATTCAAATCCCCTTGAGTTCCCATGAAGTTAAGCACTGCTTTAAAACTGCCATCTGAAATGGTGACATTGGTTTGGCCTTGCAGCAGAGTGCCAATCGCATCCATCCCCGGCAGTAACGAGGCCGCACTACCGACCTTATTAATCACAACATCACCATTGCCAAAGGACATATTTGACCAATTGATCCCTTGCTGGTAACCATCGCTCAAGGTGACTTCTAAAATTTTTGCTTCAAGGATCACTTGTCGCTGCAGACGTTGCTGAGAAATGCCTAAAAACTCTCGCACTTCACGTATTTCATCTGGGTAGGCTCGAACAGTGATTACGCTCGCTTGTGGCGTGACAACAACGCCTTGACCTTTGCCCGAGCCAATCAGCTGTGCAACTGCTTTTTCAAGCTGCGGCCAGAAATCGCTTTCACTGGTGGTTTCAATTTCCGTTCCACCTTTCGAATTACTGGATGAGTTACTCGAATTGGAATTAGAACTGGAATTTGAGCTAGAACTACTCGAGGAACTAGAACCGGTATCCGTATTAGTGATCGTACCGGTGGTGATGGAAGTTAAAGAACGGCCCGTACGTTTAAGTTGTAAATAATCGACCGGGATAGTCACCGTACGCAGGCCTGACGGGTAAACCTGAATCACTTTACCCTTTTTAATAATTTCATAGCCATACATGTCACGAACGACGGCCAATACATCATCCAAAGTCACGTCGGTTAGATTTACCGTTACACTTCCAGTAACTTCAGGGTGGATGGCGGCACTAAACTCAGTTCCTTTCACTAAACTGGCAAAAAATACCCTTGCATCCACATTATCAGCTTGGATACGAAAGCGTTTAACCGTTTCTTGACTGCGCGCTGTGATTCCCTCAATGTCAGGCATCAAGTCAGCTTCTACGGAGGCCGGTAGAACGGCTAGATTTCGGCTGTTGGCTTCATTAATCGCCTGATTCAAAGACTGTTTCATCTCAACTGGATCGCGATGTCCCATGGAACAGCCCATTAAGGATACGATGACTACGCCTAATACGATTTTACGCATACGATTTCTATACCTTACTGCTTGATGTCCAGAGAAAAGAGGCCTAAATCCCACGTCTTTCCTCTGCGAGAAAGGGTCACTTGCTGTGGCTCAATGGCTTCTACTGTGTAGCCAAATAGCGACTCTCCGATGCCAACCACTTGATCGTTAAGCACTGCCACACAAGGTATGGTTTGTTGGCATACAATACTTTGCAACCTAGGTAGCGGGTAACTCTCTATCTTATTGACAGGTGATGCGCTCTCACTCGCCCAACCTAATGGCGCGGTAGGATCTTGCGCTGCCCAACTACTGCATACAACACACATCAACAGCAGTGAAAAAACGGATCTAACCACCAATAAACTCCTGTCTAATGCCTAATGTGTACACTTCCATAATGACTCTGGCTTGGGGGTAATTTTCTACCTTGTATTGGAAATGACGCCAATAATACTTCATCGGTAAACTTTCTAAATTGGTCAAATAATTCAATATCGCGAAGTAATTACCGGTGAACTCCAATCTCACAGGATGAACATAATAGCCTGAATATTCAGATGATTGGTTGTTATTTGCAATCGGCTCTGCTGCCAATGACTCCATGGAGACCAACGTCAACTCTGGGCTGGTTGCCAAAACACTTTCAAGCAATTGCGCCATCTTCGCGGGTGTAATCAGTGAATCAACCAATGCTGCCAGCTCAAGCGAGAGAGTTTGGCTCTGCGTCATTAACTGTTTGAATTCTAGATTGATCTCTTGATTAGGATCTTTATTAAGCTTAGCAGTCAATAACAGAATTTCACCTTGCATTCGCTGGTTCATCTGCTCAACAGACTGAAGCTGTAACCGATTAGCCGCCACCGATTTCATCGCAGGCTCGAGCAACAAGCTAAACAAGAGCAGTGTAATCACCACTAAACCACATAAGGCGATCAACATTTTTTCACGCGAACTGATGGCTAAAAATTTGTTGCTGATGCTCTGCCAATTCATTGGCTATCCTCCGCTTTAGTTTTAAGCTCAAAGATGAGAATGCCTTGCTCATTGCGCGCAATTTTTAACTTTTCAAAACTACGTCCCACTAGGTTCAGTTCGCTTTTAAACTGACTTAACCAGTTTGGAATATCTTTCGCCTCTCTAGCCAAGCCTTGCAAATCGAGCTGCTCATGATGAATGGTAATGGTCGTTAATGAAATATCATCACGGCTGAGTGTGGCGAGCGAACGCATGACTCCTGAGTAACCGACCTGTTGTGATTGGTCAAACTCATTAATCGAATCCAATGTGGCTTGTTTGCCCTTAATTTGCTGCTTCAAACGCTCAATCGCCGCCATTTTTTCAACCGATGGCTTATGCTTATCAACTTTCTGTTTGGTCGTTTCTAATTCAGCAGCAAGGACTTGATTTTGCACTTGTTTGGCTTGTAGCTGCTGTTCCAATTGACTATTTTGCCATTGATAACTGGCATAGGCCAATAGCATCACTAAAGCGACAATGCCCCAAATCGCGCAGACCATGGACAGTGAAAAATACTCTTTCTTCGGCTTCAGATGCGCCGGGTATAAGTTGAGCATTGAATCGTCAATGCGAGTCACTTGCTCCACCAGCAGATGCGCCGAACTCGGTAGCCGCTCATCAAGCAGGGACACTTTGACATTTAGGCGTTCATTTAATGCATCGACCAACTCTTGCTGCACTTCTTCATCACACAGCACTTTTAGCTGATGTAATGAGGCCCCTTTAAGCTGCGAGGAAAGGTAATCGATCGAACGTTGCAGTTCTAACGCTAAGCCATCCAATTGCAGAGCCGAGCTAGCAACACCTGTAATCGGTGGCACAACCCCTCTCATTGTGCGTTGAAAACAGCATTTTCGGTCCACAAATGCGTCAAACTTAAAACTGCTATTTTTACTGCGCTGTAGCAGTAGAAAATGCTCAAGATCACCGGCACTTCTCGCCCACACTTCATCTTCGGGGATGACTTTGCCTAACTCTAAACCCATCGTACTCAGTTGCGACGCCACTTCCAATACCGTGCGTTTTGAGACCACGTAGGCTTGAATTTTATTATCTGCGAGTAACGGAAAAGCATCAGCGATGATATCAGTGACTTTCTCTGTCACCAGATCTTTCAATAAAAATGGCAGGGCGACTGACCACTCTTCTTTGGGTAACTGCGGTTTTTCTATTTGATAAGTTTGATAAAAATGAGCGTGGAGGACAAGGTTAATTACCGTACCCTTGATGTTGAGCGGTTTGAGTGCGTGAAAGAGTACCTGTTGCCACGTTGCACCATCAAGCGGGATCTCTGTCGGCAAAGTCGCATCATCCAAAGCCGAGAAATAGAGAGCATCAGGTCTTACGACAACGAACAATTGCCGCAACGTCGCTTTAGATGGTTTTAATTTATCAATCAGTGACTGAAGATTCATATAGGTTCGCTTTTATTTTTTACGCCAACGATTTCTTCGCCCTAAGGTCACGCTAGGGCTAATTATTTTCTCAGGTAACAAAGGCTGTTCTTCTTCAAACAGTCGGCCTTGCCCACCATGAATGCCTAGGTTTTTTAGCGTTTGCCACTCTTGTTCTGTTTCGACACCGACCGCAATAACTTGAGTCTGAGTACCGCCACAAGCACCGATCATGCTACGAACAAACAGCTGATTTTCATGCCGTTGATCTATTTTCTTCATCAAACTGCGGTGTAACTTAAGGAAATCAATCTTAAGATCTTTTATGTAGTGAGTGCTGACAATCGTTCTGCCAGCCTGCCCTACTACTACCTTAGCACCGAGACCGGAGATCATCTTAATAACGGGGCGCATATAATCGAGATGCTGTACTAATCGGCCTTCAGGAAACTCAAAGGAGAGCTGCGATCGGCTACTCGAGGTCAGTTGCAGCAATTCATGTCGAAACCACTTAAAATACTGCTTATCGGCGAATGGAATCACATGCAAGTTCACTGACACATTAACCTTAACTTCAGAGCGTTTGAGTAAACGAACCACCTGCAGCAATACGGCTCGATCCATCACCATTTCATAACCTACAGTTTCTAAAGCAGAATGAAAGCGAGAGGCTTTTATAACACCTTGTTCTGGATCATCAATACGCGCAAACAACTCATCGTGCAGCCATACTAAATCATTCGTCTTTTCAAGCAAATAGCAAGGTTGACGGAATAAAATTATTTTCTCAGGCGTCAGCACCTGATCAAACAAAGTTCGCCAACGCACACTGCCCCGTTCCTCTTGGAAAAAAGTACTCTTTTTAAAGCGGCTCCACGTATTCACTCGCTGTAACTGAGCACTTTTTAAGGCCGTTTCTGCCTCATCCAACACTCGACCACGCCGCTCGCCTTCGCTGTACATACTGATACCTATATGGCACCAGTTTTCTTTATCGAGCGGCTCTGGAGGCGATATGCGCGCTAAAAGCTTCAAACATTGTGTAGCAATAGAAGCGACCTCTTTTACCCCTTGGTGCGGCACAAAAATGGCAAAATCGGTATCGTAATAGCGAGATAAAATCACATCCGGGTAACGCTGTATGACGTTAGAGATGTTCTCCCCGACTTCCACAACGAGATCATCCGCTGCTTTTTTATCATTTTCTTCGCACAGAGAATCCCAATCATCGATACGCACTAACAAAACGCCACCACGCGCGCCATTCTCTAACAAGGCTGATTCCAATTTGCTATCAAAAAGGACACGGTTGGCCGTACCCGTCAACTTATCTAAGAAGGTTTGGGTCCGGATAAAAGTATCAAAGCGGCTACGCTCTTGACGAGCATCTTGCAGCTCATCAATCAGGACATCAAGCGCCTCACTCGCCGTATAGGGCCACTCGCGGTGATCACCTTTGGCGTACTGCTCCACACGGCCGGCGAGAATCATTCGCCCTCGCTCCTCCAACAATTCAGATCCCAGCAATTGCTCTTTAAGCCACTTTACTCCACGAATCAAGCAAAACACGATGAGACCAACTGCCAACGTAATAGACCACATGGCACCCAATGAGTAGCTATAACTGAGATAGGGCGGAACTGCTTTAAAGCTGATGCTATAGCCTGGATTACGTTCAAGGATAATATCAATATGGTACAAACGGGCAGGGTCGACTTTGGACGAGGTATCTTTAAAACGGTAAATAACGCCAGCTGGTGAAGAGAGCTGCATTTCAACAATGCTACTGGCTTGCAACATTTTGGGCATCCAACGTTGCAATGAATAAGCGGCATCAGGATCTTCTATTTCTTTATCGACCACCTCCACAATTCCTGCTAGGTAGTGATTGAGATATTCTTGTCCAAGCCGTTGAAAAGACAAAGTTCCACCAATAAACAAAATGAACATTGCACTGGTTACGATGAGCGTAACAAAAGCTACTAACCGAGTACTCAGTTTCAGTGTTGGTGTATACCGCATGAATGCTGAATTCCTTTTCAACGTAAACTTTGTCGATCACTAAGCTGTGCTGACAAATAAGAAAATGCTAATAGTGATAACTATATAAAAAAGCCGCGGTTTTCGCGGCTTTTTTCGACATTCGAACGTTTAGAATGGGATGTCGTCATCAAAATCCATTGGTGGTTCATTATACTGAGGTTGAGCCTGTTGAGGAGCTGACTGCTGCTGTGGTTGCTTTTGCATCGCAGGCTGCTGAGGCTGCCCCCATCCGCCACCTTGTTGCTGTTGTTGTGGCATTCCACCTTGCGCTGGAGCACCACCTTGAGCACGGCCACCCAACATTTGCATCACACCATTAAAACCTTGTACGACAACTTCGGTGGTATAACGATCTTGTCCGCTTTGATCTTGCCACTTACGAGTTTGTAGCTGGCCTTCAATGTACACTTGTGAACCTTTACGTAAGTATTCACCAGCAACTTCGGCTAATTTGCCAAACAGCGCAACACGGTGCCATTCGGTTTTTTCGCGTTGCTCGCCAGTTGCTTTATCACGCCATGAATCTGACGTTGCAATGGTGATATTTGCCACAGCAGCGCCACCAGGCATATAACGAATTTCTGGGTCGTTACCTAGGTTACCCACTAAAATAACTTTATTTACTCCACGGCTTGCCATGTTTTGCTCCGTCTTCCATCATGAGTGTTCTTTAAATAGCTGACTAGGATACCACGCTTTATGCGAGGCACAAATCTTCACAGAAATAGTTGTCAAAATTCATCTCACAATCTTGCTCAATTTCCTATTTTTTAGAACCACTACCTCTAATTTAAGGATGACAAAACACTCAGTTACCTTACTATATGAAACTAAGCGCAATTTTATTTATCTCGTTGGCTTTATAACCTAATTTCCGTCATTTTCTAGACAGTTGTCTAACATTCTCGTCAAAAGGAAGTGACCATGAGAAAAGCAAACTATACCCGCACCATTTACTTTCTCTGTTTAGATAAAGAGCAAGAACACCCTTATATTGACCATTTAACCGATCGGCTTGGGCTGCCCATTCCTAAAATTGAGCCCGAAACCCTGCGCCAAACGTATTGCTCAGATAAACACAAAATATTGATGATTGACCATGCCGATTATGCGCAGTTGCAACGACGCTTGGGAAACTGCCCATTAAACAGTCAGCATCATGAAACGATCCTCATCAATGTGTTGCAAAGATTAACCACTAATGACTTATTAACCTTTGGCCATTTAAAAGGGCTATTTTATAAAAATGACACCTTAGATAAAATTGCATTCGGGCTTGGCGAAATCATTAATGGACAAAATTGGCTACCCAGACACGCTGTAAGTCAGTTACTGCACTACTATCGCTACGCGTTTGAGTCCCATACTGCTCAAGTGATTACAGACTTAACCGCCCGCGAAATACAGATCCTTCGCTGCTTACAAACTGGCGCATCGAATAACCAAATGTCGGAAGATTTATTCATCAGTGAATTCACGGTCAAATCACATCTTTACCAAATATTCAAAAAGCTATCGGTCAAAAATAGGGTCCAAGCGATTGCGTGGGCCAATCAAAATATTCTGTCTTAATTATGTGCTTTCACGCAGAATTTAACTGAGTTCACCGCTTTAGTGGTGATAGCGTTTCATAAAGCATGATAAGGTTGCGCCATCAATTAACAATTCAAATAAAAATAAGGTTATAGCATGATCAAAAAATGCCTATTCCCAGCCGCTGGCTACGGTACACGTTTTCTTCCAGCGACCAAATCAATGCCTAAAGAGATGATGCCAGTCGTCAATAAACCCTTGATCGAATATGGTGTTGAAGAGGCGATTCAAGCTGGAATGACCGGGATGTGTATTGTGACTGGGCGTGGAAAACACTCGATCATGGATCACTTCGATAAAAACTATGAGCTAGAGCATCAAATTAGTGGCACCAACAAAGAAGAGCTACTGGTTGATATTCGTGAAATCATTGATACCGCCAACTTCACCTACATTCGTCAACGTGAAATGAAAGGTTTAGGCCATGCGATTTTAACGGGTCGAGAGTTAGTCGGCGATGAACCTTTTGCGGTGGTGCTGGCCGATGACTTATGTGTCAATCAAGAAAAAGGGGTTTTGGCACAAATGGTCGCTCTGTATAAACAGTTCCGCTGCTCAATTGTTGCCGTTCAAGAAGTGCCTGAAAATGAAACACATAAATACGGTGTTATTTCCGGTGAAATGATCAAAGACGATCTGTTCCGAGTTGATGACATGGTTGAAAAACCAGAACCAGGCACCGCACCAAGCAATTTAGCCATCATTGGTCGCTACATTTTAACCCCAGATATTTTTGATCTGATTGAGCAAACAGAGCCGGGTAAAGGTGGCGAAATTCAAATTACCGACGCGCTACTCAAACAAGCGCAATCAGGCTGTGTATTGGCGTATAAATTCAAAGGCCAACGCTTTGACTGTGGTAGCGTAGAAGGCTATATCGAAGCCACTAACTACTGCTTTGAAAACATGTACAAAAAGAACGAACAAAAAGTCGCGTTGGATAAACATTCGACTCATAAAGCTTAAGTAACCGAATGCGTTAGTAACCTAGCGCCTCCCCAATAAAAACCACGGCAAGTCCCGTGGTTTTTATTTACTGTTTTTTTATCCAGTACCTATTTGCACAAAACTCACACTATGCAATACTTGCTTAACTTGTGTTACATAGAGCCTAGATGATGGACAAAATTGAAGTTAGGGGCGCTCGAACCCACAATCTGAAAAATATCAACCTGACCATTCCACGCGATAAATTAACGGTGATTACAGGGCTATCAGGCTCGGGGAAGTCGTCTCTCGCCTTTGATACACTCTACGCAGAGGGCCAACGCCGCTATGTTGAATCGCTGTCTGCCTATGCACGCCAATTTTTATCTTTGATGGAAAAACCGGATGTTGACCATATTGAAGGTCTTTCACCGGCTATCTCTATTGAACAAAAATCAACCTCGCATAACCCTCGTTCTACGGTTGGCACCATTACCGAAGTTTATGACTACTTGCGTCTGCTTTATGCGCGAGTCGGTGAGCCGCGCTGCCCTGAGCACAAAGTTCCACTTCGCGCTCAAACCATCAGCCAAATGGTTGATAAGGTATTGGAGTTAGCTGAAGGTTCAAAGCTGATGCTGCTAGCTCCGATTGTAAAAGAGCGCAAAGGTGAACACGTTAAAACGCTGGAAAACTTGGCCGCGCAAGGTTTTATCCGTGCCCGAATTGATGGTGAAACGTGCGATCTGACTGATCCACCAACCCTTGAACTACACAAAAAGCACACCATTGAAGTGGTGGTTGATCGCTTTAAAGTTCGTCCTGACCTACAGCAGCGCCTAGCCGAATCCTTTGAGACAGCGCTCGAATTGTCTGGCGGTATTGCTGTGGTTACTGACATGGATGGTGAAGGCGAACAGATTGTATTCTCAGCCAATTTTGCTTGTCCACACTGTGGCTACAGTATGCAGGAGTTAGAGCCTCGGCTGTTTTCATTTAATAACCCAGCGGGCGCATGCCACACCTGTGATGGTTTAGGCGTACAACAATATTTTGACCCTGAACGCGTTATCCAAGATAGCCAACTCAGCCTCGCGCAAGGAGCGATTCGTGGCTGGGATCAGAAAAATTACTACTACTTCCAGATGCTCACGTCACTCGCTGCGCATTATGATTTTGATTTACACACCCCATTTAACAAACTGCCTAAAAAGGTTCAGGAAATCATCTTGAAAGGCTCGGGGAAAACTGAGATTGAGTTTAACTACATTAATGACCGTGGTGATATTCGGGTTAAACGCCATCCGTTTGAAGGCATTCTCAATACACTTGAACGGCGTTATCGCGATACAGAATCTAACTCTGTCCGTGAAGATTTGGTGAAATACATCTCGACTAAGCCTTGTACCAGTTGTAATGGCACCCGTTTACGCATCGAAGCTCGCAACGTATTTATCAATGACACCGCGCTCCCGGAAGTGGTGGAACTGAGCATTGCCGATGCCTTGCAATTTTTTCAATCTCTTGATTTAGAAGGCCAACGAGCACAAATTGCTGAAAAAGTAATGAAAGAGATCAATGACCGTTTGCATTTCCTCGTCAACGTTGGGTTGAATTATCTCAACCTTTCTCGGAGTGCTGAAACCCTATCAGGAGGCGAAGCACAACGGATTCGCTTAGCGAGCCAAATTGGCGCTGGACTCGTTGGGGTAATGTACGTCTTAGATGAGCCATCGATTGGGCTCCACCAGCGTGATAACGAACGGCTATTAAAAACGCTCACACATTTGCGCGATCTAGGCAACACGGTATTAGTTGTAGAGCATGACGAAGACGCGATTCGTATGGCCGATCATGTAATTGATATTGGCCCCGGCGCTGGTGTGCATGGTGGGCAAGTCGTCGCAGAAGGGAATGTGAATGACATTATTTCCAACCCTAATTCGCTCACGGGACAGTACCTGAGCGGCGCGAAAAAAATTGCGATTCCTACCGTGCGTACCCCAAGAGATCCCAAGAAAACAGTGGAGCTTATCGGCGCGTCGGGTAACAACCTCAAGACGGTTGATTTATCAATTCCTGTTGGTTTATTTAGCTGCGTAACCGGAGTTTCAGGCTCCGGTAAATCAACCTTAATTAATGATACCTTTTTTAAAATTGCTCATACGGCCTTAAATGGAGCCACCACAGCAACGCCTGCTCCATATCAAAAAATCAAAGGGTTAGAGCATTTTGATAAGGTCATCGACATTGACCAAAGCCCGATAGGCCGAACTCCCCGCTCAAACCCGGCCACCTATACAGGCATTTTCACACCGATCCGTGAGCTATTCTCGGGCACTCAAGAGTCTCGCTCTCGAGGCTATAAACCGGGTCGTTTTAGCTTTAACGTTCGCGGTGGACGCTGCGAAGCATGCCAAGGTGATGGTGTGATTAAGGTTGAAATGCACTTTTTACCCGATGTTTACGTGCCATGCGATGTGTGTAAGGGCAAACGCTATAATCGTGAAACATTGGAAGTCCGCTACAAAGGCAAAGCGATTGATGAAGTGTTGGAGATGACCGTCGAAGATGCTTACGCTTTTTTTGAGCCCGTACCGATGATCGCTCGCAAACTCAAAACTTTGATTGACGTGGGTTTATCCTACATACGCCTCGGACAAGCGGCGACGACGTTGTCAGGGGGCGAAGCTCAACGCGTCAAACTGGCTCGTGAACTATCAAAACGCGATACAGGAAAAACCTTGTACATTTTGGATGAGCCAACGACTGGCTTACACTTCCATGATATCCAACAGCTCTTGACCGTACTGCATCGCCTACGCGACCACGGCAATACCGTGGTGGTGATTGAACACAACTTAGATGTGATTAAAACCGCAGACTGGGTGATCGACTTAGGGCCAGAAGGTGGACAAGGCGGCGGCGAAATTATTGCTCAAGGAACGCCCGAAGATGTGGCGCAGATCGAAGGTTCACACACAGCACGCTTTCTTAAGCCTATGTTGAAATAGAAAAAAACGGTAAAGTAAAGAAACCAGCAAGTGGTTGCTGGTTTCTTTTAATTGGAACGCGAGACCTATGGCAACATTGCATCTAAGCGGTACACAACTTGAAGCACAAACACCCGCCATCCCCTTAAACAAACCCTTTTTGCTTTCGATTGGCATTCTCTATTTACTGGCAATGCATTTTTTTATGCCCAACCCTGGTGGCTCAGGTCTAGCTTTATCTTTTAATCCAACCACTTGGCTTACCCTTAGTTTTACGCTCTCATTAGGTCTGTATCAACTCGCATCTAACCGTAGGTTACGCTATTCCAAACTGACCATCGGTCTTTTCATCAGTTGTACCATCATGACGATTCCGCTGTTTTATACGAATGCTCAAATTGAGTCGTCGTTGAGTCGAATGTTAGGACTATGGACTGGGCTGCTTTTTTTTGTATTGCTGCAACAATTTCGTTTTAGTAACAAACATAAGCAGCGATTACTCTGGTTTATCGTACTCGCGGTATTGATTGAAACTCTATTTGGTCTGTACCAATACTTTTTGCTTTCACCCGATAATATTTTTGGCTACAACACCCTCATCAACCGCCCTTACGGCATTTTTCAGCAACCGAATGTGATGGCGAGCTTTCTCGCGACAGGGCTAGTTATGTCCGGCTATTTACTGGCTCGTCAACCGAAAAAGTACAATCAGCATGTTAGCGAAGTGAGCCTACTTTATGTCACTCCACTGCTCACTGCACCGTTGCTGGTGATATTAGCCTCGCGCACTGGCTGGATTGGCGCGGTACTCGGCACGCTTTTTGTTCTGCCTTACCTATTTAAATTTTCGACGCCTAAACGGTTTTGGGGATGGAGCGCTGCAACGCTATTGGGTATTGCTTTAGGGTTTGTCGCTGTCTATTCCCAAGGCACGGGCGATTTTCTAGAGAATAAGGCTGATTTAGAGAGCCCTCGCCGTTATACCTTTCCTCAAACCATCGATATGGTCATAGAAAAACCCTTCACGGGTTATGGCTATGGCAAGTTTGAATCTGAATATTTGCTTTATACTGCAAGGCAACACCAATTAAACCCTAGCTACCAACCGGGGTTAGCGTCGATGGATCATCCTCATAATGAATTACTATTCTGGGCGGTGGAAGGCGGTTTGTTACCTGTGCTAGGGATCACACTGGCCATGCTTTTCGTGCTCATGCGGATGTATTCGGCCAAGAAAGGGACCAGGCTTGCGATGTTCGCCCTTTTCATCCCTATCGTGTTGCACAGCCAACTCGAATACCCATTTTACCATTCTGCCATTCATTGGATAACCTTCATTATTCTGCTTTTTTGGGTTGATCAACGCGTGGCTAAATACCGTTCGGCCCCTTTTGGCCTTATCAGTAAATCCCTGTTTCGAGTATTGAGTTTAGTAGTGCCGATTTTGACTGGCTTTTATATGCTCAGCGCACTGCACAGTAATTACGTGCTTACCCAATTTGAGAAATCTCAACCCAAGAACCCGGATATCCTACAAAAGGTGACGAACCCTGTGGTTTGGAAAGACCGTTTTGATTGGGATGTCTACAGCACTTACCTCAACATTGGCCTGTATAATCAAGATCCTAAATTGATTACGCCATACATCGACTGGTCATTGGCCATCATAAAACATAAACCGCGTCCTGCTTTTTACAATAATCTGATCTTGGCTTACCAAGGTATTGGTGACGAAAGCCGCGCCGAGCAAATTCGCTCCGAAGCCGCATTTTTGTTCCCCAATATGGATTTCAGTGAGGTGCAGTATAGTCCGCCAGCCAGTTCGGCTGATCGTTCGTCTGCCAATTAAATTGAGTATATGAGCCTTATTCATTAAAAAAGCTTTCCCAAAAATAGAGAAAGCTTTTAACCGTTGAGCTTATTTCACACTCCAACCAGTAGATCTCACTGCCAGATGAGTGGCTTACGTCACTGGTGGAAAATCCAACACCATGGTAGCAACGCTGAAATAGATGATCACCCCGATAGAATCCGCAATGGTCGTGATCAACGGAGCACTGGCTGACGCAGGATCGAGCTTAAACTTATTCAGAATGAACGGAAGGAGCATTCCAACAATACAGCCAATAATCACCACAATTTGCATCGTTACCGCAACGACAAAAGCGATATCACTGCCGCCTCGCCAAAAACCCAATAAAGAGACAGCAATGGCCATTGTTGCCCCTAATAACGCCGCAATCCCTAACTCTCGCACCAACATGGATAGCCAATCTTTCATCACCACTTCACCAGTGGCTAAGGCTCGAACCATTAACGTTGCTGACTGGGATCCTGCATTACCGCCGCTATCAATCAATAGTGGTAAGAAGAAGACCAAGGCGACATAGGTTTGAATCGTCTCCTCAAAGTACGCAATACCAGCACCAGAAAAAAGATTACCAAAGACTAACAACACCAGCCAAAACACACGTTTCTTGTACATTAGCCATACGCTGGCTTCTTTAAGGTTACCGGTAAAACCAACCGCAGCGACTTTATGAAAATCCATATCCGCTTGCTGCTCGGCCACGTCCATCGCATCGTCATAAGTCACTATACCGACCAAACGAAATTGCTCATCAAAAACAGGCACCGCAAGTAAATCGTATTTACTGATGGCTTGCGCTGCACACTCTTGATCTTCATCGGCTCGCACAAACACTGTCTCTTTGGTCATGATGTCAGAGACAAGCGAGGTTGGTTGTGCCAGCACTAAATCCTTAAGCGAAAGTGTACCAAGTAAGCGATTCTGTTTATCAATCACATACGCTTGATAGATGGTTTCCCTCTCGTTGGCCATTTCACGTAAACGCGCAATCGCCTGCTGCACATCATCATCGGCGTTTAACGTCGCATAATCTGTCGTCATGATAGAGCCGACCGAGCCTTGAGGGTAGGCTGCAAGTTGTTGTACATCTTGCCGCTCTTGTTGATCCAGTAGAGCAAGTAGCGGCGGTTGGCGCGTCTCATCCAAGTGAGCATATAAGTCAGCCCTTTCATCATGGGGCATAACTTGAAGCACTTTCGCAAGCGCTTCGAGCGGCATTCTCTCCACCACTTTTTCTCTGATAGGCTCAGAAAAATACCCCAATAGCGCCGCTTGACGAGCGATTGGCATCAATTGCACCAGCTCAAAGACATCCTCTTCGCTCAAGGTCTGATTAGCCAACTGCTCAGCGAAGACTTGAGCAATATCAGCGATGGGATACTGTTCCATTAATTGATTTAAGTTTAATGGGTCACGATTAAAATTAATCGCAGCGAGTTCTAACGCTATTTTTTGTAATTTCATTATCATATCTCAGCCGATATTTAACTTTAAAAATAAACATAATAATTTTAAAGCTTATTTTTAGAATCAATGTATTCAATGAATAACTTAAATTTTAAGCACACTGTTCCAATCTCACTAAAATTTCATTTAGTGAAGTTGAGCGACTTATTTTAAAGTTTGTTAATATTTATTATATAGAATAGGCGCCAATCACTCGATTCCGACTATCGATGATAGGAATCATAGGCAAATGACTGTCTAATAATAACTTTCTAGCTTGAACCTTATCCATTAAGGCCGATACGGCAATATCGCTTTTGTGCATAATATCTTTCATGATGATATTCATCTGTGATACCACCACCTTGCTTAAATAAACAAATCCTAAGTATTCACCTGCATCACCAGAGATAAAGATAAGGTTTAAACGCTTATCGGTTAAGGACGATGAGCGTAGAATCGCAATCACCGCCTCTACAGATAGCGATGCGCCTACACAAATAAAGTTGTTATCCATTTCGGTTTGAATAGAGTGAGCAGCAGGTAGCCGGTTGCCCATAGCTAATGATGTGTTGTACATAACCATCTTTGTATCTCCTTGAAACTATCAAGGCAAAGAAACCAAATTATGCAGAAAATCCACGTAACTGAGCTGCAATAAGCTTATACCATCAAGCTCAAGCATTCCCCGCCTTGAACAAGCAAGTTAGGAGAAGATAAAGTCAGTCAAATAGAGAAGCCGTGTACTTGCGAAAGTTCTAGCGGTGTACAGATGACACGCAAGAAATTCAAAAGCATTCACGCTCTAGCCAGTAGAAACGCTGTATTGAATAAATCATATGATCGACTTAAACAAACACGATACTCTATAAAAAGAGTGTGATATTGACAGGAGAGAACAAGAAAAGGAGCTTCGTTAGTATGAATACCAACTTAGCAAAAGCGAGGCTTTAAATGAAAAGTTGGCAACAAAACGTAGGCTTTTCTACTAACCAGAAAATACCACACTTGGATAATCGACTACTCGACGAGTCCATAGGTTTCTATTGCACCTCTAAAAAGTTAATAATAAGTATGCTTTCTCAGCGCGGTTATCCTAACGCAGATAAAATAATGGTCAACCAAAACAATCGAACAATGTTCATTTTTTACAATACCATGACAATACAAAGTAGCATCCAAACCTGTTCTAATATTTAGGCCACAAACTTTAGCATCGTATATTTATTATAAATACACAAAATGCCACTTATATTCATAGGAGTAATTAAACCATTAACGGAAGAATTTATCTTAAGACATCAATCACGAGTATTCCACTCACGCTAGGGAAGAGCTAACAATAAAAATGAATTTTATGATTGATGCTGAGACGAACAACATTCGGCATCAGCACCACTAAAAAGGAGCAAATGCTCCCTTATGTAGTTTCTTTGTTAATTTGTTAATGACTCTTCTAACGCCCGCAAGCATAAGGCCACGTTTTCACTGCGCGCCCCATACCCCATTAGACCAATACGCCACGCTTTACCCGCTAAAGTGCCAAGGCCTGCGCCGATCTCCAAGTTGTATTGATTGAGTAAATGCGCGCGCACTTTAGCCTCATCAACCCCCTCTGGAATATAGATCGCATTCAATTGCGGTAAACGGCAATCTTCAGCAACGACAAATTCAAATCCTAATTTTTCTAGGCCCAGCTTTAATTTGTCATGCATCACACGATGACGTGCCCACGCCTGCTCTAGACCTTCGTTTTTCAACACCAGCAAGGCTTCATGCAATGCGTACAAACTGTTAACTGGCGCAGTGTGGTGATAACTGCGCTTGCCTGCACCGCTCCAATAACCAAGCACTAAGCTTTGATCTAAAAACCAGCTTTGAACGGGGGTTGTGCGAGATTGAATTTTTTCAATCGCTTGCGCTGAAAAAGTCAGTGGCGATAAACCCGGAGGGCACGATAAGCACTTTTGGCTCCCAGAATAGACGGCATCGAGCTGCCATTGATCCACATAAAGTGGCACGCCGCCTAAGGATGTCACCGCATCTACAATACTCAGCATGTTGTTTTGCTTAGCCAGCAAACCTAATGCTTGCGCATCACTCAATGCACCAGTTGACGTTTCTGCATGGACAAACGCGAGAATTTTAGCATCAGGGTTAGCCTGTATGGCTTGCTCGACTTTATCGAGCGAAACGGGGGCTCCCCATTCATCATCCACCAGCACCGCCTCTCCGCCACAGCGCACTACATTCTCGCGCATACGCTCGCCAAAAACGCCATTGCGACACACGATGACCTTATCTCCCGGCTCAATCAGGTTGACAAAGCACGCCTCCATACCTGCGCTGCCCGGCGCGGAAACCGCGATGGTAAACTCATTTTCCGTTTGAAAAGCGTATTTAAGCAGCTGCTTTAGCTCATCCATCATCTGGATAAAAAGCGGGTCTAAGTGGCCAACGGTCGGCCTGCTCAGCGCTTGTAATACTTGAGGGTAAATATCTGACGGGCCTGGCCCCATCAAAATTCGCTGGGGTGGGTTAAAACTGGTAATGGACATAGTTGCTCCTTGCTTGCGGCCAAATGCGAATACCCAGAGTAAAACAAATCCGCTGATGCAACAATTCGACCGAAGTCTAGAGGTCAAACCAGTGTCACACTCTGGTTAATTTTATTTTACATTTGGACTTAATTAGCGATTGACATTAACAGTTCAAAAACGTTCAATGAATGAGCTATCTAGCAGAAGAGGAGCACTGCCCAGGCAGATGTTTTGTGGAGCCTCAACTCCAATACAAAACATTAATGGGGAGCAGTGCCGAGATAAACCAAGGTTGTGGATTTGGTTTATCGGTTGAATGGGCTGAATCCCTTCAACTGTCATCAGCAATCCTGATGAAGAGCTTCTGAGGTAAACCAATCATAAAAACACCTCTTTATTTGCTCTAGAAAAACTCTCTTCAAACATTGGACGTTGGTACACCAACACTATTTTTATTTCAGGAAGTCGTGGGAGAAATGCCGTGAGCGCATTCAATGTCGCCAAATTTGGCGGAACAAGCGTTGCTAACTTTGAAGCAATGAGCCTTTGTGCCGCTGTGATCGAAAATAATCCAGAGACCAAATTAGTCGTGAGCAGTGCCTGCTCTGGCGTGACGAATTTATTGGTTGAATTAGCCAATGGCGTACAAGATGCCAATCAACGCTTAAGTATTATCAAGCAGTTAGCTGATATTCATCATGCGATTATTGATAAACTTGCCGACCCGCTACAAGTTGAAAAAGAGGTACACTCAATTTTAGATATGGTGGCCAGTGTCGCAGAAGCGGCCTCTTTTCAAGCGAGTAAAAAACTGACCGATCACTTAGTGGCTTGTGGCGAGTTAATGTCGACCTTCATTCTGACGCAATTACTGCGTGAACGTGGCATGGATGCGATCCGTTTTGATATTCGAGAAGTGCTGCGTACTGATGATCACTACGGTCGGGCAGAACCGCAATTAGAACAGATCCAGCAATTAGCCCAAGAGAAGTTAACACCACTTTGTCTGCAACACGTAGTGGTAACTCAAGGTTTCATCGGCGCTGATGAGCAAGGAAATACAACCACATTGGGCCGAGGCGGCAGTGATTATTCTGCGGCCTTGATCGCCGAAGCGGTACAAGCTTCTGGCTTAGAAATTTGGACTGATGTGCCGGGGATTTATACGACCGACCCACGCATTGCGCCTAAAGCCGCTCCGATTGCGGAAATAAGCTTTAGCGAAGCATCGGAGATGGCAAACTTTGGCGCTAAGATTTTGCATCCATCGACGTTGCTGCCCGCGCTTCGCCACGATATCCCTGTGTTTGTCGGCTCCTCAAAAGAGCCTGAAAAAGGCGGCACTTGGATCCGTAAACGTGTGGAAAGCTCACCTCTATTTAGAGCCTTGACCCTACGCTGCAATCAAACCATGGTTACGCTACGCAGCGCTAGCATGTTTCACGCATACGGCTTTCTTTCGAAGGTGTTTGAAATTTTAGCCAAACACAAAATTTCGGTGGATCTGATCACCACCTCTGAAATCAGCGTCTCATTAACATTAGATAAAACCGATACCTCAGGTGGAGCACCTGAACTGCCTCAAGCGGTGCGCTTAGAATTAGAAGAGCTGTGTAAAGTTGAAGTCGAACATAATCTGTGTTTAGTTGCGCTGATCGGCAATAACATGAGTGAAAGCAAAGGCTATGCAAAACAAGTTTTTAGCACCTTAGAAGATTTCAATTTGCGTATGATTTGCTATGGTGCCAGCCCGCACAACCTCTGCTTTTTATTACACGAGTCGGTTTCTAAAGCGGCAATTCAGAAACTTCATCAAGACTTGTTTGAACGATAAAACCACATTGAGTAGTAACACGCTGAATAAAAAACAGGTTGGCTTAGCCAACCTGTTTTTTATTACTTAATCTAAATTCGGCCCAAGCCATTTTTCCGCTTCTTGCGCATTCCAGCCTTTACGTTGTGCGTAATCTTGCATCTGATCTTGTTGAATTTGTGCAATGGCAAAATAACGAGAGTCAGGATGCGAGAAGTACCAACCCGACACCGAAGCACCCGGCCACATAGCGTAACTGGTGGTTAAAGACATATCGATGGTTTGCTCAACCTGCAACATCTCCCACAAGGTGCCTTTTTCCGTATGCTCAGGACACGCAGGATAGCCCGGCGCTGGGCGTATACCTTGATATTTCTCACGGATCAAATCATCGTTCGACAACTCTTCGTCAGCAGCATAGCCCCAAATTTCTTTACGAACTTGCTGATGCAAATATTCCGCAAAAGCCTCAGCAAGACGATCAGCTACCGCTTGGATCATGATGGCGTTGTAGTCATCGCCTTGCGCTTTATATTGGTCTGCTAATTCTCGCTCACCAATTCCGCCTGTCACGGCAAATGCACCGATCCAATCTCGTTTACCACTCTCTTTTGGTGCAATGTAATCGGACAGGCAGTAGTTATAACCTTTGGGCTTTTCGGTTTGTTGGCGTAAGTGATGCAGAACATGAGCAACCTCGGTGCGCGATTCATCGCGATACACTTCGATATCATCCCCCACACTCGCGGCCGGGAATAAAGCGCAAATACCGCGAGCCTTGAGTAGCCCTTCTCGCTCAACTCTATCAAGCAATGCATTAGCATCATGGAATAAACTTTGCGCTTCCTCTCCCACCTCTTCGTGTTCAAAAATCGTCGGATATTTACCCATCAATGACCATGTCATGAAAAATGGTGTCCAGTCGATGTAACGACGAAGGGTAGCCACATCAAAATCATCAAACACATGTACGCCCAATTTAGCCGGAACTGGCGGCGTATAGTTATCCCAATCGATAACCGCTTTATTTGCCCTTGCCACTTCTAATGAGACGGGTTTAGTACGTGGGGTTTTACGGTGATGTTGATCACGCGTGCGTTCATAGTCGATGTTTAATTTTTCCACAAAAGCAGGACGTAACTCATCAGAAAGAAGCGAAGAACAAACGCCTACTGCGCGCGAAGCATTGTTCACGTACACAACTGGCTGGTGATAATTTTGCTCAATTTTAACTGCGGTATGTGCTTTAGAGGTGGTTGCTCCGCCAATCAAAAGCGGTAATTTAAACCCTTGTCGCTCCATTTCTTTGGCGACGTGCACCATTTCATCTAAAGAGGGAGTGATGAGGCCGGATAACCCAATGATGTCGACATTCTGTTCTTTCGCGACTTTGAGGATCTGCTCGCATGGCACCATAACGCCGAGGTCAATGATTTCGTAGTTATTACACTGCAAAACGACGCCAACGATATTTTTGCCGATGTCGTGTACATCCCCTTTAACTGTGGCAAGAAGGATTTTGCCATTATTAGAACCTACTTGCTTAAGCGCGTTGATGTAGGGCTCTAAATGCGCAACGGCTTGCTTCATAACGCGCGCCGATTTCACTACTTGCGGCAGGAACATTTTCCCTTCGCCAAAGAGGTCGCCGACCACGTTCATTCCATCCATGAGAGGCCCTTCGATCACATCCAATGGGCGAGTGGCATTTTGACGAGCTTCTTCCGTATCTTCAACAATATACTCGGTGATACCTTTGACCAACGCATGCTCTAAACGTTTTGCGACTGGCCATGAACGCCATTCAAGCGCACTGGCATCCTCTTCCTTACCGACACCTTTGTTCGCATATTCAGCCGCAATATCCAGTAAGCGTTCAGTGCCATCGCTGCGGCGATTGAGAATGATATCTTCGACTGCTTCACGCAGTTTCTCAGGCACGTTATCGTAAATCTCAAGCTGACCGGCATTGACGATGCCCATGTCCATGCCGTTTTTAAAACAGTGATAAAGGAATACAGCATGGATCGCTTCACGCACATAGTTGTTACCGCGAAAAGAGAAAGAGACGTTGGAAACCCCGCCGGAAATCATCGCATGGGGTAAATTACGTTTGATATCAGCCACGGCTTCGATAAAGTCCACAGCATAATTATTATGCTCATCAATACCAGTCGCAACCGCGAAAATATTCGGATCAAAAATGATATCTTCAGCAGGGAAACCAACCTCATCAACCAAAATTCGATAAGCTTTGGTACAAATTTCAAGTTTTCGCTCACGGGTATCCGCTTGGCCTACTTCATCAAACGCCATCACGATCACAGCAGCACCATAGCGGCGAATGAGTTTAGCTTGTTCAACAAACTTCTCTTTCCCCTCCTTGAGGGAAATCGAGTTCACAATCCCTTTGCCTTGAATGCATTTGAGACCTGCTTCAATTACCTCCCACTTAGAAGAATCAACCATGATTGGTACTTTGGAAATATCCGGCTCAGAAGCGCATAAATTGAGAAAGCGGACCATGCAAGCTTGCGCATCCAACATCCCTTCATCCATATTGATATCGATGATTTGTGCACCGTTTTCGACCTGCTCTCGAGCAACATGCAGCGCCTCATCATACTGCTCATCTTTGATTAAACGCTTAAAACGCGCAGAACCAGTGACGTTAGTTCGCTCACCTACGTTGATGAATAAGCTCTCTTTGGTAATCGTCAGCGGCTCTAGACCGGATAGACGACAAGCCACTGGAATATCGGGTAACGCTCTTGGTTTCACACCTTCGACCACTTTTGCCATTTGTCTAATGTGCTCAGGAGTGGTTCCACAACAGCCACCAACAAGGTTCAAGAATCCTGCTCGCGCCCATTCCCCGATGTGCTTCGCCATCTCATCGGCTTCAAGATCATACTCACCGAATGCGTTAGGCAACCCCGCATTGGGATGAGCCGAGACATAACATTCGGAAATACGTGATAGCTCTTCAACGTATTGGCGCAATTCATCCGGACCGAGTGCACAGTTCAAACCAAATGAGATAGGCTCAACGTGTCGCAGTGCATTATAAAAGGCTTCGGTTGTTTGCCCAGAAAGCGTTCGACCAGAGGCATCGGTGATTGTCCCTGAGATCATCACGGGCAGTTTGTAACCCAACTCTTCAAACACACAATCCACCGCAAAGGCACAGGCTTTAGCATTTAAAGTATCGAAAATAGTTTCAATCAAAATTAAGTCGCTGCCGCCACGAATTAAAGCACGTGTTGATTCTGAGTAAGCTTCAACTAATTGCTCAAAGCTGATATTTCGAAAACCAGGGTCATTCACGTCAGGGGAGAGCGAGCAAGTGCGGTTTGTTGGCCCTAGCACTCCTGCTACATAACGAGGTTTCTCAGGCGTTTTCGCCGTCCATTCGTCAGCAGCTTCGCGTGCAAGTTTTGCAGCAGCGAAATTGATCTCATCGCTAATGGCTTGCATATCGTAGTCGGCCATTGCGATGCTCGTCGCGTTGAAGGTATTCGTCTCGAGGATATCAGCACCTGCTTCCAAGTAAGCACTATGAATTTCTTTGATTAACTGAGGCTGCGTCAAGACGAGAAGGTCATTATTTCCTTTCAGATCGCTTGGCCAATGGGCAAAGCGATCTCCGCGGTAATCTTGCTCTTCCAATTTATAGCTCTGAATCATGGTGCCCATGCCACCATCAATCAATAATATTCTCTGTTGCAATTGAGCTTCAATTTGACTTCTAACTTCTCTTCCCACAGTACAGCCTCATTCCTTTTGGTTATTCGCTCATCCTATCATATAACCATTAGAAATCTAGACGTCTAAACTTCACTTTAATTATCGTTTGATACATCGGCAATCATGGCTAAAAAGTGTTTGCTATTTGTACATCATCCAAGGAGAATTTCATTCATATTTTGTTACACGACGAGAAAACAATGTCTGTCTATTACACTTTATGCTTCCTATCAGGAGCAGCAATGTTGATTGCCTTTCTAAACAGTAAGATAGGCAATATGCAAACCACTATCGCCATTACAGCAGGATCGATGATGTTGTCATTATTGATCTTAGTTGCAGGTCAAAATGATTGGTTTCATCTAACTCAAATAGCGACAGAAACCGTCAACAGTATTAACTTTGAAAATTTTCTGCTCAAAGGAATACTCGGTTTTCTACTTTTCGCTGGCGGCCTAGGCATCAAATTACCCAACCTAAAAGATCAGAAATGGGAAATCGCGGTTCTTGCACTAGGCGCAACGCTATTTTCAACCTTCTTCATCGGTTTTGGGCTATACGCCTTCTGTCAATTTATCGGTATTCACTTCGATCTCGTTTACTGTCTGCTATTTGGTGCACTCATATCACCAACAGACCCAATAGCCGTATTAGCTATTGTTAAAAAGTTAAATGCACCAAAACGTATTTCAACCCAAATCGAGGGAGAATCGCTCTTTAATGATGGTTTTGGTTTGGTTATCTTTGTCACTATTTTCACTATTGCATTTGGTACAGAAGCACCAACCATAGGTAGTGTAACTATGTTGTTTATTCAAGAGGCAATGGGGGGCATCCTGTATGGCCTAGCTCTTGGGCTATTATTCCACTACCTCATCAGCGCCACCGATGATCACTCAATGGAACTGCTTTTAACCATTGGTATACCGACTGCTGGCTATGTTTTTGCAGATGTTATTCATGTTTCCGGGCCTTTAGCTATGGTTGTATCAGGGATAATGATCGGCAACTGGACACGCTTCATTGGCTTTTCAAAAGAAAGTGAAGAACACCTTGACCACTTTTGGGAATTGGTTGACGAATTTTTGAATGGTGTGCTCTTTCTACTTATCGGTATGTCGATGCTACTCTTCAAATTCCATGAAGAGGACTGGATATTGATGGCTTTCGCCATTCCTCTTGTCTTATCTGCTCGCTATCTAAGCGTTTTTTTCTCTTACATCGGCTTCCAGCGTTACCGCTCCTACAACCCATGGTCAATAAAGATACTAACTTGGGGAGGACTGCGAGGTGGGCTAGCACTAGCAATGGCACTTTCTATCCCATCTGGCATATTAGTTATCCCAGACAAGCTTATTGATGTAAAAGAGATAATCCTTGTTATGACCTACGCTGTCGTGGTGTTCTCAATACTTATTCAAGGTTCAACAATTACCCCATTGATAGACAAAGCAAAACAAGCTGAAAAGTCGTCAGTGTAGAAAGAAAACTGTCAGTAATGACTGACCAAATCAATTTTATCCCTAGCCGATGTTCTAGAACATCGGCTTTTGCTATCTTTACTTTGTTGCTCCTCTTTCTATATCTACTGTAATACCAATTTAAAAAATATGATCTAATTAAGGCTGTTGAACTATGGTGAAATATCACTATGGATAGCTTTAGTAACACCTATTTAAAAAGCTGGCGAACCCTATTCAGATGAAGGTGTGATGATGGCTCTCGCACACCCCAAAGAAAGTCATTCACGTACACAAATAATCACACAATAGCTTAAAGTCAGCCGAACAAGTTTGAACAAACAGGTTCAATGATTATTGAAGAAGGACGCCAAGTAAAACTACGGACTACTAAGCGAGCCCTAGCTAATCAGAGTGTTACGGATTACAAGGAGTGAATATGTAAGTATGCGTGGAATTGATTTTTAGAAGACGGCACTGAGAGTGATAAAAAATAAAATGCTATTTTTCTCAAACGAAAAAAGCCCTGCTATTACTAGCAGGGCTTCCTAATAAGTGGCGGAGCGGACGGGACTCGAACCCGCGACCCCCGGCGTGACAGGCCGGTATTCTAACCAACTGAACTACCGCTCCGCAGCGTGTCTGGTTAGACAATATTCAAAGCCTGGCGATGTCCTACTCTCACATGGGGAGACCCCACACTACCATCGGCGCTGTTGTGTTTCACTTCTGAGTTCGGCATGGAATCAGGTGGGTCCACAACGCTATGGTCGCCAAGCAAATT
>NZ_CAWNHR010000019.1:74867-551523 GCF_963874485.1 Vibrio sp. V15_P4S5T153 | reverse complement strand
ATTATTTCGTCTTACCGATTTGACCTACTGATTGGCTGGCTAATTGGGCTTGAACCCTTACTGGCTGTGCCGTGTCAGTGAGGCGGCATTATAGGGAGAACGAAGATGAGTGCAAGCGGTTTTTAGAAAAAAGTACCTTCTGATAGCTCAAGTGAACAAAAAGACACCAAAGCGTTAAATGTCGATTAATTAGCGACCTATTTCCCTCTCTAAATCTCCTTGTTATCACCAGAGCATTGAGGTGACACTCTCCATATTGCGTATTTTTCTTCGTCACTTAAAGCCCGCACTGAGGCAGTACAAGGAAGCATATTACTCATCACTATCGAAAAAATAAGAGATTCTAGAGCGTGGGTTAAGATAGTCTCGGATTTTATCCGGAAGTTTATGCGGAAGAATGGCATTAACAATTTTCAAATCTCGATCAGCTAAATCAATAATGGGCGCTTGGGTTCGCGGAACCGAAGGGTCGTAAATCAATACATTAGGATATAGTAAGTGGCTGGCGTTTACGGAGATGACTAACCCAACCATATTGTTAGAAAGCTGAACAACGGTTCCCGGAGGGAAAACGCCCATAAATTTAACCAATACGTTTAAGTTTTCGTTACTATATAAATGATTACAATGCTTATACATATAGGAAAGTGCAATATAAGGAATCTTCTGCTCTGCAACGATATTGGGATGACACAAATTATCAAATACATTCGCGACCGTAATGACCTGTGAAAGCTCATCAATAGCCGATTCCTTTAAACCAAGCGGATACCCACTGCCGTCATTGAGTTCATGATGCTGTTCTATTACTCTCTTTGCACTTTCTGGAAAGCTATCGATATGACTCGCAATATCCAAACCATACTTAGTATGTAATTTGAGATAATTTTGTTCGGGCTCTGTCAGTGTTGTTTTCTTTCTAACAATCGCGGTAGGAACCTTAATTTTGCCTATATCATGAAACAGCGCAGCAAAAGCAAGTTCTTTGATTTTTTGAGCATCATACCCTTTCGCTTTTCCTATCATCATTGCAATGACCGAAACGTTGAGTGAATGAAAGTAAATGTCTTCAAACTCACTTTTGCCATTCATTAAATGCAGCGTAACGCTATCTTCACTCAGTAGCTTATCGACGATATCTTCAACCAAAATTGAAGCTTCATCTATCGCATCCTCTGGCCGATTGCGTATCTTGTTCATTACCGCACGCATACGGGATAGAGAACGCTCAAACTCTTTCTCACAGTTTAGAACTCGCCTACGATATGCGTTCAACTTTTCAATCCGTTTCTGCTTCTCTTCCCACAATTTTTCAGCCTCACTCTCCATCTCTGAAGATTCTTCTATGGCTTCCGGCTGCGTATTGACAGGTAAGGGTTGAGTATCGCTTTGCGCAGGATTGATATAAACATGTTGAATCCCCAAGTGTTTTATCAATTGAATCTGTTCTTGGGATTTAATCTTAAAGCTATTAAAAAGAAAGGGGTGTTCGTTCCACTTTACGGGCAACTTAATGTGCAGGCCAGGCTGCAATCTATCTACTGTGATTTTTATGCTTGCCACAATTTATATAACACCTTAAGTACTAAGTAGTTAATGAGTTTAAAAGAAGCCACTCAAAAGTTCATCAACTACATATTAGTAGTGTTGATATAAATGTGTATGGCTAGAAGCGAGAAATGTGCGCTGTTCAGTATAGAAGTATGTGAAGGCTATCAAAAGAGTCCCATTTATCTAAGATAGTGGGCTATTATTTCGAGGACAAAAACAACAAAGCCCCGACTTTTATCGAGGCTTTGTTGTTTAAATTATGGTACCGGTGGGCGGACTTGAACCGCCACTCCCGAAGGAAACGGATTTTGAATCCGTCGTGTCTACCAATTTCACCACACCGGCATCTCGGGCATTGCCCTTTGATGGTTGGCATTATACGTAAGAAAGTTATTGGCGCAATAACAAAATATTGAAATACAAATCGTTTGCCGATATTTTCGCCACAAACCTTCAAGCTGTGCGTGTCTTCTCTTTTCAGATCCTCTCCGAGGCTATATGCTGCTGCAATTTCGCGAATACAAAAGATGTTTAGATATGATGAGTAACTCTATTTCTCTACCGCCTGCCGGATTACTACGCCGATTTGGTGCGCTCACTTACGATGCATTAATCATCATTGCTCTTGAGATGATGGCTGCTGGTGTTGTCGTTGCTATATTAGAAGCTCTCGTTGCGTTGAATGTGATGGGCTATGGCTCGTATGCAGATGTCAGCGACCTTCTCACTCGTCATCCCATTTGGAGCTATGTTTACACATTTTACCTTGCCGCTGTCTGGGTCTACTTCTTCGTCTTTTTCTGGACAAGAGCAGGCCAGACATTAGGGATGCGTGCTTGGCGACTTTTGATAATTAACGAACAAGATGGAAATTCAATCAGCGCCACGCAAGCTTTAATACGTTTGTTCACCTCAGGCTTTGGCTTGGCAAACCTCACCGTACCCTTTGATCAACAAAAAAGAGGGTTCCAAGATATTTGGGCCAAAACGAAAGTAGTGGTACTTCCTAAAGTTAATTGAGTCGGAATAACAAAAAGGAAGGACAAACCTTCCTTTTTGTTGATAGTTCTTACCTGTCATTTTTAGAGTTTTCGCCTTAACAACATTACGGCAACGCTGAGAAACACCAAACTGGGTGCGACGGCACCAAACACTGGTGGGATACCATAAACAAGACTCAGTGGGCCGAAAAACTCACTGGAAATATAAAATGTAAAGCCTGCAATCACGCCTGACAAAATCCTTGCGCCCATAGTAACGCTGCGCAATGGCCCAAAAATAAACGACAGTGCCATTAGCATCATCACAGCAATAGAAAAAGGTTGAGTAATTTTACGCCACAACGCCAGATCGTACCGTGAAGCATCTTGCTCCGACGTTTTTAAATAGCTGACATAATCATACAAGCCACTCAGTGACAACTCTTCAGGCTTGACCGTGACAACCGCCAGTTTGTCTGGAGCTAATGAGGTCGTCCAACGGTATTCAGGTAATGTTTGCTTTGTTATCAATACATCATCGCGCATGTCGGTGATTTGAACATTTTTCATTACCCATTGATTGTCTTTATCGTAATCCACCTCTTCGGCAAAAAGGATGTTTTGCAAACTCTTATTGTTATCAAAGCGCCACATATTTAAGCCATAGAGTTTGTTGTCATCAATTTTACCAATAAAGATAAAATCATTCACATCGCGCGCCCACACACCGCTGCGCACTGAAACAATACTACCGCCAGAGAGAGAAAAAGCTCGCAGATCTCGCGCCATCTTCTGCGCTTGGGGTGCTCCCCATTGGCCAAGCAAGGTGACAATGATCATTAATGGCACTGCGGTTTTTAATACCGACATACCGATATTAAGCTTAGAAAACCCCGCAGCTTGCATGACAACGAGCTCAGAACTTGATGCCAACATACCTAACCCAATCAACGCACCGAGTAAGGCGGCCATAGGAAAAAACATCTCGATATCACGAGGAATGCTCAACACAACAAACAGTAAAGCTTGCAGTAAATCGTAGCTTCCTTCCCCGACTTTTCTCAATTGCTCAACATATTTGATAATGCCGGACAAACCAACAAAGGTCGCCAGCACTAGCGAGGTTGTCGCAACAATAGTACGGCCGACGTATAAATCTAAAATCTTAAACACGCGTTATGCTGCCTTCTTTAGTCTTAGTTTATCTTTGAAGCGCCGCACTGGCACACTGTCCATGATATTCACTGAAATCGCCGCCAAAAGTAACGCAGCATTGATTGGCCACATACCGATCACCGTAGCAAGTGAGCCATCTTCAATGGCGGACTTGGTTGCGCTGATGGCCATAAAATAGGCCAAATAAATTAAGATTGCAGGTCCCATTTTCGCAAAGCGTCCTTGCCGAGGGTTAACCGCCGACAAAGGGACCACCAGCATGGTGAGTAACGGAATACAAATCACCAGAGAAATTCGCCATTGCAACTCAGCTTTCGCTCTTCGATCCGGGTTGGAAAGCAGATTGGATGTCGGTAACGCTTCCCAATCGCGTCCTTTGGGTTTAACTTCACGCTGGCCAATTAAACCTTCGTATTCGTCAAATTTTGTGATCATATAATCAACGCGTGTTGGCACGCCTTCATAGCGAATCCCGTCATACATGGTGATCATCTGACGGCCATCACTGAGCTCTTTAACATCACCAGAATTAGAGAACATCACACTCGGGAGTATCGAATCCTTTGGTGCAAGCTGCGCAACAAACACATTATGCAGTTTTTTGTTTTCAATATTTTCGATGAAAACCACCGATGAACCATCTGGTGTGCGTTGAAATTGTCCTTTCTGTAGCAAATCAACACTATTTTCTGCTGCGAGCTGCTCCATTAATTGTGCTTCTTTATCTTGGCTCCAAGGTGCCAACCAGAATGCGTTAAATGCTGCAGCACCTGAAGTGATCAAAGCCAAATAGAGTGCAGCACGGATCAAAAATTTATTGCCGATGCCAGTGGCATTCATCACCGTAATTTCGCTTTCTGCGTACAAACGCCCAAAAGTCAGTAAGATGCCGATATACAAACTCAAAGGCAGCATTAATAACCCCATTGCGGGCATATTTAAACTTACAATAGATAAGATCATTCGTGCTGGAATGTCACCATCGGAAGCTTCAGCCAAAACGCGAATAAATCGTTGGCTAAGAAACACGAGAAACAGTACGAAAAAGATCGCAAATTGGCTCTTGAGTGTCTCGCGGATCAAATATCTAACAATAATCACGCTGAAATTACCTATACAAAACTTGTTTTTTTGATTGAATCACTATAATTTCCCGTTGAACCTTTTATTTTTAAAATTTTCACTAACTGTTAGGCGTTCAATTAAAAGTAGATCCAAACTCGGATTCAACCACTAAGAGCGCATTATCTAACATTTAGTTCTATTTGTCTTCAGGATGTAGGAGTACGCATGGAGTTCAGTGTAAAAAGTGGCAGTCCAGAGAAACAACGTAGCGCATGTATCGTTGTTGGAGTGTTCGAACCACGCCGCCTTTCTCCAGTAGCAGAGCAGCTTGATAAAATCAGCGACGGCTATATTAGTTCACTACTTCGCCGTGGTGATCTCGAGGGTAAACCCGGCCAGATGCTACTGCTGCATCAAGTCCCTGGTGTTCTGTCTGAACGCGTTTTACTGGTAGGTTGTGGTAAAGAGCGCGAATTAGGCGAGCGTCAGTACAAAGAAATCATTCAAAAAACCATTAGCACACTGAACGAAACGGGTTCAATGGAAGCCGTATGTTTTCTGACTGAACTACACGTTAAAGGTCGCGATACTTATTGGAAAGTACGCCAAGCGGTTGAAGCAACGAAAGATGGTCTGTACACCTTTGATCAATTCAAGAGCGTGAAACCTGAGACTCGCCGCCCACTGCGCAAACTTGTCTTTAACGTACCGACTCGCCGTGAGCTTAACTTAGGTGAGCGCGCGATTACACACGGCCTTGCGATTGCATCCGGTGTGAAAGCGTCGAAAGATCTCGGCAATATGCCACCCAACATTGCCAACCCAGCTTATCTTGCATCTCAAGCGCGCCGCTTAGCGGACGACTACGAGAGCGTCACCACCAAAATCATTGGTGAAGAAGAGATGGAAAAGTTGGGCATGACCTCTTATCTCGCCGTCGGTCGTGGCTCAAAAAATGAGTCGATGATGTCGGTCATTGAGTACAAAGGCAACCCAGATCCAGATGCAAAACCAATTGTGTTGGTGGGTAAAGGCCTAACGTTTGATTCCGGCGGTATTTCATTAAAACCAGGCGAAGGCATGGATGAAATGAAGTATGACATGTGCGGTGCAGCGTCAGTCTTTGGCGCAATGAAAGCATTGGCTAAATTGAAATTGCCATTAAATGTCGTGGGTATCTTAGCCGGCTGTGAAAACATGCCAGGCAGCAATGCCTATCGCCCTGGTGACATTCTCACGACTATGTCTGGCCAAACAGTTGAAGTACTCAATACCGATGCCGAAGGTCGCTTAGTTCTATGTGATGCACTCACTTACGTTGAGCGTTTTGAACCCGATTGCGTGGTAGATGTGGCGACACTAACTGGCGCTTGTGTGATTGCATTAGGTCACCACATCAGTGGCGTGGTTTCAAACCACAACCCATTGGCGCATGAATTGGTTAATGCTTCAGAACAAGCAAGTGATCGCGCATGGCGTCTACCAATGGCCGACGAGTACCATGAGCAGCTAAAGAGCCCATTTGCTGATATGGCAAACATCGGTGGTCGCCCTGGTGGTACGATTACCGCTGGCTGCTTCTTATCTAAATTTGCTAAGAAATATAACTGGGCGCATTTGGATATTGCTGGCACGGCATGGAAGTCAGGAGCAGCAAAAGGATCAACAGGTCGTCCCGTCTCATTGCTCGTCCAGTTCTTATTGAACCGCAGCGGCCAAGAGTCTGAGGAATAACCTCAAAATGTGAAAAGGGCCGCAAGGCCCTTTTTTGTTGATGAGCGATTAGATAGTAGGTGACAACATGCAGCGAGCCACCTTTTACATTGTGAACGAAGAAAGCCCTCAAGCAACGCTGGCAGGCTTTGAGCAATATGTCCTATTTCTGGCTCATCACTTCGCCAAACAAGGGGCAAAAATTTATCTGCATTGTGATGATAAAACTCACGCTGAACAGTTTGCTGAACATTTATGGCAAGTGCCTGCAGAACAGTTTGTCGCGCACAATCTGGTGGGTGAAGGTCCGAAATACTCAACTCATATCGAGATTGGCTACCCCAACGTCAAACCCAATTGGAATCGTCAACTGGTAATAAATGTGGCGGATAATCATACAACCTTTGCGAACGCCTTTGCTGAGGTGGTAGACTTCGTCCCCTGCGAAGAAAAAGCAAAGCAACGAGCACGCGAAAGGTATAAAATCTACCGTCAAGCTGGCTACCAATTGCAAACAATCGAGATCCAACATCCATAGGTCAAACCTTATAGTTAAGGCGATCTTTAACAAGATCCTTCACTTATGAAGTTTGACTAAGATTAACCATTCACAGTATCCATTTAAGAGCACTATGGAAAAGACATATAACCCAACAGCAATCGAACAAGCTCTGTATCAGACTTGGGAAGAGAACGGCTACTTTAAGCCTCACGGTGATACATCAAAAGAAGCGTACAGCATCATGATCCCACCGCCGAACGTCACTGGTAGCCTTCATATGGGTCACGCATTCCAAGACACCATTATGGATACTTTGATCCGCTGCGAACGCATGAAAGGCAAAAATACCTTATGGCAAGTGGGTACAGACCACGCCGGTATTGCTACCCAAATGGTGGTTGAACGTAAAATTGCTGCTGAAGAAGGCAAAACCAAGCATGACTACGGTCGCGAAGCGTTTATCGACAAAATTTGGGAGTGGAAAGGCGAATCAGGTGGCACCATCACTAAACAGCTTCGCCGCCTTGGCGCATCGGTAGACTGGGATCGTGAACGATTCACTATGGATGCGGGCCTATCCAATGCCGTTCAAGAAGTGTTTGTTCGCCTTTACCAAGAAGATTTACTCTACCGTGGTAAACGTCTTGTGAACTGGGATCCAAAACTGCACACTGCAATTTCTGATCTAGAAGTAGAAAACAAAGACGTCAAAGGTCACATGTGGCACTTCCGTTACCCACTGGCTGACGGCGTAAAAGCAGCAGACGGTAAAGACTATATTGTTGTTGCGACCACTCGTCCTGAAACCATGCTGGGTGACACAGGCGTAGCGGTTAACCCTGAAGATCCACGCTACCAAGCTCTGATCGGCAAAGAGATCATGCTGCCAATCGTCAATCGTCGCATTTCTATCGTGGGCGATGAGCACGCAGACATGGAAAAAGGCACAGGCTGTGTGAAGATCACCCCTGCTCACGATTTCAATGACTATGAAGTCGGTAAGCGCCACCAACTGCCGATGATCAACATTTTCACCTTTGATGCCAACATTCGTGAAGCCGCCGAAGTGTTCAACACCAATGGTGAACCAAGTGACGCTTACAGCAGCGATCTACCTGCTAAGTACCAAGGCATGGAGCGCTTTGCGGCACGTAAAGCCATCGTAGCTGAATTTGAAGCTCTCGGCCTGCTTGAAGAAATCAAAGATCACGACCTCACCATTCCTTACGGTGACCGTGGTGGTGTAGTTATCGAACCGATGCTGACCGACCAATGGTATGTACGCACAGCGCCACTAGCGGAAGTCGCAACTAAAGCCGTTGAAGATGGCGAGATTCAATTTGTGCCTAAGCAGTACGAAAACATGTACTTCTCATGGATGCGTGACGTGCAAGATTGGTGTATCTCACGCCAACTTTGGTGGGGTCATCGTATTCCTGCTTGGTATGACAACGACGGTAACGTTTATGTCGGCCGTAGCGAAGAAGAAGTGCGCGAACAAAACAACCTAGCCCCAGTGGTGGTACTGCGCCAAGATGATGATGTATTGGACACTTGGTTCTCCTCTGCTCTTTGGACTTTTGGTACACAAGGCTGGCCAGAAAATACTGAGGCACTAAAAACATTCCACCCGTCTGACGTTCTTGTTACTGGTTTCGACATCATCTTCTTCTGGGTTGCACGCATGATCATGATGACCATGCACTTCTGTAAAGATGAGAATAGTAAACCACAAGTGCCATTTAAAACTGTTTATGTCACAGGCCTTATCCGTGATGAAAACGGCGACAAAATGTCAAAATCTAAAGGCAACGTGCTTGATCCTATCGACATGATCGATGGTATTGATCTTGAGTCTCTGGTTGAAAAACGTTGTGGCAACATGATGCAGCCACAGCTTGCAGCCAAGATCGAGAAAAATACACGTAAAACCTTTGAAAATGGTATCGAACCTTATGGAACCGACGCACTGCGTTTCACGCTAGCAGCGATGGCTTCAACCGGTCGTGATATCAACTGGGACATGAAACGCCTAGAAGGTTACCGCAACTTCTGTAACAAACTCTGGAACGCGAGCCGTTACGTGTTGATGAATACCGAAGATCTCGATTGTGGCTTTAACGCAGGTAGCGAGCTTGAGTATTCGTTAGCCGATAAATGGATCGAGTCTCAATTTGAATTGACGGCTAAAGAGTTCAACAACCATATCAACAACTTCCGTTTAGATATGGCGGCAAATACCCTTTACGAATTCATCTGGAACCAATTCTGCGACTGGTACTTAGAGCTGACTAAACCCGTATTATGGAAAGGCAGTGAAGCGCAGCAACGTGCAACACGCCGTACATTAATTACGGTATTAGAGAAAACATTACGCCTCGCGCACCCAGTGATCCCGTATATCACTGAAACTATTTGGCAAAGCATTAAGCCATTAGTGGACGGCGTTGAAGGGGATACCATCATGCTGCAAGCGCTGCCTCAGTACGATGAAGCGAACTTCAACCAAGCGGCGCTGGATGATATCGAATGGGTGAAAGCCTTTATTACTAGCATTCGCAACCTACGTGCCGAGTACGATATCAACCCAGGCAAACCTCTTAACGTGATGCTAAAAGCCGCCAACAAGCAAGAAGTGGCACGTTTAGAAGCGAACAAAGCGGTACTGTTGTCACTGGCTAAACTGGAGGCACTACGCGTTCTTGAAGAGGGTGAAGAGACTCCCGCTTGTGCAACGGCGCTGGTTGGTCAATCTGAACTGATGATCCCAATGGCTGGTTTGATTGATAAAGATGCGGAGCTAGAGCGCTTAGCAAAAGAGATTGCTAAAACTCAAGGCGAAATCAAACGCATTGAAGGCAAACTCAATAACCAAGGGTTCGTCGCTAAAGCACCCGAAGCCGTTGTCGCTATCGAGCGTCAAAAGCTGAATGGCTATCAAGATACCTTGGTTAAACTGGAAGAACAGAAAGCGACAATAGCCGCACTATAATCGCGATTGCGTTACCATTAAAAAGGTCGGTGTGAAAATACCGACCTTTTTTATTTATTCACGCCATCAGCAGACGCGATTTTTGTGCTCTCCACACTCAAACGCGGCAATGTTATCCATCAAAATCGTTGCCAATTGTGAAATAGCTGAGTCACTACCCCATGCCACGTGTGGTGTGAGCAACAAATTTGGCAAATCCATATTGGCTAGTAAGGGATTTGTTTTGTCCGCTGGTTCTCGACTGAATACATCCACTCCAGCGCCAGCAATTTGCCCAGATTTCAATGCTGTCACAAGTGCTTGCTCATCAACCAAACCACCACGGCCTGCGTTAATCAACAATGCATTAGGCTTCATCATCTTTAATTCGTTCTCACCTATCAGGTTTCGGGTTTGCTCGCTCAATGGGCAATGTAAACTCACAACATCCGCCTCCGCTAACATTTGTTCAAAGGGCATAAAACCTTGTCGGCATAACTTGGCCCCCTTTCGTTCAGAAAATATCACCTGCATGCCTATCGCTCGTGCTAACGTTGCAGTTGCCTGTCCGAGCGCGCCACTCCCCACAATACCAAGCGTTGAACCTGCAACATCCCCTATCGGATGAGTAAAAAAGCAAAATTGTTGATTGCGCTGCCACTCGCCATTGGCAATATCTTGATGATAAGCAAACAAGTTACGCCTTAAGGCATAAATCATCCCAACTACATGTTCCGGAACAGAACGGGTGGCATAGCCTTGAACATTCACCAGTGCGATGCCTGCTTCACGACAGTAATCGACATCGACATTATTGACGCCTGTGGCCGACACAGCAATCAAGCGCAATTTCGGACATTGTGAGAGTAACGCTCTATCCAGCACCACTTTATTGGTGATTACGATATCGGCTTGAGATAGGCGATCGAGCGCTTGTTCGGCAGAAGTAAAGTCAAACTCAAGCCAATGATGAGCAAAAGGTAAGCTTGGCAATCGAATATAAGCAGGGATTGTGGCCCTATCGAGAAATACAACCGTGGGTAGTGACATATCAGCTCCTTGTCGCCACCCACGTCACACTAAGGTCGGGGCAACGTTTTGTAATCTGGTAATTTTCGCTCAGGATCAAAGTGTTGCAAAATTTGCTCTTGTGCTTCGGGATAAAAATCACAGCCGACAAAAATATTGCGCAGCCAATGACTCTTTGGGTGATAAAAACTGAGCTCTGCGGCATGCAGCGCTAAGCGATCGGAAAAATCTTGCGCTTCTTGCGGGGCATAAAACTCATCACCCACAATCGGATACCCCAAAGCTTGCATGTGCACACGTAATTGATGCGAACGGCCAGTCACAGGAAAAAGACGTACAATTGTCGTTTTTTCTTCTCTTTTCGCTACTTGATATAAAGTTTTTGATGGTTTCCCATCTTCAAAGCAGACTTTCTGTTTAGGCCGATTTGGCCAATCGCAAATCAGGGGTAATTCAACCGCCCCCTCGTCAAGTTCCATTACGCCCCACACGCGAGCGTAATAAATTTTATGCGTTAAACGGTATTGAAACTGCTTTTTCAATGCCCCTTCCGCGTATTTATTTTTTGCCAGCACCATCAAGCCAGAAGTCGACATATCCAAACGATGCACAACTTGGATCTCTGGATATTGCTCAGCCAAACGACTCCACATACTGTCGTGATGCTCAGGCAAGCGTCCTGGAACCGACAGCAGACCTGAAGGTTTATTCACCGCGAGAATCTGATCATCTTCATAGACAATATCAATCCAAGGATCTGTGGGCGGCGTGTATTCAAGCATAGCCATCGAAGGTTTCTCCTAAAAAAATCGGCGCATTATACCAACCTCTCCGCCAAGCCAATAGAGAAGAGTCATCTTAGTTTCGTTAAATCACGAAATCGTCAGTAAGTTAGCCTTGCTTAGAAATATCACTTGAAATGTAACTTAAAATTGACAGATTAACTGGGTGTGATATTGATTGATGAGCTTGACATTAAAGTCAGCTTCAAAAGCAAAAATTATAAATAACACAACATCAAGTCTAAGGAACAAGAATGGAACACAGCGTCCCTTATCAATCGGCCAAACGTTTAACCCTGCCACAACTGCTTCGTTCACTCGGGCCGGGCATTATGATGGCAGCAGCAGCCGTCGGCGGCTCTCATCTCGTCGCATCAACTCAAGCAGGTGCAATTTATGGCTGGCAACTCGCAGGCCTCATTTTGCTAGTCAACTTATTAAAATACCCCTTTTTTAAGGCTGGCATTCAATACACCATGGGGACAGGCAAAAGTTTAGTACAAGGCTATGCTCATCTCGGGCGCGCTTACTTATGGGTTTTTGCCCTCTTAAGCGTGGTATCGGCCATTATAAACACCGCCGCGTTACTGCTGTTTAGCGCCAGCTTACTGGCCTATTTTGTCCCTTTTGAGCTAGGCAATATTGTTCTTTCAGTGATTGTGCTGACCACTTGTTTGCTGATCCTTTTTGCAGGCCACTTTCGCGCGCTCGACTCACTTTCTAAAATGATTATGGCAGTACTGACAATCGCCACCTTACTCGCCGTGGTGATTGCCGTCGCAACCCCAGCGCAGATAGTGGTAGAAACCATTTCGCCTTCACCTTGGACACTCGCCGCGATCGGTTTTTTGGTGGTGACTATGGGCTGGATGCCCGCACCCATTGAGATTTCGAGCATCACTTCGGTGTGGCTCAAACGTCAATGCCAAGAGCAGCAAGTGACGCCGCAATCCGCACTATTTGATTTCAATGTGGGCTATATCGGTACTGCAATCTTGGCGATTGTATTTTTGTCGCTCGGTGCCTTAGTACTACACGGAACAGGCGTTGAGCTCTCGAAATCTGGCGTCGGCTTTTCGCATCAATTGGTCGGATTGTACGCTTCAACCATAGGTGAGTGGTCACGTTATTTAATTGCAGTGATCGCCTTTTTCTGTATTTTTGGCAGCACCATCACCGTCATTGATGGCTATTCACGGGTGATTACAGAATCACAACGTCTTTTGCAAAACAAAGAGAGCCAAAGCCCACGTTGCTACCAAGCTTGGGTCCTCGTGGTATCGGCTTTAGCGCTAGCCATCATTGCCTTTTGGGCTTCAGCACTGATGCCAATGCTGAATTTTGCGATGATCATGGCATTTATGACCACGCCAATTTTTGCGCTGCTCAACTATATTCTGGTGACTAAAACACCTTTACCGGCTGAACTCGCAGTAGGAAAAAAACTCAAAGCACTATCTATCGTAGGGCTTGTTTATCTGTTTGGCTTTTTAGCGCTATTTATTTGGTGGAAGTGGATTATGTAACAGCAGATAAAACAAAGGCCTTATCGACAAAGGCCTTTGTTATTTTTAATGTAACGCCACAAGGGCCAAGTAAAGGGATCAGTTATGCGTCACAACGATTAAACGCAACGAATCCAGTTGGAATTGCGCTTTACCGATGTAACCGCTTAACTCGTTAATCTGCTCTTCAATCGCGCTGATCTCTTCATCACGAATGTTCGGGTTGACTGCTTTAAGCGCCAATAAGCGCTCCAGTTCACCGTTTAAGCTCGACTGCATCTCTTTCTGCGCTTGTTCACGAATCACTTCAACACGGCTCACAACTTGGCTTTCACTGGCAGCAATTAAGCTATGCACATCATTTTGTACCGACGTAACGAGCTTGCTGGCCAAATGACGATTCACTGGGCTTAATTGGCGATTGAAGCTTTCAAACTCAACTTGAGCGGAGAGATCATTACCACGCGCATCCATCATCAAACGGATTGGTGTTTGAGGAAGGAAGCGGCTGATACCACTGCGTTTTGGCGCTTGTGCATCCACCACATAGATCAACTCAAGCAGCAAAGTCCCAACAGGCAGAGCTTTATTTTTCAGCAGAGAAACCGCCGATGTTCCCACGCCTTCGCTCATCAGTAGGTCGATCCCGCCTTGAATCATCGGATGTTCCCAACTGATGAAATTCATATCTTCACGCGATAATGCCGTATCACGATCAAAAGTGATGGTCGCTCCTTCATACGGCAAACCGGGGTAGCTTGGCACCATCATGTGCTCCGATGGTGTGACCACCAGCGCGTTTTCACCCCGATCATCTTGGTTTAAACCGATCGCATCAAATAAGCTCAAAGCGAAAGTAACCAAGTTAGTATCGCCATCCGTTGATGCTATACTTTCGACGATTTTCAATGCTTTTTCGCCACCGTTTGAATGCATTTCAAGCAGTCGGTCACGCCCTTGTTCAAGCTGAGCCTTCAACGTTTTGTTGAGCGTTGCCGACTGTTCAATGATCTCATCCAACGTATCGATATTTCCCGAAGCCAGCATGTCAATCAGATCATCGGCATATTTATCATACACAGCGCGGCCTGTTGGGCAGGTTTCAGCAAATGCATTCAAGCCTTCATCAAACCAACGCGCCAAAATCGCTTGCGATGTGCCTTTAAGGTACGGCACATGGATATCGATATCACGGTGTTGACCAATACGATCCAAACGGCCAATGCGTTGCTCTAGAAGATCTGGGTTAAACGGCAGATCAAACATCACCAACTGGTTAGCAAATTGGAAGTTACGCCCTTCAGAGCCGATTTCACTACAGATCAATACTTGCGCGCCACCCTCTTCTTGTGCGAAATAAGCGGCGGCTTTATCACGTTCTAAAATCGACATACCTTCATGAAAAACGGTGGCGCGAATGCCTTCACGCTCACGCAGTGCTTGCTCCAGTTGTAACGCAGTGCTAGCGCGAGAAGCGATCACTAAAATCTTTTCGCTACGTTTCTCTTTCACTTTTTCAAGTAGCCAATTCACGCGAGAGTCAAACTGCCACCAGCTTGCATCGTCGCCTTCAAACTCTTGGAAAATCTCTTCGGGGTAGAGCATTTTCATCGCGCGAGCCTGAGCACTGAGCTTACCGCCGATCATGCCAGCCACTCGCATCGAGGTCGTGTATTGCGCGGGGATTTCCATCGGCATCAAGTGCACATTACGCACAGGGAATCCTTTAATCGCAGCGCGGGTGTTTCTAAACAGCACGCGGCCTGTACCATGGCGATCCATCAGATTATCAATCAGCTCTTGGCGAGCAGAGGCTTTGCTCTCTTCATCGGCATCGCTTTCAATAATGCGAAACAGCGGCTCAACGTCTTGCTCTGAAAGTAGCTCAGTGATTTGGTTTTTGGCTTCGTTTTGCAACTTCTCACCCGAAAACAGGGCACTGACTGAATCGGCTACAGGCGCATATTGCTCTTCTTCTTCAACGAACGCCTCGTAATCGTAAAAACGATCGGGATCGAGCAAACGCAAACGCGCAAAGTGACTTTCACGGCCCAATTGCTCCGGCGTTGCCGTTAGCAGCAATACCGCTGGGGTGTTTTGCGCTAGCCCTTCGACCACTTGGTATTCGCGGCTTGGTTTATCTTGGCTCCATTCTAGATGGTGCGCTTCATCCACCACCAATAGATCCCACTCCGCCTCAAGTGCTTGTTCAAAACGTTGACGACTTTTACGCAGAAAATCGAGCGAACAAAGCACATATTGCTGAGTATCAAAAGGGTTGTGTGCTTCAGCAAACGCTTCAACACAGCGCTCTTCATCAAAAATGGAGAAATGAAGATTAAAGCGACGCATCATCTCCACCAGCCACTGGTGCTGCAAGGTTTCCGGCACCACAATCAAAATACGTTCCGCACGGCCAGAAAGCACTTGTTGATGAATGATCATCCCCGCTTCAATGGTTTTACCTAACCCCACTTCATCGGCTAATAACACGCGGGGTGCATGGCGACGACCAACCTCATGTGCGATATAAAGCTGATGGGGAATCAGGCCCGCGCGCATGCCACATAAACCACGCATTGGGCTTTTGTGTTGTTGATATTGGTTAATCAGGGCGCGATAACGCAACACAAAATTATCCATGCGATCAATTTGACCTGCGAACAATTTATCTTGCGGTTTGTTGAAACGGATTTGGTGGCTTAAGAAAATTTCACGTAGCGCCACGCCGCTTTCATCGTTGTCTTCGCGCGTACCGAGATAAGTGAGTAGTCCTTGTTCTTCAACAACTTGCTCAACGCGTAGCGACCAGCCTTCTTGGCTTTCAACCACATCGCCGCTATTGAACGTCACTCGTGTTACCGGGGCGTCACTGCGTGCATAAACGCGGTTTTCTTCTGATGCAGCAAACATCAAGGTCACAGTACGCGCATCAAGCGCTACCACAGTACCTAAACCAAGATCACTTTCTGTATCGCTTATCCAGCGTTGCCCCAAAGCAAAACTCATGAATCGACTACCTTATTTATTTGGAATGGATTGTATCGATCTGCTACCACGTGAAGGCAACTCCTAATTATGATTGTTGTTGGAGTGTGGTGCAGAAAAAGGTCGCTAATCTTACTTGATGGCGTGATACAGGTCACGTGTAAAGCGAAGGATAACCAAGATTTTTTTCTTCAACTTTTGGTTGACATCAAACTGTAAGAAATCGGTGGCATTTGTAGTAAACAAGGTTGCTATACTTGTTGTAACGATGCTTGCTTTGCCAGTCAAAAGGATGACTCTGGCACAAAGCATGCAGACCAAACAGACAATGAGTATCAACACAGGCTTGCAGTAAGTCATCGAGCAATCGAGTCACTACCGGCATCCATTGATCGATAACCTCTACTTGCTAGCACCTTTTGTTAAGCACGCTGCACAGCAGCAAGGAGACGCTTATGGGCGATACCGATCGGAAACTGTTTGTACTTGATACCAACATCCTGCTTCATGAACCTTTAGCCATTTACTCCTTCCAAGAGCATGACGTGGTCATTCCGATGACCGTTCTTGAAGAACTTGACCGGATCAAAGACAGCAAACGCGATGTTGCACGAGATGCGCGGGTCGCGATTCGTGCTTTAGAGCACTTATTCCACGATGCCACCCCAGACGAAATTACCGAAGGTATTCCATTTTCGAAAGAGGCCAGCAAGACGGGAACTATCTCGATCCTTGCCGACTTTGAGTTGCAAGAAACCGTCAAAGCCTTTGCTGACAAAGCCGGCGACAACCGTATCCTCAACGCTGTACTTTACCTGCAAGCAAAACGAGCGCCACGTTCTGTGGTTCTCATCACCAAAGACATCAACATGCGATTGCGCGCTAAAGGTGCAGGCGTACGCTATGTTGAGGATTACCGCACTGACCAATTGATTGATGATGTGCAGTACCTGACCAAAGGCTTCCAAGTTCGTGAAGGCAACTTTTGGAGCAACGTCGATGAAGTTGAGAGCAGAACCGTCGGCGGAAAAGCCTTTCATACGCTAGATAAGGCGCCATTTGATCCGACCTTTATTAATCAATATGTCATTGATGAAGAAAGCGATTTTTCGGCGCGCGTGCATGAAATCAACACAGACAAAATCACGCTGCTTGATATTGGCCGCGAGAGAATGATGCACCGCAAAGCGTGGGACATCACCCCGAAAAATATCTACCAAGCGATGGCACTTGATGCTTTGCTTGATCCAAGCATTGATTTGGTGATTTTAACTGGAGCCGCTGGTAGCGGGAAAACGCTGCTCGCGATGGCCGCCGCTCTTGAACAAACCATTGAGAAGAAGATGTTCGATAAGATCATCGTCACCCGTAACACGCCAGATATCGGAGAGTCGATCGGCTTCTTACCCGGAACAGAGGAAGAGAAAATGATGCCGTGGCTGGCCGCGGTAACGGATACACTGGAAGCCTTGCACAAAAACGATCACTGCACCGAAGGTTCACTCAAATACATCTGCGATAAAGCCAATATCCAGTTTAAATCGATCAACTTTATGCGTGGGCGCTCAATCCAAAATGCCTTTGTGTTACTCGATGAGTGTCAAAATTTAACCGCTTCTCAAATCAAAACCATCATCACGCGCTGTGGTGAGGGCACTAAAATTGTCTGCTCTGGTAACTTAGCGCAGATTGACTCCCACTACTTAACCCCGGTGACCTCAGGTTTGACCTACATGGTTGAGCGCTTTAAAAACTTTGAAGGCAGCGCCAACATTCACTTAAATGGCGTAGTGCGCAGCCGCTTGGCCGAATTCGCTGAAGAGAATTTATAATCACATTAGGCGAGATATTATTAATATCTCGCCTTTATTTTAAAATAATCATTCACAAATTTAGCATTTATATGCTTTACTAAGGCCATTCATCATTCACCGTTTAGGACTGGGATATGGCTTTCAATTTACGCAACCGCAACTTTCTAAAACTGCTCGATTTCACGCCGAAAGAGATCCAATTTCTGCTCAATCTCTCTGCTGATCTCAAAAAAGCGAAATACGCCGGATCAGAACAGAAAAGATTAGCGGGTAAAAATATTGCGCTGATTTTTGAGAAAGCCTCAACACGAACACGATGTGCATTTGAAGTGGCCGCGTTTGATCAAGGCGCTCAAGTCTCTTACATCGGGCCATCGGGGTCGCAAATTGGTCATAAAGAGTCGATGAAAGACACCGCGCGCGTACTCGGAAGAATGTACGATGGCATCCAATATCGCGGTTTTGGACAAGACATTGTCGAAGAGCTTGGCGCACATGCTGGTGTCCCGGTATGGAACGGGCTCACCAACGAGTTCCACCCGACACAGATTTTAGCTGACTTTTTAACCATGATTGAGCATGGCCGTGGTAAGCAGTTGCACCAAGTGTCACTGGCTTATCTAGGCGATGCGCGCAATAACATGGGCAATTCCCTGATGGTGGGCGCAGCAAAAATGGGCATGGATATTCGCCTTGTGGCACCCAAACAGTTTTGGCCAGAAGCGTCACTTGTCACCACTTGCCAAGAAATTGCCAAGCAGACGGGAGCCAAAATCACGCTCACTGAAAATGTACAAGAAGGCGTGCAAGGATGCGATTTTCTCTATACCGACGTTTGGGTTTCTATGGGCGAATCAGCCGATGCATGGGATGAACGCGTGGCCTTAATGACGCCTTACCAAATCAATATGAATGTGATTAAGCAAACTGGTAATCCACAGGTAAAATTTATGCACTGCTTGCCTGCGTTTCATAACGACGAAACCACCGTAGGCAAAGAGGTGGCGGAAAAATATGGCATGAAAGGTTTGGAAGTCACCGAAGAGGTGTTTGAGTCTGAATATTCGATTGTGTTTGATGAAGCTGAAAACCGCATGCACACCATCAAAGCTGTGATGGTCGCGACTCTCGGCGCTTAAAAAAACAAGGCAACAATGGATCGAAGCCCGATGAGCTTACATGAGTAAGTGATTTGGGTGAGTGAAAGCAGCTAACGCCGCGACAGTGCCAAAGCGACTTTTAATCCTCAAAATCATTGGTGCTGTCGCAAGGCAGCAAGAGAACGAAGCCCGATGAACTTACATGAGTAAGTGATTCGGGTGAGTGAAAGCAGCTAACGCAGCGACAGTGCCAATGATGAAGAGGATTGCGAGGTAATCGCTTGCGCTCACACAACGAAAGCGTATAATTCCCAGCAATTTGTCTGAGGGGTAGCTATGAAAACGGACGTTGTTATTCACATCTACAACGCAATTCGATTCAATGTAGGTCAGCGTGCTGACTTACTGGGCGCGTTATTTTTCCCCTCTCTTGATTTTTAAAGCCTCCCTATTGGGGGGCTTTTTTATGGCTACTAGAAAATTATAGGGAAGACGACCATGGTGAATTCGCTTTATCAAAAGCACATTATTTCGATTCCGGAGCTCTCTCGTGACGAGCTGGAATTGATTGTGAAAACCGCAGGCCAACTCAAATCGGAACCAAAACCAGAGCTGATCAAGCACAAAGTGGTAGCAAGCTGCTTTTTTGAGCCGTCGACTCGTACTCGTTTGTCTTTTGAAACCGCTATTCAACGCATCGGCGGCAGCGTGATTGGCTTTGATAATGGTGGCAATACGTCACTGGCGAAAAAAGGCGAAACATTGGCCGATTCAGTACAAGTGATCTCCTCTTATGTGGATGCGTTTGTGATGCGCCACCCCCAAGAAGGCGCAGCACGTTTAGCCTCTGAATTTTCAAACGGCGTTCCTGTGATTAACGCTGGCGACGGTGCTAACCAGCACCCAACCCAAACACTGCTTGATTTGTTCACCATTGCCGAAACACAAGGCCGTTTAGATAACATTAATATCGCCTTTGTTGGCGACTTGAAATATGGCCGTACCGTCCATTCTTTAACCCAAGCCTTGGCTAAATTTAACCACATTCGCTTCTTCTTTGTTGCGCCGGATGCGCTGGCTATGCCTGACTATATTTGCGAAGAGTTAGATGATGCAGGCATTGAGTACAGCCTACACACCGATATGGAAAGCGTTATTCCACAGTTAGATATTCTGTATATGACTCGCGTCCAAAAAGAGCGCTTTGATGAATCAGAGTACGCGCACATTAAATCGGCGTACATTTTGACAGCCGCCATGCTTGAAGGTGCGCGCGATAACTTAAAAGTGCTGCATCCGCTTCCACGCGTGGATGAAATCACCGTCGATGTGGACAAAACGAAGCACGCTTACTTCTTCCAACAAGCGGAAAACGGGGTCTACGCCCGTGAAGCTTTGCTGGCGCTTGTGTTAAACGAAACCCTGTAATAAAGGAGCCCCAACCATGACTAAAGAGACTCAATTGCAGGTTGAAGCCATTAAAAACGGCACGGTTATTGACCACATTCCTGCGCAAATCGGTATTAAAGTATTAAAGTTATTCGATATGCACAATTCTCATCAACGTGTCACGATTGGCTTAAATTTACCCTCTTCTGCGCTGGGCGCAAAAGATCTGCTGAAGATTGAAAATGTGTTCATTAATGAAGCCCAAGCCAATAAATTAGCACTTTATGCACCGCATGCGACTGTCAACCAAATCGAAAACTACCAAGTGGTGAAAAAGCTGGCGTTGACACTGCCTGAGCAGATCAATGATGTTTTTGCCTGCCCAAACAGCAACTGTATTTCCCACAATGAGCCGGTCGAAAGCAGCTTTAAGGTTTTCGAAAAGAAAAACGATATTCGTTTGAAATGTAAGTATTGTGAGAAAGTTTACTCACGTGAGATTGTGACCGAACGCGAGTCATAATATAACCCCGTTTAAGTCTATCGATGCCTCACTTTAGTGGGGCATTTTGCACTTTACCTGCCGTTTCTTTAAAGGCAAACTGACGCCTACCCTTCCCATAAAAACAGATGGAACACAATCATGACAAAAGTACTTCATACCGAATCCGCTCCTGCCGCAATTGGCCCTTATGTACAAGGTGTCGATCTTGGCAATATGGTGCTAACTTCAGGGCAAATTCCAGTCAACCCAGTCACCGGTGAAGTGTCAGCAGATATCGCAGTGCAGGCTCGTCAATCTCTCGACAACGTAAAAGCCGTGGTGGAGTCTTCTGGCTTAACGGTTTCTGACATCGTAAAAATGACTGTATTTGTTAAAGATCTGAATGATTTTGGCACGGTGAATGAAGTCTACGGTAAATTTTTTGATGAGCATAACGTGGCAAACTACCCTGCGCGTTCATGCGTAGAAGTCGCTCGCTTACCTAAAGATGTGGGTATTGAAATTGAAGCGATTGCGGTACGTAAGTAAGCATTGCTCATAATCAGCACAGTGTAAGCACCACCAGCATGCCACTCTGACGTGAATGTGCTTTTTCAAACCTCGAACCCCGTTCGAGGTTTTTGTTTAATCCAAAAAATCAATTTTTACACCTCATACTTGCTACTTTAGGGTTAGTTACCAACACTTATCGTACTTTTGAACCGTTCGAGGTAGTGAGATGCAAGGGATTATCTATACCGTTCTTTCTGATTTAGTCATCGAAAAATTTGGCGCACTGTTTTGGGATCAAATGCTCGAGGATTTAAAACCTAGCTCTCAAGGCATCTACACCGCTGGAGAGCAATACTCCGATGACGAACTGCTTGCAATGGTGGCTTATTTGAGCGAGCAGAAAAACATCCCCATCGATGATTTAGTCCAGCTTTATGGGCAATACCTATTTTCTCGCCTGTACAACAGCCTTCCTGAAAATTATCCAAATAAAAACAACTTATTAGAGTTTTTAATTTCGGTCGATCAAGTGATCCATAAAGAAGTGAAGCGGCTCTACCCCGATGCCTATTTGCCGCAATTTCAATGTAAAAGCGAGGGCGATCGATTAACCATGTATTACACCTCGAAAAGAAAATTGTGCGCTGCGGCGGAAGGACTCATCATCGGCGCTTCAGAACAATTTGGTGAAGAAGTCGAAATCGAGCAGCCCCAATGCATGCATCATGGCGCTTCATTTTGTGAAATTGTTGTCACCTTTAAGGGTAAACATGAGTGAAATAGAGCAATACCAACGCATTTATGAGCGTGAGCGTCAGGCTCGTTTGCTAGCAGAGCGGTTACTGCAAGAAAAAAGCCGCGAGCTCTACGATAAAATTTTAGAGCTGCAAGAGACTCTAGATCAACTTCATAGCGCGCAAGCACAGCTTGTACAATCAGAAAAAATGGCCTCCGTCGGTCTACTGGCGGCTGGCGTTGCTCACGAGATCAATAACCCAATCGGTTTTTGTCTGAGTAATTTAAATACGCTGCGTGATTACTCTCACGCCTATATAGGAATTGTCGCTTTGGTAGCCCAGCACAAAGCCGAAATTGCTAACACGGATTTCTACCGCAATTATCAAGATTATTATCAACGCCATGATATTGGTTTTGTCGAAAGTGATTTAACTGACATGCTTCAAGAGACTTCGGGTGGATTGCTGCGCGTAAAAGACATTGTCACTAGCCTACAAAGCGTTTCTCACTCCAGTGATGGCCGATTTGTCGAGTGTGAGTTAAATTCGTGTATTGAATCAACGCTACACATGGTCTGGAACCAATTTAAATATACGATGGAGGTCGAGCAGCGATTGGATGAGGCTTTGCCGAAAATCAATGGGATATCAGCAGAGCTACAACAAGTGTTTATGAACCTATTTATTAACGCCTCTCACGCTTGCGAAGCACAAGGAAAGTTAACGATTAGCACAGATTCTGTGGTCGAAAAAGGGAAACGCTGGGTGAGGGTGACGGTGGCAGATAATGGGCATGGCATGAATCAAGACATCATCAACAAGGTGTTTGATCCTTTCTTCACCACCAAACCTGTCGGCGTAGGGACGGGTTTGGGTTTATCGATTTCATACAGTATTGTTGAAAAGCATGGTGGGAAAATGCAGGTCGAATCTGAAGTGGGACAAGGCACCACCTTCATACTTCTTTTTCCCACCATTTAGTAAAGCGGTTACTGACTGCGTGATGTGACTTTCTTACCATCAAGCATCGCGACCTCTTCATCCAGCTGTGCTAATTTGGCCATCATCTGCTCACGGCATAATGTCGCTAATTCCCGTAAATTTTCTTTTCCATATCCTTCAATACCGATCGGTGGCAGCATCTCAACAATCACATGACCATTGTCCCAACGGTTCAGCTTAATATCATTAGTTGAGCTGCAAACGATGGGGATAATCGGTACACCTGCGCCAATTGCCGCATGAAATGCACCCATTTTAAAGGGCAGCATGCCACGGCCACGCGAGCGAGTACCTTCAGGAAACATCCACACAGACACATCACTGGTTTTTATGCTATCGACAACTTGATCAATGGTGCCTTTGGCTTTGTTGCGATTGGATCTATCAATTAAAATATTCCCTGCTAACCAATACAACTGACCAAACACAGGTGTCCACACTAAACTTTTTTTCCCTACTGTCACGACTTTCGGCGTTACAGCCGCAGCAACAGTACACAGATCCCAGTTATTTTGATGATTCGCAATGTAGATGTGCTGGCCGCGTTGATAAGCATCTTCTGGGATACGCAGTTCTAATTTAATACCCATCAATTTTGACATACGGGCGAATAAACGCCCAAACGTAAATACATGTTTTGGATTGCGTGGGCTAAGTAAGCAGTAACCACATCCAAAAACAAACATCACAATGGCAAACAGTGCGACTGCCAATAGACGCAAAAGAGCAATCATTTCAGTTCTCCATGGAACAAAGATAAAAAATGAGCAAGGATAAAAAAGCCGAAACCCAGAGATTTCGGCTCCATTGCATGAGCGAGAGTTTAACTGCTGACTTGAATGCGCTCAATATTAGCGCCAAGAGCCGACAGTTTATCTTCAATTCTTTCGTAACCGCGATCGATATGGTAGATGCGATCGACGATGGTTTCACCTTTTGCGATACAACCGGCAATCACTAGGCTGGCTGAAGCACGTAGATCGGTCGCCATCACCTGCGCGCCACTCAACGATTCCACATCACCACAAATCACAGTATTCCCTTCAATCTCCGCTTTTGCTCCCATACGCATCAGTTCAGGAACGTGCATAAAACGGTTTTCAAAGATGGTTTCAGTGATCTTGCCACCACCTTTTGCCATCATATTGAGTAGGGTAAATTGTGCTTGCATATCGGTTGGAAAGCCAGGATGAGGCGCAGTGCGAATCGAAACCGCCTTAAGCTCTTTTCCGGTCATATCAAGGCTTATCCAGCCCTCACCCGTTTCAATCTCAGCGCCCGCTTCTTCCAGTTTTGCTAACACGGCCTCTAACAAATGCGAGTGAGTGTTGTGGCAAACAATTTTTCCGCGAGAAACAGCCGCCGCGACTAAAAACGTGCCCGTTTCAATGCGATCAGCCACAACAGCGTGTTTACCACCACCCAAACGTTCAACACCTTCAATGGTAATGGTATCGGTGCCTGCACCGGACACTTTTGCACCCAGCTTATTCAAAAACAGTGCGGTATCGACAATTTCAGGCTCACGCGCAGCGTTGTCGAGCACGGTTGTGCCTTCGGCAAGGGTTGCGGCGCACATAATGGTAATGGTGGCACCCACGCTCACTTTATCCATGACGATGTGTGCACCTTGTAGACGACCTTCGACACTGGCTTTCACGTAGCCATCTTCTAAGGTGATGGTGGCACCAAGCTGCTCTAAACCGTGAATATGCAGATCGACAGGACGAGCGCCAATGGCACAGCCTCCAGGTAGCGAAACTTGGCCATAACCAAAACGAGCCACTAATGGACCGAGAGCCCAAATAGAAGCACGCATGGTTTTGACTAAATCATACGGCGCGCAATATTCATCAATTTGACTAGGATCGACATGAACTGAGCCATTACGTTCGACTTTAGCGCCTAAACGTTTGAGCAGTTCCATTGTGGTATCAATATCGCGAAGGTGTGGCACATTGGCCACTTCTACTGGCTCAGAGGCCAAAATAGACGCAAATAAAATAGGCAGTGCAGCGTTTTTGGCACCTGAAATGGTCACTTCACCTTGAAGAGGTTGTGTTGACCCAATAACTCGAAACTTTTCCATCAATAAACCTTACAGCGACATCAACTTTTTATCACGAGCCCACTCTGTTGGTGTGAACGCTTTAATAGAAAGGGCATGAATGTCGTTTCTTTGAATGTACTCCATCAGTGGAGCATAAATAAGTTGTTGTTTTTTAACGCGACTCATCCCTGCAAAACAAGCATCAACAGCGATAACTTCATAGTGGCTACCTTCACCTTTGACGTGGATCTCTTCAAGGTTTAGTGCTTGTTCTAATAACTGTTGTACTTTTGCGCTATCCACAATGTTCCCCTGCTTAATTCTTTATATGTTGAGCCATTAAACGATCAATGTTGCTCAATTGGAATAGTGTGCGCAGTTGCTCTGGCACGAAACTGAGCATTATATGACAGTTTCGTTTTTTTGCATGCTCTATTAGGTGGATTAACATCACCATTCCGGCAGAGTCTATGCGCTCAACGTTTTTCAGTTCAATCTCAAACTGTGTACTCACCGGGTTCCATTTTTGGATAAACGCCCATAAATCAGGCACATGCTCTCTGTCTAATGCGCCTGACAAAGCCGCAATCGGCATATCAGTTTGATGCCACTGCGGATGAATCATTGCGCTTTACCTTCAAAACGGATCGGCTGATCCGCCAATTGTTGCAGTTCATTGGCAACCGCTAAGATACCATCTTGGCGAATTTTACCGCTCCATTCAGATTGCTTACTGGAGAGCAAACTCACTCCTTCTGCAATCATATCAAAGACTTGCCATTCGCCATTTTTCTCTTTGCGCAATTTAAACTCAAGTTTGATGTTAGGTCGTGGCGTATCAATAATATCCACCTTCACGCTGGTAATGCGTTTATCATCCGACACCGCCTGTTCAGGCTCGAACTCAATAATTTGGTTACTGTATTGAGTCAATACTTGCGCGTATGCACTGACAAGATAGGCACGAAATGCGGTGATGAAAGTTGCGACATCTTCACGCTTGGCCCCTTTTAAGTTTGGGCCCAATAACTTCAGTGCCGCATACTGCTCATTGACGTAAGGCATCAGCTCTTGTTCCACGATTTCTTTCAAATATTCAGGATGGTGGTGAATCGCTTCTTGTTCGGCTTTCAAACGAGTAAATGCCGTTTCAGACACCTGCTTCATCATGGTATAGGGCTGGGTTTTATCCACATTGGCCGCTTGCACAAACATAGCGGCAAAGAGGGTAAATACAAAAATCAACGTCCGTTTAAACACTGTTGTTACTCCTTACCTTTTTCTTGTGAGCCACCACCGACGCTATACAGCACTTGGCCAATCAAATCTTCTAATACGAGGGCGGATTTTGTGTCTTCAATTAAGTCACCCTCTTTTAACATCTGTTCATCTTCAAAGACAAACCCGGGCACAAGCCCAATGTACTGCTCACCAATCAATCCAGAAGTTAGAATTTGCACACTCGACGTTTCTGGAAATTGATCATATTGACTGTTAATAGCCATAGTAACCACAGGCAGCAAGCTCTCTCTATCGAGTTTAATCTCGGCCACTCGCCCAACGACTACACCACCCACTTTGACTGGCGAGCGCACTTTTAAACTACCGATATTGTCAAATTCAGCTTTCAGTTGGTAAGTATGGTTGGAACCCAACCCTTTTACGTCAGCGACCTGAAAAATCATCACCAGAATTGCGCAAATTCCAGCAAGGACAAAGCTACCGACCCAAAGTTCTATTTTTCGTGTTTGCTGCATGATTAATTCCCAAACATCAATGCGGTGAGTACAAAGTCTAGCCCTAATACAGCTAAAGATGAATGCACTACGGTTCTTGTGGTGGCACGGCTAATACCTTCCGAGGTTGGAATAGCATCGTAACCGTTAAACAGTGCAATCCAAGTCACTGTGATGGCAAACATCACGCACTTGATCATACTGTTGCCAATATCTTGTCCTAGCTCTACCGATGACTGCATCGCAGACCAAAAACTGCCGTGATCAATCCCTTTCCAATCCACGCCAACAAGCTGGCCTCCCCAAATGCCGACCGCCATAAAAATCATCGCTAGCAACGGCATTGATATTAGCCCAGCCCAAAAGCGAGGAGCGATAATACGTTTGAGCGGATCAACCGCCATCATCTCTAAACTGGAAAGCTGCTCGGTGGCTTTCATCAGGCCGATCTCAGCGGTAAGTGCAGAACCAGCACGCCCAGCAAACAGCAGCGCAGTCACCACGGGCCCAAGTTCACGCAATAAAGAGAGCGCAACCATTTGCCCAAGGCTACCTTCCGCGCCGTAATCGACCAAAATCACATAGCCTTGCAGGCTCAGCACCATGCCAATGAACAAGCCAGAAACGACAATAATCGCCAGCGACTGAACACCAACACTGTAGAGCTGCTTCACTAACAATGGAAAATTCTGAATAGGCCGTGGGCGGCTCACTAATGCGCCAAACAGCATCAAGCTAGCTTTGCCAAAGGCTTGGCAAAATTCGAGCGTACGGCGACCGAGCCCTTCAATCCAGTCAGTCAATGTAGACATCATGAGAATAAATCCTTTTCTAGGCTTTGCGCTGGAAAGCGAAATGGTACTGGGCCATCAGCCTCGCCTTGTAAAAATTGTTGTACGCGAGGATCGCTATTTTGATAAAGATCGTTTGGCGTTCCTTTGGCAATCACTTTGCCGTCAGCCAGCAAATAAACCCAATCGGCAATGCTCATCACTTCAGGAACATCATGAGAGACCACTATCGAGGTCACCCCCAAAGCTTGATTCAAATTGCGGATCAATTCCACCAGCACGCCCATGGTGATCGGGTCTTGCCCCACAAACGGCTCATCATACATGATCAGTTCCGGATCCAGCGCAATCGCGCGCGCTAATGCAGCCCTTCTTGCCATACCACCGGATAATTCGCTCGGCATGAGCAAGGCGGCACCGCGCAGACCAACCGCTTCTAATTTTAATAAAACTAATGTCTTAATCAGCGATTCATCTAATTGAGTGTGTTCACGTAAAGGGAAAGCCACATTATCGAACACATTTAAATCGGTGAATAACGCGCCCGACTGAAACAACATGCTCATTTTTTTACGAGCTTGATACAGCTTTTTGCGACTGAGCATCGGGATGTTTTGTTTGTCGAACCAAATCTCACCTTGTTCAGGAAACAGTTGTCCGCCAATAAGACGTAGCAAAGTGGTTTTACCAATACCCGATGGCCCCATAATGGCGGTAATTTTTCCTTGCGGAACGCTGAGACTCACGTCATCGAAAATCTTCCGTCCTGAACGGGAGAAGGTTAAATTCTTGATTGTGACAAGATCGTTGATTGGCATCATGAGTGTTTCACTATTGTTGTCCGCCCCAAAATGATGGGCAATCATAAGCATAACGTTCTAAAATTAAAAGCACTGTTCAATTACATCCTAAAGTAAAGCATCATCTTTCGCCAAAACAATCTTCCGGTCATTTATTGATGGATAGCTAACTAAACCATGAATTGAACGTAATTAATTGGATCTTCAGCTTCCCTTTTCGCAACCAACACGTCAAAATTAGCGGTTAATTGCATCATTTTTTCACTCATTTCATTAATTAGGTATCATCATGATCGAAGCGGTAGCGTTTCTCATTGTAGGTTTGGTGTTTTTAGTCTGGAGCGCTGACAAGTTAGTCTTTGGTTCTGCCGCGCTTGCTCGCAACTTCGGCATCTCGCCATTAGTGATCGGCATGACTATTTTAGCAATGGGCTCATCAGCACCAGAGATGATGGTATCGGCAACGGCCGCTTTGGATGGGAAAACCGATACTGCCGTCGGTAACGTGCTCGGTTCTAACATCGCTAACATTGCTTTGATCTTGGGTATTACAGCACTCATCAAACCGCTTTCCGTCAGTTCCGCGGTACTCCGCCGTGAACTGCCGCTGATGATTGCGGTCACACTACTTGCTGGTGCGTTATTGTGGGATAACCACTTAGGATTCTATGAAGGTGTGTTGCTATTTGCACTTTTCGCCGTGTTTATCATCGCGATGCTCCGCATTAGCCGTAACGAGCAAAAAAATGGTGACGCGCTGCTTACCGAGCAGGAATCTGAAATACCGCAGGGCGTGAGCAACGCAAAAGCGGCTATTTGGGTAGTGATTGGGCTTATCATTCTGCCGATTGCTGCCAGCGTGTTAGTCGATAACGCCGTCATTATCGCTAAGTTTTTTGGCATGAGCGACTTGGTAATTGGCCTGACGATCATCGCTGTTGGGACCAGCTTGCCAGAATTGGCCGCCTCACTCACAAGTGTGTTGAAAGGCGAAGATGATATGGCTGTGGGCAACATTATTGGCTCGAACGTATTCAATATTCTTGCCGTGATGGGCTTACCCGGCATTCTTAATCCATCGATACTCAGTGAGCATGCGATGGGACGCGATTTTTGGGTAATGCTTGGCGTATCTCTGCTACTGGTTGCCATGGCTTTAGGGAAATCGCGTAGTATTAACCGCATTGAGGGAGGCGTGCTCTTCCTCGCTTTTATCGGATACCAAGCTTATCTACTTATGAATATGACCGCTTAACCCAAACTCGGAGTATCGAATGTCGAATCAGTTTGATTATCGCAGTGTTGCACAGCAAGTTCTCGCCACCGAAATGGCGGCTTTACAGCAGCTAGAGCAATACTTTGACGACTCATTTTGCCAAGCGTGTGAAATGATCATTGCCAATGATCACGGCAAAGTGGTGGTGATGGGTATGGGTAAATCAGGCCATATCGGTAAAAAAATTGCCGCGACCTTAGCCAGTACTGGCACTTCGGCATTTTTCGTACATCCAGGAGAAGCAGCGCACGGTGATCTTGGTATGATCGAGCGTGGCGACATCGTAATTGCTATTTCAAACTCTGGCGAATCCTCGGAAATTTTATCACTGTTTACTGTGCTAAAACGGCTCAATATTCGCATCATTAGCATGACAGGCAACCCGTCATCGAATATGGCAAAGTTGGCCGATCTTCATTTGCAAATCACTGTCCCACAAGAAGCATGCCCGCTTGGCCTTGCGCCAACCTCCAGCACCACCGCAACGCTAGTGATGGGCGATGCGTTAGCCGTCGCACTCTTGCAAGCACGCGGCTTTACCGCTGAAGATTTTGCGCTGTCTCATCCCGGTGGGGCTTTAGGTCGAAAATTATTGCTCAAGCTCTCTGATATCATGCACATTGGCGATGCACTACCAACAGTGCAACCAAATGCATTGATCCGCGATGCCTTACTTGAGATCAGTCAAAAAGGGTTGGGGATGACTGCGATAGTTGACAGCAACATGCAGCTTATTGGCATCTTTACTGATGGCGATTTACGCCGCATCTTAGACAAACGAATCGATATTCACAGCGCGGCAATCAGCGAAGTGATGACGCAAAACCCAACGGTAGCAAGCCCTAACATGCTCGCGGTCGAAGGGTTAAACCTAATGCAAGATAAACGAATCAATGGCTTGATGCTGTGCGAAAATGGCATATTGGTCGGTGCATTAAACATGCACGATTTGCTCAAAGCAGGAGTGATGTGATGACCATGATTGATACACTCTACGGCCCTGTCTCACCGCCTATTCTCGATATAGCCAAGCAGATAAAACTGCTGATCTGCGATGTGGATGGCGTCTTCTCTGATGGCTTAGTTTATATGGGCAATCAAGGCGAAGAGCTAAAAACCTTCCACACTCGAGATGGCTACGGCATAAAATCATTGATGAATGCTGGCATTGAAGTGGCGATCATCACAGGTAGGCAGTCAAAAATTGTCGAAAACCGTATGGCCGTATTAGGCATTACACTGGTTTATCAAGGTCAGGATGACAAGGTCAAAGCCTATAACGATATTTGTCGCCAGCTCAATATTGCCCCAGAACACACAGGGTATATCGGTGATGACTTGATTGATTGGCCAGTAATGGAAAAAGTCGCGCTGAGAGTCTGTGTCGCGGATGGTCACCCGCTGTTAGTTAAACGCGCAAACTACGTGACCCATATAAAAGGTGGGCATGGCGCTGTACGCGAAGTGTGTGATTTGATTTTGCAAGCTCGCGGTGAGTTAGATGTGCACAAAGGCTTAAGTGTATGAGTTTATCTCGTGTCCTCTATGTGATACTAATTTTTATCGCATCGTGGTCAGCCTATTACTTGTTCGATAAAGAACAAAATACCGATATACAAGTTGCTCCGAACTTGGAGTTACCGTCGTTTAGTGGAAAAAATCTCGACAACACCACCTATAACGAGCAAGGTATCCGCAGCTACATCATTCAATCGACGCATCTGGATCATTACGCAAAAAGTGGCGACACCATTTTCGAGTACCCGATACTCAAAGTCTTCCGTGATGGTATTTTGCAAGAGTGGGAGATTACCGCCAAACGCGGCGTACTCGATGAAGAGCAAGTACTCACACTGTATGACGACGTACTGGCAAAAAACCTATTAGCAGATTCTGGTTTTGATACGCTTTCAACCATTAAGATGAGCATTCAACTCAATAATCGCGATTTTTGGGCCGATAATCAGGTCGATTTGGTTGGGCCACAATTCGAAACACAAGGACAAGCGATGAAAGGCAACTTTGCCGACAATACCGCTATTCTTTATAACCATGTACAAGGTAGATATGAAACTCTCACACCTTAGTCTTATTGCTTGTTTAGCGATTTCTGGTCACGCATTGGCATTGTCCACCGATAATGCTCAACCAGTTTACATCGATTCTGACAGCCAACAGCTCGACATGAAAAGTAACAAAGTGACTTTCCTTGGTGATGTCAAACTCAAACAAGGCAGTATCAGTATCAACGCCGACAAAGTGATTGTAACCCGTGATGCAAAAGATGGCTCCATTCAAGAAATTGAAGGATATGGCAACCTCGCCACTTTTTCGCAATTAACCGACGATGGCAAAACCTTGTATGGTGAGGCGAAAGAGCTCTATTACAAATTGGCCGATGATCAGTTGACGATGATCGATCAAGCCATGTTGTCACAAGATGATAGCATCATCCGTGGTACGAAAATTCGCTACAAAATTTCGTCACAGAAGCTGATGGCTGATGGTAACTCTAACGAGCGAGTATCGACCGTGCTTCAACCGCAAGCCACTACGACACAAGAATAATTATGGCCATACTTAAAGCAGAACATTTAGCGAAAAGCTATAAAAAACGCAAAGTCGTCTCTGACGTCAGCTTGCAAGTAGAATCGGGGCAGATTGTTGGCTTACTCGGCCCTAACGGCGCAGGAAAAACCACATCGTTTTACATGATCGTCGGCCTTGTCGCTCGTGATGAAGGTAAGATCAGCATTGATGATCACGACATCAGCATTTTACCTATGCACAGTCGCTCACGCTTAGGGATCGGCTACTTACCTCAAGAAGCGTCTATTTTCCGAAAATTATCGGTCGAAGATAACATCATGGCGGTACTTGAAACCCGTGAATCGATGACCCGTGAAGAGCGCCAAGATAAACTCGAAGATCTACTAGAAGAATTTCACATTCAACATATCCGCCATAGTGCGGGGATGGCGCTATCGGGTGGTGAACGTCGTCGAGTTGAAATTGCCCGCGCTCTTGCCGCAAACCCACAATTTATTTTGCTTGATGAACCCTTTGCAGGGGTCGACCCCATTTCCGTTATCGACATTAAAAAGATCATCCAACACCTGCGAGATCGTGGCTTAGGCGTTTTAATCACAGACCACAACGTTCGAGAAACATTGGACGTCTGTGAAAAAGCCTATATTGTAAGCCAGGGTCGTTTGATCGCAGAAGGTACACCACATGACGTGCTCAATAATGAAGAGGTAAAACAAGTTTATCTCGGTGAACAATTCCGTCTATGATTAAGTAGAGAGTGACATCAATTCTAAAAATAATAAGGTAACTGGCACTGAATGAAACCCTCATTACAACTGAAGCTCGGCCAACAATTAGCGATGACACCGCAGTTACAACAAGCCATTCGTTTGTTGCAACTCTCCACATTGGAACTCCAGCAAGAGATCCAAGAGGCTCTAGAGTCTAATCCATTATTGGATGTTGAAGAGGCCTATGAAGAGAATGCCACCGCTGATGTTCATAGCATCAATGAGGAGAAAGAAGCCAGTGCTGAGGTGTTAGATATTGAGCCACAAGACAGCTCTGACTTAATTGAAAAATCCGAAATCAGCAGCGAGCTTGAGATCGACACCACATGGGATGATGTCTACAGCGCGAACACAGGCAGCACAGGGATCGCCCTTGATGATGACATGCCCGTGTACCAAGGTGAAACAACGCAAACCCTGCAAGATTATCTACTGTGGCAATTAGATCTCACACCGTTTAGCGACACCGACCGCAGCATTGCTCTTGCCTTGATTGACGCCATCGATGACTACGGTTATCTCACCGTTTCTTTGGATGATATTTTAGAAAGCTTTGCCGATGAAAATATTGAGCTTGATGAAATTGAAGCCGTTCGTAAACGTGTTCAGCAGTTTGATCCCCTCGGTGTGGCTTCAGTCAACCTTCAAGACTGCCTGCTTTTACAATTAGCGACCTACCCTGCCAGTACCCCTTGGTTAGAAGAAGCTAAACAGCTGCTGATCCAACATATTGATCTGCTCGGCAATCGTGACTACAAGTTGATCATCAAAGAAACCAAGTTAAAAGAAGAAGATCTGCGAGAGGTATTGCAGCTCATTCAACAACTTGACCCAAGACCGGGAAATAATATTTCAACCGAGCACGCCGAATACGTTGTGCCTGACGTGTCTGTTTACAAAGATCACGGCAAATGGGTGGTAACAATAAACCCAGATAGCGTACCAAAACTTAAGATAAATCAACAATATGCAGCATTAGGCAAAGGTAACAGTGCCGATAGCAACTACATTCGCAGCAATTTGCAAGAAGCAAAATGGCTAATTAAGAGTTTAGAAAGCAGAAACGAGACACTGCTCAAAGTTGCCAAGTGTATTGTTGAACATCAACGTGATTTCTTTGAGTATGGTGAAGAGGCGATGAAGCCAATGGTACTCAATGACGTTGCTTTAGCGGTAGAAATGCATGAATCCACCATATCAAGGGTGACAACGCAGAAGTACATGCATACTCCGCGTGGTATTTTCGAATTGAAATACTTCTTCTCCAGCCATGTCAGTACCGACAGCGGGGGAGAGTGTTCATCGACTGCAATACGAGCACTGATTAAAAAACTGGTGGCCGCTGAAAATACAGCCAAACCATTAAGTGACAGTAAAATTGCAGATCTACTGGCTGACCAAGGGATTCAGGTAGCTAGACGGACGATAGCTAAATACCGTGAATCGTTGGGCATTGCTCCATCGAGTCAGCGCAAACGCCTACTGTAAGGCACAAAACAGAGAAGGAAAGTCTATGCAAATCAACATTAATGCCCATCACATTGATCTGACCGATTCAATGCAAGACTATGTAAACTCGAAGTTTCAAAAACTTGAGCGATTTTTTGACCATATCAATAACGTACAGGTTGTTTTACGTGTTGAAAAAGTACAACAGATCGCTGAAGCTACGCTCCACATAAATCAAGGTGATATCCACGCCGTGGCCGACAATGAAAATATGTATGCTGCCATTGACAGTTTAGTGGATAAACTCGTAAGACAACTCAACAAGCATAAAGAAAAGCTAAGTAGTCATTAATCATGCAATTAAGCGAAGTACTCTCATTGGACTGCACGAAAAGTGCGGTCCAATGCACCAGTAAAAAAAGAGCCCTAGAAATCATTAGCGAAATCGCTGCTGAGTATTCAGGTCAAAGTTCCACCGAGCTGTTTGAATGCATGCTCAGCCGAGAAAAAATGGGCAGTACTGGTATTGGTAATGGCATCGCCATTCCTCATGCAAGAATGACCAACAGTGATCGTGCCATTGCCGTTTTGCTGCAGTGTGAAGAACCGATTGAGTTTGATGCTATTGATAATCGACCTGTCGATCTACTGTTTGCGTTGCTCGTTCCTGAAGAGCAGTGCAAAGAGCATTTAAAAACGCTCGCTTGTATGGCCGAGCGCCTCAATGACAAACAAGTTTTAAAACAGCTTCGAAGTGCACAAAGCGATCAAGAGCTGTACGACATCATGACTAACCAATAACCACCGAGCCGAAACTATGCGTTTAATCGTTGTGAGTGGTCAATCAGGCGCAGGGAAAAGCGTTGCTTTACGAGTACTGGAGGATCTCGGCTACTATTGTGTCGATAACCTTCCCGTCAACTTGTTGGATGCGTTTATTCAATCAGTCCAAGGCAGCAAACAAAATGTCGCGGTAAGTATTGATATCCGTAACTTGCCTCAGGAGCCTAGTTTGGTTGCGGATGTTTTAGAGCAGCTAAAACAGAATAACGACGTTAGTGTGCTGTTTCTCGATGCCAGTAAAGAGACACTACTCAAGCGCTACAGCGAAACGCGTCGTATCCATCCTCTCTCATTAAACGCCGATAAACCTTCACTTGCGCAAGCGATTGAATTGGAAAAGTCGCTGCTTGCACCGCTCAAAGAGCAAGCCGATTTAGTGCTCGATAGCAGTAATCAATCGTTGCATGAGTTGAGCGAAACCGTACGCATGCGAATTGAAGGACGTGAGCGTAAAGATCTGGTGATGGTCTTTCAGTCTTTTGGCTTCAAATATGGACTACCCAGCGATGCAGACTACGTGTTTGATGTGCGTTTTTTACCCAACCCACATTGGGAACCCGATCTTCGCCCATTAACTGGCCTGGATGCACCAATTAAGTCGTTTCTTGAACGCCATAGTGAAGTAATTGAACTTAAACAACAAATTCAAAAGTTTGTTGAATACTGGCTACCGATGCTCGAAAAAAACAACCGCAGTTATCTCACAATTGCGATTGGTTGCACCGGTGGTAAGCACCGCTCCGTTTACCTGACTCAACAGCTTGGCGAGTACTTTGCTCAATTAGGTCACCAAGTACAGATACGCCATACATCATTAGAAAAACAGCAATAGGAGCGATGGTATGCCACTATTAAGTAAAACGGTTTTAATCCAAAATCGCTTGGGCCTTCATGCTCGTGCAGCCGTTAAGCTGGTTGAACTGTCGCAATCTTTTGATGCGGTGGTCACCATTCAAAGTGAAGAAGGAAAAGAAGCCACTGCAGACAGTGTAATGGGTTTATTGATGCTCGAATCCGCACAAGGTCAATACATCACCATCAATGCTGAAGGCTCACAAGCAGAGCCTGCTTTGCAAGCGGTTAGTTCGCTGATTGAACATAAATTCGATGAAGACGAGTAAGCACAAGGCTTACACTCCACTCTCCCACAGACAGCGCATGCGCGCCCCTGATAGTCAAAATAAATTCAGTGCTTAATAAGAACTTATTAAATAAGGCCTAGAATTAAGTTACTATTCAACACATTGTAAGAATCCTAAGTAGGGGGAAACCATGGCCGAGCAAATTGAATTTGATCAAGCTCACCTAACCCTCCAAGAAGTCAGCGAAGCTTTAGAAAATGGTCGTTTTGTCCATGTCCGTCGCCAATTGCAGGACATGGAGCCAGAAGATATTGCTCACCTCTTAGAAGCCTCTCCACGTAAAAGCCGGGAGGTGTTATGGCAACTCACCGACCCAGAAGACTACGGTGAAATCCTTGATGAACTCAACGAAGACGTCAAAGATGCCCTAGTTTCCAAAATGGCACCCGAAAAACTGGCAGAAGCGACCGAAGGCATGGACACCGATGACGTGGCCTATGTACTGCGTAGCTTGCCAGATGACGTGTCACGCGAAGTGCTTTCGCAGATGGACAGCGCTGATCGCCAGCGCGTTGAAACCGCGCTCTCCTATTCAGAGGAAACAGCCGGCGGGATCATGAATACCGACGTGATCACCATTCGTGGTGACGTTGATATTGACGTGGTTTTACGCTATTTACGCATGCGCGGCGATCTGCCCGAAGCAACCGATGCACTTTACGTGATTGACGATGAAAGTAAGCTGATTGGGCATCTCTCACTCACCACCTTGCTGACCACGCAACCGGATATTCCAGTAAGTGAAGTCATGGATGATGCCGATGAGGCGATTTTGGTCACCACCAGCGACTCAGATGTTGCCAGCCTGTTTGAACGTCGCAACTGGGTGTCCGCGCCTGTGGTGGATGAAAACCAGCACTTGGTCGGTCGGATCACCATTGATGACGTCGTTGACATCATTCGTGAAGATGCCGAACACTCAATGATGAGCATGGCTGGTATGAACGATGACGAAGATACCTTTGCTCCAGTAGTCAAATCCGCACGTAAACGGACCATCTGGCTTGGGGCAAATGTTTTGGCCGCCCTCGCCGCAGCCTCTGTTTCTAACATGTTTGAAGCAACACTGGATCAAATGGCCGCCATTGCCGTGCTAATGACCATAGTGCCCTCAATGGGTGGTGTCGCAGGTAACCAAACCGTGGCCTTGGTCATTCGTGGTTTAGCATTGGGACATATCGGTGACAGTAACCAACGTGAATTGCTATTCAAAGAAGCGGCAATCGGTTTTTTAAATGGCATCATGTGGGCTACCATTATTGGCGGCATTGTGGTGGCATGGAAAGGCAATTGGATGCTTGGCGGCATCATTTCCGCAGCAATGATGGCCAACCTACTCATTGCCGGGATCGCCGGCGTCACCATCCCAATTTTACTGAAAAAAATGAAAATCGACCCGGCTCTTGCTGGCGGAATGGCGTTAACAACCGTCACCGATGTGGTTGGGCTTTCTGTCTTTCTCGGCTTGGCGACCATTTTGATGTAGCCCTATTTTGATGTAACCCTATAGTGATACATACCCAAACCACCCATAAAAAAAGCTTGGTTGTTATACCAAGCTTTTTCATATTCAGCTTAAGCGATTATTCGCCCGCAATTTTCATCGATTCAAGTAAAATAGACCCAGTTTGGATTTGCGAGCGTGTTTCGACATCACTCCCTACCGCCACCATTTGCTGGAACATATCTTTCAAATTACCCGCGATAGTAATCTCAGATACAGGGTATTGAATCACACCGTTTTCAACCCAGAAACCAGCGGCGCCACGCGAATAATCACCTGTCACTGCATTTACACCTTGACCCATCACTTCAGTGACTAACAAACCTGTACCCAACGCTTTGAGCATCTGCTCAAAATTTTGCCCTGTGGATTGAACATACCAGTTATGGATGCCACCCGCGTGACCAGTTGGAGTCATCTTCATTTTACGAGCGGCATAGCTGCTCAGAAGATAAGTCGAGAGCACGCCATCAGTAATGATTTGGCGGTCTTGAGTAAATACCCCTTCACTATCAAATGGGCTTGATGCCAACGCACGTAATACATGGGGTTTTTCGGCAATATTGAACCAATCGGGTAAAATTTTCTCGCCTAACTTATCAAGTAAAAAGGAAGATTTACGATACAAGCTGCCACCACTGATCGCCATCACCAAATGGCCAATCAAACCTGTCGCTACATCTGCGGCAAACATCACCGGAACTTTGCCCGTCTTCAGTTTTTTTGCATCTAAACGGCTGATGGTTTTTTCTGCAGCTTGTTGCCCGACCAGCTCTGGCGACCATAAATCGTCGCGGTGACGTGCAACGGTATAGCTATAATCACGCTCCATCTCACCATTTTTACCCTCACCAATCACGCAGCAGCTAATACTATGACGGCTAGAGGCATAACTCGCGAGCAAACCATGGCTATTACCATACACTTTCACACCGTAATGGCTGTCATAACTTGCGCCATCACTTTGTTTGATCTTGTTGCTGTAAGCTAACGCTTTCTCTTCTGCAGCAATGGCAATTTTAGCGGCCATGTCCGGGTTAGGTTCATCGGGATGGAAGAGATCTAAATCAGGAATATTTCGCACCATTAGCTCTTGAGGTGCAGGGCCTGCATAAGGATCTTCAGAAGTGTAAAGCGCAATATCAAGCGCTGCAGCGACCGTCTGCGCAATTGCTTTTTCACTGAGATCTGACGTCGACGCACTGCCTTTACGTTGCCCACGATACACAGTGATGCCTAATGCCCCATCACTGTTAAATTCTACGTTTTCAACTTCACACATTCGCGTCGAAACACTCAGGCCGGTACTTTTGGTGATCGCCACTTCAGCAGCATCAGAACTGAGCGCAGCCATCTCTAATGCCTTAGCAACCGCCGCTTCAAGTTCGATGCGCTGCTGAGCAACTTGTTGTTTTACGTCCATATCTCATCAATTATTAGCAAACAATGTCATTAGGATAACAAGAATTTCGCTTTCTCCCCACGATTCTTGCTAAAATAGCTGACATACATAACTCAATAGATGAAGAAAATGGCGCGTAAGAATCAAAAAGCTCCTTGGGAAGAAGAAGAGGAGATCATTTGGGTTAGCAAAACCGAAATGAAAAACGACATGACTGAGCTACAAAAACTGGGTGAAGAGTTGGTTGCTCTGAAGCCATCTCAGTTAGCAAAAATTCCGATGTCTGAAGATTTGATGGATGCCATCAAAGATGCTCAGCGTTTTAGCATGGAAGCCAGACGCCGCCAACTGCAATACATTGGTAAAATGATGCGTACCATCGATGCCGAACCGATTCAAGCGGCATTGGATAAACTGCGCAATAAGCATTCACAAAATACCGCCATGCTGCACAAGCTCGAACAGATGCGTGATCGTATTGTGGAGAAAGGTGACAGCGCGATTGAAGATGCGATGGCACTCTATCCAGATATGGATCGTCAACGTCTGCGCCAATTAGCGCGTCAAGCAAATAAAGAGAAAGCCAACAGCAAACCACCAAGAGCATCACGAGAGATTTTCCAAGTGCTCAGAGAGCATAACGATAAGTCAGTTTAACCTGTCATAGTGCTGATTAGATGCCAAAACCTCACCTAAACGTGTGAGGTTTTTTTATTCCCCCGCACGCACAAAATCACTGAGCTGCGCGTCTGCGTGTTGCGCGGAAAGTGCCTCAATACGATCACTCACTAACACATGTCCTTGAGCCATAAACGCAAAATGGCTCGCAATCGCTTTGGCATCACTAATATGGTGCGTCACCATCACAACAGTGATCTCTCTTTCTGCGGCTAACTGCTTAACCAAAAACAGCATCTCTTCTCTGAGTAGCGGATCCAAGGCGGAAAAAGGCTCATCCAGCAGCCAGATAGGATGTGGTTGTACAAAACAGCGCGCCAGAGCAACTCGTTGACGCTGCCCACCTGAGAGCTGCTCAGGCAAGCGATCAAGTAGCGCAGCCAAACCCACTTGCTGCGCGGCGCACTCAACCAACGCCTTTTGTGAAGGGGTTAATTTCAGCCCCGGATGTAGCCCAAGGCTAATATTTTCACGCACAGTGAGATGGGCAAAAAGATTGTGCTCTTGAAACAGCATCGAAAAAGGACGCAAGTGTGGCTCTTGCCCAAGTAAAGATTGCCCTTGCACTTGGATATCGCCGCTTTTCGGTGCAATAAAGCCCGCAACTAAGCTCAGTAAAGTCGACTTGCCCGCCCCGCTTGGCCCCATCAAAGAGAGAATCGCCCCTCGCGGTACAGAGAGCGAAAATTCAAACCACTCCTGTTGATACTCATAATGTACGGCCTTGAGTTCTAACATTGCTTTACCTTTGAATGTGAGTGAAATAACCGCTCAATGAGGGCAAAACAACCCACACTGAGTAGCAACAGCGTAAGGGAAACCACTGCCGCCGCTTGCATTTGGTAACTGCCCAGCAGTTGGAACAGGTAAAGCGGTAAGGTTCTAAACTCTTGGCTACCAAATAGAGCAATCGCACTTAAATCCCCCATTGAGAGCAAAAAGCTGATCGCAAAGGCATGCGCTAAGGGTTTACGCAACGCACGCAGCTCAATCACTTGCAAACGCTGCCACCCTTTAATGCCAAGGCTGGCACATAACCATTGATATTGCTGCGCAATATGCAGCATAGGTTGCGCCAATGTTTTCAACACATATGGCAATGCCATTAAGCCATTGACGAAAAAAACTACCCAATACGCTAGGCTAAATGCATCGGTCCAGATACGCAGCAACAGAAAAAGCCCAGTGCTGATAACAAGCCCTGGCGTGACCAAAATAATCGCGCCAATCAACTCTAATTGGTCCGCCTTACGGTTGTGCTGCTGCAGGCGCCAAGCGCGAGTCGTGATGAGTATGCCAACCCCAGCCGAAACAGCAACCACGCTTGCCAATAACGCCACTTGCAGTGAAGCCCAAAGCGCACGCCAGAATTGCTCATCGCTCAAGATATGAAAAAGCTGCGAATTTAAACCGCTCAAGATGACCATCACCAGCGGCGGAAGTACTAACAGCAACGCAAGGAAGATCCATGCGCCGTCCCAACATTGCGCTTTTCGATTGTCTCGACTAACCACATAATCACTCGCTTGACGCCCTGTGGTGATGGCTAACGGCTTCGCTAGACGTGAAATGGATAGAGACAGCAGCCCGCATAACAGCATCTGCCACAGCGCAAGCAGCGCGCCGGCTTGTAAATCAAAATCAAATTTGATCGCCTGATAAATCGCCAGCTCAATCGTGGTGGATTTAGGCCCGCCGCCAAGTGCCATCACAGTGGCAAAACTGGTAAAACAGAGCATGAACACTAAACCACAGACATGAGGAAGCTGCTGACGCAGACGTGGCCACTCAACCCAACGAAACTTGTGCCAATGACTCATGCCAAGATGCGCGCATAACTTATGCTGCTCCGCCGGGATCGACTCTAACGCTTGCAGCAATAAACGGCTGGCATACGGGAGATTAAAAAACAGATGCGCCAGTAAAATACCGTTTAATCCGTAAATGGAAAACGGCAGTTTGCTATCAAACCACGCAAGCAGCGAGGCGAGCAGGCCGCTATTACCATAAATGGCCAACAAACCAAATACGCCCACCAGCACTGGAAGCACTAAGGTCGTTGCAAACAATTTGATCAGCAGCGCACGTCCGCAAAATCGACGGCGGTAAAGTGCGTGAGCAACAGGAACCGCGAAGCCAACACTGAGCAGCATCGACAAGCTGGCTTGGTAAAAACTAAATTGAGTAACGTGGCGATAATACGGGTCTTGCCATACGTGCATCACATTTAAGCTGGGTGCTTGTAACAGCAACGCCGCCAACGCACTGATGACAAAGGTCGCGACAAGTATCGCGACCCCAATGCCTATTTTAGGAATAGCATTCAAACTTTATCGCACCTTAAAACGTTAAGGCAGTTTGCCACTCACGGATCCACGCTTTACGCATCTCAGACACCTCTTGTGCGCTAAAGGTAAGCGCCTTTGATGGCACAGCCAGCGTTTCAAAACCTTTCGGTAGCACGACAGACGTCACAGGATACATCCAGTTTCCGGTTGGCATCACCGACTGAAATTGATCACTTAAAATAAAGTGCATGAACTCATCGGCCAATTTGCCGTTATCACTGTGTTTTACTTTCGCAGCCACTTCCACTTGCATGTAGTGTCCTTCGGCAAAATCGGCAGCCGCGTACTTGGCGTCATTTTCCGCAATCAAATGATAGGCTGGAGAGGTGGTGTAAGAGAGCACCAGATCAGACTCACCTTTTAGAAACATCGCATAGGCTTCTGACCAACCTTTGGTGACTGTCACCGTCTTATTGGCGAGCTGTTGCCATGCTAAATTGGCTTTCTCACCATAGACAGATTTCATCCACAGCAGTAAGCCTTGACCGGGTGTTGAAGTGCGCGGATCTTGATAAATCACTTTAAGATCATCGCGCTTTTCTACCAACTCTTTTAAGCTTTTCGGTGGGTTTGCTAATTTCTCTTTATTGTAAACAAAGGCAAAATAGCCGTAATCATAAGGAACAAATGTTTCATCACTCCAACCACCGGGTAGCGTGACTTGGCCCGTCTCGACATTATGATTTGCCAATAAGCCAGTCTGTTTGGCCTCGGCCATTAAGTTGTTATCTAAACCGAGTACGATGTCTGCTTTACTGTTATTACCTTCAAGACGTAAACGGTTTAGGATCGATACCCCATCATCGAGTGCCACAAACTGAAGATCGCAAGCGCATTGTGCTTCAAATGCTTTTTCAATCGCCGGTCCCGGGCCCCATTCTGATGCGAACGAGTCATAGGTATAAACGGTAAGGATATTGTCAGCGGCATGCGCTGAAAAAGAGGTGATGGTAGCAAGTGCAATGGTATTAAGAGTGGTGTTCAACTGGTCGCTCTCCTTGGTTGAGCGGCACAGGCTTGAGGAGGATGAGAATATTCTATTATTCCTATTCTGAGATCCTAACCCAATTCCTACGCCAGCATTATCTGGTTCAGGTTTACGGGTCCCAAGCTCACGCTTGATCTCAGCAGCATTCATTGAGATGAATGATTTGCTCCCCGTTGAGTGAGGTGGATTGTAATTGGAATTAACGCAATAAGCTATACCGTTGGGCGTGAGTCATATCCCCAACGCGGCACAAGCCCTTGTTCAACGCCTAAATGGTCCAAAATACGCGCCACCATAAAATCGACCAAGTCTTCAATTGACTGCGGCTGATGATAAAAACCGGGGGCAGCGGGCATAATGGTGACGCCCATTTGCGACAACTTGAGCATGTTTTCTAAATGTAAGGTGGAAAACGGAGTTTCGCGTACCACTAACACCAGCTGACCACGCTCTTTCATCACTACATCGGCAGCACGTTCGATCAAATTATCGGACATGCCATGGGCAATCGCCGCAACGCTGCCTGCCGAACATGGGCACACCACCATCTGTTTTGGCGCAGCAGAGCCCGAAGCCACTGGAGAGAACCACTCTTCTTTGCCGCACACGACAAGCTGTGAGGCATCGCAGTGTAAATGTTCCACCAACGCAGCTTTGGCTGCCTCAGTCCCACTGGGCAACTTCAAACCGTGCTCGGTTGCAAGCACAACGCGCGCGGCCGAAGAGATCAAAAGATACACTCGGTAATCTGCAGCCAATAAACACTCCAACAGACGAAGTCCGTAAGGAGCACCTGAAGCGCCAGTAAAGGCTAAAGTGATGGCTTTCTGTTGTGTTGTCATAACTCTCTATTTCGTTTGTGTCGCTGGCATTACATGGCTTGATTTAATGCAAGTAGAAGCTTGTTATGAATACCTTCAAAGCCACCATTGCTCATCACCAAAATGTGATCGCCCGGCTGGGCTTCCTGCGCAATTTGCGCGACGAAAGCATCAATATCATCATTCACTTGCGCTGGTTGTGAGCATTGATCAGCTACATCCTGCACCGACCAAGCAAGATTGTTCGGCTGATAGAGATAAACTGAATCGGCTTGCTGTAATGACGCCGCTAAAGTTTGCTTATGTACGCCCAACTTCATCGTAGCCGAACGAGGCTCTAAAACCGCGATAATTTTCTGATCGCCTACCTTGTTACGTAAACCACCCAAAGTAAGTTCAATGGCCGTTGGATGATGAGCAAAATCGTCATACAACGTAATACCGTTCACTTCGCCTTTGAGCTCTAAACGACGTTTGGTATTGATAAATTTGCCCAAAGCTTGACAGGCTAAATCTGGTGTGACCCCCACGTGACGCGCCGCGCCAATCGCCATTAAGGCGTTATCGACATTATGATCGCCAACCAAATCCCAAGTCACGCGCCCCACGCGTTCATTGTCAAAGAACACATCAAATTGCGAACCATCACGCGTGATTTTTTCAGCTTTCCACTGCACTTGCTCGCCGGTAAACTCGGTTTCGCTCCAGCAGCCACGTGCGAGAACATCCGCTAATGCGCGCTCTTTTTGCGGAGCAAAAATACGGCCATTGCCCGGCACAGTACGCACTAGATGATGAAATTGGCGCTTAATCGCTTCAAGATCGTCAAAAATGTCTGCATGATCAAACTCTAAGTTGTTCAACACTAAAGTGCGTGGGTGATAATGGACAAACTTAGAACGCTTATCGAAAAAAGCGCTGTCATATTCATCGGCTTCAACCACAAAAAACATGCTTTCGCCCAAACGCGCAGAAATACCAAAGTTGCCAAGTACGCCTCCCACCAAAAAGCCCGGTTGGTAACCGCAATCTTCTAAGATCCACGCCAACATGCTCGACGTGGTGGTTTTACCGTGTGTACCAGCCACCGCAAGGACCCAGCGGTCATGCAACAGGAACTCTTGCAACCATTGCGGGCCAGAAGTGTAACGCAAGTTGTGGTTCAGCACATATTCAACACACGGATTGCCGCGACTCATGGCGTTGCCAATCACCACCAAATCAGGCTTGGGCTCTAATTGAGCAGGGTCAAAGCCTTCGATAATCTCGATCCCTTGAGACTCCAATAACGTACTCATCGGTGGGTAAACGTTGGCGTCGCTGCCGGTAACTTTATGACCTAATTGCCGCGCTAAAACGGCAACACCGCCCATAAACGTACCGCAAATCCCAAGAATGTGAATATGCATAAATCCTAGCCTCGCACATGGCGTTGTGAGTGATTGCCTCCATTATCACCATCCATTTAAGAAAAGCGAGCATGTTTGCAACTTCTAAAAAGTCGACAAACAAATTGAGATCTCAATCTGTTACTTCATTACCATTAAAAAGATCTAAGCCCTAAAATCGCAGTGTTACCCAAACGTTATCAAATGGGTCACTCGTTTCGGCCGACATCCCAACAAGAGGATGCGTTGTGAAACAATCACTCCCCCCTATATAGCTATGTTAAGGAAATAACATGTCTGAGATTCGCACTCTTGGCGAGTTTATTGTTGAGAAACAACATGACTTCCCCCACGCAAGCGGTGATCTTTCATCTCTGTTGTCCTCTATTCGTCTTGCGGCAAAAATTGTTAATAGAGAAATCAACAAAGCAGGCCTTGCTGATATTACCGGTGCAGTTGGTACGGATAATATTCAAGGCGAAGAACAACAAAAACTCGATGTCTACGCCAACGAAAAATTTAAAGCGGCGCTTGAAGCGCGCGATCAAGTGTGTGGTGTCGCTAGTGAAGAAGAAGATGAAGCGGTTGCGTTTAGCAAAGAGCTCAACAAAAACGCAAAATACGTGGTGTTGATGGACCCGCTGGACGGCTCATCCAACATCGATGTCAATGTCTCTGTCGGCACGATTTTTTCTATTTATCGCCGCGTATCGCCAGTCGGCACGCCACCAACACAAGAAGACTTCTTACAACCCGGTAATAAACAGGTTGCGGCTGGTTATGTTATTTACGGCTCTTCAACCATGTTGGTGTATACCACTGGCAACGGCGTGAATGGCTTTACTTATGATCCGTCACTCGGCACCTTCTATCTTTCACACCCCAATATGATGACCTTCGATGATGGTAAAATTTACTCCATCAATGAAGGTAACTACATCCGCTTCCCAACTGGCGTCAAAAAATACATTAAATACTGCCAAGAGAATGTGCCTGAAGATAATCGCCCTTACACGTCACGTTACATTGGTTCGCTAGTGGCGGATTTTCACCGTAACCTGCTCAAAGGTGGGATCTATCTATACCCAAGCACGCAAAGCCATCCAAACGGCAAGCTGCGTCTATTGTATGAATGCAATCCTATGGCGTTTTTGATTGAACAAGCAGGCGGTATTGCTTCTGACGGTGTCAATCGCGTGTTGGATATTAAGCCGACAGAACTGCATCAACGTGTGCCATTCTTCTGCGGTTCAAAAAATATGGTCCATAAATTGGAAGAGTTCTTGGAACTCAATCGCGATTAAATCAGCTCAATGAGCGCCTAACTCTAGGCGCTTTTTTTATCGATAAATATGAGGCAAGACTCTCTTTTTACGGTTTACACCGTTTCCTATTTACCGCTAAAGTTGCAACACAAGCGTTTACGTTCTGTTAATCAACCCAAAACAATTCAAGTCCAGCGACGAAAAAGGAAATGCTAAATGAGCTTAAACAACGTTCCGGCAGGAAAATCACTGCCTGATGATATTTACGTGGTGATTGAAATTCCAGCCAACGCCGACCCAATCAAATACGAAGTCGACAAAGAATCTGGCGCGGTATTTGTGGACCGTTTCATGTCTTCACCTATGTTCTACCCATGCAACTACGGTTATGTGAATCACACCTTATCGCTCGATGGCGATCCTGTCGATGTGTTGGTGCCCACCCCTTACCCGCTCATGCCAGGCTCGGTGATTCGCTGCCGCCCAGTTGGCGTATTGAAGATGACCGATGAGTCTGGTGAAGATGCCAAAGTGGTGGCGGTTCCTCACTCCAAGCTCACCAAAGAGTACGACCACATTCAAGACGTAAATGACCTGCCAGCACTACTGAAGGCGCAAATTACACAGTTCTTTGAACGCTATAAAGAGCTTGAAGCGGGCAAATGGGTCAAAGTCGATGGATGGGAAGATGCCGCTGCCGCGCGAGCTGAAATCCTGACTTCATTTGAACGCGCTCAAAAATAGTCACCATCATTAAACAGTCACGATAGTTATATACCTAAACAACTTGGAGTTGCAGGTAGGCGGCAAGTGAGTGAGTCCCCATGAGCATAGGCAAACTATGTGATTGGGGTGAACGAACGTAACCAACACCGCTGCAGCTTCAAGTAGGAAGGGTATAAGTGTCGTTATAAATAAAAAGCCACATCCTGCTAATACGCTGTGTGGCTTTTTATTTCCATTTTCAACGCCGTTCGTTACACCCGTTGGCACCAGTCTCCAGAATTAATCACAGCAGTAAGACGGCTGTGATCTTGATAGAGATAAATCCACGCACGGCCAAATGGGGTTTCGATCGTTTCACGGCGATATTCGATGGGAATATCTTCTAAAAGATCGAGCTTTGCTAGTGTCAGCTCATCCACTCGATATACCTCACCGACTATCGATTGCTGTCCCTGAGCCAAGCCAGGATATGGACCTAGATCATACAGCGTATAGTCAGCTGGCGTGTAGAACGATCCTAACATTTCGCTTGTCTCAAGCAGATGCGCATTACTTTCACCACGGCGTAATGTGCCGTAGACAAAAACCAGATGTTGCATATGACTGTCCCTAGTTAAATTCAAACTGATACAAAAGATCCACCGCGCTATCTAAACCGGATACCGCTTCAACGTACAAATCCCTCATCAAGCGGTAACGCACGGTAAATTCGCCCACCGAGCTGAAAATACCAACACCATATTTCACTTGTAGCCCCGGTAAAATATAGCCGCTTACCGTCACTTGTGAATCATCACCGGAACCGGCCGTATCCAATTGCAGATCTTGCACACCGAAGGCTTGACCAATTTCGCCCACCACCTTACCGCTTTGTGCCAAGCTCAAACCAATCAGTGCAGTGGTCATCGCATTGCCACCCGCCTCGCCATCAATATTCTGACCACGAAGTAGGTAAGAAAGTGCATTGGCTTGTGGCATCGCGGGTTCTGAAAAAATGGAGACTGCGGGTTCATCGGCAGAGCCGGTCACTTTTACCCCTGCAATCACGCCATCTTGTGTGTTATCTGGGTTGCGCACCGCTTTAATCGAAACATAAGGTTGATCAACCGGTCCATTCATTAAAATTTTGCCTTCTTGGATCAGCAAATCTTGTCCAAAGGATCGATACGAACCATTTTGGATATTTACTTCTCCAGTAATAAAAGGGCCTTTATCCTTTTGCGCCACATTGAGGCGGCCAATCAAGCCGCCTTGCAAACCAAAGGCACTGAGCCGGAAATCATCACCAATCGAGATGTTTACATTCGTTTCAACGTTAAATGGCATGGCGCTTTGCTCGCTCACAGGCTGTAAAGCAGCGTCCAATATCACTTGATCTTTGGAGACACCAATCGCGCTCGGAGGCAACTCTTCTACCACGATACGTCCCCAAGGTAGGTTAATATTCCCTGTCACAGTGGCCAGTTGAGGTTCTAGTGTGATGCTCATGTCTGGGATAACTTGAATCTTGACGATAGGCGGCAGATCCACCAATAGCTCATCGGCCAACACGCGCAGGTTGGCACGCCACTGCTCCATTTTCTGCCAGTCGGCATCCCCCTTGATACTCAACTCGCCATCCGCAGTTTGAATCGCTGCATTGAGCAAGGCTTGGTAACCATTAAAGTCCATCGCCACTCGGCCCGAGGTAACATCCAGCGGCGAAATATCGCCTTTGACGACAATGTCATCCACCACCACGCTGCCCATCACTTTCGGGTGCAACATCGGCCCACTGAAGGCAAGTTGACTGCTAATCTTCGATTTCGCTTGGCTATAATCCCCAAGCAGCGGCTGTAAAAAATCAATATTAAAGGTGGAAAGCGTTAATGCGCCATCCATCATTTTTTCTTTTGCCATTAGATCTGCAATGGTTATTTGCCCCGACAGATCGCCATTATCGGTCACATCCACTAGCCAACGAGCAAACAGCTTGTTCTGTTCAAGCGTACTTTCAATAGTGACGCTATCCCAACCTAAAGTAATGGCTTGGTCGATGTGCTGCGTGACTGCACCTTGGCTTAAGCTGAGTGACACTTTCGCTTGAGGCGCAGTATTGGGCGCCCATTGAGCTGTGAGACTGACATCGGCTTGGCCTTTAAGTTGAGTCTCTTGCGGTAAAAACATTGCGATTTGCTGAAAATCAAAATGGTTGAGAGAAAGCTCGGCCGCGCCACTTTGCCCCACAGTCGCATCTTTATCTAAGCAGAGCGATGCTCCCTCTTGCTGCCAACAATGCGCGGCAATCGTAGCTTGTTGTTTCTCGATATTAACCACAACAGGTGTCGCTTGGTTTAATAGCCACGGCCCTTGTTCTGTGGACAGTTGTACTCGTTCCAGCGCACCTTGCCACTGCATCGTCGGCTTATCTTCAAAAGATCCGCTGATCGCCAAGCTGGTTGAAATCAGATTTGAAATGACGTCTAAGCTCAGTTGATGCTGCGCCTGCGTACCTGAAAAACGCAAGTCCACACTATCAACTAACTGCTGCTGGTAGCTCAACTGGCTCGCCTGCAATTTCACTTCGGCTTGTGGCACAGGAAGTGGCGTAACATCACCAGTTAAAGTCACCTGCTTTAAGGTCGCTTGTTGCTGCCAAGCAAGATCATTTGCATTGAGGCGCAGCTTGATTTGCGGCTGCTGCAAATCACCACGCAGATAAATATCGCCAATCACTTTGCCGTGCAAATCAGGAACACTTTTCACCAGATCCGCAAAATCAACCGATAAGCCCATACGCCACTCTTTATCCAGCTCACCTTTGGCCGTAATCTGGTTGGGTCCATGGGCTAACGTTAAGCCGCTGGTCGACACAGTAAAAGCGCCTTTCCCTGTCATATCTGATGCGTTTAATTGACCTTCAATATTCAGTGGGTAGCCACGCAACACACCCTCAATATCCAAAATAGGCAGCGCAACGTTCCAACCGCCCTGCTCGGTAAGCTCACCCGTAGTTTCGAGCTTACCGCTGATCACGCCTTCGGCTTGCGGCCACTGTAATCCCGGCTGAATCTGTTCTAAATTCAGCGCCGCTTGCCAGTGAATTGGGGCTTGCCAGTTGGCCATCACTTGACCAGCAATTTGCCCCCCTAAGGTGTCGATGAGCAAAGAATCTAAGTTGATTTGCTGTAAAGTACCTTTACCAGCCACATCCAGCGTCACATCGGGCAGATCTTTACCTTGCAGTTGACCATTGAGCGCCACGCTATATCCGTCGAGTGAGCCTTGAGTTTTTAAGCTCGGCACGCGAACAAAATAGTCTCCTTGCCCAATCAATGGCCACTGTGCTTGAACATCATCCAACGAAATATCAAACGGGATCTCAGGTTGCAGTAGCGCCAATTGCACATTTAAGTTTGCTTGCGCAAGCCCGCCCAATTTCGCGTTGAGCGTTAAATCACCCAAGCTACCCGAAGCCTCTAGCGCCAGTGTTTGCCCCTGAGCTTCGGCCATTTTGAGCGTGCTTTTTAAAGAGAGATTGAGCGGATAGTCTCCCTTCAACTGCGCATCAGCTTTTAGGTTGGCAATCAATTGTGGCAGCTCAAGCTCAAGTGATTTTAATGAAACACTGCTCTGATAAGCATTGGCGACCAAACCAAGATGCTTGACAACCAAAGGCTCAGCTTGCTGAAGAGTAAACTGGTTGATATCAAAACGCTCCACTTCCAATTGCAGCGGAATGATCACCTCTTGCAAGGTGATGGGCGTTTTCACCGCAGGTGCCGCCGTCGATGATACGGTTGTGGATGGAGTGGATTTGGATTGTGCGCTTGAGGCTGAATCGACATCTTCATTGCTCGCAAGCTTCAGTTGAATATCGCTCCAACTGGTTTTGCCAATCCGTAAGCGATTACCTTGAAATGAGGCATGGGTAGAAAATTGCTTCCATGCCAGCGTATTACCCAAAATATCCAACTGAATATCATTGAGCTCCACACGGCCAACCTTAATTGGCACCGGTGTAGAGATTGACGTAATGGGATCAGAGGCAGACGAAGGCTCACCTTGCGTCGAAGGGGGAAGCTCTGGCAGTGCCAGCCTTAATCCACTGATCGCAAGTTCATTTAAGCAAATTGAAGGCTCCAATAAGCAGCTAGCACTTATGGCTAATGTCACGCGCTGCACATCGAGATCGAGCTTTAATGCTTCATCGGAAAAGGTGACTTGGTTGAGCGTGAAACGTGGAAAAATGGCACCTTGAGCACTGGCAACCTGCAGTTGTGGCAGCGCTTTTTGCGCTCCCCACAATAGGCCGTTAAGCCCTGTATTGGTAAACAACAAGGCTGCGAGTGCAATAAATACCGCGCCCAACAAGGTGAATAAAATCGCCGATGCCCATTTGGTTATCTTCAACATCACTTTGGTCATAGTTCAGGCCCCAAGGTGAAATGCAGCTGAAATTCATCGCCGGGATTGGCGTCAAGCCCCCATGCAAAATCTAAGCGGATCGGTCCAACCGGAGAAGCCCAGCGAATCCCGGCTCCCACACCAGTTTTCCAATCCGGCGAGTCATTAAAGGCATCGCCGTAATCGACAAACAGTGCGCCCCACCAATTTCCAACCAAGCGATATTGATACTCCAACGAACTGGTGGCGATGTATTTGGCCCCAGTCAGTGCGCCGCTGGCATCTTTAGGTGAGATAGATTGATAGCTATACCCTCGCAAATTGTTATCGCCACCAGCAAAGAAGCGCAGAGAAGGCGAGAGTTTGTCAAACTCTTCACTGAAGTTTGCGCCGCCGTCTAAACGCAATAAACCACGATGGTTTTGCCCAGCGCTGCGTATCCAAGCCGTGCCCGCCAACAACCGCACCACACGCGTTTCAGAGACGAAATTTGGATCGCCATACTCAAGTGTGATGCTTTGTTTATCGCCCCACATCGGCATTGAACCACCACGAACACGCGTACGAGAATAGGTCGCTCCCGGTAATACAAACTGGCCGACATCGCTTTGCAAACCTTGTTCGTAGTTTTCTATCAAATAACGAACGAATAGGGTTCGATGCCAACCACCATCACGCAGCCAGTGGCGTTCAAACGATAAGTTAGACTCCAAACTCTTCGTATCACGGTTATCGACATTCTTCATTCCATACTGAATTCGATAATATTCACGCCGCACATCTTCTAGCGGTATTTTGTAGCCAGCGGTAATGGTCTGCTCTGGGGCAGAAAGGGAAAAACTGCTATCAAAACTGTGGCCGAGGCTGTTAACCCAAGGTTTCTTCCACTTGAATGAACCACGCACTCCCACATCCGTTGAGTAACCTAAACCGGTTTCAAGCTGATTTCGAGCTTGCGGTGCAAGGGAAACCTTCATCGGCAGTTCGCGACCGTTCTCCAGTTGGCTAAGATCGGGTTCAACAAAAACAGAGGAAAACCAATCGGTATTGGATAAGTTTTGGTTATATTCCCCTACCTTGGAAACAAGGTAAGGATCATTGGTTTTATAGGGCTGAAGTGAGCGAACTCGCTGATCTTCAATTTGGCTGCCAGTAATGAGCGAGGGACCAAAATGGTAACGAATACCACTGTTAAAATGAAGGCGTACGAAAGCTTCATTCAACTCTGGCGCAACTTCCAAACGGCTTAATTCAAAATTCCCGTTAAAATAACCTTTTTGCAACGCTAAGTTACGGATACCCGATTTCAAAGCATCGTACTGGCCATGGTTAACCGCCGCGCCCACTTTAAGGGCATTGCGGTTAATGAGATTGGCAAAATCAGCATCAGATTCAGCTTCCCCGCTGATCACCACATCCATCTCTTTAATGGTTGTTAGCGGTCCAGGATTGATATTGACCATCAGCTCTTGCTCATCGCTCACCACCACAAACTCAAATTGAGGATGGTAGTAACCCAGCGCGACAAGCGCTTCCGTCATGCTTTTCTCTAAACGAGATTGAAAACGAAGATGCGTTGAATAGTCGCTCTCTGGAATCGACGATAAATAGGCTTCAACGTTGTTTTCTAATTCACCCTCTAAACCATTAATGGTTAACGCCACCTTGGCATACGCCGAAGTGGAAATAAGTAGCATCGTGAATAGAACTGGTAATGATTTTCGTCTCATGCTTAATTAAAGGAACAGTTGAGTAAACAGATCGTTAATGGATGGAAATCATACCGCCAATAGCAAGCTCCGTCTGTATGAAATCAGTCAATTATTCGGGCTGAATGTGAAACAGTGGCTCAACAACAATAAATAAAGCCAAAAATCGGTACACAAAAGGAAAGCTCATGCTCAATAAACAAACAATGGTCAGCGCACAAACAGCACTGAAAGGACGAGAAACCCCTATGTCAGTGGAGGAAATTCATTACGTTAACCACAGCAACATCACTGAGCAGCCTAATGAGCATCAGCAACAAATAGTGATTGGTATGGGCTGTTTTTGGGGCGCTGAACGCTTATTTTGGCAACTCGATGGTGTGGTGTCGACTTCAGTAGGCTATGCCGGCGGCTTTACCCCAAACCCAACTTACGAAGAAGTATGCAGTGGTGAAACTGGCCATACTGAAGTGGTACGCGTAATCTTTGATCCACAGCGCTTGCCATTAGAAAAGCTATTAAGTCATTTTTGGGAAAAGCACGATCCGACCCAAGGCATGCGTCAAGGTAACGATAAAGGCACTCAGTATCGCTCCGCCATCTATACCTATTCAGAGCAGCAACAGCAAATAGCACAAGCCTCAAAGCAGCGATACCAGCAGGCGTTGTCAGCCAGTCAACGAGCCTTAATTACCACCGAAATTGCACCCGCTGGTCCTTACTACTACGCCGAAAGCTATCATCAACAATATTTAGCTAAAAATCCGAATGGTTATTGTGGGTTAGGAGGAACAGGCATCTGCTTCCCACCCCAGCTCAGCGAATAATGCGTGTAGAATTGAGGCTTTGTTAGCATTTTGTTAACCGCTTAATGGCCTCTTTTCGTGGTTTTATTGATTCTATGCTATACCTTTGTTGCTCAACTAAAAGGGACCCCTACAATGAAAAGTAAACGAGTGATCGCCATTCTAATGGCCTGCTGTCCAGCGCTTGCCATGGCACACAACATTACCCAAGGTCAGCAAGTTGCTGATGTTTCAGTGGAAAAATATGGTGAAATCATCCTACAAGATGATAAAACGGCCTTTCAAACTTGGGATACCAGCCAACTGCTAGGCAAAGTGCGCGTCATTCAAGCCATTGCTGGTCGCAGCAGTGCTAAAGCGTTAAATGCACCATTGATGGCCGCCATTACGGCCGCACAATTTCCCGCAGAAAGTTATCAAACCACCTCGATCATCAACCAAGATGATGCGATTTGGGGCACAGGATCGTTTGTCAAATCTTCCGCTCAAGACAGCAAGAAAGAGTTTCCGTGGTCTTCCATGGTGCTAGATGAAGCGGGAAATGTAGCCAAAGCGTGGGATTTAAAAGAGGAATCATCAGCGATCATCGTTCAAGACAAGCAAGGTAACGTACTGTTTGTTAAGGAAGGTACATTGAGTGATGAGGAAATTCAAACGGTTTTAGGCTTGATCAAACAGAATTTATAATAACCTTAGGTGGCCGATAACACGGCTGCCTTTGCTAAACATATCGTGGTGAAAGGTGCTTTTATAAAAATAAGAGTACGCTTTATTCTCACAATATTGTTATATTATAACAATTATCATTTTACTACTGTATTGGTTTGATGTTTACCCGTCTACGTTGCCCCCATTACCGAGCTCAAAGCATTGCATTATGTGCCATGCTGCTGATGCTATGGTTGAATGTCGCTTATGTAGATCATTACCTCGATACTAATCCTGCGCATCACGCGCAGCATCATTGCCAACTTTTTTCTGGCTTTCAAAATGGTCTAAGCAGTGCGCTGCCTATCCTTCCTGCCGTTAGTGGCTGCGAAATTCGATCATCAGTAGAGAAAACTCAACGTCGCCCCTCAGTTCATTACGCTTATCTTGCTCGCTCGCCTCCTCACTTTTAGACGTCTTATCTAGTTATTTATGATTTGTTACCCAAAGCCAACGCGCTAAGGGCTATTTTGATGTTTAAAAGGAATCACCCAATGTTTATCCAACGTAAACTCGCTCTCTCTATCGGCCTAATTTTAAGCACGCCAGCACTTGCAAATGAAGAGTTTCGCCAACATGAGGCTCATGTACATGGCCACGTCGAGTTCAATATTGCTCAAGATGGGCAAGATTTACTGATTGAAATCACCGCCCCCGGCGCTGATGTAGTCGGCTTTGAACATGCACCACAAAATGATGAACAACAACAGCGCTTAAATAAAGTCCTTGAACAGTTCAGCCACGCCGATGGCATTTTCCAACTGCCCGCTCCGGCCAAGTGTCATTTAGAAGAAAGTCGTATCGCGCATACGTTAAATGGTGAGCACCACGACCACGACCACGACCACGACCACGACCACGACCACGACCACGACCACGACCACGACCACGACCACGACCACGACCATCATGAAAAACATGATGATAAACATCAAGATAAAGATGCTCAACACGCACACCATGACCATAAAAAAGATGTGCATGATGAAGGCGAGCATAGTGGTCACGGTGAATTCACGATTCAGTACCAATATCACTGCGATAACATGCCGCAATTGCAGTACCTCGACACGCAATGGTTTAACTTGTTCCCAAATACCCAAACAATCTCTGCCAATGTACTGACAGACAAAGCACAATCTGCCTCTGAGTTGAAAACAAACAGCACTCGCATTACGTTTTAAGGCGTATAAGCAACAACCTAGAGTAAGCACACACTTACTCTAGGTTCATTGTCGTTAAAGGAATTCACAATGAGTGATTTGCATATTCTATCGCTGACGTCTGTCATTGAATTGAAAGAGGTCGAATTTCGTTGGCCGAATAGCTCACAACCAGCCTTATCTATCCAAGATCTTTGTGTAAAACGTGGAGAGCACCTTTTTATTAAAGGGCCAAGTGGTTGTGGCAAATCGACCTTACTGAGCTTACTGACTGGGATCAACCAAGCACAACGAGGGGAGGTCTCTATTTTAGGCACCAACCTGTCGACGTTAACTTCCCGTCAACGGGATCGTTTTCGAGCCGATCACATTGGCTACATTTTCCAACAATTTAATTTATTGCCTTATCTCTCAGTGATTGAAAACGTTACGCTACCTTGCCATTTTTCCAGCACTCGCAAGCAGAATGTTGCAGGCGATCTGATTGAGAAAGCAAAACAGTTACTCACTCGCTTACATCTTGCACCTGAACTACTGACTAAACCGGTTATCGAACTGAGTATTGGCCAGCAGCAGCGTGTCGCGGCGGCGAGAGCACTGATTGGAGAACCCAAGCTGATCATCGCCGATGAGCCAACCTCTGCGCTGGATCACGACAATCGACTCGCGTTTATCGAACTGCTATTGGAAGAGACGAATCGGGCAGGTTCAACACTGGTGTTTGTGAGCCACGATCCCACCTTAGAAGCTTTATTTGACCGCGCAGTTTATCTCCCTCAATTGAATCAGGCAGGAGTGACAGCATGAATGTAATTACCAATCTGGCGTGGAAAAGCGTACTTAACCGCAAAACCACAGCGCTACTCTCCATTCTGACGGTTGCCATTTCAGTCATTCTGTTAATGGGGGTTGAACGCATTCGAACTCAAGCCAAAGAGAGCTTTGCCAACACCATTTCAGGGACGGATCTAATCGTCGGTGGCCGCTCTGGACAAGTCAACTTGCTGCTCTATTCGGTATTTAGAATTGGTAATGCCACCAATAATATCGACTGGAAAAGCTACCAAGCCTTCAGTGAGCATCGCAGCGTCAAGTGGGCGATCCCCATTTCCTTGGGTGACTCACACCAAGGGTTTCGCGTTATGGGCACCAATCACCATTATTTCGAGCATTTCAAATATGGAAGTAAGCAACCACTCACCTTCTCTCAAGGCACTGATTTTCATGGTTTATTTGAAACGGTATTGGGTTCAGATGTCGCCGAAACCTTAGGTTACCATATTGGCAGTGACATCATTATTGCGCATGGGATCAGCGATGTGGGTTTTAGCCGCCACGACAACCTCCCCTTTAAAGTGGTGGGCATTTTAGCGCCAACGGGAACGCCCGTAGACAAAACGGTGCATGTCTCATTAGAAGCGATTGAAGCCATTCACGTGGGTTGGGAATCGGGTGCGCATTTAGGCAATTCACCATCCAAAGAGCAGCTTGAACAACACAACTTCCAACCCAAGCAGATCACCGCCATGTTGATCGGTTTAAAATCGAGAATTCAAACCTTTGCACTGCAACGTGAAATCAATAACTATCGCCAAGAACCCTTGAGCGCCATTATGCCCGGCGTCGCTCTGCAAGAACTGTGGGGTATGATGTCGATAGCAGAACAAGCTTTAATGGCGGTGTCGGTATTTGTGGTGGCAGCCGGGTTACTTGGTATGCTCAGCAGCTTACTGACAAGCTTGCAGGAAAGACGCCGTGAAATGGCGATTCTGCGCGCCATGGGCGCACAACCTAAACATATTTTTGCTCTGCTTATCAGCGAAGCGACGACGCTGACCTTTATTGGCATCTGCGTTGGATTAGCGGGGTTATATTCACTGCTCGCACTGGCGCAACCTTTTATTGCGCAGCATTATGGAATTCAAATCACACTCAGCACCTTAAGCAGCTATGAGTGGCAATTATTAGCTTATGTACAACTGGCTGGCATTATTATTGGTGTTATCCCAGCTCTACGCGCCTATAGACAATCACTTAGCGATGGAATGACCATTCGAATTTAGGACTTAACGATGAAAAAACTACTGCTTATCAGCACGCTGCTGCTATCAGGCTTGTTACCGATGTACGCACAGAGTAATGAACAAGTACTGACGCTCGATTGGATCGATCTGATCCCCGAGAACGAACGTAACCAATTCAACGCCGATGGCATGCCAGCATTGAACCATGATGGCGAAATGACGGCTGCACAATCAAAAATCGGCGGAGTTAGAAAAGAGCTCAATGGCAGCGTGGTCAAAATACCCGGCTTTGTGATCCCACTGGAAGGTGACGCCAATAACGTTACTGAGTTTCTACTGGTGCCCTACTTTGGCGCATGCATTCACGTGCCGCCACCGCCACCAAATCAAATTATTTATGTGAAATATCCGCAAGGTGCTCCAATCCAGCAGCTCTGGGATGTAATTTATCTAATTGGGACACTGAAAACCGAAAGTGTTAGCCACGATCTGGCCGAAACAGCGTATGTGATCGAAGGCACTGCGATCGAAGAATACGACGACATGTAGTTAACAAAATAGCAACCTATTGATTCATCTAAACTAAACGATATATTTAGATAAATACGCTAGCAAAGCGACATATATCAACAATAGTAAAGTAATCGATAGGTGCTTTTTCAGTCTATTTTCTTTCCAACACTTCATAAGCGCCCCACAAATTCCGATAACAATTTTAACAAGTTATTATCATTAGGGATAGCGCAAATTTATGATCTAGAACGAATGTTTTTCCTAGATGGAAAATGCGTTACACGTTACATTTTAATCCATGAATGAAATGGGTGATTGAAGCGGACATAAAATGGCAGATACCAACAACCCTGTAGTGATTGAACATCAAGCCAACTCAGGTCAAAGCCACGAAAAAAAATCGAGCTACATCAAAGACAGTGGTAGTCGCATTTTGAATATTGCTCAATATCACGGCTTAGATGCGCTGCTACAAACGGATCCGCCAGAAAAAACCTCGCTTGATCGCGCCTTATTTAGAGAACAGCAACGTAAAGAGCAGCGACAAAAAAACCTAGAGCAGATCGTCAAACTGGCGCATATCTCTTGTAAAAATGAGACCGCGGGAGAGCCTGATCAAGATTGGTTACACCGTTTTTTCGATATGGCGCAAGACATCCACAACTCTTCGATGCAGCGACTTTGGGCGCAAGTACTCAAACGCGAGGTGACCAACCCCGGTTCAACCTCAATGAAAGCACTGCAAGTATTACAAGACATGACACCAAAAGAGGCGCAGATACTCCAAAAAGCCTCAGCGTTAGCCTGCTGTTTTGGTAGCGATAACAGCCGTAAGCTATTGGTCGGCATTCGTGCTACTAACGGTATTTTTAGTTTAGGGAAGCGCATCAGCACATTTGTCATCAATATGGGTAGTTTCCAATTACCCTATTCGAGCCTGTTAGTACTGATCGAGCTTGGCTTACTGCATGCCACTGAACTGGAATCTGGAGAAATTGAACTTGAACCGGCACTGCTGTTGACCTATCAAGGTAAAAATCTGTCACTGCAATCGATGAGTAAAGGAGTAAGGCTACTCTATTACCGTTTTAGTCCCACTGGCAATGAGCTGTGTAAGCTGCTGGGTAATAAACCAAATATGCAGTACTACGATCAGATGCTGGCAGTGCTTAGCCAGAAATTCACTGTCCACACCGAAGTTGCCAGCAGCTCTTTTCATCACGCCGTCTAGCCTCAAAAATAAAGGGCTCAAACTGATGAGCCCTCTTCTGCATTAGGCGATAATCGCTCGCACTTGCAGCGCTGTTAGGCAAATTTCCACCAGCTCATCAATGCTTTTTTCGCCTGCTGCGAGTTCGATCTCCGGGTTTTGTGGTGGCTCATACTCAGAGTCAATGCCCGTAAAATTACTGATTTCACCAGCGCGCGCTTTTTTATACAGCCCCTTAGGGTCGCGCTGCTCGCACACGTCCAACTTGGTATTGACAAACACTTCGATGAACTCACCTTGTGGCAGCATATCGCGCACTAATTGACGCTCAGCGCGATGCGGTGAAATAAAGGCCGATAACACGATTAACCCAGCATCGGCCATCAGCTTCGCGAGTTCACCAATACGGCGAATATTTTCTCGCCGATCTTGCTCTGAGAACCCAAGGTCGCTGCACAAGCCGTGGCGTACATTATCCCCATCGAGTAAATAGGTGTGATACCCGAGTTGAGCTAAACGCTGTTCCAACGCACCAGCAATGGTTGATTTTCCCGCCCCTGACAACCCCGTAAACCACAATACTGCTGGCTGTTGTTGTTTTAAGTTGGCGCGGAACGACTTATCCACCGTATGCTGATGCCAGACAACATTTTCATCTTTATTGGCCAAATTCGTACTCATTACTCAATCCTTTGTTGCCTCAAACTAGCCAATAGAGGGACGCTGTAAGCGGCAATCCCTCCCACCGAATCACCACAGTTAAGCCTTGAGTAACTGACGAAGATCTTTGGCTTCCCAGTGTGGAAAGTGCTTGCGGATCAAGGCATTCAATTCAACTTCAAATGCAGAGTGGGCGCTTTGAGCATGAGCGATGTTTTGCAAACTATCTCGAACTAAGCCCGCCCCCACCGTCACATTCGTCAGGCGATCGATGATGATAAATCCACCAGTATTGGCACTGTCTAAGTATTTATCCAGCGCGATCGACTCTGTTAGCGACCATTCACACAAGCCAATGCCATTGAGCGGCAACTCTTCACTGTGATAAGTCGATAAATTATTAATATCGTACTGGTGACGTACTGCTTGCAACTGGCCGACGGTTTTCTTACCTGCAATTTTGATGTTGTATTCACGCCCGGCTTTGAGCGGTTGTTCTGTCATCCAGACCACATCGGCTAATAGATGGTTAGTTGATTCAACCTGCGCTCCTTGCAGCACAATAAGATCACCACGGCTGATGTCAATTTCATCGCTGAGCGTTAACGTCACCGCTTGGCCTGCTTGCGCTTGCGGCAAATCTCCATCGAAAGTAACAATACGTGCCACGGTGGATGTTTTTCCAGACGGAAGTGCAGTGATTGCATCTCCAACGCTGATGCTGCCCGCTGCAATCGTGCCAGCAAAACCGCGAAAATCGAGATTCGGTCGGTTCACATACTGCACTGGAAAACGAAACTCACCGGCTCCTTTTTGCTGATCTACGTCCACCGTTTCAAGCAGCTCCAGCAGTGATGGGCCTTGATACCAACGCATATGTTGACTTGCTTCGACCACGTTGTCCCCTTCCAGAGCAGAAAGCGGGATGATCTGAATATCAGTATCACCTTGCAGATGCTTTGAAAATTCCACGTAGTCTTGACGGATCTGCTCAAAACGATCTTGTGAGTAATCGACCAGATCCATCTTATTCACCGCCACCACAAAATGCTTCAAACCTAACAGATTGGCAATGAATGAGTGGCGACGCGTTTGATCCAAAATGCCTTTACGGGCATCGATCAAAATCACCGCGAGATCGCAAGTGGATGCGCCCGTCGCCATATTGCGCGTGTACTGCTCATGCCCCGGAGTATCGGCAATGATGAATTTGCGCTTTTGAGTAGAGAAATAGCGATACGCCACGTCAATGGTGATCCCTTGCTCACGTTCCGCTTGCAGGCCATCAACTAACAGAGCTAAATCGGGGCGCTCACCCGTCGTGCCAACACGCTGGCTATCGGAATGGACGGCGGCCAGTTGATCTTCATAAATCTGTTTTGTGTCATGAAGCAAACGACCAATCAAGGTACTTTTTCCATCATCAACCGAGCCACAAGTCAGAAATCTCAGTAACGATTTGTGCTGGTGTTGCGTGAGATAAGCTTCAATACCGATCTCAGAAAGCTGAGCCTGAACTGCACTATTCATAATCTTTCCTTAGAGGCTTAGAAATAACCTTGGCGTTTTTTCAATTCCATCGATCCTGATTGATCGTGGTCGATCGCGCGGCCTTGTCGTTCACTGGAAGTGGCCACCAGCATCTCTTCAATGATGCCCGTTAGCGTATTGGCCTCTGATTCAATTGCGCCAGTGAGTGGATAACAACCTAACGTGCGAAAACGCACACTCTTGTGCTGTACTTCTTCTCCAGGTTGCAGCTTCATCCGCTCGTCATCGACCATGATCAGCATCCCATCGCGTTCGACAACTGGGCGAATGTCCGATAAATACAGCGGTACGATCTCGATGTTTTCCAAATAGATGTATTGCCAAATATCCAATTCAGTCCAGTTCGACAACGGGAAAACACGAATGCTCTCACCTTTATTGATTTGGCCGTTGTAGGTTTTCCATAGCTCCGGACGCTGGTTCTTCGGATCCCACGTGTGGTTCTTGTCACGAAAAGAATAAACACGCTCTTTCGCGCGTGATTTCTCTTCATCACGACGCGCACCACCAAAAGCAGCATCAAAACCATATTGGTTCAACGCTTGTTTTAAACCTTGGGTTTTCATGATGTCAGTATGCTTTGAAGATCCATGCTCAAAAGGGCTGATCCCCATCGCAATCCCTTCTGGGTTTTTGTGTACCAAAAGCTCAAAACCATACTTGTGCGCCATACGATCACGAAATTCGATCATCTCACGAAATTTCCAATCGGTGTCCACATGCAGCAGTGGGAAGGGAATTTTCCCCGGATAAAAAGCCTTGCGCGCTAAATGCAGCATCACCGAAGAGTCTTTACCAATCGAATACATCATTACTGGGTTATCAAATTCAGCGGCCACTTCACGTAAAATATGAATACTTTCGGCTTCGAGCTGTTGTAAATGGGTTAAGCGTTGTTGATCCATCTGCATGCTTCCTTTTCGCTCGCATTGCGAGCCTTGTGCAATGAGAAATTGGTTTGAGTATTGAGTTGGAACTAACTGACTAGCCTTGCAATCAGGCGTAATTCACTTGGTTTTGCTGCGCGGGTTGTTCACCAAACCAATGCAGTTTTTCCGACAGCGCCACCACTTCGCCCACCACAATCAAGGCCGGAGCCTGCGCCCGCGCCGCCAGTTGTGATAAGTCACTGAGCTGCCCTTTGAAGACTTTTTGCGAACGCTGAGTACCGCGTTCAATAATCGCGATTGGTGTGTTGGCTTGGCGTCCATGTTCAATCAACTGCTGCTGGATATAACTCGACTTCATCAAGCCCATGTAAATGACTAAGGTTTGATTACCACGTGCCAATGTTGACCAATCCATGTCATCGTTTTCCGCTTTAAGGTGACCGGTGACAAACAGAGCGGATTGCGCATAATCACGATGAGTCAGTGGAATTCCCGCATAGGCCGTTGCGCCTGCCGCCGCTGTAATACCGGGGATCACCTGAAATTTCACTCCCGCATCAAACAGCACTTCCAACTCTTCACCACCGCGGCCAAACATAAACGGATCGCCGCCTTTAATACGCACGACTTTGTAACCTTGCTGCGCAAAATCGATCAGCAATTGATTGGTTTTTTCTTGAGGAACACTGTGGTGTCCAGCGCGCTTACCCACGCAGACTAAGATGGTATCGCTCGGCACCAGCGCCATAATTTCATCAGACACTAGGTAGTCGTACAACACCACGTCAGCTTGTTGTAGAAAGCTCAGCGCTTTGAGCGTCAGCAGTTCTGGGTCGCCCGGCCCTGCACCAATCAAAGCCACTTCACCACAGGTCAATTGGCTTTTGACGTACGATGGAGCGCTACTTGCCAAAGCATCATTGTTGACCGCAACTAAGCGCGGCCCTTTGATTGGCAACTGAGAAATGGTTTCCGTCGTACTCATTGTTGTTATCCATAACTTAATTCATGGATGCATTATGGCGGGCTCTTCATATTACCTGAAATTCTAAAATTTCATTTTTTATATCAAAAGCTGATAAGGGAATGGATAATTCCGAATAAGAAGTGACTATCTCTCTGATTAAAAGCCAATCAATGATGAGATCTTGTCGACAGAATGCCGGTGAGTTAACGCGTAACATCACAAATTGATATTCATTGAAATCATCGTTTCATAAGATTTTGTTACATTAGACGAGTTATTTGTTCCCTACCCCGAACTGGAGTACACAATGAAAGTGGCAGTGAAACCTCTCTCCATCGCGATTTTGAGCGGTATGTTAGCAATGGCTGGCCCAGCAATGGCGGACACCATTAAACTGCGTATCGTCGAAACGACCGATATTCACACCAATGTGATGGATTACGATTACTACAAAGACAAGCCATCGAACCAGATTGGTTTATCCCGTGCGGCGACGTTAGTGAAGCAAGCGCGCAGCGAAGTCGAAAACAGCATTTTGGTCGATAACGGTGATTTACTCCAAGGTAGCCCAATGGGTGACTATATGGCCGCCAAAGGCATCAAGGTTGGTGAGGTTCACCCAGTTTACAAAGCGATGAATCAGCTCGGCTACGATGTAGGTAACATTGGTAACCATGAATTTAACTACGGTTTGTCCTTTTTAAAGGAGAGTATTAACGACGCCGCATTCCCGTATGTCAATGCCAACGTCTATGACCAACAAACGGGCAAACACCTCTTCAATCCCTATCTCATTAAAACGCACACGTTCAAAGATACCGATGGTAAAGAGCACCAAATTAAAGTGGGTTACATTGGTTTTGTCCCACCACAAATCATGGTGTGGGATAAGAAAAACCTGGATGGCAAAGTGTTTGCCAAAGACATCAAGCAAACAGCCGAGGAGCTGATCCCGCAGATGAAAAAAGAGGGTGCCGATGTGATCGTGGCAATCCCGCACTCTGGTGTCTCAGCTAACCCATATTCCGTTGGTGCAGAAAACTCGGTTTACTACCTCACCCAAGTAGAAGGCATTGACGCAATTGCTTTTGGTCACTCTCACGCGGTATTCCCTAGCCAAGATTTTGCCAAACTGCCAGGAGCAGATGTAACTAAAGGCACCATTAATGGCGTAACCGCTGTCATGCCGGGGCGCTGGGGTAGCCATGTTGGTGTGATGGATCTGACTTTGCAAAGCAAAGATGGCCAATGGTCAGTCGTGAATGGTCAATCCCAAGCTCGCCCAATCTTCGATAAAGCCAATAAGAAATCACTGGCAGCAGCCGATACAGGCATAGTGAAAGCCTTAGAGTCGGACCATAAAGGCACGCGAGATTTCGTGAATCAACCGATTGGCCAAGCGAATGATGTGATGTACAGCTTTTTAGCCTTGGTACAAGATGACCCAACCGTGCAAATCGTTAACCTTGCACAAAAAGATTATGTGGAACGCTTTATTCAAGGCGACCCTGATCTTGATGGTTTACCGGTGTTATCGGCCGCAGCCCCTTTCAAAGTTGGTGGCCGTAAAGATGATCCTGCCGGTTTCACCGAAGTCGAAGCTGGCCAACTGACATTTCGTAACGCAGCAGATCTCTATCTTTACCCTAATACATTAGTCGCGCTGAAAATGACGGGTAAAGAAGTGAAGGAATGGTTGGAATGCAGCGCGGGGCAGTTTAATCAGATTGATCCGCACAGCACTCAACCACAATCCTTGATCAATTGGGCTGATTTCCGCACGTATAACTTTGATGTTATGGATGGGGTGAATTACCAAGTCGATGTGACTCAACCCGCCAAATACGATGGTGATTGCAAAGTGGCGAATAAAGATGCAGAGCGCATTGTAGGCTTAATTTATCAAGGTAAACCTATCGATGTAAAACAGACCTTTATTGTCGCCACCAATAACTACCGCGCTTACAGCAATAAATTTGCAGGCACGGGCGCACAATTTGTTGCCTTTGACTCACCCGACGAAAACCGCACGGCCGTCGCCAACTACATTTCGCGCGTGAGTAAAGAAAAAGGTCAAGTTACGCCAAGTGCTGATAACAACTGGTCGTTTGCTCCGATTAAAACTAATACTGCATTAGATATTCGTTTTGAAACCTCTCCAAGTGAGAAAGCAGCACAGTTCATCAAAGAGAAAGGCCAATACCCAATGACTTTGGTGGAAAACGATGAAATTGGTTTTGCGGTTTACAGGATTGACCTTACCCAATAACCCCACTCAAATCGATTGAAAGAGGCCAATGAATTAAGGCGCTTTCACCCCACAAACGCAGCCTTTCGCTGCGTTTTTTATTTCCCGCTCGACAACCCTAACTCTGATCTCTGTGGTTCTTGGTTATCCACGAGTCGTTCAACCTTAGTTACAACCTCTGTTTGATTTTTAAACATTGCTTCAATTTAATTATAAAAAAATCATCAAATATGCAATTTTTCTATTCTTTGGCAGGTCTTTGTCCTCGTAATGAAAATAAAAGCGCAATCAGCGCCTTATTCTATACTTGATCATAATTTGCTAAGGAGGAAGTGTGGGGCTTGCTATCGACATTCAAACCTTTCTAACAGCCGAAAGTCATTCACTGACTTTACTATTTATCGGCGTAATTTTGCTTTCCTATTTGTTAGAGGATGTCGCTATTGTCACCGCCGCCACTCTGGCTTTGCAAAATCTCATGCCCCCCGGCTTGGCGTTGTTGGCTATTTTTGTCGGCATTGTTAGTGGCGATCTCGGTTTGTATTACTTAGGCCAAGTGGCACAACGCGTTCGTCCGCTTCGTTATCAAGCACTGACCAATAAACATTTTCGAACCGTCCGTCGCAAGCTGCACCATCATACTTTTTTAAATCTGTTTATTATTCGCTTTGTCCCCGGCCTAAGAACGGTGGGTTTTACTTTGAGCGGCTTTTTTTCTATTCCGTTGGCGCTATTTCTGTGCTCCGTACTGACGGCCACAGCACTGTGGACACTGATCGTTTTTTCAACGCTTTATTACCTAGGGAGTCAGGTTTGGCAACAGTCCTCTCCTTATCAATGGATCATTATTCCTATCGCGATTGGGCTATTAATGCTCACCAATCGTCTTCTCAACAAATCATTTTCTAAAGGATTGTCATGAACGCCAAATTAGAAATGCCTTGCATTGCACATGGCAAAATCAACGCGGGTATGCCGCTTTTAGAGCAAGACACCAAACGCAGCATTTCTCCTTATGAATTTCTGCCCAGTTGGTTTTTCTACACTCCTGTGGTGATTCAAAGCCTGCTGCAAGGGCTGCGTTATGGCAACTGGGGATTACCTTTAATTGCAAACCCCGGCATCAAGCTCAGCGGCATGGTTGGAGAGTCAAAACACGACATTCTTAATCTAGCCGGTGAATACGCTCAGCAGTGGATATCGCCCTTTATCACCCGAACGAAAAGCCATCAAACCGCTCAGCAGCAAACAGCACAGGCTCTGTCTGCAATGCAACAAGCATCGTTGGATTTCCCTCTTGTCGCTAAACCAGATTTAGGCTGCCGCGGCGTTGGCGTAAAACTGCTGCAAAATGAACAACAACTGAGTGACTACATCCAATCATTCCCGATTAACGCCCGTTTTTTACTGCAACAAAAAGCGCCGTATCAGGCTGAAGCTGGCGTATTTTATGTGCGCTATCCCGGTGAGGCTCAAGGCAACATTATTTCCATCACACTTAAGTATGCCCCGTTTGTCACTGGGGATGGCATTCACACTTTAAAGCAGTTAATTGAACGCTGCCCACGCGCAGGGCAACTCCCTCATCTCTATTTTCCTCGCCACCTTGAGAAGCTCGATTGGGTTCTTGAAGCAGGGCAGGAGTTTCAACTCGCCTTTGCGGGCAGCCATAGTCGCGGATCGATTTTCCGCAATGGTAACCGCTACATTACTCGCGCTCTCACCAACAAGCTGGATGAGATTTTTAACAATGTTGACGGGTTTCATTATGGGCGGCTCGATATCAAGTTTGCCAATATTCACCAATTGATGGCTGGAGAACAGTTCACGATTTTGGAAATCAATGGCGCAAGCAGTGAAGCTGCTCATATTTGGGATAGAGAAACACCGCTGCGTGAGATCTTCTCAACCTTACTCAGACAGTACCGAATCTTATTCGACATTGGCGCGCAGCAGCGAAAGTTAGGCCATCAAACACCCAAAATGGCTGAACTGCTGAACGCTTGGCGCAAAGAAAAGGCCTTAACCGAACATTACCCAAGCACGGATTAACCTTATCCATAAGAACAATCATAGGGATAGAAATATGTTTGCAATCACCACAAGTTCACAACAAAGCGCATCGCAGCCTAATCATGCCCCCGTGATCCAAGGCGGCATTGAAACACTGGAACAAGCGCACCAGTTTCTCGAACAGTTAGAAGATAGGCACTACACCCACTTAGCCACGCCAATTGTCGCCAGTTCAGTGGGGCAACATTTTCGTCATTGGTTGGATCTGTTTCATGCGCTGGCTAACTCAACTAGCACTATTGATTACAACCAACGCCGTCGGGGCCACCTCGTTGAGACGTCCCGTGCTGCGGCCTTGGCCGAAATTGAGTATTTAATTCAATGGTTAACGCAGTGCTCGGCCTCACTCCAAAAATCCGTTACGGTACTTGTTGAAACCTCATTGCAGGAAACGCAAGTGTGCTCTTTATCATCAACATGGGAGCGAGAGTTAAGCTTCGCCACTTTGCATGCACAGCACCATTTTGCGATGGCTAAAGTGGTTGCTCATTTGCTGCATGTAGAAACTGATGCCGCTTTCGGCTTAGCGCCAGCCACGGCCTCCTTCATTCGGGGGCAATAACATGTGCTCAGTTTCTTGGTTACTCGACAAACACGGCTATCATCTGTTTTTTAACCGTGATGAACAAAAAAACCGCCCATTAGCGTTGCCGCCTAAACAATACACGCAAGCTGGTGTTGAAGTGTTGATGCCGATTGATCCTGCCGGTGGAGGCAGTTGGATCAGCCTTAATGAATGCGGTTTGGCTTTGTGCTTGCTCAATAATTACCAAGGTAAAATCCCCCAAGGAGCCGATGCCGAACGCTTAGTGAGCCGCGGTCAATTGCTTAAGCATTTATCCAGTCAAATCAGTGTTGAGAAGGTTATCCAAGCGTTTGCACAGCTCAACCTTCAGCAATTTGCACCATTCACTTTGCTTGCTTTCGACCCTAATTTAACTGATGTACAAGGCAATGTAATGGCTCTGGCGTGGAATGGTGAACAGAGCCAAATCGCGGTGACGCAATCGCCTCTATTTTCATCCAGTGTCGATTTAGAACAGGTGCAACACTACCGCTCGCAGCTCTATCAAGCTTTAATCGCCGAGGAAGATAGTGTGCAACAGCGACTAAAGTTTCACGCCCACCACCATGTCGCCCATCCACATTGGGCACCCTGTATGCATCGTCAAGATGCGCACACCGTTAGCTTTACCTATTTACGCGTCACACAACAGCAGCAGTATATGACCTATATCTCAGGTTCACCTTGCTTACAGCTCAGTGAGACATCACTCCACCAGCAGCGTAATGAGATCGACAAAACCACGCCTTGGGTCGCCAATTTATGAGGAATCAACAATGAAACGTTTACTAGGACTATTACTGCTGTTTGTCAGCAGCGTGAGCCTCGCTGAGGATGAAATTTACACCAGCTTTCTGAGCAATAAAGCGCTGAGTGGCTATGACACCGTCGCCTACTTCACCAAAGGAGAGCCAGTAAAAGGCTCCTCCGATTTTTCGACCCTTTATAAAAATGCGCAGTGGTATTTTTCTTCAAAAGAGAACCTTGAACTGTTTCTGAATAACCCTAACCAATATGCGCCGCAGTATGGCGGCTACTGCGCTTGGGCCATCTCTGAAAAGAACGATTTTGCTCCGGGAGATCCCAATCAATGGGCGATTGTCGACGACAAGCTCTATCTCAATTACGACAAAAAGATCAAAACATTATGGGATGCCAACCAAGCGGTGCACATCCAACAAGCCGATAAAAATTGGCCCAATTTAATTAAGTAGTAGGAGCCACACCATGACGTTTAAAGCTAGCCAACATCTTCCCTCACTCTTGATTGCGTTTGTTTTTATTCAATCGCTTGTCTTTAAGTTTTCCGGCTCTTACGAAACCAACTATATTTTTGGCACCTTAGGTGCGTGGTCTGGCCTCGGTTGGTTTGCTGTGTATGGCGGGTATTTAATCGGAACGGCTGAACTGATAGCCTCTATTTTGCTGTTTAGCCGCTGGCATGGCCTTGGTGCACTGATGAGCGTCGGCATTATGAGTGGTGCGATTTTCTTTCATTTATTTACGCCTCTTGGCATTGTGATGCCAGAGTTTAACCAAGTAGGAGAAGTGGTCGGCAATGATAGCGGCCTGCTATTTGCGATGGCTTGTCTTGTTTGGTTGTGTGCGGCTTTTTTGGTGCGACGAGATCTCAAAAACGGTGATGGTTTATTGCACCAGTGGCTGAATAAAGGAGTGTAATTATGCTAGCCAGTCCTTTTCGTTTACCACGACACACTCCATTTGGCGTCGCAGAATCAATTGTTGAATGGGCCTCTGGGCTTGCAACACTGGATAAACTGTATCAGCAGCGTCCTGCCAAACCCTCTTGCTTTGAGTTTATGCGCTACACGCTAGCGGCACTCAATATCGAATATCGCCTTGCTTTGGGCAGCATCGATAACATTCCACAAACAGGCCCAGTGGTGATCGTCGCTAACCACCCGCTGGGCGCAATTGAAGGGGTGATATTAGCCGATTTAATTGGTTCAGTACGCACCGATATTAAAGTGCTGGCGAATCAGTTGCTAAAGCGCCTGCCTGAAATTAGTGAACTCTTTATCGGTATCGATGTGTTCAATAGCAAAAGTGCTCGCAGCACCAATGCGCAAGCCATTCGAGATGCGAACCTTCATTTGGCTCAAGGTGGCTTATTGATTATCTTCCCCGCTGGTGAGGTATCTACTTACCCCAAAGGATCGCAAACACTGTCGGATATCGAATGGAGTCAATCCGTCGCCAAATTTGTTAAACGCGCCCAAGCCACCACCGTCCCGATCTTTATTAATGGTAAAAATAGCACTCTGTTTTATCAAGCGGGGCGAATTCATCCACTACTGCGAACGGCATTGCTCGGCCGCGAGCTACTGAATAAGCAGGCGCACAACATTGAGATTTCCATCGGCAATCCCATCCCCTATTCTGAAGTGAAAGCATTTGAACAGGAACGAGACATTGTTCATTATCTGCGTCTCAATACCTATTTAATGAGTACAACACCTTCCGCAACGCCATCCTCACCAGAATTAGTAACATCGCCCCTTCCTATTATTGATGCGCTTATTGTAGAGAAGCTTGAGCAAGATCTCGCTGCGCTGCCAAGCGAAAGCAAGCTCTTAGAGCAAGGTGATTGGATTGTCTATTGCGCCGCAAGCGAGCAGTTACCCCACATACTGCAAGAGATTGGTCGAATTCGTGAAGAGAGTTTTCGCGCCGTAGGTGAAGGAAGCGGCTTAGCTTGTGATCTTGATGAGTATGATCGCCATTACTACCAACTCTTTGTTTGGCACAAGAAAGACCGTCAAATTGTTGGAGCTTATCGATTGGGGTTAGTGGATGAACTGATAGCGAAGCAAGGGTTAGCAGGGCTCTATTCCCGTAGCTTATTTCAGTATGATGAAGCCTTCATCAACACACTCGATACCAGTATTGAGCTAGGTCGCTCGGTGGTTTCCTCGAAATACCAGCGCAACCTCAACTCACTGTTAATGCTGTGGAAAGGTATTGCTGCGTTTGTCGCGCGTCATCCACAATACACGCACTTGTTTGGCCCAGTAAGCATTAGCAACGATTACAGCCACACCGCGCGACAATTAATGGCCGCAACACTCTCTATTCATCATTATGATCATGAAAAGGCAACCTTGGTTTCACCTTCCACTCCACTACGGAGCAATGGGAACACATTTTGGCAAACCAACTTGCTCTCATCTTTGGCAAGCATTTCTCTGCTGTCGAAAGTGTTAGCAAAAATGGAAAATGGCAAGGGCCTTCCTGTATTGCTGCGCCAATATTTAGGGATGAATGGCAAGCTCGTCTGTTTTAATGTCGACCCCGCGTTTAACAATGCGTTAGATGGCTTAATTGTGGTGAACTTGAAACAAGTTCCGCTGCATACATTGGCAAAATACATGGGTAAGGAGCAAGCCAGCGCTTATTTGGATTCGACACCTTTCAGTTCAAAGCCCTCATAAACGCAAAAGCCAGCGAGTTGTTCGCTGGCTTTAATTCTAAATGAAGGGGCTTATTTTAGAAGGCGTGCTCTAAATTGGCGTCCTTTCATCTTACCGCTTTCCATTTTCTTCAGTGCTTTTTTCGCCACCAATTTATGGACTGCAACGTAGCTGCGCATCGGTAACATGTTAATTTTACCGACATATTGACCGTCAATACCGTCGTTACTGGTCAAGGCCCCTAGAATATCTCCCGGGCGTACTTTCTGCTTTTTACCGCCATCAATCTGGATAGTGACCATATTGGCTTGATAAGGCGCGTTGTTTAACGCACTGGCATCAGGCAATTTAGCAGGTTCGATGGGCATATCCATATATTCATCAATCATCGCCACTCGGTGCATTTCACTGTCACTGAAGAAGCTAAAAGCTAAACCTTTACTGCCCGCTCGGCCAGTACGCCCAATGCGGTGCACGTGCACTTCAGGATCACGTGATAACTCAAAGTTAAATACTGCATCTAAGTTATCCACATCAAGGCCACGTGCCGCCACATCGGTTGCAACTAAAATGGAGATACTTTTATTAGCAAACTGCACCAAAGCTTGGTCACGGTCACGCTGCTCTAAATCACCATGCAGTTCCACCACACTAAAGCCCTTGTGATGTAGATCTTCAGCAACACTTTGTACTTCTTTCTTTGTATTACAGAACACCACGGCAGATTCAGGCTGATGGTGTAAAAGCAGTAGTTCTAACGCGCGATCACGCGCCTCTGTACCCTCTACTTTATAAAAATATTGCTGAATGCTGGACGTATCATGGGTGGATTCAACTTTGACCATTTCAGGCTCACGCATAATCCGCTGCGCAATTTGTTTGATTTGATTTGGGAACGTAGCACTAAACAGCAATGTTTGACGGCTGGTTGGCGTTTCATTGATGATCGCATCCAGCGCTTCTTGGAAACCCATTTCGAGCATTCGGTCCGCTTCATCAAGCACTAACGTATTGAGTTCAGAGAGATCGATACGACCTTTGTCTAAATGGTCAAGAATACGCCCCGGAGTACCAACCAAAATATGTGCACCGTGCTCTAACGAACCAATTTGTGGCCCCATTGGCATGCCGCCACACAAGGTGAGCACTTTGATATTATGAATGGCGCGGCCGAGTGTGCGAATATCCGTTGCGACTTGATCGGCTAACTCCCGCGTTGGGCATAGCACCAAAGCTTGAACGCGAAAACGCTTAACGTTGAGGTTAGATAATACGCCTAAACCAAACGCTGCTGTTTTTCCTGAGCCTGTTTTTCCTTGGCCAATCACATCCTTACCCGCCAAAATGGTTGGCAAGCTTAACGCCTGAATCGGCGTCATCTTGGTGTATCCCAAAGTATCGAGGTTAGAAAGAAGTTCTGGTTGTAGATTTACCGTTGAAAAAGAGAGATTACTCAAGAGACCGTCCTTTCGTTAGACGAAAATTAAACGCCTATTATCGTTATTTAACCTCGTGTGGCTAGTGAATCTTTATTTATCATTCATCAAGTTTGTAGCTCACTCTTAACCTTTGTTAATGAATCATGCACTTAAGCTTGATAGAGTAACGACATCCATTTTTAAAGGGGCACTACGATGATTACTTGGCACTGTCTTTCATTCTCACAATTAACCACTCATCAACTTTATGCGCTACTTAAACTGCGCGTCGATGTCTTTGTGGTCGAACAAACCTGTCCTTACCCTGAATTGGATAATAAGGATATTCAGCCGGGTGTTTTTCATTTAATTGGTGAACAGGATCAGCAGATTGTTGCCTGCGCGCGCTTACTCCCTGCGGGGATTAGCTACCCAAGTGTCAGTATTGGTCGCATTGCAACCCAAAAAGAAGCGAGAGGAAATGGCCTTGGACACCAATTAATGCAGCAAGCATTAGCCGAATGCCAGAAGCTGTGGCCCAATCAAGATATTGAAATTGGTGCACAGCACTATCTTGCTAGCTTCTATCAAAGTTATGGTTTTCAACAAACGTCGGCGATGTATCTAGAAGATGATATCCCGCATATCGACATGCAGCTCAGCAAGTAAATAACCCTCTTGATCAAAGCGTGTTATTTACTACGGCCAAATCCGCCATCTGAGCGCCTGAAAAACATCACTGATTGATCGTTTTTCTCAAGTTGCAGGATATCGAGTTGCCCATCAGCCGCGAGTTTGAAGCGAACTAATTGGCCTTGGGTAATTTGGCTGAGCGGTTTGTCACTGCCTTCAATTTTGACTAAGGCATTAAGATCAGACATCGGTAAATCATTTGCCCGAAAAACCTGCGACAAAGTGTCCCCGTTTTTAACCGTGTACTCTCGCCAGAACTCAGATTTACGATCGGTTTGTTGAGGCGTTTTTTGTTCACTCAACCCAACCGTATTAATGCTGATTTCCACACGCTCATTACTTTTCGGTAGAGCGGCCTGCTCTGTTCGCTCAGGAAAAGGAATAATAATGAGCAAACACACTACTGGAACGATCGCTAATAAAGCGCGCTGGTGAAGCTTAGGCAGCGCCAGCCAAACTGTGCGAACACGTAAAATAAGGCCACGCCAATCGAATGCATGCCACTTCTGTTGGATAAACGCTAAATAATCAGTTTGCGGTTTCTTCTTGTGACGACGATTCATCTTAACCCGTCTCCTTTTCTGTCGAGCTACAGTATAAAAACTCAAGAGGGATCAGTATAGAGCCAAGGTGGCGATAACGTAAACGTTGACACAATCTTGAACATTTTTCTTTGGGATCTGCGATTTGTCACAACCTGAAGGTTCAATATTGGATATTTCCCATTAGCATTTCATCCCATGCTTGAAACTGATATCCTTTGGACTTGTTTATTTACATAAAAAGAGTGACTGTTTATGTCTGAAGTAAAATTTGACACTGTAGAGCAAAAAGCAAGCTACGGTATCGGTCTACAAATGGGCCAACAACTTGCGGGTAGTGGTCTAGAAGGACTTAACGTTGACGCCATCGCCGCAGGTATCGCAACCGCATTAGTAGGCGACATGCCATCAATTGAAATTGATGAAATCAATAATGCACTGCAAGAGTTGCACATGCGTGCAGAATCTCTGCGCCAAGAAGCTGCCAAAGCAGCCGCAGCCGACGGTGAAGTATTCTTAACAGATAACGCACTACGCCCTGAAGTGACCGTGCTTGAATCTGGTCTACAGTACGAAATTCTTACAGAAGGTACGGGGGATATCCCGACATCTGACAAGCAAGTACGTGTTCATTACCACGGTGAATTGACTGACGGTACCGTATTTGATAGCTCTGTATCTCGCGGTCAACCAGCTGAATTCCCAGTAACAGGTGTAATCAAAGGTTGGGTAGAAGCACTACAACTGATGCCTGTGGGTTCAAAATGGAAACTCTATATTCCACAAGATCTTGCCTACGGTGAGCGTGGCGCTGGCGCTGCAATTCCTCCTTTTGCAGCTCTAGTATTTGAAGTAGAGCTACTCGATATTCTATAAATAGAATTGATAGTGAGAAGGTTGGCATTCGCTGACCTTTTTTTATTAGTATTTCTTACTTAGCATCTATCAAAAACGACACTACGCATAATTATCTGGTTAGCCTGTGTTCAAAGATAAAATCTACGCATACAAAAAAGCCGAGTATTACTACTCGGCTTTTTTAATTATACGAACTGATTACTCAGCAGCAGCTTCTACAGCTACTTCTGGGCGATCGACAAGCTCAATGTATGCCATTGGAGCTTTATCACCAGTACGGAAACCGCACTTTAGGATACGTGTGTAGCCGCCTTGGCGAGCTGCAAAACGTGGACCTAGTTCGTTAAATAGTTTTGCCACAACTTCGTTATCACGAGTGCGAGCAAATGCTAGACGACGGTTTGCAACACTGTCAGTCTTAGCTAGTGTAATCAAAGGCTCAACGACGCGACGTAGCTCTTTTGCTTTTGGCAAAGTAGTCTTGATAACTTCATGACGTACTAGAGAGCTAGCCATGTTGCTGAACATCGCTTTGCGATGACTGCTGTTGCGGTTGAGTTGACGACCACTCTTACGATGGCGCATGACCTAATCCTTCTAACTAGTATCGATTAATCTTCAGCGATAGACGCTGGCGGCCAGTTCTCTAGGCGCATGCCCAAAGATAGACCACGTGATGCAAGCACGTCTTTAATCTCTGTAAGAGATTTCTTACCAAGGTTTGGCGTTTTAAGTAGCTCAACCTCAGTGCGCTGTACTAGATCACCGATGTAGTGAATCGCTTCTGCTTTCAAACAGTTAGCAGAGCGAACTGTTAGTTCAAGATCGTCTACAGGACGCAGTAGGATTGGATCGAATTCTGGCTTCTCTTCCTTCTCCTCAGGTACACGTACATCACGAAGATCTACGAACGCATCCAATTGTTCAGCAAGAATAGTTGCTGCACGACGGATTGCTTCCTCAGGTTCTAGAGTACCGTTCGTTTCCATATCGATAACGAGCTTATCTAAATCAGTACGTTGTTCTACGCGAGCGGCTTCCACAGAGTAGGCAATTTTGTCTACTGGGCTGTAAGTAGCATCTACAAGTAGACGACCGATTGGACGCTCATCTTCTTCAGTATGGATACGAGCTGAAGCTGGAACATAACCACGACCACGTTCTACTTTGATACGCATAGCGATCTCAGCGTTGTCATCCGTTAGATGACAAATCACGTGCTCAGGGTTAGTGATCTCTACATCACCATCATGGGTGATGTCACCTGCAACAACAGGGCCCGAGCCTGATTTGTTCAGCGTAATGAACACTTCATCTTTGCCTTCGGCAACGCGAACAGCCAAACCTTTTAGGTTCAGAAGGATCTCAAGGATATCTTCTTGAATGCCTTCTTTGGTGCTGTACTCGTGTAGTACGCCTTCAATCTCCACTTCAGTTACAGCACAACCTGGCATTGAAGATAGAAGAATACGGCGAAGTGCATTACCCAGAGTATGGCCGAAACCACGCTCTAACGGCTCAAGAGTTACTTTTGCGTGTGTCGTGCTAATCTGTTCGATATCAACAAGACGTGGCTTAAGAAATTCTGTTACAGAACCCTGCATTGTGTCCTCTCTTTAGTTTAACCTTACTTAGAGTAAAGCTCGACGATCAATTGTTCGTTGATGTCAGCTGACAGGTCAGAACGCTCAGGCATACGCTTGAATGTACCTTCCATTTGGCCGCCATCTACTTCAATCCAAGTTGGTTTTTCGCGTTGTTCAGCAACTTCTAGAGCTGCTTTAATGCGAGATTGCTTTTTAGCTTTCTCACGGATTGCAACAACGTCGTTAACCGCAACATTGAAAGAAGGAACGTTTACAACTTTACCGTTAACTAGGATAGCTTTGTGGCTTACTAGCTGACGTGCTTCTGCGCGAGTAGCGCCAAAGCCCATGCGGTAAACTACGTTATCAAGACGACCTTCAAGAAGCTGAAGTAGGTTTTCACCAGTATTGCCTTTAAGACGTGCAGCTTCTTTGTAGTAGTTACGGAATTGTTTTTCTAGAACGCCATAAATACGACGAACTTTTTGCTTCTCACGAAGCTGAACACCGTACTCAGATAGACGACCGCGACGAGCGCCGTGTACACCTGGTGCGTTGTCAATTTTACACTTGGTATCAATCGCACGAATGCCTGACTTAAGGAACAAGTCAGTACCTTCGCGGCGGCTAAGCTTCAGCTTAGGACCCAAATATCTTGCCATGATCTTTCTCCAATCTTCCTAGAAACGTTATACGCGGCGTTTCTTAGGTGGACGACAACCGTTATGAGGGATTGGTGTCGCATCAACAATGTTAGTGATACGGAAACCAGCAGCGTTCAGTGCGCGAACAGTTGATTCACGACCTGGACCTGGACCCTTAACCATAACCTCTAGGTTCTTAAGGCCGTATTCTTTAGCCATTTCAGCACAACGCTCAGCAGCAACCTGTGCAGCGAACGGAGTAGACTTACGAGAACCGCGGAAACCAGAACCACCAGCAGTTGCCCAAGCTAGAGCATTACCTTGACGGTCTGTGATAGTTACGATTGTGTTATTGAAAGATGCATGGATGTGCGCTACGCCATCAGCAACTTGCTTGCGTACACGCTTACGTGCGCGAGTTGGTTGTTTTGCCATTGTACTCTATACCCTTCCGACTATTTCTTGATCGGTTTACGCGGACCCTTACGGGTACGAGCGTTGGTTTTAGTACGCTGTCCACGTAGTGGTAGACTGCGACGATGACGAAGACCACGGTAACAGCCAAGGTCCATAAGACGCTTGATGTTCATGGAAACTTCACGACGAAGATCACCCTCTACAGTGTATTTAGCTACACCATCACGCAGTAGATCGATCTGCTCTTCAGTTAGTTCACTGATCTTAACACTTTCAGCAATACCCAAATCAGCTAAGATAGCTTTCGAACGGGTCTTACCGATGCCGTAGATTGCAGTTAATGCAATTACAGCATGCTTCTGATCAGGAATGTTAATGCCTGCTATACGGGCCACTATTCACTCCTAGTACTTATATAAGAAATTATCCGCAGCAAAGCCCGTCGAGGATACGCTGCGGCATACTACTTCTTTTGCACACAAAAGGTAGGCCGAGGAATATACTCGACCGACCTTTATATTTCAAGTAAAAATTTCTGCTAATTAGCCTTGGCGCTGCTTGTGCTTTGGCTCACTGCAAATCACGCGAACGACACCGTTACGCTTGATTACTTTACAGTTACGACAGATTTTTTTAACGGAAGCACGAACTTTCATTGCTAAACTCCGTAAGTGAAATCTGAATTAACGGCCGTAGCCCTTCAGATTTGCTTTTTTCAACACAGAATCATACTGTTGGGACATCATATGAGTCTGTACCTGTGCCATAAAGTCCATAATCACAACCACTACGATAAGTAGTGATGTGCCGCCGAAGTAGAAACGTACGTTCCACGCGACCATCATGAACTCGGGAATCAGACAGATAAAGGTAATATAGAGAGCACCCGCTAAGGTTAGTCTGGTCATTACTTTATCAATGTATCTCGCTGTCTGCTCACCTGGGCGGATGCCGGGTACGAACGCACCGGACTTCTTCAAGTTATCCGCTGTTTCACGAGGGTTAAACACCAACGCTGTGTAAAAGAAACAGAAGAAAATAATCGCTGCTGCATAAAGCATAACGTACAGAGGTTGACCAGGGCTAAGAGCCAAAGACACATCAGTTAACCAACCGAATGTGCTGCTCTCACCATTTTGACCAAACCACTGAGCTAATGTTCCTGGGAACAAAATAATACTCGATGCAAAAATTGCAGGTATTACACCCGCCATATTAATTTTCAATGGCAGGTGAGTACTTTGCGCTGCAAACACTTTACGACCTTGTTGACGCTTTGCATAGTTAACGACAATACGACGCTGACCACGCTCCATGAAAACAACGAAATAAATTACAGCAAAAGAAAGTACCGCAATTAACAACAGAAGAAGCACATGCAATTCACCTTGACGCGCTTGCTCAATCGTTTGTCCGATTGCCGAAGGCAATCCAGCAACAATACCTGCAAAAATCAAAATGGAAATACCATTTCCTATTCCACGCTCAGTAATTTGTTCACCTAACCACATTAAGAACATGGTGCCAGTTACTAAACTCACGGTAGCAATCAGGGTAAACATGGTTTGGTCGATAACAACCAGATTGTTGACCATGTTTGGTAAGCCTGTTGCGATACCAATAGCTTGGAATATTGCAAGTACAAGCGTGCCATAACGCGTATATTGGCTAATCTTACGACGCCCTGCCTCACCCTCTTTCTTGAGTTCGGCTAACGCTGGATGAACTACAGTTAGCAATTGGACAACAATTGACGCCGAAATATACGGCATGATGCCCAATGCTAAGATAGATGCACGCGAAAGAGCACCACCGGAGAACATGTTAAACATTTCAACGATGGTACCTTTTTGCTGTTCGAACAAATCGGCAAGTACAGCTGCGTCAATACCAGGAATCGGCACAAAAGAACCGGCTCGGAATACTAAAAGTGCACCAATTACGAATAATAAGCGCGACTTTAGCTCACTTAAGCCGCTCTGAGCACTACGAAAATCTTGTCCTGGTTTCTTAGCCATCTGTACCTCGTTCCTCGAGATTATTCCTCGATTTTACCGCCTGCAGCTTCGATTGCAGCTTTAGCGCCTTTAGTCACGCGAAGACCTTTCACAGTCACTGCTTTGCTAATCTCACCAGAAAGAACAACTTTAACATTTTCGATGTTCTTAGTGATTAGGTTAGCTGCTTTCAAGCTGTTTAGATCGACCACGTCACCCGTAACTTTCGCTAGCTCAGCTAGACGAATTTCAGCAGACACTAGGCTCTTACGAGAAGTGAAACCGAATTTAGGTAGACGTTGTTTTAGAGGCATTTGACCGCCTTCAAAACCTGGACGAACTGTACCGCCAGAACGTGACTTTTGACCTTTGTGACCGCGGCCACCTGTTTTACCAAGGCCAGAACCGATACCACGGCCTAGACGCTTAGGAGCGTGCTTAGAACCAGCAGCCGGTGATAGAGTATTCAAACGCATTCTGATTACTCCTCAACTTTAACCATGTAGTAAACCTTGTTGATCATACCGCGTACACACGGTGTATCTTCAAGTTCTACTGTATGGTTGATACGACGAAGGCCTAGACCACGCAAAGTAGCTTTGTGCTTTGGTAGACGACCAATTGAGCTTTTAGTTTGAGTTACTTTAATAGTTGCCATGGTGCTTACTCCGAAATCGCTTCAACAGTGAGACCACGTTTAGCTGCAACCATTTCTGGTGACTTCACATCTACTAGACCAGCAACTGTTGCACGAACAACGTTGATTGGGTTAGTAGAACCGTACGCTTTCGCAAGTACGTTATGTACACCGGCAACTTCTAGTACAGCACGCATCGCACCACCGGCGATAACACCTGTACCTTCTGCAGCTGGCTGCATGTAAACTTTAGAGCCCGAGTGACGACCTTTCACCGCGTGGTGAAGAGTGCCTTCGTTAAGAGCGATAGTAACCATGTTACGACGCGCTTTTTCCATTGCTTTTTGAATCGCTGCAGGTACTTCACGAGCTTTGCCGTATCCGAAACCTACGCGACCATTACCGTCACCAACTACAGTTAGTGCAGTAAAGCTCATGATTCGACCACCTTTAACCGTTTTAGAAACACGGTTAACTGCGATTAATTTTTCTTGCAAATCACTAGCTTGTTGTTGTTCTTTAGCCATCTTCCAACCCTACCTTAGAATTTCAGACCAGCTTCGCGAGCAGATTCTGCTAGCGCCGCTACTCGACCGTGGTATTGGAAACCAGAACGATCAAACGCAACAGCTGATACGCCTTTTTCAAGAGCGCGTTCTGCAATAGCTTTACCTACCGCTTTAGCTGCGTCTACGTTACCGGTGTTCTTAACTAGCTCACGGATCGCTTTTTCTACAGTAGAAGCTGCTGCGATAACCTCAGAGCCGTTTGATGCGATAACCTGAGCGTACACGTGACGAGGAGTACGGTGTACTACTAGGCGAGTTGCACCCAGTTCAGCAATCTTACGACGTGCGCGTGTAGCACGACGGATGCGAGATGCTTTCTTATCCATAGTGTTACCTTACTTCTTCTTAGCTTCTTTACTACGCACATTTTCATCTGCGTAACGGACGCCTTTACCTTTATAAGGTTCTGGCTCACGGTAAGAACGGATGTCAGCCGCAACTTGACCCACTACTTGCTTATCGCAACCAGTTAGGACAATTTCAGTTTGGCTAGGACATTCAGCATTGATACCCGCTGGTAGTTCATGCTCTACAGGGTGTGAGAAGCCTAAAGTAAGACTTACTGAGTTGCCTTTAATAGCAGCACGGTAACCAACACCTTTAAGAACAAGCTTCTTAGTAAAGCCTGCAGTAACACCAACAACCATGTTGTTTACTAGTGCACGAGCAGTACCTGCTTGTGCCCAAGCGTTAGCAACACCTTCACGAGGACCGAAAGTAAGGTTGTTTTCTTCCTGTGCAATAACTACGCCTTTATTCAGGACGCGAGTCAGCTCACCTTTACCACCTTTTACAGTGATTTCTTGGCCGTTTAGTTTCACCTCTACGCCAGCTGGAATAGCGACAGGTGCTTTAGCAACACGAGACATATCCTACTCCTTACGCTACGTAGCAAATGATTTCACCGCCAAGACCTGCTTTGCGAGCAGCACGGTCAGACATCAGACCCTTGGAAGTGGACACCACAGCAACACCCATACCGCCCATCACTGTTGGTAACGCGTCTTTTTTCTTATAAACGCGTAGACCAGGACGTGAAACACGTTGGATTTGCTCGATTACTGGTTTAGCTTGGAAGTACTTAAGAGTAACTTCTAGCTCAGGTTTTACTTCGCCTTCAACAGCGAAATCTGCGATATAACCTTCAGCTTTTAGCAGTGCAGCAATTGCAACTTTAAGCTTTGAAGAAGGCATTTTTACAGCAACTTTATTTGCTGCCTGACCGTTACGAATGCGGGTCAGCATATCCGAAATCGGATCTTGCATGCTCATAAGATTTACTCCAAATGATTAAGTGGCAATTACCAGCTAGCCTTACGAAGTCCAGGAATCTCGCCTTTCATGCAAGCTTCGCGAACTTTGATGCGGCTTAGACCGAACTTACGTAGGAAACCGTGTGGACGACCAGTTTGGTTGCAACGGTTGCGCTGACGTGAAGCACTTGAATCACGTGGAAGAGCTTGCAGTTTAAGAACTGCGTTCCAACGATCTTCTTCAGATGCGTTTACATCGCTGATGGTAGCTTTTAGCATTGCACGCTTTTCTGCGAACTTAGCTACTAGCTTTGCACGTTTTACTTCACGTGCTTTCATTGATTGTTTAGCCATAACAGTAACCCTTCACCTTACTTACGGAATGGGAAGTTAAAGGCAGCCAGCAGAGCACGGCCTTCCTCATCGGTACCAGCAGAAGTCGTGATAGTGATATCAAGACCGCGTACACGATCGACTTTATCGTAGTCGATTTCTGGGAAGATGATTTGCTCGCGAACGCCCATGCTGTAGTTACCGCGTCCGTCAAAAGACTTAGCGCTAACACCACGGAAGTCACGTACACGTGGAAGTGCAATAGAGATTAAACGCTCTAAAAAATCCCACATACGTTCGCCACGCAAGGTTACTTTACAACCAATTGGGTAGCCTTCACGAATTTTGAAACCTGCAACAGATTTACGAGCTTTAGTGATCAGTGGTTTTTGACCAGAGATCGTAGCCATATCAGCTGCTGCATTTTCTAATAGTTTCTTATCGTTGATAGCTTCACCAACGCCCATGTTTAGGGTGATTTTATCAATCCTAGGGACTTGCATGACGCTTGTGTAACCGAACTGTTTGGTCAGTTCAGTCACTACAGACGACTTGTAGTAATCATGCAGTTTCGCCATAGTAGAACTCCAAATTACTTCTAATTAGTTAGAAACGATTTCACCGTTAGATTTGAAGAAACGAACTTTTTTGCCGTCTTCAAAACGGAAACCGATACGGTCCGCTTTACCAGTTGCTGCGTTAAAGATTGCAACGTTAGAAGCATCAATAGCTGCTTCTTGCTCAACGATGCCACCTTGTTGACCTAGAGCCGGAACCGGCTTTTGGTGTTTCTTAACAAGGTTGATACCTTCAACGATAACTTTACCAGTTACGAGAACCTTAGTTACTTTACCTTTCTTGCCTTTATCTTTACCAGCAAGAACGATTACTTCGTCATTACGACGGATTTTAGCTGCCATGTGTGCCGCTCCTTACAGAACTTCAGGTGCTAGTGACACGATTTTCATAAATTTCGCATTGCGAAGTTCACGAGTCACTGGACCAAAGATACGTGTACCGATAGGTTGCTCTGTATTATTGTTCAACAATACGCAAGCATTACGGTCGAAGCGAATGACAGAACCGTCTGGACGACGTACGCCTTTACGGGTGCGAACTACCACCGCCTTCAGTACATCACCTTTTTTAACTTTACCGCGAGGAATTGCTTCCTTCACTGTAACTTTGATGATGTCACCGATATGTGCATAACGGCGGTGAGAGCCACCCAGAACCTTAATACACATTACCTTGCGCGCGCCTGAGTTATCAGCTGCATCAAGTGTACTTTGCATTTGGATCATTGTTAGTGCTCCGCTAAATATTAAAACTAGACCCTCTCGGGTCGGGCTGCCTCTTTAAAAGGGACGCGAATTGTACCACCCTTTCCTAAGATTGGGTAGACAAAAAATAAACGGCTCCAAAAAAACTTTGGAGCCGTTTAAAATCATAGAATAACGATGATTACATCTTCGCTTTTTCTATAACTTTAACCAATGTCCAAGACTTAGTCTTAGACAGAGGACGACACTCACGAATCTCAACGGTATCGCCTAGGCCACACTCGTTGTTTTCGTCATGTGCGTGTACTTTAGTCGTACGCTTTACGAATTTACCGTAAATTGGGTGTTTCACCATGCGCTCGATAGCAACAGTGATAGATTTATCCATCTTGTCACTAACAACACGACCTAGTTGAGTACGAATTTTGTCGCTCATTATTCGCCTGCCTTCTCAGTCAAAACAGTTTTAACGCGTGCGATATCACGGCGTACAGCTTTCAAAGTATGAGTTTGCTGTAGTTGACCAGTTGCAGCTTGCATGCGCAAGTTGAACTGTTCACGTAGCAAATTCAGTAGCTCAGCGTTAAGCTCTTCAGCGCTTTTTGCGCGTAGATCTAGTGCTTTCATCACATCACCTGTTTAATTACGAATGTAGTTTTGAATGGCAGTTTACGAGCCGCTAGGCGGAACGCTTCACGTGCCAATTCTTCAGGTACACCGTCCATTTCGTACATAACCTTACCAGGTTGGATTTGGGCTACCCAGTACTCAACGTTACCTTTACCCTTACCTTGACGAACTTCTAGTGGTTTTTCAGTGATTGGCTTATCTGGGAACACACGGATCCAGATTTTACCTTGACGCTTAACGTGACGTGTCATTGCACGACGTGCCGCTTCGATCTGACGAGCAGTTAGACGACCACGTCCAACGGCTTTAAGACCAAATGTACCGAAGCTTACGTCAGTACCTTTAGCTAGACCGCGGTTGCGACCAGTATGAACCTTACGGAACTTAGTGCGTTTAGGTTGTAGCATCAGTCGACTCCTTACTTACGGCCTTTACGCTGCTTCTTAGGCTTGTCAGCCTTTGGCTCAACAGCGTTTGCAGCTGGCATACCACCAAGGATTTCACCCTTGAAGATCCAAACTTTAACGCCGATCACACCGTATTGAGTGTGAGCCGAAGAAGTTGCGTAATCAATGTCAGCACGTAGAGTGTGTAGAGGCACACGGCCTTCACGGTACCACTCAGAACGTGCAATTTCAGCGCCGCCAAGACGACCGCTTACTTCCACTTTGATACCTTTAGCGCCTAGACGCATAGCATTTTGTACCGCACGCTTCATAGCACGACGGAACATAACGCGACGCTCTAGTTGAGACGCGATGCTATCAGCCACTAATTGGCCGTCTAGCTCAGGCTTACGTACTTCAGCGATGTTAATTTGCGCTGGTACACCTGCAATTTTAGCTACAGCTGCGCGTAGCTTCTCAACGTCTTCACCTTTCTTACCGATAACAACGCCTGGGCGAGCAGTGTGGATAGTCACACGAATGCTCTTAGCAGGACGCTCGATAACGATGCGTGATAGAGACGCTTTTGAAAGTTCCTTAGTAAGGAACTGACGTACCTTGAAGTCGCCGTCTAGGTTGTCAGCGAAATCTTTGGTGTTAGCAAACCATGTAGCATTCCAAGGCTTAACGATGCCAAGACGAATACCATTAGGATGTACTTTCTGACCCATTGCTTACTCTCCTAGTCTCTTAGCGGTCTGCTACAACAACAGTGATGTGGCTTGAACGCTTCAAGATACGATCCGCACGGCCTTTTGCACGAGGCATAATACGCTTCATGACCGGGCCCTCATCTACGAAGATTTTAGCGACATTAAGATCGTCGATATCTGCACCTTCGTTGTGTTCTGCGTTAGCGATAGCTGACTCTAGAACTTTCTTAACTAATACAGCCGCTTTTTTGTTGCTGAAAGTTAGGATTTCAAGAGCCTGATCCACAGATTTACCACGGATTAGATCTGCAACTAAGCGAGCTTTCTGAGGAGAAATGCGAGCAAAGTTATGTTTAGCAATAGCTTCCATCATTTACTCCTTAGCGCTTCTTAGCTTTCTTATCCGCAGCGTGACCACGGTAAGTACGAGTTGGTGCGAATTCGCCCAGTTTGTGACCGATCATTTCATCAGTGACAAATACTGGAACGTGCTGACGACCATTATGGACAGCGATGGTCAAACCAATCATTGATGGAATGATCATTGAACGACGGGACCAAGTCTTAATAGGCTTTTTGTCTCCGCTTTCCACCGCTTTCTCTACCTTCTTCAGCAAGTGTAGGTCAATAAATGGACCTTTCTTGAGAGAACGTGGCATGGCTTATCCTCTTATATAGATTACTTATTACGACGACGTACGATGTACTTGTCGGTGCGTTTGTTGCTACGAGTCTTGAAGCCCTTAGTAGGCATACCCCAAGGAGATACTGGGTGACGACCACCAGAAGTGCGGCCTTCACCACCACCGTGTGGGTGGTCAACCGGGTTCATTACTACACCACGTACAGTTGGACGTACGCCGCGCCAGCGTGAAGCACCAGCTTTACCTAGTTCACGTAGCATGTGCTCAGAGTTACCAACTTCACCGATTGTTGCACGGCCTTCAGAAAGTACTTTGCGCATTTCACCAGAACGTAGGCGGATAGTTGCATAAGTACCGTCGCGAGCGACAAGTTGAGCATATGCACCAGCCGAACGAGCTAGCTGTGCACCTTTACCAGGCTTAAGTTCAACACAGTGAATAGTAGAACCCACTGGGATGTTGCGCATTGGCAGAGTGTTACCTGCTTTAATTGGCGCATCAACACCAGACTGGATTGTATCACCAGCTTGAACACCTTTAGGTGCGATAATGTAACGACGCTCGCCGTCTGCGTACAGAACTAGAGCGATATTTGCGCTACGGTTTGGATCGTATTCTAGACGCTCAACTTTCGCTGGGATGCCATCTTTAGTACGTTTGAAGTCAACCAAACGATAGTGTTGCTTATGACCACCACCGATATGACGTACTGTGATACGACCGTTGTTGTTACGACCACCATTCTTAGAGTTTTTCTCTAGAAGAGGTGCGTATGGCTTACCCTTGTGTAGGTCAGCGTTAACAACTTTAACGACGTGACGACGACCAGGGGAAGTCGGCTTACATTTAACAATAGCCATTATTCAACTACTCCTGTTATTCCGCGCCGCCAACAAAGTCAAGATCTTGACCTTCTTTCAAAGTCACATACGCTTTTTTAACGTCGCTGCGGCGACCTTGGCGTAGACCTTGACGTTTGGTCTTACCCTTAGTGATAAGAGTATTTACAGACTTAACTTCAACTTCAAATAGCTTTTCTACAGCTGCTTTGATCTCTTTCTTAGTTGCATCTTTTGCTACTTTGAAAACGATAGTGTTCGCTTTCTCAGCAGTCATAGTTGCTTTTTCAGAGATGTGCGGTGCACGTAGAACTTTTAGTAGACGCTCTTCACTGATCATGCCAGCATCTCCTCAACTTGCTTAACTGCTTCTGCAGTCATTAGAACCTTGTCAAACGCAATTAGGCTAACTGGGTCAAGACCCGCTACGTCACGTGCGTCAACTTTATATAGGTTGCGAGCAGCTAAGAATAGATTCTCGTCTACTTCGCCAGTAACGATGAGTACATCGTTAAGCTCAAGTTCTTTAAGCTTAGCTAATAGCTCTTTAGTTTTTGGTGCTTCTACTGAGAAGTTATCAACAACGATTAAACGCTCTTGACGAACTAGTTCAGAAAGAATGCTCTTCATAGCACCGCGGTACATTTTTTTGTTTACTTTTTGGCTGTGATCTTGTGGTTTCGCAGCAAAAGTAACACCACCTGTACGCCAGATTGGGCTACGAATTGTACCAGCACGTGCACGGCCAGTACCTTTTTGACGCCATGGCTTAGCGCCACCGCCAGAAACTTCTGAACGTGTCTTTTGAGCACGAGTACCTTGACGAGCACCTGCTGCATACGCAACAACTACTTGATGTACAAGGGCTTCGTTGAACTCACGTCCGAAAGTAGTTTCGGAAACAGTTAGTGCGTTAGCACCTTTAACCATCAATTCCATTACTTACTCCTAGACGTTATGCTTTAATAGCTGGTTTGACGATCACGTTAGCGCCAGTTGCACCTGGTACTGCACCTTTAATAAGAAGCAGATTGCGCTCAGCGTCAACACGTACGATCTCTAGGTTTTGAGTCGTTACACGCTCAGCACCCATGTGACCTGCCATTTTTTTGCCTTTGAACACGCGACCTGGAGTTTGACATTGGCCAATTGAACCCGGTGCACGGTGAGACAAAGAGTTACCGTGAGTCATATCTTGGGTACGGAAATTCCAGCGCTTAACAGCACCTTGGAAACCTTTACCTTTAGATGTACCAGTAACGTCTACTTTTTTAACTTCGTTGAAAAGTTCTACATTTAGCTCAGTGCCAACTTCAAACTCTTCGCCGTTTTCTAAACGGAATTCCCAAAGACCGCGACCAGCTTCTACACCTGCTTTCGCAAAGTGACCAGCTTCTGGTTTAGTTACACGGTTGGCTTTCTTAGTACCAGTAGTTACCTGGATTGCTGCATAGCCGTCAGTCTCAAGAGTTTTCACTTGAGAAATACGGTTTGCTTCAACCTCAACAACAGTTACTGGGATAGAAACGCCTTCTTCAGTAAATACGCGGGTCATACCCACTTTACGTCCGACTAGACCAATCATTCTTCTAATCTCCCTTAACCTAGGCTGATTTGTACGTCAACGCCAGCAGCTAGATCTAGGCGCATCAGTGCATCAACAGTTTTATCTGTTGGCTCAACGATGTCGATTAGACGTTTGTGAGTACGAATTTCGTACTGATCACGAGCATCTTTGTTGACGTGTGGAGAGATAAGAACAGTGAAACGCTCTTTACGAGTAGGAAGTGGAATAGGACCACGAACCTGTGCGCCGGTACGCTTAGCTGTTTCAACGATTTCCGCTGTAGAAGCATCGATTAGTTTGTAATCGAACGCTTTTAGGCGGATACGGATACGTTGGTTCTGCATGAGACAGAGCTCCAATAATTAAAAATTACACAAACAATATCGCCACTCAAACTCGTTAAAACGAGAGAATGCCGATTGATTTATGTGAAACCGTAGTGCCAAAATTAGGCACATTGTCAGTTAATTTTCGATTAACTTTAATCTATTACTAAACGCAACAGAGCTAATTGTATTAACTGCGAACATAAGCTGAGTATACGTTACTAAACTAACAGCTAGGTCAGTTTACTCCTCACTGCTCATTGGTTCACAACTGGATTTAACCAGTGCGGTGCATTATACAGATCACCATTACACATGCAAGCGCTGTGTAGAAATTAAACTTATAAACTATCTATTTCTTCTTTCACTGAGGAAGTATAGAAGGGATAGAAAGATGAGGTGAGCACTCACGACCCTATCCTTTTATCCCTGATGCACAATTATACAGCTTGGCGCTGTCTCACTGCTTCAAACAGACAGATCCCAGCCGCTACTGATACGTTTAGGCTAGAAACGGTGCCCGCCATCGGTATTTTGATCAGATCATCGCAGGTTTCGCGCGTTAAACGGCGCATACCATCCCCTTCAGCGCCCATAACAATCGCAAGGGGCCCTGTCAGTTTGGCTTGGTAAATGTCATGCGTCGCCTCACCGGCAGTGCCAACAAACCATACGCCTTGTTCTTGAAGGGCGCGCATGGTACGTGCAAGATTCGTCACTCGTACTAAAGGCACAGTTTCAGCAGCGCCACAAGCGACTTTGCTGACCGTTGCCGTCATTGGTGCTGACTTATCTTTCGGTACGATCACTGCAGCGACCCCGGCAGCATCGGCGTTACGTAAGCATGCGCCGAGATTATGCGGATCGGTAACACCATCCAAAACAAGTAATAGCGGTTGTTCATGCTGTGCGATGATTGCTTCTAAATCATGCTCATTAAGCTGTTTTGCTGGTTTTACACGAGCAATGATGCCCTGATGATTCGCCCCTTGAGCCTTGTCATCCAATGTTTTACGTCCCATCTGTTGAATAGAGACACCGCAATGTTGCAGTTCATTTAACAGTGGAAGCAGGCGATCATCTTGTCGCCCTTTTAGTACAAACGCTTCTATCAATCGCGCTGGATCTTTTTCAAGTACAGCGCTGACCGCGTGAATACCATAAATACATTCGTTACTCATGATTTACCCATTGATCGTTATTTACTAGCACGCGCTTTATTTGCTTTGGCCGCGGGTTTCTTTTTGCGTGCTTTTGTTGTTTTGCTTTTTTTTCGTTCAGGTTTTGAGCCTTCACTACTTTTTTCATCTGGGCGTTTAGTCGCTTCAACTAAAGGAGTTGCCTTTCCTTTACTTGACGTCACCTTCTTGCCACGTGCTTTCTCTCGTGCATCCGTTGCACGTTTCTTCGCTGTCTTGCCTTCTCCGCGCAGCTTACGGCTAGTGCCCACGATTTCAAAGTCAATTTGACGATCATCCAAGTTGACGGATAACACTTTGACTTTAACGGCGTCACCTAAGCGATAGATGTTGCCAAAACTTTCGCCGATCAATCGTTGTCCCACGGGATCAAATTGATAGTAGTCATTCGCTAGCGTTGAAATATGGACCAATCCATCAATGTGCAACTCAGTTAAACGAACGAAGAAACCGAAACCTGTCACGTTGGCTATGACTCCATCAAGCTCTTCGCCTACATGATCTTGCATGTATTCACACTTGAGCCAATCGGATACTTCACGCGTCGCATCATCAGCACGGCGTTCTGTCATTGAACATTGCTGACCATAGAAGTCCATGTCATCAAAAGAGTAGTGATAACCACCTGTGGTTGTCCAACGGTCGGTGTGATTACCCGATTCTTTGGCAATCAAATATTTAATTGCGCGGTGCAATAGGAGATCAGGGTAGCGACGAATAGGTGAAGTAAAGTGCGCATAGCGTTTGAGCGCTAAACCAAAGTGACCACAGTTATCCGCGTTATACACAGCCTGCTTCATGGAACGCAGTAACATGGTTTGGATCAACTCTTTGTCTTGGCGCTCACCAATCTGTTTCATTAAGTTAGCGTAATCGGTTGGCGAAGGCTCTAGCCCACCCGCTAAGTTCAAACCAAGCTCGCCTAAGAAATCCCTAAAACCGGTCAAACGCTCTTCTCCCGGTGATTCATGGATACGGTACAGAGCGGGCTCTTTCGCTTTTTCCACCAGCGATGCTGAAGCAATATTAGCGAGGATCATGCACTCTTCGATTATTTTATGCGCATCATTACGGACAACAGGTTCAATGCTGTCGATTTTACGCTCAGCATTAAAGATAAACTTAGTTTCAATCGTTTCAAATTCGATACCGCCACGCTCATCACGCGCTGCTTTTAGCACCTTATACATCGAATAGAGTTCTTCAAGATGAGGAACCACAGCTTGATAACGTTCGCGTAGCTCTTCATCCCCTTCAAGAATGGCGTGTACTTTGTTGTAAGTTAAACGGGCATGAGAGTTCATCACGGCTTCGTAATGTTTGTAACCCGAAATTTTGCCCGTTGCAGAGACTGTCATCTCGCACACCATGCATAGACGGTCGACTTGTGGATTAAGTGAACAAAGACCGTTCGACAGTACTTCCGGTAGCATAGGGACGACTTGCGATGGGAAGTAAACTGAGTTACCGCGGTTGATCGCTTCTTTATCCAAAGCCGTATCGGGGCGCACATAATAACTTACGTCAGCAATCGCAACCCAGAGACGCCAGCCACCACCTTTTTTGGCTTCGCAATAAACCGCGTCATCAAAGTCACGCGCGTCTTCACCATCAATCGTCACTAAAGGTAATTGACGCAGATCCACGCGCCCTTGCTTCGCCTCTTCTGGAACTTCTTCTCTCAGGTTTTCGACTTGCTTTAATACTTCTTGCGGCCACTCATGAGGGATCTGGTGAGTGCGAATCGCTATTTGTGTCTCCATACCGGGAGCCATATTTTCCCCAAGTACTTCAACAACCCTTCCTGTCATTCCTCTTGCTCTGGCACCGCGATCGGTAATTTCAATCACCACCACGTTCCCCATGCGAGCTCCGCCTTTGTGCTCATTAGGGATCAAGATGTCTTGAGTGATGCGTGAATCATCGGGCACGACATAAGAGTAGCCATTTTCGAGGAAGAAACGCCCAACAAGTTGGGTTTTACGTTCTTCCAAAACTCGGACCAAACGCCCTTCTTTACGGCCTCTTTTATCCGTGCCTGTCGGTTGTACCAGCACGTAGTCGCCATGAATAATGGTACGCATTTGGTGATGAGGTAGCAAAACATCGTTATCTTTGCCAACGCTGCCATCAGGACGAACCCACCCATGACCATCTTTATGTCCGATTACGTGACCTTTGATCATTTCCAGTTTTTCTGGCAATGCATAGCATTGGCGACGAGTAAATACCAATTGGCCATCTCGCTCCATCGCACGCAAACGACGGCGTAGCCCTTCGTATTGCTCTTCACCAGACAAACCCAATGCCTCAAAAAGATCATTACGATTCATCGGTACATTGGCTTCGGTTAGAAATTCGAGGATGAATTCTCGGCTTGGAATTGGATTTTCGTAATTGCTAGATTCTCGATCCGCAAAAGGATCGTTATTGATAATTTCAGACATAGGCAGACCTGCTAAAGCAAGGAGAGATAGCCAGAGTATAACTGACTCACGGCAGAAGCTACAGCAGCGTATTGATTATTATAGGCTAATGCGTTAGAGGAAAAGCGTAGAAATGACTTCGCCCAACCGTGTGGGCGAAATAAGAAAAGCAATAATGAAGGCTACCAAAACGTATCTCTGCGCTTGGCTCGCGCAACCACATTTTGTGGCATTCGCTGCTCTAACCCCTGCCGGAGCATAGAGATCCGAGAATGTATTCTTTGATCGATAGTCACCGAATTATAGAGCCAGCGATAAGCATCTTCATAATCAAGCGGGCTGCCATAATCACGCAGCAAAAGCTCAGCTAGATGGATACGAGCATTAATATTGCCCATCGCAGCGGCTTCACGCAGATAGGGAATAGCTCGCTCTTTATCCTGCTGCACTAAAGTACCACGCGAATAATAACGCCCAAGCTGCTCTAACGCAGCGGGTAAACCTTGATGAGCTGCATTTTCCATATAGTACAAGCCAAGTTCGACATCTTGATCTACACAGACCCCCCACGCTAGCATATCTCCATACAAAAACTCGTAGGAAGGCAGGCTGATGCGAGTAGCACGCGCAACAATATCTTCTACCAATTGGCAGTTGTCGGCCTTGACTTGCTCTAAATGTTTATTTTGCTCAATTAACTTGATTAGTTCAGCTTCGGTGTAAATAGGGACTGGCTCACCCACTTCCGCCACGTTGGCATGACTCAAGGATGAGGTCAGCGCTAAAAACAATGAAGCTGCTACCGTTCGTAGCTTCATACCTGCACTCTTTATGTCTATCGATAGCCTTAAAATTATAGCCTCAGTTTCATCTAGGGCTGGGCTTGATAACTTTATCGACCAGTGCGGCAAACTCTTTAGACAAAATTTGCCGTTATTCGGCCATTTATTGCCACACCAAGGACAAAATATCATCAATACAGGTATAAAAAAACCGGCTCTGAAAGCCGGTTTTAAAAACGTTTATCAATCAACCATTAAACTGAAAATGGGTGAACCTTGATAATGGTTTCGTTACGATCTGGACCTGTAGAAACGATGTCAACAGGTACACCTGTCAACTCTTCAATACGTTTGATGTAATCAAGCGCCGCTTGTGGCAGGGCATCAATTGATTTAGCACCGAAAGTATTTTCAGACCAACCAGGCATAGTTTCGTAAATAGGTGTTACCGCTTCAAAAGCGTCAGCTGCCATTGGTGATACTTGAGCAATTGAGCCATCTGGCATTTGGTAACCCGTACAGATTTTTAGCTCTTCTAGACCATCAAGTACGTCAAGTTTAGTCAAGCAGAAGCCTGTGACTGAGTTAATTTGAATGGCGCGACGCATCGCTACCGCATCAAACCAACCACAACGGCGCTTACGGCCTGTTGTAGCACCAAACTCATGGCCTTTCGTGCCTAGGTGATTACCGATTTCATCATCCAATTCGGTTGGGAATGGACCTGCACCAACGCGAGTACAGTAAGCTTTCGCGATACCTAGAATATAACCTAGATGACGAGGGCCGAAACCAGAACCTGCAGCAACACCACCAGCAGTCGTGTTAGAAGACGTTACGTATGGGTATGTACCGTGGTCAATATCAAGCATAGTACCTTGCGCACCTTCGAACATGATTTTGTCGCCACGCTTACGCGCTGCATCAAGTTCATCGGTCACGTCGATCACCATCGAAGTCAGCAAATCAGCATAGCCTTGTGCTTGCTCAAGTACGGATTCGTAGCTTACTGGTTCAGCTTTGTAGAAATGCTCAAGTTGGAAGTTATGGAACTCCATCACTTCTTTTAGCTTTTCTGCAAATGAAGCCATATCGAACAAGTCACCAACGCGTAAACCACGACGAGCCACTTTGTCTTCATAAGCAGGACCGATACCACGACCTGTCGTACCAATTGCTTTTTTACCACGAGCCGTTTCACGAGCTTGGTCAAGCGCAATGTGGTAAGGAAGAATAAGTGGGCAAGCTTCAGAAATGAAAAGACGTTCGCGGACTGGAATACCACGCTCTTCTAGAGGCTTCATTTCATTGATTAGTGCGTCAGGTGAAAGCACAACACCGTTGCCGATGATGCATTTCACTTTATTGCGAAGAATGCCGGATGGAATTAAATGAAGAACGGTTTTTTCACCGTCAATGACCAAAGTGTGGCCTGCATTATGGCCGCCTTGGTAGCGAACCACGTATTTTGCATCTTCAGTTAAAAGGTCTACGATTTTACCTTTGCCTTCGTCACCCCATTGGGTGCCTAGAACGACTACGTTATTTCCCATCTTTCCAAGTCTGATTGCTAGTTAAAAAAGGATTCTAGCACCGAATCCTTTTCCTTGCAGTCCTTTTTTAAACACGAAAATGTCATAAAAATATAACTTAATAAATGATTCAGTTATTAGGCACGTAAGTTACTCATCCGAATATATTTTTACGATTAGCTCTCCTTGACGATCAACACAAGCACGGTACATACCGGAACTGTTCATTGCAAAATGAATGTCGCCTTGCGCATCAATGGCGATCAATCCCCCCTCACCACCGAGCGTTTTAAGTTCACCCTGAATAATGGTTTCACATGCGGTATGAACATCTTCTTTTAAATAACGCATGCGAGCGGCAACGTCACTGGCAACCATTTTACGAATGAAATATTCCCCCATGCCCGTTGTCGATACCGCCACATTACCATTTTCAGCCACCGTTCCTGCACCTATGATGGGAGAATCGCCGACGCGACCAAATTTTTTATTCGTGATGCCACCGGTACTAGTAGCAGACGCAAGGTTGCCTTGTTTATCCAATGCAACTGCGCCAACAGTGCCAAATTTCTTGTCATCTGGGAATTTTGCTTCCGACAAAGCAAATTGATTGTTGCTTTTCATCGCTAGCAACTGTTCATAACGACGCTCAGTAAAAAAGTAATCTTGTTCTGTATATTGATGCCCTTGAGTAAAAGCAAACGCTTCTGCGCCCTCACCAATCAACAACACATGATCACTGTGCTTCATTACATCACGCGCGAGCTGCACCGGATTTTTAATGTGCCGAACCCCAGCAACCGCGCCTGCGTCCATCATTTTGCCATGCATGACAGAGGCGTCCATCTCCACCATCTCTTGATGCGTTAACACCGAACCTTTTCCTGCGTTAAACAACGGAGAGTCCTCAAGTATTTTCACAGCCTCAACCACCGCATCCAGTGCATCACCACCTTGTGCCAGTACTTGATGCCCCGCTCGGACAGCACTTTCTAGCGTGTTCAAAATATCGTGCTTTAATGATTCGCTCATTTGTTGACGAATGATGGTTCCGGCGCCGCCATGAATTGCTATAGCAAAAGGTTGTGACATGAGAATTCCTTAACTTAATAAATTGAGAGGCAATACACTTCTGTTCTACACATTAACTATACCCAAATAACTTGAAGTTGCAGGTAGACGGCAAGTGAGTACTGTAATAATTAACAAGCAACAAAAAAGCGCTAATCGCATAACGATTAACGCTTTCCATTTCATCGTATCAGTCGGTTATTGTTGCCTATTTGGCACAACCAACCAAAGAATGATTAATGTGAACCGCAGCTACCGCCACCGCAACAACCTTCTTTTTTCTCACCATGGTCATGGCCTTCACCACCACAGCAACCACCTTCATGATCGTGGTCATGGTCGTGGCCATGTCCACAGCCACCAGCTTGGTGAATGTGACCATGTTGGATCTCTTCTTCAGTTGCAGCGCGAATCGCAACGACTTCTACATCAAACGTTAATGTTTGGCCAGCCAACATGTGGTTACCATCAACTACCACTTCGTCACCATCCACTTCCGTGATTTCAACTGGAATTTGGCCTTGGTCAGTATCCGCTAGAAAACGCATACCCACTTCAATTTCATCAACGCCTTGGAAAACTTCAGCAGGTACACGTTGTACAAGCTCATCGTTGTATTCACCGTACGCTTCTTCAGGAGCGATAGTTGCTGTGAACTTATCGCCCACAACTTTTCCTTCCAACTCATTTTCAAGGCCAGTAATTAGATTGTTGTGACCGTGAAGGTAATCTAGTGGTGCATCAACTGTTGATTGGTCTACGACTGCACCATCTTCCAATACTAATTGGTAGGCTAGGCTTACAACCACGTTCTTTTCAATTTTCATAACAACTCCAAGGAGGTTTGTTCCTAGGTTGTCATCTTCAAACCTAAGAAATCGATCGGTATGAGGCGTATTATGAAGATCTATTCCAGAAACTCAATTATTCTGGTTTAAAAATCCCGATCATCTCTTGCCGAGCATGTTCACTTTTTTCTACAGATTTGGGCTTTCGCTGTTCATGGTAGTCGCACTCGACACACTCAACGAGCTCTATGTTGTTTTCAACCCACCAGCGCAGAGTATCTTGTGACTGACAACTTGGGCACTTTGCACCGGCAATAAAGCGTTTTTTCTGTTTCACGTTACATCCTACAACTGAATATTGATTGGCGTTATTTTTCCCAATAATGACGAGATTGGCGATCATTATCCATTTCACGCCCAAATATTTCTTCCAGCTCTTTACGTGCCTCTTTGGCGCGCAGTGCGAGTTGTTTGTCTTGGTTATGTTGCGGTAGCAGCTCTTTGAGCATCGCATTATCGAGTTTTCTAAAATGTGCTTCGGCGCGCTTGGCTTGGTAAGGGTGCATGCCCAATTCGACCAGTACTTGTCGGCCGAGGTCCAAAGCGCCTAAGAAAGTTTCCCGCGAGTATTTATCGACCCCATGGCTGAGTAACTGATACGCCTCTACCCGGCTACGAGCGCGAGCTAAGATCTTTAACTGCGGGAAATGGTGCTGACAAAGCTCGACAATTTTCATCACTTCATCGGGCGCATCGGTACAGATGACAATCGCCTCAGCTTCTTTTGCACCCGCGGCGCGCAACAGTTCAAGTTGAGTCGCATCACCATAAAAAACGTTATAACCGTACTCTCTCAATAATTTAATTTGACTGGCATCGCTTTCTAATACGGTAATTTTAATCTTATTGGCGTACATCAAACGCCCTACAATTTGCCCAAAACGCCCAAAACCCGCAATGATAATTTGCGGCTGTTTATTGACGACATCGGAATGCATCTCATCGTCACTGCTGAGGTTCAATTTTCGCGCAAACCATTTGTCCTGAATCATCAGTAATAAAGGTGTGGTGACCATCGACAGACTGACCACAACGAGCAAAAAGGCCACTTGATCCGGTGATAGCACGCCCTGCGCGCTTGCCGCAGTAAAAATCACGAACGCGAACTCGCCGCCTTGGCTGAGGATCGCCGCCATTTTGCTGCGCGCTTTAGAACGCGTACCCGATAAACGTGCGAGGAGATAAAGGATTCCTCCTTTCAGCACCACTAGACCTAATACAGCCGCCAACACTTGCAGCGGCGCTTGCGCCAATAAGCCCAAATTAACCGCCATTCCAACGGCAATAAAAAATAGCCCGAGCAATAACCCTTTAAACGGTTCAATCGCGATCTCAAGTTCATGGCGAAATTCACTTTCTGCCAGCAACACGCCAGCAAGGAAAGTACCGAGTGCCATTGACAAGCCAAGCTGCTGCATTAACAGTGCAATCCCAATCACCAACAGCAAGGCAGCAACGGTAAAAAGTTCACGCACACCACTGGTCACAATATAACGAAACAGCGGGCTCAATAGAAAATGCCCCCCGACCAGCAAAGCGGTAATGCCACCCAACATCCAAGTCACATCTAACCAGCTTCCACCGGCGTTGCCTGCCAGTAAAGGCAAAAAGGCCAACATCGGGATGACAGCGATATCTTGAAAAAGCAGTACCGCAAAACCAGACTGGCCAGCTTCACTGCGCGTTAGCCCTTGCTCTTCAATTACGCGTAATGCGATTGCTGTCGAAGAGAGCGCAAGGCCCATACCAATCACTAAACTACTCTGCCAGTTAACGCCTAATAGATAAGCAATACTGGCAATGACTAAGGTACTTACCACCACCTGCGCGCCACCCAAACCAAGGATCGGCCCACGCATCTGCCACAATTTTTTGGGGTTTAATTCCAGCCCAATCAGAAACAACAGCAGCACCACGCCAAATTCAGCAAAGTGTAATATGGCTTGCACATCACTGATTAAACCCAGCCCCCAAGGGCCTATGGCTACACCCGCTAACAAATAGCCGAGCACCGAACCCAACCCTGCACGCTGAGCAATCGGTACGGCCACCACAGCCGCGGTTAAAAACACCACGCTGCTTTGTAAAAAATCACCGCTTAACGCCATCAAGCTCTCCTTGTGTGGCCAGTGGGTGTTGCAACCAGTGTCGATAATGCTCAGCGTGTTGATAGCGCTCCATATCACTCACATTACGTGACCAGTAGAGAACTAACGGTTCCATCCAGTTCATACAACACAGAGCCGCGGTTAATTCAAATGGTTGGAGAATTTGATCCAGTGGGTATTTGTTGTAGCCCCGCTCATCAAACGCTTCTTTTTTTCCGCCCGTGGTGATGACGCTACGCCAGTATTTACCATGCAACGCCGTCTGTCCGCCGAAGGCAAACCCTTTGGCAAGCACGCGATCAAACCACTCTTTGAGTAGCGCTGGGCAGGAATACATATAAAGAGGGTGTTGAAACACAATCACATCATGCTCAAGTAGTTTTTGCTGCTCTGCGTGCACATCGATAAAAAAATCGGGATAGGTTGCATACAAGTCATGCACTGTGACGTGGGAAAGTGACGCAATATTGAGCAGCATGGTTTGATTGGCGATGGAGTTTAATGGCTCAGGATGCGCATAAATCACCAATATTTTAGGTGTAATTTGGTCAGACATGACGGTGGTGGACATTTTTGTCTGCGCTCCCAATAGTTATCAATATGTTATTAAGCATAATAACGCAATTTGCATAATGATCGACATTTATCCTTATTGCCCCTACTATTCCACGCGATAACGTCTCGATATGAAAAATAGATTTTTATGATTACCTTCTCTGATATTCAATTACTGCGCGGCGGTAAACCGCTCCTTGAAAAGGCCTCTGCAACTATCCAGCCGGGCGATAAAGTTGGCCTAGTAGGCAAAAATGGCTGTGGCAAATCAACGCTCTTTGCCCTACTCAAAGATGAGCTATCTATTGACGCTGGCTCCTTCAGTAAACCAGCTCACTGGGAACTGGCTTGGGTTGCCCAAGAAACTCCGGCTCTTGATCGCAATGCGATTGAATATGTCATCGATGGCGATCGTGAATATCGTGAATTAGAACGACGCCTCAGCGTTGCTGAAGAGGCTGACCAAGGAACCTTGGTTGCAGAGCTGCATGGAAAAATTGAAACCATCGGCGGATACAGTATTCGCGCCCGCGCTTCTGAACTGCTTGATGGTTTGGGGTTTAGCCAAGAACAGATGGGATGGAGTTTAACGCAATTTTCGGGTGGTTGGCGGATGCGCTTAAACTTAGCGCAAGCGCTGTTGTGCCGCTCGGATTTACTGCTGCTTGATGAACCAACCAACCACTTGGATTTGGACGCCGTCATGTGGCTTGAACGTTGGTTACAAAACTATCCCGGCACCTTGATCTTGATTTCCCATGACCGCGATTTTCTTGATCCGATCGTCGGACGCATCATCCATATCGAAAATCAAACCATGAATGAATACACCGGAAACTACTCATCGTTTGAAAATCAACGGGCGCAAAAACTGATCTTGCAGCAAGCCATGTACCAGAAGCAGCAAAAGCAGATGGTGCACATGCAAAGCTACATCGACCGTTTCCGCTACAAGGCGTCCAAAGCTCGCCAAGCACAAAGTCGTATCAAAGCGTTGGAACGAATGGAAAAAGTGCTGCCAGCTCAATTTGATAACCCATTTAATTTCGAATTTCGAGAGCCTTCGGCACTGCCTAACCCAATCATGATGATGGACGAAGTCTACGCCGGGTATGGTGAACGTTTAATTTTAGAAAAAATTCGCCTCAACCTTGTACCGGGAAGCCGTATTGGATTACTCGGGCGTAACGGTGCGGGTAAATCAACATTAATTAAATTGCTCTCCGGTGAGTTAAAACCGCAAGGTGGCGATCTCACTTATTCGCAAGGTGTAAAGATTGGTTACTTTGCCCAGCATCAGTTAGAAACACTGCATCCAGAAGAGACCCCACTGCAGCACATGATGCAAATCGCCCCGGATAAAAACGAACTTGAGCTGCGTAATTATCTGGGTAGTTTTGGTTTCCAAGGCGACAAAGCGCTAGAGAAAATCGCTCCGTTTTCCGGGGGTGAAAAGGCTCGCTTAGTGCTTGCGCTAATTGTGTGGCAAAAACCGAACTTGCTGCTGCTTGATGAACCCACCAACCACTTAGACTTGGATATGCGTCAAGCCCTAACGTTTGCCCTGCAAACCTTTGAAGGTGCGATGGTCATCGTCAGCCATGATCGCTATCTACTGCGCGCAACCACCGATGACTTGTACTTGGTGCACGATCGTCAAGTCGCGCCTTTCGATGGGGATTTGACCGACTACTACAAGTGGCTGACAGAACAACAGAAAGCGGAACGTAGAGAAGTTCAATCTCAGCAACCTGCCAAAGACAGCAGCAACAGTGCCGCAGCCAAAAAAGATCAAAAGCGCCGAGAAGCGGAATTTCGCATCCAAACCGCACCAATTCGCAAAAAACTGACACAACTCGAAGCGAAAATGGACACATTGAACGCGGCACTGGCGCAAACTGAAGAGCAATTGTCTGATACTTCGCTGTATGAAGCCGAAAACAAAGCTAAACTTACCGAAGTGATTGCGCTTCAAGCTCGCAGTAAATCGGCACTTGAAGCGATCGAAATGGAATGGATGTCGGAACAAGAGACACTCGAACAACTAGAGCAGGAATTCAGTCGCTAAGATGAGCCAAGAGCACGTACGATTATCTCTGACCTTAGAACGCTTATGGCAATTCAGTTTGCAATACTACAGCGTGCGAGAAGTGAAAGAGGCGTGCTTAAGTTTACAAAATAACTTCCACGGCAACGTCAACTTATTGCTGCTACTCAAATGGCTTGATGAGCAACAAGTGACGGTTGCCGATGCTGACTGGCAAAATGTCACTCAATGTATCGGCCGTTCAGAAGCGCTGCTGCACAGTTACCGAGAGTTAAGACGACGTTTGAAAAGCATGGTGCCAGATACGCTGTACCGCGAGGCGCTGCAATTTGAGCTGCAGCTTGAAAAGCAGCAGCAAGCTGACCTCGTGGAATGTATCAACGCATTGGCATTGCAGAATAACCATGGTGAACAATTAACGCTGCGTTACTGTCGCCAGCTTGGCTGTGAGCATTTGCATCTCGCTTTTAAAACCCCGGCGCCTCATTCTCAAAAACCGTAACTACATCAATTGCTCGCTCGGTGTATACTGGTCACAATTCATAAAAATAATACGCTATGGTTATGACTCCATTTATCGCTGCTACTGGACTAACAAATCCACACCTTCAGACTCTGCTTCCTCGTTTGTTGCGCAAACGCGCACGTTTTGAGCCGCTGTGGCAAACGCTGTTTACACCTGATGGTGATTTTTTAGACCTTGCTTGGAGTGATGATTGGCGCTCAGAGCGAGTACAAAATAAACCCCTATTTATCTTGTTTCATGGCTTAGAAGGCAGTTTTCATAGCCCTTATGCCAATGGCTTAATGTACGCCTTCGCACAGCAGGGGTGGTTATCGGTCATGATGCATTTTCGCGGCTGTAGCGGCAAACCGAACCATCTGGCACGTGCTTACCATTCTGGTGAAGTTGAAGATGCACGCTTTGTGCTCGAATACATACGCAAGCAATGCCCGAATCGACCTATCGTGGCGGTGGGCATTTCTCTTGGCGGCAATATGTTGGTTAATTACTTAGCGCAATATAATCACGACCCGATCGTTAGCGCGGCAACCGTTGTCTCCGCTCCGCTCGATCTGGCAGCGTGTTCCACACGCATTGAACAGGGATTTTCAAAGGTTTATCGCGCTTACTTACTGACATCATTGAAAAAAAATGCACTAAAGAAACAGCATCTTTTACATAATGAGTTAGGTATTTCTAACCATCAAATTAAACACATCAAAAAACTTTACGAATTTGACGATCTCGTCACCGCGCCCTTGCATGGTTTTCAAGATGCGCAGGATTACTACCAGCAGTGCTCAGGCCTTTCAAAGCTGACACAAATTCGCGTGCCGCTACAAATCATTCAAGCGCAAGATGATCCCTTTATGACGGATGCCGTGATCCCCAAATTTTCCTTACCAGAGAACATCCATTACCGCTTATTTACCCAAGGTGGCCATGTCGGTTTTCTCAGCGGTAGCGCGCTTAAGCCTAAATTTTGGCTCGAAGAAGCACTTCCAACCTATTACGAAAACCTGCGTCACGGCAACCCTATTGACCATCAATGCAACGCATGATTAATCACATATCGCTTTAAATCGATACCCTTTTCTCCATGACAGTTTAAGAGGTCGTCATGCTTATTCCTTGGCAGCACATTGCGCCTGAAACACTGGATAATTTGATTGAAACGTTTGTATTACGCGAAGGTACTGATTACGGAGAGCAGGAAGTACCATTTCAGCAAAAAATCGAGCAAATAAAGAAACAGCTCGCAACAGGGGAGGCGATCATCGTCTATTCTGAGTTGCATGAAAGTGTGGATATTCAATTGCGTAAATAATTTCAGCTCAAAACAATCTACTCTTTTCGTGCTATATTGGAGCCATCGATAACAAGTACGTTACATACAGACAGGGTTTGTCATGTCAGCAAAACATCCAATTATCGCTGTCACCGGCTCGTCCGGTGCCGGTACAACTACGACCTCAGAAGCCTTTCGTAAAATGTTCAATATGATGAACATTAAACCAGCATGGGTTGAAGGGGATAGCTTCCATCGTTTTACACGGCCAGAAATGGATGTGGAAATTCGTAAAGCGCGCGAACAAGGGAAGCACATCAGCTACTTTGGCCCACAAGCCAATGATTTTCCTGCATTGGAAGAATTTTTCCGCCAATATGGGAAATTAGGCACAGGCCAAGTTCGTCGTTATCTACACTCTTTTGACGAAGCTGTGCCCTACAATCAAATGCCCGGCACCTTTACTCCTTGGCAAGATTTACCGGAAAACTCGGATGTGATGTTTTACGAAGGTCTGCATGGCGGTGTAGTCGATGGCGATGTAAACGTCGCGCAGCATGTCGATTTTTTGATAGGCATGGTGCCAATCGTTAACCTTGAGTGGATACAAAAGTACGTGCGTGATACTCGTGATCGAGGCCATTCACGTGAAGCAGTGATGGATTCTATCGTTCGTTCAATGGACGATTACCTCAATTACATCACCCCTCAATTCTCGCGAACTCACATCAACTTTCAACGGGTGCCAACGGTTGATACTTCAAACCCACTTAACGCCAAGGGCATACCTAGTTTGGATGAAAGCTTCGTCGTGATCCGTCTGCGCGGTATAAAGAATGTTGATTTCCCCTATCTGCTCGCCATGATTGATGGCTCTTTTATGTCGCGCCACAACACCATTGTGGTGCCGGGTGGCAAGATGAGTTTTGCGATGGAATTGATCGTCAGACCGATCCTGCAACAATTGATTGAAACAGGTAAAATTGGCTAAGTGATCGGACAAGTTGACGGTTACTTTTCATACCGTGATCATGTGCACAGTTTTGCTTAAAAAATCATGCCACTGACACGATTAAAATCAAGAAATCGTTTCTGAAAAAGGATACTATCCTTAACCGAAACACAAGTTAGCTTGCAGCATTTGGAAAGTGCTCTTATCCTAGTAAGCTTATTTTAGGCTTAGCTACAATATGGAAAGCGGCAAGCGTACCCTGCAGAGGAAGTGAGATATTATGGTTCTAGGTAAACCTCAAACCGATCCAACACTAGAGTGGTTTCTTTCACACTGTCATATTCATAAATACCCATCGAAAAGCACGTTGATTCATGCGGGCGAAAAAGCAGAGACGCTGTACTACATCGTCAAAGGCTCGGTAGCGGTATTGATTAAAGACGAAGAAGGTAAAGAGATGATCCTCTCTTACCTCAACCAAGGTGACTTTATCGGTGAGCTTGGTCTATTTGAAGAAGACCAAGAGCGTACTGCTTGGGTCCGTGCAAAATCACCTTGTGAAGTTGCGGAAATCTCTTTTAAGAAATTCCGTCAGCTTATCCAAGTGAACCCAGACATCTTAATGCGTCTGTCTGCACAAATTTCTCGACGCCTGCAAGTCACCAGTCAAAAAGTAGGCGATTTAGCCTTCCTAGACGTGACGGGCCGTATTGCACAAACGCTACTTAACCTGGCGAAACAACCTGATGCAATGACGCACCCAGATGGCATGCAAATCAAAATCACCCGTCAAGAGATCGGCCAAATTGTAGGCTGTTCTCGTGAAACTGTAGGACGTATTTTGAAGATGCTCGAAGAGCAGAATTTAATTTCTGCCCACGGTAAAACTATCGTGGTGTACGGAACTCGTTAATCTCAATCAAAATGATTGAGATTGAATGCATAAAGCCACCTTGGGGAACTCAGGTGGCTTTTTCTTTGGTCATATTTCGATACGAAAGTAAAAAGACGAGAGGCTATTGCATGTCAGTGCTTTCAAATATCTTATCTGCAGAGGCCGCCACAAAACCGCTATAGAGTTCACCGTTGGCCATTGGATAGCGTTTGGCAAATTCATAGAATCCACCGGGAATCACCTCCACCCCTTCCGTAAATTGCACCGGTACTTTATCGGCCATGGTCGACGACTGCTCAAGCAGCACATCAGGTGTACCTTTCACTTCTCCACCATTTTCATTGATGGTAAAACCCGCTTGGCGTAGATGATCATTGACCGCTTTCACTTCATTAAACGCCTGCAGTTGATTAACACTAACAGTGAAATGGTTTGCGCCATAGCCATGCGCCGCCAACCAAGCGGCGTATTCACTTTCGTTGGCAAGCTGCAAATAATCGCTGTAGCTTAGTTGCCACAAGCGACCGCCATATAAAAAGTCACTGCTGTTTAATTTATTGCTATCGACTTGATGTACCAGCTTCTCCACAATGGCTTGGAGCGCAGGCGAGCACTCTTCCACTTTCAGCTCGCTTATGAATACCTTAGGCTGGGTCAGATCAGGGTGTTCATAGTGCTTCGCTACCAGCTTCTTACTTTCAAACACATAACCACCACAGGCAACGTAGCCTAAGGCAAGAAAAGGCTTAGCCAGCGTTTCAATACCTAATGGTGCAACATTGAAGGTTCGCAACGCAATATGGTCATTAATCAACGCTTCCTCTTCTTGAAGCAAGTGATGGACTTTGTCGGCAGAAGGGCAAAGGCGCTGAATGTAGTCATTCCATAATGATTGAAATAAAACGGTTGGCGTCATAACGCCTCCTTGTCTGTGCTCGGTTTAAACCATGCTAGTAGGCATGGGGTTTTAGATAAAGTTTACTGCTATAACTCAACCCCGGGGCTGAGCGTGGCAGGCAGTTCTGTCGAACGGCCTTCCATTGATGCCATTGGGTATGCGCAGTAATCGGCCGCGTAATAGGCGCTTGGTCTTAAATTTCCCGACGCTCCCGGCCCACCAAACGGTGCATCACCACTGGCTCCGGTTAATTGTCGATTACGATTTACAATGCCAGCGCGGATATGATCGACAAAGTAGTCCCATTCGGCATCATTGGTCGACACTAAGCCTGCCGATAAACCAAAGCGAGTTTCATTAGCCAGTTGTACCGCTTGCTCTAAGCTTTGGTAACGCACGACTTGTAACAATGGTCCGAAATACTCTTCATCAGGCAATTGGCTAACTGCGGTGACATCAATAATGCCCGGAGTGACAAACGCCGCCTGCAAAGGTGTCGCGGCCAGCAAGCTGACGCCACCCAAGGCGCGTAAATTGTCCTGAGCAGCAAGAATGAACTGCGCCGCCGCTTGTGATATTTGTGGCCCCATAAAAGGTGCTGGCTCAGCAAAGGGGTGATCAATACGCAATTTTTGAGTGGCACTGACCAGCTTTTCAAGCAATCGATCGCCTTCATTTCCCTCTGGAACATAAAGACGCCGCGCACAGGTACAGCGCTGGCCTGCACTTAAAAATGCGGATTGAATAATGGTATACACTGCCGCATCAAGCTCGCCATACTGCTTAGAGATAACCATTGGGTTGTTGCCGCCCATTTCTAAAGCCAGCATTTTCCCCGGCTGCCCAGCAAACTGGCGATGGAGTAAATGACCTGTATTGGCGCTGCCAGTAAAAAGAAGGCCATCAATGCCTTTGGCCTGAGCAAGCGCAATACCCGTTTCCTTCGCGCCCTGCACTAGGTTAAGTACACCCGCAGGTAGGCCTGCTTCTTGCCACAATTTCATCACAAACTCACCCGTCCACGGAGTCTGCTCTGAAGGTTTAAACACAACCGTATTACCCGCTAAAAGTGCAGGCACAATATGACCATTCGGCAGGTGGGCAGGGAAATTATACGGACCAAAAACCGCAAGAACGCCCAATGGACGATGACGCAATACCAGTTGATTACCCGCTGCTTCGCGTGTGTTTTCACCAGTGCGATCATGATAAGCTCGAATGGATATAGCGATTTTACCCGCCACCGCTGCCGCTTCAGTACGCGTTTCCCAGAGTGGCTTTCCTGTCTCTTTGGCGATGATCTGCGCAAGCTCTTCACTGCGCTGTTTCACTTTTTCAGCGAAGGCTAATACATATTGCTCACGCTCAACAAAAGGACGTTTTTTCCATTCTATAAATGCGACTCTTGCCGCCGTTACCGCAGCTTCTACTTGCGCGGGTGTGGCGCTATCGCCCTGCCAAATCGCCTCATTGTTATAGGGACTAAGCGAAAGCATTGCCTCGCCTTGTCCAGCTAACCATTCACCTGCAATCCACTGAGTCATCTGTTAATCCTTACCTTCCAATGTACCTATTTTACTGCGCCAAAATTCGAACAAAATCACCACTATCAACCAATAGAGCTTGCGCCACTTTAGGTGAGATGATCACCGTTTCCGTTTCGCGGTTATAAGCACCTTTTGCAGCAGTAGCACGAAAGTTTTCAAACGAGCTATTGCAGATAAGATAATCTTGCGAGCTTGAATGCTCGGCCACTTCCACTTTAGCTCGCACCGAGTGACGTACGGATTCGATATTGCGCAAATCGCACTCAACCGTTGGACCTGCATCAAAAATGTCTACATAGTTACGGCAGGTGAATCCTTCGCGCTCGAGTAGCGTTAACGCTGGACGGGTATTGTCATGCACTTGACCAATCACCGCCTGTGCCTCTTTACTCAATAAGTTGACGTAAATCGGCAGTTTGGGCATCAGATCAGCAATAAACCCTTTTTTACCAATGCCGGTTAAATAATCAGCCATAGTGAAATCAATCGAGAAAAAATGCTCTTGCAGCCATTGCCAAAAGGGCGAGTTGCCTTCGGCATCAGACACACCACGCATTTCAGCAAAGATGGTTTTAGAAAAACGATGTGGGTGTTCCGCCATCATCAGAAAACGGCATTTCGACATCAAACGCCCATTCAACCCTTGACGAAAATCTGGGCGTAAAAAAAGCGTACAAATTTCGCTGCATCCAGTGTAGTTATTGCCAAAAGTAAGCAACTTGACGGTATTGTTAACCTTCAGCTTAGGCGACGAATGCACTATCGTGCTGATGTGATAAGAATAGAACGGCACGTCATGGCCAATCGATGCTTCAACGCCAGTCGTCCCTGCGACCTCACCGGTTTCAGAATCAAAACCGACCATCAGGTAACCTTCATCTCCCGGCTCTGAGACGTCGGGTTTAGCGAAGCTGTATTCAGAATGAGTAATACGGTTGGTTAAGAGCTTTTCATTCACGGGTAGTGATGTAAACCCGTGACCGGATTCAATAGCGCATGTGTGTAGCGCATCGTAGTCCGACATTGCGATAGGGCGAACAACTAGCATCAATACTTCCCTCCAGATGCTTGAAGTGGCCCAAGGCATCCTACCTTGGGCTGCTAGGCTTTTTCACTACATGAGTGATGCAATAGCTTTATCTAATCTTGCTAAGCCTTCTTCTATTTCTTGTTTGGTGATCACCAATGAAGGCGTCATACGAACCACGTTCATACCCGCAACCAACACCAGTAAACCTTGCTTGCCCGCGGCTTGTAGGATATCGCGAGCGCGACCTTGCCACTGCTCATTCAATGCCGCGCCAAGCAGTAGACCTTTACCACGGATTTCACTAAAAATGTGGTACTTCTCATTAATGTTAGCCAATCCTTCACGAAAGAGCGCTTCACGCTCTTTAACGCCAGCCAAGGTTTCTGGCTGACTAACCACATTAACTACCGCTTCCGCTACTGCGCAAGCCAGTGGGTTGCCACCATAAGTCGAGCCGTGAGTGCCCACTTTAAAATGCGCGGCCAATTCGTTTGTGGTGAGCATAGCGCCAATAGGGAAGCCGCCACCGAGTGATTTCGCGGTACTTAAAATATCCGGCGTGACGCCCAATCCTTGATAAGCATAGAACTCACCAGTGCGGCCATTACCGGTTTGCACTTCATCAAAGATCAACAGGGCGTTGTGCTTATTGCACAATTCACGCACGGCTTGGACAAACTCAGCCGAAGGCGACACAATGCCACCCTCGCCTTGCAAGGGTTCCATCATTACCGCACAAGTGCGATCAGAGATGTGTGCTTGCAACGCTTCAATATCGTTATACGGTAGGTGGGTAACATCCGCAGGTTTAGGACCAAATCCATCGGAATAAGTCGCTTGCCCCCCGACCGTCACTGTAAAGAAAGTGCGGCCGTGGAAGCCTTGGTTAAAGGCGATGATTTCTGATTTTTGTTCACCATGGACATCAGCGGCCCAGCGACGCGCCAGTTTGAGCGCCGCTTCATTAGCTTCCGCGCCGGAGTTAGCAAAAAACACCTTTTCAGCAAAACTGACTTGCGTTAATTTTTTCGCCAAGCGCAAAGCAGGCTCATTAGTCATCACGTTACTGAGATGCCACAACTTATTGGCTTGCTTGGTGATCGCATCAACCATCGCCGGATGGCAATGGCCCAAACAACTCACTGCAATACCGCCAGCAAAGTCGATGTATTCATGACCTTGTTGATCCCACACTCGAGAGCCCTGCCCTTTAACTGGAATCATTTCCATCGGGTTATAACAAGGGACCATCACCTCATCAAACAGACTGCGATCTACACTATTTTCCACTGTCATTACACATTCCCTCTTGATACCGCATGCCAAGCAGATTGCGATCTTCCTATTAAACGCTTGAGTGGAAGATATTGTTTCGCTTTTTAGCTAATGCAGCATTGTATTTACAAATTATTAACCATTTCAATAGTGATTTATTCTTTTAGATCGGCAGAACCACCGACAATCGTCACTACTTATGATTATTTATGCATTAAGTCACCTCTTTTATGAAGCACTTTTTTATAAATAATATGAATAAGCACAACAAGGCCTTGAGGCAACAAGCCATCCCTCATTCCAACAGGATGTATGGTGCATAATATTGCAAAGATAAAAAACAGCAGAAATGATGAAGAAAATGTTAAGAAAGGTGATCGCAGTCCGGTTGAGAATGGTTCAACGGCGCAAAAAATTTGCGAGCAGTTGATGACCCTGTTCTGTTTTAATTGATTCAGGATGAAACTGCACGGCATCAATTGGCAGTGTTTTATGTTGGTAACCCATGATTTCGTCCATCGAACCATCGGCCTGTTGAGTCCAAGCGGTGAGCTCAAAACAGTCCGCAAGAGAATCGGCTTTGACCACCAACGAGTGGTAGCGAGTAACGGTTAACGGGTTATTGAGCCCTAAAAAGAGACCACGGTTGGTGTGTTGGATCGGTGAGGTTTTACCATGCATCACCTTTTTGGCTCGCACCACTTGCCCGCCAAACACTTGCGCAATGGCTTGATGCCCAAGGCAGACTCCTAAGATAGGTAGTTTACCCGCAAAATGTTCAATCGCGGCCAGTGAAATTCCCGCCTCATTCGGCGTGCAAGGCCCAGGGGAAATAACCAGATGCGTTGGGCTGAGCGCTTCAATGCCAGCGATATCGATTTCATCATTACGCACCACCGTCACTTGAACTCCCAGCTCACAGAAGTATTGGTACAAGTTGTAGGTAAAGGAATCGTAGTTATCGATGATAAGTAGCATGTGAATTAAAACGCTCTGGGTAAAAGTCAGCGAGAGGCGCTATTGTGCAATACTGGTTTGGAAAGGCAAGAAGTTATCGATTCTGTACTAAATACACTATTTGCACATTCGTTCATTATGTAACCAGTTCGGTTGTGATCATTATTTTACTTGCTCTCATTTGAAAGTAACACTTCTCATCGTATGGTCGAATAAGAGAATGGAAACAACGATAAAATAAATCTATCCCATAGTTAATGATCCATAAAAATAAAGCCAAGTAATCCGCTTACTTGGCTCTTCATGCTTATTTCCTAAAAATGTCGTTTATTTAAGCAGGGCTTTCTTGTAAATGCTCACTACTTGGTTGTTTGTTATGAGGCTGCCAAGGGGAATTTACCGAATAAGGCTGACGCACCGCTAATTCTGTTTCGGATAACACGCCATAACGAAGTACGGTGTGGTTATTCACCAGTAATATATCGCCAAGTTGTAAATCAAAAACATGCTGTACTTGTGAACGTTCAAGAATAGGAGTTAAAACATTGGCTACTTGATTGATATTGTCAATTTCAGTCGACGACGATATATGCTTCGCCAATGATGGGCTCCAGCGTAAATTCATTCCCCAATCCCCCGACATAATCACAGGATAAGTAGCCGTATCATCGTACTGCACAATGGTATTTTTCAGCCAACCACTTGCTTGACCATTAAGACACAACGCAGCCAGTGAGGCATCCAGTAAGTTAACCTTCAGCGGAGAAGATGAACAGTAAATCGCCCATTCATCAGGAGTCATGTCAGTATAAGAATAGCGACGCGCTATGCTCGTTGACGGTGTTTTGAGCCCGTACCAACTGGGCTCTGCTAATGTACTACTCCGAACATATTCTTCCGGAAGCAGAGCATGATTTCCGGCAAACCACGAAGACCAAAATGAAGCTTGAGGCAACGGGTTAAAGCCTTTTAAACAGACAGCAGAGAACGCTTTTACTAATTGGCTCACTTGAGCCTGCGGTAGCGCGGTCAGTGAGCATCCATGGTGTGACTCTAACGTCAGGCCAAACTGCTCTGCTTGTAGAGTGGCTTTTACCTCACGCATCAATTGTGCCTCGTTAGCATCTTCGATATTGAAACGCAGTAAACACCACAGCGTTCCTTGATGCATTACGGGAATAATCACGCCTTCACGTTGTTTGTGATTGGCCTGCGTATCAATAATAAATTCTCCGTGGCAAGCATCAAATAAGACACAAGTATGCCAAGGTGTCTTAAACGATCGCTCATCAAAAAGAAACAGCGAATATTTTTTGCCTTGCATTGGGTGTTCATGAATGCTGAGACGAATAGCGTGGCTCAAATGAGTATTGAGGAAATTATCGAGTGCACGTCCTTGCACCATCATTCCTTTAGCCATAAGAGCTAGTCGCTCACGTCGTTTCTTATAACTCAGCGGAGCAAGCGCATATTTCTGATCCTGATGCATGAATTTTTTCAAGCCCAGATAGGTATGGTGCATTGCATTATCATGCTGTTTAAGACGTGCAAAATCACGCTCATATTCCGCATCACCAAAGCGCTGCTTTAATCCATTGAAATATTGATATTCATTTAAGTCATCAAACGCAGAGAAGTGCTCAAAGTTTATAATTTTTAGACAATCACTGGCGTTCATATTTTCCACCATATTCCGTAATTCATCAGAATAAGTGTAATGATGTTCTAAATCGACATTAATATAATCAGAAAATGTATGATAATCAGAAAAAATGTAAAACATCACTCCTGGAGAATAGACAGATTGAATATCACGAATGGCATTAACAAATTTTTGTAAAACTCGATATTCACCCAAATCAGGCTTATAACCTAATACCTTATCTAGGTTATTCGTTTTACATGGAAAGGCAGGTAGTAATAATGTAATGACTTTGTTTTCAATGACACACTGAGCTATCTGTTTTTTTAACTTCTGATACCCACTAAAAGTGGCGTCTGTTTGTGCTAATAATTGGTCTAATAAAATAAAAGCAATATTATCCACACATTGCTGCTGTTGATGATCAAGCATAGTGTTTCCTTATTAAAGGCGAAGACCATTGACGGAATGATGCAGAACCCTCGGCCTTCACTCTCGGTTAAAAAGTTTATAGGCCAGCCAACAGTTCAGCCGCGTGCACAAGCGACGCGAAAGCCGCAATATAACCATCAGGGCGGATCAGTAAAGCCTGCCCCTGGTAGAATGAACTCTCACTCCAATACTGCCCAGGCTTCGCCTGATCGTACAGATGAAGGCAACGCACAAACGGAGGAATTTCTGGTGGTAACTCAGCATCGCCAGTTAACAGAAGCGTAAAGGAGCGGTAATCTAGCCATTGATAAAAGCGGCAACTCTGCTGATCGCTATGCATCTCAAAGTCATACACTCGAGAACCGTTTAAGCCACCATTGCCATACCCAATGCCCATACCTGTGATGTTACCAGCTCGCTGTTCAACGATTTGTACATAGTCCTCCGCATGGGTTCCTCGTTCTGAGTATTTAGTCGCACGCACCAATGCACCAGAGCTTTCAATCACGCTGCGAGCCACTGGTTGGCGCTCAGCCTGATAACTGTCCAGCAGCGTAGGTGATGCCTGACCACGCAACACCATATTGAGCTTCCAGATCAAATTGAACGCGTCAGCAACTCCGGTATTGAGCCCTTGGCCGCCATTGACCGAATGTATATGGCAGGCATCTCCTGCTAGAAATACCCGTTGCTGGTGGTCATACCGTTCTGCAACAGACTCCTTAACCGAGAAATAAGAAAACCACTCAACCTGCTTAAACGTCAGTGAATGCGGCGACATTGCTCGGTTAATGCGCGTAATAACCTCTTGCTGAGTAAATTCTTCGGTGTCCATACGGATATAAAAACGATCCAAATCACCTTCACGTGGAATCCAGGCGACATCTGACGTCTCAGCCTGAAATACGATGATTTCTGGCACTTTCGGAAAATCTGACTCAATAACACCATCAATCACCGCCCAGATAATTTCTGGTCTCTCGATTTCAAATGGAATCGAAAAATGCTGACGTACAAAAGAGCGCCCACCGTCTGCACCAATCACGTAACGTGAACGAACTCGCTCGCCACTGCTTAGTTCCGTCACGCAGCCTTGCTCATCAACAGTGATATCGACCACAGATAAACCACGGCGCACGGCCGCGTTCTGCGCTTTGACTGCACTATCTAGCGCTTTTTCAATATGTGCTTGCCCCAACATCAGAAAGTGAGGATAGAAGCAGCCTTGCAGCGCTGTCCACCAATGAGACTGGCGTGACAAAAATTGACCATTAGCCCATACCGAACTGGTATTACAGGGTTTGCCTTGCACGTAAAGTGGCTCAAATAAGTCAACTATATCAAGTAACTGCAGAGTTCGAGCATTAAGTGCATCGGCCCGTCCGACCACCAGTGGCCCATTAGATTTATCAATAACTTGTGAGTTCAGACCGCAGCGCTGCGCTAAATAGTGGCACATAAGCCCGACAGGGCCGGCTCCAACGATCATAATATCTGTGTGGTAATCACTCATCGGTAAGACTCCAAACTTGGATTATCAAACGGTGGATCGCTTAGCACCTGAACTCGACGGATATGACGTGGGGTATGCGATAAAAAGCTTTCTCGACCATGCAGTAAGTTAAAGTTATCCGTAATGACCACATCATCATTTTGCCATTCGTGAGCATAAAAATGACGAGGGTCATACAGTGCGTCACGCAAGCTACGGTGGAACTCAGCTATTTGCTCACTATCAATGCCACTAAAGGTCACATTTGGTGGGTTTAGCAGATCGCCACGTTCAGCGAAATGCGGTTCGGCGTAACGAATGACCTCGTGTGAGAGATAGGGATGTTGAGCAATAATCGGGGAAATGGTGTGACTGCAATAGAACTCCATCTCTCGCTGATAGTGCCCCGTGACTTTTCGCCATAATGAGCGCTGCTGTTCGGTTGCGTTCTGTAGCGCCTTGGTTGTATGAGTGAAGGTCGTCCGGCCGCCTTGTGCTGGCAATGGCGCCTGAACACATTGAAATATCTGATATTCAGGCACTTGAGGGCGGAACATGCCATCCCAATGCAGCGGCATATAGCTACTATCAAAAATATGGTCCTTTGGCTGATCTTTTTGAATTAAATCTAACACTTTGCCAAATGGCCAAATACTGATCTCTCCCCATTGCTCGCAATATTCCGCAAATTGCTCGGCCTGTTCAAAGGCTTTAAATCCACGTATCAATACCAACTGATGCTCAATAAATAGTTTACGCAGTAGTGCTATTGGTACTTCGCTAATGGGAATTTTTAATCCATTTGCTTCTATTTTTACTCCAAAAGGATGGAGCTTCGTGACCTGATAATTCATCACCCGTTCCTTTAAATTAATTTTTAATAAAACGTTAGGAATAAAACAACATTGCATACATCATTTTCGAAAATTCGGTTGGATAATATTAAAAATATTTACACAATATTGATATTTATAAGATTGACATTGCTAATTTAATTATTAATCCCAGTTTATTTAGGAATAGATATCTCAATAGTGCCATCATTCAGAAGAAATTTATTATTTGCCCGTATTTAAAGGAAACCAAAATGGTTTATATCTCTCTAATTAGAGCTGTCATTATTTGATGAATGACAAAGGTTGACTAGATAACAAAACAAGAACGAAAGGTTACCAATAAGGGAACAATTATGTTGAGTGAGTTAAAACGTATTGCCATTTTTAATAAAGTGGTTGAATACGGTTCGTTTACCTCGGCTGGTGAATCGTTAGGCATAGCAAAATCGAAAGTGAGCGAGCAAGTTAGCTTGCTAGAATCACATCTTAACGTACGTTTACTGCATCGCTCTACCCGTAAAGTTAGCCTAACGACTGAAGGGCACGCATTTTATCAACATACCAATGGCCTCTTACCGCTGGCAGAAGACGCGCTACGGGCCGTCCAGCATTTGTCTACCGATGTGGCAGGCGTGATTAGGATCGGTACAACCATTGATGTCGGCAGCTATATTTTAAGTCCGCTGATTTCAACATTTTCTGAGAGTTACCCCAATGTGCTGTTTGATATTCAACTCGAAGATGGTTTACAAGATCCAGTAGCCACACAATTAGATGTGCTGATCAGAATGGGTGAACTGACATCTTGCTCAATGGTTGGCCGCGAATTAATGCCTTTTAAAATGGGGATATACGCCAGTAAAAAATACTTAGTTAGTGCACCTTTATTAAGGAAACTACGAGATTTAGAGCAGCACCCATGGGTTGCGTTAACTTTATTGAATCTTCCTCAAGATAAAGTCACGCTAATCAATCCAAAGGGAGTGAGATGCGACATCAAAACCCGTCCTAAACATATCTGCAATGCGCCGCTTGGTGCGATGTCAATGGTACAACAAGGCATGGGGATCGGCTTGATTGCCAATTTTCTTGCTGACGAAATCAATGATCCTAACCTCGTCAGGCTTTTTCCAGATTATTATCTATCAGATAACACCATGAACATTCTTTACCCGAGCCGTCACCACCTTGCGCCACGAGTAAGGCTATTTATTGATTATTTAATTGAAAAAATCCGAGCTTGAGCAAAACAAAAACGCCCCGTCAGTTAACGGGGCGCACTTTAAGCCTTAACGACGACGTCGCCACATACCAAAGCCGAGTAATGAGAAGAGTGCTCCTAGGCCGAATGAACCGCCATAGATGTTCAGTTCTAACACGGCAGGATCATGATCAGATGCGCGGAAATGATCTTGATATTTAGGTAAATCACCTTTGAATTCACTGTTGTAATCAAACAGTGTCGATTCACCGCCGTTGATGTGCCAATCGGTCGCATCCACCACTTTGCCTTTCAAACTTTTGCTAACCAGCAAATGATCCAGTGCGCCAACTTCATCATTAAATGAGTAACTCCAGCTCTCTGGGTGTTTTATGGCCACGGCGTTAAGGTACCCATAATTGTGAGTAATCAACGCGCCATCATCACCAAATTGAGGAGTACCTGCAATGTAAGTATTACGTGCCGCACGAATGGTTTTGCCATACTTCTCTGGGCTGTAGTCCGTCAATACGAGCATCGGGTCTTCCATACCGTAAGAGTTCATATCACCCAAAATGACTTTATGCCCTTTTATTTTTTGTAACGCTTCACCTAAAGCAACTGCAGCTGCGACACGGAATTGTTCACATGCACCTTGAAAATCAAGATCTTTGCCGCCTTGCCCACCTTGTTCAACTGGTGCGGCATCTTCCCAACATGCCGAGCCTTTGGATTTTAGATGGTTAACCGCGACGGTAATTTTCTCATTGCCACCTTTAACTTTGAAGGTCGGTGCAAGCGTGTCACGCTGGTAATTTTTACCATCTTCAATCACTTTACCTTTGTCATCCAACACTTCTGGTGCTTGCTGGCTTGGCATTGGAATTACACGATTCTCTGTCAACTTCACTACTTTTTCACGATAAATCACTCCTGTGGTGATCACATCCGTGCCAATAGAATCAAGTTCATCGGTCACACCATCATTATTTGAGTCAATCGCGACAAAACGGTAATGCTTTTTCTTATCCGAGATCTGGCTGTTGATCTGATTGACCAATTGCGCAATCGCCGAACCTGCACCGAAACCGTTATTCTCAATTTCCATCAAACCGACAATATCGGCATCCAAACGTACAATCGCATTGACGATCTTCGCTTGCTGCAGTTCAAATTCTGCAAGGTTATTAGCACCACGATTATCACCATGCTGATTTGCATCACCGCCAAACGGCGAGTTGAAATAGTTAAGCACGTTGAATGTGGCAATGCGCAGATCGCCTTCATCGATATCCGGTTTCTCGCTGCGAGGATCATTGCGCACGAAATTCTCTTGGTTGAGCGAATTGGTCACAATCAGACGATATTCGTTGTAACCGAATGAGAGCACACCTTCTAAACCTATGATGCTGTCATCAATGCGGATGTAATCTTCCGTTGAACCATTTTGATCAATATCACTGCGACCAAACTCTGGGTAGTACGGAATTTGGCCATCGGCGGCTTTCGCATCTGATTCAATAAACAAGCGGCGCTGCGCGTTTTCGATGCTCTGCTGTTTGGCTTGCTCAGAGCCCGCAGCGAATAGCTGGTTCGGCTGCATGTTAATACGACCTTGCGCTAACACCATGTTATTGCGACGAGAAGCATAGTCATAACCAAAGGTGCGCGTCACACGCATATCCAGCTCTGGTGTGGTTTTTACCAACATGCCTTCATAACGCTCTAATGTGTGCTCAAAGTTCTCATCGGTGGACAAAATCTCTATCGCGGTCGCTTGTGGAGCCTCTTGCTCACCTTGCTTTAGCCATTGGTTGTTTTCGACTTTAAGCTGTGTGAGGTTGTAATACTCCTGTACTTTACCTTTCACACAAACTACATCCCCCGGTTTTAAACTTGAGCTTGATTGATCGGTAAAAACAAACAAACCTTCAGAGGTATTTAAGTTGTAATCATCTTCCAACGCTTGCAGATAAAAACCTTTAGTCAACCCTGTGGTAATGGCACTCACGACACCTTTGACAAAATATTCTTGGTCGGTGATGTAAGGGTAGCCACTAATAAAAGGAGAGGTTTGCCCTTCGCCTTGGATCGCTTGAATAGAGGTGAAGGTGGGCTCAGATCCCTCTTGAGTACAGGTAAATTCAGCCGGTGGCTCAACGGCATCGAGTGCGCCTAACCCTTCAATATTATCTTTGGTTAGCGCGCTCCACTGCGCAGCTTGATAAGCCGCTGAGGGCGTGAGGCTATCGCTATTACGCACTAAAGTGGTGTCCTTGCCCCAGTTAATGCCGCCCATCACTCCCAACACATCATGTACGCTACCATCACTGTTTAGCAGCGCCACGGGATCATCACCGTTAAAATTAATCACCGAGACATCATTTTCATCACTCACCGCTTGGATAGCACTATTGGCGCTGGCATGAGAAATTACTAACACATCGTTCGCGGCAATTACTCGCCCAGTCAGGGGCAACTGTGTATCCCAGTTTCCACCACCATTGCTTGATTTCGCTAAAATGAAATTGTCTAAACTGACGGATGCATTGCTAGTGTTAGCAATTTCGATGGCCTTATTGAAGCTGCTGCCTTCTACATACTGAGAAATAATAATCTCAGCTTGAGCTGATACAGCCAATGTGGAGCTTATCGCCGCAGCGAGTAATGTTCGGCCAAAGGGTTTAATTCGTGTCGATTTCATTGTTCACCTCTTTCCCTGCTCTGTAACCGAAGTGGTAAGCAAGGTGTTGTAAATCACGTTTATAAAGGGGATTGGTTCCATTTGCGCGTACAGTGTTGTGTTTTTAAATGAAAGATAAAAACATTCACCATTCATATCGAGATCAACATCGCATAGCTAGAGCAAATACTTGAACTAAGCGCAAACTTTCAACAAAGAAGGTAAAGGGGGTTTTCGACAGTGATATTGCAGTGAGGTGAAAAGTCTTATTTTTCTAAAAAGAAAAGCAAACAAGGTGCTCCGTACACGACAAACACCTTAGTTCGATTATTGTGGCTGGCTAAAAGAGAGGTAGCGATCAAAGACCGCCTGCGCGCGACCAGTTTGCTGCACATCGAGAAAATAGTCATTAAGCTGATTTAACAGCGGCATCGAATTTTCTAAGCTACGGCGAACTTGCACGTGGTACGGCTTGTTTCTAGCGAGAAAATGATGAACGATTGGCCGATCAATTTTATATAGACCCAACTGAATTCCACCATAAATGGGTTCAATTTCACTCACAAACCAATCACACCGCTCTTTTTGCAGCATATTCAGCGCTTGCTGTACGGAATTTAAATAGAGAGAGGGTTCTCTAGACAGTGCAAAATTCTCATAATTAAAGCCATTAACTCCGCATAATACGCCATCAACGGATGGATCTTTTAAATCTTCATGGTTGTCTGGCAGCGTAAAATAACCGAGTTGAATCGTATAAAGCGGGACCGAAAAATAGCTGTACTCAGCCCTTTCTGCACGATAACTTGCATCCCATGTCAGATCGCAGCGACCGCGCTCTTGCGTCAGTTCATGCTGGACTCGCGCCCAAGGCATAAAATAAAACTGGTAATCGATGTTGTGAGATTTTAATGCGTCCAACACCAGCGTTGTGGCTGAGCCAGTCAAGGAATCGGCTTTTTCTTGATACGAGCTCCCCTGCCAATAGGTGAACGGGGGCCAAACATTCACATCACCAACACAAATACGAACTGGCTCTGCGGCGGCACTACAGATGAACATCAATCCTAATAACAGCAGTCGTCTCATGTTCAAAACTCATCATCATGGTTATGATTTAAAGTGTAGACCTAAGCCTACAATACAAAGAGAAAGATCAAATTTTATTAAGCAGAAGTAAAAAATAAAGCTAGGAAAACCTAGCTTTATTTAATGCGAAAGGAGTTAGATTGCCACAGGAAAAACTAAGGACGCTCGACAAACCCTACCGCTTTAAATGCTTTTTTCAAGGTGATCGCAGCGCGGGCCGAGGCTTTTTCTGCACCCGCTTTCATTACTGAATCAAGATACGCGCGATCTTCTCGAATGCGCGCGTATTCAGCTTGTACAGGCTCCAGCATGGCAACCAGCGCTTCGCCAACATCTTTCTTGAAAGGGCCGTACATCTCAACACCTTGATATTGCGCTTCAATCTCAGCAAAGCTTTTGCCTGTCGCCGCAGAGTACAAACTCATCAAGTTGGAGATGCCCGCTTTGTTTTCGGTATCAAAAGCGATGCGTGGTGGCGTTTCAGTATCTGTCTGAGCCTTATTGACCTTCTTGATAATCGACTTTGGATCTTCCAGCAAAGTGATGACATTCTTACGGTTATCATCTGACTTAGACATCTTTTTCGTCGCATCTTGCAGGCTCATTACTCGCGCGTTCACTTGAGGAATGTAAGGCTCTGGAATGGTGAAGATCGGCTTTTCAGGACTATAGATGTTGTTAAAACGAGTCGCGATATCGCGCGCAAGTTCTAAGTGCTGCTTTTGGTCACTGCCCACGGGTACTTGGTGCGCGCCATAAAGTAGAATATCGGCCGCCATCAACACCGGATAACCGAATAAGCCCGCATTCACATCGTTCGCATAACGTGCTGATTTGTCTTTGAACTGAGTCATGCGGCTCAATTCACCCATCTGCGTGTAGCAGTTGAGAAGCCAACCCAATTGAGCATGCTCTGGTACGTGTGACTGAACAAATAGCGTGCTCTTTTTAGGGTCAACACCAACTGCAAGACAGATTGACAATGCATCTAACGTGGCTTCATGCAGTGCTTTCGGATCTTGACGAACCGTGATCGCATGCAGGTCAACCACGCAGTATTGACAATCATAGTCATCTTGCATCTGTTGCCATTGACGTAGAGCACCCAAATAGTTACCGATACTTAGTTCACCTGACGGTTGAACACCACTCAATACAATGGGTTTGCTCATAGGGATGATTTCCTTGCTACTTAAAATGAGATAAGACTGAAAATGTCTGTGAAAAAAAACCGCGCTTATTCGCTAAGTGATACTTGATTTAGCGATAACGCGGTTTATGCAGTGTACTCATTGACGAGTATTTTACTAGCGCATTGTGTGAACTTTTATGCTGAAACTCGCAACACATCAAGCAATTGGTCGATACAGTCCGCCACGTAATCAGGGTTGGAAGCTGAAATGGGCTCACCGTGATTGTAGCCATAAGTCAAACCAAACGAATAACAACCCGCATTTTTAGCCGCTAAAATATCGTTTTTCGAATCCCCAACCATCAACATTTCCTTGGCCGTTAGTTGATGTTTATCCAATAGCCAGTTAAGCGCCATTGGATCAGGTTTTTTGATCGGGAAGGTATCACCACCAATCACATCACTAAAAAAGTGCTCAATACCATGTTGTACCAATACGTCAGGTACAAACTTAGACGGTTTATTGGTCACCAAAGCTAATGTGAATCCAGCACTGTGTAGCTGCGCTAAGGTTTCTTTCACTTGGGGATATAAATGGCTCAGTTTATGGCCCGTTTGGGCATAAAATTCATCAAAACGCTCACGAGCGGTGGCTTTGATCTCATCGCTAAGATCAGGGTTGATGGTTAAACTTTGGCTAAGTGAGCGAGCGATCAGCACATCTGCACCATTGCCGACGTAATCACGCACTTGCATTTCTGATACTGATGAATAGCCTAACGATTGTACCGCTTGGTCGGCGGCTACGGCTAAATCTGGCACGCTGTCGAGCAAGGTACCATCGAGATCAAAGGCGATTAATTTAATTGAGCTTAAAGACATCTTAACTTCCGAATAATAGACAAGGGGCACAAAGCCCCTTGTTGCGTTATAAGTATGTTGCGTAGTGATTATTGAGGTGTAGTCAGTATTATGACTTAGCGCACCACTTTGGCTAATTCTGCGCGCATCTCATCAATCACCGTTTGGTAATTAGGTTGACCAAAAATAGCCGAGCCTGCGACAAACATATCTGCGCCCGCTTGTGCAATTTCACGAATGTTATCGACTTTGACTCCACCATCAATTTCAAGGCGGATATGACGACCCGATTGCTCAATCAATTGACGCACCGCGCGCAGTTTATCCAACGTATGCGGAATAAAAGATTGGCCACCAAAACCAGGGTTAACCGACATCAGTAAAATGAGGTCCACTTTATCCATAATAAATTCGAGATGCGCAAGTGGCGTAGCTGGGTTGAGCACTACACCCGCTTGGCATCCGTGCTCTTTGATCAATTGCAATGTGCGATCAACGTGATCAGAAGCTTCCACATGAAAAGTGATCATCGAAGCCCCTGCTTTGGCAAAATCAGGAATGATGCGATCAACTGGTTTCACCATCAGGTGAACATCAATCGGTGCCGTAACACCATAGTCACGCAGCGCCTTACAAATCGGAGCACCAAAGGTCAAGTTGGGAACGTAGTGGTTATCCATTACATCAAAATGGACAACGTCTGCCCCAGCGGCAAGCACTTTCTCAACATCTTCGCCAAGACGAGCAAAATCTGCTGAGAGTATAGATGGGGCAATTAGGAAATCTTTCATACCTGACCTCTTAGGCTAGTGGGCGCAAATGCGTGATGAGCAAAATTCGCCCGCAATTCTACCTAAGCTGGCCAAGATATCCTAGCGCGACACCCGATTTAACTGCGAAATGTTAACCTTCGCATTCCGCTGTATTGAACAGTGCCAACAACTCATCTACTTTGTTGCGCCCTGCTCCATTACGGCTAATGGTGCGCTTAACCTTGACCACGTTAAGTTCTGCACCATGATATAAACGGCGCGTTAACTTAGTGTCATGATTGGAAATCAGTACCGGTATGCCACGATCATTGGCGGCTTTTTCGGCGACATCGGCCAATGAGGCTTGATCATCCAATGAAAAGCCATTACCAGAATAAGAAGTAAAATTGGCGGTGGTAGAGAGTGGCGCGTATGGCGGATCGCAATAGACAACACAGCCCTTGCGAGCACGACGAAACGTCTCTTCGTATCCTTCGCAAATAAAGGTCGCTTTCTTGGCTTTCTCGGCAAAAAACTCCAATTCTGCTTGCGGGAAATAAGGCTTTTTATAAGAACCAAAAGGCACATTGAAACCGCCTTTTTTGTTATAGCGACATAACCCATTAAAACCAAAACGGTTCATGTATAAAAACGCCAACGAACGATACAGTACGTCATCGGTTTTATTGAACTCTTTGCGAATATCGAGATACGCTTCTTTACGGTTGTTATCGGCCGTGAACCAACGCTTAGATTCGGTGATGTACAGTTCAGGTTGATCTTTGATCAGGTTGTACAAGTTGATGAGATCAGGATTGATATCGGCCAACAAATACTGTTCAAAATCAGTATTGAGGAACACAGAGCCAGCACCAACAAAGGGTTCAACCAGTTTACGCGCTGGCGGCAGGTGACGTTGAATCTCTTCGACTAGGCCATACTTACCACCAGCCCATTTAAGAAAGGCACGCTGCTTCTTCATTTACTGCTCTATCTTTCAACCACGAAATAAGGCTGCGGAATGTAACATATTTTTGCGTCAAGCTCAGCGTTATTTCGCACGATCAATCTCTCGCTGTACTTGGCTTAGCGATTTGGCCCAAGGGCCTTGCAATTGCAACGCTTTCGGTAAGGTTTCAACGGCATCACGCGCAAACTGGATGGTTGGGTAATTACCATAGGTGATGATGTACCACTCCACATCATTGCGTGCTGTCGGATAAATACGCACCTTTTCTTGCAGCGCGTAGGTGTTAATAAAGTTTTGTGCTTCAGCAAGCGAACTGACTGCCGCTAATTGCAAAGTATAGCTGCGTGGCGAAAAGGCTTTGAGTTCTTCTCTCGCAAAGGAGAAGGTGATTTTCGTTGGCGCAGCAGCAGTGGCAGTCTCACTTACTGGCACAGTTTGCGCCGTGCGGTTTTGTGCATCAGCAAGTGCATTATTAATCACTGACGTATCGGCTTTGGTCGAATTGCCTTCCAAAAGCGCATCCACAACATCAGACTCAATCACCACTCGTTGCTGATCGCTGTCAATTATGCCCACGCTCTCTGAATTCTCCATCACATCGGGTGGTAACGAACTGGAATCATCTTCAGCATCTAAATAACTCGGGTCACTTTTCGCAAGCTCCTTCCCATTATTGGCGGCGTCAGTTGCTGAATCATCGTTAAGCGTATTGACTGTTGGTGCAGCAGCATCCCCGAGCGTCGGAATCACCGTCTGCTCGAGTGTGCCTGTAATTTGCGACGCTTGCTCATCGGGTGAGGGCTGGGTAAATAGCCACCAGTAACCACCACCGATGATGAGCAGAAGCAGTAAAACCAAGGCAGCGATCTGCACAGGAGAACCGATAATCGAACGGATGATGATCCTTTTTTCCATTTTCTGCTCTCCTAATGCCATGATTTCCCCAGGCACGCGTTTCACCTTTTTGTAAGCGTTGCGTACGCGGCGCTCCATCTCATCGGGTACATAACGCATGACCAGATTTTCAAAAAAGCGATCCGCTTCTTCATTGCTTAGGGCTTCAATCTCAAGCTCTACGGGTTTATGCTCTTGTCCGTAGCTTAAACGAGTCAGCAAAGCATCAAGACTATTGGCTTGTGCAAATAATACGACATTGATGGTCCACAATGGATTGGCTTGTGCTTCTAACACCAGCATCCATAGCTCAGACACTAAGGTTTCGGAGAGTAAATGAGCGTCATCGACAACAATCACCACATCACAACCGCCACCATCCAGCAGGCGAACTAAGCTGTCAGAAAGTGTATCGTGAGGATTAAATAACGGGCCTGAAACGATTTGGGTAAGAATGGTCGCTCGACGCTGCTGGTCATCTTGATTGGGATGACACAGCAACAGCGATTGGTTTTTATCTTCGGCCCACGCTTCTAAATAACGCTGCGCTAACCAAGATTTACCAAAACCTAATCCACCACCAACGGTAATGACATTTGAGCCAAAATTGGTCAATAATTGCAAACGCTCAAGTAGCTCGACTTGCGAATCTAATTCCAATATACGTAATTCATTCGCCAAACTCATTAGGCCGTCCTACTGACAGACAACTGTCAAATTAGTATCAATGAAGATTTACAGGGTGCGGCAGAAGTCAATCGCTTGTTCAATGACCGCTTCGGGTACACCTTTCACTACTTGTGATGTACCAATACTGGTTGGTAGCACCAAACGTAGTTCGCCTGAAAGCACTTTTTTATCACGCATCATGTGTTGCATAAAGTCAGAAAACGACATGCTTTCGGGCGTATGAATCGGTAAATTTGCTCTTTTGAGTATAGAAACAATCCGCTCAACTTGCTGATCGTTAATTAAACCTTGTAACTGCGCCGTTTTAGCGGCCATCACAGTTCCGGCAGAAACCGCTTCACCGTGTAGCCAATTACCATACCCGAGCTGCGCTTCAATCGCATGACCAAATGTATGACCTAGGTTCAACAACGCGCGAATTCCCGACTCTTTTTCATCTTGAGCGACCACATCGGCTTTAATTTGACAGCAGCGAGCGATGGCATAACTTAGCGCTTGCTCATCTAAGGCGTAGAGTTTATCGAGATTCTCTTCCAACCAGACAAAGAAATCATGATCGTAAATGATGCCATATTTGATCACTTCCGCCATACCAGCGGCAAATTCTCGCGCAGGTAAAGTCGCCAAACATTCAGTATCAATAATGACGGCTTTCGGCTGATAAAATGCACCAATCATGTTTTTACCTAAAGCATGATTGACCGCGGTTTTACCGCCAACGGAGGAGTCCACTTGCGAAAGCAGCGTGGTCGGTATTTGGATAAAATCGACTCCGCGCTGATAACAGGCTGCGGCGAATCCAACTAAATCACCAATCACGCCACCACCTAAAGCGATGATCACCACATCACGGCTGTAATTACCTTCCAACAAGTAACTCATCACCGTATTAAATGTATCTAAAGTTTTATACTGCTCGCCATCTGGTAGTTCAAGCAAGGAGACGTTACAAGCATGCGGTGCAAGAAGGGCGAAGATTTTATCCGCGTACAAAGGCGCGACCGTCACATTACTGATGACGACGACTTTTTGTTTGGCCGATAAGAAAGAAAGGAGGGCCGGATCATTAAATAATCCGGCGCCAATTGAGATTGGGTAGCTACGCTCATCTAAACTGACCGTAATCCGTTCCATGGTTTGCACTCCAAAATAAAGAACTTAGGAATGTTCTTCTAGCATTTTTACGATCTCGTTGGCTACCACTTTTGCACCTTGATCGTCAGTACGAACCGTAAAATCAGCGATCTCAGCGTAAAGATCGTTACGTTCATCAGCCAAGCATTCTAAGACTTCACGTGGATTGTCTGTTTGAAGCAATGGCCGTTTTTTGTCACGGTTCGTGCGTGCAAGTTGTTTTTCAATCGTCGTTTCAAGGTAGACCACAATACCACGAGCAGATAAACGATTACGGTTTTCTTTACTCTTAACAGAACCACCGCCTGTTGCGAGTACAATACCTTGTTTCTCGGTTAGGTCATTAATTACAGCTTCCTCACGTTTACGGAAGCCCTCTTCACCTTCGACGTCAAATACCCATGCGATATCTGCGCCTGTACGCTCTTCAATGACTGTATCTGAGTCTAAAAACTCCATATGCAGTTGTTGAGCAAGATGTCTACCAATTGTACTTTTGCCGGCGCCCATTGGGCCAACAAGGAAAATATTGCGTTTCTCAGCCATGTTTAGCAGTAATTTACAACGTTAATTCAATGACATCGCCACAAGATTAGCCAGTATAATACTGACCGTTAAGACGCTCGTGGCACCTATTCCTCACAGATGATTCGTGATAAGACCCGAAATTATCTAGATATGGTGCCACTAATGCAACTTTATTTTTTAACCAATCGCAATATCAGCCGTAAGTTATTGAATGACGACTTTCGGTGTCACGAAAATCAGCAGCTCACTTTTGCCCACTTGCTCATAGGAACGGCGGAACAATGCACCAAGTAATGGCAAATCACCAAGCAATGGCACCTTATCCACCGTATTGTTGACGCTATGTTGGAATATTCCACCAAGGACCACGGTTTCTCCATTATTGACCAATACTTGAGTGCCAATACGCTGAGTATTAATTGCAACCGCTTCTCCCGTCCCTGTTTTTACAATATCCCCAGGCCGGTCTTGAGTGACACTGAGATCTAACACTAAACGATTATCCGGCGTTATCTGTGGCGTCACTTTTAAACTCAGCACCGCTTTTTTGAAGGCGACTGTCGTTGCCCCGCTGGAAGAAGACTCCAAATAAGGGATCTCCGTACCCTGCTCGATATAAGCGGGTTTCTTGTTGGTCGTAATCAAACGAGGGCTGGAAATGATCTCCGCTTTCGACTCACGTTGTAGCGCTGAAAGCTCTAAATCCAACAACATATCCGACCCCAACTTAGCCACTTGGAAGGCAATACTTGAGGCATTAGCGGAGGTCGCCGCTAAGTTTACGTTAAGGAAGTCATCAACGGGCAATGTGCTTTCCCCCAACTTGCCCACTTGGAATAAATTACTTTCAATACTTCCGCCTGCGGTGTTGTTGCCATTGGTCGAGGTGAAACCCCAGCGTACGCCAAGTTCATCCAAATTACCTTCGTTGACCGTAACAATGCGCGCTTCAATCTGTACCTGTTTGACCGGGATATCGAGCGATTCAACAATTTGGCGTATCACCACAATATTCTCAGCCAATTCACGGATCAGCAGTGAGTTGGTTCGCTCGTCGATACTGATGGAACCTCGCTCAGACAACATGCTGACCGCCCCTTCACCGCCAATCATCTGCGCAATATCAGACGCCTTAGCAAAATTAATTTTGATGATTTCAGAACGTAGATCGCCCAACTCTTCAGCCAAACGTGCCTTTTCAAGCTGCTGCTTTTCACGTAAATCCAACTCTTCTTTAGGTGCAACTAAAATCACATTGCCGTCAACACGCTTATCTAATCCCTTGACTTGCAAAATGATATCGAGCACTTGCTGCCAAGGCACGCCATCAAGCCGTAGCGTCAGGTTACCAGTGACCGAATCTGAGACGACTAGGTTAAACGCGTTATAATCTGCGATAAGCTGCAAAACATTTCGCACAGGAATATCTTGAAAGTTAATCGAGATAAGCTTGCCCTCTTTCTCAAGAATGCTCTTCGGCTTAGGTTTTTCTTGTTCTTTCAGTTTGCCAATCACCACCTCAAGGTATTTCCCTTTCAAGCTGTAATCATACTTAAACTCGCCATGAATGGTCGCCAGTAACTGTGTACTTGGCTCTTTGCGCAATACCTCGATACTCTCAACAACGGTTGCAAAATCTTTGACGTCTAAGACATACAGTTTCTCATTGGAGACATCCGTCTTAAGCAGTTCAATTTGTAAACCGTCAGCTACTTTCTGCACATTAACTACTGTCGAAGGTGATGCGAGTTCAACAATCAATACAGCGTCTTTGTTTTTATTGACTCGAAAATCAATGCCTTTAAGCTCGTTGGTCTGCGCCGTTTCTGCCGCCACACTTAGCCCTGCCATACTCAATAATAAGCCAAATAAGAGGCTCCGAAATACCATAGTCATTTGTGTCTGTAGTCCTTTAATCATAGTGATTTCTCTAAATTCAAATTCTATTTCAGAGCCAATTTGACGTTACGTTGATTCCAACAACCTAAGCCGTCTGGCAAGGTTTCATTGATCAGCAGGTAATTGGAATCAACTCGAGTAACTTTGCCGTGATTCAAACCTAAATATTGTCCCGCTTTCACGTTGACGACCTTGCCTTGGGGCGTTTGCACTAATGCCGATACCGCGCCCCCGCTACTCATCACGCCTTTTAATCGCAGTTGATTAAGCGGATAGCGCTCTAGCTGGCCATTTTTACTGCGAGCCGGAGGTTGCCAGCAGTCTGCCTTCACTACAGGCTGATTTTGTACAATCGCTTCTTTAGGCAGCACAAAAGGTTCGCGGGATTCATGTTGCGCATAATGAGCAACTTCAAATTGGATAATGGGTTTTAATTTGGAGACTTCTTTGCGTGCTTGCCCCTCGACCTGCTCCACATAAACCTTCAATGAATCTTGATTCGCCTTACAACCAACCAATACACTGGTACTAAACAACACCATCAGCAGCAGATTATTGTTTTTCATCGTCCACCTCTTGCTTGAATTGATAGGTATAAGCGCGCACCCTAAAATGCAACGTGCTGCTTTCCTGGCTAACCCGTTGCCAATCAACATCATCGAAATTAATAATGCGGGGCAATTTCGCGATCGCCTCTGAGAAATCACCAATGTCGTGGTAATTCCCAGTTAATTCGATATTAAGCGGCAAACGATACAGAAACTCTTTATTCTGTTTTTCTCCCCAATCAATACGTGTAAAGGTTAACGCGTTATCTAGCCCTAGTTCATTGACCGACGCCAGCATGCTTGCGAGCTCTTTTTGCACGGGTAATTGGCGTAATAAAAAATCATAACGTTCAGTTAATTCATCCAGTTGAGCTTGCAACTGGGGTAAGGTGGCGGCTTTGCTGGCCTTAATCCGTAAGGTCGATTTCAGCACCTCTTCTTGCTGTTTTAAGTTCTGCAATTGCTCATTTTGAGGCATAAGATAGAACCACGCGCCAACGCCTTGAATAATTAGCATCAACACCAAAATAACCAGCAATTGAGGCAGCAACGGCCATTCAGCCATTTCATCCATATCAAGATCTTGAAAACTAGTCATGGACAGCTCCTGTAGGCCGAATCTTGGTTAGCACAGCGCCCTGTGGTGTCGGGGAATGAAACATAAATGACACTTTAAACGTCTGAAACTCCTTACCAAATCGCTTATTACCGTGCACGATAGAGTGCATGTTGACATCGGAAAGTAAGGCTGATTTTTCAAAATTATCGAGCATGGTCGCAAGACGCGCAGTGCTGTCACTGATGCCCGTAATTTCAATTTCTTCACCATTCATTTTGATCTTATCGACGTAGACTCCTTCAGGCATAAGCTGTGGCATCAGGTTCATCAACTCGGTGGTTTTATTGCGTTGGCTTTGCAATGACTCAACAACCGATAAGCGAGTTAATAGTGCCTTGTGTTCTTGTTCCGTCATTTTTAATGCATTGATCTGTTTATCAAGCTGCTGAATGTATTGATTCAAATAAGCCAAACGAGACTCTTGCTGCTGCGCTTGCCCAGAGAAATACAAACCGATACCCCATTGAATACCAACAGCGCTCATCACACCTAAGACGACCAAGCCCATAAAACGACGCTTATGCGCCGCTCTTTGTTCCTCTCGCCAAGGAAGTAAGTTAATACTATGCAACATGAGAAGACTCCAACCACTCGATACCACGCAGAGCAAGACCCGCTGCGGTGCTAAAACTCTGCCCAGACAGCTCACCCTGCTGGCGTTTCGCTAACTTATTGTTAAACAGAAGGAAGGGATCGAGAATCTCGCACTCAAGCTTGAGACGCCGCGCAATCTCTTGCGCTAACATCGGAGTATCTGCACCACCACCTGAGAGCCAAATGCCGGCTAAACTGCCCGCGCCATTGACGGAGGTGAAAAGCTGCAACTGACGTTGAAGTCGCTCGATCAACTCATGCACAAAGCGCTCGTTTTTATCAGCTAATTCCGCATTGGTGCCCGACATCGCGCTGTCTTGGGATAACCACTGGCAACCGAGAGGGATCTCTTTATGAAAAGGGGCTTTATCAGTAAAATCAATACAGAGCGCCGTTTGGGTATGGCCCACATCCATGAGCATCCAATCGCTGCGATGTTGTGCCCTGCTCGCCAACTGCCAGATGTTTAACAAACTGTGTATTTGCACATCAACCGCGATCGGTAAAAAGCCCGCTTTTTGAGCCGCTAACGCGCGGCTTTCCACGACGTCTTTACGAGTGGCGTAAACTTGATAACTTACGGTGCTACTGCGACTTACGCTTTTTTCCATCACTTGGACGAAATCGAGACTCAGTTCTTCTATCGGGAACGGTGACTGATGAGAAAATGCCTGATAAATAGCAAACTCTTTTTCACGCGCCTGCAGGTCACTATCTATTTGTAATACCTTACTTATTACCGCATTGTCAGGTACCGATATGGCGACTTTGTGACTAAATAGTGGTAAACCCTTTCTTAGTTCTTTGAGTTTCTTTACAATTTTCTGATAATCCAGCGTGTGGTTATCGGAGAATATGTCCTCAGTAATAAATAATTCTTTATAACCGACGAGTGTATATGAATCACCCGCTAGCTTTAACACCACCGCTTTAATACTATGGTGGCCAATATCTATACCCGTAACCATTGATTTACCCATACGGCTTAGCTCCAGTAACGCTGCTTAGGCTTAGCTCGATTTGCTTATTTTGAGGTTAAATAAGCCACAATTTATTTTTAGAGCTAAATTTTTAGCCTAGAGTACAAGGGTTTGCATAAGGGCAGCCTTAACTAAACAGGGATTATCCGGTGAAGTTCATAAAGCGATTGTTATTACTTTCATTGATTTGCATTATTCTTGGAGTCACTACGATATTTGGCTTCTATTTTTACGTGAAGCCAGACCTCCCCGATGTAGCGACTTTACGTGATGTACAATTGCAGACACCGATGCAGGTCTATAGTCAAGATGGCAAGCTCATCGCCCAATTTGGAGAAAAGCGCCGAGTTCCGTTGCGTATTGAAGAGATCCCGCCTGAACTTATCGAAGCGATTATCGCCACCGAAGATAGCCGCTTCTACGAACACTATGGTTTTGACCCAATTGGTATCACTCGTGCTGCGGTCGCTGTGATCGCCTCAGGTAGCGCTAAACAAGGTGCAAGTACCATTACTCAGCAGCTTGCTCGTAACTTCTACCTCTCTAATGAGAAGAAGATCATGCGAAAAATCAAAGAGATTTTTATCGCTATTCATATCGAACAATTGCTGACGAAAAAAGAAATCCTAGAGCTTTATCTCAATAAAATTTATCTCGGTTACCGATCGTATGGAATTGGAGCGGCAGCCCAAGTTTATTTTGGAAAAGAAGTCAAAGATTTAACGCTAAGTGAGATTGCTCTGATTGCAGGACTTCCCAAAGCACCTTCAACCATGAACCCTATCTATTCTCTAGATCGCGCGACTAACCGCCGTAACGTGGTGCTACAGAGAATGCTTGATGAGAAATACATAACCCCAGCGCAATATGCGCAAGCCCGCTCTGAGCCCTTAATGTCGAAATACCACGGTGCTGAAATTGAACTCAGTGCACCTTATGTGGCAGAAATCGCCCGTTCATGGATGGTGGAGCGCTATGGTGAAGAGTCGGCCTATACCTCTGGCATGATTGTCACCACAACGGTAGATTCCAAACAGCAGCAAGCCGCGAGTAAAGCTGCAATCAATAACCTACTCGCCTATGATGAGCGTCATGGCTATCGCGGTGCTGAAAAAGTAGTTTGGAAAGAAGGCCAAACGCCATTGAATGAACAGCAACTGGCCGAGCACTTAAATAATGAACCGACTTATGGAGATTTATTACCAGCCGTCGTTACCCACGTAAGCAGCCAATCGGCTACGGTTTGGGTGAAAAATCAAGGATTGCAGACCATTGAATGGCAAGGCATGAACTGGGCTCGCCGTTTCTTAACTGATTCTCGACAAGGACCGGTTCCGAGTACAGCGACGGAAATCATCGCCGCTGGTGAACAAATTTGGGTTCGTAATCGTGCTGAATACAGTGATGAGCATACCACCGACGAAGCACCACAATGGTACTTAAGCCAAGTACCCAATGCCAACACTGCCTTTGTTGCCATGAACCCAGAAAATGGTGCGGTACTGGCGCTGGTTGGCGGCTTTAACTTTGTGCACAATAAATTTAACCGTGCGACTCAATCGGTGCGCCAAGTCGGCTCAAGTATTAAACCCTTTATCTACTCTGCCGCCATCGATAAAGGCATGACCTTAGCGACGCTGATTAATGATGCGCCAATTAACCAGTGGGACCAAAGCCAAGGTACAGCATGGCGTCCTAAAAACTCACCACCGACTTATATTGGCCCAACTCGTCTTCGCGTTGGCTTGGCTCAATCCAAAAACGTGATGGCGGTGAGAGTGCTACGCGCTGTTGGGCTGGATGAAACACGTGAGTATCTCACTCGCTTTGGTTTTGATATTGACCAAGTACCACGCTCAGAAACCATTGCCTTAGGTGCGGGAAGCTTAACGCCGGTTAAGATGGCGCAAGGCTATTCCGTGTTTGCCAATGGTGGCTATTATGTTGAACCCTATTACATCAGCAAAGTTGAAGATCCCTTTGGCAAACTTGAGTATCAAGCCACACCAAAAGTCGTTTGCCAACAGCAATGCACCCCAGACACAAATGAGTTCGATGAGCAAGATGTTGCATCGCACTATGCTCCACAAGTCATTTCCGAACAAAACGCATTTCTTGTCCGAGAGATGATGTACAGCAATATTTGGGGTGGCGGAAATTGGCGTGAAGGAACGGGTTGGAATGGTACAGGCTGGCGTGCACAAAAGCTGGGGCGTCGTGATATTGGTGGTAAAACAGGAACGACCAATGACTCCAAAGATGCGTGGTACAACGGCTATGCACCGGGCATGGTCGCTATTGCTTGGGTCGGATTTGATGATCATAACCGCAACTTAGGTAGGACAACCGAAAACAGCAATGTAGATGACGATGGTGTATCCGGTGCGGAAGCGGGAGCAAAAACGGCACAACCCGCTTGGATTGATTTTATGCGTCAAGTACTGGTCGATGTGCCAGCGCAAGACAAACCCATTCCCGCCAATATTGTGCGGGTAAGAATCGATATCGATACCGGCCTGTTAACCAATAAGTTTGATTCAAGCTCGATGTTTGAATACTTCATTCAAGGCACTGAGCCAACCGAGTATGTCGCAGAGAGTGTCTCTGACAACATCTACTCTTCACCTTCAGGTGAAGAGCTATTCTAAAGCTCAGTAAAAAGAGGCTAAATTTAGCCTCTTTTTTTATTTCTCATTTAGCTTTGTTTTGATTGCGTGAGCCAACTGCTCAAAACGCTGCCTCAGCGGCGATCCCGGCCGATAAGCTAATACTAAGCGGCGTGAAGGCTGCGGGTTGACCGCTTTAAGGTAACAAACGCCATCCTTCTCTTTAACATCTGGTAAAGAGAGTTCAGGTAACAGGGTAATTCCCCCACCCGCTGCGACCATATTACGCAGCGTCTCTAAGCTGGTCGCTTTAAAACGTTCGTCATCTTTTGCGCCTGCCGCAAAACAGAAGCCTAAGGCTTGATCGCGTAAGCAATGACCGTCACCTAAAGCCAATACCGTTCGCCCTTTCAAATCCAACATACTTACTTCACTTTTTGCAGCCCATTCATGCCCACTAGGCACGGCAATACTCAATGCTTCGTCATACAGATCAATCTCTTTAAAGTGAGCTGTTTCCGCAACGGAGGCCAGCACTAAACAATCGAGTTTTCCATCTTCTAACTGGCGCACAAGCTGTTGGGTTTGCGCTTCGTGTAAATAGAGCTCCAGTTCAGGAAATTGCTCTTTTAAAAAAGGCACAATGCGCGGCAAAAGGTAGGGGCCTAAAGTGGGAATGAATCCAATATGGATAGGACCACTCATCGAGCCGCCTTGGCCGCTGGCCATATCTCTAAAGGTTTTGATTTCACTTAAAATACGTTTGGCCTGATCGACCAATTGCAGGCCCGAATCGGTGAACAATACTCGGCGACTGCTGCGCTCTAATAATACTGTTCCCAGCTCATCTTCCAGTTTGCGGATCTGGCCACTGAGTGTTGGCTGGCTCACAAAACAAGCTTCTGCTGCTTTACGAAAATGTTTATGTTCAGCTAATGATACTAAGTACTCAAAATCACGAATGTTCATCTTCAATCTCAATAGAATCCACCTATCAAAACCATAGCATCAAACGATTGGAGCTATCAAAGGTTTTCTTCCATAATGGCTTCAACAAATGAGAGCAGCGGCTCTTAAAATCATAACCTAACTTAGAAAATCACAAGGAAAATAGAATGTTAGTATCTAAAGAAGGCCAAGCGGTACCACAAGTCACTTTCCCTACTCGTCAAGGTGATGCTTGGGTTAATCTCACAACAGATCAATTATTCAAAGGTAAAACCGTTATCGTATTTAGCTTGCCAGGTGCCTTCACCCCAACCTGTTCATCAAGCCACTTGCCGCGTTACAACGAACTGTACCCGGTGTTTAAAGAGCATGGCGTTGATGACATCCTATGTGTTTCGGTGAACGATACCTTTGTGATGAATGCTTGGAAAGCAGACCAAGAAGCAGAGAATATTACTTTCATTCCTGATGGCAATGGCGAATTTACTGACGGCATGGGTATGTTAGTTGATAAAAGCCAAATCGGTTTTGGCAAACGTTCATGGCGTTACAGCATGTTAGTCAAAGATGGCATCATCGAAAAAATGTTTATCGAAGCTGATGAACCGGGTGACCCGTTCAAAGTATCAGATGCTGACACCATGCTGAAATACATTGCACCTAACTATAAAACACAAGAATCGGTTACCGTATTTACTAAACCAGGTTGCCCATTCTGCACTAAAGCAAAACAACTCTTGATTGACCACGGTCTTCAATATGAAGAAGTGGTATTGGGTAAAGATGCAACCACAGTGAGCTTACGAGCTATCACAGGCCGTACCACCGTTCCGCAAGTTTTCGTTGGTGGTAAACACATCGGCGGCAGCGAAGAGCTAGAAGCTTACCTGGGCTAATCACGCCTGCCCTAGGGAAATCTTCCTAGGGCATCCTCCTCATTTAGACTCAATGACAGCATTATTAAATGTTGCCATCGACTATCCACATTCCAAATTTAGAGAAAGCGATGATGAAACAGTTAAACGTTGATGTAGCCATTATTGGTGGTGGGACCGCTGGACTCGGCGCTTATCGTGCAGCAAAAGCACATACGACTAGTGTCGTCATGATCGAAGGTGGCCCATACGGAACCACATGCGCTCGCGTCGGCTGCATGCCATCTAAGTTACTGATTGCGGCCGCTGAAAGCGTCCATCACATCCACAAAGCTCCTGCTTTTGGTGTTCATCCTCAAGGTGAAATTGTCATTAATGGACGTGAAGTGATGGCGCGGGTAAAACGTGAACGTGACCGCTTTGTCGGATTTGTGCTTGAAGGCGTTGAGGAGATCCCCGCTGAAGACAAAATCTCAGGCTACGCCCAATTTATCGACAACCACACCCTACAGGTCGACAACCATACACGAATCAGCGCCAAGCGGATCGTGATTGCTACCGGTTCTCGCCCAGCCTACCCCGCGGTATGGCATGAACTTGGCGATCGCTTAATCATTAATGATGACCTATTTGAGTGGGACGACTTACCGGAATCTGTTGCCGTATTTGGCCCAGGGGTGATTGGCTTAGAACTAGGTCAAGCCTTACATCGCTTAGGGGTAAAAGTGAAGCTGTTCGGCATTGGTGGACAAGTTGGCCCATTAACCGACCCTGATGTGATGGCTTACGCCGATAAAACGTTTAAGGAAGAATTCTATTTAGACGCTGACGTTAAAGTGGAAAGCATGAAACGCATTGCTTCTCCAACAGACCAAAACGACAAAGTTGAAATCCAATTCATCAACCGTGAAGGGCAGCTCGAAACATTTGTCGTTGACTATGTGTTGGCGGCAACCGGTCGTCGCCCGAACGTAGACAAATTGGCAATTGAAAATACCGATGTAGCCCTTGATGCGCGCGGCGTACCAACGGCCGATCACTATACGCTGCAAACCTCTGTAGACAGTATTTTCATTGCTGGTGATGCCAGTAATCAACTGCCACTGCTTCATGAAGCAGCCGATCAAGGTCGTATTGCAGGGGATAACGCTGGCCGCTACCCAGATATTCGCGCCGGGCTTCGTCGTTCCTCTATCTCAGCGGTTTTTTCAGACCCACAAATTGCGATGGTCGGTGAATCCTACAAACAGCTAACCACTCGTTTGGGAAATTGTGGCTGTTTTGCTATCGGTACTGTGTCGTTTGAAAATCAAGGCCGTTCACGCGTCATGCTGCGCAATAAAGGGTTATTGCATGTGTATGGCGAACAAGGAACAGGGCGATTTTTAGGCGCTGAAATGATGGGGCCGAATGCGGAGCACTTGGCTCATTTGCTGGCGTGGGCACATCAAAATCAGATGACGATTTCACAGATGTTGGATATGCCTTTTTATCACCCCGTAATTGAAGAAGGCGTGCGCACCGCGCTGCGTGATCTAAACGCTAAACTGCATTTAGGCCCTGAGATGATCAAGCATTGCATGGACTGCGGTCCGGGCTGTTAATTTTCAACATCCATTCATGCGGTCGCCCTTGTGCGGCCGTTTTTTATACGCTTTAGTTTCAGCCACGCCTTAGACTCACACCTTCGCGCACGTTATACTGCCGTTATTTTCTCTTTAATGAACGCGCTTATGCCTTGCAATAACTGCCAATCTTCGTGGTTTTGGAAAAAAATCGGCCGCTGCCAACGTTGTATGGATCAGCTCACTGTTTTGTCAGTTGGGTGCTGGCTTGTGTGGTGGTGGTTATACAGGGAGAACCCTAAAACCATTGAATCGATCAGCTTGCTAATAGCGGGCTTTGCCTTTAACGGTTTGCTGTTTTTACATCTGTGGATGAAGTTTGTGGTACTCCCTTGGCGTAAGCGGCAAGGGCGCGACAAATAAAAAGCTAAAGAGCACAAAAGAAAAAGCCCCAGAACCAATAGTAGGTTTGGGGCCTTCTTAGATTCTTCTAAGAAAAAGCAGTGGTACAGTTATAGACCACGCTTTTCTTAAATTGTTCCGTGATCATTCGATCTTTTTGAGATCTTTTTCCAAGGCCTCATTAACGGCAATGATCGCGTTGGTAATCAACGCATTAAGCGACGTTGACTCGCTTGATGATCTGCTCAACCAAATTGATCTCAAGCGCCACTTCATCACAAGCGTGCTGCCGTGGGCATTGTTCACAATCTTTAAGCACTTTCTCTGGCAGTAAGCTTTTTGAGGTTGGAATAAAATCATGCTTCATGAAAAACTCTGGCGTTCGAGTCAGAACAAACACTTTCTTAATCGCCATTTGCCGCGCTTTATTCACCAAATACGAGACGATCGCTTTTCCTTGTCCTTGACCTTGCCAACCTGCTTCTACACCAAGCGAACGAATTTCAGCCAACCCAGAGTCATAGACATATAACGAGGCACATCCCGTCACTTCACCATGGTGTTCCGCCACGGCAAATGAACCAATATCGCGCACCAACTCATTGCGTGAACGAGGCAGATTTTCTCCCATATTCGCCCAATAAGTGACCATACTTTCTAGCGTTTCAATATCCGTCAAACGGGCAGGACGAACTTTCACCGCCGTGGTGTCACGTTTGTCTAAACGCGCTTTGGCTTGATCAACCGCATAGGCCACTTGTTTTGGCGAAACGCCACCTAAAGCGCTGCGTTTTTCTAAGCAAGATTCAATGGTGAGGATCGCATAAACATCATCTTCAATGACCGACGAAAACTCTTTAAGCTCGGCAAGGGTCAGTTCTTCAAGCGCACACCCTTTCGCAATCGCGCCAACCACCGCTACGCCCACAATGTGGTGCGCTTCACGGAAAGGGATCCCTTTGGCGACTAAATAATCAGCTAATTCGGTAGCATTGGCATAGCCTTGTTTGGCCGCTTCTAAAGTCCGTTCGGTTTTAATTTTGATGCCATCAAAGCAAAGCGCAGCCATTTCCATGCAGTCGTTCCAAGTATCCAGCGCGTCAAACAGCCCTTCTTTGTCTTCTTGCATATCTTTGTTATAAGCCAATGGTAAGGCTTTGACCGTCATCATCATGCCCGCAAGCGAGCCATAAACACGGCCAGTTTTGCCACGGATCAGCTCTAATGCATCAGGGTTTTTCTTTTGCGGCATCAAGGATGAACCCGAAGTCACGGTGTCAGCCAGTTCGATAAAACCAGACTCACCCGAGTTGTAGAAGATCATATCTTCCGCCAAGCGCGATAAATGCAGCATCGAGATCGACGCCACCGACATCAATTCCATCACGTGATCTCGGTCAGATACTGAATCGAGCGAGTTACGCGTGGCACGGCGAAACCCTAAATGATGAGCAAGCTGTTCACGATCAATCGGATAGGCCGTACCTGCCAGCGCGCCGGAGCCAAGTGGACAAGTATCAAGGCGCTTAATCGCATCATTTAAACGAGAGTAATCACGCTCAAACATTTCAACATAGGCCAAACACCAATGCGCAAAGGTCACTGGTTGCGCACGTTGCAGGTGGGTATAACCGGGCAAAACCGTCGCTTGGTGCTGCTGAGCAACCGACACTAATTTCGTTTGCAGGCGATCTAACCCCAACAGTAATTGCTGACCTTGCTGGCGGCACCACAATTTTAAATCGGTCGCGACTTGGTCATTACGAGAGCGCCCAGTGTGCAGCTTTTTGCCTAAATCACCCACTTTGCTGATCAACTGCTGCTCAACCCAAGAGTGAATATCTTCTGCATCAGAGCGTAAGATCTGCTCAGGATCTTCCATCACTTCCAGTTTGAGTTCGTTGAGCGCAAGTTCTAGTTTTTGCTGCTCCTCTTCGCCCAAAACATTCACTGACACCAACGCCTTTGACCATGCTATAGAGCCCACAATGTCTTGTTCAGCCAATCGGTAATCAAAGCGAAGTGAATCGTTGAACTCTTTGAACCTCGTGTCTGCTGCTTGGGTAAATCTACCGCCCCATAATGCCATTGCGTATCTCCTGCTCTTAGGTCGCGACTGAGCGTGACCACATCAAATTGCTCAATCATTTTTATAATAAAGATCGCTACTAGAGCGATCTTTTATTGTTATTTTTGTGTCTCTACCTTGGGGGTTAACCTAGGCTTTATTCTTCTTCGCTTCGTTCAACGCTCTGATCCGGCTTGCCAACGAATAGAGACGAATGAAGCCGCCCGCGTGGCTTTGGTCATACACAACATCTTCACCAAAGGTCGCAAACTCTTCCGAGTACAAGCTGTTTTCCGAACGTTTTTGCGTCACTGTCGCTTGCCCTTTGTAAAGCTTCACAACCACTTCACCATTAACATCCTGTGCCAGCTCATCGGCTGCGGCCATGATGGATTTACGCAGCGGAGTGAACCAACGGCCATCGTATACAAGATGCGACGCTTTGACACCCAGTTCTTCACGAAATTCGAATGAGGCTTTATCGAGCACTAACTGCTCAACAGCACGCAACGCTTCCATCATGATGGTGCCTCCCGGGGTTTCATAACAACCACGAGACTTCATACCAACCAAACGGTTTTCGACGATGTCGATACGACCAACTCCGTGTTTAGAGCCTTTCTCATTAAGGTAAACGAGTGCGTTGTAAGGCGTCATCAGTTCACCATCGACGCCAACGACTTCGCCTTTCGCGACCTGCAGTGTGACAAACTCTGGTTCATTTGGCGCTTGCTCTGGATCTACTGTCCATACCCAGCAATCCTCATTAGGGGCGTTCCAAGTACTCTCAAGCACGCCACCTTCGGTCGAAATGTGCCACGCGTTCGCATCACGCGAGTAAATTTTCGTCAATGAAGCGGCGCAAGGAATGTTACGCTCAGCAAGGAAATCAAGACACTCTTCACGACTCACGATGTCCCACTCACGCCAAGGGGCAATCACATGTAAATCAGGCGCTAGGGCTGCAAACGCACCTTCAAAACGCACTTGGTCATTACCTTTCCCCGTACAGCCGTGACACAGCGCATCGGCACCCACTTTACGCGCTACTTCAACTTGCGCTTTGGCAATGATTGGGCGAGCCATTGACGTCCCAAGTAGGTATTTACCTTCGTAATAAGCGCCTGTTTTTAGTGTTGGGTAGATGTATTCAGCGACCATCTCTTCTTTAAGATCGACCACATAACACTCTGACGCGCCAGACGCTTTCGCTTTCTCTTCAATGCCGACCAATTCTTCTTCACCTTGGCCGACATCGGCAACAAAGGCAACCACTTCACAATCGTAGTTTTCTTTTAACCACGGAATGATCACCGATGTATCTAGACCGCCAGAATATGCGACAACGACTTTATTGACTTGAACCTTGCTCATCTTACTTTCTCCATTTCCCGGCGCTGCGCTTGGCGGTCAGTGCTCTGGGTGATTAATTACTTACAGCTGTTATCAACAACTGATTAAATGCGTTTATTGAGGTAAAAATTGGGTCCCGATACTTTCGCCCGCAAACAATTTGCTGAGCTTATCTGGGTAACGCCATGTCGCCACTTCAATCGGGCGACCTAAATCATTTGCCGCTTCCAGCGCCGCTTTCACTTTGACAATCATGCCATCCGTGATCACTTTGCCTTTAATCAGCGCACTGGCCTGCTGCTCATTGAGGCTCGACAACAAATGGCCTTTGCCATCCAGCACACCGCTCACATCGGAAAGCAGAACGAGCTCTGCGTCCAATGCGCCAGCCACTGCAACGGCTGCTTGATCGGCGTTGACATTCATCATTTGGCCATCAGCGGTCAGGCCAATCGAGCTGATAATAGGCAAACCACCAGCGGCTAAAATCGCTTGCACGATTTGTGAATCACCAGGAGAAGCCTTGCCCACTGCGCCGAGTTCTGGATCCAACTCTTCGACTTTGCATAACCCGCCATCAGCGAGCGATAAACCAACCGCATTTAAGCCATCTTTAATCGCTTGCCCTTGCAGCATTTTGTTGGCTGTTCCAGCCAGCGCGCCTGCAATCAGCGGAATTTGGTCATAAGGCGTGACACGCAAACCTTCTTTCTTCACGGTTTTTAGTTGTAATTTCGCCATCAGGTCATCGACGAGATAACCGCCCCCGTGCACGATGACAATTCGTCGCTGAGCTTGGGCTTGATACAGTGCGATTGCGCCAAACAGTTTGCTTAGCGTTTCAGAACAAGACAGCGCCGCGCCGCCTAACTTAATCACTAATGGATTTTGCTTTGTATCTGTCATATTTAACCCTTACGCTTGGTGCGTTACACCAAAGCCGTTAGCTCAGAAAAACCGTAATGAATATTTAAACACTGCATCGCTTGGCTCGATGCCCCCTTTAATAAATTATCGATCGCGGACACGACGATAATATGCTCACCTTGCACTCGCCAACCGAGGTCGCAAAATGGTGTAAATTCAACATCTTTGATGCTCGGCAAGGTTGATTTGAGCCGAACCGCTGGTTTGTTAGCGTACGCCTTCTCAAAAGCATGGCTGACTTGTTGCTCTGAAATACCTGATGCAAGCTTCATCGTCACGGTGGCCAAAATACCGCGTTTGAAATTCCCTAAGTGAGGCGTAAAAATCACATCACATCCTAAATGGGCGACGATTTCAGGTTGGTGGCGATGAGTAAACACGCCGTATGGCTGTAAGCTCACTTCACAAAAACTGTTGGTTAATGTCGCTTTTCTGCCCGCGCCGGTGACACCGCTGGTGGCATTAATCACCGGCCATTGAGTTGTATCTAACAAACCCGCTTCAACCAAAGGCTTTATCGCAAGTTGCGATGCGGTTGGATAGCAACCTGCAACGGCGATCAATTGGCTCTGCTTAATTGCCTCATAATTCCATTCCGCCAGTCCATAAACCGCGTTTTCTAACCATTTAGGGTGTTGATGTTTAAAACCATAGTAATTTTGGTAAAAATCATCACCTTTGACGCGAAAAGCACCAGAAAGGTCGAAAACTTGACAATTTTGCGCAAGAAAAATAGGCGCAAGATCATGGCTCACCTCATGAGCCGTAGCTAAAAACACCACATCACATTGGCTTGCAACGCTCACCGGATCCACTAATGGTTGTACCTGCATGTCGACAATACCGGAGAGTTTGCCATGCAGCTCAGCCATTGGTTTTCCAGCATCTAGGCTATTGGCGGAAACGTATAAACCTGATAGCGTGAGTTGTGGGTGTTTTTGCACCATATACGCCAACTCAGCGCCGGTATAACCGCTAGCTCCGATAATTGTGGTTTTCAACATCTCGTGACATCCAATTTCAAGGTAAAAAATACAATCTAAAAATGACTATAAATTTCAAAAAATACACTTAACTCGGTTTTTTATTCACACAAAGTGATTTAATATGTGTTTTACCTTCTCGCAATTACTCTGTCAATACTAGGAGCAAAGATAATATGCAATTACCCAGTTTTCTTGAGGTTTACCAAGGTCTGATTTCGACCTCTTCCATCAGCTCCACAGATGCTCGTTGGGACGAAGGTAACCAGAGTGTGATTGATAAATTGGCAAGCTGGTTTTCCAGCTTAGGGTTTGTAGTCGACACCATTGAAGTCGCGCCGGGAAAATACAATTTAGTGGCGAAGAAAGGGTGCGGCGAAGGTGGCCTACTGCTCGCGGGGCACAGTGATACCGTTCCATTTGACGAAGGACGTTGGAATTTTGAACCACACGCGTTAACGCAAGCCAATGATCGTTTCTATGGCTTAGGCACGGCAGACATGAAAGGCTTTTTTGCTTTTATCTACGAAGCGGTGAAAAAAGTCGATTGGAGTAAACAGAGTAAACCGCTGTATGTGTTGGCTACCTGTGATGAGGAAACCACCATGCTCGGCGCGCGTCATTTCACTGAACATGCGCCATTTCAACCGGATTACTGCATTATTGGTGAGCCGACTAGCCTTGTACCCATCCGCGGCCATAAAGGCCACGTAGCCAACGCTATTCGAGTGACAGGAAAATCGGGCCACTCGTCTGATCCAGCTCTGGGCGTAAATGCCATCGAAATCATGCATGAAGTGCTGTTCGCGTTAATGCAACTGCGCGACAAATTGATCAAAGAGTACCATCACCCAGGCTTTGCGATTCCTCACCCCACGTTGAACCTCGGTCATATCCACGGTGGTGATAGTCCAAACCGCATTTGTGGCTGCTGCGAATTGCATTACGATGTGCGCCCGCTGCCCGGCATGAGTCTATATGGGCTCGATAACTTGCTGCGCAATGCACTGAATGAAGTCAGTGCAAAATGGCCCGGCCGCATTGAGATTACCGCGCTACATGATGCGATTCCGGGTTATGAATGTCAGCATGATCACCCCTTTATTGGCAACATTGAAGAGATTTGCAATACCGCTTCACAAACCGTGAATTACTGTACTGAAGCACCGTTCTTACAACAATTATGCCCAACACTGGTACTCGGCCCGGGTTCGATCGATCAAGCGCATCAACCGGATGAATTCCTAGCGTTTGAATTTATTGATCCAACCATCTCAATTTTGTCCAAAGCAATGTATAAATACTGCTTCTAGCCTACCAAGCTTACTCAAGCGATAAATGCCTGACAGCTTTTCTACGGTCGGGCATTTTTGTAATAAAATTTCAGTAATTTACGCCAATTATTCACCAAATGATCACGTTCAATAACATTCAGCAATAATCGTAAAAATAGTCGGCTTTATTTGACTCTACAGGGATCTTTTCGCTAGATTGTGTACTTAGCAAGGAACAATGGATGTAATTTTTTTACAAGGCAGGATGACAATGAACGAAAAATACGCTGCGCTCAAAAGTAACGTGAGCATGCTTGGCCGTTTGCTGGGCAACACCATTCAGGACGCCCATGGTGACGTTATCTTAGAGAAAGTGGAAACCATCCGAAAACTTTCAAAATCAGCCCGTAATGGCAATCAAGCCGACCGAGACAGCTTGGTTGAAGAGATCAAAAACCTTCCCAACGAACAGCTCACCCCAGTAGCGCGGGCATTCAACCAATTTCTTAACTTAACCAACATGGCCGAGCAGTACCACACCATTTCACGTCACTGTGAAGAACATGTGTGTGAGCCTGATGCGATTAATTTACTGTTTACTAAACTGAATCAAAATAAAATCAGTAAATTGGATGCTGCTCAAGCGGTACGCGATCTCAATATCGAGTTAGTGCTAACGGCTCACCCAACCGAAATTACACGCCGCACGATGATCAACAAGCTGGTGAAAATTAACGAGTGTCTCTCCAAGCTTGAACTCAGTGACCTTTCATTTAAAGAGCGCCAAAAAACCGAACGCCGTTTAGAACAGTTGATCGCGCAAAGCTGGCATTCAGATGTGATTCGTAAGCAGCGCCCTACGCCACTGGATGAAGCAAAATGGGGCTTTGCGGTGGTAGAAAATTCTCTATGGCAAGCCGTGCCTGATTTTCTTCGTGAATTTGATGAGCACCTCACCAACTACTTAGGTGAAGGACTACCAATTGATGCACGCCCTGTGCATTTCTCTTCGTGGATGGGCGGCGACCGTGATGGTAACCCCTTTGTGACTCATAAAATCACCCGTGAAGTAATGCTGCTTTCTCGCTGGAAAGCGGCCGATCTCTACCTAGGTGATATCAATGAGCTGGTCAGCGAATTGTCGATGACCAAATGCAGTGACGCGCTACGCGATTTGGCTGGCATAGATGAACACGAACCTTATCGCGCTATTCTCAAACGCCTGCGTGAACTACTCAGCGAAACACTGGAAGTGTTGGATGCCAAGATCAATGGCCAACAACTGGCACGCAAAGCACCACTGCAAAATATCGCACAGTTGTGGGAACCGCTTTATGCCTGCTACCAATCTTTACATCAATGCGGCATGGGCGTCATTGCCGATGGCTCGCTGCTTGATACTCTGCGCCGGATTAAAGCGTTTGGTGTGCATCTTGTACGTTTGGATATTCGCCAAGAGAGCACTCGTCACTCTGATGTGATCTCCGAGCTCACCCGTTATTTAGGCATTGGTGATTATGACCAGTGGAGCGAGCAAGACAAAATTGCGTTTCTCACCAATGAGTTGAGCTCAAAACGTCCTTTGTTACCTCGTGACTGGCAGCCTTCAGAAGCGGTACAAGAGGTGATCGACACCTGTAAAATCGTTGCTTCTCAGCCTCGCGAAGCCTTTGGTGCTTATGTGATTTCGATGGCTCGTACCGCATCAGATGTACTTGCCGTACATCTATTGTTGCAAGAGTGTGGTTGCCCTTACCGCATGGACGTTTGTCCACTGTTCGAAACTTTGGATGATTTAAACAACGCAGAAACGGTGATCCGCCAACTAATGGGCATTGATCTCTATCGTGGCTTTATTCAAAACCACCAGATGGTGATGATTGGTTACTCTGATTCCGCTAAAGATGCAGGTGTAATGTCCGCCGGTTGGGCGCAATACAGCGCGATGGAAGCTTTGGTTAATGTCAGTGAAGAGGCTGGAATTGAACTTACACTATTCCATGGACGTGGCGGCACCATTGGTCGCGGGGGCGCTCCAGCACATGCGGCACTGCTTTCACAACCACCCAAAAGCTTAAAAGGTGGCTTGCGTGTGACGGAGCAAGGCGAAATGATCCGTTTTAAACTTGGTCTACCAGAAGTAGCCGTCAATAGTTTTACGATGTACGCCAGCGCCATTTTAGAAGCGAACCTGCTGCCACCACCAGAGCCAAAACAAGATTGGCGCGACTTAATGGAGGTATTGTCTGAGGTCTCTTGCGAAGCGTATCGCCATATTGTTCGCGGCGAGCCGGACTTTGTCCCGTACTTCCGCCAAGCAACGCCAGAGCTAGAGCTGGGTAAATTGCCGCTCGGTTCACGTCCGGCTAAACGCAATCCTAATGGTGGGGTCGAAAGCTTACGTGCAATCCCGTGGATCTTCTCTTGGAGCCAAAACCGCCTCGTGCTACCAGCCTGGCTAGGTGCGGGAGAAGCAATTCAGTTTTCTATCGATAAAGGACACCAAGCACTGCTGGAAGAGATGTGCCGTGAATGGCCATTTTTCTCAACGCGTTTGGGCATGCTAGAGATGGTTTACTCCAAGTGCAACATTGAAATCTCACGCTATTACGATGAACGCCTAGTCGATGAATCGTTACGCCCACTCGGTGAGCGTTTGCGCTCTCAATTACAGAAAGACATCAAAGCGGTGTTAAATGTAGAAAACAATGAGAACTTGATGCAAAGCGATCCTTGGGGTCAAGAGTCAATCCGTTTGCGCAATATCTATGTTGAGCCATTAAATATGCTGCAAGCAGAGCTGTTGTACCGCACTCGCAAAACCGAAACCGCACCAGCAGAGTTAGAAGAAGCCTTAATGGTGACTATCGCGGGTATTGCAGCAGGAATGCGTAACACAGGCTAAGTAACAGCATTTTATTTCACAAACTAGCTAAAAGGCCGCCTCTGTGCGGCTTTTTATTTTAAATCACAAAAATTATTGAGCATATTATCAGTTTTTTAAGCTAAACTAACAAAGTATTCTACTTTATGCTTATTATTTAGATATACTACTGCTCCTCTGCGGTAGCATACAAACATAACAAATCGCAGGTCGATATGCGTCACGCATATAATCCTAGGTGATAAACGGCTTTTTAAGGTGACACAACCCACTCCGTCAATAGAACGGTGGGTGTTGCTTAAACTCATTCATGATTGATGCCATCAGAAGCACAACACGAGTTTGAGCAAGTTGTTTTTGAGTTTATTAACCATTTGGATTAAAGACATGTCATTACCACACGTTATCCTCACTGTTTTGAGCACTCGCGATGCCACAGGGTACGACATCACAAAAGAGTTCTCTTCAAGCATTGGCTATTTTTGGAAAGCCAGCCACCAACAAGTTTACCGCGAACTGAATAAAATGGGTCAACAAGGCCTAGTCACTTGTGTATTAGAACCGCAAGATGGCAAGCCAGATCGTAAAGTTTACTCCATCACCGATGCAGGTCGCAGCGCTTTAGGTGAATGGTTTGACCAACCTACAGCTCACCCAACCGTACGTGATGAATTTAGCGCTAAATTGATCGCTTGCGCGGTACAACCAGCAACACCTTACCGAATTCAACTGGGTGAATTGGTTGAAGAATCGAAAAAACTGGTTGCTCACTACAAAGAGATTGAGTCTGCGTACTATGCAACACCAGCTACCCTCGATAAGCTACAGCGCCTTGAGCGTCTAACACTACGCCGCAACCTACTGGTTCGCCAAGCGTGGGTTGATTGGGCTGAAGAGGTGCTTGCTGAACTCGATGCAATGGCTTAATGCCAACCATAAAAAAGGGTGATGCTCTGTGAGCATCACCCTTTTTGTTTTCCGCGACCAAATCAAATACCATCACCGGCAATGAAACTTTGAGAACGGCCATTAAATTGTTGGTCCATATCTAACGAAGGCTTATCGGTTTGCGGACGACCGACAATTTTGGCTGGCACTCCAGCGACGGTAGTGTGCGGAGGCACCGCTTGCAATACCACCGAACAAGAACCAATTTTCGCCCCTTCGCCCACTTCAATATTACCGAGAATTTTGGCACCCGCGCCAATCATCACGCCTTCACGAATTTTCGGGTGGCGATCGCCGCACTCTTTACCCGTTCCGCCTAGCGTTACATCTTGTAAAATAGAGACATCATTCTCCACCACCGCGGTTTCACCGATCACAATGCCCGTAGCATGGTCAAGCATGATGCCGCGACCAATACGTGCAGCAGGATGGATGTCCACTTGGCAAGCTACCGAGATTTGGTTTTGAAAATAGGTAGCCAACGCCACTCGACCTTGCTTCCATAACCAGTTCGCGACGCGATAGCCTTGTAAGGCATGGTAGCCCTTGAGATAAAGTAGAGGCATTGAAAACATAGATACCGCGGGGTCACGATTGACAGTCGCGCAGATGTCACACGCCGCCGCTTCCATAATGCTGGGGTCTGCGGCAAATGCCTCTTCGACCACTTCACGCACCGCCATCGCTGGCATTGAGGCCGTATTCAGCTTATTGGCAAGAATGTAGCTCAAGGCCGAGCTTAAACTATCATGCTTAATAATAGTGGCATGATAAAAACTGGCCAGCATCGGTTCTTGTTCTGACTGCTCGCGCGCCTCTTTGACTATGGCTTGCCACACTTTGAGTTTTTCGCAATGTTTCATCGTTGGTTGATCACCCTTCCTCATCCAATCTCTAGAGCGTCAATGTAGATTGCTAATAGGCTTTGTGCCTAATCATGAGCAATGAATTAGCGTTCTGCTTTTTTATCACGAGCCAGCAAATCTTGTGCTGCAACACGCGCATCTTTTCCTTGATACAGCACTTGATAGATTTGATCAACTATTGGCATTTCAACCTCCATGCGCGCCGCTAATAACCACACCTCTTTGGTGTTGCGATAACCTTCAACCACTTGGCCAATTTCTTGCTGCGCCGTGTCCACATCTTTTCCTTGTCCCAACGCCAAACCAAAGCGACGGTTACGTGATTGGTTATCGGTACAAGTGAGCACTAAGTCACCCAATCCAGCCATCCCCATAAAAGTTTCTGGCTGAGCACCTAACGCCGCACCTAAACGGCACATTTCGGCCAGACCGCGCGTAATCAATGCAGTACGCGCATTCGCACCAAAGCCAATCCCATCGGACATGCCAGCGCCAATTGCAATCACGTTTTTCACCGCACCACCTAGCTGCATGCCAATAAAATCACTATTGGCGTAAACGCGGAAAGTTTTGCTGCAGTGAATTTTGCCTTGCAGATCTTCGACAAACTGCGCGTCAGGCGAGGCAACAGAAATTGCGGTAGGCATTCCCATCGCCAGCTCTTTAGCAAAAGTCGGCCCAGATAACACCGCCAATGAATAGCGTTCGCCAATGGTGTCATAGGCCACATCCATCAGTAACCGCCCCGTTTCAGGTTCAAGCCCTTTGGTTGCCCAACAAATACGGGAATCATCACGCAAGTGAGGCTTTAAACTGTTCATAACAAGGCCAAATACGTGGCTCGGAACGACAACCAACAAATCGCGGCTCGCTTGTACCGCTTTTTTCAAATCGGTTTCCACAATCAGCGAATCGGGAAAATCAATACCGGGTAAAAATTCTTGGTTAGCACGATCAGCATCAAGACGAGCCATATGCTTAGCATCGTGTCCCCAAAGGACAACATTAGCACCGTTACGTGCTAAAGAAATCGCCAGAGATGTGCCGTAAGAACCCGCACCAACTACTGTCATGGTGATCGCTTTACCGTAAATACTGTTAGGATCTGTCATTGTTTCGTCCATTGCTATTCGTGTTGTCATGTTATACCTAAATTCCTTCCGATACAGCTTTCAATACGGAGTAACAAGGAACGGAGGTATTGGCATTCGAAATAAACAAAAAATGCACAACGCACCATCATTATCTGGGATGCTTTGTGCATTTTTTATCATCAAAGTCTGACGTGGAACGCCAACGTTAATGATCTCACGTCATTAACAATTAAGCTTCTGCTTGCTCGCCTTGAGTCGCTTGTTGTTGTAGGTAGTTCATAAACAATGCATCAAAGTTCACTGGTGCAAGGTTAAGTTGTGGGAATGTCCCTTTAACAACTAAGCTAGAAATCGTTTCACGTGCATATGGGAACAGAATGTTCGGGCAGAATGCACCTAAACAATGAGCAAGTTGACCCGCTTCCATTTTTTCAGCAGTAAAAATACCACCTTGTTGCACTTCGCATAAGAACGCGATTTCTTCCGCGTTTTTCACTGTCACCGTTAGGCGTAATACGACTTCATACACACCTTCACCCAGATCACGACTTTGAGTGTCAAGATCCAACTTCACATCTGGATTCCACTCTTTTTGGAACATAACAGGTGAGTTTGGCGCTTCAAAAGAGACATCTTTTAGAAAGATACGTTGAATTGCGAAATTTTGTTGTGCTGTTTGTTGTGCGGCTTCAGCCATGATTAAATCCTTAAATACTTACAAATTCAGTGTTGCTTTTAGACTAACCGAGCTGATTTCGAATGACTAGATGAGCTCACGATTACGTGGAAAACATCACAACTCTTAGCATCAAATGCTGGCTTTTCAGCCAGCACACTCAGTTCAAGATAACTGCGATCAGTGAATTATTTATTGCCACGAACCAATGGCAAGTTCGCTTCATTCCACGCTACAAGACCATTTTTCAGTAAATTCACATTTTCAAACCCAGCTTTAGCAAGCAGGTTGGCACTCTCTTGCGCGGTTTGACCCGTTTTACATACCACAATGATTGGGTCAGACTTGTGCTTTTCAAGGCTAGCCAAGTTACCGGATTTAATATCTGACGGTAAAATGTGAACCGCATCGGTAATATGGCCTTTTTTAAATTCATCTTTCGTGCGGATATCGACAACAACACCGTTTTCACGATTCATTAAAAGCGTCGTTTGTGAAGCGGTGATCTCTTTATAGGCTGCCGTGGTTGATTTCACGATGCTCATGATTAAGGCGACGAGAATACCTACCCATGCCAAAGATAGAATCATATTGTGTTGGAAAAATTCGATGTACTCTTGCATATTCTGTGCTCTTGCAATGTGGGCTTAAAATCAGACAAGGAGTATAACGAGGTTGTCAGCCAGACGCGAGGGCTTACATTGCATAATAAGAAACTGTTGCCGTTTTTCAGCGCGCTCATCGCACTACAAGCGCGCAATCCACATCAGCTTAAAAGCTTAAGCTATCGGAAAAGGAAAAGCCGTCACGTTATCAATATGATCTTGGCCTAACGCCAGCATAATCAAGCGATCAATACCAAGCGCCACTCCTGAACATTCAGGCAAGCCAGCCTCTAACGCTGCTATCAAGTGGTAATCAATCGGCTGCTCGACCAACCCCATCGTTTTACGCTTTTGGTTATCCGCTTCAAAACGAGCCAGTTGCTCTTGTGGGTTGTCCAGCTCATGAAAACCATTCGCAAGTTCAATCCCTTTGAAGTAGGCCTCAAAGCGATCCGCAACACGATGATCTTGCGGGTTAATCTTAGCTAGCGCCGCTTGTGATGCAGGAAAATCGTAAACAAAAACTGGTACCTGTTGACCAATTTCCGCCTCAACACCGACACTAAATAGCAGTTGCAGTAAGGTATCTCTATCCTCTTCTGGCTCAGCAATGTCACTTAGACCTAATCGGCTCGCAGCCGCTTTTAACTCGTCCATTGAGCCTTCTAACGGACAAACCCCAAGTACCTGCAAAAATGCTTGTTGGTAGCTCATCTTCTGCGCCGCTCCACACTGCAAAATAAGTTGCAGCAATTGATCCATCTCATCCATTAAATCATGGTGAGTAAAACCAACCCGATACCACTCTAACATCGTAAATTCTGGGTTGTGATAGCGGCCATTTTCCTCGTTGCGAAACGCTTTATTGATCTGATAAATCGAACCACTCCCCGCTGCCAAAAGTCGTTTCATATGAAACTCTGGGCTGGTCATTAAATAGAGTTGACGGCCATCAGCATATCCTGGACCAACAAATTGGGTTTGGAAGGTTTGCAAATGAATGTCGGTTACCGTGGCATGACTCATGGCTGGTGTATCGACTTCCAATACATCTCGTAGTTCAAAGAAATGGCGGATCTGCTTGAGTAACTGAGCACGCTGTTTGAGTTGTGATATTGATGCGGTTGGCATCCAGTTTTTTCTATTCATGTTCTGGCACACATAAGTTTGGATGATATGAATTTTACTGACTTAAAGCGCAATTCCAAATTCTAACGTGATTATTATCACACAAAGAAAAATAAGTATGCTCGCGCTTGCACTTCCGAAGCAAAAACCTAACAGAATCAATTTTTTCCTTACCCAGCTCTTCTACACTACCCGTACCACTTAAGGCTTACGAACCTTTAACTATAACAAGCGGATTTTCCGCATCACACACCGGAGGATAACTGTGCAAATTATCACCACAGATATCGCAGTCATCGGCGCAGGCGGCGCTGGTCTTCGCACTGCAATTGCAGCCGCTGAAGCAAACCCTGATTTAGAAGTTGCTCTGATTTCTAAAGTTTATCCTATGCGATCTCATACGGTTGCAGCGGAAGGAGGCTCAGCAGCAGTTATCAAGGAAGAAGATAGCCTTGACAACCACTTCAACGATACCGTTGGTGGTGGAGATTGGCTATGTGAACAGGATGTTGTTGAATATTTTGTGGCCAACTCGACCCGCGAGATGGTGCAAATGGAACAGTGGGGTTGCCCATGGAGCCGTAAAGAAAATGGCGAAGTCAACGTACGCCGTTTTGGTGGCATGAAAGTCGAGCGTACTTGGTTTGCGGCTGACAAAACAGGCTTCCACATGCTGCACACCCTCTTCCAAACTTCAATGAAGTACCCACAAATCAATCGATTTGATGAGTATTTCGTGGTGGATCTACTTGTTGAAGATGGCGAAGTTCAAGGGCTTATCGCGATTCATATGTCCGAAGGTGAGCTAGTAACCATCAAAGCAAAATCTGTGGTATTAGCCACTGGTGGCGCCGGCCGTGTGTACCACTGCAACACCAACGGCGGCATTGTAACCGGCGATGGTATGGCGATGGCTTATCGTCATGGCGTCCCTCTACGCGATATGGAGTTCGTGCAATACCACCCAACTGGCCTACCTGGCACGGGTATTTTGATGACGGAAGGCTGCCGCGGTGAAGGTGGTATCATCGTCAATAAAAATGGCTATCGTTATCTGCAAGATTACGGTATGGGCCCAGAAACTCCAGTGGGTCAGCCTAAAAACAAATACATGGAACTCGGTCCTCGCGACAAAGTTTCTCAAGCTTTCTGGCATGAACAACAGAAAGGCAACACCATCAAACATCCGCTTGGTGATGTGGTGCTGCTTGATCTTCGCCACCTCGGTGAAGAGTACTTACAAGAGCGTTTGCCGTTTATCTGCGAATTGGCGAAAGCTTACGTCAACGTTGATCCAGCAAAAGAGCCGATCCCAATTCGTCCAACCGTACACTACACCATGGGTGGTATCGAAACGGATGGACAATGTGAAACGCGCATCAAAGGTCTGTTTGCTGTCGGCGAATGTGCCTCGGTTGGCTTGCATGGTGCAAACCGTTTGGGTTCTAACTCGTTAGCTGAATTTGTGGTCTTTGGCCGCGTTGCCGGCGAAAGTGCAGTGAAACGCGCAGCGGAATTCAAAGGTTGGAACGATGAATCTATCGCCAAACAAGTCAAAGCCGTAGAAGAGCGTATTGCAGCGTTAATGAACCAAGAAGGTGATGAAAACTGGGCCACTATTCGTACTGAGATGGGTCACACCATGGAAGCGGGTTGTGGTATCTACCGCCAAGAAGATTTAATGCAAGCGACGATTGATAAAATCACCGAGCTAAAAGCACGCTATAAGAACATTAGCATTAAAGATAAAGGCAAAGTGTTCAACACCGACCTTCTGTACGCTATCGAAGTCGGTTATGGCCTTGAAGTGGCTGAAGCTATGGTTCACTCAGCTATCTTGCGTAAAGAATCTCGCGGTGCGCATCAGCGTTTAGACGAAGGTTGTACTGAGCGTGATGATGTGAACTACCTCAAGCACTCTTTAGCTTTCTATCAACCTGATGCCGCTCCAAGTATCGACTACAGCGCGGTTAAGATCACGAAATCTCAGCCGAAAGCTCGTCTCTATGGTGAAGCGGCAGAACAGGCTGCCGCTGCGGAAAAAGCGGCAGAAGAGAAAAGCGCAGAGGAGCAAAAATAATGTCAGCAAATCGCATTCAAAAAGTAGACATTTTGCGCTACGACCCAGAAAAAGATGCTAAGCCACACCTGCAAGCATTTGAAGTTCCTTTTGATGACACCATGTCAGTGCTCGACGCGATTGGCTACATCAAAGATAACCTCGATAAGGATCTCTCTTATCGCTGGTCTTGCCGTATGGCGATCTGCGGTTCATGTGGTGTGATGGTCAATGGCGTACCTAAATTGGCTTGTAAAAGCTTCCTGCGCGATTACCCTAATGGCGTGAAAATTGAACCTTTAGCCAACTTCCCAATTGAAAAAGATTTGATCGTGGATATGACTTCGTTTATCGAGCGTCTTGAAGCCATTAAACCCTACATCATTGGCAACGATCGTAAACCTGAAGATGGCACCAACTTACAAACGCCAGAGCAAATGGCCAAATACAAACAATTTGCTGGTTGTATTAACTGCGGTCTTTGCTACGCGGCCTGCCCTCAGTTCGGTTTGAACCCTGAGTTTATTGGCCCCGCAGCATTAACCCTTGCTCACCGCTACAACTTAGATAGCCGTGACCATGGTAAAGCCGAGCGTATGAAGCTTATCAATGGTGATAACGGTGCTTGGGGTTGTACCTTTGTTGGTTACTGCTCTGAAGTGTGTCCAAAACACGTTGATCCAGCAGCAGCAGTAAACCAAGGCAAAGTTGAGTCTTCAATGGACTTCGTGATTGCCATGCTGAAACCTGATGGTTCACCAAAGAAAGTGGAGGGATAAGAATGAGTAACCGTAAACCTTACGTTCGTGAAATGACACGTACTTGGTGGAAAGATCACCCATTCTACCGCTTCTACATGTTGCGTGAAGCCACGGTACTGCCACTGATATTCTTTACCTTATTCCTTACCTTTGGCTTGGGCTGCTTGGTTAAAGGCCCTGAAGCATGGGAAGGCTGGCTAAGCTTTATGGCAAACCCAATTGTGGTCGCAATCAATATTGTCGCGTTGGCGGGGAGTTTGCTGCATGCACAAACCTTCTTTAGCATGATGCCGCAAGTGATGCCAATCCGCTTGAAAGGTAAGCTAATCGACAAGAAAATCATCGTCTTAACTCAGTGGGCAGCGGTTGCGTTTATCTCACTGATTGTTCTCATCGTGGTGTAGGAGCTTATAGTCATGAACAACAATTATAAGGTAAATCGCACGCCAAAACGTTCTGATGAACCTATCTGGTGGGGGCTGTTTGGTGCTGGTGGAACATGGTTTGCGATGATTACCCCGATCACCATTCTCGTGTTGGGTATTTTAGCACCATTAGGCATTATCGATGCTGAAGCAATGAGTTATGAACGCGTTTCGAGTTTTGCGACTAGCATCATCGGCGCACTGTTTATCATTGGCACATTAGCCTTACCGATGTGGCATGCCATGCACCGTGTCCATCACGGTATGCATGACCTAAAATTCCACACCGGTTTAGTGGGTAAAATCGCTTGTTATGCGTTTGCTGGGCTGATTTCCGCGCTCGCAGTCGTTTTTATCTTTATGATTTAAAGATAGAAAAGTGATGACATCAAAGAGCTGCCTCGGCAGCTCTTTTTTATTACGGCACTCACTCAGCTTTGGAGCAATAAAAAAGGCCGCTTACCGAGCGACCTTCTTACTTACTTTTAGGTGATTATTTGACTCGACCTACGTATTCGCCAGAGCGGGTATCCACTTTGATCACTTCACCGATAGAGATGAACAGTGGCACACGTACCACAGCACCAGTGACCAACGTAGCGGGTTTACCACCCGTACCTTGCGTATCACCTTTCAAGCCCGGATCAGTTTCAGCCACTTCCAGTTCAACAAAGTTTGGTGGCGTTACCGCAATTGGGTTACCGTTCCAAAGCGTCAACATGCAAGTGTTGTTTTCCACTAGCCATTTTGCGCTTTCACCCACCGCTTTATTATCCGCCGCAATTTGCTCGAATGTTTCATTATTCATAAAGTGGTAGAATTCGCCGTCGTTATAGAGATAATCAAGATCGATATCCATTACGTCAGCCGTTTCTACTGAATCACCTGACTTAAATGTTTTTTCCAACACTTTGCCAGAAAGAAGTTTACGGATTTTGACACGGTTGAAGGCTTGGCCTTTACCTGGTTTCACATATTCATTTTCGAGAATGACACAAGGCTCATTATCAAGCATAATTTTGAGACCGCCTTTAAATTCATTCGTGCTAACAGTAGCCATTTTTTCCTCTTACCATTCTTCGAGTTAAATTCAATGCCGCATATAATAACCCGAAAACTTGATTCTGTTGAGCAAAACTGGCTTCAACAATTAACGAATGCGATCTCAAACCCTGCCGAGCTTCTCCAGCAGTTAGAGATTGATCCTGCCCTTTGGCAAAACGGGTTTGCCGCACGCAAACTCTTCGCACTACGAGTGCCACAAAGTTTTGTTGATCGCATGGAAAAAGGAAACCCTTACGATCCCCTGTTGCGTCAAGTTTTACCACTCAATGAAGAGTTTGAATGGCATGATGGGTACTCAAATGATCCGCTTGATGAGCAAAACAATGCCATTCCGGGATTGCTGCATAAATACCGCAACCGAGTGCTAATGATAGTCAAAGGTGGTTGTGCAATTAACTGCCGTTACTGCTTTCGTCGTCATTTCCCCTACCAAGAGAATAAAGGCTCAAAGCAGGTGTGGCAGCAAAGCGTCGACTATATTGCCGCGCATCCCGAACTCAATGAGGTCATTTTATCGGGCGGTGATCCGTTAATGGCGAAAGATGAAGAACTGCGTTGGCTCATCGATGCAATCAGCAGCGTGCCTCATATTAAACGGTTGCGTATTCACTCGCGCTTGCCCGTGGTGATCCCCGCTCGAATCACCAATGCATTGTGTGATCTGCTGCGTGAAACTCGCTTACAAGTCATTTTGGTGACGCACATTAACCATGCCAATGAAATCAATCTAGAATTCAAACAGCAGATGAGTCGTCTGCGCGCCATCAATGTTACCTTACTCAACCAAGGTGTATTGTTAAAAGGTGTTAATGATAGCGTTGACGCGCAAGTCGCGCTCAGCGAAACGTTATTTGATGCAGGAATTTTGCCTTACTACTTGCATGTGCTGGATAAAGTGCAAGGCGCAGCGCACTTTTTTGTTAGTGATCAAAAAGCAAAAGAAATAATGGCAGGTGTCATTGAGCGAGTCTCGGGCTATCTTGTTGCTAAGCTAACTCGAGAAATCGGTGGCAGAGCCAGTAAAACGCCACTCGATCTGCATCTTGAGTAATTACAGAACTTCAAAAGAGCGGTTCGGTGTCAATCAACGAACTCTTACCTTCATACTTTTGGGAAAACCATCATGCAATCTCTCGGACAATTTCTTGATCTTAGTCCATTCAGTTGGTCTGCATTATTATGCTGTGCTATCAATGGGTTACTGATTGGCGTTGAACGCCAAACCCGTGGTAAACCTGTGGGCATTCGCACATCAATATTAATCATCTCAGGGACTTATCTCTTTCTAGCGATGGCCGTATCACTGTCCCCTAACACCTTAGATCAAGCTCGCGTGCTTGGACAAATTATTACTGGGGTTGGTTTTTTAGGCGCAGGCGTGATGATGACTCAAGATGGGAAAATCCATGGCGTCACCTCAGCCGCTGTTATTTGGGTACTGGCATCACTGGGATTGATGATCGGTCTTGGTTACTTACAGCAATCCATCATTATCACGGTATTGGCATTGTGTGTGTTGTATGGCGTGGATAAGGTAGAAAATAGCTTTCAAAGTTTGCGCCGTGGTGTTCATCAACGCTTTCGTCGTCGTACATAAGGTGAAAAAAAGAGCAGCTTGATGCTGCTCTTTCGATTTCAATTCATCGGCTATTTAGCAAAGTTGATGATAGGAAAACACTTAAAGAAACCATTATCCGCACAGTTAATTAGACCAACCTGAACACCTTCAATTTTTGTGGTTTTGTTGAACAAACCCACTTGCACTTTCGATGTATCAGAGAAGTTTGCTGCACCAACATCAACCATGGTATTACCTTCAGAGTAGTTCACTAGACTGACGTTAGCACCTTGTACATTGTTGGTCAGATTCACTATACCCACGTTAGCACCCACGGTCTGCCCTGTATTCCAGTTTAACAAACCGAGTGAAGCACCGGTCATCTCTTGATTGACTTTCGATGCCCCTAAAAGACCTAAATTTACACCCGTCGTAGAGTCAGTTTCAGATAATCCAACAACGGCGAGATCTAAGCCTTTAACCTCATTCACTTTACCGTAAAGAGCCGCAACACGAACGCCTGATACCGCATTTTCATCCGGCGCATTGAAGTTATTGATGGAAGAAAACATAACTGGAGTGCCAGCCATCGCAACAGAAGAAGATAACGCAGCCACTACGGCTAGTGCTGAAAGTACTTTTTTCATAAAGATCTCCATTGACCAATGAAACCGTTAATATTTGGTTTGTTCACGCTATTTCACTCACATCATCACCAAATTGTGATCAGTGAAGAGACGAAGTCTAGAAGAGTCGGATCACTCAAACGTCAGGATTGAGCTAATTATGCGAAAAAAAACCGGAGGCAAGCTCCGGTTTCTTATTGAGAGAGGATGATTACATCATCCCTCCCATACCGCCCATGCCGCCCATATCAGGCATTGCCGCTTCTTTCTTCGGTAGCTCAGTCACCATAGCTTCTGTGGTGATCATGAGGCCCGCGACTGAAGCTGCGAACTGTAGCGCACTACGAGTCACTTTGGTTGGATCCAAAATACCCATGTCGATCATATCGCCATATTCACCCGTCGCAGCGTTGTAACCATAGTTACCTTCACCAGCGCGAACATTGTTAGCCACAACAGAATCCTCTTCGCCCGCGTTTTTCACGATTTGACGAATGGGTGCTTCCATCGCACGTAGTGCAACACGAATACCTACGTTTTGCTCTTCGTTGTCACCTTCAAGGCCCGCAACTTTAGCAGCCGCACGGATCAGTGCAACACCACCACCCGCAACCACGCCTTCTTCAACGGCTGCGCGAGTTGCATGCAGTGCATCTTCTACACGATCTTTCTTCTCTTTCATTTCAACTTCAGTGGTTGCACCGACTTTGATCACTGCAACGCCACCTGCCAGTTTGGCCACGCGTTCTTGTAGTTTTTCTTTGTCGTAATCTGAAGTTGCGTCTTCAATTTGTTGACGAATTTGTGCAACGCGACCTTTAATGGCTTGCTCTTCACCTGCACCATCAATGATGGTGGTGTTTTCTTTAGTGATAGAGATGCGCTTCGCTTGGCCTAGATCTTCCAAGGTCACTTTTTCAAGCTCAAGACCGATCTCTTCAGAAATCACAGTACCGCCCGTTAGGGTAGCAATGTCTTGTAGCATCGCTTTACGGCGATCACCAAAACCAGGTGCTTTCACGGCAGCAACTTTTACAATACCACGCATATTGTTCACAACTAGCGTCGCCAATGCTTCACCTTCAACATCTTCCGCCACAATCAGTAGTGGACGAGAAGCTTTTGCTACCGCTTCAAGTGCAGGAAGCAGTTCGCGAATGTTAGAAATTTTCTTATCAACCAATAGGATGAATGGGCTATCTAGATCAACACTGCCCGCTTCTTGGTTATTAATGAAGTAAGGAGATAGGTAACCACGATCAAACTGCATACCTTCCACTACATCGAGTTCATCTTGCAGTGCTTGGCCTTCTTCAACAGTGATAACGCCATCTCGGCCCACTTTTTCCATCGCTTCAGCAATGATGTTACCCACGCTTGAATCCGAGTTTGCAGAAATAGTACCCACTTGCGCAATCGCTTTAGTGTCTGAACAAGGTACTGAAAGCTCTTTCAACGCTTCAACCGCCGCCACGACAGCTTTGTCGATGCCACGCTTAAGATCCATTGGGTTCATACCTGCTGCTACAGCTTTCAAGCCTTCAGTGATGATCGCTTGCGCTAATACCGTTGCGGTTGTCGTTCCGTCACCCGCTGCATCGTTAGCTTGAGAAGCAACTTCTTTCACCATTTGTGCACCCATGTTCTGGAATTTGTCTTCCAGTTCAATTTCACGCGCAACAGTGACACCATCTTTGGTGATAATAGGTGAACCAAACGATTTATCTATCACAACGTTACGGCCTTTAGGGCCAAGGGTGACTTTTACTGCATCGGCTAGAATATTAACGCCTTCTAGCATTTTAATACGTGCATCGTTACCAAATTTAACGTCTTTAGCAGCCATCTTTAATTTCCTTTTCTAAATTCTGTTTTAATCAATCGTTTTTGAATCAGAGCAAAAATTACTCAATGCTTACTCGACAATCGCCATGATGTCGTTTTCAGACATAATGAGCACTTCTTTACCGTCGATCTTTTCCGTTTTAGTACCGTAGCTTTCTGCAAAAATAACCGTATCACCTACTTTGACATCCAGCGGTTGTACCGAACCATTTTCAAGGATTCGGCCTTTGCCTACTGCTAAGATGACGCCGCGAGTCGATTTCTCTGCAGCGGAACCTGTTAGAACAATGCCACCAGCAGATTTAGATTCAACTTCTTGGCGTTCAACGATAACTCGGTCGTGTAATGGACGAATGTTCATCGGTCGTCTCTCCTGATTAGATTTTCCGTTAGGTTTATGAAAAGGCTGATTACTCAGCTCGTGAGTGATATGTGGGGGAGCAAGCAAGGGATCCCAAGGGGGGAAAGCGAAAATTTTGTGATCTATTTAACGAATTGATAGCGAATCTTGGTTCTGTGCTGACAAAAGTTACTAGCGGCTCATCCTGTATAGTCAATAATTTGCTTTATTAAGCTGCTTCTTCATAATAGATAAGGCAAACAGAGGAATGCGATGAAAACCATTGACCGAATACTTCAAACCATCAAACGCGATGGAGCGGTAACCGCTAAACGACTGGCCGACGACCTAGGAATTACCACCATGGGGGCTCGCCAGCACCTACAAAGTTTGGAAGATGATGGCATTGTGGCGTTTCATGATGTCAAAGTAAAAGTCGGACGCCCTACTCGACACTGGTCTTTGACACAACAAGGCCACGACCAATTTGCTGATCGGCATGGCGAGTTGATCATCCAAGTGATTGATGCTGTTGAGCACCTTTTTGGTAAAGAAGGACTAGCCAAAGTGGCGGCAGAGCGTGAAGCTCACACATTAGCACAGTATCAACACGCATTAATTGATTGCCACAGTTTAGAAGAAAAACTAGCTAAGCTAGTGACGCTTCGTGAGCAAGAAGGCTATATGGCAGAGCTCATACCATCAACGAACGGTTACACTTTAATTGAGAACCATTGCCCTATCTGTAAAGCTGCGGCACGCTGCCCTAACCTGTGCCAATCTGAACTTAATATTTTCCAAACGTTGATCGGTGAGCAGTATGTAGTTGAACGGAGCGAACACATCATTATGGGTGAGCGTCGCTGCCGTTATCAAATCACACCACGCTAAGATCGTCTCATTAGTAAGAAATGGCGATTTCGTTCCAACTCCTACCTTATTGATCGGTTATGCTTTCATTGTGTTGATAAAATAATCAACAGAGAAATAGTGTAAAGGAGAAAGATATGGAGCCCCCTCAAAAACAGGCCTTACCTTCTTTTGATGAGTTGGTTGAACTTGCCAAACATAATCCAGATGCCTTTACGCAACTGAAAAAAGATATCTGTGAAGAGATGATCCTCTCCTCTTCCAACAACATGCAAGACAGGTTATGGGCTCAGCAAAGTCACATTGACTTGGTGGTGAGCCAATGCAAAAACCCTGTCCATGCTAATGTTATGCTGATGCGTGAGCTCGGCGAACAGATGATGAAATTTAGAAATGCCTTAGATGGCGAATCGGCGCGCACTCAACCGAGCGCGACCATCATTCCATTTGTGCCGCGCCACAGCGACTGGCGTTAACCTCGCTATTTGAAGCTTTTTAAAACAACAGGAGGCATTGGCCTCCTGTTGTTTCATCAATTTTTTTCTATCAAGTTTACTCTGGTTCAGGTCCGTAGCGGTTGCGGCTTTGCGTTCCCTTCATAAAACCACATTCGACTAAAATCCATGAGCCACAAACCAGTGCGACCAGCGATACCAATGACTCTGTCATACTGGCTTGAGTGGCAATCTCGGCACTGGCAAAAGGCATACTCATACGGCCTATCACCAAAGGGACATTAAGCAATAACCACCAAGCAGACTTATCTCTGTCATGCCAACGTTTTACCGTGATGGCCAAATCAGGCAGTAACACCACTAGCAAAAACAGCGGCAAGATCAGGTGCGTATAGGCAGGAAACATTTGGTTTGCAGCGAGTGCGAAGCCCATAATGGACGCGTAATAACAGAGATTCCACATCCAAAATACTTTGCGCCCGATGCGTCCTTGAAATGAAAATAGCAGTTCTTTAATTGACATCTTGTTACCTAAAATGGTTAATTTACAACCTTTTGGAAGCAATCTTTATCCATATCACGCACATTCACGGTCAGACTCCTGACTTGACTAGCTTGCTGTTGCAATACCGCCATTAATTGACGTGACAACTCTCTTTTTTGTTCAGGTGTTCGCCCTGACAGTAAATCAAAGCTGAGGTGAATAAAATCAACACTGTCGCCCTCCTCACCAATGCACCAATGGTGGCAGCGTAGCGCCCGTGATTTCACTGAGTCAGCGTCAAATAATCCGCAGCGAAGTGCGACTTGGTGAAGATCTTCCAATAACCCTTGAACATTCACACGTTCATCCACAGAGTTCGAGTATTCCATAACAAGGTTGGGCATACGAATTCCTTTTCTTCATTCATGATCAAATTTCAACACTGGTGAGCCTTATTGGTATCACTAGCTTTTCTTTTAACAGCCACTAATAGCAATTAATCTCGTAAAATCCGAGCCATTATCGACTATTCTGTCTATCTGATCACTGATAAGGGGTGTCACGCATTGCTTAAGATCCCATAAAGTCATGACTCGAATCATGATCTGACCGATTTTATCTGTTATATTCTTTCGCAATCACGTTTATTTTTGACATTCATTCATTTTAACTTTGATAGATAATGGAGATATTCCTATGCGTCATCCTGTAGTTATGGGTAACTGGAAACTAAACGGCAGCAAAGAGATGGTTGTTGAGCTGCTAAATGGTCTGAATGCAGAGCTTGAAGGCGTAACGGGTGTTGACGTAGCCGTTGCTCCACCTGCACTTTTTATTGACCTAGCAGAGCGCACTCTGACCGATGCGGGTAGCGCGATCATTCTGGGTGCCCAAAACAGCGACGTACACAACAGTGGCGCATTCACTGGCGATATGTCTCCAGCAATGCTGAAAGAATTCGGTGCAACACACATCATCATTGGTCACTCTGAGCGTCGTGAATACCACAATGAATCCGATGAATTTGTGGCGCAAAAATTTGCATTCCTAAAAGAAAATGGCCTAACACCAGTACTTTGTATCGGCGAATCTGAAGCACAAAACGAAGCTGGCGAAACAGTAGCCGTATGTGCACGTCAACTTGACGCTGTGATCAACACTCAAGGTGTTGAAGCGCTAGAAGGTGCGATCATCGCTTACGAACCAATCTGGGCGATCGGCACAGGTAAAGCAGCAACAGCAGATGATGCTCAACGTATTCACGCCGCTATTCGCGCGCACATTGCTGCAAAATCAGAAGCAGTCGCGAAGAATGTCGTTATCCAATACGGCGGTTCTGTAAAACCTGAAAACGCAGCAGCTTACTTCGCACAACCAGACATTGATGGTGCTCTAGTTGGCGGCGCGGCACTTGATGCGAAAAGCTTTGCAGCTATCGCAAAAGCAGCAGCTGAAGCGAAAAAAGCGTAATTATTCACACTAATTATCGTTAAGAAGGTCAGCATTTGCTGGCCTTTTTTGTTTCTTCACTCGCGTCACACTTCCCATCCCAGCAGCTATAGTCGCGATCGCCAGAATCAAGTATCCTAACGTTTTGCTTAACCTACGTTGCCAGTAATGCACGATAAACACGGCCTATTAACCGCCCCAATTCCAAATGTGCTCAGTCAAATGACGATCCCAATGATTTTTGGTTTGATCGCGATTTTGATGTTTAACTTGGTCGACACCTTTTTTATCTCACTGCTGGGCACCGAATCTCTTGCCGCCATCAGTTTTACCTTTCCCGTCACCTTTGCGGTTAACTGCATCACCATGGGAATTGGTATTGGACTTTCGACGAGTATTGGCCGCTTACTCGGTCAAGGTGACGCTAAAAATGCAGCGCGTTTTTCCAGTCACGGCGTGTTACTGGCTGTGGTGCTGGTGACATTTGCTTCAATTCTGGGTTTACTGACCATTAAGCCACTCTTCCTACTGCTTGGTGCCACTGACGATTTAATCCCTTTGATTGAGCAATACATGCAGGTTTGGTATTTGACCATTCCTTTGCTCGTTATTCCCATGGCTGGTAACAGCGCAATTCGAGCCACGGGTGACACCAAAACACCGGCTAAAATTATGATGCTCGCAGGTTGTATTAACGGTCTGCTCGATCCGCTGCTGATTTTTGGTTATGGCCCTTTCGCTGAATTAGGAATCCAAGGTGCTGCTATTGCCAGTGCATTCAGTTGGTTAGGCGCACTGTGTGGATCGCTATATGTCTTAATCAAAAGAGAAAAATTATTGGCATGGCCGTATTTTCCTACTTTATGGCATGATTGGCAGCAGATCTTAAAAGTGGGCACACCAGCGGCACTCTCCAATGCAATGAATCCACTCTCTGGCGCGCTATTAATGATGATGCTGGCCAGTCATGGCACGGATGCAGTAGCCGCTTACGGCGCCGCGCAGCGTATTGAGTCGATACTCATTTTGGTCTTGATGTCACTAACCTCAGCACTGACTCCCTTTATGGCACAAAACATCGGCGCAAAAAATATCGAGCGTAGCTTTGCTGGCCTGTTCCTCAGCATGCGTTTTTCTATCGTATTCCAATTGATGATTTTTGCGATGATGGTACCGCTGAGCATCCCTTTGTCAGCCCTATTTTCTCAAGAGCCCTCGGTGCGCGATCTATTGTGGCACTATTTGCTGGTGGTGCCACTGAGCTATGGCTTTCAAGGCATTGTGATGATGCTTGTCTCTGGATTGAATGCATTGCATCAACCCATGCGCGCCTTTCAGTGGAGCGTGATGCGGCTATTTGTGTTCACTCTTCCTGCCGCGTGGTTAGGTTCGTATCTCTATGATGTCGAAGGGCTGTTTATCGGTATTGCCGCAGGCAATACCTTAGGTGGGCTGCTGGGTTATTACTACGCCCTGCGTCTAAAACGAACTTACCTGTTTCGCTAATGCTACCATTTATCTGGTTGAGCACGTCGTGGTGAACTAAATATAAAAAAGCCAGCATTCACGCTGGCTTTATCACTTAGAAACATCGCCTTTCAGCGCGAGAAACTACTCTTCAATCTCGTCAAGGTCATCATCTAAGTCCATATCCACATTTAAAGGCTCAGGAGATAAAATAATACCCGTATTATCAGCGTATAAATAATCTTCAGGTAGGAAAGTGACGCCACCAAAATTGACAGGAACATCCACTTCACCGATACCTTGATTGGATGCTCCAACAGGAATAGAGGCGAGCGCTTGAATGCCGATGCTCATCTCTTCGAGTTCATCCACTTCGCGGACACAACCGTAAACAACGATGCCTTCCCACTCATTTTCTTCAGCAAGAGCGGCCAATTCTGCATCAATCAGCGCACGGCGCAGTGAACCACCACCATCAATTAACAGCACCCGTCCTAGCCCATCTTGCTCTAATACTTCACGGATTAAGCCATTATCTTCAAAACATTTAATCGTCGTAAGCTGGCCAGCAAAGGATGCGCTTCCACCAAAGTTACTAAACATTGGCTCCACCACATCGACTTGGTCGAGATAAATATCACATAACGCAGAGGTGTTGTATTCCATAATGGTTCTTCTCTTGCCGAAAATTATCTTCACCGAGTATATAGGGTCATTAAGTCATTGCAATGACAAGCGACAATTAACTCGTCAGAGTTTGAGCTATAACAATTCCAACAAACAACAAGTTGGTGATCAGTGAACATTTGACGATAGCGGGCATCATAGGTGCTATCTGCGCAGGTTGATCACTCACCCACACCGCTTTGCTGTGTTTTACCACTACCACAATGCTCAACAAAAAGGGCAAACTTATCCACGTTGGGCTGCTTTGCATCACTAAATACCAAGCAAAAGCGATCACCGCACCCGCCAATAGCATAAAGTGATATTGCTTGGCGCGCGTTTGCCCAAGACGTACGGCAACGGTTTTTTTACCGCAAACTGCATCATTTTCAATATCACGCATATTGTTGACATTGAGCACAGCGACCGCCAATAAGCCACAGCCTAACGCGGGTAAGAACAGGCTCGGTTCCACATGGCCGGTATGCAAGAAATAGGTTCCGGACACCCCAAGTAAACCAAAGAAAATGAATACGGATAAATCACCTAAGCCGACATAGCCGTAGGGTTTGTTACCGACTGTGTAAGCAATCGCAGCCACAATAGCGAGCACGCCTAGCCCGACAAAAGCCAGAATACTTTGCACGCTATCCAGTGCATAAAAAATCAACACCAAACCCGAGATAACCGTCAATGTGATGTTAATCAGCATCGCTTGCTTCATATCATCGAGCGTCACCGCACCGGATTGAATCGCTCTGATTGGCCCTAAGCGAGCCTCATTATCCGTGCCCTTGACCGCATCACCATAATCATTTGCAAGGTTGGATAAGATTTGTAATAAAGTTGCGGTAAGCAGAGCAAGCAGCGCTACTGGCAACGAAAAATGGCCCGATGAGAAAGCTAACGCGCTGCCCGTTAAAATAGAAACTAGCGCGAGAGGGAGCGTTTTAGGCCTGGCCGCATCAAGCCAGATATGGAGCGAATTCTTCATGCAAGGTCACTGCCGTTCAAAAAAGGGGTCAGTATATACTGTTCTGCTGGCGAGTATAACACGGCAATAAAAAGCCCGTCACTTTGGACGGGCTACAAACAGTGTACTGACCATTCGACCCGCTAAAGAATAAAGCGGCTCAAATCTTCATTCTCGACTAACTCACCTAGGCGCTGCTTGACGTAGGCGGCATCGATAATCATTGAGGAGCCCGGTTTTTCTGTTGCATCAAATGAGATTTCATCCATCAAACGCTCCATCACGGTATGCAGGCGACGTGCACCGATATTTTCCGTGGTTTCATTCACTTTCCACGCGGCTTCCGCAATTTGAGTGATGCCATCTTCAGTGAATTCAATATGCACCTCTTCCGTCTTCATCAGCGCAATATACTGCTCGGTCAGAGAGGCTTTCGGCTCAGTCAAAATACGTTTAAAGTCATGGCTCGATAATGCTTCAAGTTCGACGCGAATCGGCAAGCGGCCTTGCAATTCGGGGATTAAATCAGAGGGCTTCGCCACTTGGAATGCACCCGACGTAATAAAGAGGATATGATCAGTTTTAACCATGCCGTGCTTAGTCGAGACGGTACTACCCTCAATCAAAGGTAGCAAATCACGTTGTACCCCTTCACGCGACACATCTGGACCTGAGCTTTCGCCACGTTTACAGATTTTGTCAATCTCATCGATGAAGACAATACCGTTATTTTCAACATTAAAAATAGCTTGATCTTTCAGCTCTTCCTGATTGACCAATTTTGCCGCTTCTTCCTCAGTCAAAGCTTTGAAGGCCTCTTTGATTTTGAGTTTGCGTTTTTTCTTGGTATCCCCTGCAAGGTTCTGAAACAAACCTTGCAACTGATTGGTCATCTCTTCCATGCCCGGAGGTGCCATAATTTCAACCCCCATTTGAGGGACAGCGACATTGATTTCAATCTCTTTGTCGTCGAGCTTTCCTTCACGCAACTTTTTACGGAAGATTTGGCGAGTGTTCGAGCTCTCTTCGCCCTTTTCATTCTCTCCCCAAGCATCACGAGCTGGCGGCAATAAAGCATCTAAAATACGCTCTTCTGCTTGCTCTTGCGCGCGAAATTGCACTTTTTCCATCGCTTGCTGGTGAGTCATTTTTACCGCGACATCGGTTAAATCGCGAATAATGGTTTCCACTTCTTTACCAACATAACCCACTTCGGTAAATTTGGTCGCTTCCACTTTAATAAATGGTGCGTTGGCAAGCTTGGCGAGACGACGAGCAATTTCCGTTTTTCCCACCCCAGTTGGACCAATCATCAAAATGTTTTTTGGCGTTACTTCGGCGCGCAAGCTCTCTTCGAGCTGCATGCGACGCCAGCGGTTACGCAGCGCAATCGCCACCGAACGTTTGGCTTTATCTTGACCAATAATATGGCGATTTAATTCGTGAACAATTTCACGTGGAGTCATTTCAGACATCAGATTTTCCTTAATTCTTTACCCTAACACTGTCTTTATTTTTCGGTGGTCACTGTTTGTTGCAGTAGCAATTCCGCCGGTATTTCTAGTTCTTCGACAGTGTGGAAATGGTTGGTAAACACGCAAATGTCGCCGGCAATTTTCAGTGCTTTTTCAGCGATTTCACGTGCATCTAAATCGGTATTTTCTAATAATGCGGTCGCCGCAGCTTGGGCAAAATTACCGCCCGAACCGATAGCAATCAGGTCGTTTTCTGGTTGAACGACGTCACCATTGCCCGTAATAATGAGCGATGCCGTTTCATCAGCCACCGCTAAAATCGCTTCTAGCTTACGCAGTGCTCGGTCACTACGCCAATCTTTTGCCAGTTCAACCGCGGCCTTAGTAAGATGACCTTGATGCATTTGCAGCTTACTTTCAAAGCGCTCAAACAAGGTAAACGCATCGGCTGTGCCACCTGCAAACCCTGCCAAGACTTGATTATTGTACAGACGGCGAACCTTGCGCGCGTTGCCTTTCATTACTGTATTACCGAGCGATACTTGTCCGTCACCGGCGATGACAACTTTATTATTACGACGTACAGAGACGATGGTAGTCACGACAGGACCTCTTATTTGTTTTCACGATGGAGTTAGCAAATATATGAGGATGGTTGGGGAAGATTTCAAGTCACAAAAAACACTCACCGCGAATCGATTGAATGCGGTGAGTGATCGCTCTTATTGTGGTTCAGTCCAAATGGCGCACGGCTCAATTTTAGCGCGTTGTAATTTATGCTCGTCACGCTGCGCATCACGCTTATATTTGTATGGCCCTAATACCACGCGATACCAACTGCTGCCTTCCGTTTTTCGGATTTCACTTTTTAAACCCTGAAACGCGATATCGAGTTTACGGCTTTCAGCCTGCGACGAAGTCTTGTATGCCCCACACTGCATAATGTAAGGGATTTCAGACACTTTTTGTTCTTTGGCTACCACTTCTACTTCACGTTTCGGCAAGCTATCCACGTAATCCCATTTTTCCTCTGGGGGCGGTGGGATCACTTTCTCTGGCTTAGGTTTTGCGACTGGTTTTGTAGGAACCACAACCGCTTGAGGCGGCTCAGGATCACGGCTGAGTAAGAACAGCCCATAACCAAAACCGGAAACGAGCAACAGTGCCAATAAGCCACTACGCCAAGGTTTACGACGTGGAGCTGTTTTTTTCGGGGTCGGCTTTTTCGGACTACGACCGCGCCTTACATAATCTTTATTAGCCACAGAGAATTCAAAAGTTGATGGTTTGTGCCAATGTTAATGCAGTTTCCAACGACTTAATAGTGTTGAAAGAGTTGCAGCGCATCAAAAATGCGCTGCGTGTGGTTAGTTCAAACGAGGAGGCGCTGCGCTTTCTCGAATCACTAACTTGGTTTCTAATAGTCGAGAACCTGCGCCAACCTCTTGACCGCGAAGAAGATCGAGCATCATGAGCATCGCTTGACGCCCTATCTCATAGCGCGGCTGTGAGATGGTCGTTAACGGTGGATCGCAGTAGAGCGCAAATTGAATATCATCAAATCCCACCACTGAAATATCTTGTGGAACGCGCAAACCCAATTTTTTGGCTTCCTTAATGACACCGATCGCCATACTGTCATTATGACTAAAAATGGCTGTGGGTGGCTCAGATAACGCCAATAATTGGCGCAGTGCTTTAGCCCCAGCTTCAAAAGTAAAATCACCATAAGTGCAATAATTAGGGTTCATGGTAATTCCTGCGCGGCGTAAAGCTTGTTGATAACCTTGATGGCGGAACTTACACAGCGTGGCCTCTGCTGGCCCCGATATTTGCGCGATGCGTTTGTGCCCGAGCTGCGTCAAATAGTTCACCGCTTCAAACGCTGAAGTGAGGTTATCAATATGTACCGTCGGCAACTCAAGTTCTGGCGCAAATTCACATGCCATGACCATAGGTGGCAGGTTTTTTTGCTCCGGCTTACTAACATCAAACGGCAAATCAGTTCCCAGCAACAACATGCCATCGGCCTGCTTAGTAAATACGAGGTTAACTAACGAACTTTCTCGCTTTTTCTGCTGACCACTATCACCCAACAGTACTAAATAACCATGTTCCATCGCCGCATCTTCGATACCACGAATGATCTCTGTGAAGTAAGGGTCACAAATATCAGGCACGATAGCGACAATGGTTTTAGATTCATTACGGCGTAAGTTACGAGCGAGAGAATTTGGTGAGTAACCAGCTTCCAAAACAGCATCTTCGACACGCTTTCGCGTTGAAGATGATACTTTTTCAGGGTTCATCAACGCCCTAGATACTGTGGCGGTTGATACACCTGCAAGCTGGGCAACATCCTTCATTGTCGCCATAGAAATTAACCTCTTTAAAAGTTGTTACTGGGCTGAAATCACCCGTTGTTATGTTTATAAAATCCGGTTGTGAAATCTGGTTATCCATTTTGAACGCTGAGCTGTTATTCACAGCGGATATATGAGTGATAGTCTATTCATTTCCACCCAGAAAGTTACGGTCAGATTAACAAATTTTACATAATAAGCGTGAAGCCACTCACATTAGAGAGGATCAAATAGGCTGATAAAAATAACAGTAACCGTTTTAGCACTCGATTGCTTCAATATGTTACATCTCATTTCATCGAAAACGCTACTGAGGTTTAACTGAGATCTTGCGGTTCAATATCTAACGACCAGCGAATTTTCTTGGCTAATGGTAACAGTCCAATCGCAGGCTTAGCACTCATCAATAGTTTTTGCATTTTGGAGCGATGCTGAGTTTGCAGTAATAACTGCCAGCGATATTTGCCCGCTCTTTTCGCCAATGGGGCTGGGGTTGGCCCCAATACTAAGCACGAATCATCAAATAACGGATGCGCTTCTAACGTATGCCTAATTTGGCGTAAAAACTCTTCCACCATCGAAGCTTGATTGGATTCCGCTTTAAACAGTGTGAGATAGGTGTAAGGTGGCAACATCGCTATTTTCCGCTCTTCTAACGCGGTTTCTGCAAAATGACGATAATCCTTTTGCAACAGTGCTTGCAGCAAACTGTGTTCTGGGTGATGCGTTTGTAAAATGACTTCGCCGGGTTTACTAGCGCGCCCTGCTCGACCTGCCACTTGAGTAAATAGCTGCGCCAAGCGTTCGGCGGCGCGAAAATCACTGCTGTATAGCGAACCATCCACATCCAATAACGCCACTAAAGTCACATCGGGAAAATGGTGCCCTTTAGCAAGCATCTGCGTGCCAATTAAAATCTGATACTCACCTTGTCGAATCGATGATAACGCACTTTCTAAACTGCCTTTACGACGCGTACTATCGCGATCAATACGCACCGTTTTATATTCGGGGAAAAGCTGCGCCAGTTGCGCTTCAAGTTGCTCGGTACCTACCCCAACCGTGACCAACTGAGTTGAACCACAACCTTGACACTGATGAACCACCGGACGTTGCGAGCCGCAATGGTGACAACGCATGTCACTGCTGTATTGGTGAAAGGTATAGTACGCATCGCAACGTTTGCACTCGGCAATCCAACCGCATTCATGGCACATCAGCGCGGGCGAGAAGCCGCGCCGATTGAGAAACAGCATCACTTGGTTACCAGCGCTGAGGTGTTTTCTCATCTCAGCAATCAGCGGCGCTGATAAACCACTCTCTAAAAACAGGCCTTTCACATCCAACACTTTGTTTTTAGTGGGAACCGCTACGCCCGCACGCTGAGTTAAGCTTAAGTGATGATATTTGCCGCTCAATGCATTATGCAACGTTTCTAATGCTGGAGTGGCGGAACCGAGCACAATCGGGATCTGCTCAAGATTTGCACGCATTACCGCGACATCTCTTGCATGGTAGCGTAGGCTATCTTGCTGTTTATACGAAGCGTCGTGCTCTTCATCAACAATGATGATACCTAGGTCTGCAAAAGGCGTTAGTAGCGCTGAGCGAGTACCAATAATAATGCCCGCAATATTATCACGCGCCGCTAACCACGCGTTGAGGCGCTCGGTTTCATTGAGCCCCGAGTGGACCACGGCAACTGGCACATTAAATCGCTTACGAAAGCGGTTAATGGTTTGTGGTGTTAGACCGATCTCAGGCACCAGTACCAATGCCTGGCGGCCCTTTTCTAAAACGGGTTTAATCAGGTTTAAATAAACTTCGGTTTTCCCTGAACCGGTGACCCCTTCAAGTAAATAGCATGCGAAATGGTGATGGCTATTAATTGAAGCAATCGCGATCGCTTGTTCTTGGTTGAGCTTGGGCTTTTCCACATCCGCTTCAACATTCTGCGGCCAAGCCGTCAGTGTCGGCCGTTTTTCCAGTGATTCTATCCAGCCTTTCTCTTGTAAGGTTTTGAGTACGCTGCTACCTACCTCTTCATCAATAAACAGTTGATGGGGCACAGCGCCAGACTCAAGCATCGTCATCACTTTGGCTTGCTTTACCGCTCGCCCGAATCCTTGCATGAGTTGATCGCGCCCACTGGGCGTCAGTTGCCACTCCACTAAGGTCGAAAAATCGGCCGCTTTCCCTTTGCGTAATGCGCCAGGCAATGCATTAAATAACGTGTCGCCTAATGGGTATTGATAAAATTGGCTACACCATAACAGCAATTGATAGAGTTTCTCTGGCCAGACTGGCTGGCTATCGAGCACCGCTTTTAGCGGCTTTAATTGATCGACTGAAAACTCAGACTCACTGACTATAGCGGTGACTATACCCACCAGAGTTTGCCGACCAAATGGCACCGACACTCGTCCACCAACAATCGGAAACAGATGACTTGGGATCTGATAATCAAACTGCTTATCCAATGGGACAGGTAAGGCAACGCGTGCAATGGTGGGGCGCATAATCGACCGTTCGTTCTACAAAAAATGTGAAAAGACAGTCTACTGGATGCGTCACCGAAATTCGAGCGTCGTCATTGGACAAAAATGTGGCGAAAATAGCGGCGAAATGGCTTGATCCACTGAAGAGGATTCATTAATATATCGCGCCTTGATGATATGGCTTCTTGCTTGATGTTAAGCAGTCAGCGGTATCAACATTTTTTTATTAACTACGTGTGGTGTCCGGCTTCGATTCGGATAGCGACGCGGCCCAATTTGAGGTTATCCCATGAAAGCTGGTATCCATCCAGAGTACAAAGCAGTTAGCGCGACTTGTTCTTGCGGCAACTCTTTCGAGTTCAGCTCAACGCTAGGCAAAGATTCTATCCACCTAGACGTGTGTGACAAATGTCACCCATTCTACACTGGTAAGCAACGTATCGTTGATACTGGCGGCCGTGTAGATCGCTTCAACAAGCGTTTCGGTGCTCTTTCTAGCAAATAATCTCTTTTTTGCTAGAAAATTAAAAAAGGATGCTTCGGCATCCTTTTTTGTTGGCATTTTTTGTATAGTTGTCAGTACGCACTGGTCTTATCTGCGACATTTTCTCCATTTTTTGATGAAGCACGTCAGGTTCCCGCCTAGGAAGTTTGAGCGACATCCATTAGAATTATGGACCTTTTCCAATCCAACACGAGCACTTATACCTATGTCTGATGACACTCACCAAGAATTAACGGCAGAAGAACAATTTCGCCAACGCGCACTCGATTACCATGCTTACCCAACCGCGGGTAAAATTGCCATTTCATTAACTAAGCCTGCCGACTCGGCTGAAGACCTTGCTCTAGCTTACAGCCCGGGCGTAGCAGAACCGGTTCGTGAAATAGCACAGAACATCGACAACGTTTATAAATACACTGCGAAAGGCAACACCGTCGCTGTGATCTCAAACGGCACGGCTATTCTTGGTTTAGGTAACTTAGGTCCGATGGCTTCCAAGCCCGTCATGGAAGGAAAAGCGCTACTGTTTAAACGCTTTGCTGGACTTGATTCAATTGATATTGAAGTAAAACACCGCACAATCGATGAATTTGTCGATACGGTTGCCAACATCGCCGACACCTTTGGCGGCATCAACTTAGAAGATATCAAAGCACCAGATTGCTTTGAGATTGAACGCCGTTTGATCGAACGCTGTAATGTGCCTGTTTTCCATGACGATCAACACGGCACTGCGATTGTTACCGCCGCTGGCATGCTCAATGCGATTGAACTGCAAGGCAAGAAACTCAACGAATGCACTATCGTCTGTCTTGGCGCTGGCGCAGCAGCCACCGCTTGCATGGAACTATTGATTAAGTGCGGCGCAATGCGTGAAAAAATCTACATGCTTGATCGCAAAGGTGTGATTCATACTCGTCGCGATGACATTAATGAATATAAGCAGTTGTTTGCTAATAACACCGACAAACGCACACTGGAAGATGTGATTGAAGGCGCTGACTTATTCCTAGGTGTGTCAGGCCCCAACCTGCTGCCTGCCGAAGCGCTAAAATTAATGGCCGATAAACCGATCGTATTTGCTTGCTCAAATCCGGATCCAGAAATTAAACCGGAACTCGCACGCGCAGTACGTGACGATTTAATTCTCGGCACAGGCCGTAGCGATTATCCAAACCAAGTCAACAACGTGTTGTGCTTCCCATTTATTTTCCGTGGCGCTTTGGATGTCCGTGCTAGTGAAATTAATGACCAAATGAAGCTAGCCGCAGTTGAGGCGATACGTGAACTGGCTAAAGAAGAAGTGCCGGCTGAAGTGTTGAAAGCTGCAGGCGTAAAAGCGTTAAGTTTCGGCCCTGAATACATCATTCCAAAACCGATGGACCCACGCCTACTGCCTCGTGTTGCTAAAGCGGTTGCTCAAGCAGCGGTTGACTCTGGCGTCGCTCGAATCGAGATGCCTGTCAATTACATGCAAGAATAATCACAAGCTTGAGCGGCTAAATGCCTCGCTCGAAAAAAAACCGCTGACTTTCAGCGGTTTTTTTATATTCTGAGACACAGAGCCAAAGTCACAATGGCAACTTACCCAGTATCCTCTCGATTTTATCTCGTTGTACCGCAATTACGCGCTACACTTCTTCATCATCATACGCTTCAAATTCAATGCCCATGGCGGTCATTAATGCTTTTGCTTCCGTCGGAATATCGTCTGGACGATCTTTTCTCAAATCTTCGTCGGTCGGTAAAGGTTGACCGGTATAAGCATGCAAGAAGGCTTCACACAGCAGCTCACTGTTCGTTGCGTGGCGTAAGTTATTGATTTGACGGCGAGTGCGCTCATCAGTTAATACTTTCAACACTTTCAATGGGATTGAAACGGTGATTTTTTTGACTTGCTCACTCTTCTTCCCATGTTCAGCATATGGGCTAATGTATTCCCCATTCCAGTCTGCCATTGCGCACCTTCGTTATCGTAATTGGTCGTTAAAAATTTGAAAGTTGGATTTTAGCGGGATTTACCGCCACAAGCAAAGACATATAGACGTCTAGATATATTGACGTCTTCTTTTGAGTTCAGTAAAGTGTGCCATTATCGACAAAGAGATACCCGAAATACTTGAAATTTCAGCAGAGCGGCAAGTCAAGGAAGCCAGACTATGTGATTGAAGTAGGTGAACCTAGCCAACATCGCAGCCACTTCAAGTTAGAAAGGGGATAGCAATCTCACGCACTATCGGATATAGCTAATACTCGAGACAATGGACGTTGCCATTTCGTTGTCCCCAGATAAAGCAGGAACCCCTCAATAAAAGTCAGTTTATTGAGTTTAATTAAGTAAGGAAACCGTCATGACCACTCGCAAGCCAGCCACCATCGCCGTTAGAACCGGTATTGAATCCGACTCTCAATATCATGCTGTTGTGCCTCCAATTTATCTTTCGACAAATTATAGCTTTCCTGCGTTTGGTGAAGTGCCTAAATACGATTACACACGCTCTGGCAACCCAAATCGAGGTCTGCTCGAAAAAGCATTGTTTGAACTCGAATCGGGTCAAGGCGCGGTGGTCACTAACTGTGGCACTTCGGCGCTGAATCTATGGGTTTCCGCCTTTTTAAGTCCTGATGATCTGATTGTGGCCCCGCATGACTGTTACGGTGGCACATATCGCCTGTTTAATACGCGTGCCAAAAAAGGCGATTTTAAGACACTCTTTATTGATCAATCCGATCCAAACGCTTTGCAAGCCGCTTTGGCGAAAAAACCCAAATTGGTACTCATTGAAACCCCATCCAACCCATTAGTTCGCGTGGTAGATATTGCTGATATTTGCCAACAAGCACACGCCGTCGGTGCATTAGTGGCGGTTGACAACACCTTCTTAACGCCAGTCTTCCAAAAACCATTAGAGTTGGGCGCAGATTTTGTCATCCACTCCACCACCAAATTCATCAATGGCCACTCCGATGTGATTGGCGGAGTTGTTATCACCAAAACAGAGCAGCACGCTGAAGAGCTAGCATGGTGGGGCAACTGCCTTGGCTCAACGGGAACCCCTTTTGATAGCTATATGACGCTGCGTGGCATTCGTACCTTAGGCGCAAGAATGCGCGTCCATGAGGAAAGCTCACGTGCCATTTTGGACTATCTGCAAAGCGAAGCCTTAGTAAAGGTCATTTATCACCCGAGTTTGCCAGAGCATCCTGGCCATGAGATAGCGAAAAAGCAGCAATCTGGCTTTGGATCTATGCTAAGTTTTGAGTTTGCGGGCAGCTTTGAACAGCTCAAATATTTTGTCTCTCAGTTAACATTATTCTCACTGGCAGAATCATTAGGAGGCGTGGAGAGCTTAATCTGCCACCCCGCTTCGATGACTCACCGAGCGATGGGCGAAGAAGCGTTGGCCGAAGCCGGTGTTTCACAGCAGCTATTACGCCTATCGGTCGGCTTAGAAGATGCCCAAGATTTGATTGACGATCTCGCTCAAGCCTTTGCTAAAGCGAAGGAGGCCTATTAATGACTGCCCTACGTCAATTGCACAAGTTTGGCGGTAGCAGCCTTGCCGATCCTGAATGCTACAAACGGGTCGTTAATATCTTAAAAGAGTATTCTCAAGCTGATGATTTGGTGGTGGTTTCTGCCGCAGGAAAAACCACCAATCGTTTAATCGAATTTCTCGACGCTCTCAATAAAGATGGCCGAGTAGCTCATGAGAACTTGCAATCGGTCCGTCAGTACCAAATCGATTTAATCAACGCGCTGCTCGATGAAGATGCAGCGCAACCGCTCATCACTTTACTCACCAACGAAATTCGCACCTTGGGTCAGCTTTGCGCGCCCCTATCGCCAGCTCAACAAGCGGCGGTACTTGGCCATGGTGAAGTGTGGTCATCACGCTTATTGGCGGCGTTACTCAATCAACATAATCTTGCGGCTGTGGCACAAGACGCCCGCGAATTTCTTCGCGCGCAAGCAGGCACACAACCGGAAGTAGATCGCGCTCGCTCCTACCCTTTGCTGAAAGAAATTTTGGCACAACACGCGCATCACCGAGTGATCATCACAGGCTTTATGGCTCGCAGTGAACAAGGTGATACTGTGCTACTTGGGCGCAATGGTTCCGATTACTCCGCCACTATGATCGGCGCACTTGCGGAAGTAAACCGAGTAACGATTTGGAGTGATGTGGCCGGTGTTTATAGCGCCGACCCGCGCATTGTTAGTGATGCCTGTTTACTGCCGCTACTGCGTTTGGACGAAACCAACGAGTTAGCGCGCCTTGCCGCCCCAGTATTGCACAGCCGAACTTTGCAGCCCGTGGCGCAAAGCACCATGGATTTGCACTTGCGCTGCAGTTATCAACCCGAAGCAGGATCGACTCGTATTGAGCGTGTATTGGCATCGGGACGCGGTGCCAAAATCATTACTTCACTTGATGATGTGCTGTTGATTGAGCTTAATTTTGCTCACGGGCATGACTTCCAGCGCCTACAAAATGATGTACTACGCAGCTTGCGTCGTGCTCAACTCGAACCGCTAGCTTTCGATACTCAAGCCGATCAACACCAACTGCGCCTTGCCTATACTGCTGAGATTTCAGGTGGAGCCCTAGCCCATCTGCAAGATGCCGCTTTTGAAGCAGAAATTAAACTCAAAGAAGGCTTTTCATTAGTCGGTGCCGTGGGTGCGGGAGTGACGAAAAACCCCAATCACTGCTACGGCTTTTATCAACAGCTACGTTCATCACCGATCGAGTTTATCTGTGAAGCCGAATCTGGGCTGAGTTTAGTCGCAGTACTGCGTAAAACGCCGATCACCCCCTTAGTGGTGGGTATGCATAACCAACTATTTCAGGCGCAAAAACGGGTCGCACTGGCACTATGTGGCAAAGGCAACATTGGTTCGAGTTGGTTAAAACTCTTTGCTGAACAAAAATCAGAGTTAGAAAAACGCCATGGCATGAACTTCGAGTTGGTCGCGGTGGTCGATAGCCAAACCTATTGGTTTGATGGGCAAGGGATTGATGCAGCATCGGTTTTAAAGCATTTTGACGATGAAGCGATTGCCAGTGAAGGAATGGCTTGGCTACAGCGATTAAGCAATATTCAAGGATATGACGAAGCGGTTGTGCTCGATGTAACCGCAAGCAAAGAACTGGCTGATCACTATCTCAGCATTGCTGAAAATGGGGTGCACCTCATCTCAGCGAATAAAGTCGCGGGCTCTTCCTCTAGCGTCGATTACCACCAAATAAAAGAAGCGTTCGCGAAAATTAGCCGCCATTGGCTCTACAACGCGACGGTTGGCGCAGGCTTACCCATTAACCACACGGTACGTGATTTGCGTGAAAGCGGTGATGAAATCGTCGCCCTCTCTGGTATTTTCTCTGGCACTTTATCTTGGTTATTTCAGCAATTCGACGGCTCAATACCGTTTAGCGAACTGGTCGATTTAGCATGGCAACAAGGACTTACCGAGCCTGACCCGCGCAGCGATCTGGATGGTTCAGACGTAATGCGCAAACTGGTGATCCTAGCCCGTGAAGCGGGATTACATATCGAACCGGAAAATGTCAAAGTTGAATCACTGGTTCCTGATGAGCTCAAGCACCTCTCACTGGATGACTTTTTAGACAAAGGCCAACTGCTGAGTGAAAAATTAGCAGAGAGACTAACCAAAGCACAACGTGAAGATAAAGTGCTACGCTATGTCGCAAGGCTTGAGAAAAATGGCAAAGCAACGGTGGGGGTTGAAGCTTTAGAGCGTGAACACGCTTTGGCTAACCTTTTACCTTGTGACAACATTTTTGCTATCGAGAGTAAATGGTATCGCGATAACCCGTTAGTGATTCGTGGCCCGGGCGCTGGTAGAGAAGTGACAGCAGGAGCTATCCAATCGGACCTCAACTTGCTGTCAAGCTTGCTGTAACACTCCAGCTTATTCCAGATTAAGGGGCCACTAGGCTAATGCCGATCAGTTAAGAGATAAATGATCAGTTGAACGATCCTGCAGATGGCTTATAAAGGCTCTAAGTTTCTAAAACTTTGAGCCTTTTATTTTGCAATTAACTACAGCCCTAACACTCGCCAATCGTTATGCCCCCAATACTGAACAGCTTGGAAAACTCAGTGACATTCTTTGCCATGATTTCATCAACCAATGCTTAGAAGCTTCCGGTGTGGCGACTATTCGTAAACGTCGTATCCCTCTCGACATGGCCGTTTGGGCGGTCGTTGCTATGTCGCTTTACCGACAAGAGCCTTTGTGGTCAATTGTCTCCAAAGCACAATTAATGTTGCCCGGGAAACGAAGTCTGGTTGCCCCGAGTGCTATCGTTCAAGCAAGACAACGGCTCGGGGCTGATGCCATGAAAGAAGTATTCCATCAAAGCCAGAGCTTATGGAATGAAACCGCTGACCATCCGACTTGGTGTGGATTAAAACTCCTCGCTGTCGATGGCGTGGTATGGCGAACGCCAGACACCAAGGAAAACCGCGATGCATTTCAATCTGCGTCAAATCAGAATGGTGAAGGTAGCTTTCCTCAGGTGCGTATGGTTTGCCAGATGGAGTTGACCAGTCACATGCTGGTCGCCAGTGCTTTCGCGAGTTACAAAACCAATGAGATGATATTGGCGGAACAGTTGATTGAAACAACACCAGACTACAGCCTCACCATGTTCGACAGAGGTTTTTACTCTCTTAGTCTTCTTCATCGCTGGGCAAATACAGGGACTGAAAGGCATTGGCTAATGCCAATGCGCAAGAATACTCAATTTACTGAAGTCAGAAAGCTGGGTCGCAATGATCGGATTGTCGAACTCAAGACAACGCCTCAAGCGAGAAAGAAGTCTCCGTCACTACCTGAAGCCATCGAAGTCCGCCTGATAAAGAAAACTATCAAAGGGAAAGAAGTGAGTATCTTGACCTCGATGACTGATCATCGTCGTTATCCGCCAGTGGAAATAGCAGAGCTTTACAGTCATAGATGGGAAATCGAAGTGGGATATCGGGAAATGAAGTCTTCACTTCTGAACAACGAGTTCACACTGAGAAGTAAGAAGCCAGAGATGGTAAAACAAGAACTATGGGGTTTATTGCTTAGCTATAACATTATTAGATATCAGATGGTTAACATGGCTAAAGCAGTGCCTGGCATCTACCCCAACCAACTGAGCTTCACAACGTGTGCTCACTCTATCATTCACGTAATTTTGGGGTTCTGGTTGGAGTCAGCGGGAACAATCCCTAAGCGCATTACACACTTGCAAGAGGAGGCGATACACCATGTCTTGCCCATTAAACGAGAAGAGCGGATATATCCGAGAGCAATAAAACCAAAGGCAAAGAAATACCCCAACAAAAAGAAAGCCAGTCAGCTTAACTGACTGGCATTAGCCACTAGGCTCCTTAATTTAACTGCGAAAGGATGATATTAGGTCATGCATACCGAGGTTGAGCATGACTTGAAGGTCACTCACAATCAACATGAATAATATTCATAATTACAGTGTTGACATTAAATGCTATTCAATACATTCTGTGGACATATAGACGTCTAAACGTCAACTTAAGGAATGATAGATTGGCGGAAGAACGCCACAGGGAGAAATAAAATGGGATACACGCACGCCGGTCATATTGATGCACTCAACCAGAACGTGGCTGAGCTATCAGATAATATCAATGTCTCATTTGAGTTTTTTCCACCCAGCTCAGCGCAAATGGAAGAGACATTGTGGAATTCCGTTCACCGTTTAAAAACCCTACAACCTAAATTTGTTTCTGTGACTTACGGAGCAAACTCTGGCGAGCGCGACCGCACCCATTCGATCATTAAAGAGATTAAAGATCAAACTGGCCTTATTGCAGCACCGCACCTCACTTGCATCGATGCCTCTCGCGATGAGCTGATTCAGATTGCCGATGACTACTGGCACAACGGCATCCAGAACATAGTTGCACTGCGTGGCGATATTCCCGCTGGTGGCGGCAAACCAGAAATATATGCTTCCGACTTAGTGACTCTACTCAAATCTCGCCATGATTTTGATATTTCTGTCGCGGCATTTCCAGAAGTCCACCCTGAAGCGAAAAGCGCGCAATCCGATCTGGTCAATCTAAAACGCAAAATTGATGCAGGTGCAAACCGCGCAATTACTCAATTCTTTTTTGATGTTGAAAGCTACTTACGATTTCGCGACCGCTGCGTAGCTGCTGGTATTGATGCTGAAATTGTACCGGGCATTCTACCGGTATCAAACTTTAAACAAGCTTCTCGCTTTGCCGCGCAAAACAACGTTAAAGTCCCCGGATGGATGGCGAAACAATTTAATGGATTAGATGATGACCCAACCACACGCCAGCTCGTGGGTGCAAGCCAAGCAATTGACATGGTTCGCATTTTAAGCCGTGAAGGTGTCAAAGACTTCCATTTCTATACGCTCAATCGCGCTGAAATGACCTACGCATTGTGCCATACGTTGGGCGTAAGACCGAAAGCATAAACTTTCTCTGCACTCATAACGCTATTATTAGTAAATGTTGTTCGTGATAAAACGCGATGATTGATTAAAAGTAACGCCGACTTGATATCGGCGTTGTGGTATCACTTAAGCGAGCAGATTATTCCACGTCGTCCATTTTACCAAGTAAGCTACGAATACGATCTTGCCATGCATTCTGCTCTTGCTCCATTTGTTGCGCTTTTTGCTCAAGCTCTTCACGCGCTACTTTTAGCTCATTCGCTTCATTCACGAGCTGCTGTTTCTCTTCTTTAAGCTCTTCCACTTCCATTTGTAGAAGTGCGATGGTGTCAACTGCGGTTTGAATTTTTGCTTCTAGTAGTTCTAATACTTCAAAAGACATGGTGCATACCCTTAGTTATTCGGTTGAGGTGAACAAAATTTCACTTATTGGTTCATTCTACTCAGCACAGCGCTCAGAAACACTCACTATATGCAAATTTTCTCGCTATTTGGCTAAAAAATCGGCTCAACTTAACCGCAAGCTCACTTAAGCGCTAAAGCTAGGCCGGAAAACACCTTATCTGGCGATAGATTCACTCAATTTGACGCTTAGCTTTGATCAAGTGCAACCCTTGTGAACTAAAAAAGCAAACGTTTACTATTTGATATGCTAAAATTCCCGCCGAAATTTCCTATTCCCTTTTCTTTGGAGCTAGCATGAAACGCGATTTAGCAATGGCATTCTCTCGAGTCACTGAAGGTGCCGCACTGGCAGGTTACAAATGGCTTGGCCGAGGTGATAAAAATGCGGCCGATGGCGCAGCGGTAGAAGTCATGCGCAACCTACTCAATAAAACCGACATCCAAGGTGAAATTGTAATCGGTGAAGGCGAAATTGACGATGCTCCAATGCTCTACATTGGCGAGCTTGTTGGCCTTGGTGGCGATGCGGTTGATATCGCAGTGGATCCTATTGAAGGTACGCGCATGACGGCAATGGGCCAGTCAAACGCATTGGCTGTTTTGGCGGCTGGCGAAAAAGGCAGCTTCCTTAAAGCACCTGATATGTACATGGAAAAGTTGGTGGTTGGCCCCGGCGCTAAAGGGTGCATTGACCTCAATAAGCCTTTAAAAGAGAATTTAGAAAATATCGCCGCCGCGCTGAATAAACCATTAGACACTCTAGTGGTGATCACCTTAGCGAAACCTCGCCATGATGCCACCATAGCGCAGATGCAAGAGATGGGTGTTCGCGTGTTTGCTGTGCCAGATGGCGATGTCGCCGCCTCGATCCTAACTTGCATGCCTGATAGTGAAGTCGACGTGATGTACTGCATAGGCGGTGCACCTGAAGGAGTGGTTTCAGCCGCGGTCATCCGAGCTCTAGATGGTGACATGCATGGCCGTCTACTACCACGTCATGAAGTCAAAGGCGATACGGAAGAAAACCGCATTTACGGTGCAAAAGAGTTAGCTCGCTGCGCGGAAATGGGTGTCGAAGCTGGCGTAGTGCTTAAAATGGAAGAGATGGCCCGCAGTGATAACGTCATTTTCTCAGCTACTGGTATCACCAAAGGGGATCTGCTGGAAGGTATTACCCGCAAAGGCAACATCGCCACCACAGAAACGCTATTAATTCGTGGCCGCTGTCGTACCATTCGCCGCATTAAGTCAATTCACTACTTAGAGCGCAAAGACCCAGAAGTGCGCGCGATCATTTTGTAATCCGCCAGTGCTTTGCTCTGTTTTATTTTAACGACAAAGCATAGAGAGACAAAAAAGACCGCACAATGCGGTCTTTTTTATTTACTCACTTTATACCGAGATGGAAGAAGTGGTTAAAACAGCTCTTCAGCCACTTTATACAAATCAGTGCGAACTGGACGCTTCATATTTTCAATTGCGTCGATAATATCGTGGTGAACCAACTGCTCTTTCTGAATACCAACACAACGACCACCGTGGCCATCAAGCAGTAAATGTACTGCAAAATTACCCATGCGTGACGCAAGAACACGGTCAAACGCCGTCGGGCGACCACCGCGTTGAATATGACCCAGCACGGTAGCGCGAGTTTCACGTCCCGTTGCTTTTTCAATTTCTTTCGCCAGTTGGTTAGCATCCATCATCAACTCAGTCAGTGCAATAATGGCGTGTTTCTTACCTTTCTTAATACCGTCTTGAACATTTGCAATCAGTTGCTCCATATTCAGGCCAGTTTCAGGGGTGATGATGTATTCACAACCGCCTGCAATCGCCGACATCAGAGTCAAATCACCGCAATGACGACCCATAATTTCAACAATAGAAATACGTTGATGAGAAGAGGAAGTATCACGTAAGCGGTCAATCGCATCGATAACCGTATTCAATGCCGTTAAGTAGCCAATGGTGTAATCGGTACCAGCAATGTCGTTATCAATCGTGCCTGGTAAACCAACGCATGGAAAACCCATTTCGGTCAGCTTTTTCGCACCCATGTAAGAACCGTCACCGCCGATGACAACTAAAGCATCAATACCATGCTTTCTTAGGTTTTCGATCGCTTTTTCACGTACTGCGACTTCACGAAATTCAGGGAAACGCGCAGAACCTAGGAAAGTACCACCTTTATTGATAACGTCAGAAACGCTTGAACGATCCAATTTTTTAATGCGATCTTCATAAAGACCAAGGTAGCCATCGTAAATACCAAATACTTCCAAATCAGCACCGAGTGCCGTACGAACAACACCACGGATTGCTGCGTTCATGCCAGGTGCGTCACCGCCACTAGTCAAAACACCGATCTTCTTAATCATGCTCACCCTCGATTTTTTGGGAACTTAATACTAATTTTTTACGCTGTCCGTTAGCGATAAAACCGACAGCAAAATCTTTCTAATCTGTGCATAATGTTACCTTTCCTAAAGAGGAATACTACTGTTATTTGCACGAAATTATGTAAGTTTGCTACTTATGTAAGAGTATTACAGTTTTGAGTTAATGCTTTGTTGATTCATATCAGAATCAGGCTTATTTATTGTTCTTAAAAAGATAGTTAATAAGCGCGTTTTTGTCGCTACCACCCTTGTGATTTTTGCTTTTTTTCTGGTCCAAACACCACAGAATAAGGATCTTGGTGGATTAATACATCAGCTCCCGGGAAAGCCTCGAGTAGCTTATCTTCCACCTCATCGGAAATGCGATGCGCCTCAATCAAGCGGATATTGTCATCTAGTTCCAGATGTAATTGAATGAATCTTACAGGTCCAGACATGCGAGTTCTTAATTGATGCACACCCAACACACCAGCTACAGAAAGACATTCTGTGCGGATTTGCTTCAATTCTTCATCAGGTAACTTACGATCCAATAAGGTCTGAATGGCCTCTTGCACCATACGAAAAGCGCTGTAAAGAATATAAACGCCAATGCCGATCGCAAAGATGGCATCGGCCTGTTTAAAGCCAAACCAGCTCAATATAAGCGCGATCATAATCGCCGCATTCATGAACAGATCGGTTTGGTAATGCAATGAATCCGCGGCAATGGCTTGGCTGCCCGTTTTTTTCACCACATGCTTTTGGAACAACACTAAGCCAAAAGTCACTAGCATTGCAAACAGGCTGACATAAACGCCATATTCAGGAGAAGTTAATTCGTGTGGGCGGAAAAAACGGTCAACCCCATTGAGGATAAGAAAACAGGCCGAGCCTGAAATGAACATCGCTTGGGCAAGAGCCGCAAGCGATTCCGCCTTACCATGACCAAAGGCGTGCTCTTTATCTGCGGGCTGCAGTGCGTAACGCACCACAATTAAATTGACCACGGAAGCGGCAATATCAAGTAAGGAATCAATCAAGGATGCGAGTAGGCTGACCGAGCCAGTAACCCACCAAGCGATCACTTTTACTATCAGCAACAATGAGGCTACAAGGGTTGCTGTCCAGGCAGCAAGCGTAACAAGGCGTGCGTATTCTTGTTTCATATCACTAAAATCAGCTTGAGAATGAGCAGGTAGTATACCCTCTCAAATTAAGAATGAATATGACACAAAAATGAACAGGCCTCACCCGAGGCCTGTTATCAATGATTAGCGGTTATCAATGACTAGCTATTTTTTTTCATGTACTTAGGACCATTTTCCATGCACTTCTGCATGCGATCTTGTTGTAGCGTTTGCAGTTTTGCTTTTTGTTCCGGAGTTAGCACACTCATCATGTCATGACGTTTTTCTAGCATCTTGACACGGTGAGCGACCTGTTGATCGACCATCTCTTTGGCTAGTTCATTTGCCGCTGCCGCATCAAAGTTCTCAGCGAGCACGAGAGCCTGTACTTTGTCATGGTGCGCTTTCATTTTCTCTTGGCGTTGACCTTTGTGCTCACCCTTCATCGCTTCGCGATTCGCCTCACGCATTCCTTTCAGCTTTGCTTGTTGATCAGACGTCAAATCAAGCTGCTGCATCATGCCGCGATCAAAACCGCCACACTCATCATTTGGACCTTTATGCTGCTCTTTACCACCAAATGCAAAGACGCTTGCTGTGCTAAGAGTCAGAGGAAGTATCACCGCCGCAAGTACTAATTTTTTTGCCATTTTCATCATCTATTCCTTCACTAAGTGGATTCTAACAAGCTGTATTCACAGCGCTTGAGTGTAGAATAGGGCCTGTACGGTAAAGCAACGTATAGTGAGCGTAAAGAATCGTAAAGAGCTTACCGCTCACTGAATATCTTGCCTATTTCGCAGTAAACTGTACCCATAACTTCCCCAACGACGAGGCGACACATGGCGCATATTCTTCTGATTGATGATGATACTGAGCTCACCAGCTTACTAAAAGAAGTCTTGAGCTATGAAGGCTTCGATGTCTCTGAAGCGAATGATGGAGAGAGCGGGCTCGCGGCCATTCATGATCGCATTGATCTTGTCTTACTCGATGTAATGATGCCTAAGCTTAATGGGATGGAAACGCTGAAAAAGTTACGTGAAAACTGGCATACCCCGGTATTAATGCTCACCGCCAAAGGAGAGGAGATCGATCGCGTCATCGGTCTAGAACTCGGCGCGGATGACTATTTACCGAAGCCTTTCAGTGACCGAGAGCTGCTGGCACGCATTCGCGCGATTTTGCGCCGAACCCAAACCAGCAATGGCACCAAACATAATGAAGTCATTGAGTGCCAAGATATTCAAGTATACCCCAGCAAGCAGGAAGCCTATTGCCAAGGGCAATTGCTGGACCTTACCACCACGGAATTTGCCTTGCTGACTCATTTTGTGCAAAACCCAGGCGAAACCTTAACTAAAGAAGCGCTCAGCCTTGATGTTCTAGGAAAACGGTTGGCGGCCTTTGACCGCGCGATTGATATGCACGTCTCGAATTTACGCAAGAAATTACCTGAGCGTGTCGATGGTAAATCACGGATTAAAACGCTGCGTGGTCGTGGCTACCTCATGATTCTGGAGGATTAATGCGCCTACCTAAAATCAACAGCCTTTATGGCAGAATTTTTGCCATTTTTTGGTTTACGATGCTGCTGGTGCTGATCGCAGTATTAGCACTGCCGCACCTTGATCCTCGTAAAACACGTGATATACCTAGCGATGAATACCAACGTCTTACACACTTAAAACAGAAAATAGAGAGTATGTTTAAAGATGAGCATGAACTCACACGCATCCTCTTTCGTTTAGAAAGTAGCAGCAACAAGCGTGGTGAAGGGCACATGCGCGAGAAGAACGGCACTCCACAATTCTTTATCACAACGCCAGATGGCACAATCCTCACCACCAAAACTCAAGCCGACTTTAAGTTTAAAGCACTCCAAAATTTCGTGACCAGCATTGAATCCATTGATAAGCCACAACAGAAGCTCTATGGCCGTTATATGATTTCAGGTCCATTGCCAATTACCCTTGCTAAGCAAGATCTACTCATGTTTGTCGGTATTCGCTGGAATGAGCCCCCTCCGTTCTTATTGCAACTATTCGACCGTCCGTTCGGTCTACTGCTTGCCGTGATGCTCGTCAGTACACCACTACTCTTATGGCTCGCATGGGCATTGAGTCAACCCGCCAGCCGCCTCGAGCAAGCCGCCAAACGAGTCGCTCGCGGCGAATTTGTGGTCGACCCAAGCTTAGAAAAAGGCACCAGTGAATTTCGCCAAGCAGGAAAAAGCTTTAACCAAATGGTAGAAGCCGTCAATCAGATGATTTCTGGCCAGCAGCGATTGCTGTCGGATATTTCACACGAACTGCGCTCCCCTTTAACGCGACTGAGAATGGCCAATGCACTTGCCACTCGAAAACAAGGTAGCAGCTCAGAATTGGAGCGGATCGACACCGAAGCACAGCGTTTAGAGCAGATGATCGGTGAACTTCTGACGCTTTCGCGTATGCAAACCAATAGCCATCTCAGCCGAGAAACTCAACCGCTATCCAGTTTATGGGAGGAATTATTGAGTGATGCCCAATTTGAGGCGGAGCAGATGGAAAAAAGACTCACCTATAATGCGATTCCACCGCACACGATTTCCGGTACACCAAAACTGCTGATGAGCGCATTGGAAAACATTGTGCGTAACGCCATTTACTATGGCAAAGATGAAATCAATATTACCTTTTCGGTCGAAAAAGGCAGACTATCGGTTTGCGTGGAAGACAATGGTGAAGGCGTTCCCGAAAACGAGTTAGACGATATTTTCCGCCCCTTTTATCGTGTTTCCACTGCGCGTGATAGGCACAGTGGTGGTACAGGGTTAGGTTTAGCCATCACCGAAAGTGCCATTCGTCAACACAGCGGTACGATTCACGCAAGTCGCAGCCAATTAGGTGGGTTAAAAGTACAATTCACGCTCCCATTGGATAGTTAAATTCCACTTATGCCTATATCGCCAAATAACGGGTGACTTGTACTCAATAGGCTCGTCACCTTATACTTCCGGCCCACACTCTTTAAGAGCAGCTATACCATGTTTGATATCGCACTTTACGAACCTGAAATCGCCCCTAATACCGGAAATATTATTCGCTTGTGTGCCAATTGCGGCGCTAATTTGCATCTTATTGAACCGCTAGGTTTTGATCTAGAAGAGAAGAAAGTGCGCCGCGCAGGGCTTGATTACCACGATTTAGCGCGCGTAACGCGTCATGCCAACTTGGATGCCTTTATGGACTACCTCAATGCAGAGCGCGAAACGTACCGGATTTTTGCTTGTACCACTAAAACCACGGGGCACCACGTCGATGCGCAGTTTCAAAAAGGAGATGTGTTGATGTTTGGCCCAGAAACTCGTGGATTACCAGCGCAAGTCATCGAAAGCCTACCGATGACACAACGTATTCGTATTCCGATGATGGCAGAAGCTCGCAGTTTAAATCTCTCGAATGCGGTCGCTATTATTGCGTTTGAAGCGTGGCGTCAAATGGGCTTTGAAGGTGCGCAATAACAGCGCTAGTGTTCTAAAACGGTAGGAAGATAAATCACCAAATAGCAAAAAGGCCGCCTAGGCGACCTTTTTATTAATTCTAGATATTAGGCTAGATTACAGAACAGTTACTTGAGCTGCTTGTAGGCCTTTTTGACCGTTTTCTACATTGAAAGACACTTTTTGGCCTTCAATTAGAGTTTTGAAACCGTCAGAAGCGATTGCATTGAAGTGTACGAACACGTCAGCGCCGCCGTTATCTTGAGTAAGGAAGCCGAAACCTTTAGTTTCGTTAAACCATTTTACAGAACCAGTTGTTTTGTTAGACATAATGTGTCCCTTTTATTTAAATTCATAAAGTTATCGCGCTTATGCGCAATGCACTGATAGATTGAATTATTTAATGTTACTAATAAGGTAAGGGAAACACTGAGGACATCAACTTTTACGATGGGATTCTGAGAATTTACTTTTACTTTTATTTTTTGTTTCATTAATAACCCCTGAACAACAGAGCGAGGTAACTATATTCGCTAACGTTGCACTAAGCAATCTATTTCGGCATTTAATTTTTACAACTCAAAACAATAGAGTAAGAAACACCATAAAAAGTCTTTTATTTCAACCTATTATGTTCATCATCTTTACGTTCAAATTCACCTTCGAAGGTTTTTCCCGTTTCAGATGGTTCAAAGTCACGATCAAATGGGGCTTTGTTATGACGGCTATCATCAAACTGCGCCTGAAAACGGCCTGATACACCATTCACCACCACTTTATTCATCAAATAGTTGGCAAGCAAAGCCCGAGGCGCAGGCAATAACACCACCATACCAAGTGCATCGGTCAAAAAACCCGGTACTAAAAGTAGCACACCCGCCACCGCCAGCATCACGCCCTCAATAATTTGCTGCGCAGGTAGCTCACCTTGGTGCAAACGGTGTTGAACGCTAAGTAAAGTTTGTATCCCTTGACTACGAACCAATGATGCACCAACAAATGCCGTAATCAGCACCAAGGCGATAGTTGGCCACATACCTAGCAAGCTGCCTACTTGGATAAAGAGACCAATTTCAATGATTGGCACAAAAATAAAAGCCAGAAGTAAGATTGGAAACACACGCCCTCCTTTGTTTATTGCTCTCACCTTACCGTCAACCACAGGCGACTACAACACTCAACGCTCAATCAAAGAGCACGGCCTCACAGCCTAAATGACTAAATAGAGCCAGTGTCTATCTTAAAATAAACCGAATATTGGCTCTATCTGAAATCCATTCACTCGCTCATTTTGCTAACAAAACCTGAACAAGTCTCATACCACACAGACAAATCCAACCGCCGGCATCACAACTCTTTATCAACGCGATAACTGTTTTTAAAACCTAAAAATAACGCATGTGAGTGCGTATCAAATTTTCATAAAATATTGACCTAAAAGGTGATCCACTTACTATTTTTTAAATCTAGGTTGAGTATGATGTGCCACAGAAGTCAGGACGGATTTTCCAGCCTAAAATTCTGACGAATGGATTCTTAAACTGCAGAAATGGCTAATAATTTCACTAATTATCAGAATAATTCTCTAAGGATCCTGTTATGGCTACCCTATCAGAAACGACAGCTGCTACAGCTAACTCGGCCACTCGTATCGAAGAAGATCTATTAGGTCAACGTCACGTTCCTGCTGACGCGTATTACGGCATTCATACGCTGCGCGCTATCGAAAACTTTAATATTTCAAAATCAACCATTTCTGATGTGCCTGAATTTGTACGCGGTATGGTGATGACCAAAAAAGCCGCCACGCTAGCCAACAAAGAGCTCGGCGTCATTCCAAGCCAAGTGGCTAATTACATCCTCCAAGCGTGTGACTTGATCCTAGAAACAGGTAAGTGCATGGATCAATTTCCGTCAGACGTATACCAAGGCGGCGCCGGTACTTCTGTCAATATGAACACCAACGAAGTGATCGCAAACCTTGCTCTGGAATTGATGGGTAAAGAAAAAGGTCAGTACGAGTTCATCAACCCCAATGACCACGTTAATAAAAGCCAATCAACCAACTGTGCTTACCCTACTGGTTTCCGCATTGCGGTATACAACAGCATCCTGAAACTGATTGATTCTATTGCCTATCTAAAAGGTGCGTTTGAGCTAAAAAGCCAAGAGTTCTCTGGCATTTTGAAAATGGGTCGAACTCAATTGCAAGACGCCGTACCGATGACCGTCGGTCAAGAGTTCCGCGCTTGGGCGGTCACCATTAATGAAGAGATCCGCAACCTAGAGTACACCTCTAAACTGCTGCTTGAGATCAACCTTGGCGCAACAGCGATCGGTACTGGCCTGAATGCGGCGCCGGGATATCAAGCGGCGGCAGTGAAACACCTTGCTGCGGTGACTGGCTTAGCTGTGGTACCAGCGGAAGATTTAATTGAAGCAACCTCTGACTGCGGTGCTTATGTTATGGCGCACGGCGCGCTAAAACGCCTTGCTGTGAAACTCTCTAAAATCTGTAATGACTTGCGTCTTCTTTCATCGGGCCCTCGCGCGGGTCTAAACGAGTTGAACCTACCTGAACTGCAAGCTGGGTCTTCCATCATGCCTGCAAAAGTAAACCCTGTGGTGCCTGAAGTGGTCAACCAAGTGTGCTTTAAAGTACTTGGTAACGACAACACTATTTCCTTTGCCGCAGAAGGTGGCCAATTACAGCTAAACGTGATGGAACCTGTGATTGCACAAAGCATGTTTGAGTCAATTGAAATTCTTTCAAACGCCTGCATAAACCTTCGTGACAAGTGTGTTGACGGCATCACTGTCAATAAAGAAGTGTGTGAAGCTTACGTATTCAACTCTATCGGTATCGTGACTTACCTTAACCCATATATTGGCCACCATGAAGGTGACATCGTGGGTAAAATTTGTGCGGAAACGGGTAAGAGCGTACGTGAGGTGGTGCTTGAGCGAGGCTTACTCACCGCCGAAGAGCTCGATGACATCTTGTCCGTCGAAAACTTTATGCGCCCTCAGTACAAAGCGAAACGCTACGAATAATCAAAAAAGGCTCTGATTCAGAGCCTTTTTACTTTCTGCAAGTTATTAAGTGAGAAAAAATTGCGTTACATCATGGCGCAAAGCATACCGTTCAATATCGCTGAACCTGTAGAATGACCCTATTTTTCATTATCTTTAGGAGTATAAGATGTTCTTAATTGAGTTCCTTATCGTATTAGGATGTATCCTAATTGGTGCAAGGATTGGTGGTATTGGGCTTGGTGTGATGGGCGGTATTGGCCTTGCTGTACTGAGCTTTGGATTTGGCATGCAACCAACCAGCCCACCGATTGATGTGATGTTGATGATCATGGCCGTGGTTGCAGCAGCAGCCTCAATGCAAGCGGCTGGCGGTTTAGATTATTTGATCAAAATTGCCACTAACATTTTGCATAAAAACCCTCGCCACATCACTTTCATCGCCCCTTTGGTAACTTACTTTTTTACAATGATGGCTGGTACAGGCCACGTGGCCTATTCAGTACTGCCCGTTATTGCTGAAGTGAGCCGTCGCAGTGGTATTCGTCCAGAACGCCCTTTAGGTATGGCGGTGATCGCGTCACAATTTGCGATTGTAGCTAGCCCAATTGCGGCCGCCGTCGTGGCGTTAGTCGCCTTCTTAGAACCACAAGGCATCACGCTAACGGATGTATTAATGATCACCATCCCAAGTACCATTCTTGGTTTGGCTTGCGCGTGCTTATTCGTCAATAAAATCGGTGTTGAACTGAAAGACGACCCAGAATATCAACGTCGCTTGCAAGACCCAGAATTTCGCGCGGAGATGGAACAAGAAGTATCGATTGCTGATATTCAAATCACGCCACAAGCGAAAAAATCGGTCGGGCTGTTTTTATTCGGTGCCATTATCGTAGTGGTCATGGGTGCATTACCTAACTTGCGCCCACAATTTAACGGCTCAGCCATGGGGATGGCGCACACGATTGAAATCGTGATGCTGTCTATCGCGGCGCTGATCATTTTACTGTGCAAGCCTGACGGCAACGCCATCAGCCAAGGTTCCGTATTCCATGCAGGTATGCGTGCTATCGTGGCGATCTTCGGCATCGCTTGGCTAGGTGACACCTTCATTGCCGGCCATGGTGCCATGGTCAAAGAAGCGGTCTCTGGCTTAGTCGAAGTCGCGCCATGGACATTCGCGTTCGCGTTATTTGCTCTGTCGGTGATGGTCAATAGCCAAGGCGCAACAACAGCCGTGTTAGTCCCTGTTGCAATAACCTTGGGTTTACCACCAGCCATTATTATTGCGGTTTTCGTTGCCGTTAACGGTTACTTCTTCATTCCAAACTACGGCCCTATCATCGCATCTATCGACTTTGACCGGACTGGTACCACTCGTATTGGTAAGTATATTTTCAACCACAGCTTTATGCTCCCAGGCTTGTTAAGCATGGTGTTTAGTATTGGTTTTGGTTTGTTGTTCTCCAATATTTTGATGTAATCTCTACTATTGTTATAAGGGAGCTTTGGCTCCCTTTTTATTTGTTACGTATAAAATATTGATACATATCAATAAAGCAATAAATAATTACTTCTCTTCACTCATTCAGCTTAATGAATAAAATTTCAATATATTTACCCTACAGCGATTATCCGCCTATCTCCATGTCTTCGAATAAAAAGCGTAAGAATATAATTCCATTATTTACACTCAATTACCCTAAATTAAATTCCCTAAAAAAATGGTGTGTAACTCGGTACTATTGTTTTGTGAAGCAAGACAAAGTTACGCTTTAAAACTCACCTTAGAATTTATACAGATATCTGAGCAAGTGAGCATTTATGTTCACTTAATAATAATTAAAACTTTTCATTTAACGTATTTAATTGAAGTTCCAATAACTTTTTATTCTTTCACCCCTAGTAGATAATATTTTAATGGGCTGGAAGACTGAAGAACATTAGCCGCTGAACACACTCAGAATCTCGTTGTTCTCTGAGTGTAAGGAGATCGCTATGACAACCCAAACTGTATCCACGGAACCTAAAGGTGGCTTCTTTGCTAACTTTAAGTTTCCTTCCGCTTACACCATCCTTTTCATTCTAATTGCTCTTGTGGCCCTTTTAACCTGGATTGTGCCTGCCGGTCAGTATCAGCGCACCATGAATGAAGAACTGGGCAAAGAAGTGCCTATTGCGGGAACTTATCAACACGCAGAAGGTAACCCACAAGGGGTGATCGATGTGTTGATGGCACCGATTGACGGCTTTTATGACCACAACAGCTACGAAGCTGCCGCGATTGACGTGTCTCTGTTCATTTTGGTCATTGGTGGCTTTTTGGGCCTAGTGACCAAAACAGGTGCGATTGATGCGGGCATTGAACGCGTAACAGCGCGGCTTGAAGGGCGTGAAGAGTTGATGATACCCATCCTGATGGCGCTGTTTGCCGCAGGCGGTACGATTTACGGTATGGCGGAAGAATCCTTACCTTTCTACACCTTACTCGTACCTGTGATGATGGCCGCTCGTTTTGACCCACTGGTTGCCGCCGCTACCGTACTGCTTGGCGCGGGTATCGGTACGCTGGGCTCCACTATCAACCCGTTTGCCACCGTAATTGCGGCCAACGCAGCGGGCATTCCGTTTACTGATGGCATCATGTTGCGCTTAGCAATGTTAGCTGTCGGTTGGGTTATCTGTGTGCTGTACGTGATGCGCTACGCGAAAATGGTGCAAGCGGATCAAAGTAAATCGATTGTGTACGATAAGTACGAAGAGAACAAAGCTCACTTCCTTGGCAACCAAAGTGGAGAGAAACTCGAATTCACCGCCACCCGCAAAGTTATTTTGACCATTTTCGCGGCCGCTTTTGGCGTGATGATTTATGGTGTATCTGTTGCTGGATGGTGGATGGCTGAGATCTCAGCCATGTTCTTGGGCGCAACCATCATTATCGGTTTAATTGCTCGTATGAGTGAAGAGGAATTCACCACCAGCTTTATTGATGGTGCACGAGACCTATTAGGCGTAGCGCTGATCATTGGTATCGCACGCGGCATTGTGGTGATCATGGACCGCGGGATGATCACCGACACTATTTTGTTCTCAGCCGAGCAAATGGTTACTGGCCTTTCATCCGTCATTTTTATTAACGTAATGTATTTACTGGAAATTCTTCTCTCTTTCCTTGTACCTTCATCTTCTGGCCTTGCGGTATTAACCATGCCCATCATGGCTCCATTGGCTGACTTTGCAGGCGTTGGTCGCGACCTTGTCGTCACGGCTTACCAATCGGCTTCAGGGATAGTCAACCTCATCACGCCAACCTCTGCGGTAGTGATGGGCGGCTTAGCGATTGCTCGCGTACCTTATGTTCGCTGGGTGAAATGGGTCGCACCACTGTTAGGCATATTGTGCGTATTCATTATGCTATCTCTCAGCCTAGGTGCGATGCTATAGCGCCAAACTGATGAACGATATGTCGTAGGTGAAAACCGCGTCACACCCTTTAAAAGCCGCATGATTGCGGCTTTTTTATTGGCAGGCCGACTTAGGCTCATTGGCCGCGCAGCTACCCAGTTCTAAACATGATACGGTTAGCCAAATCAGGAAATGATGGCTTTCAACGTCGTTAGATAACCATTAGTTTTGATGGCTATTTTTTATAGCAATCGGCTGGGATAAATAACCACTTTTGGTGACTAAATAAAACGCGGCCTATATTCCTTTATCACCAAATTCAGATCGCCTGCTATGTCATCTCTTATTTTCCGTCCTCTATTACGCCCATTCAGACAAAACATCTACATTAGAAAGCCTGCGTGAGATCAAGTTTTATTAAGAAAGTTATGTTAACACAGCCCATTTCTTCGACTCACATTCAACTATATACCCTTTTCAAGTGCATATTCTTAACCCATTCGATGAATTATCGATGGGTTTTTGGTGCATAAAACTCCCAACCAAAATACCGATCCTATATGGAGTAGTGCTGCGTGAGACTTAAATTGAATGAACATCCATAAAAAAAGCAGTAATAAATATAACACTCACAATATAAACACTGCATAAACATTGTTAAAAAACTATTATTTTCGCCGAATTTCAATATAAATCATTCTGTGATGGACCTCTAAGAACATATACAGACCAAGGGTAATATTAATTGCAGAACAAAGAAGTGAATGAATAAATTCATACTGAATTCCCTACAGAAATAATTATGTATTTATCCAGAACAAGTTGAATTTAATGTCAAAAATATAACGGCATAAATGCATATAAATTAAGAGAGATACTATTATGAGTAAGTTATATGTTGGTTCTGAAATTGGTCAATTACGTCGAGTTCTTGTTCACCGCCCAAGACGCTCACTCACTCACTTAACACCATCCAACTGTCACGACCTTTTGTTTGATGATGTATTGGCCGTAGAGCGTGCGGGGAAAGAGCATGATGCATTCACACAAACGCTACGTGACCAAGGTGTTGAAGTTTTACTGCTGACCGATCTATTAGCCGACACGCTAGCGGTTCCCGTCGCAAAAGAGTGGCTGCTTACTCAACAAGTATCGGATTACCGCCTTGGCAAAACATTTGCGAATGACGTGCGCTGCTACCTCAGCGATCTGCCAAACCTTGAATTGGCAAAAATCCTGACAGGTGGTTTGTCTTACGCTGAAATGCCAATGAAATCCTCTTCAATGATGCAAGGCTTGCATGCACCAACCGATTTCATCATTGAACCACTGCCAAACCATCTCTTTACTCGCGATACGTCTTGCTGGGTATACGGTGGCGTGTCAATCAACCCGATGGCAAAACCTGCACGTCAACGTGAAACCAACCATGTGCGTGCGATTTACCGCTGGCATCCAAGCTTTGCGGGCCAAGACTTCATTAAATACTTCGGTGATGACGAGAGCATTAATTACGATAATTCAACCATTGAAGGTGGCGACGTTCTTGTGATTGGCAAAGGTGCAGTACTGATTGGTATGTCTGAGCGCACCACAGCGCAAGGTGTTGAACACTTAGCTGCGGGCCTATTTAAACATGGCCAAGCGAAGCAAATCATTGCGATGGAACTACCAAAACACCGCTCTTGCATGCACTTAGATACCGTCATGACACACATGCGTGAAGACACCTTCTCTGTTTACCCAGAAGTAGTACGCAAAGATGTGAAATGCTGGAGCCTCACAGGCGATGAGTCTGGTGCCGTGAACGTGAAAGAAGAAGGTTACTTCGTTACCGCCATCGAAAAAGCACTTGGCGTTGACAAGCTCAACCTAATCACAACGGGCGGTGACAACTTCAACGCAGAACGTGAACAGTGGAACGATGCAAACAATGTCCTAACCGTCAAACCTGGCGTAGTGATTGGCTATGAAGGCAACACCTATACCAATGAAAAATACGACAAAGCAGGCATCACTGTTCTGTCTATTCCTGGTGACGAATTGGGCCGTGGCCGTGGCGGCGCACGCTGCATGAGCTGCCCAATTGAGCGTGACGGTATCTAGCCCTTAGGTTAATCAAATGGGTTGAGGCAAATTTCCTCTGCACGCCTCAACCCACCTTAGAAGAGATAGAATTATGAGCAAACAAACTGTTGTTGTTGCATTAGGTGGAAACGCGCTACTTCGTCGTGGTCAGCCATTAGAAGCAGATGTTCAACGTCGCAACATTGAAATTGCAGTCAAAACCATTTCCGAAATAGCAAAACACTATAACGTGGTGCTGGTGCATGGCAATGGCCCTCAAGTTGGCCTGCTGGCACTACAAGGTCTCGAATACAAAAAAGTAGCGCCGTACCCACTCGACGTATTGGGCAGTGAAACTCAAGGGATGATTGGCTACATGTTGATGCAAGAGTTCAAAAACATGCTGCCTGAACGCAACATTTCGTGCATGTTGACCCAAATGATGGTCGACCCGAAAGACCCTGCCTTTGCCAACCCAACAAAACCGATTGGCCCAGTTTATCAAGAAGCAGAAGCGCGTGAATTGGCTGAGAAATACCACTGGACAGTCAAGCCCGACGGCCAATACTTCCGCCGTGTGGTTCCGAGCCCTCAACCGATAGGCATCGTCGAACATGATGCGATTTCCCAGCTTATCAGTGCCGGTCATTTAGTGATTTGCACTGGTGGTGGCGGTATTCCAGTCAAACGTGAAAACGGCAAATTAGTCGGTGTAGAAGCAGTGATCGATAAAGACATGTCTGCTGCCTTTCTTGCCAAACAATTGAACGCCGACGCGCTGCTCATTTTGACCGATGCTGACGCCGTTTACCTTGATTGGGGTAAACCAACCCAACATGCGCTGCGCAGCACAACGCCAAGCGAGCTTGCCAACTATCAATTTGATGCTGGTTCTATGGGGCCAAAAATTGAAGCCTCGTGCGAATTCATTCAACAAGGCGGGAAAGTCGTTGGGATCGGCGCGTTAGAAGATGGCCTACGCATCTTAGAAGGCACAGCAGGCACCAACATTACGCGTGACTAACACATTGTTTTTAAAATCTATTTTATAAACCGAATCTGTTTTTAACTTTAAACAACTGTTTTTAACTTTAAACAAATAGTAACGCTTTCTTCCACCCTCTCATCAGAAGCAAGCGTTGCAAATGAGGAAAAGATCATGGCTTTTAACTTACGCAATCGTAACTTTCTAAAACTTCTTGATTTCACTCCACGCGAAATCCAGCACCTATTGGATCTATCACTTGAGCTGAAAAAAGCCAAATACAACGGTTATGAGCAGCCTCGTCTCAAAGGCAAAAACATTGCACTTATCTTTGAAAAAACCTCAACTCGCACTCGCTGTGCATTCGAAGTAGCGGCGTTTGACCAAGGTGCTCAAGTCTCCTACTTAGGCCCATCAGGTTCACAAATTGGCCACAAAGAGTCGATGAAAGATACCGCGCGCGTCTTAGGCCGCATGTATGACGGCATCGAATATCGCGGCTTTGGTCAAGAGATCGTTGAAGAGCTTGGTGCCTACGCTGGCGTACCAGTATGGAACGGCTTAACTGACGAATTCCACCCAACACAAATTCTGGCTGATTTCCTTACCATGATCGAACATGGCCGTGGCAAACGCCTCCATGAAATGAAATTTGCCTACCTCGGTGATGCACGCAACAACATGGGTAACTCCTTGATGGTGGGCGCTGCGAAAATGGGCATGGACATTCGCCTTGTTGCACCAAAAGCGTTCTGGCCAACCGAAGAATTAGTCGCGGAATGTCGCACTATTGCAAAGCAAACAGGCGCGAAAATTACGCTTACAGATGATGTTCAAGAAGGCGTTCAAGGCTGTGATTTCCTTTACACCGATGTTTGGGTATCGATGGGCGAAGCGAAAGAAGCATGGGCAGAGCGCATTGAATTGATGCTGCCTTACCAAGTGAACATGGCGATGTTAAAAGCTACTGGTAACCCACATGTGAAATTCATGCACTGCTTGCCTGCATTCCACGGCGAAGATACCACCGTTGGCAAAGAGCTTGCGAAAAACTACCCAGTGCTTGCCAAAGGCGTTGAAGTGACCGATGAAGTGATTGAATCTGAGCATTCCATCGTGTTCGATGAAGCTGAAAACCGCATGCACACCATCAAAGCCGTGATGGTGGCCACCTTAGGTAACTAACTTAGGGTAACTAACTTAGGTAACGAATAGTAGATAATGAATGTAGGCGATGAATCGTCTACTTCATCTCTTTGATGTTGAATCGATGCGAGCTTGAATAAAGCTCGCATTTTTTTCAGTCAATAACACTCACAAATCGCGCTTATGCTTTAGCTGTAAACGCGTAGTAAATAACATCGAAATCAAGCTAATTTCGCATAAAAATCCATTTTCTGGATATTTTCCAAAGAGTATTGCCAGCGTGTTTTTTGTCCGTATAATCCTTCGCAATTTGTCTAAACGGAGCAGAAAATGAACCGCAGCACTCCCCATCAACGCCATCCATTACACCCGGCGCCGGTCGAGTTAGCTGTTTTGTTTTTCTGTTCTGAACGTTATTGAAGCCTCCTATTTTAGGGGGCTTTTTTTTAAGCAAAATTTCGCAAAGGCTAGTAGCCAAAGCGAACCATACAGAGGGAAGACACGTTATGGCGCATTCGTTATTTAACAAGCACATCATTTCCATTCCAGAACTGAGCCGCGCGGAACTGGAGCTGATTGTTGAAACTGCAACAAGGCTTAAAGCGGAACCAAACCCTGAACTTCTCAAAAATAAAGTAGTAGCAAGCTGCTTCTTTGAACCTTCTACACGTACCCGTTTGTCGTTTGAAACGGCAGTGCAGCGCCTAGGCGGCACAGTGATTGGTTTTGATAATGGCGGCAATACGTCACTTGCCAAGAAAGGGGAAACCTTAGCTGACTCGGTGCAAGTTATTTCCTCTTATGTCGATGCATTTGTTATGCGCCACCCACAAGAAGGCGCTGCACGTTTAGCCTCTGAGTTTTCCAACGGCGTCCCCGTAGTCAACGGTGGTGATGGAGCTAACCAACATCCAACTCAAACCTTGCTCGATCTGTTTTCCATTTATGAAACGCAAGGCAGGCTCGATAACCTTAACGTCGCGTTCGTCGGCGACTTAAAATATGGCCGCACCGTCCATTCGCTCACCCAAGCCTTATCGAAATTCAACAATGTACGTTTCTTTTTTATCGCCCCAGAAGTGCTGGCGATGCCAGATTACATTTGCGAAGAGCTCTCAGAGGCTGGCATTGCGTTTAGTTTGCACGCCAGCATTGAAGAGGTCGTGCCTGAACTGGATGTGCTGTACATGACGCGCGTACAAAAAGAGCGCTTTGATGCATCCGAATACGCACATATGAAATCGGCTTACATCTTAACCGCAGAAACATTAAAAGAAGCGCGCCACAATTTAAAAGTGCTGCACCCACTGCCTCGGGTCGATGAAATCACCACCGATGTCGATAAAACACCTTACGCCTACTATTTCCAACAAGCCGAAAACGGCGTTTATGCGCGTGAAGCTTTATTAGCCCTTGTTCTTAACCCAACCTTATAAGTAGGAGATAAAATCATGGTAAAAGAGACCCAATTACAAGTTGAAGCGATTCGTAACGGTAGCGTGATTGACCATATCCCTGCCAACCTTGGGATCAAAATTCTCTCTTTGTTTAAGTTAAATGAAACCAATCAACGTGTGACGATTGGCCTAAACCTACCCTCTTCTGCGTTAGGTAATAAAGATCTGATTAAAATAGAAAACCTTTATCTCACCAAAGAGCAAGCGAACCAATTAGCACTGTATGCCCCGAAAGCCACCGTCAATCAAATTGAAGAGTATAAAGTGGTCAACAAACTGACCCTCACTTTGCCAGAGAGAATTGACAGCGTATTTCGTTGCCCAAACAGCAACTGCATCTCTCATGGCGAGCCTGTCGAGAGCCGCTTTAAAGTGCAACTCAAACAAGAGAATGTGCATCTCAAATGCCACTATTGTGAGAAAGTATTCTCGCGCGAAATCATGACTGAACGTTGCTAAAACAGCACTAAGCGCGCATCCATCGCGTTTACAGCCCTGTCAGCCTCCAGCGTCCTAACTCGGCGCTGGACCAACTTACGAATCTTGCATATTTCCGTGCATATTATTCCATCAAATCAACATAAAACGCCAAAAATCAATCGGTAATCTAGTTTATTATTTGGTGATCCCCCGCAAAAAGCGACACATTGATTAATGTTAAGCTACAAGCATCAATAATAATCCCCCACCACTTATAGAGGGGAAAGAGCAATGCTCAACCGTTGCGCCATTGGCGTTAAACATAACGTGAACTCACACTCTATGGCTTTGGGAGTGTGCTGGCATGGTAAGGATCACCGATACCCCAGACGCAGTAGCGTGTATAAAAGGAACCGCCCGTGAACAGAAAAATCCCCCACGGCGCAATGCAAACCGATGACAAAACGTTAGCTTCCGCTTGTAAAAAAATCCTACAACAACAAAGTTTTGCTAACCAAAATGAGCTACGACTCAGGCTAATAGAGCTCGGCTATGAGGGCATTAGCCAATCCACTGTGTCACGCTTGCTTTCCCAACTTGGTGTGGTGAAAGTGCAAAATGCGTGCGGCAAAAAAGTGTACTGCATTACGGTCGAAACCGCGCCAGTGCGTGTTGAGTCATCTATCGCCTCACAAATTGAGTTTATCACTCACAATCAATCCACTGTGGTGGTGAAAACTCATCCTGGAAGTGCTCAATTGGTCGCGCGATTGGTTGATATTGATCCCCACACTGAGATTTTAGGAACAGTCGGTGGTAATGACACTGTGCTTATTATTCCCAAAGACATCAATAATATTGAAGCGTGTGAAGCGGTGGTGAAAACTCGCCTAGGTGTCGCTTAACCCCCATCGCCCAGCCAAGTGAGCTCCACAACCTCACTTGGCTTTTCTCGCTTCACTGCCTCATCAGCGACGATTTTTCCATCACTGTGAAACTTATTGCGCCGAAAAGCGGTCTGATTGGGTTAAGATGACACTCACCTAATGAAGACTCGATTTTTGTATGCGCCTACTCTTTTCCTTTGTACTGCTAGCTCTGCTGACACTTTCCCAACCTGCGTTGGCGGTCTTCGGCAATGACAATCCATTCAATAGTGGTAACAACCTCGGTTTGGCCTCAGCCGACAATCAATTTGTCCCAGTTGACCAAGCGTTTCCTTTTCATGCCGAGCAGCAAGGTAAGCAGATTTTCTTAGATTGGCAGGTCAAGCAGGGCTATTACCTCTACCAAAATCGGATCAGTATCAGCGCCGAAAATGCACAGCTTGGTGAAATCGAGATGCTCGATGGTCAGCCATATCACGATGAATTTTTTGGTGATGTGAAGATTTATACTGAGCCACTGTTTGTCGACGTACCGCTCCTCAGTGCAGCAGCGAACGCCAAATTAATTATCCAGTACCAAGGGTGTGCAAAAGCGGGCTTTTGCTATCCACCAGAAACGCGAATTATCGACCTTCAAGCTGTGGCAAGCGATACTCGCTCTGACAACAACACGGCGGCCAATGTAGCGAAAAGCAAAACAGATTCGCCAAAAGCGCCCGTGGCTGAACAAGACGGGCTAGCAAGCCGCCTCGCCGATTCTTGGTGGACACCGCTGCTCTTTTTAGCACTTGGCGTTGGCCTCGCCTTTACCCCTTGTGTACTCCCTATGTACCCGATCCTCACCAGTATCGTGCTTGGCCGTGGCCAACTTTCACCACGGCGCGCGTTGATTTTATCGTTTATTTACGTGCAAGGTATGGCGCTCACTTATACCGTGCTTGGCCTAGTCGTCGCTTCGGCTGGGTTACAATTTCAAGCCGCGATGCAGCACCCTTATGTACTGATTGGCCTCAGTACCCTATTTGTGCTACTCGCCCTGTCGATGTTTGGCGTTTATACCTTACAACTGCCAAGCAAAGTGCAGACGTGGCTAAGCAGCCTGAGTAATAAGCAGCAAGGCGGGAACAGTCTTGGCGTGTTTGCCATGGGCGCGATTTCCGGTTTGGTTTGCTCACCGTGCACCACCGCGCCTCTCTCTGGCGCGCTGCTGTATGTCGCGCAAAGTGGCGACCTATTCACGGGGGCGATTGCACTGTATGCCTTAGCAATGGGCATGGGGATTCCGCTGATTTTGGTCGCCGTGTTTGGTAACAAACTACTCCCTAAAGCCGGTGGCTGGATGGAGAGAGTCAAAACACTATTTGGCTTTATTTTACTGGCTGCGCCGATCTTCTTACTTGAACGCTTATTGCCACCAGTGTGGTCAACGGCGCTCTGGTCCGCGCTTGGGATCGTCGCGTTTGGTTGGCTTTATCATTGTAAAAACAGCTTGCCGTTTGGTGGCTGGAAACAGAGCATGGTTGGCATTATTGCGGTATTGGGTCTGTTTGCTTCAGCGCAACCCGCACTGGATGTGTGGTTTAAGCCAGAACAAACCAACCTAGCAAGCCGTAGCCATGTCGAGTTCATTCGGGTGAATAATATTGCCGAGCTCAACTTGCAGTTGAGCCAAGCCAAATTAGCAGGTAAACCCGTCATGCTCGATTTCTACGCCGACTGGTGCGTGGCATGTAAAGAGTTTGAAAAGTACACTTTCCATCAGCAAGAGGTCGCGCAGAAACTGCAAAACTTTGTGCTATTGCAAGCGGACGTCACCAAAAATCAGCCACAAGATATTGAGCTACTCAAGGCGATGAACGTGCTAGGGTTACCGACGATTGATTTTTGGAATGCGCAAGGTGAACGCGTTTCAAACGCACGTATCAGCGGTTTTATGCCAGCCGATCGCTTTTTAGCGCACCTCACCGCCCACCAGCTTTAAGGTTTACCGATTATTGCCGACTGTTTGAGCAAGCCATTGCAACCGTCGGCAATAATAGCGCGTGAACGCCATCACTTCTTCTCGAACCGCTTGGCATGCACCACTCTCAGATCAGGCTCAGTCACTACTAAGTATCAGACAAAAAGTGGATACAGTTCAGACTTTTAGCGTATAAAGATTGTTCAGCGAGAGATCGCGGTCAATAATCGATTTAACGACATTGCTAAAAGTGTAAAACGTCATGGATTCGACCTACACCATCATCATTGCTGACGACCACCCTCTGTTTCGCAATGCGCTATTTCAATCAGTGCATATGGCGATAAGCGGTGCCAATTTATTGGAAGCGGATTCGCTAGATGCCCTGTTAGCCTTATTAACCAAACAGAGCGATGTGGATTTGCTGCTGTTGGATCTCAAAATGCCAGGCGCAAATGGGATGTCAGGGCTCATTCACTTGCGAGCCGAATACCCTGATTTACCGATTGTGGTGATTTCAGCCAGTGAAGAACCTTCGGTGGTAGCGCAAGTAAAAAGCCACGGTGCCTTTGGTTTTATTCCTAAATCGAGTGACATGCGCGCGCTGATCTCGGCGCTCAATCAAGTCCTAGCCGGTGACCCATTTTTCCCTGAAGGGCTAATTGCCAATCACGCCGCATGCAATGATTTAACCAAGAAAATTGCCGCCTTAACCCCACAACAATACAAAGTATTAGGCATGCTCTCTGATGGACTACTCAACAAACAAATCGCCTATGAGCTTAATGTTTCTGAGGCAACCATCAAAGCGCACATGACGGCTATTTTCCGTAAACTTGGGGTTAAAAACCGTACCCAAGCAGTAATTTTACTCAATGAGTTGGGCGAGTAGTCGGCTACTCGCTCGCTTCATCTAACGTCTCTTCTAAAGGTAATCGCAAACCGACTTTGGTTGCTTGCCAATCGGCCACGTCTGCCACGACCAGATACAGACCTTGCCATTCAAAATGGTCACCCAATACTTGGGTGGCTCCGAGCTCTTGGATCAGCAAATCGTTGAGCGTCATCTCTTGATTGAGGTGCTCAATCGTCAAACCATAATAGGCTGCGACATCAACGAGTTTTGCATCCACATCCAAAAAGAAGTCACCAAAGAAGCGCTCTAACGAGGCTTTTTCTGGCGCTTCACTGAATAGGTTGCTCAGTGATTCGAGATCTTTCTCCTGTGCTAACACGCACAAGACATCGCCCTCTTGCAACTTGGTGCTGCCCGATGGGTGAAGCAGTTGTTCATCACGAAACACGGCGGTAATACGTGTTCCTTCAGGCATAGAGAGGTTGCGTAATGGCTCACCAATACACCATTTATCTTGCTTGAGTTTATAGACCAACATTTCCCATTCGCTGCACGGGTATATCTCAACACCGGTACGTGAAATTGGCTCAGGTTTGGGCGGTAGTTCAACGCGAGCCAAAGCGGCCGCTTTCATCAAGGTTCCCCCTTGTACCACTAGCGACACCATCACCACGAAGAAGGCTAAGTTGAAATAGAGCTGCGCATTCGGCAAACCGGCCATCATTGGGAAAACCGCTAAAATAATGGGTACAGCGCCGCGCAGTCCAACCCAAGAGATAAACCACTTTTCACGCGCAGTAAATGCTTTGAATGGCAATAAACCAATCCATACAGAAATGGGGCGCGCAAACAAAATCATACCAAAAGCGAGCGCAAAGCCCGGCACCGCAATGGTCAGCAATTCAGAAGGAGTGACCAATAACCCAAGCACCAAGAACATACCAATTTGGCTAAGCCACGTCATCCCATCCAGTACGTTCAAAATGGAATAGCGGCAACGAGTCGGTTTATTGCCCAGCAATAAACCCGTCAAGTAGATGGATAAAATACCACTGCCGCCGAGTGAATTGGACAGCGCAAAGATAATCAAACCGCCACTGATGGCCAAAATGGAATAGAGCCCTTCTGGAAGTTGATTGCTATTAATCAGCTTCCAGAGCAGCCAACCTCCGGCTAATCCAAATAAAGCCCCGAGGCCAAATTGCTGGATAAAACTCAGCAGCAAGAATCCTGCGCTGAGATCATCGCCTTGGCTACCCAGAACCGCAATTAATGTCACGGTTAAAAACACCGCCATTGGATCGTTAGTGCCCGATTCAATCTCTAACGTTGAACCGACGCGCTCATTCAAGCTTCTCCCTTTAAGCAGGGAAAAAACCGCCGCCGCATCGGTTGAGCCAACAATCGCTCCCACCAAAATACCTTGCAGCAATTCCAAATTAAACAGCCACGCCGCCATCAAGCCGGTGAGAATGGTGGTGATCGCCACCCCAAACGTCGCTAACGAGACTGACGGCCAAAAGGCAATCCGAAAACTGGCAACACGGGTACGCATGCCGCCATCCAATAAGATGATGGCAAGCGCTAAGTTACTGACTAAATAAGCAATCGGATAATTATCAAATAAGATGCCACCGGGGCCATCCTCCCCAGCCAACATACCCACCAATAAAAAAACGAGCAGAATAGGAATTCCTAACTTAGAAGAGACTGGACTTAACAACACACTTAATGCAATCAGCAAAGCACCTACGAGAAAAAAACCATTGATAGCGATTGCATCCATATTCCTTCCTTATTGATTTAATTGTTATTGATTGAATAACCAACATAAATTCGCGTTCCATTGTGCCTTAGTTTAATCCGTTTTTAAGACAACTTTATGTAAACATTGATCGTTTTTATCGCGGCATGAATAACCAACCACATAAAAAATCGTTAACTCGCCATGAGCGATTTTCCAATCAAGAGCTTATGATCTTATACTTTTGGCTAATTTAACATTTATTCAACATAAGAAAGACCTTCTAAATTGAGGCATTTCATTTAGTTACAATGAATTGGAAAAAACAACCTCCCGACTAAAGTTGCACAGACCCACCACCCTTTCACTGCTATCTTAATTTCGTAACATTAAATTAACACCACGATATGCAAACCGAAGGAGAAGGTCATGGCGTTCCAATCAACCGAACATGCTCAAGCCTACTGGAAAGAAAACTTGGGAATTATGGGCTCACTGCTGGCAGTGTGGTTCTTGGTATCATATGGTGCAGGCGTTCTTTTCGTCGACGCACTTAATACGATTCATTTAGGCGGGTTCAAACTAGGGTTCTGGTTCGCACAACAAGGGTCCATCTATACCTTTGTCGCCTTGATCTTTATTTACGTTGTGCGCATGAATGCGCTCGACAAGAAATACAACGTGCAGGAAGACTAAGAGGTTTACGAAATGGATATTCAAACTTGGACGTTTATTCTGGTCGGTATTACGTTTGCACTCTATATCGGCATTGCCATTTGGGCCCGTGCAGGATCGACCAGTGAATTCTATGTTGCTGGCGGTGGTGTTCACCCTGTTGCCAACGGCATGGCAACCGCAGCGGACTGGATGTCAGCCGCTTCATTTATCTCAATGGCGGGTATCATCTCGTTCATTGGCTATGATGGTACCGTGTACTTGATGGGCTGGACAGGCGGCTATGTGTTATTGGCACTTTGCCTTGCACCTTACTTGCGTAAATTTGGCCAGTTCACCGTGCCAGATTTTATCGGTGAGCGATACTACTCAAAAACCGCGCGCATGGTGGCGGTATTTTGCGCCATCTTTATCTCGTTTACTTATGTTGCGGGGCAAATGCGCGGCGTCGGCGTGGTATTCTCTCGTTTCCTCGAAGTGGATATTAACGTTGGTATCGTCATCGGTATGGGGATCGTGTTCTTCTATGCGGTACTCGGTGGCATGAAAGGCATCACTTATACGCAAGTTGCACAGTTCTGCGTGCTCATTTTCGCCTTCCTTGTTCCCGCCATTTTCACCTCGATCATGATGACAGGTAACCCTCTGCCACAAATTGGTATGGGCTCAACCATTACCGGTACCGATGTTTACCTACTCGATAAACTCGATGGCTTAACTCAAGAGCTCGGCTTCACCGCTTATACCGAAGGCAACAAGAGCACGGTTGACGTGTTCTTTATCTGCGCAGCCTTGATGGTGGGTACTGCTGGTCTTCCTCACGTCATTATTCGCTTCTTCACTGTGCCTAAAGTGCGTGATGCGCGTATCTCAGCGGGTTGGGCATTGCTGTTCATCTCTTTGCTATACACCACGGCGCCAGGTGTTGCCGCTTTTGCTCGCGTGAACATGATTGAGACCATTAATGGCCCAGACATGCAAGGCGTACCCGCAACAGACGCGCCTACTTGGTTTAAGAACTGGGAGAATACTGGCCTTGTAAGCTGGAAAGATAAGAACAACGACGGTCGTATGTTCTACTCTGGCGATGAGCGCAACGAGATGAACATTAACCGTGACATCATCGTATTGGCGTCTCCTGAACTGGCAAAACTGCCAAACTGGGTGGTTGGCTTGCTCGCAGCTGGGGGTTTAGCTGCTGCGCTTTCGACAGCTGCAGGTCTTTTATTGGTTATCTCGACGTCAATTTCTCACGACTTATTGAAGAAAGGCTTCAAACCAAACATGACCGATAAACAAGAGCTGTTAGCCGCACGCTTAGCCGCCATCATTGCGATTGTGGGTGCTGGTTACCTAGGCATTAACCCACCGGGTTTTGTGGCTCAGGTGGTGGCGTTTGCCTTCGGCTTGGCAGCCGCCTCCTTCTTCCCGGCCATTATTTTGGGAATCTTCTACAAGAAGATGAATAAAGAAGGCGCGATCGCGGGCATGGTCGCAGGGATTATCTTTACTGCAACCTACATCATCTACTTCAAATTCATTAACCCGGCAGCCAGCACGCCAGATAACTGGTTGTTTGGTATCAGCCCTGAAGGCATTGGTACGTTAGGTATGTGTTTGAACTTCGTGGTATCGATTGTGGTGAATAAATTTACCGCAGAAGTTCCAACCGAAGTGCAAGAAATGGTGGAGTCAATCCGCTTCCCGAAAGGCGCGGGGCAAGCTCACGACCACTAATCTTCACCTGCGAGCGTCATGCTCGATGTTCGCTCCGCAGTGAAGTGTGATAACAACCATAAAGCCGATGCCCACGCATCGGCTTTATGCTGCATGCTTAATTGACTCGATTCAACAGCGCGCGCAGTTTGAGTGGTTTTATTGGTTTGGGAATAAAGCTAAAGCCATTGGATTTAATCGCATCCATCATCTCTTCAGTGCGATCAGCGCTGATGATGACCCCTTCAAAGCTATCTCCAAGCCGCAAGCGGCACTGCTGCAACACTTCTAAACCAGTGCGACCATTATCTAAGCGGTAATCCGACAAAATAACATCAGGCAACCAATTGTTTTCTAATGCTTTCAGGCTTTGCAGTAAGTCCGCTGCTACTTTGACATCACACCCCCACCTTGCGAGCAGATCGTTCATGCCGACTAAAATATCAGCTTCGTTGTCCACACACAGTACGCGCAGATGATTGAGATCAGATGGGATACCTTGCTCTATCGCCAGGGTCGGAGCCTGTTTGACAGCTTCAGCTCGCGTCAAAGAGAGCGAAAACACGCTGCCTTTTCCATGCCAAGAGCGCATCGAAATTTCATGACCCAGCACATATGCAATGCCTTTTGAAATCGCTAAACCGAGCCCCAAACCTTGGTCAGAACGGACTTGACTACCACGGTTAAACTCTTCGAAGATTTCTTGCTGCTTATCTTGCTCGATACCAATGCCATTATCCCAAACATCAATCCTGACCTGATCTCGCACTCGGCGTACACCCAGCACCACTTTACCTTTAGGGTTGTAGCGAAACGCGTTAGTGAGAAAGTTTTGTACCACGCGACGTAATAATTTAGGGTCAGACATCACATAGAGCGAGGATGGGATCACTTTAAAATCAATCCCTTGCTGCTTAGCTAAGGCGCTAAATTCAGCGTTAAGATTCGAAAATACATCATTAATAGCAAAGCTATGAGAATGCACATCGAGCTTGCCGGACTCTAAACGTGAAATATCCAGCAAATCACCAATCAGATCTTCAGCCGCGCCCAGAGCACTCTCTATATAACCCGCCAACGTTTTCACTTCCGTCTCTTTGGCCACCTCCGAGAGCGAAGAGGCAAACAGGCGCGCAGCGTTCAACGGCTGCATTAAATCGTGGCTGACAGCGGCCAAAAAGCGCGATTTTGATTGCGATTCTTGGTCTGATTTTTGAGTTGCCGCCACCAAGCGTTTGTTGAGGGTTTCAAGCTCTAGGGTTCGTTGGTGCACGCGCTCTTCCAAGGTTTCATTGGCCTCTTTTAATGCCTGCTCCGCTTCGCGAAAAACGGTGATGTCGCTAAAGCTCATCACAAACCCGCCGCCCGGCATCGGGTTTCCTTGCACTTCAATAACTCGTCCATCAGGACGAATACGCGCCGAGGTGTGTCTGGTTCCTTGCTCAAGGTGATACACCCGCCGCCGCACGTGATCCTCAGGGTCACCAGGGCCGCATAATCCGTGTTGCGCGTTGTGCCGTATCACATCCGCAATCGGCCGCCCCACTTGAATCAGCCCAGCGGGAAACTCAAACAGTTCGAGATAGCGTTGATTCCACGCCACCAGCCGTAGCTTTTTATCGACGACGGTAATTCCTTGACCAATATGCTCAATGGCCCCTTGCAATAAGCCGCGACTAAAGTCGTACAGCTCGGATGCTTCATCAACAATGGTCGCCACTTCCTCAAGCTGCATGTTGCGTCCTTGCAGCGCGGAAGTGAGCACCAATTTGGCTGAAGAAGCACCAAACACCCCCGCCAGCACTCTTTCTGTATGACGGATTAAGGTAGATGGCGCTTGTTGGTTAGGTAGTAACGTCTCTCTCTGCTGGCTCCAATATTGTCGAAAGGCAGTGCGAACACGAGTGCGCCCCACAAAACGAGCGGCCAACATTTCAAGCTCAGCCACTGTCACGCGGCTTTGATACAAGCTGAGATTCTCACTCTCAGGCAGCGGCGTACCGACAAAAGAGGCCGATTGTAAACGCTCACTCAAACTCGGACGAGTCACCATAGAGACAACAACGTAGCAGAATGTGTTAAGAGCAACACTGAGCATCATGCCCCAATCTGAGTTTTTCAGTCCCATCTGCACCAACCAATCCGGCGGGGTGATCATCCATAACAGAACGTTAGTTTGTGCATCGCCCGCCAGCAGGTCGGTTTGGCTCATTAAGGTTACTAGCCATAAGGTAAAACCAACCGCCAATCCAACATAAACGCCTTTGCGGTTGCCTTCACGCCAGTACATGCCACCAATCAATGAAGGGGCAAATTGGGTAATCGCCGCAAATGAGAGAAAACCGATCGCCGATAAAGAACCAATCGCATCCAACGCCTGATAAAAACCCCAAGCGCCAAGCAGCAGCAATAGAATCAACCCGCGACGGATGTTGAGCAACAACCCTGATAAATGACGGTAGTTGCGCTGAGTTAAACGCATGCGGCGCAGCAGAAGCGGCATCACCAAATCATTAGAAACCATGATAGCCAATGCGATGGTCGAGACAATCACCATGCCGCTGGCCGCAGATGTGCCGCCTAAAAACGCCAGTAGCGCGATATGCTCGGCGCCCACCGACATAGGCACGCTGAGTACATAAGTATCGGCAGGGCTGCCGCTTAGCAAACTTTGCCCAACCCATGCAATAGGTAGAACAAATAACCCCATCAAAGTCAGGTAAAGAGGAAATAACCAGCGCGCCGTGTGTAGATCTTGCGCGCGTTCATTTTCTACCACCATGGTATGAAACTGACGCGGTAAGCAGATGATCGCCATCATGGTTAATACGGTGTGGATCAACAGCGTTGGCCAGTTGGGCGCTTGATACGTCTGCTGGGCAATCGCACTTAGATCAACCGTTTCACGGCTTGAAGCCAGATAAATGATGAAACCGCCCACGGTTAAAAAAGCGACCAATTTAACAATCGATTCAAACGCAATCGCCATCATCATGCCGCGGTGGTGCTCGGTGTTATCAATATGCCGTGTACCAAACAGCATAGTAAATAGCGCTAAAGCCGCGACCACAAACCACGAGACGTGATAATTCTGATAACCAAATTGCGTAGCGAGGTTGGGGGCGACAATCTCAAGCCCCATAGTGATGCCGCGCAGTTGCAAGGCGATGTAAGGTAAAATGCCCACCACGGCAATCAAAGTTACGGTTACCGCTAATCCTTGCGATTTTCCGTAGCGAGCAGCAATAAAATCGGCGATGGAGGTAATATGTTCGCGCTTCGCAATCAAAATCAGCCGCGCCAACATACGCCAGCCAAGGGTAAACACTAAAATAGGCGCAATGTAGATAGGCAGAAATGACCAAGGGTTGCTAGCCGCTTGACCCACAGTGCCGTAAAAAGTCCAAGAGGTGCAATAGACCGCGATCGATAAGCTGTAGATCCACGGTCGCCATTTCGCCAGCCATTGGCTTTGCCTATCACCATACCAAGCGACGAGAAACAGCACGCCTAAGTAAGCGAGCGAAACGGGAACGACGATCCATCCTTGCATTTGATATCCTTATCGGTTCAAAAAAGCCTCTTCAAAGAAGAGGCTTCATTTAACTAAGGATAATTTTTAATCTCAATCAGTTAAGGTTAATTCTGTGCTTCAGGCGCCGCTTTCATTACCTCAGTACCTGACTCATTGGATGATGTGGGTTCGACTTTAATCAACAGCGCCAAAATGCCCATTGCCGCCATCGCCCAAAATACATTCGCGCCCCAGCGTTCATAACCCCAGCCACTCAAGGTAGTCATCAACGCAATAAATGCCCCAAGTGGAATGGCGTTATACAGCGCTTGCATAGCCACCATTTTGCTTTGCGGTGCGTGCTGAATGTATTGAATCGCCGCTATATGCGCCATCGCAAACGTCACCCCATGCAGCAGTTGAATCGTCCCCAACGCAAGCAGCGCGGTGGTCGATGCCATAAGCCCCCAGCGCACCACAACCCCGATCGACGCGGCAACAAATAATGTGCGTAGTGACCACCCTGAAAAAAGGCGTTTGCTGAGCGCAAATACCGCGACTTCAGCGGCAACCCCAAGGCTCCATAAATAACCGATTAGCTCTTCCGAATGCCCCGCCGCTTTCCAGTGAATCGAACTAAAACTGTAATACGCCGCGTGACTGCCTTGGATCAGCGCCGCTAAAATCAAGAATTTTATCACTGGCCACTCACGCAATAACTGCGTCAGTTTCGGCCGGACGGCATGTGCATCACCAACCGTCACGGGCATTGGGTTAGGATTGCGCAAGCTAATCAGTAGCGAAACAAATACCCCAGCCAAGGCGGTGTAGAGGATCATGTCAGAACCATAACGTGCCACAAGTACGCCAACCACGGTAGAACCAGCGATAAAAGCCACCGATCCCCATAAGCGGGTGCGACCATAATCGAGCATTTTTAAGCGCGCATAATAGTTAGCCATCGCATCGGATAGCGGCACCACGGGGCCACAGCAAAGGTTAAACAACACAGTGGCTAACGCCATCAGCCAGAAACTGCCGCCAGTAAAGAAGTGAAAACCAATAAATAAAAACGCCGCCAAACTTAACCAACGCAGTGCTGGTAGAAGAAGCTCGGCCTTATGGATACGCGGCGTAATCACTAAATTAGCGACGCAACGCGTAGCAAAGCCCATACCGATTAATACGCCGATATCGGTTGCTGATACGCCTTGGTTTTCAAACCACAGCGCCCAAAATGGCAAATAGACGCCATACGCAAAGAAGAAACCAATAAAGTACTGCGATATCCAACCATATGGAGAGGGGTTAAGCATGATTCATCCTGAACAAAATGAGGGAGAGAAAACCGCCGTATTATGCAGGCAGTTTAGGCTTCTAAAAAGGGAAGTTTACTGACAAATCTGTTTCCTTATTCACAACCTTGCGGGTCATATCACTCATTAGACCAAAGTCGTCTGGAGGTAGTGGCGATTTTTGTCACACTTAGATAGGAATTTCTTCTGAGTGACGATCGTTATGCCTGACAAATTCAACATGCAGTCACCGCCCTTTGACCGCTTAACATTGCCGCAGCAACAGCGACTTCGCTCATCCTTGGATGTGGCGTATTTTCGTAGCAACGATCTGCTGCAGGCCAGTGACAGAGCCAGCGTGTATCTGCACGTACTGATCAAAGGCGCGGTCGAAGAACGCTCGCCAGATGGCAAAGAGATTTTTGCTCACTACGCCAACGATGACATGTTTGATGTACGCGCACTGTTTGAAGAAAAAGCCAAGCATCAGTACGTGGCGCTGGAAGATACCTTAAGCTATCTGCTGCCGAAAGCCGTCTTTCTCGAACTGTATAACGACAACGGCCAGTTCGCCGCCTACTTCGACAATAACCTTGCCAAACGCCAAGCTCTGCTTGATGTGGCACATCAGCAGAAGAATTTAGCCGAATTTATTTTAACTAAGGTTGATGACTCGATTTACCATCCACCGATGATTTTAAACCCAGATCAACCGCTCAACCAAGTGACCCAGCAATTACGCGATAACGGAGTTGATGCGGCCTTAGTTCGTCTTGCTGAGCATGATCAACGCTTAATCGAAAACCCCAGTGCGTACCCCTATGCTATCGTCACGCGCACCAATATGCTGCATTCCGTCATGCTCGATAACCACCCGCTCGATACCCCTGTTGGGGTAATTGCTACCTTTCCTGTGCTGCACATCAACGATGGCGACTTTCTGTTTAATGCGATGATCGCCATGACGCGCAACCGCATAAAACGAGTGATGGTGTGTGATGGCCATCAAGCGGTTGGCATGCTGGACATGACACAAATTCTCAGTGCTTTCTCCACTCATTCTCACGTGCTGACATTAAGTATTGCTCGCGCCAACTGCGTGGAAGAGTTAGCTCTCGCATCCAACAAACAGCGGCAACTGGTTGAAAGCCTAATCAACAATGGCATTCGCACTCGTTTTATTATGGAGCTGATTTCAGCAGTCAATGAACAGATCATCGAAAAAGCCTTTCATTTGGTTGTGCCACCCGCGCTGCATGATCACTGCTGCTTGATCGTACTCGGCTCCGAAGGCCGTGGAGAGCAGATCCTCAAAACCGACCAGGATAACGCGCTGATCATCAAAGATGGCTTGCAGTGGCATCAAATGGGGGTGGTCATGGACACGCTCACCCACACCTTACAGCAGCTCGGCTATCCGCTTTGTCCGGGCAATGTGATGGTCAATAATCCGAAATGGGTTAAAAGCCAAACTGAGTGGAAAACCACGCTTAGCCAATGGGTGAAAGCGGCCAAACCCGAGCAAGTGATGGATATTGCGATCATGGCCGACGCACACGCAGTTGCGGGCAACAAACACTTATTGGCCCCTATTAAACAGCACTTGAGCCATTTAATGGCCGACCAAGAATTGATTTTGATGGAGTTTACTCGCCCCGCGCTGAGTTTTTCTGTGCCACTCACGCTGTTTGGCACCGTAAAACACTCCAAATCTGGCTTAGATATTAAACAAGGTGGCATTTTCCCGATTGTGCATGGCATTCGCGCCCTAAGCCTTGAACATCAAGTTCAACAAAACAACACCTTTGAGCGCATCGAGGCGCTAGTAGAGCAACGGGTTTTGGAAAAAGAAACCGCCGATAATCTCAGTGAAGCGCTCAAACAGTTCTTTAAATTGCGCTTAGCTCAGCAACTGAGCAATCAACACAGCACCAATAAACTCGATTTAAAACAGCTCGACCGAACCGAGCGTGACCTACTCAGGCACAGTTTACACGTGGTGAAAAAATTCAAGCAGTGGCTTGGCTATCACTATCAAATTCGCGAATAGTGGAGTCTGAAAATTGAATTGGTTTACACGCCATTATTGGTTTCACAAACTAAAAGACTCGCCTTATCAGCCGCTGTTTGCAACGCCGATGCAAGGGGAATATGTATCGCTCGATTGCGAAACCACCAGCCTTGACCCGAATCGCGCCGAGTTAGTGACGATTGCCGCCACCAAAATTATCGACAACCGCATTTTAACCAGCCAGCCATTTGAAGTGCGTTTGAGCGCGCCACAATCGCTCGACTCGGGTTCAGTCAAAATCCACAAAATTCGCCATCAAGATCTGGTCGATGGCATCGACGAGCAAGAGGCCATCACTCACCTATTAGACTTTATCGGCAACCGACCTTTAGTGGGCTACCACATTCGCTATGACAAAAAAATCCTCGACCTCGCTTGTCGGCGACATTTAGGCTTTCCACTGCCTAATGCCCTCATCGAAGTAAGTCAGATCTATCATGATCAGTTAGAGAGAATGCTGCCGAACGCGTACATCGACCTCAGCTTAGAGGCGATTTGTCGCCATCTCGACTTGCCGATGCAGGATAAACACGACGCGCTGCAAGATGCCATCGCCGCGGCATTAGTGTTTGTGCGCTTGACCAAAGGTGATCTACCTCCCTTTGTTGCACCTTACTCGCGCTAGCACTTACCCCACACTCATCCTAAAGTCTAATTGTAGAAAATCGCACTCTGACTGACAGTTACCCACATACAGATTTTCCTTTCAGCGCAATTTGATCGCCAATTAACAGGGAAATTGTTCGAATTCACAAGGAGAAAAGCAATGAGTGAAGCCCACGTTTATCCGGTAAAAGAGAACATCAAAGCCAAAACACATGCGGATAATGACACTTACCTAGCGATGTACCAACAATCAGTGACCGACCCAGAAGGCTTCTGGAGTGAACACGGCAAGATTGTGGATTGGATTAAGCCTTTCACTCAAGTGAAACAAACCTCGTTTGATACTGGCCATGTAGATATTCGCTGGTTTGAAGACGGCACATTAAACGTCTCCGCTAACTGCATCGATCGCCACCTTGCCACTCGTGGTGATGAAGTGGCGATTATCTGGGAAGGTGACGATCCGGCTGACGATAAAACCCTCACCTTTAAAGAACTCCATCAACAAGTGTGTCGCTTTTCTAATGTGTTAAAAGATCAAGGAGTTCGCAAAGGAGATGTGGTCTGTCTTTACATGCCAATGGTGCCAGAAGCAGCCGTTGCGATGCTCGCTTGTACTCGAATAGGCGCAGTGCATACTGTGGTGTTTGGTGGCTTTTCACCGGAAGCCCTTTCCGGTCGCATCATTGATTCCGATTCCAAAATAGTCATCACTGCCGACGAAGGTGTACGTGGCGGTCGCGCTGTGCCCTTGAAGAAAAACGTCGATGAAGCCTTGACTCACCCTGAAGTGAAAAACATCAGCAAAGTCATCGTGTTTAAACGCACTGGTGGCCAAATTGACTGGCACGAACATCGTGATGTGTGGTGGCATGAAGCGACCGCAAAAGCTTCCGACCACTGCCCAGCCGAAGCCATGAAAGCGGAAGATCCCCTCTTCATCCTCTACACCTCTGGTTCAACGGGTAAACCCAAAGGTGTGCTGCACACAACTGGTGGCTACCTTGTTTACGCGGCGATGACCTTCAAATATGTGTTTGACTATCAGCCGGGCGAAGTGTTTTGGTGTACCGCCGATGTGGGCTGGATCACTGGCCACACCTACTTGGTTTACGGTCCTTTGGCCAATGGTGCAAAAACCGTTCTGTTTGAAGGGGTCCCCAACTACCCAGACACCAACCGCATGAGTCAAGTGGTGGATAAACACCAAGTCAACATTCTTTACACTGCGCCGACCGCTATTCGCGCCTTGATGGCGAAAGGCAATGAAGCCGTCAAAGAGACGTCACGCACCAGTTTGCGCATTATGGGTTCGGTGGGAGAACCAATTAACCCAGAAGCGTGGGAGTGGTACTACAAAACCATCGGCAACGAGAAATCACCGATTGTCGACACATGGTGGCAAACCGAAACAGGTGGCATTTTAATTACGCCACTGCCGGGCGCGACGGCACTTAAACCGGGTTCGGCCACACGGCCATTCTTTGGCGTGCAACCAGCCTTGGTTGATAACATGGGCAACATCATTGAAGGAGCTGCCGAAGGTAACTTGGTTATTTTAGATTCATGGCCGGGCCAAATGCGCACCGTTTATGGCGATCATGACCGTTTTGAACAAACCTATTTCTCAACCTTCAAAGGCATGTATTTCACCAGCGATGGCGCACGCCGTGATGAGGATGGCTACTACTGGATAACGGGCCGTGTGGATGACGTGTTAAACGTTTCTGGCCACCGTATGGGCACTGCGGAAATTGAATCAGCTTTGGTTGCTTTTGATAAAATTGCAGAAGCGGCAATTGTCGGCGTACCACACGATATTAAAGGCCAAGCCATTTATGCTTACATCACCTTAAATGATGGCGTCTACCCCAGTGCCGAGTTGCACAAAGAGGTCAAAGATTGGGTACGAAAAGAGATTGGCCCAATTGCAACGCCCGATGTACTGCACTGGACCGATTCACTGCCCAAAACCCGTTCTGGCAAAATCATGCGCCGTATTTTGCGTAAAATCGCCACCGGCGACACCAGCAATTTGGGCGATACCTCGACACTGGCCGATCCTAGCGTAGTGGATAAATTGATCGCCGAAAAAGCAGAATTGTCTTAACGCTAACGATTCTACCTGCCGCGAGGCATTGAGATGATTAAGCCGTCACACTTGTGGCGGCTTTTTCTTTTCCTCTCAGTTCTTCTCATTCTGTTAACTCGGTTGCAGAATTAAATGAGTAAACTATCTGATAAGACCAGTAAATTGCTGCCATTTGCGCTGAATTAGCTATAATCTTGGGCAATTTCTTAAATTCAGGGAATTTTTGACGAAAAATTCACTCTGACCTAAGAATAATATGGGAATATTAATATTCGTTTCACGATATAGGGAGATGTCGACACAATGACTGCTAAATCTCGCATTCTGGTCTTAAATGGGCCAAATCTTAACCTGTTAGGGCTACGTGAACCTGCACATTATGGTTCTGACACCTTAGCGCACATTGTCGAGACATTACGCGAACAAGCGCAAAAAGCAGATATTGAGTTAGAACATCTTCAATCGAACCGCGAATATGAGCTGATCGAAGCTATCCATGCCGCTTACGGCAAGGTCGACTTCATCATCATTAATCCCGCCGCATTGACGCACACCAGTGTGGCACTGCGCGATGCGTTATTGGGTGTCGCCATCCCATTTATTGAAGTGCATCTATCCAACGTTTACGCACGTGAACCTTTTCGCCACCACTCCTATCTGTCGGATAAGGCGCAAGGGGTGATTTGCGGGTTAGGTGCACAAGGTTATGAATTTGCTCTTGCAGCCGCCATAAAAGCGCTACAGACAAAATAACCCACAGACGATCAACGATAAACAAACACTCTACGGCCCAACCTTAAGGGCTGACGTATTCACAAGATAAAGAGAAAGAAAAGATGGATATTCGTAAAATCAAGAAGCTTATCGAACTGGTAGAAGAATCTGGCATTTCTGAACTAGAAATCTCTGAAGGTGAAGAATCGGTACGCATCAGTCGTAACACTGCGCCAGTACAGATGGCTCAGATGCATTACGCTGCACCAACGCCAGCACAACAAGCCGCGCCAGTCGCTGCCCCTGCGCCAACGGCTGAAGCCGCCGCGCCTGTAGCGCCAAAAGGTCACCAAGTGCTTTCGCCAATGGTCGGTACTTTCTACCGCTCACCAAGTCCAGATTCAAAAGCGTTCATCGAAGTCGGTCAAAGTGTTTCAGTCGGTGACACACTATGCATCGTTGAAGCGATGAAAATGATGAACCAAATCGAAGCCGATAAAGCAGGTATCGTTACGGCAATCCTACTTGAAGACGGCCAGACCGTTGAATTCGACCAACCGCTTGTTGTTATCGAATAATCGAGGTTTGTTTTATGTTAGATAAATTAGTCATCGCGAATCGAGGTGAAATTGCACTTCGTATTCTGCGCGCATGTAAAGAGCTTGGCATCAAAACTGTTGCCGTGCACTCCACTGCCGATCGTGATTTAAAACACGTACTGCTGGCCGACGAAACCATCTGTATTGGCCCAGCACGTGGTATTGACAGCTACTTAAACATTCCACGCATTATTTCTGCAGCAGAAGTAACTGGCGCCGTAGCAATTCACCCCGGTTACGGTTTTCTTTCTGAAAACGCCGACTTTGCTGAACAAGTCGAGCGTTCAGGCTTCATTTTTGTTGGCCCGAAAGCCGATACCATTCGCATGATGGGTGACAAAGTGTCAGCCATCAGCGCAATGAAAAAAGCGGGCGTTCCTTGTGTGCCGGGTTCTGACGGCCCACTGGATGGCGATGAAGTCAAAAACAAAGCTCATGCGAAACGCATTGGCTACCCTGTGATCATCAAAGCTTCTGGTGGCGGCGGCGGTCGTGGTATGCGCGTGGTCCGTAGCGAAAATGAACTGACCCAAGCGATCGCAATGACGCGTGCCGAAGCCAAAGCAGCATTCAACAATGACATGGTTTACATGGAAAAATTCCTAGAAAACCCACGTCACGTTGAAGTACAAATTATTGCGGATGGTCAAGGTGGCGCAATTCACCTTGGTGAACGTGACTGCTCAATGCAGCGTCGTCACCAAAAAGTGGTTGAAGAAGCTCCAGCACCAGGTATTACCGAAGAGATGCGTAAATACATTGGTGAACGTTGTACACGCGCTTGTCTCGAAATTGGCTATCGTGGTGCCGGTACGTTTGAGTTCCTATACGAAAACGGCGAGTTCTACTTCATTGAGATGAACACGCGTATTCAAGTTGAGCACCCAGTCACTGAAATGGTCACTGGCGTTGACCTCATCAAAGAACAGCTTCGCGTCGCCGCAGGTCAACCACTGTCGTTTACCCAAGATGACATCAAGATCCGTGGCCATGCAATTGAATGCCGTATCAACGCGGAAGATCCGGTTCGTTTCCTCCCTTCACCGGGCAAAATTGAACGTTTTCACGCGCCGGGCGGTATGGGCGTTCGTTGGGAATCGCACATTTATGCTGGCTACACAGTGCCGCCACATTACGATTCAATGATCGGCAAGCTCATCACTTACGGTGAAAACCGTGACGTGGCGATTGCGCGCATGAAAAATGCGTTAAACGAAATGATCGTCGATGGCATTAAAACCAATATCACCTTGCAGCAATCGATCATGCAAGATGAGAACTTCCAACACGGTGGAGCGAACATCCACTACCTTGAGAAGAAATTGGGTTTACAGCACTAATTTTCGCGTCGCGAGAGACCAAATGCTCACTTCGGTGAGCATTTTTGTTTTCGGCAGCCGAGTCAGTTTCTGCTAAACTCTGCGCCAACTGACGACATAACAGAGCAACTGACATGCCTTGGATTCAAATTAAACTGAACGCAACTAACGCCAATGCCGAGCCAATTGGCGACATGCTGATGGAAGAGACGGGCGCAGTATCCGTCACTTTTCTTGATGCTCACGATACCCCTGTTTTTGAACCGCTTCCGGGCGAAACTCGCCTTTGGGGCGATACCGACGTGCTGGCGCTGTATGATGCCGAAGCCGATAGCGCATGGATCATTGACCAAATTCGCTCAAGCAAACTGCTGAGTGATGACTTTGCCTGCAAAGTTGAACAGCTCGAAGATAAAGACTGGGAACGTGAATGGATGGACAACTTCCACCCGATGAAATTTGGTCAACGTTTGTGGATTTGCCCAAGCTGGCGTGAAATCCCAGAACCTGACGCTGTCAACGTAATGCTCGACCCGGGCCTTGCATTCGGTACAGGGACTCACCCGACGACCGCATTATGTTTAGAGTGGCTCGAAGGGCTCGATCTGACAGGCAAAACCGTCATCGATTTTGGTTGTGGTTCAGGCATCCTAGCCATTGCAGCGATCAAATTGGGCGCAGCCAAAGTCGTCGGTATTGATATCGACCCACAAGCACTGCTTGCTTCTAACGACAACGCAGGACGCAATGGCGTAGCTGACCAACTTGAAGTGTATTTGCCACAAGATCAACCTGAAGGCTTAATCGCTGACGTGGTTGTGGCCAACATTTTGGCCGGCCCACTGCGTGACCTGAATGGTGTGATCAAAGGGTTACTTAAGCCCAATGGCCAACTTGCGATGTCCGGTGTTTTGGACACTCAAGCCGAAGAAGTTGCCAACCATTATCGTGACGAGCTTCACATTGACCCGATAATTGAGCTCAATGAGTGGTGCCGCATCTCGGGTCGCAAGCAAGGCTAGATAAGACTTTGCGTGCTAATAGACTGTATTTTATACGATTTACTAAAACAAATTGTAAATGCTCAAATATTAGTCTTTTCACGCAGTAAAAAAATGCGTAAAATGCGCGCCCTTGCTGGTACAGAACTGTGATGACGTTTTGAAAATCGGAAACTATCAACTTAAGAACAATCTTATCGTTGCCCCTATGGCAGGAGTGACTGACAGACCATTTCGAGAGTTGTGTCTTCGCTATGGAGCAGGCATGGCCGTCAGTGAAATGATGTCCTCTAATCCTGCTCTATGGAATACGTCAAAGTCGATGCAACGTATGGTACATGAGGGCGAATCGGGCATTCGCTCGGTACAAATTGCGGGAGCCGACCCACAGCTTATGGCCGATGCAGCCCAATTTAGTGTTGAGAACGGTGCTCAGATCATCGACATCAACATGGGTTGCCCAGCAAAAAAGGTGAATAAAAAGCTGGCGGGTTCAGCCTTACTCCAATTTCCGGAGACGATTGAACAGATCTTGAAAGCGGTGGTGAACGCCGTTGATGTCCCAGTGACATTAAAGACCCGTACTGGCTGGGACACAGACAACAAAAACTGTGTCTACATCGCTAAATTAGCCGAAGACTGCGGCATACAAGCTTTAGCCCTGCATGGCAGAACCAAAGCGTGTATGTACAAAGGCGAGGCCGAATACGACAGCATTAAAGCGGTGAAAAGCGCCATCTCTATTCCGGTTATTGCTAACGGTGATATCGATAGCCCAGAGAAGGCGAAATACGTGCTGGATTACACCGGCGCTGACGCTTTAATGATTGGACGCCCTGCCCAAGGTCGCCCGTGGATTTTCCAAGAAATCCAACACTATTTGGAAAACGGCACCACGATGTCTGAACTTCCGGCTGCGGAAGTGAAAGATATTATGCTTGGCCATGTACAGGCTCTCCACAGTTTCTATGGTGAGTATTTAGGCCCTCGCATCGCTCGTAAGCATGTGGGTTGGTATCTGAAAGAACATGAACAAGCGAGTGAGTTTCGCCGTACCTTCAACGCTATTGACGCAGCACCGCTGCAAATTGACGCGCTCGAAGGTTATTTTGATAACGTTGCATCATAATTAAGAGAAGAGCTAGACCGCATATGTTCGAACAAAACCTGACTTCAGAAGCTTTCACAGTAACAACCGTAACTTCACAAGATCAAATCACGCAAAAGCCACTACGTGATTCAGTTAAAGCATCTCTTAAAAACTACCTTGCGCAGTTAAACGGCCAAGAAGTGACAGAACTATACGAGTTAGTTCTTGCTGAAGTTGAACAGCCACTACTCGACACCATCATGCAGTACACTCGCGGTAACCAAACTCGCGCAGCAACCATGATGGGCATCAACCGCGGCACTCTTCGTAAGAAGCTAAAAAAATACGGCATGAACTAATCTAGCTACTGCACAAATCTAGCAACTAGATACCATCGCTTTTAAAACCGAGCCTCTGCGCTCGGTTTTTTCATTTTCACCCAACGGATAACTAAAATATCAACGGGCTGCTTTACTTTGCATTAATTCAATAAAGAGATCGGATTGTTTGAGCGGGCTCTCTCTTCTTCTGTTGTCGCATTTACGCGACCGCAACAAACTGGTTACATTGTGCATGTGATGGAAATTTACCGACCGATCCCCAAATCACTTGTCGTGAACAGTGCATACAATGAGTAAGGCTTTATCCCCCCAAAAATGGAGTGACTAAGATGAGCTCGGCGACGCAACAATCTAAACACCAAGTCAAATGGGCCTATTATAATGATAAAACCACTCGGAAGATTGACAAGGAGTGACGTCAATGAGCTTACTGAACTTGCGCCAGACCAAAATTAGAACGCGTTTATACCTGCTGACCACGGTCACCACACTGCTACTGTTGATCCCATTTGTCTCCATGCTCAATAGTTATCAACACGATTTAATGCAATCAAAACAGACAAAAACTCGCCACATCGTCGAAACAGGATACGGCGTATTAAGTTACTTCCACCAATTACAAATCGATGGCACCTTGTCCGAGCAGCAAGCACAGACTCAAGCCAAACAAGCCATCGCGAAACTGCGCTACGAGGCTGATGATTATTTTTGGATCAACGACCTTCAGCCAAGTATGATCATGCACCCAATGAAGCCCCAATTGGACGGCAAAGATCTCTCCAATGCCGCCGACCCGACCGGAAAAAAACTGTTTGTAGAATTTACTAAAGTCGCTAAACAGCAGGGTGAAGGCTTTGTCGACTATATGTGGCCCAAACCAGGTTCTAGCGTCGATGTGGGTAAAATCTCTTATGTAAAATTATTTAAACCTTGGGGTTGGATCCTCGGTTCTGGAGTCTACATCGACGATGTCAATGCGTTGATTTGGCAACGCCTACAATCGATATTGCTCATTCTTAGCCTCGTTATTATTGTGATGCTGATTCTTTCAGTAGTGATAGGAAATAGCATCACTAAACCGTGTGAAGAAACCAAACAGGCACTCGAAGAAATCGCCAAAGGCGACGGTGATTTAACCAAACAGCTCTCGGTGCAAGGTAGTGATGAGCTGTCACACATAGCACAAGCCTTCAATGAGTTCACAGAGAAAATTCGTCATACCATTACCAATATCACACCGATCACCGACAATGTTAACCACTCGGCAAATGAGCTTACTCAACTCTCGCAACATGCCTCAATCAAAGCTTTAGAGCAGCAGCAATCCGTCGATACAGTCGCATCAGCGATGAACGAACTGCATGCGAGCAATCAAGAAGTGGCTAATGCGGCGAGTAGTGCCGCGAAAGCCGCGCATACGGCCAGCAGCAAAGGCAAAGAAGGCAGCTCGGTGATTGGCAAAGCTTCTGATTTTATGGACTCCCTGTCTGCACTACTGACCACCACTGACACCACCACTAAAAACCTCGCGAAAGAGACACAAGATGTCGGAGCGATACTGGCGGTCATCCAAGGGATAGCTGAACAAACCAACTTATTGGCCCTGAATGCGGCGATTGAAGCAGCACGTGCTGGTGAACAAGGAAGAGGCTTTGCGGTCGTCGCGGATGAAGTACGGGCGCTGGCAACGCGTACTCAAACCAGCACCAACGAGATAGAGCAGATAATCAATAGATTACAGGCTCGCGCAAAAGAGCTGGGAGAATTTATGGCTCAAACGCAGCAACAATCAACCGCCACACAGCAACAAGCTGTTTTAGCGCAGCAAGTGCTCAATGAGATCGACGAGCAAGTAAAACAGATTCTCTCACTCAATGAACATATTGCAGAGGCAAGCGCCCAGCAAACCACCGCTACAGAAGAGATTAATCGCAATCTGACTCATATTGCCGAGCACAGCTCCCAAGCTGCAGCCCAAGCCGATCAAGTGTCGACAGCCAGTCAATATCTCTCAGACAGCGGCCAACAACTGAAACAGAGCATTAGCCATTTTAAAGTGTGAGCAACTCACACCTTATCGGCTGATGAGATCACTCCAATGCCGCTAAAATTGAGCAGTGGCTGGCGTTGTCGTCTATATGACCGCAGCACGCATCGTTGATTTTTTTTAGCGCTTGACGAATCGCCGTTAACTCGGCGATTTTTTGATCAATCACCACCAGCTTAGCGCTGGTGATCGATTTCACTTCTGCACAGCTGTGTTCGGTCGCTTCCAGCTTTATTTCCAGTAACTCTTTGATCTCATCCAAACTGAGCCCTAGCTCTTTGGCTTTGAGAATAAAACTCACCTGCTGCTGATTTTTTTGATTATATAAACGATAACCAGACTCACTGCGTCCCGCCGGTTTTATTAGCGCATTTTTTTCATAAAAACGCAGCGTATCGGTTGAAACTTTACAGCGTTTGGCGAGCTCTCCAATTTGAAACATCTCATTCTCCTTTAACTTTTTTATTACGTTTGATACCCAATATCACCGTTTTTATAAAAAATTTTGCGATGCCAAACGATTGCGCGAGCTTTTTGATGATTGTTTGGTTAGAATGTGCGCCATCAAATTTCCTATTAACTCCATGATTTGAGGAAGACCGAAGCATGAATAACGCTCGTCCTATTCACCGCGCATTGATCAGCGTATCAGACAAAACTGGCATTGTTGAGTTCGCTCAAGCTCTCGCGAAGCGCGGTGTCGATATTCTTTCTACTGGTGGCACCGCTCGCTTATTAGCAGACCAAGGTATTGCTGTTACAGAAGTTTCTGACTACACCGGTTTTCCTGAGATGATGGACGGTCGCGTAAAAACATTGCACCCGAAAGTACACGGTGGCGTGTTGGGCCGCCGCGGTCAAGATGACGACATTATGCAACAACACGGTATTAAGCCGATTGATATGGTAGTCGTCAACCTTTACCCGTTTGCCGAAACCGTTGCTAAAGCAGGTTGTACCCTCGCTGAAGCAGGTTGTACCCTCGCTGATGCGGTAGAAAATATCGACATTGGTGGGCCAACTATGGTGCGTTCTGCGGCGAAAAACCACAAAGATGTGACCATAGTGGTGAATGCACATGACTACGACCGTGTCATTGCCGAGATGGATGCGAACGACCATTCGCTAACACTCGAAACACGTTTTGACCTTGCGATTGCCGCTTTTGAACATACCGCCGCTTACGATGGCATGATCGCCAACTACTTCGGCACTATGGTTCCGTCTTACGGAGCCTCTTTACTTGATGAAGAAGGAAAGAAGGCTGATGAAGAGAGCAAATTCCCGCGCACCTTCAACCAACAATTCCTGAAAAAACAAGACATGCGTTACGGTGAGAACAGTCACCAAGCGGCCGCTTTCTACGTTGAAGCCAACCCAGAGGAAGCGTCAGTCTCTACTGCACGCCAACTCCAAGGTAAAGCGCTCTCTTACAACAACATCGCCGATACCGACGCCGCTCTTGAGTGTGTGAAAGAGTTCGCTGAGCCAGCGTGTGTAATTGTCAAACACGCCAACCCATGCGGCGTTGCCTTGGGCAGCGATATTCTTCAAGCCTACAACCGTGCTTACCAAACCGACCCTACTTCTGCCTTTGGTGGCATCATCGCTTTTAACCGCGAGCTAGACGCACAAACCGCAGCGGCGATTGTTGAGCGCCAGTTTGTTGAAGTGATCATCGCACCAATCGTTTCTGCGGAAGCGATTGAAGTGGTTGCGGCGAAGAAAAACGTGCGCCTGCTTGAGTGCGGTGAGTGGTCAGCGAAAACCACGGGCTTTGACGTGAAACGCGTCAATGGTGGCTTGCTGGTGCAAGATCGCGATCAAGGCATGGTTGGCCTTGATGATCTCAAAATCGTAACCAAGCGCCAGCCGAGTGAAGAAGAGATCAAAGATGCTCTTTTCTGCTGGAAAGTGGCTAAATACGTCAAATCAAACGCGATTGTTTACTCAAAAGGTGACATGACTGTTGGCGTGGGCGCAGGCCAAATGAGCCGCGTTTATTCAGCCAAAATTGCGGGCATTAAAGCGGCCGATGAAGGCTTACAAGTAGAAGGATGTGTAATGGCTTCTGATGCATTCTTCCCGTTCCGTGACGGCATTGATGCCGCAGCGCAAGCGGGCATCAAGTGTGTGATTCAGCCGGGCGGTTCGATGCGTGATGACGAAGTGATTGCCGCCGCCGATGAACACGGCATGGCGATGATCTTTACTGGTATGCGTCACTTCCGTCACTAAAAACCTTACCCCACCCTAGCCCTCCCCTAGAAGGGGAGGGAATAGAAACCAAGTGACCTTACTTCCCTTTTAGGGGAGATATTGTCATCCAAGTTCCTCCCCCTTTAAGGGGGAGGTTAGGAGGGGGTAAATGGCAACAAACAAACTCTATACGTTAAAGGATACTCATAGATGAACATTCTGATTATAGGTGCTGGCGGTCGTGAGCACGCTCTGGGTTGGAAAGTCGCTCAAAACCCAAATGTTAAAACTGTCTTTGTTGCTCCGGGTAATGCGGGCACAGCGCTTGAGCCTAAACTTGAGAACGTCAACATTGCAGTGGAAGACATTGCTGGTTTGGTCGCTTTTGCTCAAGAAAAACGTATTGAACTGACCATTGTTGGCCCAGAAACACCCTTAGTGCTTGGCGTGGTGGATGCTTTCCGTAAGGCGGATTTACCCATCTTTGGCCCGACGCAAGCGGCAGCACAGCTCGAAGGCTCAAAAGCCTTCACCAAAGATTTCTTAGCTCGTCATCATATTCCAACGGCGGCTTACGCTAATTTCACAGAAATTGAACCTGCTTTGGCATACGTCCGCCAGCAGGGTGCGCCGATTGTGGTCAAAGCTGATGGCCTTGCCGCTGGCAAAGGGGTCATTGTGGCGATGACGCTGCAAGAGGCCGAAGACGCGATTCAAGATATGCTCGCAGGCAATGCCTTTGGTCATGCAGGCAGCCGCGTGGTGATTGAAGAGTTCTTAGATGGAGAAGAAGCGAGCTTCATTGTCATGGTCGATGGCGTAAATGTTCTCCCTATGGCCACCAGCCAAGATCATAAACGCGTCGGCGATAAAGACACTGGCCCCAATACTGGCGGCATGGGTGCTTACTCGCCAGCTCCGGTGGTCACGCCAGAGATCCATGAGCGCGTGATGCAAGAGGTCATTTATCCAACGGTGCGCGGTATGGCGGCAGAAGGCAACCCTTACACAGGTTTTCTGTACGCTGGGCTAATGATTGACGCGCAAGGCACACCGAAAGTGATTGAGTACAACTGCCGTTTTGGTGACCCTGAAACTCAGCCGATCATGATGCGGATGCAATCGGATTTGGTCGAACTCTGCTTTGCCGCTCTAGAAGGTAAACTCGATCAAGTGGAGTCAAAATGGGACCCACGCGCTTCTATCGGTATTGTTTTGGCCGCTGGCGGTTACCCTGCCGACTACGCGAAAGGGGATGTCATTTCTGGCTTACCAACGCAAGAAGTCGCGGGTGAGAAAATCTTCCACGCAGGCACAAGCAACCAAGCTGGAGAAGTCGTCACCAACGGTGGTCGCGTGTTATGCGCAACCGCACTTGGTAACACAGTTTCACAAGCGCAGCAGCGCGCTTACCAATTAGCCAAACAGGTCAACTGGGATGGCATGTTCTATCGCAGCGATATTGGCTACCGCGCGATAGCTCGTGAACAACAGACAACAAAATAACAACGACAAAGCTAGGTTATGATCCAATAAGGCGCTCATTGAGCGCCTTATTTTTATACTTCATGTTCATACTTCTGTATTGGCTTGGTGCTAAACCCACTTCGAGATGAACTTAATCATCACTTCAACAATTGCGGTTTGTCGACACAGCCATGATTCTCATCAGCAAGCATTAATAGCTCTTCGATATAGACACGGTTATTGCGGATTTTACCTAAAAATGCGATGTAGTTATCCAATGATGCTAAACGACTGACCACAAAACTGGGCAGCGTTTGGTTAAATTCCATCTGCGTGTATTCATGACCCGTACAGGTTTCAAACACTTCGCCATCCCACACTCCTTGAATCAGTTCTAACCCTTGGTTGTCTTTATTTTTGGTTTCTGAGATCAGGTATTGTGCTTGTTGCAGGTAATGGGAAAGCTGTTCTTCATCGAGTGGCAGTATTTTTCCATCGACACGGTATTGTTGATAAATGGCCTCGCCAGCGTCATTAAAACGTAAGTGAACCGAATAAGGTACGAGCGATTTCTTTTGTAGCTGCTCACCTTCGCGCTTGAGCTCTCTTAATGTCCCTTCATCCCAGCGATAATTGGTTTTATACCAACCATAATCACCTGATGCGACATAATCGGCGGCGCTGTTTGGAGAAGCTGAACGCTCGATATACCAATAAAAACTGGTGGCATCACCCATGGTTTGCCCACTGGTATAATTGGAATATTGTTCGAGACTAGGCGTATGGCTAGAAGAGGAACACCCCACTAAAAATAGGGGAAATAGAATGGATAAAAGAATTTTTTTCATGGGAGAAATCTACGCCGAGAGGGTATCTCGGCGTAGTATAAATTATTTCACTGAATCTTTCAGCGCTTTACCGGCTACAAATGCTGGAACGTTAGCTGCTGCGATTTGAATCTCAGCACCTGTTTTAGGGTTACGGCCAGTACGCGCTGCACGGTGGTTTACTTTGAATGTACCAAAACCAATTAGTTGAACTTGGTCACCCTCTTTGAGAGCGCCTTCAACTGCGCCTAAAGTCGCCTCAAGAGCAGCTTTTGCTTGTGCTTTAGATAAGTCTGCTTTTTCAGCGATAAAGTCGATTAATTGGGTCTTGTTCATTAGGTTTCCCTTCTCATGTGTTATCGAATTGACCTCACTCTAAAACATAAAGCCCCCGTCTGGCAAAGGTTTGTCGCTGATCTTTTGTCTCTATGCCGCACTTTTAACCACAATATGAGCAATAACTCACAATTTGTTACTGATTGACAAAGAATATCCGCTTGTTTTTGACGCTGTAAGCCCTTATTTATAGCGTACTTATGCTTGGATACCTGATATTTCAGGTCACTTAAGCGACCTAATATATCAGTACAATCCTACGCAGGTAGAGCCTCCAATGATCGACATTGGTATGGATCAAGCTCAACGCAGTATTGATTTGGTATAAATAAAACTAAGGAACAATCATGTTTTTGCTTACGGTTTATATTGCCGTTGCCATCGGTGTCTCTTTTATCTGTTCGGTTCTTGAAGCTGTGCTACTGAGCATTACACCAAGTTACCTTGCTCAGTTGCGCCAAAATGCTCATCCTTCAGCTGATAAATTAAGCAAGCTCAAAGCGGACATTGACCGTCCCTTGGCATCGATTCTCACGCTCAACACCATTGCTCACACCATCGGTGCCGCCAGCGCTGGCGCACAAGCGGCGGTCGTATTTGGTAGCGAATGGCTCGGCGTATTTTCTGCGGTGCTAACTCTAGGCATTTTGGTGTTGTCGGAAATCGTACCGAAAACCATTGGCGCAACCTATTGGCGTCAACTTGCGCCAGCTTCTGCGGTAGTTTTACGCTGGATGGTGTGGGCGCTGACACCTTTTGTCTGGTTTTCAGAGCAGATCACCAAACGCTTAGCGCGTCACCATGAAGCGCCCAAAATGCGAGATGAACTCTCCGCGATGGCCATGCTGGCCAATGAAAGCGGTGAGTTTGCCGATGGCGAATCAAAAATACTCAATAACTTGTTGGCTATTCAGCACGTCCCAGTGACTCAAGTGATGACACCGCGCCCGGTTTTGTTTCGCGCCAGCGCGCAACTCACTATCGACGAGTTTCTCGTGCAACATAGAGATACGCCCTTCTCGCGTCCGCTTATTTATGGCGAAAGCAAAGAGGACATCATCGGTTTTGTGCATCGCTTAGAGCTATTTAAACTGCAACAAAAGGGCCAAGGCAGTAAACGTTTAGAAGAAGTCATGAGGCCGCTTCATGCGCTGCTCAATAAAATGAGCTTATTAAAGGCGTTTGATCAAATGATGCAAAAACGGCTGCAATTGGCGTTAATCGTTGATGAATACGGCACAGTGCAAGGCATTCTGACCTTAGAGGATATTTTTGAATACCTACTGGGTGAAGAGATCATTGATGAAGCAGATAAAACCACCGACATGCAGCAGCTCGCTTACCAGCGCTGGGAACGTTGGAAGAAAACACACGGCGTCATTGAAAACAGGGATGAGGAATAAAAAATAAAGGAAATAGAATGGAATCTAATCCTAAATCGACAAAAATACGGCGTAGAACATTGCGTACTAACGCTACAGCATCAGAACAAAGTGTGTGGGCAAAGTTACGATGCCAACAACTAGGCACTAAATTTCGCCGTCAGTTTGGTATTGGTCCTTATATCGTGGATTTTTATGCGCCAAGTCATCGGCTGGTGATTGAAATCGATGGTGACTCTCATTTCAGCGAGTCTTCTTATATCTACGACCAAGCAAGAACTGATTATCTAGAGCAATTTGGCATTCGTGTTTTACGGTATACAAACGCGGAAGTACGAATACAGCTTGATGATGTTGTTGAAGATATTTGTCGCTACTTAAACACCCCACCCTAGCCCTCCCCTCAAAGGGGAGGGAATTTAAAAGCGATCACTGTAATCAGCACCTTTCGGCACCGAAACGAACGCTTTTAGTCCCTCACCCTTTTAGGGGGGAGGTTAGGAGGGGGTGTACAGAATTTAAAAACGATCACTGAAATCAGCACATTTCAGCACCCACAACGAACATGCTTTTAGTCTCCCCCCTTCAAGGGAGACGAGGCCGCTTTTAGCCCCTCTCCTTCTGGAGGGAAGTTAGGTGGATGTACGGAATTTAAAAGCGATCACTGAAATCAGCACATTTCAGCACCCACAACGAACATGCTTTTAGTCTCATCCCTTCAAGGGAGACGAGGCCGCTTTTAGCCCCTCTCCTTCTGGAGGGAAGTTAGGTGGATGTACGGAATTTAAAAGCGATCACTGAAATCAGCACATTTCAGCACCCACAACGAACATGCTTTTAGTCTCTCCCCTTCAAGGTAGACGAGAGCGCTTTTAGTCCCTCCCCCTTCTAGGGGGAGGTTAGGAGGGGGTGTACTACAAACTCACACCAATGTTGCTCACGCCTTCGTCGCGTAGCTCTTGGCGTAGGTCTTTAATCAAATCAATATCTCGCTCTACGGCTTCACGCAGAGGGCGGAAAATAGCCCACTGCACATCCCATTCGGCGCAGACCGCTTCATTTTGTTTTTGATTGTCGTTGGTGATCTCTTCGCCCGTTTGCGCTTCTTCTAACTGCGCCACTGTCAGCACCGACACCTGACTGATTTTTTGCATGTTTTCATACAGATAATCGCGATCAAGCAGGCCGTGAAGTAGATGAGACAAAGCCACACACGCATCAATTGCTGGGTACACAGCGTAAACATCAAAATCTTCTGAGCTTGGAATGATCTCTTCCAACTTCTCCAATTGGTTCTCGAAATTGATTTTGGCACTTTTTACCGTGAGCAATTCCCAAACACTGTCGAGAATATCTCGATATACTCGCGTGTGAGCAAATTCAGTATTGTCGCAAAACATGGCATAGTTCGGGTACATACGTTCACACAAACACGCCATAAAAGTAATTTGTTGCCAAGGTTCAAATTTCTCAAGACGAACCTGCAGAGGGTTTTGTAGCATAATCACTCAATCGCAGCAGAAAAAGACAGCGGAAGTGTACTTGATAACCAACAGGGAAAAAAGCAAAGCCGATGAACAATTTCACTCATAAACTCTATATTCTGACCGAACACAACGATATTTATCGACAAGCGATTGAACAGGCGCAGTTGAGCGGCTTAACCATCACTGACGATCGCAGCGAAGCAACCATTTTGCTGGCCGCGCCACCACTGGCGGCAAAGTATTTGGACGATTTTCCGCAACTGGAATGGTTGCACTCGGAATATGCAGGCGTCGACACCTTAATGTCGCCACAACTTCGTCAAGATTATGAGCTCACCAACGTTAAAGGCATCTTCGGCCAGCAAATTGCTGAATACGTTCTGGGCAACCTGATTGCACACTTTCGCCACTTTGCTTGCTACGCGCAGCAACAAGCGGCCAAACAGTGGCAAACCCACCCTTATCAATCGATCAATGATAAAACCATGGTAATCCTCGGCACAGGCTCGATTGGCAGCCATTTAGCGAAAGTAGCCAAAGCCTTTGGTCTACACGTGATTGGCGTCAACCGCACTGGCATCCCAGCCAAAAACGGGGGTTTTGATAAAACCTATCACATTAACGAGCTTGCTACTGCCCTCGCTCACGCGGAGGTTGTGGTCAGTACGTTACCCAACACGCCGCACACCAAAGGCTTGCTCAATCAAAGTACGTTGAGCCATTGCCACAATGCATTACTGTTTAATGTCGGGCGCGGTAAAAACCTTGTTGAGAGTGATTTGATTGCACTGATTGAAGAGGGGCACATTCAACACGCCTACCTCGATGTGTTTGAAAAAGAGCCATTAAGCGAAGATCACCCGTTCTGGACGCACCCTGCCATTAGCCTTACTCCGCATATCGCAGCAGTGAGTTTTCCTGAGCAAGTGGTTGAGATTTTCACCCGTAATTACGGCTTGTGGCGCGACGGGTTCCAACTTGAAAACAGAATTGATTTTGAAAAAGGCTATTAGGTCAAATAGCGGTTAATAATCGGCACTAAGCCTAGGGAAACCTTAACTCAATGTTACTATAGACACGCAAACCACTTGCCATTGCTGTCGAGAATACACTGCCGCATCGAACACGGGTTAATGCGGTAAAACAGGAACGGTATCGCCTACTGACACAAGGAGCAAATCATGCCTTCAGCCATCACTTCGTGGCTACAATCACTGAACATTAATTTAGAACAACTGCTGCCGATTGCTGAAGCACTTGGGCTTATCGCGCTTATTTCTATCGTTATCCATTTAGTGTTGCACCGAGGGGTGAGCCTATGGCTACAGCGGCGCACAACCAACGCACAAGTTTTACAAAACATTCTGTTTAGCAAAAAGCTTTTCAGCCGCTTTGCCTTGTTAATTCAAGGGATTGTCATTTCAATTCAAACTCAGTTATGGCTTAGCCACGCCAGTGCGACTTACGAACTGCTACATACATTGACCTTACTGTGGATTATCCTGTTTGGCCTGTTAAGCAGTTACGCTCTGCTCAATGTGGTGGAAACGCTACTTTATCGCAGCGCAACCAGCCGTAACATTCCGCTCAAAGGCATTATTCAAAGCATCAAAATCATCGCATTTGTTATCGCCGCACTGTTTGCGACGTCGATTTTAATTGGCAAATCACCAGTGCTACTGCTGAGCGGTTTAGGTGCGATGACCGCGGTCATCATGCTGGTATTTAAAGACCCGATTTTAGGGTTAGTGGCGGGGATTCAGCTTTCAGCGAACCAAATGCTAAGCGTCGGTGACTGGCTCGAAATGCCCAAATATGGCGCAGACGGTAACGTCATCGACATTAGCCTGACCACAGTCAAAGTGCAAAACTGGGATAAAACCATCACCACTATTCCGACTTATGCCTTGATCTCTGATTCGTTTAAAAACTGGAAAGGGATGCAAGAATCAGGCGGCCGACGCATTAAACGCAGCGTATTAATTGATGCCAATAGCATTCACTTTCTGACTCCAGAAGAGCAAAGCTACCTACGCAAAGCACAACTTTTAGAGCCCTACTTGGCCGAAAAAGAACAAGAGCTCAACGCTTATAATCAGATGAGCCAACTCGATTTAGCCTGCCGTATCAATGGCCGCCGCTTAACCAACATTGGCAGTTTTCGTGCCTATCTAGAACGTTACTTGCGTAACCATCCCCAAATTCACCAAGGCATGACATTAATGGTGCGCCAACTGGCCCCCACGCACGATGGCGTCGCGCTGGAGATCTATTGTTTCACCAATACGGTCGTGTGGGTCGAGTATGAAGGGATTCAGTCCGATATTTTTGACCACATTTACTCCGTACTGCCCGACTTCGGCCTACGCGTTTCTCAAGCGCCAACTGGCAGTGACTTTCAAGCACTCGCAAGGTAAACATGACATTGCCTGAGTTTCCTCCCCCTAATGGGGGAGGTTTAATCGTAAAGTGATCGAGAAGGGTTACAGTTTAAAGCGGTTAATTTCTTGTTGAAGCTCTTTAGATAAGCTAGAAAGCAATTCAGCTTGTTGGGAAGCTTCTTGCGCTTCTTTTGCCAGTTCATCAGACACGTCGCGTATACCTTGGGTATTACGCGTAATTTCCTCTGTGACTGACGCCTGTTCTTCTGCGGCGGTTGCAATTTGGGTTGCCATATCGCTGATCGTGCCGACCGCTTCACCAATTTTCACTAAGCTTTGCGCGGCCACGTTAGCATCTTCCACGCTACTTTCGGAAAGCTTGCTACTCTCAGTCATGATGTTCACGGCCTGAGTCGTGGTTTTCTGCAAGGTTTCAATCGTCTGTTGAATTTCTTGCGTCGAACTGTGCGTTCGTTGGCTGAGTACCCGAACTTCATCCGCTACCACCGCGAATCCACGCCCTTGCTCACCCGCCCTTGCCGCTTCAATCGCCGCATTCAGTGCCAGTAAGTTGGTTTGCTCAGCAATACCCTGAATCGCCGACAAGATCGTATTGATGTTTTGTGCGTGCTGGTTCAAGTTCTCAATGACTTCTTTGGCTACCGTCATCTCTTTCGACAACTCACTGATCGACTGTTGAGTATTTTTCACCTGCTCAACGCCGTGGTTAGAAATTTTCACCGTATCCAAAGACGTGGCCGCTGTATTATCTGCATTGCCTGCAATCTCTTGCGTGGCGGCTGCCATTTCGTTAATCGCAGTGGCCACCATGTTGATTTCATCTTGTTGCACCATAATGCGTCGGGTACGCTCATGGGCTTGCGCTGCGGTGTTTTCTGCTTGCAGTGTTAACCCTTGCGACACTTCATGGAAACGCTTGATCATGCCGTGCATATTACCGACGAACTGATTAAAGTTATTCGCCAGTGCGCCTACTTCATCTTGATAACGTGGTTCAATGCGCTGTGTAAGGTCAGCATCACCATCTGCAATTTCCGCCAATGCTTGGGAGACTCGGCCCAAGTCACGCAGTAAGAAGCCAACCAATGCCGAAAACACGATCACGACCAAAATTGTAATGGCGACTGATATCGAGGTTAATTGCATAAAGAGAGCGCCAATATTGGTGTACTCCACCTCTTTATCGAGCTCAATGCCGAGCACCCAGTCAGTCTCAGGAACGGCGGTAAAGAATAATAATTTTTCGACATCACCAACCATCACGGTTTGTATTTTGTTCTCTGCCATTGAGCGGTCGATGACTTGCTGCGTTAGGTTAGGGCTATAAGAAGCCAGCGGTTTGAGAATCAAATCTTTATTACGGTGTGCAACAATTAACCCTGTATCACGGTTGATCAACATAGCATTTGATTTTGCCCCTGCATCAATCGCAATGACATCCTTCACTAACTGATCAATTAACACATCAGCACCAATAACGCCCCAAAACTGTCCGTCTTTCTTAATCGGTTCAGCGAGCGTTACCATCAAAGCGCCCGTGATCGCATCGGCATAAGCGGCAGTTAATATCGTGCCGGAGCTATTTTTCGCTTCTTGATACCATCCTCTTGTCCGAGGATCATAGCTTGCATTGTCTGCACCTCGAGACGGAATAGAACGGTGCATGGTGCCTTGCTCAGTGCCGAAATAGAGTAAATCAAACTGTGCACCTTGCTGAGCTTGCTGTAAAAAAGGCAGTGAATCTTCCTTCATCGTGTGAGGGATCACCGCGCTAATAACTTTGCTACGAACATCCAACCATTGGGTAATCGAACTCGTTGCCGATTTCGAGATACCATACACCCTTTCCTTGATGCCACTCTCCGTTTCATCTTTCAATAAATTTGCCGACAGTAACGTCAACACCACCGCCATCACAATAACAACAAGCAAACTTGTCATTATCAACTTACCTTTTAACGATAGATTCACAACTCACCCCCATTGGTGAAATAGATTAGGTTTTGTTTGTAAGAATCGCCCACTACACATGTACACTTTGCACTCATACTGCGTCGTAATTAACCGACAAAAAGTCCAAGCCACAATCTAAGCCACAAAGCGTCATCGTTTAGTTGCTAATGGATACAAATCTTTTACACCTATTAAAAGTAAGTTACTGCTATTAACAATGCAATTAACACGGCAAAACATTGCGCTCAATCTATCACCTCATAACCTAAACTGCGCAACGTAACCGCAAAAGCTTGCTTTGTTGCGGGCTCTCCATGAACATTTTCGTCACGTAAGGCTTACAATAACTTTACTCAGGTAATTTTCATCCATTGCACACTTCATCCGTTTACGTTTGAAACCACCTTTAAATAAGGTTCAGTCTTTAACATGCTCAAACACATCTGCCGAATCCTAGCAAAACTAGCAAAAGTCGTTTACTGAAGTGTTCAGTCTAATTGATTAAGATCGGATTTTACTCACCTAACCCAGCATACAAAACTATCAGTACAGATCAGCATTCTGAGTAGAACTTTTGTATAATTAGAAGTGTTGGCTTGAGTTAGTATCCCATTAAGATCAGCAATTAATCATTTCATTAAGAGTTTTCTCTTTATATACAGCATTGTTGATCAAATCAAGCTCGATGCAGAGCTAGCTCTAATTGGCCGCATGTTAAGCAATAGCTTTTATTTCCGGCATACTGAATCTTATGACTTTATTTATTGCTTTGGCACTGGCAAAGACTTGACCATTTTGTAACTACAGAGTATCAGCGTGCTATTGGTTAGCCCTTTGTATTTCAACATGACGGTTTCTGAGAGCGATCCAAAATAATACCCAGAATCAATTTTCCATTGAGCTAGGTTATTCGTTTTCAATGCCAATACCGCATCGTTTCTTGAATGATGATATTCCCAATATCCTGAACTTTCCTAGGTGGAATGAGAGGAGAGCTCCCTTTACCCTGTAAGACGTTATGGCATTTTTTGTATCGTAAACTCCATTATCTGACTCTTTTTAAATTTTTTTCCGGAGTGGATAAAGTAATGTCGGAAGCTCTTCACTATCTCTAACACTCACTAAACTGACTCCAGCACTGATGACTTTATACGTACAAACATCAACTGCCAAATGGAGCTTGCGTCATTTCTCCCTAGTTATCACTGCCATGCTTTCGGACTTTCCATTCCCTTTCACCGGACACTTTCAAATCGGTGGAATAGTCTAACAAGCCCTTTTGATAAAGCGCGACATCTCACGCCAACTGCCCTAGCACGTTGACTGATAGAGGTGTAATCGGGTGATGTACGTGACGCACTCATAATCTTGAAAATGGAATTGACCAAACCACCAAGAAGACGCGATGGCTGAGACAAAATCACTTTAATCATCAAGGCAGTTTAATTTCAGTAGTGCTACACGTATGTTGCAACTCATGGTCCCCCATCTCATAATATTCGGTACATCTCAAAGCATTGATAGCAGAGCCATCAATCCAAAATGTAATTCGTTGCTCAAATGCCTTATCATACTGATTCCAGTTTGTGATTTTGTTCTTCGGTTTGCCCATGACTGACACCTGAAACATCTGTGATAGATAATTTGATCACTGAATAGCAAAAGAGTCCACTGATTTAATCAACAACACATCTGTATCCCCATGCTCATTGAAGATGCTTGATTTTCAATGAAATCAGAATCATGCTACGCACCATGAAAATCATACTGACTCCTCAACAAAAGCAACAACTAGAACAAATACACGGTTATACTCGTGATAACCGTGTATACGATCGCATCAAAGCGGTCCTACTTACTTCCGAAGGCTGGAATCAGAGCATGATTTCTCAAGCACTTTGTATCCATGAATCAACGGTCGCTCTTCATCTCACTAATTATGTTCTCTCTAAAAAAATCAAGCCTGACAATGGTGGCAGTCAAAGCCGACTTCCTGCCTCTCAAACCAGACAACTTATCGAGCATTTGACTGAAAAAACCTATTTTCATACCCATCAAATCGTCACTGATACCCAGGCTGAATGGGTGGGGAACTACAGCGCTTCTGGCATGAATAAATGGTTACATCACCATAGGTTTTCGTGCAAAAAGCCCAAAGGCGTACCACACCCATTCAAACCTAAAGAGCAGCAAGCCTTTATCGACAATGTTTTTAAGTCTAGCAAAGCGCCTGTTCTCCTCGTGGATGCAGTTCATTCAACTCAGACCACAAAGCTAAGCTATGGATGGATACGTAAAGGCCAAGATAAGCTCATCGAAACAACAGGCAGTCGCACTCGTTTGAATATTATTGGCGCATTGCAGTTGGAAGAGATTAGCAAGGCTGTCACCGAAGCCTATGACACAATAAATAGCGAAAGTATTGCTAGCTTCTTTGGGAAGGTCATGAATGAGCATGTGAGGAACAATGTTTACTTTTCATCAAGCAAAGCGTTTACCGCTTCTATTAAGCATTTTTTCAATGTAACGTTGCCCGAATTCAGGCTCACTAGTATCCAGAATTACGGACAATTTTCAGGTCATTAAACCTGCATTTTCAAGTTGATTGGATATAGATAACGGTGAATATTTGAGATTCATGAATAAGAAAAAGAGGTTGAGTGGATTATGTATATGATTATCTGGGTGGTAACTCTTTTTATGTTAACCATTGTGGGACTGATTCGTTTTCAAAAGTATCCCAGTAGAGTGTTTGGATGTACTGTATTAGTTATGTTTTGTACAACAGTGGTTTCTGCGGATGATCTTGTAACTAGTTTTTCTAATAAAGGTGTTTTAACATTAGTATTATTGATGGTTTGTTCATTAGCATTAGAGAAAACCCGCATTTTGCGCTACGTAGCTAAATTAATCATCAGGCCTAATTACAACATAACTTGGTTTAGGCTGTTTAGCATTACTGCCCTTTCTTCTGCGTTGCTCAATAATACAGCGATCGTATCTGCTTTAATGTCTTCTATTCGTAATAACCCTTATCATCCTGCTAGCAAGTTGCTTCTACCATTATCTTATGCCGCGATTTTAGGAGGCACACTGACGTTAGTTGGCACATCAACTAATCTGATCGTAAATAGCTTAGTCATTGATGCCGGTTTTCCTCCTATTAGTTTCTTCGATTTTACGTTTGTCGGTTTTGCCTTGGTATCATTCTGTGGATGCGCCTTATATATTTCACGAAATTCTTTACCGAGCAATGAAAATGAATTAAATAGTGTAAATTTTAGTACTTATATGATTGATTCGAAAGTTCAAGAGCACTCGCCGATGATTGGTCATACAATTGAGAAAAATGGCCTAAGACACTTAGAATCACTCTTTCTTGCTGAGATTATTCGGGGTCAACGAGTGATAAGTCCTGTGACGCCTAATGAAGTGATAGAAAAAGATGATCGCCTTATTTTTACTGGAGATATCACTAAAGTTATGCAGTTACAGCAGTTTAGTGGATTGGCTTTATTTGCAGATGGCCAAGGATTACCCATCAATAATTTGACAGAGATACTCATCCGTTCTGGAAGTATCTTAGTAGGGCAGACACTGAAAACAGTTGGGTTTAGGGCATTATTTAACGCTGCAGTTGTGGCGATAAAACGTGACGGTAAACCGTTATTAGGCAAGCTGGGTACGATTAAACTTGAAGCGGGTGATTTTTTAGTTCTGGCTGTCGGTGATGATTTTCATTGCCGTAAAAATTTGCATAAAAATTTTATAATACTCAGTGGCGTTGAACCTGAAGATAAGTTAATCGATAATAAAGAGTTGTTGGTAGGTTTGGGCTTTATTGCTGCTATTGCTGTCTCCGCAGTCGGGTTTATCCCTTTATTTAGTAGCTTGTTTGTGCTTTTAGGTTTATTGATTTTAACGGGATGTTTGTCTCAGGCAGAAATCATCCGCCGTTTACCTATAGATATCTGGTTGATTGTTGGATCTGCATTATGTTTGTCTCAAGCATTGACCAATAGTGGGGCAATTGATTTGTTCGATGGATTTGTAAAACATTATCTCAGTGGATTATCTGCATTTTGGGCTTTAGCTGTCATTTATTTTTTGACATGGTGTTTAACTGAGTTAGTTACGAATAATGCCGCAGCAGCGCTAATGTTACCCATTGGTCTTGCGACGGCCTCTAGCTTAGAGGCAAACCCAATGGCATTTATAATGGTGGTCGCTTTTGCTTCGAGTGCTAGCTTTTTAAGCCCTTATGGTTATCAAACTAATTTGATGGTTTATAATGTGGGGCAATATACAATTCAGGATTTTTTACGACAAGGACGGTTAGTCTGTATCACCTATGCTTTCGTTTCCATCACTGGTGTGGCTGCCCTTTTTGGCGTATAAATTGGTTGTCATCTATCCGTTTTATTTAGGGTAGATTGTTACTAAGGATCTGGATTACCTTTAACTGTCCATAAAAATGCGAAACGGTTAGTGCCTCTGAGTTATGCGTGTCTACGTAGGGCGGTAGCGTGGCTAAAGTTAAAAAAAAATAGCTAGAGTACGCAAATCGCATAAACATTCTTCAGTTTAAACGTGCAATAAAATTGAGTGCTAAAGATCTACATGATGCGATGCCAGGGTCCGCGCATGTTATTGGCGCACTTTCTCTTCGATTTTCGGAATAAAGTTTTAAGAAATAGGTTGAACTAGCGATCTAGGCGTGATCTTATACTGTTTATTGCAAAGCAGGATTTGGTCAATTATGCCGAGGTCACTGGGGTATAAAGAGTATGCACTGGATGAATAAAGATGAGAGCAAAATCGTGTACGCTCACGCGTCGGAAAATCTCTCACGAATAAGACAGATGTGTATGAACTTTATTAAGTTAGTCGAGATGAAAGGCACTTTGAAAAGACGGCAGTTAAAATGCGCATTGAACACGGAGTTCCGTGAGCGAGTTTTGTTTGGTGATTAACATTTCGTTAACTCATGCGCGAGCCCTGGCGTTTAAGAAGGAAGAAGAAGTTGAGGCGCTTGATCCGAGAAGCTAGAGCGGTTTAACGGCCTGCTAGAATCGATCTGTTCTAATTCATTTATTTTGATAACTTAAATTAGGTTCGACAATGTCCAAGAAAAAAGTTCTCACCGTTTTTGGCACTCGTCCTGAAGCGATTAAAATGGCACCGCTAGTTCACGCATTGGCGGCGGATGAGCGTTTTGAAGCCAAAGTCTGCGTCACCGCTCAGCATCGTGAAATGCTGGATCAAGTATTAGATCTGTTCGAAATTACGCCGGACTATGATCTAAACCTGATGAAAGCTAGTCAAACGCTCAATGAAGTCACCGCGCGAATTCTATTAGAGTTAAAACCTGTTTTGCAGGAATTTAAACCCGATGTTGTTCTCGTTCACGGGGATACCGCAACAACATTTGCAGCCAGTTTAGCCGCGTATTATGAGCAAATTGCTGTCGGCCATGTTGAAGCTGGCCTTCGTACTGGTAACATTTACTCGCCATGGCCAGAAGAGGCGAACCGTAAACTCACCGGCGCGTTAACTAATTATCACTTTGCACCAACAGAAGCCTCGAAGCAAAATTTGTTGCAAGAAAACTACGCTGCGGAGAACATTTTCGTCACTGGCAATACCGTAATTGATGCCCTGTTAACGGTAAAAAAGAAAATTGAGCAAGATGCCGATCTAAAAGCAGCCTTAGCGGCGCAGTTCTCTTACTTAGATGAAAATAAAAAGTTAATTTTGGTCACAGGTCATCGCCGTGAAAGTTTTGGTGAGGGCTTTGAGCGTATTTGTCAGGCACTCGCGCAAACAGCTCAGCAGCACCCTGAGGTGCAAATTCTCTACCCTATGCACTTAAACCCTAATGTGCGTGAACCTGTTAATCGCATTCTAGGTAGTGTGGATAATGTACTATTGATTGAGCCACAGCAGTATTTGCCGTTTATCTATTTAATGGATCGCGCACACATTATTCTGACTGATTCCGGTGGTATTCAAGAAGAAGCACCTTCGCTTGGAAAACCCGTATTGGTCATGCGTGATACAACAGAGCGACCTGAAGCTGTTGAGGCAGGTACAGTAAAACTCGTTGGAACGGATGTTGGAAAAATTGTATCAGAACTGTCCGTTCTACTAACTAATGAAGGAGAGTATAAAAAAATGAGCGTTGCACATAACCCATACGGAGACGGCATGGCATGTACTAAAATCTGTAATTCCCTACTATAAGAATTGTCGTAGTGGTTAAACATAGCGCTTTAATTCCCAGTGCTCTTAGCACTGGTGTGAAAACGGTTAGTAACATTGGTATTTTTGTTTTAATCGGTCATTTCTACGACAATGTATTATTTTCCCAATATATATATATGGTAACACTGGCTACTTTTCTCGCCTTTGTTACCGATTTTGGTTATGCAACGAAAATAATCGTCGATTTTACAGCAAAACCCATTTCTGTAGCGCTGAAAAACTCATTTTATACTCGTTTTTTAGTACTCGCGGTTATTTTGGCTTTAGTTAGCATTGTTTTTATTGGGTTTTATTTTAGCTGGTTGTTTTTATTTTTATTTTTAAATGTTGTTTTTTCCTACTGGTTGGAATCCTTTTCATTCAAACTTCGATTTGAAGGTAAGTACTGGAGCGAGTTTATATATTCCAGTTGGGTGAATTTTCTGCCATTTATTTGTCTAATTTATTTTATTTATACTAAAGCAAATCTAGAATGGATATTTATGATGCTTAGTGCATTCAAGCTTATAACATTCATTTTTTTCTATTCAAGAGTGAAAGTTACAGAGCACAATGAGGTGTCAATAAAATCTGAAATCAATGATTGCTTTAAATTTTTTTTGGATTCAGTGACTCTCAATGCCCAGCCTTTGTTGCAGGTGTACTTGGCTAAAATTTTTTTAGACCCGCCTGCATTTGTTGTTTTTGGATATGCGCAAAAAATAATTCAAGCATTCAACACATTATTTTCAGCATTGAACAATGTGTTCTATCCAAAATTGGCGAGAAACTTAGAGTCTAGAATGGATATTCTGCGAAATTTAAAAAGCTTTGCTATCACAGTAAATAGCTTTCCAATATTATTGTTATTGTTTTTTTTTGTTTTTCAATATGCTATTAGTCCAGTGTTTTTTGTTGACTTGAGCCTATTTTATCAATCTATTTTAACAATACTGCCATATTGTTTGATTGTTGTATTTATCAGGTTTAATAGTGCAATATTAGGTTCATTGTTGACCTTATTCGGCAGACAAAAGTTTCGAGCTACTGCAAATGTAATTGTGCTATTTGTTGAGATTGGGCTACTCAGTCTATTTCTAAAATTGTTTCCGAAAAGTGAAGTTGTAGTTCAAGCACTAATTGCTTCAAGTTTGCTATTACTTGTTGGTTATTTATGGGCAATAAAGAATGACAAAAATATATTTAGTGTTGTTTTTAATACTAAAAAAGCTAAAAGTTAATGAGTTCGAAAGTAGTATTTTAAGACGGTTGTTCTTTAATATTACTGGCACGGAAGTTGGTCTGTATAGTTATGGCTGCTTTGATCTTGTAAGAATTCCCCCGAACACTAGAATAGGTCGATATTGTTCTTTTTCAAGATCTTGTGTTTTCCTCAATGCAAACCATCCGCTAGAGGAAGTTTCATTGCATCCATACTTCTACAATGCTGCTCTTGGCTATGTACAGAAAGACAGAGTAAAAAGAACGCATTTTGATGTGGAGGATGATGTTTGGATTGGTCATAATGCCACTATATTAGCATCCTGTAGTAAAATTGGACGTGGCGCAGTTATCGCGGCAGGTGCTGTGGTTACAAAAGATGTCCCTCCTTACGCTGTGGTGGCAGGTGTACCTGCAAAAATTTTGAAATACCGATTTGACGCCAATAAACAAGCTAAGATTGAAGCTTCTGAGTGGTGGTTAAAAGATAAGTATTCAAACATTAAGAAATTTTTGGGTAAATAAATGAATAAGTTAAAAATTGGCTTTTTATGGCACAATGTGTCTTCTGGTAATTTGGGGGTTGGTGCACTATCAATCAGTAATATGATTCTAATAGATTCAATATGCAATGAATTAGGAATAGATGCCGAATTTATCACTGTTGGTGATGATGAAGTCTCATGCGAATCAAACAAGCGGTTAGTTGAGGAGCAGATCTTTAGGAAATTCCAGCATAAAGTCATAAGTGTTAAAGCTTTAATAACAAATCCTTTTAAGTTAATTGCTTATGTTAGAGAAATAAGAAAATTAGATTTAGTACTAGATATTGGGGCAGGAGACAGTTTTTCAGATATTTATGGTAGTAAGCGTTTTATAATTCAAGTTTTTACGAAGCTAGTGAATGCATTCTTTGCCAAAAAATCCGTTCTTTCTCCTCAGACGATTGGTCCATTTAAGTCATCTTTAGCTGAAAAAGTGGCATCTATTATTATAAATAAGACAGATTTGGTTTTTGCTAGAGATAGCATTAGTTTTGAAGTTGGAAAAAAATATGGAAATTGCATTTTAGGGACTGATGTTGCACTCTCCATGCCATTTGCAAAAAGTGAAATAAAAAATGAAAGGTTGAAAGTTGGTATTAATATTTCAGGACTTTTATGGAATGGTGGTTATACAAAAAACAACCAATTTGATCTGGCTCATGACTATAGAGAGTATATCGTAGAGCTTATTAGCCGTTTTTCAGGGTTAGATAGTGTTGAAATACACCTGGTTTCTCACGTAATAGCAACATCTCCTATTCAACAAGTGGAAGATGACTACACTGCCTGTTTGGAAGCTAATAAATTGTTTCCTAGGTGCATTGTTGCTCCAAGATTTACAAATCCTATCGAAATAAAAAGCTACATTAGCAACATGAATTATTTTACTGGTGCGCGGATGCATGCGACGATCGCCGCATTTTCAAGTGGTGTACCTGTAACACCGTATGCGTATAGTAGAAAGTTTAAAGGGCTTTTTAACACTCTAGGATACAACAGAGTTTTAGAAGCAAAAGAGTTGAATTTAGAAGAAGCTGTTAATTTTAATATACAACATTTCAATAGTAGATATAATATATTACAAGAATTGAAAAAATCTGAAGAAAATAAAAACACTCTAACTAATAGATATCTATTTGAACTTAAAAATTCCATAAGAAATCTATTATGACAGATGTAAATAAAGTTGTAGACAAAGACTTATGTACAGGTTGTGGGTTATGTGCATCAGTTTTTCATAAAAAAATTGAAATACTAAAACAGGACTATAATCGACCTGTTTATAAAGAACGATTAAATAGTGATGAATTGGATAAATTTAAAAAAATTTGTCCTGGAATTAACCAAAAGTCAATTAAAAGTTCCAATATCCATCCTATTTGGGGACCGATTTTATCCTCACATATTGGGCATTCCAATGATAACGAAATTAGATTTCTTGGCTCATCAGGTGGTATTGTAACTCGAAGTCTTCTCTATTCTTTAGAATCAAAGTTAGCTACTTTAGTCGTACAAATTGCTGCCGATGGATGCAACCCTTTAGAAAACACAGTTAAAATAAGTAGAACTAGAGCCGACTTAATTACTGCGACAGGCTCTCGTTATAGTCCAGCATCTCCTCTCGAAAGCATCATTCAAATCATCGATGAAAACCCAAATGACAAAATTGCTTTTGTTGGTAAGCCATGTGACTGCACGGCATTAAGAAATCTAATGGCAATAGATAGAAGAGTTAAAGATTCGATTTCATTAGTGATTAGTTTCTTTTGTGCGGGTACGCCTAGCCGTAATGGCGTTAGGCAAGTAACAAAAGCATTGGGTATTGATGATTCCAAAAACGTCGATCAGTTCTACTTTAGAGGGCGAGGTTGGCCTGGAAAAACGACTTTGGTACAAGAAGAATTTGCATCTTACATGGAATATTCGAGGTCTTGGGGGGAGTTATTAGGGCCTACTATCCAAAATCGTTGTAAATTCTGTGCGGATAGCACTGGTGAAGTTGCAGATATCGTTAGTGCAGATGTATGGCACTGTGATGATAGGGGATACCCACTATTCACTGAGTCTGATGGGCAAGGACTTATACTCGCAAGATCCAATCTAGGAAATCGGTTAGTAAATGAAATGCTATCGTCAGGTGTTATTTCTGCAGCACATTACGATATCGATGAGCTAGCTAAAGTCCAAATCACCCAATTTGAACGTAAATCAACCCTTTTAGTACGGACTGCCGCTAAATCTTTAGTTAGCTTTACTTTCATTAGGCTAAGAAATCAACGTGCTCTATCAACTTTTAGAGCCGTACCTCTAAGTAAGCAGTTACGAGTATTTGTTAGCTCTTTTCTTCGGGCTATTAAGGGGCGAATGTGATCAATATATTTATTTTGAACTGGAACAGTGCTAATGATATTGATGAGTTATTAAATTCTCTAACGTTCTCTAGTAATAAGGCGTTTAGAGTAATATTGATACATAATGGTACCAATGATTGGGATGAACTTGTTGATTTATCAATAAAATATTCTAATGAGTTTGAGATTCATGTAGTTAATAATAATGATAACTTTGGCTATGCAGGTGGTAATAATGCAGGGTTTAACTATCTATCGAACAACGATATTGATGGGGATTTACTAATTCTAAATCCAGATGTTGTCTTAGATAAGACAACTATAGACGAGTTAGTGCTGGCAAAAAACTCTGAAGAGGATGTTGGTTCAGTTATGGTTAGAACTGTTGAGGATGAGAATATAATATATGATTCAATAGTTTTTTCGGGGTTTACTCAGAAGTATTCTATTTATTCAACCAGATCTATTATTTCAACCGACTATTGTGCTGGTTCATGTATATTGATTGATCGCGAAATGGTAGAAAGAGTAGGACTGTTTGATGAAAATTATTTCTTATATTGGGAGGAAGTAGACTTTTCTTTACGAATAATGGAAGAAGGTTATAAGTTGCTTTCTACTACGAAAAGCCAAATTCGCAGAAAGAAGAATAGCACAGAAAGAAGTTCTAATGCATATTATTATTTTATAAGAAATAGTTTCTTGCTAAGGAAAAAGTTCCCATTAAATAGAGGGAATGTTTGTCATTTTTGGTTTATAATAAAAGCAATATTCTCTTCTTTTTATAAAAGTGTAGCTGAGCTCAATTTTAATTATTTAACTAGCTCTGTAAAAGGACTTTTTGATGGTATCAATGAAAATTATGGAAAGAGACCTTAGTTCGATTAGTATGTTTTTTTTGAGTGCTGTTCTCTATGTCTCCAGAATTATTTGGCGGAATAGTTATCAAACTTGCTATATTAGTTATCATATTGTTCAATGTGATTTTATTTAGAATTAGTCGGATGAGGTTTATGACTATCTCATTGATAGCTGTATTTTTAATCTTGCAGTATTGCAGTATTTTTGGGTTGAATTTCGTTCAACTTCCTCCCCTGATTATTCTCCAATTATGTTATGCTCTTATCTTTTATTATTGACAATCATTCCATTTCATAGTTAAAATTATTTCCTTAGTATAAGGTACGGGCTGTTAGTTACTATATCTGCATTCATTGGCTTTACTAGTACACCTCAGACGTTTGCTTCATTAGCATTACTATATCTTTTTTCTTTAACAGGTCAGAAAGGTTTCTTTGGTAGGTTGGTTTCTTCTTTTTTTAATACTATTTGAATTAACAGGATAATGTTGTTTGGTTATTTTCCTTTGTTTTTAATAAAGAAAAGAGCATTTCTATTTTTTCCTTTATTGCTGGTTCCATTTTTTCTATGGCTTATCTATTGATGATGGTTTTCTTACTACACAAACACTATCAAGAATGTTAATTAATGTAATTAATTAACATTTCATCACTTTCATTATTTTATTTGTTGTTTGGGTCGTTTATTAAGCCAGATTTTTACATACATGAATCAGGCATTTTTTATATAGAGAATGGTTTTGCTTTTATAGTTTATTATTTCGGATTCGTTGGTCTTTTTTTATATCTTTCTTTTGTTATTGTTTTAGGATGTTTTTTAATGCGTTCTTTTATCCATAAGAAACTTATTGACATCTGAGTGGTTAATTTTTTGTATATGTCTCATTGTTTTTTCCATTCTTCACTCATGAGTTTTTATTTGTCCATTTCTTTTGTTATTAGGTTTTATGTTATTTCAAATATGAAGAAAAACCTTGGTGGTGATATTGTATGAAAGTTCTTTTTGTTACAAGACCTACGGTCTTCTCTGGTCCTGGTGGCGATACTATTCAACTTTTAAAAACGAAAAAATATTTAGAATTGCTTGGCGTCAATGTCGATATTGCTGATACAACAAGTCCCTCTCTTGATGGTTATGACCTGATCCATTTCTTTAATTTGCGAAATCCACAAGATATCTTTTCTACGGTCATTTCAGCTAAGGAAAAGCGTATACCTACCGTCCTATCGACAATATGGGGTAGCTACAATGAATGCGATAGAAAAACTCGAAAAGGACTACAGAAATGGATTTCCAATAATGTGCCAGAATATTTTTTGGAATATCTAAAAACATCGGCGCGTATTATTTTAAATAGAAATTTCCACAAAGGAATGGTTAGGTATTTAACTAAAGGTCATTACAAATCCCAGCGTGAAATTGCTAGCTCAGTAAATATATTACTACCGAATAGCCCTACTGAACTGGAAAGAGTTGTTTCGGATATGAACTTAGACACTTACAAAGGGCTTTGGGTTGCAAATGCGGTCGATATTAATGTTTTTAATATGAACCAAAATTTTACAGGTAAGTATGATCATCTAGAGGGCTGTTTATTAAGTGCCGCTCGAGTCGAGATCCGGAAATGTCAACTTGATCTCATAAAAGCAGTTAAAGGATTACCTTATAAATTAGTGATTGTAGGGAAACCTAGTCCAAATAGTAGAGCTTATTATGATGAGTGTCTCAGTGAAGCAGGGGGTAATGTTATATTTATTAATCACGTCGAACAGGAGGAGCTTGCTGAATTGTATAAGGTTGCTAAAGCACATGCTCTGATTTCTTGGATGGAGACCCCTGGATTATCTTCATTAGAAGCTGCTATGATGGAATGTAACTTATTGGTTACTAACCGTGGTGATACAGAGTTCTACTTTGGAAACTATGCTGATTATTGTGAGCCTGGTGACATAGAATCAATCCGGAGTGGAGTGATCTCTGCGATGGAGAAGGAGTTTGATGCAAAGTTAAAGGAGAAAATTATCTCCAATTTTACTTGGCAGCATACAGCAAGGAAAACACTTGATGGCTATAATTGGGCATTAGATATAATGAGGAAAAATAATTGAAAATATTGGTCACAGGCGGTGCTGGATTTATCGGATCCGCAGTTATTCGCCACATTATTCAAAATACACAAGATAGTGTGATAAATGTTGATAAGTTGACCTATGCGGGGAACTTGGAATCATTACAAGATATTGACAGTAGCGACCGTTATGCTTTCGAACCAGTCGATATCTGTAACCGTTCCGAATTAGATCGTGTGTTTTCTGTGCATCAACCAGATGCGATTATGCACTTGGCCGCGGAATCTCATGTAGACCGTTCTATTGATGGCCCAACTGCGTTTATTGAGACCAATATCATTGGCACTTATACCTTACTTGAAGCTGCGCGCAGTTATTGGAACGCGCTTGAGGGCAATAAAAAATCTGCATTCCGCTTCCATCATATTTCAACCGATGAAGTGTATGGTGATTTGGAAGGTACAGATGACCTCTTTACAGAAGAGACTCCATATTCACCTTCTTCACCTTATTCTGCATCAAAAGCCTCTAGCGACCATTTAGTACGCGCTTGGTTACGTACCTATCGTTTTCCTACCATAGTGACTAATTGCTCTAACAATTATGGACCATACCACTTTCCTGAAAAGCTGATCCCATTAATGATTCTAAACGCTCTGGACGGTAAACCACTTCCTGTCTATGGCGATGGAATGCAAATTCGCGATTGGTTGTTTGTCGAAGATCACGCTCGAGCGTTGTATAAAGTGGTGACAGAAGGCCAAGTAGGTGAAACCTACAACATTGGTGGTCATAACGAAAAAGCTAATATTGAAGTGGTGAACACACTCTGTACACTGCTTGATGAGTTGGTACTGAATAAGCCTACAGGCATTACCCATTACGCAAACCTTATTACTTACGTCAAAGACCGCCCTGGGCATGATGTGCGTTACGCGATTGATGCATCGAAAATAGAACGAGAACTCGGCTGGAAGCCAGAAGAGACGTTTGAATCAGGTATTCGCAAAACCGTTGAATGGTATTTGAATAACCGCGAATGGTGGAGCCGCGTGTTAGATGGTTCATACAGCCGTGAGCGTTTAGGCTCCGGACAATAACAACCAATTACGTTGACGATTTCATGAAACGTATTGTTTTAGTTGGCGGCTAGGTATTAGTCTATTTTCTATTGCTAGTACCGTATAGAAAAAGAAGAGAACTCGATACTGTTTGAGTGATTTGATCAGTCGCCAAACAAATCCACAATCGCTATCGAGTTTCATAATTCTGACATTATCTGACTAGAGGTTGTTGACCCAGAGAAGCGAGAAATGACTAGGTTGAGTAATTACACACCCAATTTTTTAATGCAACTTGTTGTTGCCTAAAAGCATAACTGCATAATTTAGGCACTTAGATTTAGAATCTATCGACTGTTTGCTCGTTTGGTTAGAAGGCAAACTTAGTCTACGAAGAGTTAAAATTCGCTCTTTGGGGACGATGTACACGCAAGAAATAAAGCAGTAAAAGTCTTAAAAAATAGCGTGTTAACTCAATGAAAAATGGATTTATAGTTGCCACGACCGCTCTAAAGTTGAAACAGCCATGTCTCGATACAAAGATTTAACCAGCGATCAATTAAGCTTGAACAATTACAATACTCCAGTCGGAGAAGCACTCGCCAATGTCAAAGGCATGAACAGGATCATAGGACTAGGTATACCTATTCGAAATTAATGGAGACAGGTAGCAGGCAAGATCTACTCTCCGTCTGATTTGACAACAACGCCGTTAAAGAGTGAAACCTCATTTACAGGTGGTATCAAACGTAAACGGATGAAGTGTGTAATAGATGAAAATTACCTAAGGTAAGTTCTTGTAAGCCTACGTGACGGGGATATTCATGCGGTTTCTGTGGTCGGAATATGATGACTAAGATTATGAAAAATTAATTAGTGTAATGGTAAAGAACTTATTAAGATTTTTTTCAGCGAGTTACGACAACTTTCTAATAAAAATTCGAATACACTACTAATATTAGAACAGGAAATATAATAGTGGGAAAAATTGCAGTTATTGGTACAGTTGGGATTCCTGCCTGCTATGGTGGTTTTGAGTCACTTGTTGAAAATTTAACAAAGAATAGCTCTAATAAAATAGAATATACAGTTTTTTGTTCATCTAAAGATTATAACAACAAGTTATCCTTCTATAATAATGCCAAATTAATTTATCTACCATTGAGAGCAAATGGTGTGCAAAGCATCCCTTATGATATCCTATCATTGTTAAAGTGCCTTCGCATTAAACCAGATGTCGTTCTTATACTGGGGGTTTCTGGCTGTATATTCTTGCCTCTTTTTAAATTATTTTCCCGTAGTAAAGTTGTTACCAACATTGATGGACTTGAATGGAAGCGTAATAAGTGGGGGCAATGTACAAGACAATTTTTAAAATGGTCGGAATCATTAGCAGCTAAGTTTTCTGATGTTGTAATCACGGATAATCAAGCAATAAGTGATTATGTTTTGAAAGAATACGCCGTTAAAAGTCAAACTATTGCTTATGGTGGTGATCATGCGATTCGGCACTTAAGTGCCGACTCAACTCAGGAAATATTTGATCTTGGATTATGTAGAATTGAACCTGAAAATAATGTTGTAATGATTCTAGAGGCTTTCTCTAAATCGAAGAGAAAGCTAAAGTTTGTTGGTAACTGGCAAGCTAGCGAATTTGGACGAATACTAAAAAAACAATATAGTATTCATGATAATATCGAACTATTAGAGCCTATTTATGATCTAGATAGATTATATCAACTAAGAATACAATGTTCCAGATATATCCATGGTCATTCTGCGGGAGGTACCAATCCTTCTCTAGTTGAAATGATGCATTTTGGTATTCCTATCTTTGCTTTTGATTGTAGCTTTAACCGTTACAGTACTGATGATAAAGCACATTATTTCAATAGTATTGAAGAGTTAAGTAGGTTGATGAACTCTACCAATAATGATGAATTGAAAAAAAATGCTCTTGCTATGAAAGATATAGCTCTAAAACGTTATACTTGGAGCAAAATAACAGAAAACTATGAAAGTATTTACTTATCTTTTTCATAAACTCACGGATCAGGAAAAATCATGAACATACTTATTTTAAAATGGTTTTGTAGCGTAAGTAATGGTATGAATGCCCTCCACCGCTAAGATCGATATTCAGCTAAAATCAGTTGATAAAACGATGACAATAAAAGCAAGGTGGAGCTATTTTGCAGGTATCCATTTGGACTTGGACTCTATCACCAGAGATCGGGGGCTCGTATCTTTGGAAATCTTTTTTACGTTGGTAAGTTACAATATGTTTAATAGAAGCTTCTGATAAAATTTTGTAGATCATTTTCGTTGTTTTGTAATAGCTCCTATACCCGTGATCATTGAAGATGCTTAATTTTCCATGAACGTAGGATCATGCTAGACGCCATGAAAATTACACTTACTCCAAAGCAGAAGCAGCAACTCGAAGAGATGCACGACTCAACTCGTGATGGTCGAGTGCGAGACCGTATTAAAGCGCTTTTACTCGCGTCTGAAGGCTGGAGTCAGACGATGATTTCACAAGCTCTTCGTATTCACGAATCGACCGTTGCTCGCCATCTTAGTGATTATGTTCTCTCTGGAAAATTTAAACCTGAGAATGGTGGTAGCCAAAGTCGACTTTCTGTGACTCAGACGATGCAGCTCATTGAGCATTTGACTGAGAAAACCTACTTTCATACCCATCAAATCGTTACTTACGTCAAGACGGAGTTCGGTGTGAGCTACACCGTTGCAGGTATGAACAAGTGGTTACATCACCACAGTTTTTCATACAAAAAGCCCAAAGGCGTACCGCGCAAGCTAAAACCAGAAGAGCAGCAACCATTTATCGAGTATTACAGCGAAGTGCTTAAGTTTAACGATGCACCTGTGCTTTTTATGGATGCCGTTCATCCAACTCAATCAACAAAGCTTAGCTATGGTTGGCTCCGTAAGGGGCAGGATAAGCTTATTGAGACAACAGGAAGTCCTACACGATTGAATATAATCGGTGCTCTTGCACTGAAAGACATTGGCGCAACGATCACAGATACTTATGACACGATAGATAGCGAGAGCATCGTTCGTTTCTTTTGGAAGCTCAACAAGGAACATTACCGATTAGAGCAGAGGGTTCATATCGTACTTGATGGAGCCGCCTACCATCGGTCAGAGCTGGTGAGAAATGCGGCAAAAGTGCTCAATATAGAGCTTCATTACTTACCACCATACAGCCCAAACTTAAATCCAATAGAGCGACTTTGGAAAGTAATGAATGAGCATGTGAGGAACAATTTTTATTTTTCCTCCAAAGCGGCATTTACCTCTGCAATCAAAAACTTTTTCGATGTGACGTTACCAAAAGTTGCAGACTCACTTGCGTCCAGAATTACGGATAATTTTCAGATATTGAAACCAGCATCTTCACGTTGAACGGGTATAGACAATATAGGAGCTGAAATATGAGCGAGTTAACCAACCCATTTATGCATTTCCAAATCATTAAAGACTACCGACAAGAAAGCAAAGTAGAGCACAAATTATCAGATCTTATTTTGCTGACAATTTGTGGTGTTTTTTCGGGTCATGATGGCTGGGATGGCATTATCGATTTTGGCAATGCTCGCTTAGATTTCCTCAAACGATATGGTCACTTTGAAGCTGGTATTCCTTCTGCAGATACGCTGTCTCGTGTGATGGGCATGATTAATCCGGCAGCGTTGCAAAGAAGCTTTATAGCCTAGATGAAGGACTGCCATACACTGACGGATGGAGAAGTCATCGCCATCGACGGCAAAACACTACGTGGCTCTTATGACCGCTCTAAAGGTAAAGGAACGATCCACATGGTGAACGCTTTTGCTACTGTAAACGGAATGAGTATCGGCCAACAGAAGGTTGATAGTAAAAGTAATGAAATTACCGCGATCCCCAAGCTACTTGACTTGCTAGAGGTAAAAGGCTTCTTGGTTACAATCGATGCAATGGGATGCCAAAAGAAAATAGCGCAGAAAATCCTCGATAAAGAAGCGGATTATTTGTTGGCAGTTAAAGGAAATCAGGGAATGCTTGAGCAAGCCTTTGATGATTATTTTCGAATGAACATGCTTCAAGACTTTGATGGCCGCTCTTACAGTACACAAGAAAAAAGTCACGGAAGAATCGTCTGTGGCGACAGAGCAAGATGTGAGTATTCGTTACTATATATGTAGAAGCCCAAACGTTGCTTGAAGCGACGCGTTCTCATTCGTTCTCATTGGGGCGTAGAGGCCATGCATTGGTCGCTTGATACCGCATTTTGTGAGGACAACTCTCGTATAAGAGTGGACGATCGAGCAGAGTCTTTAGCAAGGATCAGGCAGATGTGTTTAAGCCTATTAAAGAGCGAAACCACCTCTAAATGCTGTCTCTTGATCACAAGTCCTGTTCAAGAGACAGAGCGAGTTCGTAGCCTTCAAGGATGACTTGTAGTTTGAGCCATCCTTCCCAGAGCGTTTTAACTGACGCTCTTCCATTTCTTTTACTGTCTTTCCAACCGCCAAGCCGTGCGAGATGTTCATAAGCCCATTTTGCTGTGGGAACTTCCTCTGGAAGCGGCGTCTTTATTCTTTTCACCCAAAGCAGCTTCCAGACCCTTGAAGACAAGATTTTCTCACAGCTGATATCTTCAACTTGCTCATTGGCAAATTTTAACTGGAAGAGCCTTACGGCTAAAAAGGCAAAAATAGCCGCTAATCTATCTAAGTTGCCTTTACTCTGTACCCGAAGCCCTTCAACTCCGGTTCCTTCGCTCTTCCAGACCTTTTGATATTCCTCAATTAGCCAGCGTTTCTCGTAATACGTGATAATTTTCAAAGCCTCTTCCGCACTGTTTACGGGTTCATTCGTCAGAATGTGCCAGTTCGGTTTCTTATCTTCATCTCCGACCTCAGAGCAACCTACATAATTCAGTGAAATAGGTTTGTAACCTTCCCTGTTTTAGTGACACTCTAAATTAGAGTTTTTCCTACCTTCATGCCTTGTTAAATACTCCCAGGGAGTGAGGTCATCGAGAGCGTCATGCGGGCGCTCATCGTTGTATTCCTTCATCCATTTTTCTGTCAGTTCTCGGACTTCGCTCAGAGTTTTAAATACGTACATGTTGAGTATTTCTGTTCGATAAGTTCGGTTAAACCGTTCAATGTAAGAGTTCTCCGTTGGTTTTCCTGGACGGATAAACTCCAGTTCAACTTGGTTTTCTTCCGCCCACTCAGCCAGTGCAGTCGAGATAAATTCAGGGCCATTGTCCATGCGCAGCTTACTAGGTTGTCCTCGCCAGGCAATAATACGCTCTAGTACCCTTATGATGCGTGGCGCGGGCAAATTTAAATCCACTTCAATCACCAGTACCTCTCGGTTGAAATCGTCCACGACATTGAACGTACGAAAGCGCCTGCCGCAGATCAATGAGTCACTCATGAAGTCGATAGACCAACAACGGTTGATCCACTCTGGGCATACCAAGGGGGCTGGATTTCGCGTAGGTAGGCGCTTTTTGCCTTTGCGCCGTAGGTTTAACCTGAGCGAACAGTACACCCGATAGACTCGCTTATGATTCCATCTGTGTCCCCAACGCCTAAGTACTTTAAATAATTTGCCAGATCCGTACGCAGGATACCGCTCTGCTGCTTCCTACAATTTCGCTATAACCTCATCATCTCGATGAGGATCTGGTCGATATCGGTAGACAGAGTCGCTAATGCCAACTACGCGGCAGGCCATTCGCAAACTGACCTGATATTGTTTGCGAGCGTAATCGACAAGCTCGCGTTTAACCGCTGGCCTTACAGCTTTTTTTCCAGGATATCTTTAACGATACGGTGCTCGAGACTAAGGTCGGCAAACATTTGCTTGAGCCTGCGATTCTCGTCCTCGAGCTCTTTTAGTCGTTTAACATCTGACGCTTCCATACCCCCATACTTGGACTTCCAGTTGTAGTATGTGGCATCAGAGATGCCATATTCGCGGCAGACTTCGTTGACCTTTCGACCTGCCTCCACTTCCTTCAGGATCTTTACGATTTGTGTTTCTGTGTAACGAGACTTTTTCATCATGCGTTCTCCGTTTGTTTCAGTGTAAACGGAAAAACTCTAATTGCTAACGGCCAGTTTTTTGGGGAGGGTTACAGGTTCACCTGTTTTATTCGAGGGGGGGCTTTAATGTCACCGCCGCATATTTTACATCCAGTGTCACATATCGGGCTTTACGACCACCTCTTTGCGCTATCTGTATTTGTCGTTTTTTCACACTCTTAAGCTCAGACGCAAAGTGATAAAGCTTGTCTGCCCCTTCTTCTATGTGGCGACTCATCATTGATCGCACAACAAAACGTTGTTGGTTGGCTATTTTGTATATGAGGTAGTCGTAGATATCGGCTTCACGGTCGCAAACCGATATCACGTTAGCCATCGATGTTCCTAAACGGGAAGCCATATTACGAGATGCTCTTTCCCATTTATAACCTTCTTTTTCTTCATAAGGTCGTTTAAATCCTGACGGCGGATGCCCCGAGTCTTGATGTTTCTCGTCCATCTTTGTTGTTCAATTAGACCAACAACGTCAAGTTTGTCAGGAGCAAACAACAAAATACTATGAGCCAGCAGACCACGATAGCGATTACCTTGGTTCACATGCCCTAAGTCAGTTCGAATAGAACGATGCTTGTAGCTTAAGGTGGTTGTATCTTCTATCGCGAGAAGGAGAGGATAATGGTGAACTTGATTGACTGTTGCATTAAAACCGGCCTCAGCAATATCGTCTGAGGAAACATTATCGTTGCGAATAAACCGGTAAGCGCCCTCCATGCTTGCTGGTGAAGGGGAAGATTTGACTACTGATTTGCCCGGATGCTGAGCTAAATCTGAAGCCATTTTTACGAGTCTAGCCGTTCTTCTTGGGTCTCCAAGTTTAGCATGCCCAAATTGTTCTTCAGCCCAATCGTTATTACTTTTTATCATCTCAGGAGTCCTCAACTAAGTCCGTTAAAGATTTGATCGTGAAGCAAGAATTTAGTTCAAAAAAAATCCCTCACATCATGTGAGGAACTTCTGTATAAAAGACAGCATCTAAAGGTGGTATTAAACGCAAGCGTATGAACTGTGCAATGAACGAAAACTATCTAAGTAAAGTTCTCGAAAGCCTTACGTGACAGTGATGTTCATGCGGTTTCCGTGGTAAAAGCCTTTATTTACGGGGATGTTCATTATTTTTACGTAGCACAAAGTTGGCAATATGCCATCCATAGCTAAGCAGTGACGCATAGATAATGAAACCAGCGATAAAGCTATAAAACATAAACGCTTCGCTGATGTTATAGATTTCTCCAAATATGCCGCAAGCAGCAAAACAAGTTGCAATTAGAGAAATCGCCAACACGGTTTGCAACGAATTCAACCCAAATCTTTGAAAAATATGATGGAGGTGTTCTCTATCGGGTTTAAACGGTGAATCACCACGGCGAATTCGGCGCAGCATAATTGTAGCCATATCCATCAAGGGTACGGCGATTAACCAAAGCGCGGTGACGGGTCGTAGCGGTGGTGTTTTGCCATTTTGGCTCGATAAGAGCAAAAACCAAATTATGGTAAAGCCAATGAGCATACTACCCGCATCCCCCATAAACACCTTCTTTTTGCGGCCCAATACGCCGATATTCAGCAAAATATAAGGCAATATGATGACAATCATTACGAGACAAAGATAGGCTAATTGATGTTGTCCATCATAGGTTAACATCAAGCCTAGTCCACCAAAGGTTACAACCGATAGTGCACCGAGTAAGCCATCAATGCCATCTACCATGTTAAAGGCATTGATCGCTCCAACCACCGCTAAAATTGTGATAACATATCCAGTCAAGCCCAGTCGTACCTCGCCAAAGCCGAACACATTACCAATCGTGTGTAGTTCAATTCCGCCTATCATCATCATTGCAATGGAAAGCCCCGCTTGAATAATAATTCTGATCTTAAAGTTCAGGTCATATTTATCGTCCAATGCTCCTACAATCACCAGTAGAATGATACTAGCGGCATAAAGTTGGCTATGGGGTATTAAGGTTGGGTTGTTAAAAAGAAAGTAAACGAGGCAGAAACAAATCGCGATCCCCCCGACAAGTGGCACAGTGCCTTGGTGAAGTTTTCTTTCGTTAGGTTTATCGACGAGGCCAATTTTTTTTGCCACTTTTCTTAAAACAAAAAGCGATATCAACGAAAAAAAGAATAAAAATCCTAAGTCGATAAAAGGTACTATCACAAGCTAACCTACCAAAAATGTTATAAGTAATGTTCTGTAAATCGACAAAAAATTCTCGTATTCAGCGCTTGTTTAGCTGCATATGGAGTGATTAATAAGAATATGTTGCCTCAATCATCTGACGATGAATTATAGGCTAAAAATGATCGTGTGTCATAGAACTCGTTGGTTCATATTGTCATTTACCTCACTTTTCAGATTTTTAAATAGGTGATGATCGTCTTTTTAGTTAGCGTGTTAGCGTAGTAGATAAACGGGAATGAGAGGAGTACTACCCATGAATCATGTCAGGAGAATCTTGACGCTTTGGATGATTAGCTATCTCCAAGCTCTAAAATTAGTGAGGATGTTTGACCAGTTAATGTTTAACATTGAGCTGTAAATTATTCCTTGATTTTATTTTCTCTAATACTAGATGGTATCCAAGTGCTTAGTTATTAACTAATGCCGCTGTATGCACAAGTGGAGTGTAGTGGTCAACTAAAATTGGCCACGGTTTTAGAGTTTTCCCAATATAATCGTTCTGATTCATTGGGAGTTAGACCACCGTTATACTGATGTGGCCTGAGTTGGCAGTAATATCCGATAATGTAGCGGGTGATCTCTTGTTGAGCCTCAGCGAAGCTATGATAACCCACAGTTGGCACCCATTCCGTCTTCAAACTTCTAAAGAAGCGCTCTATCGGCGCATTATCCCAACAGTTTCCTCGGCGAGATAAACTCTGTTTTATTTGAAAGCGCCACAGCAATTGACGGTATTTACGGCTAGTGTAATGACTGCCTTGATCGCTATGGAACATAACACCTTTAGGCTTACCACGAGACTCATAGGCCATCGAAAGAGCTTTGCCTGTTAGCCTAGAATCCGGTGATAAAGACATCGACCAACCAATCACTTTGCGGGCAAAAAGATCGATAACGACCGCTAAATACATCCACCGATTACCCGTCCAAATATACGTAACATCGCCAGCCCAGACTTCATTTGGAGCCGCAACAGCAAATTGACGACTTAAGTGATTTGGAACGTCAATATGTTCTTGTGAAGCCTTTCTGTAACGATGCTTTGGTTCTTGGCAGCTCACTAAACCAAGAGTTCTCATTAGCTTTGTTGCTCGGTATCGGCTCAGCTTTACACCCTGATTTGTGACTATATCTGCAATGGTTCTCGCTCCCGCAGAGCCATTGCTTGCGGCGTGAGCCTCGCTAATCAAGCTGCGCAGTTTTATTGTTTCCGCATTAATTAACGCTGGGCGCTTAAGCCAATAGTTATAACTGCTTCGATGAACATTGAAGATTTCGCATAATATTTTTACGCTGTGGCTCTGCTTGAGTTTCTTGATTATCAAGAATTGTTCAGTGAGTCCGACATCAAGAGAGCCGTGGCTTTTTTTAGTATTTCATTATGCTCTTCAAGGCGAGCCAGCTTCTTTTTCAATTCCCTAATTTCTATTTGCTCAGGGGTCATAGGTGAAGCTTTCGGTGTTTTCCCTTGGCGTTCTTCTCTAAGCTGGCGAACCCATTTATCCATCGTGGACTTGCCCACATTCATGGCTTGGGCTGCTTCCGTCACTGAGTAATTTTGGTCTAAGACTAGCTGCGCTGCTTCTAACTTAAATTCTGCGCTAAATAGTCGTCTTGTACGTTTTGTCATAATGTCACCTGTTAACTTATGAGGTGATGATATCACCTCTAACTAAGTGACCAAATTCACTATGCCACTACAACCAAGAGTATATTTACGCATATCAAACCATTCTTTGGCTTCCACGAGGACAACACACAAAGAGCCCAATAGCACCTCAAACAAACTAAAATTAATCACTTAGCATAGTTACATCACTTATCTTGCTCTACTTTAGGTATTCGAAGCAATACGCCACCCAAGATAGTTAACAAATAAATTAAATGAGTGTGGTGCAAAGGCACATCTGTCAGCCCAGCAAGTAACAACATGATTAGCATACTGTTTATTAAAGGGTTATGAAGATATTCGAAACCTCGTCCATTAAATTTAATGATGAACGCTAAAAAAAATAACAACGCCACCAACGTTCCGACGATTCCGTAACGTGCTAAAAAATCCAAATATTGATTATGTAAGTGAGGCTGTACAGCCGCACCGCGATTTTTCATACTGGAGACACTATCTTGCAGACTGTCATCGCCAAGACCAAATATCGGATCATCAACAATCAGACCTAAACCATGCTTCCATAAATCAAGCCGGATACCAATTGAGGTTTTGTGGTCGCCTTTCTCTATCATGGAAAATTCATATTGTGTTTGTTTTATTCGTGCATCGATATCTTGCTTAAAGAACGTATAAAATGATATTGATACTGCAATTACTGAAAAGCACAAAACGATATAATGTTTCAATTTCGGCTTTACTACTGCTATTATTAAGTAGAGGACGGCAGCAGGTAAAAACAATATTACACCTCTTACATCTGTCATAATGATAGCTGCCAATGAGAGCAAACCACCGATCAAGGAAATTATCTTCAATATGTTGGAATGATTCTTTAACAAAAAATAAATACAAGATAATATGAGAAAAGAAACATACAACGCATATGGTATTGGATTAGTCGCAACACCTACTCTAGGAATACTTAATACATAGTGTTCATAAAATGCATTCAAGCCACAAATAATTGCAGCGATAGCAATTAAGTAATAGATAACTTGGAGATTGATTTTCTTCCATGGCACAAAAAGTAAATATAACAAACTTGCAATTAACGTTCTAGGCAAAGAAAATTCATCACCACGGATAAAATGATATCCAGAAAAAATTACCGTCATCAATAATCCAGAGATAAAAAAACTTTTTAGATCGGAATTCCAGTTTTCTCTAATTATCTTTCGATATTTCAACAAACAATAAATAGAAACGATTGGTATCAATCGTGAAAGAATAAATTTACTATCAGAAAAATTAAAGATCACCATTAGAACAAATACTAATGGTGATAGTAAAAACAACTTCTCTATATGATTAATTATTTTAGTTTTTATAAGCATTATTTGCTAAAGCCATTTTTAATTTTCGATATAGTGAGTACAATTCACGAGTGGGTTTTCTGTACAATGGAGCCTTAGTTTGTTTTTCATTTTGAAAAGTTGTCTCAAATTTTTGAGGATTTTCAACCATACTTGGAGAAAATAAAAATGATGGCATTTGATGCAAATATAATGAACCCATGTAGTTATCAACAGGCATTGACCAATATTGAGAACCTTCGATTAACTTTTGAGCAGCCACAGTGGAAAGTGCATAAGCTCTAGCACCACCGAAATTATTACTCAGAAAGTAAATTTCATAATTAGGCATTTTTTCTTTTAGAAAAAGTTCACTACGTTCATAAGCTTTTTCCAATCTTAGAAAGCCATATTCTTGGACTTTAATTTTGATTAAATCAATAAAATCAACAAAACAAGGTAATAACTCTGCATCATCCTCTAAAATAATTATCGGCTCGTTAAGCTCTATACTCTTTTTCCACAGCAAATAGTGACTCGCGTAACAGCCAAGTTCACCTTTCATCGGCATTTTGCCACCAGTAAACCATAATCGCTTAGTATAATCATAGTTAGCAAACAAAGGATGAGGGGACTCACACCGACCGTCTATGGCATCAAAAAACTCAAAATCAATGCAGTAATTTGCCATTTGTTGCTCAATCGAAGCTCGTCTTTCTAGGCTTTTTTTAAGGCTAATAACGTAAATTTTCATCACAAAAACTCAAATTTCCATTTTGCTCTAAGATAAAAGATAATTACTGATATGCGCAGCGTAATATCTATCCTCATAATGAAGCATGATTAGAGCATATCTTGCCTATCATTTGAATGCATTTTTGAGCAAAAATTGAGTTTTAATTGAGTTTTATCGTACGAAACCTATGTTAGAATGACCACAAAATAAGAATTACGGTGAAAAATGAAGTTACTAATTGTCGGACCTTCATGGATAGGCGACATGGTCATGTCGCAAAGCTTTTATACAACATTGAAGCAAAACTACCCCGCTGCGACGATTGATGTTCTCGCCCCCGCTTGGTGCAAACCGATTTTGGATCGCATGCCAGAAGTGAATTGCGCCATTGAAATGTCGATTGGACATGGCGCTTTTAATCTTGTAGGTCGATGGGCTCTCGCCCAAGAACTAAAACGCAATCAATATACTCACGCTTATGTTTTACCTAATTCAGCCAAATCAGCTTTAATTCCTCTGTTTGCTGGCATTCCATCTCGTACGGGCTGGAAAGGTGAATTTCGTTATGGTTTACTCAACGATCTTCGCCCAGATCGTAAAGTTTTTCAGTTTATGGTGGAGCGTTATGTTGCTCTTGCTTATTCTAAGGAAAGCATGCTTAGTGAAGTTCAGCTAGAAACCTGCCCTCGCCCTTCTCTATTAATCGATAGCAAAGCTCAACAGTATGCAATGTCAAGATTAGGCTTATCGACCCTAAAACCGATTATCGGTCTCTGCCCAGGAGCAGAATTTGGCCCGGCTAAAAGATGGCCAGATAAATACTATGCTGAAGTTGCGAAAGCTTTGATTGAAAAAGGCCAGCAAATTTGGTTATTCGGTTCAGCCAAAGATAAAGTGGTGACAAGCGTTATCCGCAATGCGCTTCCGAAGGAATTACAAAATTCGTGCTTTGATCTAGCCGGTGAGACATCCTTAATTGAGGCAGTTGATTTGCTTGCAGCTTGCCATACTGTCGTCTGCAACGATTCTGGGCTGATGCATGTATCAGCCGCCGTTGGGTGTAATGTTGTGGCAATTTATGGTTCCAGTTCACCTCGATATACACCGCCACTAACTGATAAACTGTCCATCGTGCATACAGATATAACATGTCGCCCGTGTTTTAAACGAGAATGTCCACTTGGCCACATGGATTGCCTAAATGCCTTATTGCCTTCTCGTGTAATTGAAGCTCTGCACCCATTTATCGTGCACGACACTAAGCCGTCACTTGCTAATGAGATATAAACATTTATGAACAATATCGCTAAATTAATCGCCAACCGATTAATCCGCTTGACCGGGAATATTTTTAAAATACTCGCTTACCCATTTCATTGGGTGTTTCCAAAATTGCGTTTTACCATTCCTGCCTATTCACCAGCAAAATTGGCACGCTCTAATCGCAGCGCTATCCCACGTACAATTTGGCAAACCAACTTTACCGATCAAGCCTCTCTACCCGTTTATATTAACTACTTATTTAATCGATTAATGTCGCTCAATTGTGACTATCGCTATGTGAGTACCGAAGCCCGTAGTGAGTATTTACAAACCCACGCATCAACTGAAATCTATGATGCTTACATGCGGCTAACCAACGGCGCTGCTCAAGCCGATTTATGGCGTTTGGTCGTACTCAATAACGAAGGGGGCGTCTATATGGACATTGATGCAACTTTGGTATGGTCTCTCGATAAACTGATTGGCGATGAACAACAAGCGGTTTACATAAAGATTGACAACAATACCCGTTTTACCAACTACTTTATCGCCTCAGCACCTAATAATAACGACCTCAGCCAAGCGATTGAAAAAGTACTGCATAACATTGAGAACTACGACCCTAAAATGGGCGTTTATTATTCAACCGGGCCTGGCGTATTTGATGAATTACTAAAAGGCAGAGAAGATCTTTGCACAAAAGATAGAAAATACGTTTGTATTCAAGGTAGTTTTACCAATGAACATTTTCAATATATAGATCGCCCTCGTTCGAAGTGGACTCACATTAATCCGGATGATTTGGTAAAGAAAAAGGAACCGTAGAGTGGTGATTCGAGCTCTCTATACCTTACTGCTCTGTGTAGCTTCTCCTTTTTTAATGTGGAGCTTGTACAAAAAGCGGCCGGGCAAGCCGTGTGTTGGTGCTCGCTGGAAAGAGCATTTTGGCTTCACGCCACCGCTTAAAACTAATCAATCCCCTATTTGGATCCACGCGGTATCCGTTGGAGAAACGCTTGCCGTTTCTCCACTGATAAAAAAACTCAAATCACAATATCCTGATCAGCCGATTGTCATTACAACAACAACGGCTACGGGCGCTGAGCAAGCGGCTAAATTACAAGGCATTGCCGAACATCGCTATATGCCATTTGACTTCTCTTTTGCCGTACACGCTTTCATCAAGCGGATAAAACCAAGCCAAATGCTGATCATGGAAACTGAACTTTGGCCGAACACGCTGCATACTGTTGCAAAAGCGGGCATTCCTATCACTGTTATTAATGCTCGCTTATCTGAGCGTTCATGCCAACGCTACGCTAAATTTCAACCGATATTTAACTTGTTAGCCTCTCACTTAACCCATGTACTTTGTCAGTACCCAGATGATGCGCAGCGCTTCATTCGACTCGGATTACCTGCTGACAAAGTGACAGTCACCGGTTCGATGAAGTTTGATATCAATATCGATAAACAAACCATACAAAAAGCCCAGCAGTTAAGATCTCATCTAGGGAAAGAGCGCCCCGTTTGGATTGCCGCCAGTACTCACCAAGGTGAAGATGAACAAGTGTTAGCCGCTCATGCAAAAGTACTTAAAGCACACCCTAGCGCACTGCTTATGCTTGTCCCGCGTCACCCTGAGCGATTTAATGCTGTTTTTGAGTTATGTAAAACACAATTTATGAGTGTGCGGCGAACTCAAACAGAGAATAAACTCGATCCAGAAGTACAGGTCTATCTAGCTGATACTATGGGGGAGATGCTAGTACTCACGGGATCTGCTGACATTTGCTTTATGGGCGGAAGCTTAGCGGGTGACAAAGTCGGTGGGCATAATTTACTCGAGCCAGCTGCGCTTGGTTTACCCATGTTGACCGGCCCAAGCTATTACAACTTCAGTGAAATCACTCAAGCCCTCAATCAAGCCGATGCTTGTGTGATCACACAAGATGCAGAGCAAATTGCACAAATGCTTTGTGAATGGTTCACTGATAACAAACAGCGTATTCATCGCGGCAAGCAGGGTTATCAAATCGTAGAACAAAACCGTGGCGCTCTTGCCAAAACACTTGAATATTTATACCTAATCAATTTAAAGAGACAGGTTTAAACATCAGAAAATTGTCCGTAATTCTGGATACAAGTGAGCCTGGAGTTCGGATAACGTTACATCGGAAAATGGTTAATAGCAGCGGTAAACACCTTGCTTGAGTTTACAAAAGAATCTAACAGCGCTTTCGCTATTCATTGGACGTTGTTACCTAAGAGCATAACTGAACACTTTCGGCACTTAGATTTAGAATCTATCGACTACTTGCTCGTCCTATGAGAAGGTAAACTCAACCTATGAAGAGCCAAAATTCTCTTGTTAATCATACCGGATAGTGAAAAATTATTTTAAGCAACAACGCCTCAGATAGAATATAATCAGTGAGACGACGAGCGACCGCTGACTCATGGACACGAAGTGCTTGAGAAATCATGCTCTGATTTCAACCTTCCAGAAGCGAGTAAAAACGCTTTAATACGATCCAGTGGAACCGTGCACTTGTTCGAGTTGTTGCTTTTGTTTAGGAGTCAGTGTAGTTTTAATAGCGCGTAGCATCATCCTGATTTTATCGAAAATCAAGCATCTTCAATGATCACGCATATGAACTGTATACCACTCATCAATAATGAGGGTAACTAGTAATCGAACATGGCCTATGCGATTGAAACTTAACATCGAAAAATACTCTCTCATTCATCTGCATTAAACACACCCTTCAACAACATACGACCATTTTACACTCCTTAAGCAATGTATTACCATGCAAGCGCGACATCTACAATAATAATCAGGATTCGTGAATGAAACTCTCTCCCGAACGCTTAACTCACTTACAGCAACTTGAAGCGGAATCAATCCATATATTTCGTGAGGTTGTAGCCGAGTTTGATAACCCAGTTATGCTCTACTCAGTAGGTAAAGACTCCTCTGTAATGCTACGCTTAGCACAAAAAGCCTTTGCACCGGGAACCCCTCCGTTCCCATTAATGCATATTGATACCATATGGAAATTTCAAGAAATGATCCGTTTCCGTGATCAAATGGCGAAGAAAGTCGGCATGTCTTTACTCGTACACCAGAATCCTGACGGGCTAGCAATGGGAATCAATCCATTTATTCATGGTAGTGCAAAGCATACAGACATAATGAAAACTCAAGCTTTAAAACAAGCATTAGATAAATATCGATTCGATGCGGCTTTTGGTGGCGCGAGACGCGATGAAGAAAAATCACGCGCAAAAGAGAGGGTATTTTCATTTCGTGATAAAAACCATCGGTGGGATCCCAAAAATCAGCGTCCTGAACTCTGGAATCTATACAATAGTAGGATTAATCCTGGTGAAAGTATTCGCGTCTTTCCATTATCCAATTGGACTGAATTAGATATTTGGCAATATATCTACTTAGAAAAAATTGAAATCCCCAGCCTGTATTTTGCCAAACCTCGGCCGGTTGTTGAGCGGGATGGCATGTTAATTATGGTCGATGATGATCGCATGCCACTGAAAAAAGATGAAGTTGTGCTCGAAAAATCAGTCCGATTTCGAACCCTTGGCTGCTACCCATTGACCGGAGCGATAGAGTCTACCGCGACCACTTTGCCAGAAATCATCCAAGAAATGTTATTAACCACCACCTCTGAGCGTCAAGGGCGTGCGATAGATAGTGACAGCGCAGGCTCAATGGAAAAGAAAAAACGTGAAGGCTATTTTTAACAGGTGGACAATATGACCGACAGCATTAATCAGCGAGATATCGTCTGGCATCCAAGTAGTATTACGCCTCTGCAACGACAAACCTTAAAAGATCAATCGCCTTTCGTGCTGTGGTTTACTGGCCTCAGTGGTTCCGGAAAATCGACCTTAGCCAATGCCGTTGAGCATCACTTATTTCAATTGGGCAAACATACTTATTTGCTAGACGGAGATAACTTAAGACATGGCTTAAATCGTGACTTAGGCTTTAGTGAAGCAGACCGCGCTGAAAACCTGCGCCGAGTGGGTGAAGTGTGCAAATTGTTTGTCGATTCAGGCACAATCGTACTGAGTGCTTTTATCTCACCCTTTCAAGCCGAGCGACAAACGGTGCGCGAGTTATTTAGCATTGGTCAATTTATTGAGGTGTATGTCAACACCCCACTCGCGATCTGTGAACAGCGTGACCCCAAAGGGCTGTACAAAAAAGCTCGTATAGGTGAAATTCGTCACTTTACCGGTATTGACGCGGCTTATCAGCCGCCGCTAAACCCTGACATCGTCATCGATACCAGTCAGCGCGATTTAGCACAAAGTAGCCAATACGTGATTGACCAATTGATCAGCCTAAACTATCTAACCGCGTGCCACGCCCTTAGCCAATAATCACAGCCTCAGGAACTAAACCCATGTCTCACTCTTCAGCGCTGATAGCTAACGACATTGAAGCCTATTTACAAGTTCACGAAAGTAAAGATCTACTGCGTTTTTTAACCTGCGGTAGCGTCGATGATGGTAAATCGACTTTAATTGGTCGTCTATTGTTTGATAGTCAACTGATTTACGATGACCAAATGTCGGCAATTATGAATGATTCAAAAAAATTCAATACCACAGATCAAGCATTCGATCTGGCATTATTAGTCGATGGCTTACAATCAGAACGTGAACAAGGCATCACCATTGATGTCGCGTACCGCTACTTTTCAACCGAAAAACGTAAATTCATCATTGCAGATACACCAGGGCATGAACAATATACGCGTAACATGGTCACAGGAGCATCCACCTGTGATTTAGCCATCGTCATGGTCGATGCTCGGGAGGGGATCAAAACCCAGACACGCAGACACAGCTTTATATGTAGCCTACTAGGAATAAAGCATATCATCGTCGCAGTTAATAAAATGGATCTCGTTAACTATCGACAAGATATTTATCGTGATATCAAAGCCGACTATCGACAGCTGGCCAGCATATTTGGCTTTGAAGACGTTCACTTTGTTCCTATTTCTGCCTTACACGGGGATAATGTCGTCACTTTAAGTACGCATATGGATTGGTATCCAGGCTCCCCGCTAATGAAATTACTGGAAACCGTTAAAATCGATCAGCATCGTCAAATCACCGAATTTCGTTTTCCAGTTCAATACGTCAACCGTCCGAACGCTAATTTTCGTGGCTTCTGTGGCACCGTAGCATCAGGTGAAATTAATCTCGGTGATACAATCACAGCACTACCTTCAGGTAAACAAGGGAAGGTTTGTTCGATTTATACCTATGATGGGGAACTTCATTCGGCCAAATCAGGACAAGCGATTACCCTTCGAATTGATCAAGAAATTGATATATCTCGTGGTGATATGCTGGTTTCATCGACTACAGTTCCGGCTATGGGACGGTCAATATCGGCTCAACTCGTATGGATGAATGAACAACCACTCGCATTAGAAAAAGAATATCTATTTAAATTTTCCAATAACACTCTCTCTGGGTATTTCGCCAAAATTGATTACAAAATAGACATAAATAGCTTAGAACACAGCAAAAAAGAAAAGAAAACACTTAAATTAAATGAGATAGCAAAAGTCAGCATCGAACTTTTAGAGCCCATTGTGATTGACTCTTATACAGAATTACCGAAAACAGGCTCATTTATTGTCATTGATCGTTTCTCGAATTTGACGGTAGCGGCAGGTATGGTTAGCTGTGCTTTAGCACAAGATTTAGCCAAAACACAACGCAGCTACAGCAAAAATGATAAAGCACTGAATGAATTCATTCGCACCCATTACCCTGAATGGGGATGTAAAACGATATAAAAAATACTCACTTTAAGTTCGATATACTTAAAGAAAACCAGCCCAGAATACGGGCTGGTTTTATACTTATGTGTTGCTGCTACATTCTACAATGCAGCTTCTCAGGTAAATGTAATGTTGCAAGCAAATTTATTACACCAGTACTAGGCACAGAGAAAAGACAAACGCCAGATTCTTTAAGCTGCTCCATCGTATAAGACGTGCGTTTAACCATAAACTTAAATCCAGAATTTATCATGTCACTGTCACCCAAAGCCTTGGCGACATCAGGTCTCTTTTGTATTTTAGCGTAGATAATATCTTCATTTTTAAAGTTGCCAGCAAGATAACCATGATGAAAATCCCCCCAACCTCGAATGACAATAAAATCATTTTTAAGCTCAACAGAATCAACAAAACCGCGCAGTGATCGCGCTTGAAAGTGCTCTCTATTTTCTTGGTATATTGTATCTACTTTTACCTCTTTAACATCCCAAATAGGAATATGAATCTGGTCTGCAAAAGGTGTTTCAGGTACTAAAATTTCGTCGGACACAAAAATATGGGCATATCGATTAAAAATATAATTAAATGTATCAGTAGAGAGGTTAGGATACATTTGCTTGAATAAAGTTAATTTAGGCTGTATCAATACCGTCGAAAAAGAATTAACCCCTAATCCAGAAAGTAAAGCCCCTCGATATTGATCCGTGACCACCCAATGAGGAGCCGTTGAGTTAGCGGTTAATTTTAGCTCATTGACGACTGATCGCTGGTGTAAATCAAAAATCGGAAAAGCCTGTTGAATTGGGTTAAATCGACCATAAACAATGATATTGGGTATCACCGCCAGCAATAACAGCATCAGTTTTTTACTACTTGACTTAAACTCAATACAAGATTGAACAACATAAACAAAAATAATCAGTAGAATAAGAATAAATTCTGGAGCTCTTTTAGAAAACCACGCCACATTACCTAAAAAACTTGGAATAAAATACCCAACAAGAATAAGAGCTGAGAATATGAACAACCGAGGCTTGGAAAAAGAGATCGTACCAGTAATGACAATCACAAATGACAAATAAATAATCGCTAATCCTGATATAAATATCATTCTGCTCCCGGGAATTTTATCGAGCAGCAATAGCTTCGCTAACCAAGAAGGGAAAGGCAGTAACATCCAAAGAGTTGCGAGTAATAATACTCCTCCCATAAATATCAACGCTCGTCGCGTCATGATATTCTTCCAATTCGGGCGAACAAAACAACCAGTCCCCAATGCTAACACAGACCCCAACGATCCGACTTCACAGATATTAAGTAAAATAAGATTATGGTAGCCAGAATGATTAATATAAGGAAATAAGTTCGACAACCAAAAAATAAATAGACTTTCTCCACCTTGAGACACACGTTGACCAGGATACACGGTATTCATCATGACGATAATAATCTCATGATAATAAAAGATCATAACCGCGATACTCGCTATACAAGAAAGGGCTGTCATTGCCAACTGGCTGAGCGAGCTTTTCCACCACTGCCAACGATGGATACAAAGCAGCGCAATACCGAAATAGGTCACAGCAATAATAATCGGTGGATAAGTATGTGATAACAACCAAACGGTCGAGATATAGAATAACTTTAAATAATGGGTAACGGAATGCTCCCAATTAAGCAATAAACTTAAAAACCACGGCGTGATCGCTAACAGAGGCCCCAATGTTGTCCACCAAAACTGAACAAAACCAGTAAAAAACACCAGCACACTCATTAGCGCTGAAAACAAAAGTGCTTTTTCGCTAGATGGAGCAATATCATAGTAAATCTTTGCAAATAACCGTTTCCATCCCATCAGAAACAGTACAATCACTAACCCATGATGCAATGCAAAAGCACGGGCAGGTTCAAATATCCAAAAAGACCACATCAAGGGTTTAAAAATTAAAGCCCAATCCGCTAACGGAACGGCATTAAACCCTCTTAAATCATGATGGTAAGTAGATAACTCATTGAAACGCTCAAAACCATTTAAAACCGCCATCTGAATATAAGGCGTCCACACTGCCCATTCATCAGTACGAATCATCCTTGGTTTTCCAAATAGTAACCCCTCCCCTTCAAAACCAAATAAACTGAGCGCCGCACCATAAGACGAAGGAGTTAAAGCAAATAGCGTAATTGGAATAAGCAATAACAAACAAAAAAAATCAAACTTATCGAGCCGTATAACCCTTGGCTTATCAATCACGAGGCGGCCTCCTAGAACTAGAAAACCAACGCTGTAATGGTCTTTTCGGGGTATGGGACATATCGTAATCAATCGCACTAAGTAATAACTGAAAACCAAGAATAATAGGCAAAACCGCCAACATTACCGTACCTGTACTCGCTTCATCACCGCTTAAAATTGAGTTGAGCCAATGTATGCCTCCCCAAAATGAGCCGATCAGCATCATCAATAAACCAACAACTAGCTTTAGGCTAGCGCCATTAAAATCCCGCAAAAAATAGTTATAAAAAACCCGCTTGAAAAACGCTTTGATATATAAAGGAGGAAAGTCAAGCAACACTTTCTTAATGGAAAGGTTACTCACTTCATCGGCATAAATCGCATCCATTGGAATATCTTGCACCACGGCACGAAGCGTTCCTAGTCGAAACAACATATCACTTTCAAAAAAATAGCGCTTACTCAGTTTATCTAAAGGAAGCAAACGCAGCGCCTGACAATGAATCGCCGTATATCCATTGGTCGGATCCATTACTGTCCAGTATCCGCTCGACATTTTATTCACAAAGGAAAGAGCTGCATTACCAAATTTACGCATAGGAGGCATCGACTCTAACGACTCCAAGGTAAAAAAACGCGACCCTTTGGTATAATCCGCTTCGCCTCGCTGAATCGGCTCAATAAAGTACGGCAGTAATGAGGGATCCATTTGCCCATCACCATCGATTTTTACCACCACATCAATGTCATCATCTGCTAAAGCTTGCTTATACGCTGTGATCATTGCTCCGCCAACGCCTTGATTTTCAGTATGAAATAACACATTGACTCGCGAATCCAAACATTGCTTAGCCACGAAATCACCGGTTTTTTCTGGGCAACAATCATCGACCACATAAATACGATCAACGTCTTGGCCTATCTGTTCAATCACAGAAAGAATATGTTTTTTTACCTTAAAGCAAGGAATAGCTACGGCAATCTTCATTTTATAAAATACTCAGCGAACAATAACAATTAGGCCCATAATGATCAGTCCGGCCCCCACCAACATACGCCAATGAAAGGGCTCATTCAAAAAGATCATCCCCAGCACTGGAACAATAATAAAGGCTAATGCCATAAAAGGATAAGCAATGGATAACGGCACTAAGCGCAAGGCATAGACCCACAAAATAGTCGCTAAACCATAAATAATTAACGCAGAAAATAGATATTTATTAAAAACAAAACCGATAAGTGATGACCAAGTCAAGGCTGTTGGAAAGAACGGTGACGCCAATTTAAATAGTATTTGGCCGATGGATATGCCAAGCACACAAATTAAAATAAGCGCCACGTTAAATATTGTCATTGCATTCACTCAAAAAATTATTTAGATCGGTAAGGTATCTTACACAACACAGCCCACAGTAAAGCACTTCTTGCTATTCGATGGCTACGCGTAATTTTGCCTTGGTATAACACCGATAGCCGCTGAATTAAAGTCAATGACTCTAGGTTAGCCACAAGTTCCAATAGCTCAAGCGCTTCGCCAGATAGACGACCATACGGATAATCGAGATAAAAACTTTGAAACGCCTTCGCTTGTAGAATAACAGACTGGACACTTTGCACAAAACCACGCCGCTGCTGTATACGCTGCCACAAACTACGCGACTTGGCTCCTATTGTATTGGATGCATGTTGTCGATAAGCCAATAACGGGCGATCAATAAACCGCAATTCTCCACAACTTTTCGCCACCAGCGCTAACCACCAATCATGCATATACGCTTGCTCTGGTATCGGTAAAGCGAGATTTAATAAAGCGCGATTAAAAATCGTGGTACAGCCAGAAACAGTATTTTGCTGCAATAAATGACCAAACTGCTGATGCCACGATTTAGTGATCTTCTTATGCGTAAAATAAGAGTCACACAGCAGAGTAAGATCGTGATCCACCACATGTAAATCAGCAAAAGCCAATACAGGGCATTGATCGTCAATAAAAGGCTGCATCTCTTGTACACTCAGCACGATCTTGTCTTCAAACCAAACGTCGTCTTGATCGCAAAGCATAATCAGTGGAGCTGTGGTTAAACGCATCCCGCGTTGAAAATTACCGGCCGGCCCCAAATTCGCTTGTTCAGCAGCAACCCAAATCAGCTTATCATCGTTAGCGGCTAATGCCTTAACCTGTAACTCTGTCTCATCGGTTGAGCCATCATCAACAATATAAACCTTATTCACCAGCGTTAAATAACCAATATTTTGTTGAATACTGGTTAATTGCTGCCGGATATAATGCTGCCCTTGATAGCTGGCGACAACTATATCCACCACCCCCGCCATCAAAGTAGGCTGTCCTGCTCGAGCCTGAGGTTCTAACCAAGTGCTCTCTACTGCCATAATCACTGACTCACCATGCAGGTTTAAACACGCCGAGCATCCGCCAGTGAAAAATCTTCTCTGGCCATGGTTAAGTTCGGGTTATAACACGGGTCGGCATCTAACCGATGGCCCCAACGGTTGCGCATATAAGCCACTTCTTTGGCAAAACGGGCCTCCTTCTCTGGTGTATCTTCAAAACCACGCGTTTTTGACTCATAGTGATACAGCTCTGCGTAAGGCGTCCAGACATTAAAATAGCCCGCCTCTTGGACTTTCAAACAGAAATCAATATCATTAAACGCCACCGTGAGGTCGGTTTCATTTAAGCCGCCCACCAGCTCAAATACCGCTTTACGTACCACTAAACAAGCGGCGGTTACCGCAGAATAATTTTGAGCGACTATCGCTCGACAAGCGTATCCCGGCATACCTTTAGGTAAGTGCTTATGCGCATGACCAGCAACACCACCAACTAAAATCACCCCGCCATGCTGCAAGGTATCATCCGGATACCATAAACGCGCCCCCACCGCACCATTTTGGGGTTGAATCGCATGGCCGACCATTTCCGCTAACCAATCTGGCGTGATCACTTCTACATCATTATTCACCAGCGCCAGTATTTCACCTTTCGCAATCGCGGCTGCTTTATTATTCAATGCCGAGTAATTGAATGGGCTGTCGTCATGCAGTAGCACTATATTATCGTTTTCTTGTTGTAGCTTATCTAAGTAGGCTAAGGTATCAGCGCAATCGGAGCCATTATCAACAATAATGATCTCATAGTTTGAGTAGGTGGTTTTTGCCAATATGGAATCGATACACACCGAAAGCACATCCAAACCGTTACGAGTTGGGATAATCATACTGACCATAGGCTGAGGGGTTGGGATGGCGTATTTGACACGCGCATAGTGGCGCTCTGGGTGCTCAACCACCTGTGCCTGAATATGTATTCGGTCACAATGCTCTTGCACCGCCTGTAAACCCGCAGTGAGTGCATAAGGTTTTTCATCACCATCAATCGCAGTACTGCCTTCAATTGCGCGCCAGTGATAAAGAATACGCGGGATATGGACAACCTGATCGGGTGATAAGGTTTCACTATAACGTAGTGCAAAATCCCAATCTTGCGCGCCTTCAAAGCCGATTCTAAATCCCCCCAATGCTTTGGCCAAATCCGTTTTATACACCCCAAGATGGGAAATGCAATTTTGACTGCGCAACAGCTCTGGGTTCCAGTGCGGCTTAAAGTTAGGATCATAACGAGTCTGGCCATCAGAGCTGAGCTTATCTTCATCGCTGTAAATCAGCACCGCTTGCGGGTTAGCAATAATGGCTTCAGCAACCCAATACAGCGCATCATTGGCTAATGTATCATCATGATCCATTAAAGCGATAAAATCACCGCTTGCCAGCGCTAATGCGCTGTTAGTTGCGAGGGAAATATGCCCATTTTGCTCACGCTCCACGACCCGTATGCGGCTATCTTGTTGGGCGTACTCCCGCAGTAGATCGCGAACAGCTTGATTGGGAGACGCATCATCAGCAATGCACAGTTCCCACTCAGGATAAAGCTGAGCTTGGACTGACTCAATCGCTTCGCATAAATAATCAAGAGGCGGATTATACACCGGCATCAAAACTGAAATTTTAGGTCGCTCACTAAGGCTGGCAATTCGAGCCGACACCATTTGAGTTTGCTCCACTGATAATTGGCCATATTTTTCCAACCATTGACCATAGTTGATCAAAGGTTCACCGGTTTGCTCAACCGCTTGTATCACTTGGTACTGACCGCGAAGCAGTAGCGCTGATAACCCGTCCCGTTGATAGACTCGGTAAGCTTTACGACAAGTATTTTTTAGCCCACCGTGATAACGAACAAAACCCACTCCTCGTGTTACGATCCGCAATGGCATGGATAGTATCGGGCGAATGGCTCGGATAGGGGCCGTGATTTTCCATGAAGTGGAATGATGAATTTCAGTAATCGCGCCCAACAAAGCCTGTGTGTGTTGCTCACGTTCTTGAAGCTCTTTTAATAACTTAGCTTGAGCCTCTTTGGCTATCAGTTCTAGCTGCTCTTGCGCCTTTTGCTGAGTCAGACAAGCATTACTGGTTTCAATCAACTTACCGTTTAATACCACCAATTCTTGATCTTTATCTATCAGTTCTTGCTGCAGCGTTTTAATCGCATTCTGCAGCTCCGCTTGTTTGTTACGCGAATCATCCACTAATTGTTGATTGCGGATATTGGCATGGTACAGCAAAGCATGGTTTTTAAGGGCTGATTGGTTTAATTGTTCCGCTAATAAAGCCCACTGTGTCATAAATACGGGTTGAAATGCTTCTTGCAACTGCACCGCACCACCATCATCAAGCCATTGTTCAAGCGTTAATTCATCACGGCTAAGTTTTTCTAACACCGAATAAAGTGTCAGCACTGGCTCAAAATGTTGCTCGTCTTGGTAAAGATCACTTAATTGAGCACAACTATGGCTCAAACTTGGCTCAATAAAAGAATCGCAAAATGTCGCCACGTCCTCTTCAGGCAATGAAGCCAAAGATAAGTGCTGCTGTAACTGAGTAATCACCTGTTGAGGCTGAGTCAAAAGCTGGTTAAAACTCACCCAAGCGACAGGTTGAGAACGCAATAAACTCAGGTTTGGCAAAGTATGCCACCACCACAGTAGATAACCTTGCCGATGAGTTAGACCATCGCGCCTCGCCAACGAGCGAACAATATCTAATGGATTGCGCAGGGCATAAACAAATTTAGGCACGACATTGGCGCGCTGCAACACTTCAAGCCAAAAACATAGTAAACGAGACGTTCTTGGGTCTTTAAACCCCCAAAGTGGAAACTGCTGCACGCGCTGGTTCACCATCGCAACCGCTTCCTCTAATAATAACTGTACGTAGTCATCATCAAGACTGATCTGCGGCTGAGTCGCACTAAACCAAACATGGCCATAATGAGCTAACAACTTGTCATTAATACTAACGACGTCCATATCTTCCCAGTGGCCTTTCGGATTAAACTCCCCCTCCGGCATCAGGTTCTCGCTCAGTGATACGCCCATCACTTGCAATGCTTTAGTTAACGCGCTGGTGCCACTACGGTGCATCCCTAATACCACCACTACAGATTTGATTGGATTAGTTGCGACTGACCGTTGCTGACTATTTTTCGACATTGTTCTCAATACTCATTTTTTGATTAGCGAGGGAGTTTAGGAGTAAATTGACGCACAAACCGTTGCTCTTGGGACAACTTAGCTTGAGCGTATAACTTAGCCAAGCGCTGGGACAAGCTCGACGGGGTATATTGCCCAGCAAAAACCGACTCAGCAGGGATATCGACCGGTTGAAGGTTTAAAAACTGGAATACTTGCTCGAGTGCCTCGTGGTGCTGATAGCGCAACTGATCATTATGCAGCAGTAAAATATTTTCTGGTTTAAACCAGTGGTTAATATTCGCCCATTGGCGACTAAACGCACCGCGATCAAGGTACGAGTGAGTTCTTAACGGTGAGCTCCACTGGTAGTTATGTTGAGCCTTTTTTAAACGCCGCGCTTCACTCAAAAATGCCTGCAACATAGAAGCATTTTCAAACCCTCGGCTACGCTCCATCGTGTAATGGGACATAGCCCGCTCAACCGGATCGCGCAGCATAAAAATCACTTTTGCTTGTGGTTGATAGCGTGCCAAAGCCGGTAATATCGGCTGCCAATAAGAATAAATGGGGGTGGCATCGCATCGATAGCGCTCACCCATCTCATGAGCAAATTTGGCTTGGTAGGCCTTATCGAGTGCTTCATGGCTAATGCACATTTGACCGTGGTGATCTAAAAAATCGGGGTGATCAAAAATGTGCGCTTCTTTTCCATCTGCCAAGCAGATGTCTGGGTGCTGAGCTAGAAAATGCGCCAGTGCGGTAGTACCACATTTTTGCCCACCAAGAATAAAAAGATTAGGACGATAATGACTGTTCATGCTGGTTCATCTCTTCGGCGACGGGTTGAATGGTAATCTTATTGACTAAATCGACCGCACCCGTCACATGGCTGCTTTGTTCAATAACAGTAAACATCGCGGCATCGACTCCTCGGTGCAAAAATTGCCGTTTACCGTCAAGCAACGCTGAACAGCCACAGTTTAAAAAATAAGCCCCGTTAGGTAAATGACAAACAAAGCGAAAACGCATTTCTAATGTCTGCCCAGCGAGGACGTAGGGAATACGCATTTGATGATTTCGGGTGGTAGTCGCACCCGCAATTTCTAACCCCGAGACCGTTTTAATCATCATACCGCCGCCAACTTCGAACGCCTCTTGTTCAAAGTGCACTTGGTAAACGTAATCGTACTCTTCACCAGCGGTTAATAGGTTGACGGCTTCTCCAGCGAGATTTTCAATATGTGGCTCATAGATTACCGCGCCTTGGCTTTGATACCAAATGGTCGACACTGGTTTAATATTCGGGTCGTAAGCCCCTTTACTCACAGCTATTGCCGATCGATTTGGCTCGGTTTTGGTTTGTTCACGCAAACCTTGTTTAATTTGCTGGCGGTAAGTTTCTCGCTCTGGCCCATGCATATGCAATAGCTTGTGATATTGCTGTACCACTTGCTTGGGGGTGCCTTCCATCAACAATTCACCTTTATCGAGCAGTATGGCGCGGTCACACAGTTCAATCACTTGGCCCGCCGAGTGAGAGACAAACAGTAATGTTGCCCCCCTAGCTTGTAATTGGCGCAGTTTTGCATGGCACTTACGCTGAAAGGCATCATCCCCCACGGCTAATGCTTCATCGACAATCAAAATATCCGGATCAATGTGCATCACCACGGCAAAGGCCAAACGTAGCATCATGCCACTGGAATAACATTTTACGGGTTGATCAATAAAATACCCGATATCAGCAAACGCTAGAATATCCTCGAAACGTTCCGTTACCTGATGCTTACTCAACCCAAGCAACTGCGCATTAAAATAGACATTTTGCCTACCCGTAAATTCAGGGTTAAAGCCAGAGCCTAGCTCTAACAGGGCGGCAATTCGACCTTGGATGTGTACCTGCCCCTCATCAGGCTGCATCACACCACAAATTAACTGCAATAAGGTTGATTTTCCACTGCCATTATGGCCAACAATCCCTACTGTTTCGCCTTTTTGGGCTTGAAAGTTAATATTTTTAAGCGCATAAAAACGCGAATCACTTGCACGAGGCCAAAGTGCCTGACGCAGTTTTTGCCAAGGATGACTTGCAAGAGAGAAGCTTTTGCTTAACCGGGAAACAGAGATAACCATAAACGTCATGGGTTGCAAATAAGAGGGAGAGTATTATGAGCAAAAATGAGCAACTTTGCAAAATGATGCTGTCAGTTGTAAGTAAATTAATCTACTAACCTATAGTATACGGGCAATGAATAGTGAATTTTACAACATTCCATCGATAAAAAAGGAGCCGTTAGGCTCCTTTTTACATTGATAACATCAACTCAATTATAGAGTGAAGTCAACAATACCTTTTTCTGCAGCTTGAGAACCAACTTGGATGTCAGTACCTTTGCCGTCAGATTTCTTAACAGCAACTTCACCCACGTTAGTTTCTACTTCAAACAACATACGCGCTTGACGAGATGGTGCTACTTCAATGCCTAGTTGTTCTGCGATAGTTGCAGGAGAAAGCGTTACTGCACCGTTAGATGGCAGTTTAACTGCTAGCTCTTGACGCTCAGCTAGTACGTTGCGTTGACCGTTAGTACCTTCAACGTGTGAGTCATATTCCCATACAGTCACGAAAATCTTACCGCCTACTTCAGGTAGGATGCCAGATACGTCACGGATGTGAACAGTGTTAGAAGAAGTAGTACCCGTTAGGATAGTATCAAACTTCAGACCGTCACGAGTGAAAATAAACAGGTCAGCTAGAGAGTCAGAGAAGTCTTCGAAAGTATCTTGGTCAACACCTGCAATAGATGCAGTTACCGCGATTTTCTGTGCTTCTACAGGCATTTCATTGGTTGCTTCAACGTACAGTTTAGCAAAGTTTGCAAATGCTGCGTTCACAGAAGAAGCTGCTGCATCTAGAGCAATGTTACCTTGAAGTACGGCATCACCCGCTTTCGCTGTTGCTGCTGTTTTAGTTGCGTTTAGTTTCCAACCAGTTGCAGTGCCATCTTTGTGTAGCAGGTTACCAGCAGTGTCCGCACGGAACGCAGAAAGGTCACCAGACAGAGTCAAGTTCACTTTGTTTAGCTGAATGTTTTGGTTAGAGGTACGGTTGAATAGCTCAAAACCAGTTGCAGCAACGTTGTTGTCATCTGCAACGCCATCTTTATTAGTATCGATTTTCAAGAAACCAGTTGATACTAATGCAGTCGCTTCGCCAGACTTAGTTAGGCCTAGTTCGAAAAGATCACCCAACTGGAATACTTTACCAGAAGCAACTGGATCAGCAGAGTAAGATGCGTTTTTCAGTGCGCCAATTTTAACGGCTACGTCGTTGTTTGAACCAGATTTCAGGTTAAAGATTTGGTTCGCGTTTTTGAAATCAAAGTTAATTTCAGTACCAGCACCAACTAGAGTTTCAGTTACGTCACCAGTAGCAAAACCAGCTAGGCCTTCTAGGTAAGTAACACCCGTCGCACCTAGGCTACGAATGTAAGTCGCTTTTTGAGCATCAGTCGTTGCTGTACCGCTTTGATCAGCGAACAAGTAACCCACTACACCATCGCCGTTACCAGGAGCAGTTTCATTAGCACCATCAATTGCACCAACTACACCAGCGGTAGTTAAAGCAGCTGAGTTAGCCGCTAGACCAGCAGTGATTGCAGCAGCGTCTACTTGACCATCGGTAGCAGTAGCAGTAGCTAGCTGAATCATATCATCAGCAGAACCAACAGTTTGAGCCAGAGCAAGACGTAGACGCTTACCATTTAGGTCGATTGCGTAATCAACTTGCTTTTGGGCGCCAGCAACGTCGATAAATTTGAATACTTTAGCTAGGTTGTTGTCAAGTACAGGAACGGTAGAACCAGATTGAACAACACCGTTAACCGCTGTTGCAGTTGCTAGCTCTAGATCAATTTGGATGTCAGCAGAAGTAGCAGTAGCACCTGTTAGCCATTGACGCACTTCGTTGTCGTTAAATGTTGCATCGCCAGTTAGCTCGATAGTGATAAAACCGTTTTGTTTTAGGTCACCGTTTACATCGAACTCAGCTGCAATTTGGTCTTCAGCAGTAGAGAAGCTCAATACTGCTTGTTTAGTAACAGCAGCAAGTGTCGTTGTAGTAATAACGTTTGATGGAGTCGTGAAACCGCCGTAAGAAAGGGTTACGTCTGCCATAGCCGGTGAAGCTGCTAGCGCTGCGATAGATGCAGCAAGAAGCGTTTTCTTTAACATGTTATTTATATCCTTTATTTGGATCCATATTGATAAATTAACACACCACTGACGGTAAATGCTAATTGCTCTGATCAACTTCGGTGCTTATTAATGCACCCAGTTTTGTTTCTTTATATTTGCAGTCGCTAAACCAAAAAATAAAAAGTAAAAACCACAAAACTCTGATTACTCTAACACGCCCCGAAGTGCGCACCGATAATTCTGTTCGTTTATACGGAATTTGTCAATGAACAAAATATGACAAAGGCTGTTTTTTCCACCATTAATCGCTACCTGAAGCGTGATGTTATTCACAAAAAATAGGCAAAACACCGGACATTCAAGATGTGGTTATTTTCTATACTGAAAATGCGCTTATTGACTGATTTCCCCTTTGTTTATTCAAACCTGTCAAACTTATTTTTTATTTATTGCACGTTCTGAATAAAATAAAGCCCCGTTATCGGGGCTTTTAGCTCGTACTTGCAAAGGCTAGACCGTAGCAACTTACCTCTAACCTACCACTCTCAATCGTTTAGCTATCGGGATTAATATGGCAAGCTTTGTGCTAGTTCCCAACCAGTTAATGTTTGGAACTGTTTGGTATAGAACTGAGCTTCATCCCTATTATTAATCACATAAGGGGTGATCAGCAGCACCAGTTCGGTTGAGTTTTGGCTTTCTTTTTTATATTTAAATAAGTAGCCGATCAGTGGAATGTCACCCAAAATAGGCACTTTTTTCTCACTAATATTATTATCTTTAGAAATTAAGCCGCCCATATATACCGTGTCTCCGCTGTCGGCTAGCACACGTGTTTGTAATGAGCGTTTATTGATTGGAATACTGTCACCTGATGTGACGCCTTGCGAACTGACTTCTTGGCTAATGGATAATTCCACTAACCCATTTTGGTTTATGGTGGGGGTGATATCTAAGGTAATGCCCACGTCTACATATTGGTAGGTAATGGTGGCTTTTGAATCATCCCCACCACCAGAAACTTCACCCGTTTTCACTTGGATTTGCTCACCGATACTGATTCGTGCCGGTTCTTGATCCATCGCGATTAAACGTGGACTAGAGAGAATTTGTACTTTACCGTTATCTAGTGCGGCGGTAAAGTTTGCGGTAACATCACCAAACACCCCTGCCAAGTTCAGGTTACCAGCACTGGCCAGTAACCCTTTTGTACCACCGGTTACATCACCTTTCGAGATTGTAAATTCAGAGCCTAAGCTAAAACCATCTTCAACTTTCACTTCGGCAACCGTTGCTTGCAATAGAACTTGACGTGGCCGTTGATCGACAAACTTGAGTAATTCGACTAAACGTTGGTAGTCGATATATTGACCTTGAAAAATCAGCGCGTTTCGTTTGGTGTCTATTACAACACGATAGTCTTTCGCCACAACGCTCATCAATTGCGGAGCTTGAGAGGGGCGAGGCTGATAACCCGTGTTACCTGCCAATTTGGTTTCTTGTTGGGCTGCTGCAATAATATCTTGCCCTTGTTTTGGGGCTTGCGCTTTACTTTTACCATCCCCAAAGATGGCTTCCACCATTTGCCAAGCATCTGCGGCTTTGGTGTTTTTCATATAGTATGCATACACCCCTTGGTTGCCTTCAACGGGTTTGGGTATGTCTAAACGCTTGATCCACTCATTAGCATAATTTAACCAAGCTTTAGTACTTGAGGTAATCAACAATTGTTCATTGCTGATGGGTGTTAGCACCACACCATGAACGCCTCGTCCAACACTGGTTGGAATTGAGGCCGCATCTAATGCGGTTTTTAATTCTGCCATTAATTCTTTCGCTGTGCTGTAGGTTGGCTGAACTAAGCTTAAATAGTTTGATGACTTCGCTGGAACATCCAGTTCCGCTAGTAGTTTCTCTAACCGCTCAATATCGTCTTGTCTGGCAACAACCATTAATGAGTTAAGGTTGTTTTGAACTAATACCGTGCCGCCGCCGCCGTCACGCAATAGGCTGTTTGCCATGGTTGAGGCTTCATTAATGGATAAATAATAAATAGGTACAAGACGCGCGACTTTACCATAACGTAATACTGGCCTTATCGCTTGGTTCATTAAGCTAGGTGTTTGGTTATTGGTTTTACTCGCTGGAATGACTTTGATTAGGTTGTCTTCTAACGCCAGCGCAACGCCATTGACTTGTAATACTTCTTCGACTAGGCCAAGAAGACGTATCGGTTCTACGGGTTGGTTGACTCGCATGGTGATGGGTGTTTGCGTTTTTGCAAGATCGGTGTCAACCACATAATTCACGCCAAGCACATCACCTAAAGCAAGGTTAATGAAATGATTGAGCGGTAGACCGTCTGCATTGAGGCTGACTGGTTCTTTAGGTAAGCCAAGTAAGTGTTCTGCATTGCTGTCACTTTGCGATGCATGTAATAGCGGTGCTGAGCGAATGGCGGTATTCACTTGGACAAATTTGCCATTTCCTTGCTGCGGATCTGGTATTTTTTGCTCATCCCCTCCAATGACTGTGACTGAGTTTTCCTCGCTGTTTACTGGCGGTGTGGTATATACGTTAGGAGGAAGGGGAGCAAAGCTAGCACAACCAGCCATAACGCTGCTGAGTATTAATGCTATCAAGGCTTTCTGATGTCGTCTTTCCATCATAAATAGGCCGTTCATTATGGGGTTATTTCCTCTTGGTTTGGTAACTCTTCTTGGGGTGCAACGTCACCGACAGGGAATAGCTGCCACTGTTTTTCAGCCCCACTTAGATCAGTCGTCGTTGATCGATTTCCCATGATTGAGTCTAATCGACCAATAGATGGGTTAAACTCACCTTGCGAAAGTGCAATGCGTTGATCATGACCTACAAAAACGGCATAGGTGTGTTTCCCTTGGGTTACAATGCTGACCATTACAAAATCGTCTGCTTGTTTGGTTTGGGCTTTAGTTTGCTTCGCTTGTTCATCCGGAACTGGCTCTTTTTCTTGGCTTCGAATGACTCGATCAACGTTGAATATATTTCCGCTCGGAACTGTGGGTAATGCCTTGCTTGCAACGCTTTGATAACCCGCTACAGCAATTAAATTGTCGCTGGGTGTTCCCGGCGTTAGGTGCAGGTAAGTGGTGACTAAGCTGACAAAGGCAAGACACGCGGCTCCTAAAATAATTTTGGGTTGTCCTATCACTGCTGCGATCTCATTTTTAGGTCTTTCATAGGTAACTGTCGATAGCTGCGAAGATCAATGGCGATCTCATAGTTGGGCTCTGTTTGGTTACGAGTGCTGCGCCCTTGTTTTATTTCAATCGAGGTTGGCTCGATGATGGTACGGTTATTCGCTAGAGCGTAAAGCATATAAAGGATGTCATCTGATGTACCTTCTAGCCGCCATTGAGACTCTACTTTTTCGCCTAGCCACGGATAGATAGCCGGTTCACCAAAACGTCGCCCACTGAATTTTAAACCAAAGGGACGATATATTTTTTCAAACTCATTAACCTGCACTGAAATAGCGCGGTTATTGGTACGCTCGTTGATCAGCTGTTGTTCTGCCAATTTATAAGCTGAGTTCAGCTGAGTAAGTGACTGTATGATGATGTCACTACTGGTTTCGAGTTGAATCAGCTTTTCTAATTGCAGTGTTTTTTGCTCTAACTGTTCAACGGTCTGCGAACGCCATTGTGTATATGGGTTAATCACTAACCACCACATAAAGATGAACACACAAAAGAACCCAACCCATTGCACAACTGGGCTTGCTAGTTCATCTTTTAGATTAGACTCTTGCAATAACTGAGTTAACTTTTCCATTTATTAGCCTCTAGCAGGATTAACTCGGCACGAAACTCTTGTCTGTCATCATTAACTGGCACCACTTCACCCAGTAAGCGTGCGACTTTAACCCCTTGTAATGATGATAAGGTTTCTAATAACCCCAGTGAATCTTGAATTGTCCCTTGCACAATGACACGATCAGACTTATATGTGAAACGCTCTATTACTACATCTTTCGCCAATTGTGTTGTCATTTGCTCAAGCAACTGTACTGGCATGGTCTGGCGAAGCTTTGCTTGTTCAATTTCAGATAATACTCGACGCGTGTCTTGTGCATTACTACGTTGGCGCTGAATTTGAAAGGTGGCTTGCTGTAATTGGGTTATTTGATCTTCTATTTGGCCTTGTTTAAAGGAAACCAGCGAAGCATCAACTGCCATATAAGCGGTCAATACAACCAATAATACCAGTAATGTGCGCCAATATTGCCACGGATTATCTAGGTCAAACTGATTACTGCATTTGCCTTCTGCTATCACCGCTGAACGCGGTGCAGGGTTTGATTGACTTAGCGATATACCTTGCAGCAGAATATGTTCTTGCTGGTTAGCAAATACGTGCTGCTGTTCGTTAATTCGTTGCGCTACGGTGCGCTGGTGCAGTGGGGATAACATAGGGTACAACTGGTCTATCACTTTACCCGCTTGCCACGTAATCGCCCAAGATTGACTCGTGATACTTTCTCCTTCACTGTCTTCGCTATAAAGTAATATGCCTGATGTTGTGTTTACCTTGGCAAGCTCACATGCCATTGCCGGAATGATATGTGTGACGGGTTGCGAAAAGGCAATTTTGCTTTTATCCCAAAACCATACCGCAACTTGCCAACGATCTTGTATTTTGTTGATCCACAAGTGGCTTTGATATTCGGGCCAGTCAATCAGTTGTTCCAATTCATTGGCAATACACTGGCGTATTTCATTTTGTGGAATAAGCTCGGTTTGGTAATAAAATACCTTAAAGAGACAAGCCGACTGGGGGACTAGCCCAATGATTTTATCCCAACGACGTGCCTTTTTGGCTGTTGTTGGCCCAAAGCGACTTTGCGCTGGCCATACGTACCATTGCCTTTGTAATTTATGTATCAACTTATTGCCTATGGTTGTATTGGGGTGAAATAACGATATTGGTCTGGAAAATACCATGATATTCGAGGCACCGGAAGTGAGTAGACGTATATCTCATATTCACCTCTGGCTTTTACACCTTGATATTGAAAGCGAATTGTGTAATCAACGCCGGGAGACATGCTTCCTTCACCAAACGTCATGCCTAATGATTGGAATGAGCTTTGAACGGCACGCCAATTTGCATTGGCTTTTAATCTATCTAGCCGCTCTATATCATCTGCGGTAAACCCATATAATATTTGCAACAAAATATCTGGTGTTGCTGCGTAGTTTAGGTGATCTTGCCCACTGAGCGTGAGTAAATCTCTTAAGCCAAATTTTGGCAAGTTGATTAACGCTTCCACCTCAGTAGTTTGAGTTTCTTGGTCGACTATATTCCAGCGTCCATTATATATTTCGGGTGTGATACTAGGGAGTAGCATAAGTTCGTCTAAGCTACGAAAAAGGGCTTTTCTCGGTATTATGGTTTGATTAATCGGCACTTCCCCACCCGGTGTTTGCCAGTCAATGATCGCTTGGGTAGTATTAACATCAGAACCTGGGCCTAAGTAATGACGAAATAGCTCGGTTAGTAACTTTCTGTCCATAAAGCGTAAGCTTAATAGCCCTGCTTGGTCTTGAATGGATACCCAAACATCATTAGACAATTTAACGGGGGTTCCATCTGTCAGTAGCAGTGTATTGCCTAGCTGATACGCCCCCGGTTGTTGCTCTCCGGCAAGCATTGCATACATGACTCGCTGTTCTGCATTGTGAATCTCTAGCCTTGCTTGCCATTGATCTCGCATCTGCTCTGTCTCGGCAAGTTTGTTTCTATCTCTCACCATGACGACACTTGCCATGACGGTTAAGATGGCGAGAATAATTAGGGTAAGTGGCAAGATAACGCCTTGCTGGCTATGAATATTTTTCATCTAAAATACACTGAGTCGCGTTTCTTGGTTATAAGCCGCTATTTTGGTCGGTAAATAAAACTGCCATACGTATTCCTTATTATGACGAGTAAAGTGTAATTTTACAGTTTGTGGTGTGCTTTGCTCAAATCGAGCATCATATTCCTGATACCATAGTCCTTCTGGACGTGGCGCAAATGTATTGTATTTGATTTCCCACGGGGTTGCTTCTTGACGCGGGGCTAAATAGTATTGCCATTCGAATGTTTGAATATCCTCTAGCAATGTCAGTGTATTTGAGGCTATCGCTTGTTGCGGTATGTTAAGGTAAGGGTCACTATACGGCCACTGGCGAAAGACTAATCGACGCAATCCGTTGCTTTGGTTCTCTAGTGTAAGGCTGACACTCGCGTATGTGCCTGGTCCAGAAATTATCGGTGCATTACTAATAAATGATACGTCATTGGCTGTGCCTAAGAAATGTGGCGCTTCTGTACCATAGGAAATCTGAAATGTAGCGCCATTCGCTTGGCTAAAAAGCTGTTGTAACCATTGTTTTCTCTGAAATAGTTGGTAGTTTTGGTTTGACGATTTCATTGCGCGATCCCACTGCAGGCGACCTTGCTCTAGCCCCACCAAAACCAATGAGACAACTGAAGAAAAAACTACCAGTACGACAAGGACTTCAATAAGAGTAAACCCTTGCATTAACCTGTTAGCGCGAGACACCTTTTTTCCATCCCATGTGTTCAAATTCAAACTGGCTCTCTTTGTTAACTTCTTGGTAGCGGATGTTTATTTGGTATATTTGTACATAATTTGGGTTTGTTCCATCTTCACTGCGTACGTTAAGTAATGGGCTTATTGGAGTCGCCTGCCACTGAAACGTAACCTGTCCTTGTACACCAACCCCTTGTTGCTCTTGAGATGGATTAATATGAGATAAAGACATAAATATCGACTGCTCCACATCAACTCGATGCTGCGTTTGATTGATACGGTTAGCCGTGATTCCTGACTGTTGAAACATTTGGAAAATAACTGAAAAACCTGCCACTAAAATAGCAAGGGCAACAAGAACTTCTATTAATGTAAATCCAAAGTGACTTCTACTCATCGATTTAACGCTGAACAATTTTAACGGTTCCATCTGGCGTACTGATCTCTATTTTCCAATGTATACCTTGCGGTTGTACTTGCAAATTAATGGCTCCGCCTTTAGTAAAACCATCAGCACGAACAATAATCACATCACTCTCTTCAAGCAAGAGCTTATGATTTGCTGCCAGTTGTTGCCAGCTTGAGTTTTTCTGGTCAAAAATGAAATTTTCTCCATGCTTACGCAGTAATACTGCTCTATCACGCACTTTCCCCAAAAATTGTTCAATCTGTTGTTGTTGGGAGAAGCGGGTGTATTGCCCCCAAAGCTGAGGAACCGCAATAGCACTCACTGCACCAAGTAGTGCTAATACAACAAGCAGCTCTATCATCGTAAAGCCTTTTGGTTTATAACCTATGACCTTAAGTGACTTACAGGGCATTATTTAATGCCTACATCTTGGTCTTCACCTTCACCACCTGCTTTGTTATCTCGCCCCAATGTGTAAAGTGCAAACTGATAGTTTGGTTTAAGTTCATAATGATAAGCGCGACTCCAAGGATCAAGTGGCATTTCTTTGGCCAGATATGGGCCGTTCCACATGGTTGAGTCTCCGGGGTTTTCCATCAGTGCCATAAGGCCTTGTTCTGTACTTGGGTATTCCCCCATGTCTAACCGATAGGTATTTAACGCTGAGGTTAATAACTCAATTTGTGCACCTGCTACTTTGGTTTTTGAGGAACCCACTTGGTTAAATAGCTGTGGGCCTACTAACCCAGCAAGCAAGGAGATAAGAACCAAGACGACTAACAGTTCGATTAGCGTAAAACCACGCGGTTTGAGATTATGCATTTTATACCTCTTTATAAGCTGATATTGTTCACCGAGATAATGCCCGATATCAGTACGATCATAATACTACCGACAATTCCCCCCATGATGACAATCACTAAGGGCTCAAGTATGGTAAGAATTTGTTTCAAACCTTTAGAAAGACGACGCTCGTATAGGTTATGTATTTCTCTAAAGCATGGAACTAATGACGCCCCCGCTTCGCCAGTGTGAATTAAGCGGATCACCATCGGTGGAAATACATGATATTCGGCAAGGGAATCCGCTAATCCTTTACCTTCACGAACTTTTATAACGACATGGTTGAGGCGCTTTCTTAACGATAGATCTGAAATGCTATTGAGTGTGATTTCAACCGACTCAACAAGTTCCACTCCAGACTGCAAAAGTTTTTGCATACTACTGGAAAATTGCACTATGTTCCATGAGTCAATTAAACGACGAAACATGGGTATCAAGCATAAAACTTGCATTGTGTATTCTTTCAGGTTGCCATATTTTGCACTGTAATAAAGGCCTCCGATTATCGCTGATATAAATATCAGAATCACTGTCAGGTTATTATTCAAAAAAGCAGAAATGTCGAGTAATGTTCCTAATGCTCCGGCGTCACCTGTGCCTTGAACCATGTTTTCAAAATTTGGGATCACATAAAGGAACATGAAGAATATGGTCGCCACACAGACAATAAGTAAAAAAGCTGGGTAGGTTAGTGCTGATTTCACTTCACCGACTAACTTTTCCTCTCTTTCTATCCGCTCTGAAATACTAAACAAGGCATCCCCTAGCTGTCCACTGGCTTCACCTAAACGGAGCATTGATGAGACGTAGTAAGGGAAATAGTCTGGCTGGGCAGCTATCGCCTCAGATAAGCTAGAACCACTTTCGATATCACTATGTAGCCTTTTTAAGACTTGTACCATGTGTTTATCTATGCTGTTTTCTAAGAGCGAGTTAATGCACAGGTCAAGTGGCATACCACTCTCACGCAATGTAGCCAACTCTCGTAAAGTTGTAATCAAGATTTCACGACTGAGTTGCTTGGCACGACTTGAACGTTGCTCTGTTAGCATGACAACTTGTTTTTGTTGATGCTGTAATTGCCGTTTTGCCTGTTGTTCATTTTCGGCTTGTAACCAACCATCGAGTAAAGAACCATCTTTTCGGCGGGCGACATATTTAAACTGCTTCATGATCCATCCTTTAACCGACGACTCGTAATACTTCTTCTAGTGTGGTTTCTCCCAATGCTGCCCGCATTAGGGCATCTTGGCGAAGGTTGCGCATATTTTGCTTTTCGGCTACTTGTTGTAGCTCCGCCATTTCAAGTTCGACGGTTTCTTCTTCAGACCATCCTAGCAACTCAAAAATGGCTAAACGTCCGTGATAACCGGTACCATTACAATGATCACATCCCTTTGCTTTGTAAAAGGTTATTTGTTCAGGAAGTAGGTCACCCCATCGGTTATGAACGTCTTGATATCCAAGTGATAGGGCGGTTTTCTCACCGTGATGGTCTACTTCTCGACAATATAGACAGAGTTTGCGTACTAACCGTTGTGCCATCACCCCCACAACTGTTGATTTGATGAGATAATCCGGAATACCGATATCTTTCAAACGAATAAAACTACTTGGGGCATCGTTAGTATGCAATGTTGATAGTACAAAGTGCCCGGTTAATGCTGATTGAATGGCAATTTGAGAGGTTTCTTTGTCTCGCATTTCACCAATGAGGATGATGTCTGGGTCTTGTCGTAGCGCAGAACGTAAAACATGGGCAAAGCTAAGACCAATGTCAGAATTAACTTGGATTTGAGTTAAGCCTTTCATTTGATATTCTACCGGGTCTTCTACTGTGATGATTTTTGTTTGATCATCGTTTAATTGCCCTAATAATGTATAAAGAGAGGTGGTTTTACCACTCCCCGTTGGGCCTGTGATGAGAAAAATACCCGTTTTTTTGCTTAAAATATCTTGCACGAGCTGTTTTTGATCCGGCAGCATACTCAGTTCTTTACTTTGTTGGCCTTGGCTCTGTTTTTCGTTTGCCAATAAACGGAGTACTGCATTTTCACCATATACGGTCGGGGTTGTCGCTACCCGAATATCTACTTGTAAACCGGATAGCCGCACTCGAATTCGACCATCTTGAGGGAGCCGCTTCTCTGAAATATCTAACCCTGCCATCAATTTAATACGAGAAAGAATCGCTGAATGCTGCGCCATACCAGGCTGATCTACCGTACGCAATACACCATCTACTCGGTAGCGTACTGAAAATTGTTGTTTATTGACCTCAAAATGAATATCTGAAGCGTTTTCTTTAATCGCACGTTGAATGCATTCGTTGACAAACTTAACAACTGGCGCTGAACTGCTATCTTGCTCGGTTAACGTGGTCGCGGTACTTTGCTGTTCATCTATTGTGGAAAGCAGTTGGCGTATCTCGTAGTTTGAGCATAATACAGGAACGACATTAAGTTGATGAGTTCTCAATATAGCTTCAAATACAAAGTCGTCCCAAACATCATTTTGAGCAACGTAGAGATTGTTTTTATCGATGAAAAGAGGAAAAGCTTGCCGCTGTTGCCACCAGTCAGCCGGAAATAAAGAAAGCGCCAACTCCGATGGCGGTAAATCTCCACCATAGTGTTTTTCTAATACATCAGCGAGTAGTGGTAACTCCAGTTGTTCACTAAGTGCACTAAGGATATCTTGCTCCGAACACAATCCGTGTGATACGCATAACTCTCCAAAACGAGCACGTTTACCTATCGGAGCTTGCTCTTGGAGTGCAATGATTTGTGCTATATCTTCATCCGAGATCAGTTGCTTCTGTTTTAGTCGCTCACCTAACAGCATGATTCCCTCATTTAACGTGTATTATAAAATATCCGAAAAGCTTGGACGTAAACGGATAAAAAATTGATAAGTCACCGCGGCTAATAGTGCACTGATGGTGCCTAATGTTAATAATTGCCATAAATCGGGCTGTTGCCCGTAGAGTATGCTGCGAATAGCGTCAGCAACTGGACTTATTGGATTAAAATAGAGCATCTTAGCAAGTTCCTCGGGCGCTGATTGTGCAGAGAAAAAGACCGTACTGGTAAACAGCAATACTGTAATAACAACGGGTATCATTTGCGAGACATCTTTGATGAACAGACCAAGTGCAGAGACTAAATATGCAATGGCACTTAATGTTAACAGATAAACGAGGAGTACAAAGGGAAGGTAGATGATGTGGCTATAGTCGACAATGTAATGGTTAAACGCCCCATAGGCAAACGCCAATATTAAACCAAATAAATAGTTAACTCCGGCACTGCAGACTGAAATCATCGGCAACATTGCTACTGGAAAACGGACTTTTTTAACAAGATTGCTGTTGTTTCTGATCACATTACTTGTGGTGGTTAATACTTCTGCCATATAAGTGTGAGTTAGGATACCCACGAAGAGCATGAGTCCATAATCCGCTTGCTCGGTGGCTGTTAAATGCCATTTTGCTTTAAAGACCGTAAGAAAGACGGTTGAATATATAGCGAGCATCATCAAGGGGGTGACGAGATTCCAGAAGAAACCAAGTAGTGTGCCTTGATATTTTGCTTTGACTTCTCGACGCACCATGGTGCGGAAAAGCTGTCGATTTTCTTTGCTTGGAAACATAGTTTAGCCAAATATTTGCGAGTCGGTTGTATTGATACTGCAATAAAGACAAGTATCCTATTGGTTTACTAATTGCTTTTTCGACTAGGTGTTTTTGCTTTCAAATGAGGGGCGGATGATACGAAATCTAGGCTTAGTTTGCACTGTTATTTGTGTACTGTTTTATTTCAGCAATCCGTTGCTTTCTATTCGTAGTCCATCTTAACCTGTGCTAGCTTTGATCACTTATGGTTGACCCAACCTACTGCAATAGCCATTGGAAGTAGGGACGATTCATTCTTGCTTAGTTTGTGCATGCCTCTCAAATACCTAAACCATTTGCAATGGCGATAGGTGGTTTACAGGCTGGTTAATTTATCCAATTTCGCTAAATGAGATACCTTTCTTATCTTTTGCTGATAATGAAGGCTCACCGTCTAATTGCCAATCAATCGCCAATACAGGGTCATCCCAACGAATACAACGCTCATGTTCCGGTGCGTAATAGTCTGTCGTTTTGTATAAAAATTCTGCCACATCAGAAAGCACACTAAAGCCGTGTGCTAATCCGGCTGGCACCCATAACTGGCGTTTATTTTCTGCGCTTAAGTTGACGGTCACCACTTGGCCAAATGTCGCTGAATCCGGGCGAATATCGACCGCAACGTCCACGACCTCCCCCATAACACACCGCACCAACTTACCTTGCGCTTGTTGCTCTTGATAATGAAGGCCTCGGACAACATTTTTAACTGAGCGTGAATGGTTATCTTGGACGAATTGTACTTTTTGGCCTATTGCCTGTTCGAAACGTTCATGATTGAAGCTTTCAAAAAAGAACCCGCGTTCATCACCAAACACTTGGGGTTCAATGATGAATACGTCGGCAATTTGGGTTGGGATCACTTTCATGTTTTACTCCGCTTCTAACAGCTTTAATAGATATTGGCCGTAAGCATTTTTAGACAATGGCCCTGCACATTGCTTAAGCTGCCGTTGGTCAATAAATCCCATTCGATAAGCGATTTCTTCTGGACAGGCAACTTTTAACCCTTGGCGATGTTCAATCGTTTGAATGAAATTGGTCGCCTCTATTAAACTTTCGTGAGTGCCAGTATCTAGCCATGCGTAACCCCGTCCCATTCGTGCGACAGAAAGCTGCCCAGTTTCGAGATAAATACGGTTAAGGTCAGTAATTTCTAATTCACCGCGAGCAGAAGGCTTTAAGGATTTAGCATACTCCACAGCATGCTCGTCATAAAAATACAACCCTGTTACTGCAAAACTACTCTTAGGATCAGAAGGCTTTTCTTCTAAAGAAACAGCGACACCTTGATTATCAAACTCGACAACACCATAACGCTGCGGGTCATGCACATGATAAGCAAAAACTGTTGCACCAGATGACTGGTGATTCGCGATAGTCAATTGCTGTTGTAATGAATGACCATAAAAAATGTTGTCTCCTAGTACCAAGACGCTGGGCGCACCATTTAAAAAGTTTTCGGCAATAATAAATGCTTGTGCTAATCCATCCGGAGATGGCTGGATTGCGTACTGCAATTGTAGGCCCCATTGGCTTCCATCACCTAGCAGCTGCTCAAATCTTGGAGTATCTTGAGGAGTACTAATAATTAATATTTCAGTAATACCCGTCAGCATAAGCGTGCTTAATGGATAATAGATCATAGGCTTATCATAAATAGGAAGCAGTTGTTTGCTGACTGCCATTGTCACCGGATAGAGACGAGTTCCAGAACCTCCGGCGAGAATAATGCCTTTACGTTGGGGGGTTATCATGGCTATGTTATTTCTCTGTTATTTCATGAAGCATACGCTGGACTCCGTTTTGCCAATGTGGCAATCGGTAGTTAAACGTGTTGATAAATTTTTGGGTAGACAAACGTGAATTATGTGGGCGTTTGGCTGGTGTTGGATACGCACTGCTATCAACCGGAGTTACCTCGGTCACTTGTAAAGCCATTTGATTCTGTTTTGCAAAATCAAATACATACTGTGCATAGTTGTACCACGTGGTTTCTCCGCCAGCAACCAGATGATATAAACCAGCCACCTGCGGTTGTTGTAAGGCAACCAAAATAGAATGAGCGGTACAGTCGGCCAATAATTCTGCAGAGGTAGGGGCACCAAATTGATCATTAATGACTGTTAAATGGACGTGGTTCTGCGCTAGACGTAACATGGTTCGGGCAAAATTGTTCCCTCGCGACGCGTAGACCCAGCTGGTTCTAAAAATAAGGTATTTTGAGCAATGACGCTGAATCGCTTGCTCTCCCACAAGCTTACTTTGCCCGTAGATATTTAATGGCGCTGGCATATCTTCTTCAGACCACGGCCTATCGCCCGAACCGTCAAAGACATAGTCAGTTGAGTAATGTACTAGCCAACAGTCAAGTTGTTGAGCAACTTTTGCAATAGCCTCAACTGTTTGGGCATTAATTTGAAAAGCGAGTTTACTCTCACTTTCTGCCTTATCAACCGCTGTATGGGCTGCAGCATTGACAATCACTGTTGGTTTTATATTTAATAATGTAGCGATGAGCTTTTCAGGTTGTGTAAAATCACCACAACCCTCTTGGCTATCGAAATCAAGAGAGACTACCTCACCCAAGTAGCTGAGAGAACGCTGTAATTCCCAGCCAACCTGACCATTTTTGCCTAACAAAACAATTTTCATTATCTATAGTTCATTATATTGTACGTATTAAACCTATCTTCTTCCGACTTTGTACTACTGCAATACCAGATAAATGGCTTGACTAAGTAAGTGCTAATTTCAATACTCAATTGTACGTATCTTCGAGAAACAATACCATCGCCGTCAAGCTCCGTAGGTTTACGTTAAAGATTAAGGGGTAAGGATGATAGCGGACTGATGATACCATGAAAAGTGCTCAGCTATTATTCTTTATAGAGAGTCTTCTATCAGAACCATATTTACCTTAGTTTTGATAGACATACAGGCCTTGCTCACCCCAATCACCGCGTTGCTCTATACTCATGGAATGGGGTGTTGCTGATTTATAGCCTGCATATGCCCAAGTATTGATTAGCTCATATTATCTACGGTTTAGTTAAGAGCAAGTAATTTTCTGTTCCAATTAAAGCGTTGTCTTTCTGTTTAGTATCTAATGTGGCGCTCAGACCTAAACCATCGATATTCGGATCAAGTTCAAAGGCTAATGGTCCTTTGACCTCTTTAACTGGATCGTTAAATGTACGCAAAAAGGCACGACGAACATTTTGATTACCTTGCAACAAATCAACTTGAGCAAGAGCAATATTGCCACTCCACAATCCATCGATCGCGCTATCAGAATAAGAAGGCAGAATTATTTCTCTTGTTGGTGGTGTATAAATTACCTGTCGAATTTGCTGCCCAGAGCCATTTTCAATCAATAAAAAGTTACGCTGCATTGTATACTTTTTGTCAACAACACCAAGATATGCTTGAAGCCTTTTACCTGACTCACATTCAGAGCTTCCACACGCTTCGATAAGAACCTCAGATGCTGAAGGCTTATCGAGATCGTTCATAACGAAATTATAGTTAATACCATCTTGTGGACGTTGATTCCATGATTCACTACCATCTAATCGAGCATTATGCACAAACGACCAGCCTTGATTTGTTCCTTGCGTTTTTAGCACATAATTCCGAGCAAAATCACCCGCATAACTAAATGCTACCCCGCCAGTTTCAGGTAAGCTTTGCCAAAGGTATGCATTGCTATTATATCGCAGCCATAGCTGAGCTGAGGACAATGCAGTGGTCGTATCAGAATAGCTCCACAATGGGAAAGCATCGTTGGATTTGTCACCGATATTGTTAAGATCTATCGCACGAGAACCTAATTCTCTCGTGCTGACCATCCGATACCCATCAAGTTTGCGATATTGTTTTTGAGTAAAGTCACTGTTGATATTTTCAATAGTGTCGGTAGGTAGGCTTTCATAACGTACAGCCAATAATGGTTTACTGCTAGTCTTAAGCTCGACGTTCAGTGGCGAAAGTGCCCAATAATTTTGTTCTGGAGTATTAAACGCAAATACTCCTGTACCATTTCCACCATCATCAATGCTTTGCTTGCGTTTTGAAAAACTAGTCCGCGACTGTTTTATACACGACGTAAAAGTAGCAGGACGCGATAACGCACTACTAAATCGCATTGAACTAGACAACAAGGATTTATGGTATGTCACCCCATCGACAATGGTGGTAAGAGAACCCTGCCGAATCGTTTGATGAGAAATAGTTACATAACCATCTTTAGGAACCTGAGATTGCGGAAAGCTTAAGGTAGAGGTATTTGAGTTTGGTGTGTATTCTCTAAGAACTTTTCCTGCTTTGTTCTGTATCAGTACTTTCAGAGAACTGGTTTCACTTCTTGCAGCTAAAATTAATTTGTACTTATCGATCTCTGGCTCATCAACATTTGAGGTTTCTTTATAAATAGGTTGACTATCAAAGATTGCACATTCAGCTGGTAAAGTATTACGTTCTGTTTCGTACAAAGCAATAAAGCTGAAGTTATATTTCGCAGTAGGTTGAGAATTACTATCTCCATCCCCGCCTCCGCATCCTAAAATCGATAGTACTGAAATTGTAATTATGCATTGGTGTATTTTTTTCATAATTCCCTCAGAAGTGGTCATTCCTGTCCGTCTAAAGTTATAGGTATAAAGTAATAATGATTGAGTATATCGCTAACTAAACCATGTTAACTTTACAAGGTTAAAGAACTGCGAACACTCAATTACCGCATAGGTGTTGCCAGACTGAATCATCCTGCAACTCTCATAATAATCTTTATTTTAGTGATATCCCAACTCGTTTATCTGGTTGAGATAGACTTTCTCTTTGCACAAAACACTCTGTTAGGCTAGTTTTTTTTGCCTTAAGCCCTTTAGGTAAACAGCAAAACTTCAACACACTGGTGACATGCCAAAAGAAAAATCGGCTAAACATTTTTTTGCTAGCTCTTTGTCTGTAATGTATCGCTTTAGTATTGAAATCTAAAGTGATTGGTAAACCGTTTGCTTTAGCACGGTAACAAAAGTCAATATCTTCGCAATACATATAATATTTTTCGTCTAACCCACCTAGTTGTTGGTAATGATAACTACTGATGGCTAAAAATGCACCACTCACCCAAGCCTCTATACCGCCTAGTTTTTCTGAAGATCGATCAATAAAAGTACTTTGTTCACTACATAGGTAGGTCAACACAAATTGTTTAAGTGTAGGGTAGCACCTTAAGTTATTGTCTCGACAGCTTAATTCTGGCCCTAAAAATAAATCAGCGGCAATAATTCCATTATTTTTTTTGATGGCCGTTTTTAAATTCGTATAAGTTTCAGGGAGTAACTGTACATCAGGATTAAGTAGTAAAAACCAATCGTCCTTTTGTGGTCGCAGATACTGATGATAGTACTGAAAGTTTAAGTTGTTGTTTTTAGAAAATCCGTAAGCCTTTGTATTGGCAATATAGTGGATACTATGTTTGTGGCAATAAGCTTTTAGATCAGAATCTTCAATATTATCCCGACAAATAACGTGTACCTCCTGCTCTGCAGCAAGAGAAGCCAACGCACCTAGTCGGGCAATCATTTCTCCTTGTTGATGAGAAACTGTGGATACGATTAATCTCATAAGATCCTATATTCTATTATCTACTACTCTATAACAGCACATGCTATTCAATCACTTCTCTATACCCTTCTACCTAAACCATCAAACAGTGTTGAAATGATATCATTTCTCTATGAGATAGCTCACCATTTGCAAAAATACTTATAGATATCTTAGTGTACAAGGATTGGATCTTAACTTACCATTATGCGTGTAGAAAAACCAACCGCTATCGATAAGAATAATCTAGTATATTTCGCCACCACTCGCGGTGAGTTAAATACTGTTCGGAGCAAATTATGAACATCTATGGTAGATGACCTGAGCACTGAACAACAAAAGAGTTCACGAATTTAAGCCAACAACGCAAATTGAATAGAGTGTAGTGTAGAAGAAAAAGTCATCATAATTAAAAAATTGACAAGCGCCATCATGCAGCTCCGCGCCAAAGAATCCTAAGAGCATCAGTACCACTAGATATTGCTTATTTCTCCTTATTCCCTTTCCTGATAATATTTGAAAAATTTTTTAGTTTTTAAGGTGGAACACGATATGATCATCGTAACTGGTGGCGCTGGCATGATTGGTAGTAACATCATCAAAGCGCTAAATGAACAAGGCATTAGTGATATTCTTGTTGTCGATAACTTAAAAAATGGGCGTAAATTCAAAAACCTAGTTGATCTGGATATTGCCGATTACATGGACCGAGACGATTTCTTGGTGCAGATCATGTCTGGTGAGGATTTTGGCCCTATTGAAGCGGTATTCCATGAAGGCGCTTGCTCTGCCACCACCGAATGGGATGGCAAGTATGTGATGCTTAATAACTATGAATATTCTAAAGAGCTACTGCACTACTGCTTAGAGCGCGACATTCCATTTTTATATGCTTCATCAGCCGCAACCTATGGCGATACCGATACCTTCATTGAAGAAAAAGAGTATGAAGGTGCGCTGAATGTATACGGCTATTCCAAGCAGCAATTTGATAACTATGTGCGCCGTATTTGGCAAGAAGCACAAGCACACGGTGAGACTCTTTCCCAAATTACCGGTTTTCGTTATTTCAATGTCTATGGCCCGCGTGAACAGCACAAAGGCTCAATGGCTTCTGTTGCTTTTCATTTAAATAATCAAATGAATACGGGTGAAAACCCGAAACTGTTTGCAGGTAGTGAAACCTTCCAGCGTGATTTCGTTTATGTGGGTGACGTTGCGGCTGTGAATTTATGGTTTATGAACAGCGGAGTATCCGGTATTTATAACTTGGGTACTGGCAATGCTGAATCTTTCCAAGAAGTTGCCAAAGCCGTTATCAAGTACCATGGTAAAGGTGAGGTTGAAACCATTCCATTCCCAGATCACTTGAAAGGTGCTTACCAAGAGTTTACTGAGGCTGATCTGACGAAATTGCGCGCCGCAGGTTGCCAGCATCAATTTAAGACGGTGGCTGAAGGTGTGGCTGAGTATATGGCGTTGATTAATATTTAAATGCGCATTTAGGGCCAAAATTAAGCTCCTTGGCCCTAAATTTATATTTAACTACGTTGTTTTAAATAATTAAACCACCCGATAATGAGTTCCCTTTATGCTACGTCTCTTTATTCCTCTTAGCTTAGTTCTATTTTCTGCGGCACTGCTTAGCAAAGTAATGGCCTTATTACTTGCTGATACTGCTCTTATCTCTATAACAAGTAATGAATGGTGGAAGGCTTTATTGTGGGGAACTCGTCTTGATCTGGTGATGGTGATGCTGTGCACCCTTGTTATATTGCTGGTTCATTTGATGAGTAGTAGGTATAAACCATTGCGCTGGTTACCCAAGCTGCTCACAGCGCTGGTCGCCATATGGCTCATCATGACAACCGTTGCCGATGCTATTTATACTATGCAGGCAGGGACTCACATAACCTTTGAAGTCTTTACTGCTGAAGGCTCTGAATTAGCGTTGTTGATCACCGCGTTACAAACTGCACCACTACTGATATTCACCGCAATCATCTTATGTATGATAAGTCTATTCGGCGTAAGCCAGCTTCCTTTTAAACCGATAACCTTCAGTAGCAAGCGTTGCCTCTCATCAACCCTTTTTAGCGTGCTATTGGTTGCTGCTACGATAACCGTGGTACGTGGTGGTTGGTCAGACGCCCCGCAAAGCCCAATGAGCGCACATAAAATAGGTAATGCAGAACAAGCCTTTGTTGCTTGGAGCGCACCTTACAGTATTACTTATCACCTAATTAAAGGGGCTAAAAATGCGGCTCAACAAATCACCCCACATATTGAACTTGATTACACAAAACTACCTTTTCCCCAAGCTCAACTAGAAAATTTAAAACCTGCTAACGTAGTTTTTGTACTACTAGAAAGTTGGGCAAGTGTTGATATGAAAAGCTATGCTGGGCAAACTGACGCCACACCATTTTTCGACCAATTACGAGCCCAAAGCCTTAGTGCGCATGCTATGTATGCAAATGGCTTTCGCACGGTTCAAGGTATATTTGCCAGTCATTGTTCTTTTCCAAACCCTATATCGAGTAGCGTGGCTGGCACGCAACTTCAAGCAAAACCTTATTACTGCCTACCCCAGTTATTACGCGAAAATGGTTGGCGAACACACTTTATTCAAGGCAGCGGTAAGGGGGCTGTAGGACAATTTGCTCAATCGCTCGGCTATCAGTTTTCTTATGGTAAAACCGATTACGATTTTTTAGCTAATAGAAATTCTTGGGGATATATGGATGATGGCATTTATCGTTTCGGTCTAGATAAGATAGCGAATCTAGAACTGCAGGCGCAACCGTGGTTAGTCACAATTAATACAGGAACCACACACGACACTTATCTCCCTGATGAGTCTTTGTATGTTTTCGGCAAAGAAAATTATGATCAAGTTCGGCGGAGTGTGTTGCATCATGCTGACAGTGCGTTAGAGCGCTTTATTACTCAACTGAATCAAACCGTCAAACGTCCTACGTTAGTCGTGTTGATGTCTGACCATACCACATTAGGATCTAGCCATAATCTTTCAGCCAACTCTATCCCCTTTTTAGTCTATGCCACGAATGACTCTATTGCTCATCGTACAATCAGCGCCACTACTTCTCAGCGGGATATAACTCCAACAATTATCGATTGGTTGGGAGGGGAAGTGCCATGGTTTAGCGGTTTTTCCTTACTCAAATATGACGATTACCAAGGTGGGGCTCAATTTGTTCAAGGTGAAAATATTCACTGGATTGAACAGGACAACTTCATCAGTTTTAATGCTCGTAGTGGTACTCTAAAACAATGTGCGAAAGTAGCTGAGGATACTATCAGTTTGATAGGGCATCCTTGTGATGAGACGTTTCAAGCACTTTGGCAAAAGGTAAAAACATTCACTTCTGTTTCACAACAATTATTGTTTGATGGGCAAACCCAACGCTATACGAATGAACTCATGCATTCTTTACCTTAACTATTCGCATTTTTGGGAATTTTTATGAACATATTAATGGCCTTATCTCAACTTGAGGTCACTGGGGCGGAGGTGTACGCCACAACCGCTGGCGATGAACTGACAAAGCGTGGGCATAAGGTATTTTATGTTTCCGATACGCTAACAAAACCTCACCAAGGGCTATTTTATAAACTCCGTTTTAATAAACGCAGTATTCCTCGCCGCTTTTGGCATGTGGGTTATCTTATTTATCTGATTAAGAAACACCATATCCAGCTAGTGCATGCTCACTCTCGCGCCTCAAGCTGGAGTTGTCACATTGCTTGCAAATTAACAAATACGCCTATGGTCACCACAGTACATGGCCGTCAGCCTGCACACGCATCTCGTAAAAAATTTCACGCCATGGGTGACAAAGCACTACCGGTTTGTGAGGCCATTGAACAACAACTCATGACTGAATTGAATGTTCCACAAAGCTCGCTCGTCGTAAGCCGAAACGGCATTGAAACGCAAGAATTCGCTTGGCAAAATGCTCCTCAAAATAGCAAACCTGTTGTCAGTATTATTGGTCGATTAACCGGCCCTAAAGGGGATCTTTGTTATCGGTTGCTCGATGAGTGTTTAGACTCAGCAAAATACCAGATTCAGGTCATATCTGGCTCTAAAATTGAAGCGCGTTTTGATAAGTTTACTTCTGATGTTCACTTTCTTGGTTATTCACAAGATGTCGTCTCGATACTTGCTCAATCAGACTTAGTCATTGGGGCTGGCAGAGTGGCAATGGAATCTTTGCTGTGTGGACGGCCTACACTGGCAATCGGTGAAGCAAGTGCCATTGGTATTGTCGATGACAAGAATATCGCTGCAGCCATGGCAAGCAACTTCGGTGACATCGGGCCAAAAGATCTCGATATTGATTTTGCAAAAATTAGTCAATATGTGGAACAAGGGTTAAAAACACCACACTGCTCGCCACAAGTCAGAGAGATAATTCAGCACAGCTACAGCTTAACCAATGTGGTCGATCAAATAGAAGATATTTATCAAACGGTTTACGTTGAAAAGCTGCGTAAAGAGATGCCGATTATTATGTATCATCGCTTTATTAAGGATGATAGTGAAAAAGGCGTACATGGAACCTATCTGCATATTGACATGCTTGAAAAGCACTTCAAACTGCTAAAAAAAATGGGCTTTGAAACGCTAACCTTTAAAGATTTAGCGGATAAAGGGCTTATTCACCGCCTTGAATCAGGCAAGCGCTATATCATCTTAACGGTTGATGACGGGTATCAAGATAACTACGAATTGATGTTGCCGCTATTACGAAAATATGGTTTTAAAGCGGTTGTCTACATAGTAACAGGTGAAGATTTTAACCGTTGGGATGTTGAAGTACCGAGCAACCCAGAAAAACCAGTGCCTTTAATGTCTCGTCAGCAAGTCAAAGCATTACACGATTCAGGGCTAGTTGAAATTGGGGGTCATACAATGACTCATCCATTTCTCAGCAAACTCAGTGAATCTGAACAGCGTAAAGAGATCTCACGTAATAAGTTTGAACTCGAAGAGCTACTAGGCGAACAACTGGTTTCTTTTGCATACCCCTATGGCGATCATGATGCGCTCTCAAAACAGATCGTGCATCAATGTGGCTATCAATTTGCGGTTGCTACTAACAGCGGTCCATTATTAATACATCAAGATTCATATAAAATACGACGTATTGCTATATTCCCTAAAACTGATGTGTTTGGCCTATGGCGCAAAGTGCGCGGTAATTATACGTTTCGTAAAATGAATAATTAACTACGACTTGCAATCAATGGTAATATTAGTCCATTAATTGAAATTCATACTAATACTAACACCCTTTAACTGCTTGATAGCTTCAGGGCTTTTGCTTTGAATTCAGGGGAGAGTTAATTCTGTTTTCTTCATCGTCATTGTTCACCTCGTTAGTGATTGTACTCACTTAACGAGGTGAACAAAACTACAGATGTGGATCAATTATGGGTATGGATAATCAATACATCACTAGAAGAAAGCACTAAAACGCTTTTCGATTATGTTCGAAGACAGACTTGCTGATTATATGCAACTCTAGCAGTTACACATAATTCTTTACAGTCTCTTTACAAGGCCTAATCGCCAGCTTGGTAGCCTTGCTTTAACGATTGCCAATCTAACTCACACCATTTAATCGATCTTTTAACAACTTCTTTAATAAATGAGCGTTTTAATCTTTCTAAGTTCGATGATTGCCAATTTCGACTTACTTCTACATAACACTTATCAAAATCAATAATCCATACCGTCTCTTGTTCATCAACCAGAATGTTATGGATATTGAGATCGGTATGATTGACTCGAGCATCATGCATTTTTCGAATTTCACGGCCGATTTTTCTGTAGAGTTGAACACTTATGATTTGTTCTTGTAAGATGGTAAGTAAATCACGCGCGTTACATACTTTTTCACTCAATAAATCAGCTTTATAAAAGAATCCATTTTTTTGTACGCGAGCGGCAATCGGACGTGGCACATTCACACCTGCTTCGCGTAAGTAATTGAGCAGCACAAATTCTTGATAACTGCGCGTTTTTTCCCAACCCGTGAACCAGTAGTAATCCGCTACAAACTTCCCAAACAAACCACCACGGTGATAATGACGCAAAGCACCTTGAGTATGCTGTAACTGTACAAACCAAGTAGTTCCTCGGCCTATTGCACTCCCTATGATGCAGTCTTTTGACTGCCAATACTCAATCGAAAAACACTCATCACAATCTTCTTGAATAAGTGTATTGTCTAACCATATAGCTATACTGTCATACTGAATAGCCTTCAGTTTTGATGATTGGCTAACCATTTATCTAATCCGTTATTAATGTAAGAGACTGAAGAGTTTAACTTAACACGTTTACGTTCGGCCATTGTAACATCTCCATCATCAGGAATTCGTATTGGATGTTCTAAATGGTAGATAATCGCTCGTCCAACACAACCAAAATAGTTCACACCATTGAGCTGAAGGCGTCTAATTAAATCGATATCCTCCCCTCCCCACCCTAAAAAATCCTCATCGAATCCATTGATATCAAGCAAATCTTGTCTATCAACCGCCATATTAGCGCCATAAGGCCATACTGATTTGAATTTATTTAAAAGTGGGAGCAACCCTTCAGGGAAATAGAATGCCATTTCCGCTTTTTTAGTTTGCTTAAATAATGATAACCAAAGCAATCGAAAATTATTCTCAAGATCTCGAATAATCCATTTATCCTGTTTTAATTTATTAGTTATTACTTGTCTTAAATAAACACGCGGCCCTGTAGTGATCAGCCTAGCTTGATAATGTGTTTTATGATCAGCAATAAAATGTTTATGTGGTATACTATCGCTATCCACAAATATCAATCGATCTGCTTTGCTACTTGCTATCGCTTTATTAAGAATGATCGTTTTTCTAAAGCCTTGATCTTCATGCCATACATGCCGAATATTCATACCTTTATCTCGGTATTTATTTACAATAACAAGCACTTCTGGTCCTGAACCATCATCAGCGATACAAATTGAAAACCTCTTATCTGACTGATACATAAAACCGTTTAATGTAATTTCGATTACATTCGCATCGTTATAGGCTGACATGATGACTTCATACTGCATTTTTCGTTTGTTACCACTCTCAATAGTCATTGTTTTACAAGTCTACCAACTATCTGCATAATCGACGAATAGTAACGTCCATTTTGTTAGGAACATCATGGCTATTTTTCAATCAGCCCCACACTCTCTCTGTATCCTTCGTCTGTCGGCGATTGGCGATGTGTGCAATGCAGTGGCCGCCGTGCAATCAATTCAACACCAATGGCCTGAAACTCATATCACTTGGATCACTGGAAAGCTTGAAGCACAGTTACTCACTGATTTACCGAATGTAAACGTGGTTATATTCGACAAAAAACAGGGATGGAAAGCATATCAAAAATTATGGGCAGAACTTAAAGGGCAATCCTTCGATGCGCTTTTGCATATGCAGTATGCCTTTCGTGCCAGTATTGCCACACTGGGTATTAAAGCTAAATATAAACTCGGTTTTGATGCCGCCCGCAGCCAAGATTTCCAACACCTATTTACCAATGTAAAAGTGATATCGCCTCAAGCGCCTCATGTATTAGATGGCTTACTCGCGTTTGCAAAGTGCCTTGGAATAAAAGAACTAGAACCTAAGTGGTCACTCACTTATTCAGATTCCGATCGTCAATGGGCCAAGCAGCAACTTGCACATTCAAAACGTAATTTAGTCGTGGTTCCTGCCGCGAGTAAGCCTTATAAAAATTGGACCGCTGAAGGTTATGTAGAAGTGATAACGCATGCTCAACAACTTGGTTGGCATATCATTTTAGCCGGTAGTCCTGCGCAAATTGAAGTTGATCTAGCAGCCGAAATAGCGAGTAAACTTACTCAGCCGGTACTCAATGTCGTTGGTAAAAGCCAGCTTAAAGAGATGTTGGCACTGCTCGACTTAGTCGATTTAGTGATAGCGCCAGACACAGGCCCAGCGCACATGGCCAATGCAATGAATACTCCCGTTATCGGTTTATACGCTCACCATAACCCGCAGCGCACAGGGCCTTATCAGTATCGTGATTATGTGGTATCAGCTTATGAAGAAGCACTGTTTGCCGAAACAGGAAAAATGAAAGAGCAAGTCAGTTGGCGCACTCGCGTCAAAGATGAACAAGCGATGCAGCGCATTCAAGCAAGCCATGTTATCCAAATGTTTGATAAGATAACGGCTGATTTTCAGCTAAACCCAATATCCGAGGAATGAATGTGAGCAAACCTACTTTAGCCGTTGCGCTGATCGTTAAAAATGAAGCGCAACATCTGCAAGCTTGCTTAGAAACCGTTCACCAATGGGTCGATGAAATCGTCGTCTTAGATTCAGGTAGCAGTGATAATACCGAAGAGATTGCACGCCGTTATACTGACAAGTTTTTTGTCAATTCGCAGTGGCCTGGGTTTGGCCCACAGCGCCGCTTAGCGCAGTCGTATGTCGAGTCTGATTATGTGTTGTGGCTAGATGCCGATGAACGCGTGACCAAAGAGTTAAAAGAGAGCATTCAGCAAGCGGTCGCGGCTAATAAACCCAATACACTGTATCAATTTGCCCGTTTGAGTTGGGTTTTTGGCCGCTATATTCGCCACTGTGGTTGGTATCCTGATCGCGTGTTGCGCCTCTACCCGACTCAATTAACGCAATATAACGAGGCTTTGGTGCATGAAAAAGTCGAAGTCGCAGATGGCATGAAAGTCGAGAATCTTGCAGGTGATGCGATTCACTACACCTATAACGATATTCATCATTATTTAGTTAAATCCGCAGGTTATGCCAAGGCATGGGCAGAGCAACGAGAAAAACGTGGTAAGAAAAGCAGCATTAGCCAAGGTATTTTGCATGCGTTTGGCTGCTTTTTGAAAATGTACGTTTTAAAAGCAGGCTTTTTAGATGGTAAGCAAGGCTTCTTGCTTTCTTTATTATCGGCGCACTCAACCTTTGTTAAATACGCCGATTTATGGGTTAGAAGCAGTACTGAGCCACCCAAGGGTTAAGTTCGGCTAACACCGCATTAATATCAATGCGGCTCATATCGGCCTGAGTTTCTTTGTCTTTTGCTTGTGGTGGACAAAAGGCAATGTGGCGACCTTGTGAATTCAATGGTCGCCAACGCAGTGGCGTGGCTGAACGTTTGGCGGGGAAAAAGCCAACTGTGGGCACATCAATCGCAGCGGCAATATGCAAAGGCCCGGTTGAACCTGCGATAAAAATATCAGCGCAAGCAATCGAGCGTGAGAAATCAACAAGCCCTTCATTTTTATCATACAGTGCCGCTCGCCCGCCCTTTTCTTCAATCAAAGCTTTTAACTGCGCGGCTTTCGCTTCTTCTCCCGGCCCGGCGGTAAGGATAATTTCTTGCTTGCCATCAATCCCCATCACTAACTGCGTGTATTGCTCTAGCGACAAATTATTCGCTGAACCGCCGCTTCCGGCGTGTACAAACATCCACGGTTTACTGGTATCGAGATGAAGTTGCGCAGCCAGTTTGCTTTTTTGTTCAACAAGCTTCGCTTGATCAAATTGCAGATAAGGTGCGCTCGGCTCGACAACCTCTTTGCCAATATCATGCAAAAAAGCGCGTACCAAATCTAAGTTATACTCATATTCTGGTTTGGCTGATTGAGAGCGTTTTTGCTTAATTCGTTTGCTATAAAAAATTTGAGCGAATTTAGTCGCCGGCGCTAAACGATAAGGAATACGAGATTTCCAAACTAATAGTGCATTGTAAGTGGTCGAGAAGAGGTTGATCGAGGCATCAAAGTGTTGCTGTTTAATTGCTTGAATACATTGCTTTTTCTGCGCAGAGGACGCATTTTCCGTTGGGTCGACCATCACCGCATCAATCCACGGGCAAAGCTCGGCCAGCGCGACGGTATAGCTGGGGACTAACGCGGTAAGATGGCAATCTGGCAACGAGGCTTTTAGCATCGCAAAACTTGGCCAAGCCAGCATGAAATCACCAATTTTATCGTTACGGATCACCAACAACTTCTTCATCGTCTCTTCTCTCACTCGCTAAGCGTCACAGTTTAATGCGGGCTACATCATACCGAGTTCAATAGGTAATTTTGAGTCTTTTTGTTAATATCAGTGCCAGTTAACCAATATGAGCCTTCCACTGTGAGCCAAAAAAGAATTTCGCGTGTGATTTATCCCGGCACTTTTGATCCCATCACCAATGGTCATTTAGATCTGATCGAACGCGCCGCCAATATGTTTGATGAAGTGATCATCGCCGTCGCCGCCAGCCCAAGCAAAAACACCATGTTTACTCTGCAAGAGCGGGTCGACTTTGCCAGCGCCGTCACTCAACATTTAGAGAATGTCACTGCCAAAGGATTTGCTGGGTTAATGGTCGATTTTGCGCGTGATGAAAAAGCCAATGTGCTGATCCGCGGTTTGCGTACTACGGTTGACTTCGAGTATGAATTTGGTTTGACCAACATGTACCGCCGTTTAATGCCGGGGCTGGAAAGTGTGTTTCTTACACCATCAGAGGAGCATGCGTTTATCTCCTCCACCATTGTGCGAGAAGTGGCGATTCATGGTGGAGAAGTTGATCAATTTGTTCCTGACATTGTCGCTAACGCCTTGCATGGCAAGAAAATATAGCCTTTAGGACGTACCTTATTTTTGGCAAGCAGAGCAGAAAAAGGTGTTACGCTGACCAATTTTCAGCGCTTCAATCGCTTGCCCACACGCTGGGCAAGGCTGCTGCGCTTTGCCATACACATTAAGCTCTTGAGCAAAATAGCCCGGTTTGCCATCCGCTTGTGCAAAATCTTTTAAGGTTGTGCCACCTTGTTGAATCGCCGTTGCTAAGACTGATTTAATTTCTCGCACGAGGCAATTCCACTCAGTCAGTGTCAGCGAATGAGCGGGCCGAGTGGGGAGAATTCGCGCATTAAACAGTGATTCACTCGCGTAGATATTGCCTACGCCAACCACCACTTTATTTTCCATAATAAATTGCTTAACAGCGATACGTTTATTGTTCGCTTTTTGCACAATATAATCTGCATCAAAATCATCGGTTAATGGCTCAGGACCGATATTACTCAACACCGAGTGGCTTTCTCCTTGCTCGCACCATAGCCAAGCGCCAAATCGACGTGGATCGTGGTAGCGCAGTACCTTTCCATTGGTTAATCGCAGATCAACGTGATCATGCTTGCCTGCCGGAAAATCACACTCCAATACTCGCAATGAACCTGACATTCCCAAATGAACAATCGCGCTGCCAATATCGGTCTCTATCAATAAATATTTGGCCCGGCGGGCAATATTGCGGATCACTTGCCCTTCTAACTGTTTCAGCTCTTGAGGGATGGGCCAACGTAATTTTGGCGTGCGAAATGTCAGTTGCTGGATCGTTTGCCCAACTAGATGCGGGCTAATCCCCATTTTACTTACTTCAACTTCGGGTAACTCAGGCATGATAAATCTCGATTCTTCGTTCGTCGTTATTGGGTATTGGTTATTGGTTATTCGTTCTTTGTTTGTTCAACGCTCGCGAGAAATAATGACTCAGTTCGGAAAAAGAAAAGCTTCTTCTACCGAAAGTGCCACCCATTTCTCTTGCCAATTTTTCAATAACCAAAACTGGGGGGTTTGGTAGTAGGTGATCCTTTGCGGCTCTTCGCGATCCTGATACCACACCTCCACGGTTTGTGGGTTACGTAGTAGAGACGCAAGCGACTCGTAAGTGGCATCATCAACTTCAGTACCAACTAAACTCTGCCAGCGTTGTGCCAATATTTCAGGAGCAACTGAAATTGCTTTGCTTGATCGCCAACGATTCTGATTCAGTTCAAGTGACCAGTCAGTAAAATGCAGTGCTTGCAGCTGTGCATTTGGATTAATCACATAAGGATAAGGGCTAGCAGGCGGTTCAATAAGATAAGTTTTGATGACTGTGGGTAAATTCAAAATGGCAATAAAAGCAATAACAGCCAAGATAAGAATATTATTCCAACGGCGGCGATTGATACGCATAAGTGATCCCTAAGAGTTTATCTTTGAGTAACTTAGCACATTATTGTGAGAGCTGACATTGCAGGGTACAAATTCCAGACAATAAAAAACCCAGCCAAAGCTGGGTCTTTCAATGCTTACAAAGCGTAAAATCAATTACTTGATTTTGCCTTCTTTGTAAAGAACGTGCTGGCGAACTACTGGATCAAATTTCTTGATCTCAAATTTGCCTGGCATGTTGCGTTTGTTCTTGTCAGTTGTGTAGAAGTGACCAGTACCTGCAGAAGATATTAGTCGAATTTTCTCACGAATGCCTTTAGCCATTGCTCAATTCCTCTTAAACGTTTTCGCCACGTGCACGGATATCAACAAGAACAGCATCAATGCCTTTCTTATCGATGATACGCATGCCTTTAGCAGTTAGACGTAGTTTAACAAAACGTTTTTCGCTCTCTACCCAGAAACGATGAGTTTGTAGGTTCGGCAGAAAACGACGCTTAGTAGCATTTCGTGCGTGTGAACGGTTGTTACCCGTTATTGGACGCTTACCAGTTACTTGGCATACTCGGGACATGAATGTCTTCTCCAAATCGTTTCAGCTCGATATCAACCTTGGTGGCCGAACCTCGTTCTCGATGTATTAAGAAGTTTGAGGTTAAAAACCGTTATGGAAAATCCATACAAGGCTATCAAAGGTCGCGTATTATACTAACTTGACATGCATTGCTCAAGACCCGAACAGATCCTTTTTACGGATTTGGCGATCTTTTTTTAAGCAGAGCTGATTTAGGTTGATAATTTAGTGCGCGAATCATACCAGAATAATCTTAAGTCACAACCTAAAATGTGATTCAAATCCACCCTCTTTCTGCAAAAGAAATTACCTCGCCGTCGCCCACCACAAAATGGTCCAAAATACGGATGTCCACTAACGCAAGCGCATCGGTTAATCGACGTGTGATTCTGCGATCGGCTTGGCTAGGCTCAGCAACGCCTGACGGATGATTATGAGCCAATATTAATGCCGCCGCATTATGGTGGAGCGCTCTTTTAACCACCTCACGAGGGTAAACGCTGGCCGCGTCAATCGTCCCCTCAAACAATACTTCATCGCTGATCACTCGGTGTTGATTATCCAAAAACAGAATATAGAAGGCTTCTCGATGGCGATCGCGTAGCACACTCGATAAATAAAGCTTGGTTTGCTCTGGGCTAGTCAAAGCGCCACCTCGTTTGAGCGTTTCGGCCAAATAGCGCTGCGTCATTTCAAGCACCGCCTGCAATTGAACGTATTTGGCTTCGCCCAACCCTTTATGGCGGCAAAACTCTTGCTGGTTGGCCGAAAAAAGCGCTCGAAGTGATCCAAACTCGCGCAGCAGCAGATCCGAGAGAGCGAGCACATTCATTCCTTGAGTGCCAGTACGAAGGAAAATCGCCAGCAGTTCAGCATCCGATAATGCCTGAGGACCGCGAGCAAGCAATTTTTCGCGTGGCATTGATTCTGTGGGCAGTGATTTGAGGCTCATTAAGCACTCCTAGGGTCTAAGATACCCAGACAACATAGAGAAATAGCCAAGCCTGCAACTTTGCTTCTCTTTATTTAGGCTTGATTCATGGTTTTTTGTAATTGATAAGTGATGGAAGACGCAGAAACACTCGTCCAATATGAAAGGATTGAGCGGATCATAAGGTCACTCGATGCGAGAGTTGTGCTAACATAATGCGCAGAATTTTTGAGGAAAAGACAATGCAAACACTGGCAGGAAAGAAGATTCTGCTCGGCATTAGCGGCGGTATTGCTGCGTATAAATGTGCTGAGCTAACGCGTCGCTTGATTGAACGAGGCGCTCAAGTACAAGTGGTGATGACCCACGCGGCAAAAGAGTTTATAACGCCACTGACCATGCAAGCCGTCTCTGGCAGGCCAGTTTCAGATAGCTTATTAGACCCAGCCGCCGAAGCGTCTATGGGCCATATTGAACTTGCCAAATGGGCAGACTTAGTCCTACTGGCTCCCGCGACTGCGGATCTCATCGCGCGCGTCGCCGCAGGGATGGGTAATGATTTACTCACCACTTTGATTTTAGCCACCAATGCGCCAGTGGCTGTCTCGCCGGCAATGAATCAGCAGATGTATCGCAATATCGCCACACAAGAGAATATTGCCACGCTTAAACGCCGAGGCATGATGATTTGGGGCCCTGCAGCTGGTGAACAGGCGTGTGGCGATGTTGGCCCAGGCCGCATGCTTGAGCCAATGCAATTGGTTGAGCGCTGCGAGTTTTTTTTCCAAACAGAGGTGGCAAACAACACACTGCTCGCCGGTAAGTCACTGTTGATTAGCGCAGGCCCAACCCGTGAAGCACTCGATCCAGTTCGCTATATCAGTAACCACAGTTCAGGCAAAATGGGGTATGCGATTGCGCAGGCCGCCGCTCAATTGGGCGCGAAAGTGACTCTGATCAGTGGCCCGGTCAATTTGCTCACACCGCCACAAGTACAACGTATTGATGTGGAAAGTGCCTGCGATATGCATCAGCAAGTGATGGCGCAAGCGCAATCACATGATGTGTTCATCAGTTGCGCCGCCGTAGCCGACTATCGCCCTGAGATCGTCGCCGATCAAAAGATCAAAAAAACCGATGCGAGCGATCACATGCTCATCACCATGGTCAAAAATCCCGACATCGTCGCCAGCGTAGCTGCACTGAAAGAAAACCGCCCGTTCACGGTAGGCTTTGCGGCTGAAACGCAGCAAGTTGAAAAATATGCCCGCGCTAAACTGCTCAACAAAAAACTGGATATGATCTGCGCCAATGATGTTTCTGTTGCGGGCCAAGGCTTTAATAGTAACGACAATGCGCTGACCGTTTATTGGCAAGGCGGAGAGCAAGCATTACCTTTGAGTTCAAAATCTGCATTAGCTCACGCGCTGATGCAACTGATCGCGAGTCAACTGTAGGCTACAAACAGACGTTCTAAGCTTCTTTTAGGGTTCATAGCGTTTATTGGGTGGTAAAATCACCACCCAGTTCAATCATTTTCATTTTTACGCTACGCAGTCCGAAAACTGTCCGTTAAACTACTGCGCTTAATGGACAATACCCAAACCATCTGAAGGGTATAAATATTTGCTCACAAGCATGTGGTAACTAAAAGGAAATCGGGTCATGGCCGTCAATAAGAAAATCAATCGTCGTGAAGAGATTCTACAAGCACTCGCTGAAATGCTGGAATCTAACGATGGTGCATCACGCATCACCACAGCAAAGCTAGCCAAACAAGTGGGCGTTTCTGAAGCGGCTTTGTACCGTCATTTTCCGAGTAAAGCACGGATGTTTGAAGGCTTGATTGAGTTTATTGAAGAGTCTTTAATGTCGCGGATTAATCGCATTTTGGATGAAGAGAAAGATACACTCAACCGCATCCGCTTAGTGCTACAGCTTATCTTGGCTTTTTCGGAACGTAACCCGGGCTTGACACGAATTTTATCCGGCCATGCTCTAATGTTTGAAAATGAGCGACTGCGTGAACGGATCAACCAACTGTTCGAACGCATAGAAACGTCACTACGTCAGATCCTTCGCGAACGTAAACTGCGTGAAGGTAAATCCTTCCCCGTCGACGAAAGCATTTTAGCCGCGCAACTGCTTGGCCAAGTGGAAGGAAGCCTAAATCGCTTTGTGCGATCTGACTTTAAATACCAACCGACGGCAAATTTTGAAGAGTATTGGGCATTATTAAGCGCTCAGATTCAGTAAAAACAAACCACCACCGTCGTGACAAAGAATCATCATCAGTGAAAGAATCAAGAGTAATGAGCAAAGAAAAATACGGTAAACCTGAGTTTTCCCTCTCGCTACTGCACCCTAAATATTGGGGCGTGTGGCTTAGCTTTGGGCTACTCGCTTTAATAGTCAACCTGCTTCCTTATTCTGCGTTACTAAAAATAGGACGCAGCATGGGCGCGTTTGGAATGCGCTTTGCTAACAAGCGAGTACACATTGCCACGCGTAATCTACAGCTATCTTTTCCAGAGAAAAGTGCAGGTGAGATTGAGCATATTGTTAACGAAAACTTTAAAAACACCGGCATGGCACTGATAGAAACCGGAATTACTTGGTTTTGGCCGACTTGGCGTTTTGCTCGCCTGCTTGATGTGAAAGATGTCAGTGCCCTTTTGCAACTCAAACAAGAAAAACGTGGCGCACTGCTGTGTTGCGTACATGCGTTAAATTTAGAAATTACAGCACGTGCTTTTGGTGTAATAGGCCTTGAAGGCTATGGCGTTTACCGCCCACACAGCAACCCTGCGTATGAATTTATCCAATACCGTGGTCGCACACGCAATGGCAATAAACTAATCTACCGCACCGACATTAAACAGATGATCCGCGTACTCAAAAAGGGCGAACGCCTATTTTATCTACCCGATCAAGATTACGGCCATAACAAATCGGTGTTTGTTCCCTTCTTTGCGGTCAAAGAAGCGTGTACCACCACAGGCACCAGTATTCTGGCTTATACTAGCCAATGCGCGATTGTCCCTGGTTCAGGGTTTCGAAACGCCAACGGAAAATATGAAATCATCGCCGATAAAACCATTGATGGCGACTATCCAAAAGATGACATGACCGCCGCAGCCGCTTACATGAATAAATACGTTGAAGAAGTGATTCTACGCGCACCAGAACAGTGGATGTGGCTGCATAAGCGTTTTAAATCTTTGCCAGATGAAACGTTAACTAACTCTCGCTATTTATAACTAGAAAAAGGTTTTGCTTTCAATGAGCAACAACGAAAACAGCACAGACAAACACTTGCACAACCCCACATTCCAATGGTCTTTTTTACACCCAAAACATTGGGGAACTTGGATTGGGATCTTCTTTGCCGCTCTGTTCGCCTTTATGCCACCCGCATGGCGAGATAAGCTAGCGCGCAAATTATCCACCTTTGCGGTACGCAAAAACGGCCGTGTTGTACGCCGCACGCGAGTGAATCTGGAAAAATGCTTTCCTGAAAAATCCCCGCAAGAACGCCAGGCTATTTTGGAAGAAACCTTTGTCAAAGCAGCACAATACATGCTCGGTTATTCGGAGTTTTTGGTTCGTTCCACGAAACACAATCAGCAACGCGGCATCATGATTGGTGAAGAGAACTTATTGCCATTGTTAGATGCTGGCGAGAACGTGATCATCCTCGCCCCTCATGCTTGGGCGGTCGATTACCCTGCGGTAATGCTTGCGGCAAAAGGCTATAAAGTAACCACCATCATGAAGCCACAGCGCAATCCTATCGGTGATTGGTTAATGCACGTCCAACGCATGCAATATGGCGGGCGTATTTTTGCACGTGATGCTGGAGTAAAACCGTTTGTACGTTCAATTAAAGATGGATATTTAGGCTACTGGCTGCCCGATGAAGACTTTGGCCCGGCCAACTCGGTCTTTGTTCCATTCTTTGGCACTGAAAAAGCCACGTTAAAAGGTTTTGGTAAAATGGCGCGCCTATCAAAAGCGAAAGTCGTGCCAATTTTGCCTGCTTATAACGATAAAACCTGTAAGTACGAAGTGCATATTTTGCCTGCATTAGAAAACTTTCCAACGGGCGATGAAGAGCAAGATGCACGCGCTATGAATAAGGCGATTGAAGATTTAGTCACACCACGCCCAGAACAGTACATGTGGAATTTATCACTGTTGAAAACGCAGCGTGATGGCTCGGAAATTTACGATAACTCGCACCATGGCGATCAAAGTTAATCGCTAGAATAACTAAACTAACTAACAAGCCCCGAGCGACAAACTCGGGGCTTTTACTTTTCAATAAGTGGCTCTACGATTCGCAAATAAGTTGATGCTTAAATTCCGTACTGAGCACGATACGCTTTTACCGCCTCAAGGTGCTTAGCATCTGCCCCTTTCTCTTCAAGGTAAGTAACCAGATCGGTCAGGCTAACAATTGAGATGATCGCGCAACCAAAATCACGCTCGACTTCTTGAATTGCAGAAAGCTCTCCTTTGCCTTTTTCTTGGCGGTCAATTGCTACCAAAACACCAGCAAGATCCGCACCGTTAGCTTGAATGATTTCCATCGACTCACGAATGGCAGTACCAGCTGTAATGACATCATCCACCAGCATAATGCGCCCTTCTAATGCGCTACCGACCAAGTTACCGCCCTCACCGTGGTCTTTCGCTTCTTTACGGTTAAAGCAATACGGCGTATCAACATCATGATGATCAGCCAACGCTACTGCAGTTGTAGTCGCAATTGGGATCCCTTTGTACGCAGGTCCAAATAGCACATCAAACTCAATCCCAGAATCGACCAAAGCAGCGGCATAAAAACGCCCTAAGCGCGCTAAGTCACGGCCAGTATTAAACAAGCCAGCGTTAAAGAAATAAGGGCTTTTTCGGCCAGACTTCAAAGTAAACTCGCCAAACTTCAAGACTTCTTTTTCTAGTGCAAATTCAATAAATTCACGCTGGTATGCTTTCATGATTTTCTCTCTCTTAACTCATACACTTTGGTTTATTTCTCTTTCCCAACAAGAACAACCCCCTCCTAGCCTCCCCCTAAAAGGGGGAGGTACTAAAGTGGTGCTCACCTCCCCCGAAAAGAGAGAGGTACTAAGCTGGTGCTCACCTCCCCGAAAAAGGAGAGGTACTAAGATGCTGCTCGCCTCCCCGAAAAAAGAGAGGTACTAAGCTGGTGCTCACCTCCCCCGAAAAAGGAGAGGTACTAAGATGCTGCTCGCCTCCCCGAAAAAAGAGAGGTACTAAGATGGTGCTCGCCTCCCCTAAAAGGGGAGATACTAAGATGATGAATTCCCTCCCCTCAAGGGCGATATTAGGAACACTTCCTTCATTCCCTCTCCTTATAGGGGAGGGTTAGGGTGGGGTCATCACGTACAACAATACAATGAATAAAACGGGCAAAAAAATAGCCCCCAACTGGGAGCTACTTGATCAATCTAATAACGATGCTTTCTGCGCTTCAACAATATCAGCGATGCCTTTCTTGGCAACGGCCAGTAAATCCATCAGCTCTTCATGGCTAAACGGTTCACCCTCTGCGGTGCCTTGAATTTCAATCATCTTACCGTTTTCAGTCATCACCACATTCATATCTGTGTCGGCGGCAGAATCTTCCACGTATTCCAAATCACATAAAATGTTTTCACCCAAGATGCCAACTGAGACAGCAGCAACATGGCCTTTCATTGGATTCTTCTTCAATTTGCCGCTAGCAACCAGATGAGCAAACGCATCCGCTAGTGCCACACTTGCGCCCGTAATTGATGCAGTGCGAGTACCGCCGTCCGCTTGAATAACGTCACAGTCAACCGTGATCATCACCTCTGGCATTGCCTCTAAATCCACCACAGCACGTAAGCTGCGAGCGATGAGACGTTGAATCTCCATGGTGCGGCCACCTTGTTTACCGTTGGTCGCTTCACGACGAGTCCGTGAATGGGTTGCACGTGGCAGCATGCCGTATTCTGCAGTAACCCAACCTTTACCCTGACCTTTCAACCAGCGAGGAACACCCTCTTCGACAGTGGCATTACACAATACTTTGGTATTACCAAATTCCACCAATACTGACCCTTCAGCATAAGCAGTGTAGTTGCGAGTGATTTTAATTGGGCGAATTTGATCGGCCGCGCGGTCATTTGGACGCATAGTGCATCTACCTTTTATCGGGTGAGACGGAATCGATTGGGGCGAGATTATAGCGGATTAGCCGCCTTGACGCTAGGTTGGTCACCCTTTGCATTGGCGTGAACCTAGTACACGCGTGAAGCTAGTGCTAACATACCTCTCGTTTGATATTTCATCTTCGTGAGCAAAGGACAAATCAATGATTTACAGCATGACCGCGTACGCGCGTAAAGAAGTTAAAGGTGATTGGGGTACTGCGGTATGGGAAATCCGCTCGGTAAACCAACGTTATCTTGAAACCTACTTCCGCCTGCCGGAACAATTTCGTGGTCTTGAGCCTGTACTGCGTGAACGCTTTCGCCAACGTTTAGCGCGCGGCAAAGTAGAATGTCACTTACGTTATGAAGCAAACCCTGCGGCTAAAAGTGAGCTGAATATCAATGAAGCACTCGCCAATCAAGTGATTAAAGCCGCCAACCAAGTAATGCACATGACGGGCGAGTTAAGCCGCATTAATCCATTTCAAATCATGCAGTGGCCCGGCGTAATGGAAACGCCAGAACAAGACATGGACAGCATTAATAAAACCTTATTAGCAGGCTTTGATGACGCAATCATTGAATTCATTGACGCACGTGGCCGTGAAGGTGACAACATGAAGGCGTTAATCGAACAACGCCTGACGGCGATCAGTGAAGAAGTGGTCAAAGTGCGCGCACGCATGCCAGAAATCCTGCAATGGCAACGTGAACGTCTACTGACTAAGTTTGAAGAAGCAAAGATTGAGCTTGATGCGACACGCGTCGAGCAAGAGCTGATTTTACTTGCACAAAAATCAGACGTTGCCGAAGAGTTAGACCGCCTCGATTCGCATGTCAAAGAAGCACGTAATGTGCTCAAAAAAGGCGGCTCATGCGGCCGTAAGCTCGATTTCATGATGCAAGAATTTAACCGCGAATCGAACACGTTAGCCTCGAAATCAATCAGCACCGACATTACGGCCTCTGGCGTAGAACTCAAGGTTCTGATTGAGCAAATGAGAGAGCAAATTCAAAACATCGAATAAGGGTTTTTGAGTCTCTCTAAGCTTACCAAGCCCCTGTAAATAGGGGCTTTTTTCAGGAAATTACAGGGTTTTGCCTCTGTTTTCAACCAGCTGGTGAGTAACTTTCCAGCACGAGAGAGAATACTATGACGAATTGTGCTTTACCCCAAAAGTCTCTTGATTTCAAATATCGATCCAATATTGCGTCCAGTTATGGCTGCTTTTTAAGAATTTCCGATCTTAAAGTTAACAATCAAAATTACTCGTGACGGACTTGAAACAATTGCGCTAACTCATTAATTAACCAAGTAGCGGCTAATAGATCTGCACTGCCGCCGGGGCTTAAGTGTTTTTCAATCATCGCGCTATCGAGCGCCGTAAGAGCTTGTTCAATTTCTTGATATAAAAAGCCGCCTTTGGCGAGCAGTTGCTGCGCTTGCGCTTGCACAAAATGCAGCCCTTCTAATCCACCGCGAGCAGCGAGGTTGCTGTCGTTATTGTTGGCCATCAACACCAATAAGGTATGCCACAAGGCTTGCTCGATGCTGGCTCCTTTGGTTAAACAGGCTTGGTAGGCTGGCAGCGCATGTTGCATCACCATCGCAAGGCCAGAAGCGGCTTCACCGCGTGCGCCGGTTAAACCGTACCGACGATAAATTCGCTCGCCTGCCGTTTCGGGAGCCGATTCACGCTTCGCTTTTAGCTCATCAATAATCAAAAACTGGCAAGCTTGGCGAATGGTTTCGCCAATATGCTGCGCATCAATTTTGAGTTGATTGGCTTTGAGCCACCCCACAGAGCCGCAAATAAGCCCCAAGATAAAAATCATCCCTTTATGGGTGTTCACCCTTTGAGTGGCAGCAAACATGGCTTGCTCAGCTTCTATGCCAATCGGGCGCAAGGCGGTCAGCAACTGAGCGGCCGGATTTCCCGCGCTCTCCCAACCTGCACTGACAAAAGATTGCAGATAAGGCGCAATCGCCTCAGCACTGGCGATAAAAGTGTTGAGATCCATATCGCGGTGTGCGCCATTATTAGCAGTATCCACCAAACCCGGTTTAGGGGTGAGATGCACCTCTAACATCATGGCATGATAAGCCAGATGCCCCACTAAGCGAGGCAAGCTGAACGTTTTCGTGCCACTTGTGCCAGAGGCTTGGCTAGGCAGTTCAAGCAGAAGATCAAGCGCAGCAGGAATAGTCATGAACCATCTCCTCGATTTTAGCCAACAAAGCCTCAACACCGTGCTGCCGCGAGCGAGCACAGATCACCGCATCACGTTCACACAGCAAGCAGCGCCGTCTTGGCAACTGCGCACCTTGGCGCGAGATAATATGCCCATCGACATCAAGCACATCCAGATCCATCAGTCGCCCTAGCGGGTGCTCGCGTTCAATCTTCATCATGGCTTTTTTCAACATGCTGGCTGAAGGAGCCTGAATCACCACAAAGGCTTCCGGCCCCGTTTTTTCCACCAACAGCTGACAAGCCACTTGCCGCCAGCCCGTTTGCTGACACAGTTCTTGAATGGCACGCATACCTGCATCCATCACGGTTTGGCTGGCAGCGTTGAGCTTAACCGCGCCCGGCATGTTAACCGTGAAAGAAACCAGAGGCAGTGAATGGCGTTTTAGCCACTCACCTTGTTGCCGAACCCGCACTTCTTTACGCAGAAGTAGCTGGTCCAGACTGACTGAAAGATCCGGATGGTGACTCATAGGCTTTTTACCTGCTTGATAACATCAATGATCGAACCGTCACGGTAGTGAACAAAGGCAACGGTTTTGTCTTCAAATTGCAACGGCTGGGGTTTACCCGTCAGCAACTCCGCACGCTGTTGCAACGCTTCAATCTCGACAACGGGCAGTTGCGCCGCGATGAAACGCGCTTTCAGTTCGGGACGATTCGGGTTTACCGCGATACCTTGATCCGTCACCAACACATCGATGGTGGCTCCTGGGGTGATGATGTTAGTGACCTTCTCGACCACGGTCGGAATGCGGCCACGCACCAAAGGCGCCACAATAATCGATAAGTTTGCCGCCGCCGCCGTGTCACAATGACCGCCGGATGCGCCGCGAATTACCCCATCAGAGCCGGTGATCACGTTAACGTTAAACTGGGTATCAATTTCCAACGCACTCAAGATAACCACATCCAGCCTATCCACCGCCGCCCCCTTCGAGCTTGGGTTGGCGTATTCGTTAGCAGAGATTTCGAGATGATGTGGATTGCGCGCTAACGAGCCCGCCGCCACCGAATCGAAACACTGCACATCGAGCAAGTAATCAATCAGTCCCTGTTCATGCATTTCCACCATAGTCGCAGTGATACCACCGAGAGCGAAAGAAGCGCGAATGTTTTGGCGCAACATCTTCTCTTTCAAAAAGCGCGCAACCGCGAGCGATGCACCGCCCGAACCGGTCTGCATTGAAAAACCATCATAGAAATAGCCTGAATGCTCGATGACTTCTGCAGCGCGTTTGGCAATCAGAAGCTCGCGTGGGTTGGTGGTCATGCGCGTGGCATCCCCACCGATTTTGCTTGGGTCGCCCACTTCCGCCACCTGCACAACCGCATCGACGCGGTCTTGAGTAATCGATGCAGGGAAATTCGGGAAACCGACGATGGCTTCAGTCAGCATCACCACTTTTTCAGCGTGTTCGGCATCGACTTTGGCATAGCCGAGTGAGCCGCAATTGGATTTGCCTTTAAAGCCGTTGGCATTACCAAATTCATCACAACAAGGTACGCCAATAAACGCCATGTCGATGTACAGTTCACCGCTTTGGATCAAATGCACGCGACCACCGTGCGAGTGAATATGCACGGGCTCATCAAGCAGGCCGTTAGAAATGCTGTCGGCCAGCGCACCACGAATCCCTGAGGTGTAAATCTTGCTCACTACGCCGTTTTTGATGTGTTCAATCAAAGGCGAGTGACAAGAGGTGAGCGAGCTTGAGGCCAGCGTGAGGTTTTTAATCCCCAATTCGGCAATCACCTCCATCACTAGGTTGACGGTTTTATCGCCGCCGCGAAACGCATGGTGGAAAGAGATGGTCATGCCATCTTTTAAGCCAAGATCAACAATCACTTCACGGATCGAGCTTTTCACTTTGCGGCTTTTTTTCGCTGACTCATCCAGCAGATGCGGCGTAATCGCGTGCGCTTGGGTGTAAGGCGTCAACGCGTAGCGTTCCACTTCCAGCACAGACAGAGGATTATTTAATGTATTGATACTCATGAGATGACCTTTAGTGTTTTATGCCGGATTCAGCACGTTGCAGTGTCCAACGTGCGCGTTCGATGATGGGTCCATCGACCATTTTGCCGTTGAGAGAGACTACGCCCAGCCCTTTCGCTGCCGCTTCTTCGGCGGCTTCGATAACCGCGATGGCGTGATCGACCTCTTTTTGCGTTGGGGCAAACACGTTGTGCAGCAGGTCAATCTGACGTGGGTTAATCAGTGATTTGCCATCAAAACCGAGCTGCTTGATATGCTCCGCTTCACGCAAAAAGCCTTCTTCGTTGTTGGCATCGGAATACACGGTATCAAACGCCATGATCCCAGCAGCACGCGCCGCTTGCAGAATGGAGCAGCGTGCAAACAGCAGCTCAATGCCTTCCGCTGAACGCTGCGTGCGCAGATCACGCACATAGTCTTCCGCACCAAGCGCAATCCCAATCAGGCGGCGTGAGCTAAAGGCAATCTCAACCGCATTGTTAATGCCTTGCGCACTTTCAATCGCGGCCAACATACGCGTGCTGCCGACTTCGCGTCCGCATTCACGCTCGATCTGCTCGATGACTTTTTCCATCTCAATCACATCGTTAGCGTTATCGGTTTTCGGCAGACGCACCACTTTGGCTCCACCGCGCACCACGGCATTAAGGTCTTTGATGCCGAATTCAGAATCGAGCGGATTGACCCGCACCACGGTTTCCATCTCTTGATACATAGGGTGTTGCAGCGCATGGAACACCAACATCCGCGCGGTGTCTTTTTCACGCAGCGCGACCGAGTCTTCCAGATCGAACATGATGGAGTCGGGTTGATAGATAAAGGTATTGCTGAGCATGGCGGCATTCGCTCCCGGCACAAATAACATACTGCGACGAAGTTTGGTCATGATAGTTGGCTCCACTCAATGTTCTGAACTTCACAAGCGCGCATTACTGCCGCCTGTACGCGCGCGCGGATCACACAATCCAGCGCACCTTTGTCTTCGATGGTGACCAGCGCATCGTGCACTTGCATCGTTTCGAGGGTGCGCAGCACGACCTGACGAATCGCATGACCAAATTGCTGCTCGACGGTACTGTCTAACACCAGTTCAATACCGCCATCGTTATTGGGTTCAATCCGAACCTGAAGATCACTGGACTCCAGTGTTCCCGCAAAGGCGGGATGGGCAATTTTCATGGGTACAACCTTGTTGATGAGTTATTGGATAAAACAGTGTCAGCACCGCGCTCATACCGCTAACAGTTGCGGTGCGGCCTGTAGCGAATGTTCCGCATAATGCTGACAAAGGTAGGAATAAGTCGTTTTCGGCACGAGATCGGCAATCGCGGCAACGCCAAATTGTTTGAGCAAATAGCGCACGCGCGATGCGGAGATCGGCTGCGAGGCTTGCTGACTACGCTCAATTTCCACTACTTGGATCGACGCACTAACATCGTGTGCTTCTTCTAACCAGCGGCGCATGGCTTGGTTGTAGTTACGCGTCACCGTACAAATCGGCTCACTGCCGACAAAGCGGTGCGTAATGCCAAGGGCTGGCGCGATTGAATGGCGGAAAATACTTAAATCCAGCGCGGTATGGGATTGATTGACCACTTGCTGATCTTTAATAAAATAACTAGGGAAGGTCGCGCGCGAAATAATATAATCCGAGCCAGAATGAATAGTTAAATTCAATAAGTGTTTACTGCCTGCCTTAATCATGGCCATACGGTCAGCGTAAGAGAAATCTTTATTCTCTGCTTTTACCACAAATAAATGCACCCAATCACATTGTTCACAGGCTTGTTCAATTAAATATTGATGGCCTAAGGTAAATGGATTGGCATTCATCACAATACTGCCAATTTTACGCCCAGACATTTTTAATAACTGCAACTGTTTGCAATAAACTGCAAGACGATTTGGGCTATTTTCTAATAAAGCAATATGCGGTTCGACTTTATCGACTAAGAAAAAACCGCACTGTCGGAATAAATCCACATTGGTCGGCTTAGTGAATAGAAAGAGTGAAAATCGCCCCATTTCATAAGCGAAGTTGGTTAATTCGGTCATCAATTTGAGCGCAAAACCAGTCCCTTGCAGCGCAGGAGAAACCGCAATGGACTTCAGCACATGCCCCGCAATTCCACCGCAAGCGATGATTTGGTTTGTACCGTAAGCCACCACAAAATGCTCAACATCCTCATCAACCGTGAGCTGATGCTGGCAGAGAAACTCTTTGATCTGCAATAGCTTGGTTCGATTCTTGGTTGAAACTCGCGAGAAGGTATAAATATCCACCATGGTCGGCTTCCTCACCTATTTTTTCTGGCTTTATTATCTAAATTCAGCCGAAAAGGTTTAATGAGGGTAATCACTTTATTTCCCGTGGTTAACGCTCTTTATGGTTTTAATGAATTTAATTTTTATATCTTTAATTTTAAATTCTATTTATTTATCTATCTAAAATTTAAATCATAAAAACCATTGAGATTTTTAAAGCCACTGGTTTGGATGACTATTTTCACAATTATCACTGACTATTTTATTTAATGTAGTAAAGGTCTTAATAACCTCATTGGACATAAAAACATGAACGAAAAAACCCTATATTTAGATAAAAAGTCCGCAGGTGGATTGAATCTAAGCCAGATAAAAATATTTGGCACTCCACTCCCTTTATTTTTATTTTTACTGATCACTGTATTAGCCGCCCATATTACTGACACTTTACCTAGCGGTCTGGTCGGTGGTTTTTCTTTTATGTTTGTCATCGGCGCGATATTTGGCGAAGTTGGCAAACGCCTACCTATTTTTAATAAATACATCGGCGGTGCACCGGTAATGATTTTCTTGGTTGCTGCTTGGTTCGTCCACATGGGCTGGCTCAGCGACCGTGAAATAAAAACCGTGACCGAAGTGATGGATAAGAGCAAGTTCTTGGATCTGTTCATCGCAGTACTCATTACTGGCTCCATTTTGGCGGTCAACCGTAAACTACTGATCCGCTCTCTAGCCGGTTACATTCCGACCATTCTGGCTGCGGTTGCCGGTGCGGCGATATTTGGTATCGCTATCGGTCTCGTATTTGGTATCACTCCTGATCGCATCATGATGCTGTATGTGCTGCCGATTATGGGCGGTGGTAATGGCGCAGGTGCAATTCCACTTTCCGAGATATATGAATCGGTCACTGGTGGTTCAAAAGAACAATACTACTCAGTAGCGGTCGCCATTTTAACTATCGCTAATATAGTGGCTATCATCGTAGCTGCTGCTCTGAACATTATTGGTGAAAAGATCCCATTATTAACTGGCAATGGCGAGCTAGTACGCAGATCAAAACTAGACGTCAATGAAGAAGCCCAAAATCTTAATATCACTCACCGTGAAATTGCGATTGGTTTAATGCTGGCCGCATGTGTGTACACCTTCTCTTACGCTTTATCGAAAGAAATTCTGCCCGGTTTTGGCTCGATTCAGATCCACACTTTTGCTTACATGGTGGTGATCATCGCCATCCTTAACGCGGCGGGTTTGTGCAGTGATGAAATCAAAGAGGGCGCGAAACGCCTGTCGAATTTCTTCTCAAAACAGATGCTGTGGCTATTGATGGTCGGCGTTGGTATTGCTTACACCGATCTGGCGGAAATCATCAATGCCTTAACCTTTACTAACGTGATTATTGCCACTGTTATTGTACTTGGGGCAACTTTGGGTGCTGCTTTAGGTGGTTGGGCGATGGGCTTCTATCCTATTGAATCCTCTATCACCGCAGGTCTGTGTATGGCTAATCGCGGCGGTTCTGGTGACCTTGAAGTGCTCGCGGCCTCTAACCGTATGAATTTGCTCTCTTACGCACAAATCTCTTCACGTCTGGGTGGCGGCATTGTGCTCGTTATCGCCAGCGTGGTGTTCGGTATGTTTGTTTAACTCTTTAACCCTTGCTCCTTGGGATTATTTGGCGCGCCTAGCGCGCCTCTTTTTTCTCCCTATTTTCAACCCTGTTTTTATCACTGGAAGTGACTATGCAATCAACCTCACTATTCCTCGAAGGGATTAATTTGCTGACCCTGGGGATGGGCTTTGTGTTCATCTTTTTGATTTTCTTAGTATTTGCAACTCGCACCATGTCGTACTTGATTGTACGTTTTGCCCCGCCTCAAGTACCAACCAAAACGGGCAATAAAAAAACACCAGCCAATAAGGCTAAATCCAAACAAAACCAAGGTGAGTTGCTCGCGGTGCTCACCGCCGCTATCCATCACCATAAAGCACAACAAAAATTATCTTAGTGAAGGAGAAATAACAGATGACTCAGGCGATTAAACGCGTAGGTGTAACAGATGTCGTATTACGCGACGCTCACCAATCTCTTTTTGCCACTCGCTTACGGATTGACGACATGCTGCCGATTGCGCAGCAATTAGATCAGATCGGCTATTGGTCTTTGGAATGTTGGGGAGGCGCGACTTTTGACAGTTGCATCCGCTTTTTAGGCGAAGACCCATGGCAACGCCTACGCTTGCTCAAACAAGCCATGCCCAATACGCCACTGCAAATGCTACTGCGCGGACAAAACCTACTCGGCTATCGTCACTATGCTGATGATGTAGTGGATACCTTTGTCGAGCGCGCAGTGAAAAATGGCATGGATGTGTTTCGCGTATTCGATGCGATGAATGATGTGCGTAACATGCAACAAGCACTACAAGCGGTGAAAAAGATGGGTGCGCATGCGCAAGGCACGCTCTGTTACACCACGAGTCCAGTGCACAATTTACAAACTTGGGTCGACATAGCGCAGCAACTGTCGGAGCTGGGTGTCGATTCGATTGCCCTTAAAGATATGGCCGGCATTTTAACCCCGTATTCTGCCGAAGAGTTAGTCTCAACCCTGAAAAAACAAGTGGATGTCGAATTGCATCTGCACTGCCACTCCACTGCTGGCCTTGCCGATATGACCTTACTCAAAGCGATTGAAGCGGGCGTTGATCGGGTCGATACTGCGATTTCCAGCATGAGTGGCACTTATGGTCATCCAGCGACGGAATCTCTGGTCGCCACCTTGCAAGGCACGGGCTACGACACCGGGTTGGATATCGCTAAGCTCGAAAATATTGCGACCTATTTCCGCGATGTACGCAAAAAATACCACGCCTTTGAAGGCATGATGAAAGGCAGTGATGCACGTATTTTGGTGGCGCAAGTCCCGGGCGGTATGCTGACCAACATGGAAAGCCAACTCAAACAGCAAAACGCACTTGATAAACTCGATTTAGTGCTCGAAGAGATCCCGCGTGTACGTGAAGAGCTTGGCTTTTTGCCACTAGTGACTCCGACGTCACAAATCGTGGGTACACAAGCGGTGATCAACGTCGTAATGGGTGAGCGTTACAAAACCATCACCAAAGAAACCAGCGGAGTACTGAAAGGTGAATACGGTAAAACACCTGCGCCGGTCAACGTGCAGTTGCAAGCTCGAGTATTAGCAGGTGCTGAGCCCATAACCTGCCGCCCCGCTGATTTGATTACTGCTGAAATGCCAACCTTGCAAGACCGCGTATTGCAGCAAGCTAAAGAGCAACACATCACTCTCGCCAAGAATGCGATTGATGATGTGCTGACCATTGCGCTGTTCGATCAAGTGGGTTGGAAGTTCCTCGCGAATCGCCATAACCCAGAAGCATTTGAACCCGCACCACAAGCAGCAAAAACTGGTGACGCCTCTCAAATGCCTGCGGCAAAAGCCAAAGCCGCGTCAGTGGAAAGTCAGTCCGTCGCAAGTAACGGTGTCTACACCATTACCGTCAACAACCAAAGCTATGTGGTGAAGGTAGATGAAGGCGGCGAGCTGACACATGTCGCGCCAGCAGCGTCGGCCAATAACGCACCAGTACCGAATGCAGCAGAAGGTGAAAACCTCGCAGCACCTCTTTCTGGCAATATCTGGAAAATTCATGCGGCAGCAGGTGATGAAGTGGCTGAAGGCGATGTCTTGCTGATCTTAGAAGCGATGAAGATGGAAACTGAAATCCGCGCACCACGTGCTGGAGTGATCAGTGTCATTGAAGTCAATGAAGGCGATGCAGTACAAGTCGGCGAAGCCTTGCTAGTACTAGCATAATCAGGGACAAAAATAATGGAAAACGTTTTAGCTATGGTGCGTGATTTTGGCCTATTCCACCTCCAGTGGGGGCAAGCCATCATGATCCTTGTCGGTTTAACGCTGCTCTATCTGGCTATTTTTAAACGCTTTGAGCCTTTGCTACTAGTGCCTATTGGGTTTGGTGGCATTCTCTCTAATCTGCCTGATGCAGGGCTTGCCATGTCGGCGATAGAAAATGCCTTGTATGCCGCCAAACCGGAAGTGATGACGGCCTTTTCAAAAGTACTACAACTTAGCTCGTACATGCCTTTGGACATTAAGCAAGCATTGAGTAGCGCAACGCCACTACAAATGACCACCTTGCACTTGCTCGCCGAGCAGTATCAGTACAGCGATGGCATGCTTTATCTGTTCTATAGCCTGGCTATCGCTTCCGGAGTTGGGCCTCTACTCATTTTTATGGGCGTAGGGGCAATGACGGATTTTGGTCCACTGCTCGCTAACCCCAAAACCCTGCTGCTCGGTGCGGCGGCTCAGTTTGGTATTTTCACTACCGTACTGGGTGCATTGGCATTAAGCAGTTTAGGGGTAATGGATTTTAGCGTGGCGCAAGCTGCGGCGATTGGCATCATAGGTGGTGCGGATGGCCCTACGGCAATTTACGTCTCGAGCATGCTCGCACCTGAATTGTTGGGGGCAATTGCGGTCGCAGCCTACTCTTACATGGCGTTAGTGCCTATGATTCAGCCGCCGATAATGCGTGCGCTGACCACGCAAGAAGAACGCAAAATTCAGATGCATCAACTGCGCCAGGTACACAAGCTAGAAAAAATTGGCTTTCCACTGCTGTTACTGATTTTGATTGCGCTCTTACTGCCTTCTGCAACGCCACTGCTCGGTATGTTCTGCTTTGGCAACTTGATGCGTGAGTGTGGTGTGGTGGAGCGTTTATCCGACACAGCGCAAAACGCACTGATTAACATAGTGACTATTTTCCTTGGCCTATCAGTCGGTTCGAAACTGATGGCGGATAAATTCCTCCAGCCACAAACTATCGGCATTTTGGTGCTCGGTATTGTTGCGTTTTGTGTCGGTACTGCCGCAGGGGTTTTGATGGCTAAACTGATGAACCGTTTCTCCACCACCAAACTCAACCCACTGATTGGTTCAGCCGGAGTTTCTGCCGTGCCGATGGCGGCACGCGTCTCCAACAAGGTCGGGCTAGAAGCCAACGCGCAGAATTTTTTGCTGATGCATGCCATGGGACCAAACGTCGCTGGGGTCATTGGCTCTGCAGTAGCGGCAGGAGTTATGATCAAATATGTGATGGGATAGACATTATTGATTGGTGTTTCTTAGACTCCAATCAATAAGCCTCACTTATAGCAAGGATAGACTCGCCGGCATGAAAATATCACTAGCCCACTTTTTACACACCAAAGTCTGCCAGACTCTTTCGTTTCAGCAAAGGGTCGGTGCACTACTGGTTGCTATGGTAGTGATCCAGCTTTTGCTGGTAGCCGGCTTTTTCCATCAAACTCTTAGTGAAACCCTACAAGATCAGATCAGCACTAAGGCTCTGATTCAAGCGCGTGAGATTGCGACTGACCCCAATTTAATTGCCCTAATCCAACAAAATCGTCTCACCGAAGTACAGACTAAAATCGATCGCCTACAACGCATTTCAGATGCCAACTTTATTGTGATTGGCGATGCCAATGGTATTCGCATTGCCCATCCAGATGAGCGAAAAATTGGTTTACCCATGCAAGGCGGTGACAGCAGTAGAGCGTTAAAAGAGGGCGAATATTACACCTCAACCCAAAAAGGCAGCCTAGGCTGGGCAATTCGCGGTAAGGCTGCTGTTGTCTCACCTTCCGGACAGGTTCTGGGTGTGGTTTCTGTGGGCTATTTACTCGATCATATCAGTGATTGGCTACGCATTTACTCCTATCCAATGCTCAGTACTGTGGCCCTACTCATGCTGCTTTCTGGATTGAGCGCTTGGCTGTTTACCCGCCATATCAAGCAACAGATGTTCAATATGGAGCCGGAAGAGATCGCCATGAACCTCAACCTGCAGCAATCCATTCTACAAAGTGTGTATGAAGGAATAGTTGCGATTAGCTTGAAAGGTGAAATCCTTTCTGTGAACGCTAAGGCACTGAATATTCTTGGCATTGCCCACCAACCGAATCATCTGATTGGACGTAATGTTCAAGAGTTCATCACTCCGACTTACTTTTTCATGGGTGCTAGTCCGTTTGGTCAGTTAGCACAGCAAAACAGCACCAGCCAGCAAGATGAACTGATTAGCTGTAATGGTGAAACCTTGGTGGCGAACCGTGTGCCAATCAATTCAGGGCAACAGCAAATTGGTTGGGTGGTGAGTTTTCGTCGCCGCAACGACTTCAATACGCTGACTTCCCAGCTTAGCCAGATCCGTCAGCACAACGATAACCTACGCGTAATGAGCCACGAGTTTGCTAACCGCCTCTCCACCATCGGCGGGTTAATTCAAATCGGCGCATACGATGAAGCCGTCAAAACCATTCGCCGTGAAACGGCCGAGCAGCAGCAACTGATCGATTTCATCTCCCAGACCTTTCATCCTAAAGTGATCGCAGGATTACTGCTCGGTAAATACAGCCGTGCCAAAGAGCTAGGGCTGTGCTTGGAGTTCGACCCGATGTCACATCTACATCAAGAGCCGCAATGCATGACGTCAGATGAGCTGGCGGCAGTGCTCGGTAACCTACTGGATAACGCATTTGAAGCGACGCTAAAAAACCCAAACAACAATAAAACCATATCCCTGCTGCTGACCGATAACGGTGAGGAGTTGGTGATTGAAGTGGCAGATAATGGTAATGGCATTCCTGCCGACATTGCCCAAACCTTGTTTCTCAAGGGAGTGAGTAGCAAAAACCAGCAAGGACACGGTATTGGACTTTACCTTGTTCATCAATTTGTCACTCAGGCTCATGGATCGATACTTATCGACAGTGCAGAGCCGCAAGGGACTATTTTTTCTATTTTTATTCCCAATCGACCCAACACACTTGTGGCAGAAAACCACTTACCACTAGCTGAAGGGCATAATAAGAGCTGATTATGATGGAATTAATCGACGTATTGATCGTAGAGGATGAAACGAGCATTGCTGATGTGCACAGCTTTTATCTCAAACAAACTACCCGCTTTCGCCCTGTTGGCGTGGCACAAAGTATTAATGAAGCACGTAACATGGTGCGCATTCTCAAGCCTAAACTGATTTTTTTAGATAACTACCTACCAGATGGTCGTGGCATAGAGTTTTTAAAGGAGCTAACTCATCAACCGCAAGCACCAGATGTGATTTTTATCACTGCCGCTTCCGATATGGAGACAGTACGCGAAGCTGTTCGCTGCGGAGTATTTGATTACCTGTTAAAACCAATTGCGTATGATCGAGTGCAAAACTCGCTGGAGCGTTATCTAAAATACACTAGCTCGCTGCGCGCTAATGACAGCGTCAATCAGCGCCACGTTGATGAACTGTTTAATTTTCAGGCTAAAACTGAGCAACTCGATAGTTTACCCAAAGGGATAGATGAACTTACTTTGATCAAAATCCAAGAGATTTATCACCATGAACCACAAACCGCGTACACCGCAGAGTTGTTAGGACAAGCGATTGGGATCAGCAAAACCACAGCCAGACGTTATCTTGAATATTGTGTGGCCAGTGGTTTTCTGGAAGCTTGTATCCAGCATGGTCGGGTAGGTCGTCCTGAGCGGCTTTACCAAAAACGCTAACTACCGCTTTGATTTATAACGTGTAATGGAAGGGGAGCACTTCGGTACTCTCCCCTATTTCCAGCACCCCTTCTAAGTTGTCGCTATGACACTGACAAAGTGGGATCACAAACACCCCTTCTTCATCTTTATCGCATTTTACCAACATCGCCTGAGAAGACGGTGTTAAACAGTTAATCTCGGAACAAAACGCCTGACTTTCACGGCTAAAATGTTGCCAATACGCCAACCAATTTTCTCGCGCTTGAGCAGAAGCCAAATCTCTAGAAACCTTTCTAACTAACATCGCATCACCACTGTGGCTATTGAGTCGCTCTATTACAATGGATTTCGACTCGCCTGAGCATGAAGTAATTCAAAGTTCGCCGTAACGGAAAAAATCTTATTGGTTTTTATGTATTTATATAGCGATGAACGTTGAAGTAGTCACGTTGTAATGGCGTGGAGGGTAACTGGTTGCCTGGCCGCAAAATAGGAGCTGGGAATGACCAAATTTTCATTAAGTAACATTAAATATTGTTATGTCTAATACCAGCATTCATAAAAAATCAAAAATATCGCATGAGGTTCTCTATTTCAGCTTCGGAGATTCAGATTAAGTTGATGACGATGGATAAAAACACGGAAGGCACCATGGCCTTCCGTTATCTAGTTAACTCACAAAGTAACCATGCAGGCTACTTACTGACACTGATCATTTCGTTGAAGTACTCGACTTGCTGTTCCATGCTCAGACTTTGATTATTTGAACCCAACGCCCAGATAAAGAAACCACCGTAACCATTCTCTTTTTGCCACTTGGCACGGTTGAGGTTGTTTTCACGGCTCTCCACAAAATTGCCGTTTGGCCCCCACTGGCTATTGATCGTATTGCCCAAAACAATTTTCGACTTATCTCCAATGTATTGAGCGTAATTGGCCATCGCGACATCGTAGAGGAAGTTTTGGCCAGCGTCATAGGTCATGACGTTGAAGAAGTCGAAATCGTTCTTGGTTGCTTGTAACAGATCGATCACTTCACCATGGTGAGACGAGCGACCTGATGGCTCAACGTAAGAACAATTTTCAAACACACTTGAATCCATGCATGCCACAGGATCGGCACCGACATGGTATGTGGTTAGCGACAACACTTTATTGTCTCCCACTTTTTGGCGTATCAGCTTAATCAATGCAGTTAAGTCTTGGTTCTCTTTATCGGTAATGCGCGCTGCTTTCTCGAAGTCAAAGTCAAGACCATCGATTTGCACATAACCCGCTAATTGGTACTTGCTGTAATCACATTGGCCATCACCCCCCGTCGCAAGGCAGTCACCCACCACCTCTTCTGGTTTTAGGTTCTTCTTATAGACAGGGAAGGGTTTGTTGACCAATTCAACGAGGCCATTGGCCACCGCCTCCCGATTTGCATCGCTATCAATCGCAGACCAAATACTTTCATAAGTTTGACCACCAAACGCGACCATCATGGTGACATTGCTATTATCGTGTTTTAAGGTTGACCACGCTAAGTACTGAGATGGCATCCAATCTGGGTTGTAACTTGGTGGGGTTACCATGTCATCAGAAATCGTAATGTTACCGCTAGCATCCCATTTACCGAACGATAATAAATAACCGTCACCTTCAGAATTAAACAGTTTTTCATAATCGTTTAATCCCCAAGAAGTGAGATAACTAATGGCACGGTCTGGGTTATCGGCAAGACCACCACCACCGGTACTATCTTTCACTGTAATATTCGATGGGGCTGACATTTGCTCTTGATTGGCACTGTTGAGCGCCTTTGCGTAAATAGCGTAGTTGCCTGCTTGCGCTCCAATCCACTCATATTCATAAGGTGCTTCGGTGTCTTGATTCAGTACCTTGCCGTTGGCAATAAACGTCACGGACGTCACCTCACCTTCATAGCTATTAGCATCCGCTTTGATTGAGATCGCTCGGCCTTCAAAGAAGCTTGAACCGTCTACAGGGGAAGAGAGTGACACCAGCAGATCTTTATCAGTAATGGCAATCGAAATCGGTGCAGTTTGAGCACTTGCACCTTGATCGTCATACGCGGCAACCGTGAGTGTGTATTGTCCTTCAACTTGAGCAGGCACAGTGATGGTGTAGAGGTCGCCCGAAGAAGAGGTGGATGTTGCAACGACTTCGCCATTCAATTGAACATCGACACGCGCCACTTGGGTATCGTCGGTCGCCTCAACGACCACCTCAAATGGCTGATTGGGTGCTATTTTTTGTCCATTTTCTGGCGATTGAACATGCACTTCAGGAACAGGGTTAGGATCGCACTCACCAACGTCATTCCATGCATCTTTCCATGCATCTGGATAATTTGGATGCCCAGTACCCGGTGTCCATACTGGGTTACCACACCAACCTGCGGTTTTACATGCGTAGATATGGCCAATATTGGTTACTTCATCTCCCACTTGATAGCTCACGCCATCTTGGTACTGTGCAACGTCACCGCAACTACCACTCACATCAGTAACCGTAATCGTCAGATTTTTTTGTGTTACATGCCGTTCATCATCTTGCGCTTCAACACGTAATGCAGCGCTTCCGGCCGTTTGAGGGGTCCAGTCACAAGAGAACACTTGCTCTGTTTTGGCATCGATACTGCAAACTTCGGTGTCATTAGCAAAAAATTTAACGGTAGCCAGATCATTATCAGCATCGGTCACTTCAGCAGAGATCGTCAAACTTGTGCCTTGTGGGTGGGATGATCCCACTTCTGGGGAAATGAACTCAACGACCGGAGGATTAGGCGCCGTCGATTCTGACTCGACAGAAACAGGCACGCTTTGCTCAGAGAGCTTATCGCCTTCCTCATTGAACGCGATAACTGAAATGGAAGCGGCTCCTATTTCTTTCGGTTGCCACACTTGCTGATACTCGGTGACACCTTGCTTCAATGATTGTTGAGCAATTTTGTCTTGGTTAGCCCAAAACTCAAGCTTACCGGCACTCTCACCATCAATACGAGCCATAATGCTGACGTCTGTGCCTGTGTATACCACTGAATTTGGCGCTGGAGAGAGAATATCTAGCGAAAAATCGGGCGGTGGTGTGATGCCCCCTTCCATTTTCACAATAACAGAATCTTCAAAAGCACTCAGGTTTTCCAATGAACCAGCAAAAGCGATCGTCAAGGAGAGTGCTTCTGAGGCATTCAGAACGCTGTCAACCCAAGCACCTTCAGGGAATTTAAGCGCCACTGCATGGAGAATACCGCCTGCTTGAGCAGTATGAGATAGACTCCACGTAGGATGGGATAGCGCCGATGATTGCCAACCTATATCGTTAATCGCAACGGGTAATACAAATTCGATGACCGCATCGCGCATATCCGCTGACTCTGCTCCTGTATTTTTAATCGCTAAAGTGTAAGTGCTCCACCACTGCCCCTCTGACTCAGCTACCGCATCCGCGCTAAACTCAACAGCAATAGCCTGAGATATTGGATTTAAAAGTAGGCCAGAGAAAAGGAGGGTTAGGCCTAAGACCCGGTAATAGTTTTTATCGGCCACTGAGACTGGCGTGTCTTTTTGATTAAACATTATTTTATACCCTTATATTAGATTTATAATATTCAGTATATTTATTAGCACCACCGTTAATAATTAACATCAACAATTTTAGATTAAAATAATTTTTGGAATGACAATCAATGTTTATTTAAAATCCAAATAATTAATATGAATACATTAAATTATATTGATAACATTTTAAAATAAATTAAATTCATGATAAATTTTGAGTTTTTATTCTAATAAAACGAAATCGTGAACATTATATTACCTATATTTAAATAAGTAACATTAAGCCAGAAAATATAAAAAATGATGATCTTCATCATAAAAATAACGCCCCCAATAGGGGGCTGATTTTATTTTGAGATAGTAGGAGAAGTGTTGGGTAATATCTTAACACTTAGTTGTTTATCTGCTTGTAAATATTGATTAGCAACACTGCGTAGATCATTCGCATTCACCTGATTGATGGCATGATGAATCGCCTGCCAACGGCTATAACGATGTGGATAAGTTTGAGCTAGCGATGCGATATCAAGCCAAAATGCATTCTTTTCTGGCAGGCTATCTAACCATTGTACAAGCGGCTGTTTCGCTCTTTGCAACAGATCAGCATCGATGCCATGTTCAGCTTTCACTCGAGACAATACCGCATCGAAACTCTCTTCCACTAATTTAAGTTGCGTTGTGTCTGTCACACTGAACAGCCCCAAATAACCAAATCCTGTGGGAAGAAAATCATTACTGCTAAATGGGTAAGGTGAATAACTCGCGCCAGCCTTTTCTCTCACTTCTTCCGTCAACAAAATACTGAGAACCTCTTCAAGCAGCATCAGTTTTGCGTAGTGTTCGGCATTCACCTTATCAGTCGTTGGCCACAGCCAAGCCAGTGCCGCGGCATTGGCTGAACCTTGATGCTCAACAATATGTGAAGCAGGCAATGATGGAAACTCAACGCGCTCAACTTGCAGCTCTTTTTCTGGATGACGCGGCAAAGCGCCCAGTGTTTTAGCAACCGATTGAATCGTTTTCTCTTCGTCAAGATCACCCACAATGGCAATTTCTAAAAGGCCTTTATCTACCGCCGAGGCAAACACTGGGGCTAATTCTGAAAAATGACGCTTTAACAGTTCCTCGTCATGGCTACGAAATCGTGGGTCGTCAGGGTGCAATAATTCAGGTAATACCGTCCAAAATGCCTCTTCTGGCGTCGTGTTCTGGCTGTTACTCGCTGCCAGTACTCGTTGACGAAATTGGTTCATCCCCTCTTCTCGCCAGCCCGGGCTCGTTAAAAATGCCGTTTGCAGTGCTAACTGTTGGTCAAGCGACGCTTGATTGGTGAAATCCTGACTCGCAAAACCAAGCGTTCCAACATTGAACCCCGTCGTCACATTGGCAGCAGAAAAGAGATGAATTAACTGCTGAAACGAATGCTGCTCTAACCCACCAGCAACAAAGCCATCATTAAACAGTGCCTGAATGCCTTCTTTTCTAGGTAACGGATATTCACCAAAACCTAATGAAAGATTGAGGTAGATGACGTTTTTCTCTAACTCGGTTGGCTTGATGTTGAGCTTAACGCCATTGGCAAATTTCAACATCCGAATCCCCGTTTCGGGATCTCGCTTGTCGTGAACGAGCGTGCCCGCCTCACCAAATTCACGGTAGGCAAATGCCTCGACCGATGATATTTGATAAGGCTCTACTGGCTGTTTTTGGCTTTGTTCATATACATCGAGTAGCGTTTGATTGATTTTCTCAACCTTGTATGGCCCAGAAAGATAAATCCACGGCTTACCTTGCCAACGTTCTGTAAGCAGGTCGTGCAATCGAGCTGCGGTGATTTGAGGTTGATAAGCTTCAAAAAGAGCAAGCGCGAACGTCGGTTCAATCGGGACAAATTGCTGAGCATCACTTGTCACTAGGCCTTGCGCAATCGAAAAACTATGCAAAGTATCGCTACTTGCTGCTCTTTGCTGATAATCAGCATGTATTGCCTTGATCGCTTGATCAATTTCGTTCTGATTAAAGCCGTATCGAATCGCTTGTCGCACCGTCTGTTCAAGTAATGTCAGCCCATGCCGCCACTGCTCGGGCAAGGTTACCAGTGACAATTCCATCCGTGATGCGATACCGAAATCTTGTTCAATATTAACAAAAGCATTCGTTATCCCCTCTTGGTCTATCAGATGGGGAAGTAAACGTTGGTAGAGTAAGTTCGACAATATTGATTCAAGGATCATTTCATGGCGACTTTCAACGCTATCTGCTTGTCGCTCTTGTGGTGCAATCACACCAAGCGAAATTTGGGTCGGCAAACGAGCATCAAAGAAAGCATCAGCTTGCAAGTGTGTCCTTACTGCAGGCAACATCAAATGGTCAGCCCGTAGCGGTACTGCATCCCGGTGAGGTACCCAGTTAGAAAAAAGTCGTTTGATCTGCTCTTCGGCCTGAGCAACATCAAGGTCTCCCACCACAATGATCGTGGTACGTTCTGGCGTATAAAAACGTTGATAGAGTGAACGTAACTGCTCTGAACTAGCATGTTTTACTACATCGAGATCACCAATTGGCAAACGTTTTGACAAAGGGCTCCTCGGATATAAGAAACTAAGTTGTTGACGATAATTCTCAACATCAGCGGAATTTCTCTCTTTCCATTCCGCCACAACAACCGGTTTTTCTTGCTCCAACGCCTTTGGCTCAAGCTTAAGGCGATCCGCAATCTCTCTCATAAGCCACAAACCAGTTGCTACTTTTTGTGAGTCTCCTTGAGCAATATTGAACTCATACACGGTTTGATTGAATTGAGTCACCGCATTGGTATCGGATCCAAAACTTAGTCCTAAGCGTTCAAGTTGGCGAATCATCTCCCCTTCGGCTACAGAGTCCGAACCTTTAAACGCCATGTGTTCTAAAAGATGCATCAAGCCTTGTTCTTGATCTGACTCGACTAAAGAACCACCCGCAATGCGCATACGCATAATGACAGCATGAGCAGGTGTCGTGTTATGGACTAATTGGTACCTTAAGCCGTTTTCAAGCTGACCTTCGTGAATGCGATGACTTTTAGGTAACTCCGTCGATAGCGAACTGGCCGATATGACAAGCAGCAATAATAAGCTCAATGGGTGAAAAAATAGAATATTACGCAAATTAAGATTCTCAGTATGTATGGGACGACACTCATTCGAATTGAGCGCTTATTATCACCCATTTATTGAACTTATAAATACATCAAGACAATTCCATACAAAACCGTACAATATTTTCAACATCATGCAATGGTGATCAAACGCGTACCACGCCCCCTTGAATATCAGCTTGGCTGGCTTATATTGCTCTACAAAAACTTGGTGCAATAACGTAGCCAAGTCACAAGAAAACACAGTATCATCACCCCTTATTCCACATACTTCGTGGAGATCATAAACGGAATAATTATGGAAAATATCGTCGAAAAACTACTCTATTCAGCGCGCTGGATTATGGCGCCTATTTATTTGGGGTTAAGTTTAGTGCTGCTGGCATTAGGCATTAAATTTTTCCAAGAAGTGTTTCATCTGTTACCTAACATCTTGAGCACCGATGAAGTCAGCCTGATTTTAGTGACACTTTCTTTGATTGATATTTCATTGGTTGGTGGGTTGATTGTGATGGTGATGTTTTCAGGCTATGAGAATTTTGTCTCTAAAATTGATATCGCCGAAGAGGATGATAAGCTCGGCTGGCTCGGAAAATTAGACACAGGATCGTTGAAAAATAAGGTTTCGGCATCGATTGTCGCCATTTCCTCAATTCATTTGCTGAAAGTCTTCATGAACACTGAAAATATCGACAGTGAAAAAATCAAGTGGTACTTACTGCTGCACATTACCTTTGTCTTATCGGCCTTTGCGATGGGTTATTTAGATAAAATCACCAAAAAATAGCCGCAAGCCCTGTATACACAGGGCTATTCGTTAACACTATCGATCATGTGGGTTAAATATCGTTGCTATGCCAAGGCACTACCATCATTTTATTAATAAGAAAAACGACTTATCTGGCACAGTGAGCAGCTTTGCTACGATGCTAAATACCATCGATGCCAATGGTGAATAGACTGAGCTTATTTTGAACGGTTGACCAACAGTAACAGCAAGAAATAGCTCCCACCGAGAATCGCCACCAGCGTGCCAGCCGCAATTTGCATCGGATAAACGATCACCTGTCCGAGCCAATCCGCCCACAACATTAATGATGCACCGACTAAACTTGCCACCAGCAGTTGGGTTTTACTTTGCTGCGCGCCTAGCATCATTGCCATGTGTGGCGCAATCAAACCCACAAACGACACTGGCCCCATCGTCGCCGTCACCAGCGCACATAACAGCGCCACAATGGTCAATAAAATCAAACTGGTGCTTTGCGCATTAACGCCGCGTGCACTGGCAAAGCTACGGCCAATCGAGATTAAAGTCAGCCAACGCGACAGCGCGATGGTGGCTGCGGCCAGCAACAGCACCAACACGGCCAACAACAGCGCTTGGTCTGGCGTAACGCGATAGGTTGAGCCTGCCAACCACTGTAAAATTCGATAGCTGTCTTCTGACCCTTTAGCCAAACAAAATTGCACTAAGGATTCAAGCAGTGCGGTGATGGCTATCCCGGTTAAAATCAAACTCGACGCGGCGTATTGATGGCGCTTACCCAGCACAACTAATGCCGCCAACACCAGCAAACTACCCAACAACGCTGTCACCCAATGGGCGGCTAACAAGCTTTGACCTAAAAAGAGATTGGCAAACACCAACGCAAACGTCGCCCCTGACGAGACCCCTAAAATATCTGGGCTGGCTAACGGGTTGTATATCAAACGTTGCAAAATGCTACCTGCTAGGGCAAGACCAATACCGGCACACAATGCGGTGAGCATGCGCGGCCAGCGTAATGACCACTGATAGCTGCTTGGCAGTGCCAATTGCCAACTGAGTTCGTTCATTTGAAACAACGTATGCAACCCAAGTGCTGCCAGCATCATTAACAACAACCCCAATAATGCGACACGGCTTAATGATGCGCGCGACTGAGGCAGTGAGATAGTCAAGGTATCTTGCGCCTTGAGCTGACGGCGACTAAACCAGATCAATGCGGGCGCGCCAATCGCCGCGGCTGTGATACCGCTGGCGATGACTTGCGTAGTCCATAGGCTCAACCACATTGCGAGCATATCGGTTAATAAAAGCAGTAACGCGCCAAGCAGTAAGCTCGAATAGAGCTCTTGTTTGGGCGTTCTTGCCCCCATAGCACGGGCGATGTTTGGCGTGAGTAGCCCGATAAAACTGATGACGCCCACCGCTGTAATCGAGGCTGAAACCAACCAAATCCCGAGCACCATTAAGATTAAAAATGCAGGAATGACAGGCAGACCACGAGCCGCAGCACCTTGATGACCTAAACGCAATAACGTCAGAACCCTTGGCGCAAACAGTAAAATCAATAAGGAGACCGATAACCGCGGCAGCAACCACTGCACCCAATCCCAGCCATTTTGCGCCAGATCGCCCGCGCCCCACATGAAGACGTTTTTGGCGTATTGTTCATTGAGTAGAATCAGTGCCGTCGCAATCGCGCCAAGTAGCAGGTTCACCACCATGCCTGCCACAATTAACGGCAAGCCAGTCATGTTACGCACACCCGCAATAACCACGATCAACGCAAATGCGAGCAAAGCACCACTCATTGCCGCCAACGCGCTGTAGCTGGCAACTAGGCTTGGAAAACCAATGTTGAGAATAATCAGCGCCAGCCAAGCTCCAGATGAGGTGCCCAGCGTCAATGGTGAAGTGAGGTTATTCTGCGTCAGTTGTTGCATCACATTGCCGACCAAACCTAACATCGCGCCTACCAGCAACGTCATCACCAAACGGGGCAATTGACCATATAGGAAATTGAACTCAGCAAAAGAGCTCGCTTCACGTTGCGCCCACAACAGTTGCCATTGCGTGACTAGATCAACGCCATTGCCAATTTGCACACTGAGCATCGCCGCAAGCAGCAGCGCACTACTCAGTGCGAGAAACACTTTTCCGTTCATGACTTAGGCGCAACCTCAAGCAAACTGCGTGTCAGCGCTTCTGCAATGTATTGTAGTGACATCGCACCGCCGTAGTTCCAGACACTCTCAACCGAGTTCACTCGCGCTTGACGCACAAACGGCATCGCTTGCCAAAGCATTGATTTTTCTAGCTGTGCTTGCTGGGCAAATGGCAAGAAATAGAGCACATAACCTTGCTCAACATACTGCAGATCCGTTAACCGATGTTGCACAATCCCCCACTCTTTGGCGGGCTGAGGCAGCGCTTCATGCAAGCCCAATTGCTTCAACACATAATGAGTGGTGGAGTTTTCACCGTAAAGGAACACCGAGGTTGGATTAGCAAAACGCATCGCCACCACCGCGGGTGTTTGATGAGAAAATGCGATGTCAATTTGTGCTCTTAACTGCGCAAAACGTTCCGTCATTGTGGTCAGTTTTTGCTCGGCGAGCGCTTGCTTGTCAAAGAGCTGCGCTAATTGGCGAAAATGGTCAATCGCGACTGCGCCACTGTTATCATTGGCTTGAAAATTAGAGAAATAGAGTACCGGAGCAATGCGCTCTAACGGTGTGATTAAATCTTGCTGCGGCGCAGCAGCGAGAATGAGATCTGGTTTCAGTGCAGCAATTTTTTCCAAATTGGGTTCAACGCGCGTGCCGATATCTTCTACCCCTTGCGGCACTTGCGGTTTGACAACCCAATCTTGATAACTAGCAAGCTCTGGCGCGCCAACGGGTGTGATACCCAGTTCAATCACTTGCTCAAGTAAATCCCAATTGAGCACCACCACACGTTGTGGCCGCTGCTGTAGAGTTTGCTCTCCGCGGCTGTCGTGTACGGTCAATGGCGCGCTAAAAGCGACACTCGAAAAAACAGAGAGTAAGCCAGCAACCAGCCAGCGCTTTACAAGGTTTAAGCACATACAATCGCGACCTTATGCGTGTGAGAATCTGAATTGGACATTGGGTGATCCAGCAGTTGGATCGGCGTTTGATAAAGCGCCGATAAACGTGCTTCATCGGCCAATAAAGAGGCATCGCCTTCAAAAGCAACCTTGCCCTGCTTGAGCGCGACAATGTGGGTCGCGTAACGTAGCGCAAGGTTCAGATCATGCAAAATGACGATAATTCCGCAGCCTTGTGTTTGGTTTAATTGCGCAAGCAGAGCCATTAACTGATATTGGTGCTGCACATCTAACGCTGAGGTTGGCTCATCTAAAATCAGCACCGGAGACTGCTGCGCCAACAGCATCGCCACCCAAGCGCGTTGCCTTTCACCGCCAGACAATTCATCTGCCAAGGTATAGGCAAATTCAGTGACGCCGGTTTGGGCGATCGCTTGATCGATGATCACTTCATCCTGATTTTGCCAGCGACCAAAAGGACCACGCCACGGAAAACGCCCAAGGCGCACTAACTCTCGTACCGTTAACCCCGCTGAAGTTGGCAATTTTTGTGGCAAAAACGCCACCGCTTTAGCCAGCGCTCTGGCGCTGAGCTCGGCAATCGGCTGCTGGTTAAGTAACACGTCGCCACGGTCAGGTGCTTGCTGACCAGAAATCAAACTCACCAGCGTGGATTTACCAGAGCCATTATGGCCGAGTACCACAGTTAACTCTGTGGTGGGAATATTCAGTGATTCAATGGATAAAATGCTTCGTCCACCGCGCACCACTTGAACATTTGATAAGGTAAACATCACTCTCCCCCAAAAATCGAACCACCTAAAACACACATCCCCGCCGGCGCGGGAATGTTCAAAAACCGTCAAACTCACCTTCAGCGAAGGTGAGTTCATGCTGACTTACCAGCGGTAGTTCACGCTTGCCACCATACGGCGTGATTCGCCGTAATAGCAGGTTCCGAAATCACAACCAGCAAGGGACTCGTCATCCAAAATATTATTGAGGTTAACCTGCACATCCCACTGTGTATTGATGGCGTAACTTGCCATTGCATCCCACAGCATATAAGCGGGCACCTTTTTATCGAGCGAGGCATCCACAGACGTTCCGGTATAACGCACGCCAGAGCCCAACGTCAGCCCCTCAATCCCAAGGCCTGCAAAATCATAGCTCGCCCAACCTGTCGCTAAGTGGCGCGGAATCATCGACTTGCGCTTCTGGCTCGTTCCTTCACCCGTATGAGCATCGAGATAGGTGTAGCTGGCATTCAGCATCAGATTCTCTGTCACAGCCATGCGAGCTTCCACTTCGAGCCCTTGCGTATTGGTTTTTGTGCCCGATTGACTGGTGGTTAACGCGCCATTACTGCCGACGGTAGAGGCGGTTGCGTTTTTCTGGTCGATATCAAACCACGCCAGATTGACATAGCCATCGAGCCAGCTTGGCATGTATTTCACACCCACCTCGGTTTGGTTGCTCTCAACGGGTTTGTAGAGTTTGTTGGTGGTGAAATCTAAGCTGCTGATCACATAGAAAGATTCAGAGTAGCTCACATAAGGTGACAAACCGTTATCGGCTAAATAGATCAAACCGCTGTTTAATGACAGTTGGCCATCATCAAGCTCATCTTTATTCAAACCTTTGCTTTCGACGTCAATTTTGTCGTAGCGGCCACCTAAATTCAGCACCCATTTCTGTTGCCATTTCGTTTGATATTGCGCGTACATACCCAGTTGCTGTTTGACAATCTCATTGTCATACAAGCTGCTTGAGAGATCAGGCACATTGCCGTAGGTCGGATTAAGGCTGTTGATCACGCCCACCTGTGAACCAGTGCCATTACCCAGCCATTTATTTTGGTGATACTGAATGTCAAACCCGGTCAGTAAGCGGTGCTCAAATTGGCTACTTTGCCACTGTGCTTGGGCGTTGTTATCTAAGGTTACGCTGTGTGCATCACCATCATTGATCAAGGTATAACGTGCCAATGTGTATGGGTCGCTGTCTTGCCAAGCATTTTGATAGGCCGAAGAGCTTCGTAGGTACAGATCAACATAGGCGTAGTTGAAGTTTTGCTTGAGGCTCCAAGTGTCGTTCAGTTGATGAGAGAGTTGGTAGCCGAACGACAGTTGTGTTTTATCGAAATCATCGTGATCCGGCTCGCCAAAGTTGCGGTTAGGCGCAATCGTCTCACCATTGGGCAGCGCCACTAATGTGCCATCGCTTGGGAAGAAACCGTTTTGTGGCACGCCGTTATCTTTCAAGAAAGTGGCCATCAGCGTTAGCGTGGTTTGATCTGATAAATCGACAGCGTAGCTTGGCGCAACATAAACGCGCTGGCTCTCAATGCCATCCAATTCACCCTCTTTTTGATTAACCATCGCCACCAAGCGGTAGCGCTGACTGCCATCTTGGTTGGCCCAATCGGCAATATCGACACCCAACTGCTGGTAATTTTTATTCCCCACCGACAGAGATACGGAATGCTGCGCGCCATCAATCGGCTTTTTCTGCACCACATTGGCAATACCGCCCGGCATGGACTCACCATACAGCACAGAAGACGGGCCTTTCACCAATTCAACTTGCTCTAAACCAAAGGGTTCAACCGTCCAAGCAAAGAAACCTTCTTTATAAAGACGGTTACCATCGAGATAGACACTCGGTTCAAAACCACGCACAAACATCCACTCGGCGTCGTTATCCGCGCCATAAGGTGAGGTGTACCCCGGCGTATAGCGCAATGCTTCATCCAGTTTTTGTACGTTATGCTGGTCGAGTTCATCACGTTCAATGACAGTGACCGACTTTGCGGTTTCTTGTGTCGGGGTATCGACTTTCAATGCCGATGCCGTTACCACGATCGTGTCTAAAACTGGTGGCGGTGTTTGCTCAGCTTGTGCCGTAGCCGAAACCATGAACAGACAAGGTAATGCGCTGATTTTTAATATGTTGTGAATTGCTGTCCCCAGCAAGCTTGGGCGAATGAGATCCATTAAAGGATACCTCCTGCTTTAATTAGTTTGAGAAACGTTTTTATTATCATTATTATTGCCCGTCATTTTACTGATAAATTCAATATTTAACAGATAAAAATAAGAATGAATCTCACTCGTACATCACCATAAGTTGATCACCTATGTTTCAATGGTTTGAAAATCTCACGACGGCGTTTCCTAAAGAAGAGCCGCAACAACCGCCTAACTCCTTATTAGCCTTCTGTCGTCATTACACGCGGGGTTTTGAAGTACCGTTATTGGTCATGTCACTGCTCAGTGCTTGTGTGGCGATTGCCGAAGTCACCCTCATTCGCTATATGGGTGAATTGGTTGATATGCTTGGCAGCCAACAACGTGCCACATTCTGGGCTGATCAAAGTGACCGCTTGTGGGTAATGGCCGCGCTGGTGGTGGTCATTATGCCGCTGCTGGCTTTCTTCCACTCCATGATCATGCACCAAACGCTACTGGGTAATTACCCGATGTCGATACGTTGGATGATCCACCGCTACTTACTCAAACAGAGCGTCAGTTTTTTCCAACGCGATTTCGCGGGGCGGATCGCCACCAAAGTGATGCAAAGCTCCCTCGCCGTGCGAGAAACAGTGATGAAACTGGTCGATGTACTGGTTTACATCGCGGTCTACTTCGTCTCGATGATTTGGATGATGGGCGAATCTGACCGCATCTTGATGATCCCGATTCTGATTTGGCTCGTGGCCTACATCATCATTCAATTGTATTTCATTCCCAAGATGAAAAAAGTGGCGACCGATCAAGCCGATGCTCGCTCAACTATGACGGGCAGCATAGTCGACAGTTACACCAACATTGCCACCGTGAAACTGTTTTCCCATTCACAGCGAGAAATGCAGTACGCCAAAAGCAGCATGAAACGGTTTTTGAACACCGTGTACCAACAGATGCGTATGGTGACGTGCCTGTTGTGGAGTGTTGACGCCATCAACTATTTACTGCTGTTTTCTATCGCCGCTTTATCAATCAATTTGTGGCTCGATGCCTCAGTGACTGTCGGTGTCATTGCGATTGCGATTAGCATTGCGCTGCGCGTACAAGGCATGTCGAAATGGATCATGTGGGAAGTGAGCGCACTATTTGAAAATATCGGTACTGTGGTGGATGGAATGAATACCTTGTCGCAACCAGTGACCATAACGGATGTAGCCAATGCGCCGCCGCTGCAAGTAACGCAAGGGCAAATCAGCTTCCATAACGTTCACTTTCACTATGGACAAGAGAACACTGTGTTCGAAGCGCTTAACTTTGAGTTAAAAGCAGGCGAAAAAGTGGGGTTAGTGGGTCGTTCGGGCGCGGGTAAATCAACACTGGTTAACTTGCTGCTGCGATTTTACGATTTGAATGGCGGCAAAATCTGCATTGATGGGCAAGATATTTCGCAGGTTAGCCAAGATTCACTGCGCCAACACATTGGTATGATCACGCAAGATACTTCTCTGTTGCACCGCTCAATCCGCGACAACATTCTCTATGGCAACCCAGAGGCCGGGGAAGAGGCGCTGATAGAAGCAAGCCGTCAAGCGCATGCTCATGATTTTATCGCGCAGTTGCAGGATACGAATGGCAACCTTGGCTACGATGTTCAAGTGGGAGAACGCGGTGTCAAACTCTCTGGCGGCCAACGCCAACGCATTGCGATTGCCAGAGTGCTATTGAAAAATGCGCCGATTCTGATCATGGATGAAGCCACCTCGGCCCTAGATTCAGAAGTGGAAGCGGCTATTCAAGAAAATTTTGAAACGCTGATGGAAAAAAAAACCGTGATCGCCATTGCGCACCGTTTATCAACCATTGCCGCCATGGATCGCTTAATTGTGCTGGATGAAGGACGAATCATTGAACAAGGCTCACACCAAGAGTTGCTGCAACAACAAGGCGTTTATGCTCAGCTATGGGCGCATCAAACGGGTGGGTTTATAGGCGAACTTGCGTAGTGGATGCTCTTTAGGCCAAATAAAAGGCCTTTAGACACATCCAACAGAGAAAGAAGATGTGCTAAAGGCCGCGCTATTTCACCCAATACCCTCACTTGGCCGAGTTTGGGTATTTTGCATACATAGGGGGGGGGGGTGAATTAGCTTAAATCGACATCTTTGCAGCCAAAAAAGTAGGTCGCGAGAAAGCCAACGGTGTAGGAGATTAAAAGACCGCCAACAAACACCATCATCCCAGCAAAAATTCCTTGCTCGGAAGTCATCAATGGAATGGCGACAATGCCTGACGGGCCAAACACCGTATTTAATCCTACTGGCAAACCAAGGTAAGAAACTAAGCCGACAAAGAAACCGCCCGCCGCCCCACCAATGCAAGCGGTGACAAACGGTTTAACCCGCGGCAAGGTCACGCCATAAATCAGTGGTTCGCCAATCCCCAAAATACCGGGAATGATCGCCCCTTTCACTTGCGTGCGCAGCAACGCATCTTTATTCGCTTTGAAATAGAGTGCCAGCGAAGCGCCCACTTGGCCGCCGCCCGCCATCGCCAAAATAGGAAACAGAGAGTTAAAACCTTGTACATCCATCAACGCAAAATAGACTGGCACAAACCCTTGGTGAATACCAAACACCACCGAAATTAAGAACAAACCCGACAGTAACGCCGCGCCCAACGGGTTATCATTGAGGTTCAAAAACAACCATGACATGCCTTTAAACAGCTCACCACCAATCGGCATGATCACCAAGAAAGTCACCGCGCCCATGATGAGTAACGTCACCACAGAGGTTAAGATCATATCCAAATCATCAGGCATGTATTGACGCACTTTACGTTCTACTTGCGCGCCCAAAATAGAGGCCAATAGTACCCCGATAATGTTGCCGCGTGGGTCAATGGCGAAGCCAAAGAATTCACTCATACCCGAGTAGATACCCGTTGTCGCCTCTGGGTTATACCCCAGCACAAACAGCGAAGCTAAAATGGCACCATTAACACCCGAGCCACCGAAAGCTTGCTGCGCGTTATAACCAATTAAAATACTCAAGAAAGCAAATAGCCCTTTACCAAACACTTTCATATAAGTAATGAGATCGAGCATAAACTGGCTAGGCGATTGATCGATAACGAACATTTGCTCCAGCAAAGTGGCAAAACCAAGCAACAAGCCCGCAGCAATGAAACCGGGGATCAGCGGCGTAAAAATGGTCGCAAATTTGCTTAAAAAACGTTGTACGCCGCTGGTCTGTTTGCTCTTCATCTGCTTTTTCTGCTCAGCAGCAATCGCGGATAGATCGGCAGTTACGGCCATATCCGTCTCAGCACCGTCACCGTTGGCGATCATCTCATTCATCATATCGGCCGCCGTTTGCGCTTTGCCTGGGCCTAAAATGATCTGCAGTTGTTGGTCACTCTCCACCACGCCCATTACGCCGGGAAGGGTTTTCAGCAGAGCCTGATCGGCCAATGCCGTATTATTTAATGTTAAACGTAAGCGCGTCATGCAGTTGCCACACTTACCGATATTGCCACTACCACCGACTGCACTAAGCAGCTTGGCGATCATATTTGAGGTTATTTTTGCCATTGGGACATCCTTGGATAGATCCAGTCGGGTTATTGATCATTCAGTGCCGCGCGAATAAAACCATTATGCTTGGCCAGTTTTTGCGTCGCTTGCTCGGCGCTTAGCCCCGCAAGAATCATTACAATGGCGGTTTTACAGTGACGATGGCAGGCGCTCAGTGCTTGTTCTGCTTCCTCTTTGCTGCAACCTGTCGCTTCGACCACAATGTTATTTTGGCGCTGAATCAACTTAGCATTGGTTGCCTCGACATCGACCATGAGGTTGCCAAACACTTTACCGCAACGAATCATCGCGCCGCTGGTTAACATGTTAAGCACCAGTTTTTGCGCCGTGCCCGCTTTCATACGTGAAGAGCCCGTGACCACTTCCGCGCCCACCACAGGCACAATGGCAATGTCAGCCGCGTGCTGCATCGCGCAATCTGGGTTGCACACTACTGCCACAACCGTTGCACCCAGTGATTTAGCGTAAGCCATGCCGCCTAGCGCATAGGGTGTGCGACCACTGGCGGCGATACCCACCACCACATCGTTGCGGGTCAAATTAATATTTTTCAGATCGCTTTGCCCAAGCTCAACATTGTCTTCGGCATTTTCAACCGCTTTAAGAATCGCTGGGTGTCCGCCCGCAATAAGCCCAACCACTTGTTTAGGGTCAGAGCCGTAGGTGGGTGGGCACTCGCTAGCATCTAAAATCCCCAAGCGACCGGAGGTTCCCGCTCCCATGTAGATCAAACGTCCACCCGCTTGAAATGCCAAGGTAATGGCATCCACCGCTTGCGCTATCTGCGGTAAGGTTTTTTCAACCGCCAACGCGACCAGTTGATCTTCATGGTTAATGACTTGCAACATCTCGAAGGTGGAAAGGGTGTCAATGTCAGCACTGGCAGGGTTGCGGCTTTCGGTAACCAACTGGGTTAGGTCTAGGTTCATCGTCTATTTCTCGGTTTGAATTCGGAACTGAGGGCGATTCTATGGAATAAAATATTCCATTTTAGTGACAAAAATCACAACAAAGGTTATTCTTTGACCAGTCATTGCATGGAATAATGGCCTACAATGCACCGATATCTTTTAAGCCTACGAACAAAAGGCTAGTTAATACAAGCCACTATACTAATGTTCGTTATTTTAAATTTGGAATAATTTATTCTAAATAATACAAGGATCGCGCATGTCTGTGATGCATAAAATCGTCAGCCGCCGCACTCAACTCTCTCGCAGTGAATTACAAATCGCCGATTGGATCATCGCTCATCCAGAAAAAGCCGCGCTCGCCACCAGCCAAGCATTGGCCGAACACGCAAAAGTCAGCCAATCGAGCATTGTCAAATTTACCCAGAAAATTGGCTTTAGGGGCTACAGTGAGTTTAAGTTAGCGCTGGCCGAAGAGCTTGGCCGTAAATTGGCGTTTCAGACCACGCCACTGCACAGCAATATTCTGGCTGACGACCCACTGGCGGTGATCGCACAAAAATTGGTGCAAGCGAAAACAGAGGCGATGTTTCACACCACCAACGCGCTTTCATTTCCCCACTTCAACCAAGCGGTACAGTGGATAAACCTCGCCAACCGCGTGCAAATTATCGGTATCGGCGGCTCTGCGCTCACCGCAAAAGATTTGGCTTTTAAGCTCCTGAAATTAGGCATCACAGCGCTCACAGAACAAGATAGCCACGTACAAATCGCCACCGCACGCACGCTGGGTGCGCAAGATGTTCAAATTGTGATTTCATTTTCAGGAGAGAGAAAAGAGATTTTGATTGCCGCCGAAGCGGCCAAGCAGCAAGGAGCAAGCGTTATCGCGCTCACCTCTCCGAAGAAAAATCGATTACGTGAATTAGCCGCTCTCTCTTTTGATACGATTGCCGATGAAAGTGAACATCGCAGCTCATCCATCGCCTCTCGCACCGCGCAGAATGTTCTAACCGACCTGTTGTTTATTACTCTTGTACAGCAAAGAGACGAGTCGGCGCGTCAATTGATCCAAGACATTTCATCTGATATTCGTCAAATCTTTTAACGGAACTAATCGCTCTCTTCAATGCAGTGCATGCGATGAAAAACGCGATGAATGATTGGTGCAAATAGGGTGGCCAATGAAACGAAAAAGACCGTTTCGATAAATAAGCTGTAAAAGGCTAAAAAGAGATGCAAGCTCGGCGCAAGATGCAGATTGATTATCGGGTAGGGAAGCTCGAGACCACTGACCATCGAAAGCGCATTCAACCACGCTTGCGCCGCCGGGAGATCTGCTAGGTAGACAAAACCCACCACTCCGGGGATGAGACCAGTCAACAGCAGTAACGCAGCGATCGCCGCATAGCGTAAGCAGCGCCATGTAAAACGCTCAACGGAGATAACTTCTTGATGAATCGATTCAAATTTCACGCCAGCCTCCTTGATGTTTGCCTCATCATAAGCAATGGCGGCTTAATAATGAAGGACCAAAAGGCGGATATGCAGAGTTGATCTACACGCTTAGAAACCTCGCGCTAATAATTGCGCGAGAAACGCCAACTCTTCTTGGCTCTCTTTGATGACAAGTGCTTCAAGCCAAACCGACTCGCTGTAATGCTCGGCTTTGAGAAAAAGTAAGCAACCTTCAAAATCAATCAACCATGAGTGAACGTCCGCATCCCACTGTTTTTCTATCACTGTAGCCGAAAGCTGCTTGACCAAACGCTCGCCTAGTGCAGGAAAAGTATCGACATCAAAACGCGGTGTACTCAGGACGAGTCGCCCTTCATCTTGTAAATTGTGTGCTAAACCGAACTCAGCCATGGTGGGTTAAGTGCTCCTGAATCAGGTCTAAAAATGGGTCGGCGTATTTTTCAAGCTTGCGTTGCCCAACGCCGTTAACGGCCAACATTTCTCCGTACGAAGTGGGCAATATTTCCGCCATATCAATTAAGGTCGCATCACTAAAGACCACGTAAGGCGGCAGGCCATCTTCATCAGCAATCGATTTACGCAATTTACGCAATTTGGCAAACAGTGGTTTGTCATAGTTTTTGTTGGATAACTTATCTGATTTCGCCGCACGAGCGGCTGTGTCTAAGCGTGGAATAGCTAACTCTAATGGCATTTCTCCACGCAACAGCGGCCGCGCCTCTTCCGTCAACTGCAAGGTCGAATTGCGAGTAATGTTTTGCTGCAACAACCCTTTATGGATCAACTGACGGAAAATACTCACCCAATAATCATGGCTATGATCGCGACCAATGCCGTAAGTCGTGAGCTTGTCGTGGCCATTTTCACGAATACGGATATTTTGCATACCGCGCATCACTTCCACCACATAACCAATACCGAAACTTTGGTTGACGCGATAAACGCACGATAATGCTTTTTGCGCCTCTTGCGTGGCATCGAAATGCTTGGGGGGATCAAGGCAGATATCGCAGTTGCCGCAAGGTTTGTCTCGATATTCACCAAAATAATTGAGCAACACTTGGCGGCGACAAGTTTGTGCTTCAGCAAAAGCGCTCATCGCGCCCAACTTATGGCTTTCCACCTGCTTTTGTGGCCCTTCCGGCTTCTCATCTAACATTCGACGCAGCCAACTGATGTCGGCTGGATCATAGAGCATCATCGCTTCGGCTGGCAAACCGTCTCGCCCTGCGCGCCCGGTCTCTTGATAGTAAGATTCGATGTTGCGCGGAATATCAAAATGCACCACAAAACGCACGTTGGGTTTATTAATCCCCATTCCAAATGCGACGGTAGCAACCACTATCTGAATGTCATCACGCTGAAATGCTTCTTGCACATAAGCGCGCTCATCGGCGTCCATACCCGCATGGTAACTGGCTGCTCGTAAATGGTTGTTGCACAGTTTTTCTGTCAGCATTTCTACTTTTTTGCGACTGCCACAGTAAATGATGCCGCAATGTCCTCTTTGCGTATCAAGATAGCGGATCACCTGTGAAACCGGTTTGTGCTTTTCGACCAAGGTATAGCGGATATTAGGGCGATCAAAGCTGCCCAGATAGACATGCGGTTCTTGCAACTGCAAACGGTGCAAAATATCCACGCGCGTGGCGTCATCGGCCGTTGCCGTCAGTGCCATAAAAGGCACGTGTGAAAAATGCTGTTTAAGTTGGCCTAACGCCGCATACTCAGGGCGAAAATCGTGCCCCCATTGAGAAATACAGTGTGCTTCATCCACGGCAATCATCGCCAATGGCAACTGCTGCAAGCGTTCGATGAAATCGGGCATCAAAACGCGCTCAGGCGACGCGTAAATCAGCTTCAGTTGCCCCGCGTTCATTCGGTTATACACCGACATCAGCATCTCACGTGACATACTTGAATTAATACACTCAGCCGCGACACCGTTGGCTTTGAGCTGATCCACTTGGTCTTTCATCAACGAAATGAGCGGCGAGATGACTAAAGTGATGCCCTCTTTGACTAACGCAGGGATCTGATAACAGAGCGATTTCCCCCCACCCGTTGGCATGATAACTAAGCTATCTTGCCCCGCTAACGAAGCGTCAATCACCTCTTGCTGGCCGACACGAAACGACTGATAACCGAACACAGTCTGTAAAATACTGTGCGGTGTCTCAGGTTGAGGATCGGTTTGTTGAGCCATTAACGTTGCGGTCATGAAATTTCCAAGGGTGAACAAAAGGGGTAGAGCAACCGCTATACCGCAAAGCGTCTTATTGTAGTGGGGTTCGATGGTGAATAAAACCGCAAAATGTAGCGGTAAAGCGAATCACTTGATTCTCGGCCATTATTCGCCACTCAAACTCCCGAGTAGGCGGTTGATTAACAAAGCTGCAACTTACTTGAGGAACAGTATATACTGTCGAATCGTTTCGCTGGCTCAGCACTTCACTCCTTTGAGAATTCATCATGACCGCAGAAGAACAACAACGCTCCAGACAAGGCGTTTTACTCGCTATTGGTGCTTACACTATGTGGGGCATCGCACCGATCTATTTTAAAGCAATCAACAATGTTCCTGCACTTGAGATCCTCACTCACCGCGTAGTGTGGTCGTTTTTCTTGTTAGCAGCACTACTTCATTTTGGCCGCAACTGGCGTAGTGTACGCAGTGTGATTACTCATAAATCAAAGATGATCTATCTAATGACCACCGCTTGTCTGGTTGCGGTGAACTGGTTAATTTTCATCTGGGCGATCAATGCTAATCATATGTTAGATGCCAGTTTAGGCTATTACATTAACCCACTGCTCAATGTGGTGCTCGGCATGCTTTTTCTTGGTGAGCGATTACGCAAACTGCAGTGGGTCGCGGTAGCGCTAGCCACCATTGGTGTGGCCATTCAGTTAATTGTGTTTGGTTCGATTCCTGTGGTCGCCATCGCTTTGGCGACCACTTTTGGCTTGTATGGCTTACTGCGTAAAAAAGTGGCGGTTGATGCCCAAACAGGTTTGTTTATCGAAACCTTGGTAATGTTACCCGCGGCGTTGATTTATCTGTTGTTTATCGCCAGCTCGCCAACTTCAGATATGGCGCTCAATCCGCTTAACCTCAACCTACTGCTGATCGCAGCTGGCGTCATCACGACCTTGCCTTTGCTTTGTTTCACAGGAGCAGCAACGCGTTTAAAACTTTCAACGCTGGGTTTCTTCCAATACATCGGCCCAAGCTTGATGTTTTTGCTCGCTGTCTTGGTGTACGGTGAAGCCTTCTCTAGTGATAAAGCCATTACTTTTGCCTTTATTTGGGCAGCATTGTTGCTGTTCAGTTTTGATGGTTTAAAAACAGGCCGAACCGCGCGACGCGCTCAACGGGCATCCGTTTAATTAGGATTGTTTATTCCCCTCGTTCGTCAAAGCGATCGAGGGCACTGTGATCATTTTTTACAAGACAGTGGCGACATGGCTGGCTAAGCTTGCATTATTCAACCCTAAATTTTGGTCTCTATGGATAAAGTGAGCTACAGCCAAACGGCCTATCCTGCGATCGGTCTGATTGATGCAGACTATCGTCAGTTTGCGTTTGATCGCCACTACCATCTTGATATTCATATTGGCCTTATCACTCAAGGAACGCAGCGCTTCTACCACCAAGGCGCTTGGCATCAGGTACAACGGGGCGGCGTAGTTCTGATGTCGCCAGATGAACTGCACGATGGGCAAGCACACAATGGCTCTGGCTACCAAGTGCAAGTGTTTGCTATTGAGCCCACTTGGCTACAGCAAACCTTAGAAGCCAAGCAGATTGAACAAGTGCTGGGTTTTGAGCAGTTAATAGTCGATGACGCGCCACTTTTTTGCTCACTGCTGCAACTTCATCACACCATGAAGCAGGATAAGCTCAGTCAACTCGCTAAAGATTGCTTACCCTACCAAGGGTTCACACCTTTACTTGAACGCTATAGCCACTTGAAACTGCCGGAGGTTAAACCGCTTGGCCAACGCAACCTCGCCACGCTGAAAGAGTGGGTACTCAGTCAACTCGACCAACCAATCCGCCTTGAGCAACTCGCTCAGCTTTGCCAGCTTTCACCCACTCAGTTTCAGCGCCATTTCAAGGCGCAAACGGGCATCACACCTTATGCGTGGTTATTGCGTTTACGTTTAGAGCAAGCGATGAAATTGTTGAAAACCGGCACCTCTAGCACTGAAGTCGCCTATCAAGTCGGTTTTTATGATCAAGCCCATTTCAGTAAGGCGTTCAAAGCAACCTTTGGCCTGCCACCCTCCGCCATCAATCGCACACTTTACTAACCAAACTGTCAGAAATTTACAAGGCAAGCACGTTTTCTCCACGCATACTCACCGTAAAACATGAGGAGAATACATGAACGAACTTTCCATATTGGCCACATTGGCTGGCGTACATTTTATGGCATTATTAAGCCCCGGCCCAGATGTGGCACTGGTGGTACAAAATGCCACCCGTTACGGTCGCAGAACCGGAGTTTTTATTGCGCTAGGGTTATCATGTGGCATTGTCATTCACTCATTGCTTAGCCTCACAGGGATAAGCTATTTGGTGCATCAACAACCCGCACTGTTTGCGATGGTGCAACTGGCCGGCGGGGGGTATTTATTCTATTTAGGCTTGGGCGCACTCAAATCCATCTACGCCACCTGGCGATCGCCACAAGCTGTCGGAGTCAACAATGAGCGCTACAAGCTGATCGAAAATCAACGCCAAGCCTTTTCCCGCGGTTTTATCACCAATATTTTTAATCCAAAAGCTTTGGTCTTTTTTATCAGCTTAATGTCGAGTTTAGTGCCTGTGGGGATGTCCTTTTCAGGTAAAGGTATCGCCTTGCTGATTCTTTGGGGGCTCTCTTTTATGTGGTTCTCAACCTTGGCGTGGATGCTCTCCACCGCCCGCCTACAAAAACGTTTGCAATCACTAACTGTGTATATTGATGCGGTATGTGGCATCATTTTTACGCTCATCGGTGGACTTATTTTATTGCAAGCGCTGCTTAGCCTTAGCTATTGATGCAGCGATTCGCGCCCATTTTTGTGCGAGATCTCTTACAAACGAGTGAGCAAATATCGCTTTTTGAGTAGGAAAATCAACACCAAAAAACCTAAATACTTGATTTTAAATAAAATAATAACCAACTAGAGAAACCCTTTGCGGAAAAAGCGTTTCTCTAGCATTGCCGATAAATTAGAGATGGGTAATATGAACCTTGTCGGAAGGATTCTGACACGGAACAGGAAAGCACCACGGATTGGTCATCTTCAGGATGAAGAGACGACTGCTCAGGATGAATGGTCGGCACGGAAAGCAAATTGGACATTGAATGGACGCAATAGTAGCTAGGATGGTTACTACTAAGGAAAGACGATGGACACCTCTGGACGAGGCAAGGACTGAACATCAGGATGATGTAAAGGACACCGCTCAAGGAACAAGTGAAGCGCGCTAACGTGGATGGTTAGCAGACTAGGAAGTCACCAAGGACACCGCTAGGAAGGCGAAGAACGGATTAAGCTGACGGAATTCAGCCACTATCATGGATTTGATGCATGGAGCACTTTCGTAGCTGGATTGCTGCAAGTAAGACTATAACCCCGCAGGGCGCAAGCCCTCGGGGTTTTTCTTTTGGATCGGATAAGCATATGAGTTATCCAGCTTTCATATCTTGAACGGCTAGGTTAGGTATTTGGTTTAAACAACGCCATAAACACCCCTCCCTGCCTCCCCCTCAAAGAGGGAGGAGAACAATCCAACCATCTCAGCAAAGAAAAGTACCCTTTCTTTGTACAAGGAAGATCATAGTTTCTCTAGCTTGGCATAAGCAGTCACTAGCCATTTAATGCCTTCACCGTTAAAAGCGACTTGCACTCGACTTTGGGGGCCACTACCTTCGAAATTAATGATGGTGCCTTCACCAAAAATAGGGTGTTTCACGCGTGCGCCCAAACTAAAGCCCGTCTCGTTAAAGTTCTCTTTGACCGCTGTTTGACTAAAACGCCCAGCACTGCTTGGTCGGCTCACTTGCGCTTTCATGCGCACTTCATCAAGGCAGTTTTCTGGCAGCTCACGGATAAAGCGTGACGGCTTATGGTATTTATCCTGACCGTATAAACGGCGAATTTCAGCGTAAGTAATGTAGAGCTTTTGCATGGCGCGCGTCATTCCGACGTAGCACAAACGGCGCTCCTCTTCCAATCGCCCCGCTTCTTCGGCCGACATTTGGCTGGGGAACATGCCCTCTTCAACGCCAACCATAAACACCAACGGGAACTCTAACCCTTTCGCGCTGTGCAGTGTCATTAACTGTACGGCATCATCAAATTCGTCAGCCTGCCCTTCGCCCGCTTCCAGCGCTGCGTGGGTTAAAAAGGCCGTCAACATGCTCATCTCATCCGCTTCTTCTGGCTTTTCAAATTGACGTGTTGCGGTGACTAGCTCTTCCAAGTTTTCAATTCTGGCTTTAGACTTTTCACCCTTTTCAAGCTGATACATCTCAAACAAACCTGAGGTTTTGATTACATGGTCGGTTTGACTGTGTAACGGCATCTCAGCGCTATCATCTTCAAGGGCATTGACCAGTTCAATAAACCGGCTTAATGCGCTTGCCGCACGTCCTGTGAGCACTTTTTCTTCCAACAGCACAAGGCTCGCTTGCCACAAGGTACAACCGCGATCTCGCGCCGCAAAACGAATGGTTTCCAGCGTTTTATCACCCAAACCACGCGGTGGCGTATTTACGACTCGCTCAAAGGCCGAATCATCATTGCGGTTAGACATCAAACGCAAGTAACTTAACGCATCTTTTATCTCTTGGCGCTCGAAGAAGCGCATGCCGCCGTAGATACGGTAGGGCAAGCCTGCTTGAATCAAGGCTTCTTCCAAAACACGAGATTGAGCATTGTTGCGATAAAGCATCGCACAATCCTCTAATGCGCCACCTTTATCTCGCCACTCTTTGATTTTATTGACGGTAAAACGCGCCTCATCAAGATCGTTGTAGGCCGAATAGATAGAAATTGGCTCGCCTTCGCTGCCATCTGTCCAGAGCTCTTTACCCATTCGCTCGGTGTTGTTCGCGATCAGTGCGTTCGAGGCTTGCAAAATGGTTTTGGTTGAACGGTAGTTTTGCTCTAAACGAATGGTATTAACGCTCGGAAATTCCTGCGTGAATTTTTCGAGGTTTTCAATTTTGGCACCACGCCAGCCATAAATGGACTGATCATCATCACCGACGATCATCAAGTGGCAATCGCGCCCAGCCATCATGCGCAGCCACGCGTATTGGATGTTATTGGTGTCTTGAAATTCGTCGACCAAGATGTGTTTAAAGCGCGCTTGATAATGTTCACGAATGTGCTGCTTATCACGCAACATCTCGTGGCAACGCAGCAAAATTTCGGCAAAATCAACCAAACCTGCGCGATCGCACGCCTCTTGGTACGCGGAATAAAGCTGCAAATAGGTTTGAGTCACGGGATCGCGGTACGCATCGATGTGCTTCGGACGAAGACCTTCATCTTTTTTACCATTAATCCACCAGCACACCTGGCGTGTAGGCCACTGCTTCTCATCTAGGTTTTGTGCTTTGATTAAGCGACGCAGCAAACGCAGTTGATCTTCAGAATCGAGGATCTGAAAATCCTCAGGCAGGCGAGCGTCAAGATAGTGAGCGCGTAAAATACGGTGGCAAATACCGTGGAAGGTACCATTCCACATGCCCGATGCACTGCCCATCATCAACTCTTCAATTCGGCCACGCATTTCCGCCGCCGCTTTGTTGGTAAAAGTCACCGACATAACTGAAAAAGGCGAGGCGTTTTCAACCGAGATAAGCCAAGCAATGCGATGCACCAATACTCGGGTTTTACCACTCCCCGCTCCGGCAAGCACCAGCAAGTTTTCTAAAGGCGCGGCAACCGCTTCGCGCTGTTTATCGTTGAGACCGTCGAGTAAGAGAGAAGGATCCATCATGGCTAAGCTACTGGTTATTTATACATAATTGCCCAGATTATAACCTCAAATCGCGGCAAGATGCTCGTCTCTATCACATTTTTCTGGGTATTCAAAAATGAAAAGCCCACCGCAAAGGTGGGCTAATTCGAGCTTCATCGCATTTTAAGCGCGTGACTACGCGGCGATCCCCGCATGACGCAGCAACGCATCAATTTGCGGCTCGCGGCCTCTAAAGCGTTTAAATAACTCCATCGGCTCTTCACTACCACCCATTTCAAGGATGTTGTTCAAGAAACTTTGCCCAGTCTGCGGGTTAAAAATCCCCTCTTCCTCAAAGCGAGAAAACGCATCCGCCGAAAGCACTTCTGCCCATAAGTAGCTGTAGTAACCTGCGCTGTAACCGCCAGCAAAGATGTGGCTAAAGCTGTGTGAGAAACGGTTCCATTCAAGACTTGGTAACACGGCCACTTTCTTTTTCACTTGAGCGAGAGTTTCCAACACTTGCGGGCCTACTTCGGGATCGTAAGTGGTGTGCAAGGTGAAATCGAACAAACCAAATTCAAGTTGGCGCAAAATAAACATCGCTGACTGGAAGTTTTTCGCCGCGAGCATTTTATCGAGCATTTCTTTCGGTAGCGGTTCACCCGTTTCGTAATGACCTGAAATAAACGCTAACGCCTCTTCTTCCCAGCACCAATTTTCAAGGAACTGACTTGGCAGTTCAACCGCATCCCACGGTACACCATTGATGCCAGATACCGCACCCACTTCAACTTGAGTCAACATGTGGTGGATCCCGTGTCCAAACTCATGGAACAAAGTGACCACTTCATCATGAGTAAATAACGCAGGTTTATCACCGATTGGGCGATTAAAGTTACAGGTCAAATAAGCCACTGGTGTTTGTAGCTCGCCATTTTGAGTGATACGGCGGCCACGGCAATCATCCATCCACGCGCCGCCACGCTTATGTTCGCGTGCATACAGGTCGAGATAGAAGCTGCCACGCAGTGATCCTTTCGCATCAAAAATATCGAAAAAACGCACCGATGGATGCCAAGTATCAACCCCAGAGCGCTCTTTGACGCTCATGCCAAATACGCGGTTGAGCACTTCAAATAGGCCGCTCACCACTTTCGACTCTGGGAAATAAGGGCGCAGCTCTTCATCTGAAATATCAAACAAGTGCTGTTTCTGTTTTTCGCTGTAGTAAGCGATATCCCACAACTCTAGCGTGGTCACGCCAAACTCTTGCTGCGCAAATTGACGCAACTCTTCTACTTCACGCTCACCTTGCGGTTTCACTTTGGTGGCTAAATCATTTAAAAACCCTAACACTTGATCGGGCGTTTGCGCCATTTTGGTCGCCAGTGATTTTTCACTGTAGGTATTAAAACCGAGCATACGGGCTATTTCATGACGCAGTTTGAGCTTCTCAGCGATGATTTCGCTGTTATCCCACTTGCCCGCATTTGGCCCGCGATCCGAGGCACGCGTAACATACGCTTCATAAAGCTCTTTGCGCAGAGCTTGGTTATCACAATAAGTCATCACTGGCAGATAAGAAGGAATGTCGAGCGTTAATAAATAACCATCGAGCTCTTTGGCTTGCGCCGCCGCTTGTGCAGCTGCCAACGCCGATTCTGGCATGCCCGCTAATTGATTGGCGTCGGTAATGTGCTTGGTCCAACCCATCGTGGCATCCAGTACATTGTTAGAGAACTTAGAACCCAACTCAGATTGACGTTTACTGATCTCGCCGTACCGTTTTTGCTCTGCCAATGGCAAGCCGATACCCGATAGCTCAAAATCACGCAGTGCATCATTGATGGTTTTTTGCTGCGCTTGAGAGAGCGAGGAAAAAGTATCGCTGGCTTTCATGCTCTTATAGGCTTCAAACAGGCCTTTATGTTGCCCAACCCAAGTGCCGTATTCAGACAGCAGCGGCAAACAACTTTCGTACGCATCACGCAGTTCATCGCTATTGAGCACGGAATTAAGGTGGCTCACTGGCGACCAAATGCGGCTTAAGCGATCATCCACCTCTTCAATGGGTGCAATCAAGTTTTCCCACGTTGGGGTGCTATTGCCAGCAAGGCGTTTTTCAATTTCGGTGCGGCAATCTTCTATCGCTTTCTCAACCGCAGGCTTCACATGCTCTGGCTTAATGGCGGAAAACGGCGGTAAATCCGTGAAAGTGAAAAGTGGATTAGACATAAAACATTCCTTTTAAGTTAAGACGCGCCTGCACGTTGATGCATTTCTCTGCAACAGTCACTGATTGTTTCACGGCAACCGTCGATTTTGTTTATCTGAAATAGTAAATATAGGTAGGTTCAGCAATTTTCAATAGTGGCGTATAATCAGCCAATACGTTTGATTGATGAAACACACTCCATTTGGGGTGTTTTGAGAGCCTATTTTGCTAAGTTATCGCCACAGTTTTCACGCGGGCAACCACGCGGATGTATTAAAGCATATTGTACAAAGCCTTATCCTCAATGCATTACAGCAAAAAGAGAAGCCTTTTGTTTATCATGACACCCACTCTGGCGTGGGCCGTTATGACTTAACCCATGAATGGTCAGAAAAAACCGGTGAATATAAACAAGGGATTGCTCGTATTTGGCAACAAAATGTAACGCCACCAGCCATTCAAACCTACCTTGAGGCAGTAAAAGCGCTCAATGAAAGCGAAGAGTTACGCTACTACCCCGGCTCACCGCGTGTGGCGCGTGCTCATCTACGCGCGCAGGATCGTATGGTGCTCACTGAATTGCATCCGAGCGATTACCCTTTGCTCGAGCAAGAGTTCCACCGAGATCGTCAGGTATCGATTTACAAAGAAGATGGTTTCCAACGCTTAATCGGTAGCCTGCCACCGAAAGAGCGTCGCGGCTTAGTGTTGATCGATCCCCCTTACGAATTGGCCAAAGAGTACAGCGATGTCGTAAGAGCCATTGCCCAAAGTTATAAGCGCTGGGCGACGGGTATCTACGCCATTTGGTATCCCGTAGTGAATCGCGACACCATTGAGGACTTGCTTGAAGGGCTGGCAAGCCTCGGTATTCGCAAAATCTTACAAATTGAATTGGGCGTATCGCCAGACACCCATGAACGTGGCATGACCGCTTCAGGCATGATAGTGATTAACCCACCGTGGACACTGGAAGGGCAAATGCAGGAAATTTTACCGTTTCTTCAGCAAGCGATTGCCCCGGTAACCGGTCATTTTAAAGTCGAATGGGTTGTACCAGAATAAACTGACCCAATCTATCAAAGAAGTAGAGAACCTTTTTCGCCTTGCTATGGTTGCCAACACCGTACAAAACCAAGGTCAAACAGGATGAAAAAAGAATAATGGAGAAAGTAATGACAACGCATTTTGATTATATCTGTATCGGTGGTGGCTCTGGCGGTATTGCTTCAGCGAACCGCGCGGCAATGTATGGTGCGAAAGTCGCACTGATTGAAGCCAAAGACCTTGGCGGCACTTGTGTCAACGTCGGTTGTGTTCCGAAAAAAGTGATGTGGCATGGCGCGCAAATTGCTGAAGCAATGCACCTTTATGCCAAAGATTACGGCTTCGATGTCGATGTCAAAGGATTGGATTGGTCAAAACTGATTGAGAGCCGCCAAGCGTATATTGGCCGTATTCATCAATCATACGACCGCGTATTGGGCAATAATAAAGTGGAAGTGATCCGCGGTTTTGCACGCTTCGTTGATGCAAAAACCGTAGAAGTAAACGGTGAACACTACACAGCAGACCATATCCTGATTGCCGTTGGCGGACGCCCAACGATTCCGGCGATCCCAGGGGCACAATACGGCATTGATTCCAATGGTTTCTTTGACTTGACCGAACAGCCTAAACGCGTCGCGGTTGTGGGCGCAGGTTATATTGCGGTTGAAATCGCGGGCGTACTCAACGCACTCGGCACTGAAACGCACCTTTACGTGCGCAAAGAATCACCACTGCGCAGCTTTGATCCCATGATCATCGAAACACTCACTGAAGTCATGGCGGCGGAAGGCCCAACATTACATACTCATTCAGTGCCAAAAGAAGTGATCAAAGAAGCCGATGGCAGCCTGACTCTACACCTTGAAAATGGCCAAAGCCAAAACGTTGATACGCTCATTTGGGCAATCGGCCGCCACCCAGCAACCGATGCGATAAACCTAGCAGCAACGGGTGTGGCAACTAATGCACAAGGCTATATTAAGGTTGATGAGTACCAGCAAACCAACGTCGCGGGTATCTACTGTGTCGGTGATATCATGGAAGGCGGTATCGAGCTCACACCAGTAGCCGTCAAAGCAGGCCGTCAACTTTCAGAGCGCCTGTTTAATGGCAAAACCGATGCGAAGATGGATTACAAACTAGTCCCGACCGTGGTCTTTAGCCATCCGCCAATCGGCACAATTGGCCTCACCACGCAAGAAGCCCAAGCGCAATATGGCGAAGAGAATGTCAAAGTGTATACATCTAGCTTCACGGCCATGTACACCGCCGTCACCTCTCACCGTCAACCATGCAAAATGAAACTAGTATGCGCTGGCCCTGAAGAAACCGTTGTTGGCCTACACGGCATCGGTTTTGCGGTTGATGAAATGATTCAAGGCTTTGGCGTAGCCATGAAAATGGGCGCAACCAAGGCCGATTTTGATTCAGTTGTGGCAATACACCCAACGGGTAGTGAAGAGTTTGTTACCATGTAGATCGGTGTCTGGAAAATCCACCCTGTAGATTTGTAAACTCTGGAAAACATACTAGCCTCTATGTATATCAAATACATTGGAGGCTGGTATGGTTACTGTCGTAAATTCGAACAATTTTGACGTTCCCCGAATCTATCCGCCTTCAAGTAAATCAACATCTATTCATCTAACTGGGTTTCCTACCTTTTACTCCAAAGACCACGAATATCTACTACCAGTAAACCTTTGGCTCAATTATTTAGTGAACATTCGAAAAGCAGCCGATATAACAGCAAGTGTTCGTGCCCTTAAGAGATATTGGCAGTTCTTAGAATCGAATAATTATTCCTGGGACAACTTCCCTGCGAACGACTACTTAAAACCGACCTATCGATTCCGAAATGATGATCTGTTAAAAGCGGCCAGATGTGGTGAGATTGCCTTTTCTACAGCGTCTATGTACATTCTTCATGTTATCAAATTCTATGAATGGGCAGCTCATGAGAGATTCATAACCTTCACTGAAGAGAACAAACCATTTAATTATCAGATAGTCCATATAGCTAACTCTGGGATGATGAGCCACAACAACCCTAGGTTTGCAGTACGTTCAACTGACCTCAGAATCAGAAAACCAGCAAGAAACGAACAACAAAAACTCAATCCATTATCTCAACAAGAACTACTTTTTTTCGCTGACTGCCTTAGAGAATGTTCCGACGAATTTATCATTCATCAATTACTCCAAATACAGTCTGGATTGCGCGTTGAAGAAGCTTGTACATTTCCATTTTCTATTGTTGAGATGCCTAACCCTCATATTCATAGATATGAAGTAGAAATTGGTATTCACAATGGTGTACACACAAAATTCAACAAAACACGTAAAGTCGAAATACCCAACCAGCTAATGCGAAAAATGTATGATTACTCGGTTAGTGAACGTCGACTAAAGCGAGAAAAGAAAACAGATGGTGTAAATAAAACACTACTTCTGAATAATCTTGGAAACCCTCTTTGCAGCAATAACATCCAACAACATTTTCGTCGATTAAGACATCATATTCAAAATAAACATAATATTGTTTTTAGTCATCGGACTCACGATTTAAGGGCTACTTATGGTACCTATCGCTTGGATTCATTGTTGGATCACCTTCCAGTTGGTGATGCTTTAGCTTTAATTATGGGATGGATGGGGCACAAAGATGATAAAACCACATGGAAATACCTTCGATATTTAAGAAAAGAAAAAGCAAATCAAAATGCAATTGTAATGCTTGACCAAATATTGGAGGAAGCAATGTTATGACTTACACGCCTCCTAAGCTAACAATCAAACTTCGCACAGGAATCAAACAAACGTTCACTTATGACTTCACTCGTTTTTTCTACAAAGGAGTTGCTTTTAAAAGAGACTTACAGCGAGCAGAATCTGCACATCGAGATGCTGATGTTCTGAGATGGTACAGAATATTTACTGAGACAAACGAATACTCTGATCTGACAAAACAAAGCTACCTAAGAGATTTTGCGAAATACGTTCGCTTTTGTGATACGAAAAGACTTAATCCGGAAAGCTCTGCCGCAGTTGAATCATGGGAGAGACACTTAATAGAGCAAGTTCGTATATCTTCAATGAACGTCAATTCTGCGCGGAAAATGATTTCTTGTTCAAAAAAATGCTTGGAAATGCTTGGTAACCCAAGCTCAGAATGGTTCTCTCCTTATGGATTATTTCGCTCTGAACCTAATCCTACTCAAGGTTATTCAGATCGAGAGCTGTCTTCCTTAATCAAAATTATCAACTCATTTTTCAGACAGATATACAAACAAATCATGACGAACCCAAGCATACATTTGAATGCCTCAACCAATAAAAGAACTGCGACCTTTACCTACAACAACCATACACATGGAATCGCCTCACCAATAACAAAATGCTTTAGTGCCGCCTACTTCATGTTGTCCTATTACACTTGGGGCAATACAACCGTCCTCCTCAACATGACAAAGCCGAAAGAAAAAATATTTGAAGGTGGTAAGTGGTTTGAGCAAAGTGTTTTAAAGCCTAGAGCAAATAAGTATGTATCTATATCGATTGGGGATAACGGTACATTTCATGTTCCCAAAATAGCACTTGGATTTTTTGAGCAGCTATTGCAACTTAGTAGCCTTATTTCTTCGGATCCTCACTTGCTCTGGCAAACCAAAAGAGGCCATATTGCACCTTTGGAACAAGGACATATACAAACCTTCTCTAAATGGCTGTATGAGACGTTTGATCTAAAATCTGATGATGGTGAGCCACTACGGCCAATGGCTTCGAAATTTCGTGCCAGTGGAAGTTACCGCTATTTAGCAAAAACGGGAAATGCAACTGAAACAGCATTGCTCTTAGGCAACACCCCATACACGTTATCAAAGCACTATTCTTCTGGCAATCAGGTTGAGAACCAAAAACAATTGCTTGCTGCAACTCACACAATTGAAGGCGCAGCTCGATGTTCAGATATTAATGCTGCAAAAGAATTTGCAAAAAAAGAGTTGGGGGTAGAAGTTCTTCCGTACGAGGAGTTCCTTGCAAAATATGCAGATAAGCACGGCGAAAAAACGATTATAGGAACAGGCTGTAAAAATGTCTATTCCAGTCAGGCTGACAAATATCGAAGGAGGAATCACTTCAGCCCGAAAGACTTTAACGTTGACCACCTGGCTTGTTCTGACATTCATAATTGCTTCAATTGTGAAAATCAGGTCATCATTGAAAGTGTTGAGGATATCTGGTGTTTACTGAGTTATCGAGAATCGATCATTGATTCAAAAGTTCACCACCTCAGTGAGCAGCATTTTAATAAAAACTATTCAGACCTTTTAAACTCGATCAATCGAATTGTCTTCACCATCCATCCCAAAGTAAAAAGATTAGCAGAAAAGAAACTGCAGAATGAAGGAAGACACCCTCTATGGCCAGAAGGAATCAACATCGATTTTTAAGGACTACCTATGACACCATTGTTTGAACTACCTAAAAATATACTCAAAGAAAACATTTCCGAATATAAAAAGGTAATAGAGTTGTATGTAAATAAAAATTTTAGAGAATTAGATAATGTAGTCGTAACTAAAAAATATGATGGAAGCCCTCAAAGCTACTTTGGCGATGAAGAATGGAACTTTTCCGCTTACTTAGATACCAGAATAGTCCATAAAAAACATACTGTATTTTCATCATTCTCAGATGAGAACTTGGCTAGAGAGATGAAACTTATCTGTTTCTCATGGCTTTACATATCCGGTCATCATAGAAAAGGGGCAGTTATTAAACCAACAACACTTCTCGCACGCTTTTCAAAACTATCTCAAGTATATAAATTTATTGAAAAAAATGGTTTTTCTTCTATTAACGATCTTTCATCAAATATTGTTTTTCTAGAATTTCGTAACCACCTTCAATCCCAAAATTATCAGCATGCTCAAGTAGCAGCAATCTATAATACATTGACCAGTATACAAAGAGTTAGTAGATACCTTCCTATAACATTCACCATACCACCAGATCAAAATTCGACTAAGTTCTCCTTTGAATTAACAGGAAAAAATAAAGAGGAAGGATCTAATCAATTTTATGCTATGCCAACTAGAATAATGGAAAGGATATACGGCTATTGTTTTAACATCATTGATGAATACTACCCATATAGAGAAGCACTTCACGAACTATTACATGACTTAAGAGAGAACTACGTCGAAGGAAAAAAGCGAGTTGATGAAAAAATTGAAAGTGGAATTTGGAAATGGATGAGCAAAGATTCTTATGACTACAGAGTAGAAGTCAACAAACATATGCCTTCAAAATATAAGTCCATAATAGATGCTCATTTAGAAAATACGCCTCTCGGCAATAAGCTTCCTAGAGATGCACGCAACCTCCAAAGTGCAATTATTGAATTACAAACGGTCTGCTTTATCACCTGTGGGGCTCTGACAGGAATGCGTCGTTCAGAATTATATTGTCTAAACTCGAATAGCTTTAGAGAAAAAGAAATATATGGTCGAAAATATTACGTTCTTCGCTCTGAGCATCATAAATTTACCCAAGGAAGAGGAAAACCTGCTGAGTGGGTAACAACTAAACTAGCTGGAAAAGCCATTGATATTGCAGAAGCTCTTTCTAGATACATGCGAATTCAGTTGTTAGAAGATGAAGATCCCATGAGTGAGTATAACTCTTCATGCTTGTGGTTGGGACAAGGACGAAAATCACAGAAACCAGTAATCACACAAGACAATAATATGAGGAAACATTTTCGTCGCATATGTCAAAAAGCAAATGCCATAATCACTGAAGATGATCTTGAAGAGTTTCGTCTCATCAATCCCAATAGAGAGCCACAAAGGGCCGCTGAGAATTTAAAAGTTGGTAATATCTGGCCATTAACTACTCATCAACTACGCAGAACTTTTGCTGTATTTTCAAAACGTCATAACCTTTGTCACGATATTGCGATAAAAGAACAGTTCAAACACCTAGATCTACCCACAACAGAATGGTATGGAGAAGGTGGTCTTGCCAGCAAAATAAAAGCACTACAGATCGATACAGAGCTTCAATCATTCCTCAATGACGTAATCCAAGAGTCTACGACACAAAAAATTCATGAATGGTATAAAGGCTGGGATTCAGGTCAACTGATGGGTCATATGGCCGGCTCAATCAATAAAAACCGAATATCTCTTCACAAAAAATATAAATCATGGGATGCGATTAATGGGCATGTAAAAGCTGGTCGATTAACCCTTGTAGGCACGCTACACTCTTACTGTATGGCTGGCTACGAATGCCAGATGCATAAGGTTAGTTCCCCAGCCAACTGTATGAGCTGTGAAAATCAGCTCATAGATAAAGAAAAAGCTGAAAACTGGAACAAACGCTATCAATGGGTATGCAAACAAGTTATTGATATGGAAGCAATCGGTTCGTTAACCGCTTCCATGTATTCACATTTTATTACCCAAATCAGAGCCGCTGAAAAAGTTCTCCACAAATTTCAGATTCCATTCACAAGGTTTGAGATAGGCAACGGTAAATATGAGCAAATCCCAAATTACGAAGGTTGAACTAGAGCAAGCACTAAAAAGAATCCTATCGGGAAAAACTCACCGCATTGATCCTGCGCGGAAGATTTCAGTTAAAGCGGTAGAAGAAGAAGCAGGGCTAGGCGATGGCTCTGCCTATTACTACAAAGACATAGTACAAAAAATAAAAGACTCAGCTATCCAAAACTCACCGAAAACCAAAGCTCAAAACGCATATGAAGATAAGATTTCCAGCTTAAGAGAACGGTTAAAAAAAGAAATAAGCCTGAAAGAAAAATACCGATCGCAAACAGAAGATTTAAAAGAACAACTCTCTAATATGGCGAGCCAACACAACCAACTCGCCTTAATGATTCAGCAGTATCAGTACAAGATTTCAGAACTTGAATCCGATATTGAACAACTTCCGAAGTACAGTGAATGAATTAGTACACCTAAGATTAGATTTTCTTAAATACAGTAATTAACTCTCTTTCTTTCTTACCAAGCCAAAAGCCCTTGCAACTAAGGGAAAATCAAGACCGTTAGTGAAGTCGAAGCACCAGTAGAAGACAAGATTTTTGGAGAGCACCCAGAGAAGGTTACCTTATCCGAAGAACTCACCAAAGAGAGTATGTTCAGGTTTATCATCGAATAGTTCTAGCACAGTTCCACCTATCTTCAATAGTAAGAACATCATCCTCTTGGTCAGTAGAGATAAGGTGAGTGCTAGGTATGCATAGCCTGTCTTAGCCAGAGTAACAAACCACCGTTATTGACTAACCTCTTTTTAACTCTCTTGGCAGAAAAGCGTCTATCTCAGCGTCTGAGAAAGTCATGTCCTCTTTGTTCTGCAAGGCATCCTGCGCTTTTGTATATGCAGTGAAGTTAGTGCTTGGTGAGCCTACGTATATTGAATGCAAGTCGCCCATCAGCCTATCTCTTTCTTCCTGTACCTGTTGTAGAGGTTTACTCCCAACCCTGAAATCTGTTAACAGAGATAAGTACTTTTCTCTTATCAACCAAATCTCATTTGCAGCATGCTTGTGCTTTTGGGCTATTTCGCCAAGATCGTAGTCCTTGGTATACGTATTGAGCACCAAGAGTACTATGGATGCGGTTCCGCCGACGAAGACCCCTATGTTCCATATGTCAAGAATTTCAGTGGCAAAACCACCTGTCGTTACAGTTGCCAAGATTATTTGCCACATTTTAATGCAAGCAAGTCTCGACAGCAGGATGTCAGAACATTTCTCGTGAGTCTTATGGCTATAGACCACTCGTCCATAGCACTCTCGAAGCTGACCCTCTAAAGCCAGCTCCTGATCTGACCAAGCGCAGCCAGTAGAACTATTAGTCATTTGTTACATATCACCTTTCATTATCACTGGATGGGTACAGCTATCTGGTCTCTCGCAACAACGACACCATTTTTTATCGCGTAGCATTCGACGAGGTGTTCGCCTTGGAAATCCGTAGACTCCTTTCGTTGCCTATAACCTTCATCTTCAAAAATTTGTCCGCGAATGCAGTCCCGGCGTTCGGCTTCCGCCCCCTGATTGAGAACCTTCCACTTCAACGTAAATGGCTCAGGAACAGAGCACTCAGTCACCGTAAACAACAGCTTTTTCTTGGCAAGAAGAGGGATCCGCCGAGCTAACATATGCCTTAACGAGCTCTCCCTAAAGCCGTTCTGCGAAACGTCACAATCAAGGACAAGGCTATACTTAACATCGAGTGAGTACAAGTCATCAATGAATTGCTCAGTGCCACGCCATGTAGTCGCAGCTTTCGCAACACAAGTCTTTTCCGCAGCAGGGAATGGACGACCAAATATGCTCTTCCACTTATTATGCCGAGTACTCTCGCTAGAAGCATCAATAGCCTCTAGAGCAAGCTCATATGCCTTCTTGGCCTTGCGTTGAAATTTCTTTTTTACAGTTACTCTTTGACGACTCCCCAATGCAGCATAAAATTCCTTATCAGGTTCATCAACCAGATACTTAAAGAAGTCTCGGCACATCCAACCGTAATACGCGTAACTCTTGTCGTCATAGTCGGTGCTGGACTTGAGGAAGTTATAAGCAAGCGTATCGATGAGGAGCCCCCCCATAGCAACGCCGCACTTGTTCTTCCAAGCTCTTCCCATTTTGCACAACTTCCGGAGGTTGCGGTTCTTCTGATCCACAAACTCTTTCATTGCTTCAATCTCTTCTCTGGGCTTAGTGATCTTCCATGAGCCTCCGTGATATGTATCCGGGTACTTGAAACTTCTATCTGCTTGCTCAAATACGGGTTGAACCTCAACCATAAAGTCCGTGTAAACGACCTGAACAACCAATCGATCTACTTTTACCTCAGTTTTGGGGTATCGGGCTTTGATAGCATCACGGGTATCAGTAAGGAGCTTGGACTGCTTGCCATCCTTATAGTCGTTCCACTTACCCGCAGGCATGATGTACAATATATCCAAGTCAGAGATACCTCGGATCCCTGTCCATCGACCATAGGAGCCAACCTGAAGGCTGTTGGCGGTTTTCGAGTCAGTATCTCTAAACTTTTTGTTCAAACTTGCCGTAATCTCACCGTACCTATCGCTTATCGCCTGACCGTTGTTGATAGTCAGATTTCCAAGAAAACTCTGGAACATCTCAGATGTAGTCAAAGTAATTTACCTCTTCGTTTACATTTAATTTGCAGGGCAAGAGCATGAAGCCCTTATATCTAAAGAGATACCAGCGCCTTTCCAAACTTTGCTGCGTAATTCGAGTTAACTAAATCAGGATCTTACGCTCAAAACGTATCCTACGGATGCCTAAAGCTGCCCTCCAATAAATTGTACTATTGGCCCGCTCCTACGGGCCAAAATATCCTAACTCACCATCAAACCATGTTGTGGCAAAAGCTCTCGCAAGACATACCAACGATGGTAAGACGCCGCCTGATAATAACGATAGATCGAATGCTCCATCGCCTCAGCACTACTTCCATGACTAAGAGCTTCAAACCCATCATTCCAATCTCGGTACTCTGGAATATCTTCCGCGATATTGAGTAATTCACCGTACTGAGCTTCACGTTTCCACTTTTCGATACGGTCATTACCCTTAGCTTGGAACGCAAGGACGGCTTCTACTTTTCCCTCTAGTACTGACCAATCCTGCTTCTGTTCTGGCTCCATGTATTCCACTGGTAATGCCGAAAGCATCGAATGTAGCTTTTGACAGTACTCTAGGAAAGTCGCAGGATTATCTCTCCAACCAGAATCGCTTCCACTGTCGTATTCAAAACGCCACTTCAAGTATGGCCTGTCAGGAAATGTCACCACGCCCCCATGACCTAAGGCACCAGACAACTCCTCAGCAAGGTGAGATTTAATGTTGCGAACAAAGGGGGTAAATCGTTCAAAAAAGGTGTCCTTTTTACCCACAACATAAGCTTCCATTTGCTCGTCTAAATCTCTGAACTCAAAAGAGTCATTGACTACCTGATTGTGACGAGAGCTTACCCCTGAGAAACCGTAGTGTGCGAATGTGTCAGCGTAGACGTGTGCCATTATCCCTAGTAATTCAAGGAAATAAGGTTTTGTGGCCTGCTCCATGTGGTTTTTACACATTTGCTGGGCAATCACGCTGTCTTTGCGACAAACCAAACGCTCAGTGAATGAACTACCTTCATTTCCCGGTAAGAAATGGAAAGGCACCCAAACTTGTCTTTGATCTTCAGGATCAATGTTGCTTACATCCGCAGTGTGATGCGCAGTTGCTTCGACTCGACAAGCCGAAGCGTCCGCTAAATCAATGCCGTTTCGCTGTGCGTTGTCGTCTACAAACTGAGCTGCGGTCGCAATAATACGAGCCGACTCTCGGTTTAAGCCTGCGGCGCGAGCCACACAATATGTCCCGTAATAGTGCATATCGATTTGCATAAGTCCTCCTAGCGAACTGCTTTGATAATGTCTTTTGCCAATAGCCAAGTCTCTTCACCAAGTTGGCGAACATTGCTTTCAAACTCAGCCACACTCAAATTACGTTCGGATGCCGTTTGTATCACATCCATCAAGGCTTGATATTGGCTATGGTCTTTAATCGCAGGACTTAACGTCTCTAGATCAAAACGAGTGTCTAACAATAACTGAAGCTCTCGCTCTGCCAATTGACTGTTTGCGGTGGCTACAGACTTCTTAATTCGGTTTCTCATACTCATTTGGCTTTCTCCAGGTAAGGTTGTGCTTTCTGATCGAGTTCACGAACCTTATCTAAGCCTTTAGAAGCCTGATTCGATAACTCACTAAGTTGTTGATTGATATTATTTCGTAATTGCTCTAAATCGACACTTTCAAGCAGGTCATGCTGCACATCTTGCACCTCTCGAATGCTATTAAGATGAGCAGTAATGGTCTGATTTCCCTGTCTCATTAATGTAAAACTCTGGCGTATATCAGCTAACATTACAGACTCAGCCTTTTCCAATGGCACTATGAGCTCACGGCGTTTAGCCTCTATTTCTTCAGTAGCAACAAGCGCCCATTCCTTCACACCATTTAACTGAACCAACCTATTAGGCGTATCCACGGCAACAAAATCATCTACTTGGTTGTCATAGACCACTTTCCCCTGAGCCATTTCAATCAGCATTCCTTTGACTATCCAGTCTTCCAACAATGCAGGCACCCACTCGTTGTACAAGTAGTCTTCTCGCTGCTTTTTAAGAACAGCCATGTGCTGACGAACCAAGTCCATATAGGCCTGTTCGACATGCGTCATGTCCTTATCCATTTTGTAGGACAGCTCAACGATTTCTTTAGGGATCGAGGCCGAACAAGCAGAAAGAAGCAAAGAAAACATGACTATCCATAATGACTTCATATGGCTTTTCCTATAAAAGTTATGATCTGGGCATTCACAGCCTCAAAATTAAGTAGATACAACGGCATTGCTAATGCTATGACCATCACACCTATCTTTTGAAGATTGTTTAGGAACCTCTGCTCTACAGATGTTGTTCGAATCGCATGAGACGCAAACACCGTGAGAAACAGAGCCCCCGCTTGACTTATCGCAGTTAAAATTATTTGGAAAGGTAGGTAATCCAAGCGAATAGCCTCGATATAAGCTTTTAATCCTTGCCCCTTTAGCGCTTGGACGACACTGACGTAGTAAGGGTCTATGGGCGATCGATAGATGGAATAAAGAATGTAAAACAGAACACCATAGGCTAAGGTCTTAATAACTTTTGTGTTCTTGGATTCAAAATGGCCGAGAGTGAAAGCTGCATTAAAAAGAAGGAACAATAGACTAAACCCGAGAGCCCACTCTCGATGGCGGATATAGAGAATAGCGGCGATTACACCTAGTAATCCAAAGATGAACACCTCACCGTCACCTTGCGATTTCGGTGGCTGAGCGCCGTTGTAATTATGGTTGTGATTGGTAACGTTGTTGCCATGACCAATCTGGATATTACTATCATCGCTAGCGGATATTGTCCCGCTATTCGAGACTCTAACATGGTCCTTTGACAGCCCCTCGCCATTGCGAAAATCTGCATTAAGTATTTTTGTCCAAACAATACCAGCGATCGGGCCAATGAGAACCGCGAGCACGATTGGATCTGTCAGTAGATCTAACATAGGTGTTGTACCTTTCTATAGGGCGGGTAACCCCGCCAAACTAAATTGATGTAACTTATCGTGGGTATGAACGTTTATGCTTACAAACGTTTTCGAGTCGGCCGAAACGGCGACGCACATACGCGCAAACATCAACGAGTTTTGGTCGAATACTCATGAGAGATTCCTCCATACTTCTTAACAAAGAGGGAACTCAACGATTGAAGTGAATGCTATAGAAAGGTAGTATCGCAATTCTCACCGAGCGATTGGGTTTCTATAGAGACCTGAGACCTCTTAGTGTTGGGTCTTGTAATCGATCACGCCAATGACGACTACATTTCACTTCGCTAGTAAAAAGGCACTTTTAGTATTTTACTGAAAGTGCCTTTTTATTTTTCTTTACGAACGCCTTTGAATGGTGTGCCATCTTGCTTCACATCCGTAAAACGCCCAGTATTCGCATCACGCTTGACCCAATGACCCGAAGGTGTTTGAGTTTGTGAACGTTCGCGAACCATACCATGACGTCGGTTATCGCCTGTTTTTCCGTTAGTTGCCATACGGTTCTCCTGCAAATTCAAATAAAGTATCTTGGGTCAAGGCTATCTAGCATTGACCATACTATTACTATGCCATAAAAATTGAGCAGCGATCAACCAAAAGTTAAAAAATTAACCTGCATGGATTAATTTTTTAACTCTAAATAATTAAATACCACTAACAATAACCAGGATTAAACTCTATTTTTTGCTATACTATGGTTAAATTTAGTTGGTAACAAACTGAAAGAGACATACAGAATGTACACTATAAGTGACTTAATCGAAGAAACCGGTAACCAACCAAGAGCAGTGCGACTCGCGTTTATCGACTTTAAGGTTAGATTTAGTGGAAGAATATATAGGACAGAAATAGTAGATGAATTTGGTGTATCTGAGCCTTTAGCAACAAAAGACCTTAATGAGTATAAACAACTTACTCAACAAAATAATATTCACCCGAAGTCTCACCAGATCAAGCTCGATACTTATTCCCCCTTGGTTGCTATAGATGCCCGTAAGGCCCTCGAAATGCATTTTGAAGGTTTCTGTCGCCATAAGCTACATAGTCACAAATCCCTGTATTATAAACGAGCTTGTGATTTGAAGACCGATTTGGATCCAGATGCAGTAGCTGTAATTACTAGGGCTATTACAGACAAAAAACGTGTTGTAGGAGAATACATATCTGCTAATAGTCATGATCGTAACATCCGGACATTGGAGCCCTCTACAGTTTTCTTTGATGGTTTAAACTGGGTTTTTCGAGCAAAAGATATTAAAGAAGCCCCTCATCTTTCAATATTCAAAAGTTTCCATTTTTCGCGCTTTGAAAGAATAACACATACTAATGAAGACTCACTATCATCAGTTAATGATGATAGTGAGTGGAATACACTGATCCCGATCCAATTAAGCCTGCACCCCAATCTCGATGATAAAGGAAAAGAAGCTATTCGTATCGAGTTTGGAATGGGTAACAATGAAGACCTAGTTGTGGTTGAAAAAGCCGTATTTGCTTGGTCATTGCTAGAAAGGTGGGCAGTTGACTCAGGGACAACTCCTTGCAAAGTTCCTACGAAAGCGAACAGGTTCAAATTCTACTTAAAGAATGCGGATATGTTACGGCACGTAAATAGTGTAGAACGAATGATGCATGACTATGTGATAACAACTGAAATGTAGATGGGTCCTGTCTAAAATATACTCCCACCACGACCACAGCTGCGCCATTAACTTTCAAGTGAAAATCTAATGGCGTAGCACCCAGCCCACCGATAGCACCATTTATGGATTGGGCAATCACGGGATGCTGGTTTATCAACATAATCCGATAAGTTTGAGCAGGGCAGACGCGAGTTACAACTGAGCTTTATCTTTGCTCAGGCAACCATTGCAAAAATTACAACAGTTCAACTACCGAGGAATTCCTCGATAGTTGATTGATAAGCAATGTGCATACTTTGCACATTAGCTAGTTCTATATCGAAAACGACGCGCTCTGAAACGTTTCGGGGCAGAAATGAGCTTACCAACATCGTCCTATTTGATCCCAATCAGAAAAGAAAACACTGCTCCTATAAGAACTATGCTTTCTTTCAGTTCACCCACGTAATCTTAGATATTAACTATTAAGGTAGGTGTTACACTTTTAAGGACTTATAACAAACCATATTGTCCGCCTACAAATGCAATTGATGCTTTAGTAATTTTAGTTCAATCATTACTGGCCGTTTCGTGTATAAACATCAATGTCAGAACGCCATGGTGCTGAAGCAGAAATAGTTTTTTCCAATGTATACCCATGAGCTACTAAATGATCGGCCATTAGCGGTTTTAGAAAAATACCCATGGCTAAAGAAAGTGAAACAGCAACAATAGGAGTATATATACCTATCGCTTTTCTCATAGGCTGTGAAAGCTTCATTCTTTTATTAAAAAATAATGAATACGTGCCTACGATAACAATACCTAGAATCCAAAATAGGATGGGGGAAATAGCAAAAAAGTAGCTTAACTCTATGGTTTTACTACCAAGTTTATAAACATTCAAAAGGTCTTCTAAACTCAAGTAAAGTGCGAAGGGCAAGCCAATTAAACTCACTAATGCACCGTATGAATACATAAGCTTATTAGCTATTTGTGGCATTTCTCAATCCTTCAACAATAGTATCTTCAATTTTAAATGATTCCCAAATTTCATTTATTGCCCAATCAACACCAACCCACAGTACAACACCTGCTAATATCGGTAGAGCAATACCCAAACCTACAGTTAAGCTAACCACATAAGCACTAGTAGAAAGAACGGTCATTGCTTTGAAAAAATCACTGCCAACATGCCCAAACCAATCAGCCAAATGATAATCATCATTAAATACTAATTCATTTGTATTTATTCCGGCGGAGATAATCATGCTTAACACCGCTCCTTTTTTAAAGCCATTCACAGTATCTTTTGCCAAAACACCTAATTGTTTTACCGTTGGATTAGATATTGGATATGGATGGTTTTTCTTTATATTTAAACCATTAACAACTGCATAGTGCATTTTTTTATCATTCCAAAGGCTAGATATGATGATTTTTTCCTTGCCTTTAGCATCTAAGTATTGTTTGACGGTCACCCCTAAACCACCCAGAGCTTTTGTTACTTTTGTAGCAGCAACAAGGCCAACACCGATATCAAATTTAGAATGAATCTCTTCTAACAATTTCAATGTTTCAGTGCCAATAGTTTCACCATCTATATTTTTTTGCTGCCAAATGTTTATCGCGCATTTAGCTGCATCATCGACAGTGAAAATGCAAACCTGTGTATGTCGTTTCTCTAAATAGGCTTTTAAATCTTCCTTTAGATCTTTATTCCATTCTTTCTCTGTAAGATTATAAGCAGCTTGAGCTTGTCGAGCTAATTGGTCCGCTCGTTGCGCGGCGTAACGCTCTTTATTGGCTTGTACATATTTCCAATTATTTTCACGCTGTGCAAGGTTTTGCCTACTTTGTGCTTCTAGCCTTTCTTTCATCGTCATTTTAGGCAATTCAGGTTCAAGCATTGGTTGCATACTTGGAATTGCAGTTCCCGATGATCTGAAATTGTTAGCTTCAGCGACATTAAGTGCGGCACTGCTTCTATCCCATTCTCTTTGGTTATAGCAGGATGCGCAATTGCAGGTTTCAGGGTCTTTCCAAAATGGACAACAATAAGAACGCTGTTTGTCAAACATAGGGATGATGTACCATCATTATTTAGGATTGCCTATGATAACCCAAAAAAATCACAGGCAAAAACTTGCCCAGCATCTTGTTGCACAATTAGAATGTAAGTTTTAGTTCAGTAACCGACTTATATGTAAGGCTTTTCTACATCATTAATTGCAGACCAAACAAAGTAGAAACTCCACCACCATTATCGGTCAAAAACTACACAAACGCCGATATCACTCGCTGCTTAAAGCGCCCTAAATGTAACTCATCAAAGGGCTCATTTGAGCCATCAACTGACGTTCCATTTTTAATTGAAGAGTTCCAACCCAGAGTGGGGACGATTATGTCATCCTGTTCAGAAGTGGTCGATTGCAGTGGTCGGATATTCGAACCGTCGATGTGGAAAGCTTCGTTTTGACCCATTTTCGCAAACAGGCAGGTTTCAGGAATATCTTGCTCAATGCGTTCGGAATATTCGATAAGGCTTTGCTCTGCAAAAGTGAACAGCCAAGCCTCTTGGTTCGGCTCATCGTTCACTCTCAAAATACGGCCAAGTACTTGCCTAAAGTACAATTCGGTTTTCACTGAGCTGATATGGCAACAAACTTGCAATCTTGGGATATCGGTCCCCTCACTAATCATACCGACACTGACAATCCACTCGGTATTACCATGACGGTAAGCATTAATTTCAGACAGCGGCTCATCATGGCGATAGGTAACAATCGCAGCCGATTGATGAAACTGAGTCACTAATATTTTTTGGATTTTCTTTGCATGTTGTACCGACGCCGCCACAACTAACCCTCCGGCATTGGGCGATTCCAGACGAATATTCGCCAGTTTGTTACAGCCCAAACCAAGGAGATATTCCATCGCTTCATCATTATGGATGATGCTCTGGTATGACGTTTTTGTCTGTTTCAGTAACTCTAATATAGAAGAAAACGATTGAGCCTCTTTGCTACCAGTAATGGTGAGATGTTCGTTATCCACCAAAACAATCTTTGGTGAACGGCACACTTTGTCTTCAATCGCCTGTTTCAAGCTGTATTGATAATCGACGAGCAGTTGGCCATCAGGGTCACTGTATTCCGCCATCACAATCGGTAAGGAATCCGAGCGCCATGGCGTTCCAGATAGCGCTAACGTATAAGTGGCGAGCCCTTGAACTTTGGAGAGTATTTGCTGACCCCATGCATTCGCGCCTTCTATTTCAGATCCGGAACAATGATGGATTTCATCAAAAACGACAAACACTCGGTATTTAGTCAGGATCCGCCAAAATTCATCATTTAAAAATTGAATAGATTGATAGGTCAGTGATTGCCCAATGGAGCCTAAGCCACCATTGAACGTACAATGTAATGTCTTGGAGAAGGTTCTTTTTATACTGTCGGCCACACTGAGCGTTGGGGAGAAGCACAACACCAAGTCAATTAAGTTGCCCGCCAATAAGCGTTTAGCAATTTCGGCGGCTAGGATAGTTTTACCGGCTCCCGGGGTTGCTTGACAGAAAAAATGAGACTGTTCGCCTTGATACTTTGTTAACGCTCTCATCGCACAGTCTCTTTGCCAATCTCTTAACATCGAGCGCATCCTTCTGATAACGACGTTAGTACATTGGTTAATACATTGATTTTACCCAGTAATAATGCGGAACGTTCTCTCGCTATCTTAAGCAGTGGTGTGATTTGAGTACTCAATTCAGGAAAACGTTGACTCAACGACTGATATTCTTCTATTTCACCGAGAATAATTTCTAACTCACCCTGATGTTCACCACGCTCTGTCATCAAGACCGAGTATCCATCCATGGCTGAAGTTGACGGTTGGGAAATCCGAACTTTAGGCGATGAGCTCTCTCGGCAGATTATATCGAGTCCTCGAAAGAGTTCCGTTTGGAAATACTTTTTTTGCCTTCCGATCCCTTCACAACTCAGCCAACCTTTTTTCTCAAGTACTAAAATTTGACGATAAATGAACTTCCGGGCTTCTTCAGGATCGGGATCAACACCTTCAAGCAACAGCAATGCATCTCGAATTTCCACAACCGAAAAATTATCCATCTGTTTTTCAATCAACAGTTGATGCATAAACGCATTCATTTTTTGAGAACGATTCATTGACTATTCTAAAACCATAAAACTAAGGATTGCTTAGTATACATAAATCAGTAAAACTAAGAAAATCTTAGTTACATTGAGCCTAGAGATATGAATCCTAAGTGTCGTTCGACAACCCAATCCCAATACGCCTCAAAGAAGCGCGTAAAAAAGCCAAACTCTCACAAAAAATGTTGGGAGTTCGCATAGGTATGGATGAAAGTTCAGCTAGTCCTAGGATGAATCAATACGAAAAGGGAAAACACACACCTGACGTCCACACGCTTAAGCTGATTGCTGATGAGCTTGGAGTTCCGCTCAACTACTTTTTTTGTGAAGACGAATTATCAGCTAACATCGCGATAGCAATAGGTAGACTATCTAAAGTACAGAAACTACATATGCTTGAAGTTATTAATCAATTAGGTCTAGAAACAACGAAAGACAAATAGCCTTCATTTGATATATCATCCATCATGCATATGAAAGGATATATTGCTGAAAATGACCCATATAGACCTACACTCAACATTGTTAGATAGCACTAAAAGCTTTTGTGCTGAATCACTAATATTCACGTGCCCTGACGAACAAAATGCAGCTCTGACAGAGTTGGTTTTTAATATATCTAGATATCAAGAAGAAGGCACAAAACTTCACCCTAAAGTCTATCTCACTAATAATCTTCAGCTTGCACTTAAAATGTTGCCTGGACAAGATTCGATGCAGATTGGAAGTGAAAACAACTTGCCAAATGCAATTAAGGCTGCCCTTAAAAAGTGTGCTCCTTTGGCTAACAGTGGATGGTGCATATACATTGCCCAAGAAGAATCAAGCGTCCAATACGGTATATTTAGAGGCGACATTAATCCAATAGCGATCTCTATTGATGAAACAATCCTTGCTAGTGATGTTCCATATAACACAATTAAAATACACCAAATTACACCCGATAGGGTCGAAGTTAGATCTAACCAAGGCTCTACTTTATATATATCATTGAGCCCGTCTAGCAGCACTCATCCAGCAACACAAAGCCAGCTTTCACAATTAGTTTGCCACCTAACTAGAGAAGTTACGAAGCATAAGGAGTTTGTGGAAAAGGTCCTAACGAATGCTCTTTCAGAGGCGATCAAAAAGAGCCATGGTTGCTTAATCGCAGTCACAAATGACGAAGAAATCCCTGATACCTTCAATGGAGATGGTATTCAATTATCTCCAACAATCGACTTCCAAAAATTGGTAAGTCTATGTGTAAATGAAGATAAAGAGGCTGGAGCATTAATCAGCTTTAGTCACATTTTAGAAAATATGCTAAATACTGACGGCATAGTCATCTTCAATCAAAAAGCACAACTATTAGGTTTTAACTTCTTCATTCAATCTTCCCACGCAAACTCATTTGGCGGAGCGAGAAGTAGAGCATTTGATGCTCTGTGCTCACACCTAAATACAAAACTTTGCGCAGCTTATATGCAATCACAAGATGGCTTAACTCAATTTAAAGGAGCTAACAATGAGTAATGTTGTACTCTGGCAACCAGATAACCTCGTCACAATTCCGGAAACAGCAGTCACGGCTGCCGATATCGCAGAGTGCGCACTACAGCTAACTTCAAAAGACAAAAACCAAATATCTTTTGCTTTGGATAATGGCTACTATGAAATGGGCATGAATTACCTTTGGTCTCGCACAATACATGCCCTCAAAGCTGAGCTATCCACTGTTGGTGTTAGTTTGATCGGTGAAATGCTAGGTAAAACTGATGTCACTGAAGATGATGATATAAATGACATCATAACAACACGAGAGTCGATAAAGATTGCAGAAGAATTGGGAATGATCAGCTCAACAGAGGCCATGAGATTAAGGCACTCTCATGAACTAATTACCCACTTCTCAACTCTCGAAATGGCAGAAAGTGAACAGCAAGATATAAACAAAGAAGAGGCTATAATGTCTCTAAAAGCTTGCATAAAAGCAGTGCTGGGAAAACCAAAGATTCCTGTTGCCGCTCCGTTTATAGAGTTTCGTGAAGCACTTGAAACAATAACACTTTTACCCACCGACCCTAAAGTCGATATGCTAAAAAGTTCTCCTTACTTTTTCTATAAACTAACTATAAGTGTTCTAATGAATGCCGCTAAAAAATCTAGCGGAGCATCATTGGAGCACACTCTAGCCAATAGTAATTTGCTAATACCACTAATGTGGCCAAGTTTACTAGATTCTGAAAAATGGCAAGTAGGTCATACTTACGCGGAGAGCTTTGCAGCAGGAAAAAATATATCTGTTAGTGGTCTTAAGAAAACTCTTTTAAAAGTACAAGGGTTTGATTATGTCCCAGAAAACTTAAGAAGTGACTCTTTCGTTAAAGCTGCTGACGAGATAATCAAAGCTCATGAGGGTACAGATAATTTTTACAACGAAGTTGCTCCTGTTAGAAACTTAGCCAGCTTAGGTTCCACAATTCCTACACCAGCACTACCTGCATGCATCTCCGCTTTACTATGTGTCGTTCTCGGAAACTCATATGGTGTATCTTGGTCTGCAAGAGCTGACGCGCAACGCTTGCTGGATTTATTAACGCCTGATCGGTGGGAATATTATCTAAACCATGTTCTACCTAGCGACACTCGAATTCTAAACAAACTTTCTCTTTCAAAACCAAGTGAGAATTGGGTTGATGATATAGTAAAAAAATATAAACTTGATCAGGTTACAATTAAAAATAAAACTGTAAGCTCCTTAATCAACGTATCTAAACGTGCTAGCTATACTCGAATTAGAGCTCTTGCTGGAGAGTTAACTACTGCGTACTACGGGAAAGGACGTAAGTAATGAAATATCTGATACCTAGCTGGAAGGCATTGAGAGTTCTTGGGGAAAGCAATACCGTTAAACTAACTATACTGACACCCATAATGGGATACATGATTATATTTAGTGAAAAATTCCAAGAGTGGTTCACTTTAGCGTCATCCGTTCTTGGAGTTGACTCCACGCAAGCAGCCGAAGCCACGATCTCAAACAGTTACTTTCTTTACTTCGGATTGATCTCTATTGCACTTGCGTCTGGGCTATACAGTTTATCAGCGCCTTCACTGGCTAAAGAGTACCATTCTAATCGTGAGTATTTACAAGAAAACATTGAACATATTACACCATCCAGACTGTTAGGACTCTCGTCTTTTGTTGAAAAACAATACGGTGGTACAAAGGAAAGGCATGATGTTTTTGTCAATATTTCACAATTTGAATCATCTTCAAAATCAACAGAGAGCATAGATGAATCAACACTAAGGACTCTTACAATAGATCTTCACAATCATTTCTGGAACTGTACGGTATACAGCCGAGATATGCTTAGGGCTCTGATTTCTCTACTGTATATATCTGGATTTATATTGCTGATGATACCGACCGTAAAATTATTATGGAACGTTGTCTTTTAAATCTGTTCTGTAGTCTGGAAAATCGATTTTCCAGACTTAAATATTCTTAAATTTTAACCCATTTTTTGTCTTTTCTGGAAAACTGTCCTTATAGCTTGCTATCACAAGGTTTCCAGAAAATTTCCAGAGAAGAATATAAATGGTATGTTTGTACCATGAGAAACTAAATATATTCTTTATCGTAAAATAGCAGCGAGTCATAAACCGCCTCGCTGCTGTTTAAATTACGAATAGATATATCGCAATGAAATATAAAAATAAAAAGTAATATTCCTCAATCTACTCTTTCTGAATTGGGGCTTCTAAGTTATAAGATTCGTATATCCTAGTAATCTCTCCGGAACGACGCATTTCAGCTAAAATACTCTCTAGCTGATCGATATACTGATAGTTCGTCGATCGTTTAGGCACACTAAAAAAACGACCATTTAGGTAAATGTTTTTATAACTTATTTTCTTTAATTTAGGGTCATTTTCAAAAAGATTAAGCCCATGCTGTTCGGAGGTGATAGCAAGATCGATGCGACTAGCCTCTAGCATATTAATAATTTGTTCTACGCTAGTGACAAAACTGATTTTTAATTTGTCTGTATTTTGGTTAAATTGGTCACTATAAAAACTGCCATTGAGTGCACCAATAACAAAACCTCGGCTGACAATTTCATCAAAACTATTCGCATCAATATCCGAGTTCGTCCGAGTAAAATAAAACACCTCTCTTTCACCATACCCCATTAATAATGGGTGAAGAAACTGTTCTCTCTCTTCATCCATAGAGTGCAGAGGAATAAGATCAACTCCACCCTGTGGAGCGACACCAATAGTTCTTGCCCAAGGAACTTTTGTCCAATGGACTTTATGCCCCAACTTAAGAATAACCTGGTTAATCACATCACCACCAGGGCCTTTACACTCACCATTTTCAAAATAAAGATAGGGCTTTCTATCTCGGCAATGCCCCTCCCACGTAACATTCGCTAAAAGTGGGGCTGACATAAATAGGCTTAAGCAACCAATGATGAATATCCGTATAAACTTTATCATATCGCTTCCTTTAATTAATCAATTAATCCTAATGTTAAATACTTTTAGGAATAACTTAAATATAGTCACTAAGTGGCAATTTTGCTTATATCTCATGAATAACGGCTCATCAATATCATCTAAGAATATACCCAATAGCAAAAATCATCCTGTCATAAAGATAACCTCAGAATATGCTCTTAAAGATGATTAAAATCCCACCAAGGTAATTTTTCCTTGGGCTAACGCCCCCATTTGGCAGGAAAAATCGACCCGTTTATCCGCTTCTTTGGCAAATAGGGTTTCTAGCTTTTCAAACGATTGAGGGATAAAACTGATGTTTTTTAACTTCAAGCTTTTGCGGGTTTGATTATCAAGAAACGCTAATGCGGAAGCACTTAACACTTTCTGGCAAGTATCGAGAATATCCTTACTGACCATTTTGCTGTGTACCGCTTGTTGTAGCTGCTCTTTGGTAATGCTGGGGTTGCCTTTAGCAAAGACACAAACGGCGTAGATATCAAGCAGTGCCACCGCGCGCGGCTTTTGCGTTTCGCCATCTTCATAGACTGCCATCAAACAAGGAATTTTACTCTCATCAAACAATTGGCGACGAATATTATTCAGCACGATATCAGCACCTACCGCTCTTTTTAGCAGCTTCTCTAACTGCGAAAGCTTTGGTAAAGCCAACTCATCTTGCAGCTCAACCATTTCATCTAATTCAATGCAGCTCTCTTCCGCTCCTTGCACTAAAGGAAGCAACTTTTGGTGCAGTTCACCATCGTCAAACGGTTTCGATAACACAAACGACGCTCCAGCTTCAAGCGCCTGTTTGATTTGTTGCTCATCGGCCACCGTGGTGAGCATTGCCACTTTTATCCCGAGCTTACGTTTGGTTATCGCTTGTGTCAGCTCCAGCCCCGTCATGCCGGGCATATGCCAATCTGTTAAGACAATATCCGGCTGCCAACTGCCAATCAGCTTGAGTGCGGCCTTACCATTGTCTGCCTTTTGAATGGACAAACGTCGGTAGCCAAACGCCTCTAAGGCACGTCTGACTATTTCAAGTGTCGCTTTACTGTCATCAACAATGAGAATCTTCACAGCATATTTTTCTATGACCTAACTTGTTCAAAGTATAGGCACATTTTTTTACAACAACTAAACTTACCTGAAAATACAGCAACAAAAGTGGGTTTATGTGATGCCAATACAAGAGTTCCTCACCGAAAAGGTTTTATCGCTCTTAGCGATCGATCTCGGGCTTATTATCTTGTTGGCTTGGTTTTTTATCCTACTGCTGATCCTGCGTGAGTTTAGGAAATTTGCGCATGGTTTTACTCGTAATAAAAGTGATAGCGATGAAGACACGCTTCATTTATGCCAACAATCCGTTGAAAATGCGTTGAACTACACCGCAGAGCATAGCTCGACTCTGAATGATTTAATCATCATTCAAAAAGCGCTCGAGCAACAGGTTTCTCTCATCAAAAATTCCTCTTCTCAGGGCATTAGTGCAGAAGATCAGGCTTCAATTGATGAGCTCAATGAGAAATTGAGTAAATCGCATAAGTTGATCCGCAAACTGAAAGGCGATCTCGATAAAAGTGTGAAAGGGCTACGAGTGACTCGTAAAAAACTCTTTGCTCAAGCTGATACCGTTGACAGTTTGAAAGAAGAAAAAGCCACCATCGAAAAAGAGTTTGAACAGTTAGAAGCGGAATACATTAAGATCAGTAAAGCAGGTGATTTCTACGAAATGGCAAAAAATTATCAAGCCGAGAAAAAAGAACTACTAGAGACCATTGAGAAATACAAAGAGCAAGCCAAACAAAGTGGCACTTCTGTCGATGTCGAAGCGATGAAAAAACAGTTGTATCACATCAGTAAAGAAAAAGATTTTATCGAACAACGCTATCTACAGTTACTCGAAGAGGGAAAGAAAGAGTAGCGCTGCCGCCATTTCTGACGGCAAACTGAGACACTTATTTAACGCAAATCACATTGAGTAATGAGGAACCTTTCAGTTGGCTGACTTTACCGTTGGTAAAAAGCCCTTTTTGCGACCATCCCCAATAAGGTAAGTGCATTGGCCATTGGTTACTGTCCATCTGTTTTGAATCCAAAAGGCGTTGCCACTCTTCTTCCGTTACCAAGCGCATCGCCATTTTTTGGCAGGTTTTTTCTGCCACCTCATAGTTTAGGCGGCTCCATGCTAGGCCATGTTCCATATAGAACTGTTCATCACTCGAACGTAAATGAGGCACTACAAACTGCAAACCGTTTGCGGTGGTGCTCAAACGAATTTCAACCGCTGGCGGAACATTAAGAGCTGGCGCTTTGGTTGATGGTTTCGTTGATAATGGCGAACTCGCCATTTCCACTTGTGGTTTCGGTAAAGACTTTTTGGTGATTTGTTTTGCGGCAGACGTTGCTTGAACGGAAGTTGTCTTTTTTATCGGCGAGCTAGACTGCGCGCGCCCTTTGACAACCTCACGAATGAAAGCTTCTTTGTAACCGGGGATTTGCTGGATAAGAGGCAGTTCTTTTTTTACTTGCTCATAATCAGTATAAGGACCGATTAAGCAACGATACGTTTTCGCTTCTGGTTTTAGCCATACATCGGTAGAAATATGGGTATAAAACGCTTTGGCTTTCAGCAAAGATAATGGCTTATTTAACACGCCACACTGAATCCAAAAAGTGGATGATTGCCCTTTGGGCTTTTTCTGTCCCCATAAACCTTGCCCTATTGGGCATGCTTTATCAAGAATGGGCAACTGATCGACAGAAGCTTGAGTCGCATCACAAAGAAAATCTTCCGCCCAAGCGGGTTGAAATAAAGCCAGCGACGCCAACACCGTTAGGCTTGATGTCACACACAGGATCGTTTTCCGCATCAGGGTCATCATATTGAGTCCATATACTTGCTTAATAGTAGTGACAACATTACCGATTCAATGTTCCCTAGTTCAATGGATTTGGGTTGGGTATAACAAAAATACTAGCAAAAAAAGAGCCGCATTTGACGGCGGCTTTTAGTTTAGGGATTTTCTTTAGCAAAAATCAATTGCCACATCACCCTTTGTAAATTTTTGGGTTAAAAACATCGCGTAGCCAGTCACCCAACAGATTGATCACCAACACTAATGTGACGAGTACAAAACCAGGGAAAGCCGTAATCCACCAAGCGCCAGAGAAGATGTAGTTAAAGCCCATGCTAATCAAAGCACCCAATGATGGCTGATCGACTGGCAAACCTAAACCTAGGAAAGAGAGTGCCGCTTCAGACATGATCGCATTGGCAATTTGCACAGTTGAGATAACCAAAATAGGCGATAAACAGTTAGGTAAAATATGGCGAAACATGATGCGTGGCGATTTAAAACCCATCACACGAGCCGCTTCCACATACTCTTTTTTCTTCTCGGCGAGCACTGACGCACGAATTGTCCGCGCGTATTGTGGCCACTCAGCCACGCCGATAATCACCACCAACATCACAACCGCATACTGACTATAAAATTCACTCCCAAAACTGGCTTTGAAAATTGCCGAAACAATGATCGCCACCATCATGGTTGAAAACGATAGCTGTACATCGGCAAAACGCATCAAAAAGCTATCAATACGTCCGCCAAAGTAGCCAGCAGAAAGGCCAATCACGATACCAAGTAGCAACTGTAAACCGACCGCCAAAAAGCCAATCGTCAGTGATAGACGCGAACCATACAGTATGGTCGATAAAATATCGCGCCCTTGCTCATCCGTGCCGAGAACAAAGCGCTCATCGGCTCCGTCCATCCAAGAGGGAGGTAATTCTGCATCCATCAGATCAATCGATGATAGGTCGTACGGGTTACTGGGGGCAATGAGTGGCGCAGCGACAGACAAAGTTAAGAATACCAAAAAGATGACGAAGCTGGTCATCGCCACTTTATCACGCAAGAAATAGTACAAAAAATCAGACTGTTTAAAACGCTCCCAACGAGATGGAGCAGCAGCAAATTGGCTCATGATTAAGCTCCTTTTCCAGTAAGGTTCACAGTCGGGTTAATCAGACCGTATAACAGATCGACAATGGTGTTGGTCACAACAAAAATCAGGCCAACGAATATGACGTAAGCGGTGATCAGCGGAGTATCAACTCGGTTGATCGCTTCAAGGAAAAGAAAGCCCGTACCCGGCCACTGAAAAACAGTCTCGGTTAAGATGGTGTAGGCCACCATAGTCCCAATTTGTACACCGCCGACGGTTAGCACCGGTAACATGGTATTTTTAAGTGCATGTTGGTAGTAAATTTTGTTCAATGCCAAGCCTTTAGCTTTAGCAAATTTGATGTATTCCGAGCTCAGCACTTCCAACATTTCAGAACGCACTAAACGAATAAACAGCGGCAGCATGATCGACGCCAGTGAAACACAAGGCAGCACCAAGTGTGCTAATCCATCAGCCGTGAAAAAGCCAGATTCCCAACCCAACCAATTGGCGGTTTCTCCTCGTCCATACGATGGTAACCAACCTAACGTGATCGAGAAAACATACATCAACATAATCGCAGTTAAGAACACTGGGATAGAAATACCAATACTACTGCCCGCCATCACCACTTTGGTAAAGAAGCTTTTGGGATGAATGGCTGTGTAAACCCCTAATGGAATGGAACAGACAATGATGATTACGGTCGCACCGAGCACAAGCTCTAACGTTGCGATTAATTTATCGAGAATAACGTCTACCGCAGGACGTTTGAAAAAGTAGGACGTGCCTAAATCACCCTGCACCGCGGCCGTAATAAAACGAGTATATTTGGCAATGAAAGGATCATTCAGTCCAAGTTCATCGCGCAGCGCTTGGCGCTCGCTTTCTGAAACAGACTGCCCAACAAGCTCACGCAATGGGTCGCCTAAGTTATCCTGAATGGCAAACGCCACCAGACTGATCACAAACATCACTATCAGTGCCTGAAACAGGCGCTTGACCAGAAACGAAAACATTCCTTGCCCCTTAAACTATCCATGATGGTTCTTTTTAAAATTGAATTAACTTTAATAGGAACGAAAAAATTCAGCCTAAAAAACGACACTCGACCCGACTGAAATAAAGCAAAGTGCAGAGATCTTAATAAGGCATCCAAGCGGATGCCTTGAGTGACTTAAGCGCCGCCCACATTACATGAGCGGCCAACTTAAGTAATTACTCGCTAACGACTAGGTCGCCGAAATAAGGGAATTCCATCGCGTTAACAATCGGTTTGATATCTAAAGTAGATTTCGCACCCCACGCTAGGTTTTGCCAATGCAGTGGAACAAATGCTGCGTCGTTGTACAAAGTCACTTCGACTTTTTGCAGCATCTGTGCACGTTTCGCAGGATCGGTTTCTACGTTTGCCGCTTCAACCAACTTATCCACTTCTGGATTTGAGTAGTGACCACAGTTGTACTGGCCTTTACCACTCTCTTCGTTACGTGTCATGGTTAAGAACTCGGTGAAGTTTGCTGAGTCTTCAGTATCTGAGTGCCAGCCAATCATTAACAGATCCGCGGCGCACTTATCAAACTCAGGCCAATATTGCGCTTTTGGCATGGTTTTAAGATCAACCTTAATACCAATTTTCGACAACATCGCCGCTGCAGCTTGTGCAACTTTCGCATCGTTCACATAACGGTTGTTTGGCGCGATCATGGTGAGCGTCAGCCCTTTCTCATAACCAGCCTCTTTCATCAGCTCTTTCGCTTTTTTCAAATCAAAACGAGGCACAAGGTTCGCGTCATAACCAGAATAACCCGCTGGGCCTTGTTGGCCAGCTGCTGTCGCAAAACCTTTCATGATTTTGTCAACGATACCTTGGTTGTTGATGGCATGAACAATGGCTTGACGCACGCGAACATCTTTCAGTGCTTCATTGCTGTTTTGGTTCATTTGGAAAGTGATGATGCGCGTACCCGGCAAGGTCACAAGATCAATACCTTTGGCTTCTTCCACACGTTTATGATCGTTTGGCGCAACAGGTGCAATCATATCCACATCACCCGAAAGGAGCGCCGCAACACGAGTGGCATCTTCTTTAATCGGTACTAAGGTCAGTTTGTCTACGTTGCCTTTTGATGCGCTATCCCAATAATCTTTAAAGCGTTCAAATTCCACTTTTACGCCTTGTTCGCGGAAAGTCACTCTAAATGGGCCAGTACCAGAAACGTTGGTCGAAGCAAACGAGTTGCCGTGCTTCACAATTTCAGATTTCTCTTTACCATCAGCCGCTTTGCCCGAATAGAACTTGCTGTCCATAGGGAAGATGTAGGTTGCGGTTTGCAGAACCAGCGGATAAGCGCCTTTGGATACGATCTCGACGGTGTAATCATCCACTTTGACCATCTTTTCATACGGTTCAAAAATAGCTTTGAAATCAGGAGAATCTTGTAAACGATCGAACGTCCAGACCACATCGTCTGCCGTCATTTCGTTACCTGAATGGAATTTCACCCCTTTACGCAGCGTAAAACGGAACGTTGTATCATTGACACGTTCCCATTTCTCAGCAAGGCGAGGTTCAAAATCAAATGTCTGGGTGTAACGAACGAGAGGATCAAACACCATGTGAGACATTTGTAGCGTACCACCAGATAGCTGCTCATGCGGGTCAAGTGACACTGGGTCAGCATCATAAGCGACGGTAATATTGGCCGCGCTAGCTGCAAAGCTTAAGCCTGCCGCCATCAAAGCTACTGTTAGTTTGCTTTTCATGGTTTTCATTGCATAACTCCTTATGCGGGAATCCAAATCCCTAGTTGTTGTAATTGCTTCTGTTTATTCATTCCAAGCACGCTTGGTCATGATATCTCTATCTGTAACTTTTTTGGCTTACGCCGTTACTGCATCTTCTCTTAAGCCCGTAAACTCAGGCATTAAAGAAATCAAATGCTGGCTGTATTGGTGTTGAGGTGACTTAAACAACTGCTCTGTAGGGGCGACCTCCAGTAAGGTCCCCATTTGCATGACCCCGACACGATCGCACATTTGGCGGATCACAGGTAAATCATGGCTGATGAACAGCATGGTCAAATTGAGCTCATCTTGCAGATCTTTCAATAGGTTTAAGATCTGCGCTTGCACAGACACGTCGAGCGCGGACGTAGGTTCATCACAAATCAATAAGCGAGGACGCGTGGCGAGTGCGCGAGCAATCGAAATACGTTGACGTTGACCGCCGGAAAACTCGTGCGGATATTTCACTCCCGCCATCTTACCTAGGCCTACGTGCTCTAAAAGATCATGCACAATTTGCCGTGTTTCCGCTTCGCTACGGGTTAATTTATGAAAACGAATCGGCTCGGCAATGATATCGAAAATCTTCATTCTCGGATTCATTGAGGTATAAGGGTTTTGAAACACCATCTGCATCTGGCGGCGCATCGGACGGCGCTCGTTTTCCGATTTCAGCGCAGTAAGATCAATCCCTTCAAAACAGACTTTGCCTGAGTTTGGAGCGTACAGACCCGCAATCACGCGTGCGATGGTTGATTTACCGGAACCTGATTCCCCAACCAAACCAAAAGTTTCCCCTTCAAACACCTCAAAACTGACGTCATTTGAAGCTTGGACATATTCACGGCGACTTTCAAACAATGAGTCTTTGGTCGTAAAGCGTAAATTCACGTTTTCTACTGTCAGCAGTGGGCCTGTGTATTGGCGATTATCTTGGCTCTGACCTAACCAATGGTTTTTAACATCCAGTGGTTTTAACTCACTTGCCTCTTCGATATAGCTCACCAGCGGAAAGCGATCGAGTTTTTTATCTGAGCGAGGAACGGCGGAAATCAAACTGCGCGTATAGGAGTGATCCGGAGCGCCCAACACTTTAGCTGTCGGTCCAAATTCAACCAAGTCACCGCGATACATCACCGCGACGCGATCCGTCACATTCGAGACCACACCCATATCATGGGTGACCAGCATACAACCAACATTGTTTTTAATGCATAGCTCGCGGATGAGGCTCAAGATTTGATCTTGAATAGAAACGTCTAATGCAGTGGTCGGTTCATCGGCAATAATAAGATCAGGTTCACCCGCCAGCGCAATGGCAATCACAACACGTTGACGCATGCCACCAGAGAATTGGTGTGGATACTGCTTCAAACGGTTTTCAGGCTGAGGAATACCCACTTGCTTCATCAAAGAAAGTGCACGCTGATACGCTTCTTCCTCAGTCACTTTCATATTGGCGTGGATGGTTTCTGTCAGTTGATGTTCAACCGTAAATAGTGGATTAAGCGACGTCATTGGGTCTTGAAAAATAAAACCAATTTTAGAGCCGCGAACTTGGCGCATCTGCTCAGGCGATAGGCCTGAAATCTTCTCACCATCTAAGAACACATCGCCACTGGCAATAAGACCGGGTGGGCTCAATAAATCGATAACCGCATTACCTACGGTCGATTTTCCGGCGCCTGATTCTCCCACAACCCCAACAATTTCACCCCGCTCGATATTAAACGAAAGCGATTTCACAGCAACGTGAACACCATGACGCGATGGGTATTCAATACGCAGGTTTTTTACTTCTAAAAGTGACATCCCAGACCTCTACGACTTGGGCAGTGTTGTGCCCTGTCTGTAACTACCTTTGAACAACAAAGCGTTCAAAGCCAGTAAAAATGAATCCATTCATACCAGTACAATATTCTGGTAATTAACAAGGCCATCAATTTGGCAAATATTTCACAGAAAAGCAACATCGATAGGATAAAAAGTCGATATCAAATCAAACCAAAGCAGTAACATCGTATTTTTATGCACCACATATGCATTAATCATTGGTATGACCAATATTCTAGCACGCAGTAATACACCCCAAAACATAGACGTTAAGCCTAAGAAAATGCCAATTTACCATGCATTCTAAAAAAGAATGCAGAATAAAATTTCAAATTATATTGCGGCATATCACGTAACACATTAGAAACAAAAACCAGAATAACCAACAAAATGCCAGACTAAAAACTAATGAAAAGGCAGAAAAGCAGTGAATTCATCTGAACGGAAAATTTAGGGTTTAGCCTTTAAACATGATAATTCACTGACTTAATGAGATAGGAGTCAATAAGAAATCGAACATTGAATAGAGAGAATGGTCTTTCGACTGAGGCTTATTAAGGTGGTCGGTGAAGAGCCCGGTTTTGAAAATCAGACGAACCCCACTTTGGCTCTCATTACCTTGATTAAGGCTCCAAACACCAGATGTTAAAAAGCCCCAGTCTTTCGACTGAGGCTTATTAAGGTGGTCGGTGAAGAGGGATTCGAACCCCCGACCCTCTGGTCCCAAACCAGATGCGCTACCAAGCTGCGCTATTCACCGATATATTTCTTTCTTCTCGACTTTCACCAAGAACGGAAACCGAAGTTACCGAATAATGGGGTGGCTAACGAGACTTGAACTCGCGACAACCGGAATCACAATCCGGGGCTCTACCAACTGAGCTATAGCCACCATCAAACTTTGCAATAACCGCTTGCTTGCCGTTATTTTTCTTTTCATTTTTAACCAATGAGAAGAAAAGAAAAGTGGTCGGTGAAGAGGGATTCGAACCCCCGACCCTCTGGTCCCAAACCAGATGCGCTACCAAGCTGCGCTATTCACCGATACAAATTCATTTTTTGGAATAAACGAGAGAGAACTCTCTGCTCCGCTATTCCTAACATCATGATGCACTATCAAACTAGTCTATTCATCGATGTAAATCTTTTTTCTCGACTTTCACCAAGAAAGGAAACCGAAGTTACCAAATAATGGGGTGGCTAACGAGACTTGAACTCGCGACAACCGGAATCACAATCCGGGGCTCTACCAACTGAGCTATAGCCACCACTGTTTTGCCAATTTGCTACTTATTTACATAAGCATCCGGATGGCGCGCCCGAAAGGATTCGAACCTTCGACCTTTGGCTCCGGAGGCCAACGCTCTATCCAGCTGAGCTACGGGCGCATGCCCTATCGGCGGAGTGGAATAATACGGAGTTCACACTAGGGCGTCTAGTACTTTTTCAACTTTTTTTATCGTTTGACGCCTTTTTCATCAGATAACCATTATTACCTCTATAATAAGGATGTGACTCACCCCTTGAAGATCGCAACTTGTTGTTTATTGCAACAACTTATCGGGATATAATCACCCAATATTTACATTGATTTAACAGCTTGAATGGCTTTTAAATCAGCCACACTCTAAATCTAAGTATAAATAGGTAAGCATGAACTTACCTTTGGAATATAAAGTGAGTTTAATGGATATGTCTCGACGAATCATAAGCGTGTTATTCGCTGCTTTAACCTTTTCTAGTGTTGCATTGGCAACCAGCCAAGCTGAATACGATGCCATTGCTGATCGCATCAAACCTGTAGGTGATGTTTACTTAGCGGGTAGTGAACCCGTTGCGGCAGAGCCGACAGGCCCTCGTGATGGCGCGCAAGTTTATGGTACATTCTGTATCGCTTGCCACTCTACAGGCATCAGTGGCGCACCTAAAATTGGCAATGCTGAAGAGTGGGCTCCACGTATCGCCCAAGGTAAAGATGTATTGAAAAATCATGCACTGCAAGGCTTTAATGCCATGCCAGCTAAAGGAACCTGTATGGATTGCTCTGACGACGAAATCGTTGCCGCCATTGATCATATGATTGCAGGTCTTTAATACATTAACCCCTATAAAACAAAGGATTGGCTTTAATTCCAAACCTTTGTTTTTATTATTTTTTAAGCACTATTTCTTAAACATGGCAGCGCGCAAATTGGCAATATGACTTTGTCCTTTCGCCATTCGCTCTTCTTGACTTACTGGCTTTTTACTCTGTTCCCACTCAACATCGTCAAAGGGTAATTCATCCAAAAAACGACTTTGTGTGGGTTTAAGCAGTTCCCCGTATTGACGACGTTCTTTACACATAGTAAAAGTCAGTTCTCGCTGCGCGCGAGTTATCCCGACATACATCAAACGACGCTCTTCTTCGACGTTGTCCTCATCGATACTGGTTTGATGAGGAAGAATACCTTCTTCAGTGCCAATCAAATAAACGTAAGGAAATTCAAGGCCTTTCGATGCATGCAGTGTCATCAACTGAACGGCATCACTCTCATCCTCTTCTTCACTTCGCTCCATCATGTCGCGTAGGGTTAAGCGCTGTACAACTTCTTTGAGTGATTTTTCTTGTTGGTCATAGTTGTCACCTTCAAGGTCGGCCACAATCCAAGAATAGAGATCAGAAACGTTTTTCATACGCATTTCGGCCGCTTTGGGGCTAGAAGAGGTTTCATACAGCCAATCTTCATAATGAATATCTCGGATTAACGATCGCACCGCTTCAACGGTATTGCCTCGTTCAGCTTGATCTGAGATAGCTACTAACCATTGCGTAAACTGACGCAAGTTGTCGAGCCCTCTTCCAGACAAATGATGCTCTAAGCCAAGTTCAAAACTGGCCGAAAACAAGCTTTTGCCACGCATATTGGCGTAACTACCCAATTTCTCTAACGTGACTGGGCCAATTTCTCGTTTTGGCGTGTTCACAATGCGTAAAAAAGCATTGTCATCGTCAGGATTCACCAATACTTTGAGGTAAGCCATGATGTCTTTAATTTCGGCTCTGGCAAAAAATGACGTTCCACCGGATAACTTATAAGGCACGCGGTTTTGCAGCAGCGATTTTTCAATTAAGCGTGACTGATGATTACCGCGGTACAATATCGCGTAATCACGATATTCGGTGCGATTGAGAAATTTATGCGCAATCAGTTCACCAGTGACCCGCTCCGCTTCATGATCTTCATTTTTCGCTAGCAAAACTTTGAGTTTTTCACCCTCAGGGATCTCAGAAAAAAGCGTTTTCTCATACACGTGTGGGTTGTTAGCAATCAGAATATTGGCCGCTCTCAAAATACGGCTGGTTGAACGGTAGTTCTGCTCAAGCTTAATCAGTTTAAGATTTGGGTAATCTTGCCCCAGCAACACGAGGTTTTGCGGTTTCGCCCCTCGCCAAGAATAGATGGATTGATCATCATCACCCACCACGGTTAAACGGCCACGTTCTCCAACCAACAGTTTCACTAACTCGTATTGACTGGTATTGGTATCTTGATATTCATCCACCAGCAAGTAGCGAATGCGATTTTGCCAACGCTGACGAACTTCGGCGTTGTTTTGCAATAACAGCACCGGCATTAAAATAAGATCATCAAAATCGAGCGCGTTATACGCTTTCATTTGCTTTTGATAAAGATCGAAGCAGTAAGCGAACAGCTGTTGTTGTTCACCTTGAGCAAAACCTTTCGCTTGCTCTGGCGTCAACATGTCGTTCTTCCAGTTGGAGATGGTGCTGAGCAATTGGCGCAGCAGATCTTTATCGCCCTCGAGCTGTTTCTCTGTCAACTCTTTGAGCAGCGCAAGCTGGTCTTGGTCGTCAAACAGAGAGAACCCCGCTTTCAAGCCCAAAAATTTATATTCCCGACGGATAATATTGAGGCCTAAAGTATGAAATGTGGAAACGAGCAGCCCTTTTGACTCAGCTTTTCCAAGCGTTTGTGCTACCCGCGCCTTCATTTCTCGAGCGGCTTTGTTAGTAAATGTAACGGCAGCAATGTTGCGCGCTTTATAATCACACTGTTGAACCAAGTAAGCGATCTTGTTGGTAATTACGCGCGTTTTACCCGAGCCAGCCCCCGCCAATACTAGACATGGGCCCGATACATATTTGACGGCTTCGTCTTGTCTTGGATTCAGCTTCATGAGGTACTCGTATCACTTTTATTTGGGCCGTCTATGATAATGCCGCGCTTTACTGATTACTACGTCATTCACCATAAGATTTTTGTCATTTTACTACACTAGTGTATTGCATAAGGGGCTATAGTTTGGTCTATAATGAATGAACGTTCATTCACTGTGGGATGTCAGCATGTCTAACTGTATTCACGTGGATAAGTACCAGCAGATATTGGTGGCCGCTGAAAAGCTGATCGCTGAATCTGGATTTCAAGGCTTATCGATGCACAAATTAGCCAAAGAAGCCGGTGTCGCAACGGGAACAATTTACCGTTACTTTGATGACAAAGATCATCTTCTCGTGACAGTTCGCTTACACGTTTGTCAGCACATTGCTGACGCGGTGCAAGCCAATATTGATGATGAGATGCCTTTGAAAGAACGCTTTAAAATGATGTGGCTTAATATCTGGGAATTAGCACAATCAAGCAGTGCAACACTCAGCAACCGAGTTCAATATGAATCATTGCCAACAACAATCAGTTGCAATGTTAAGGAACTTGAGCGAAAAATGTTTGCCAAAGTGGATTTACTATTTGATCAAGGTAAAGAGCAGGGATTATTCAAGCCGTTGGATAACCAGATTTTGTCTGCTTTAAGCTTCGAAACAACGGTCGCCCTTGCCCGTAAAAAAGCGATGGAATGTTATCAACTGGATGACAGCGCACTCAGTGCTGTGATTGACGCCAGTTGGGATGCAATTACTCAACACTAACTTGGAGTTCTGACTAGAATGAAAAAGTGGACATTCTTTATGTTACTTATCGCCTTCCTACTGTTTGGTAGCGTGATAGGTTTTAATCTGTTTAAACAACAAAAAATTGCCGAATTCATGGCCAACCGTCCTGAACCTGAATTTCCAGTGACAGTGACTGATGTAACTCCTGTTGATTGGATCCCAGTGATTGAAGCGATTGGTTTTATTGAACCCAATCAAGGCGTGACACTGACATCTGAAACCAGCGGCGTGATCGATAAGATTTCATTTGAATCAGGGACACAAGTTGAGGAAGACCAACCTTTAGTTTTACTTGATTCTGCGGTTGAGAAAGCTAATTTAAAAAGCTCACAAGCTCGCCTACCTGCTGCAAAAGCGAAATACGAACGCTATAAAGGTCTATTCGCTAAAGGGTCGATTTCAAAAGAAGCTTATGATGAAGCCGAAGCAAACTACTACTCTTTGTCTGCAGATATTGAAAGTTTAAAAGCTTCCATTGATCGTCGTGAAATCAAAGCTCCCTTTGCTGGTGTGGTGGGTATCCGTAATGTGTATTTAGGCCAATACCTACAGCCAGGCACCGATATTGTTCGCTTGGAAGATACCAGTGTAATGCGTCTGCGCTTTACCGTTCCACAAACGGATATTTCACGTATTTCATTAGGCCAGCAAGTAGATATTTTTATCGATGCTTATCCTAATGCAGCGTTTACAGGATCCATTACTGCGATTGAGCCTGCCGTTAGCGTTCAAAGTGGTTTAATCCAAGTGCAAGCCGATATTCCAAATAGTGACGGTAAACTACGCAGCGGTATGTTTGCTCGTGCCAACATCATCCTGCCGAAATTAGAAAACCAAGTCACGCTTCCTCAAACCGCCATTACCTTCACCCTGTATGGTGATAATGTTTACGTGTTGAAAGAAGAAGATGGCGTTAAACGAGTAGAGCAGCGCGTTGTAAAAGTAGGTGAACGCAAAGGTGCTGTGGCGCATATTTTAGAGGGCGTACAAGATGGAGACATCGTGGTCACTTCAGGTCAAGTGCGCTTAAGTAACCATTCGAAAGTTCGGGTAGTCGAAAGTAATGCGACTACACCACCTGCTGAAACACCGATGCTGTAATTGGAGGAATCATGCGTTTTACTGATGTTTTTATAAAACGTCCAGTGCTCGCGGTATCGATCAGCTTTTTGATAGCTCTGCTTGGTTTTCAAGCTATTTTCAAAATGCAGGTTCGTGAATACCCTGAAATGACGAATACCGTTGTTACAGTGAGTACAGGCTATTACGGTGCAAGTGCCGACTTAATCCAAGGTTTTATCACTCAACCTTTGGAACAAGCAGTCGCACAAGCCGACAACATTGATTATATGACTTCTTCTTCGGTATTGGGTAAATCAACGATTACCGTAACGATGAAGCTCAATACCGATCCCAACGCTGCACTTTCAGATGTGTTAGCAAAAACGAACTCGGTACGCTCACAGCTTCCTAAAGAGGCCGAAGATCCGACGGTAACTATGTCTACCGGCTCAACCACCGCGGTGCTGTATATTGGTTTCACTAGTGATGAACTTAGTTCAAGCCAAATTACTGACTATCTTGAGCGTGTATTTAACCCTCAAATATTCACCGTCAACGGCGTCTCTAAGATTGACTTGTATGGTGGCATGAAATACGCCCTTCGTATTTGGCTTGATCCAGCAAAAATGGCAGGACTACAGCTCACTGCGGGCGATGTGATGAACGTGCTGAATGCCAACAACTATCAATCAGCAACAGGACAAGCCACTGGCGAATTCGTGCTGTATAACGGTAGTGCCGATACGCAAGTGTCAAATGTCGATGAGCTGAAAAACCTGGTGGTTAAAACGGGCGACGGCAATGTTATTCGCCTAGGTGATATTGCAAACGTCACGCTAGAAAAAAGCCATGATGTTTACCGCGCAAGTGCAAACGGCCGAGAAGCGGTTGTAGCAGCCATCAACGCAGCACCTAGCGCAAACCCAATCAACATTGCTCAAGATGTGCTGGATCTATTACCGCAGTTAAAGCGTAATCTACCAAGTAACATCGAAATGAACGTGATGTATGACTCCACGGTGGCGATCAATGAATCGATCCACGAGGTCATAAAAACCATCGCTGAAGCCGCCTTGATCGTACTTGTCGTCATTACTCTATTCCTAGGCTCTTTACGTGCCGTTATCATCCCGATTGTTACCATTCCACTCTCCTTAGTTGGTGTTGCTATGGTAATGCAGGGAATGGGCTTCTCATGGAACTTGATGACACTGCTAGCGATGGTATTGGCTATCGGCCTTGTGGTGGATGATGCAATCGTTGTACTAGAAAACGTTGACCGCCACATTAAGCTGGGTGAATCACCATTTCGTGCCGCGATTATTGGTACTCGTGAAATCGCCGTTCCGGTAATTGCGATGACGCTGACACTGGGCGCCGTTTATGCACCGATAGCGATGATGGGTGGCATAACAGGCTCACTCTTTAAAGAGTTTGCACTCACACTGGCTGGTGCTGTATTTGTTTCAGGTATTGTTGCACTGACACTTTCACCCATGATGTGTTCTAAAATGCTTAAAGCGCACGAAGAGCCCAACAAGTTTGAACAAAAAGTGCATGGATTGCTTGATTCAATGAGTAACCGCTACGCGAAATTACTCGAGAAAGTAATGCAGCGCCGTCCTGTCGTGATTGCCTTTGCGGTGATCGTGTTTGCCAGCCTGCCTATGCTGTTCAAATTCATTCCAAGTGAGCTTGCCCCTTCTGAAGATAAAGGCGTGGTCATGTTAATTGGTACGGGTTCCTCGAATGCGAACTTGGACTATTTACAAAACACCATGAATGACGTGAATACGATTCTGTCTGAACAGCCAGAAGTTCAGTTTGCTCAAGTCTTTACCGGTGTTCCAAGCTCCAACCAAGCGTTTGGTATTGCCTCAATGGTACCTTGGAGTGAACGCCAGGCAAGCCAAGCTGAGGTTGCTACTCGAGTCGGCACCTTAGTGCAAGATATTCCAGGCATGGCCGTGACGGCCTTCCAAATGCCTGAACTTCCCGGTGCAGGCTCTGGATTGCCAATTCAATTTGTCATCACTACACCCAATAGCTTTGAAAGTTTGTTTGCTATTGCCACTGAAGTGCTAACAGAAGTGAAAGCAAGCCCGATGTTTGTGTACTCCGATTTAGACCTCAATTACGATTCTGCGACGATGAAAATTAATATCGACAAAGATAAAGCTGGGGTTTATGGCATCACGATGAAGGATATTGGCACGACATTAGGGACCATGATGGCGGATGGCTATGTCAACCGCATCGATCTCAATGGCCGCTCTTATGAAGTGATCCCGCAGGTTGAACGTAAATATCGCCTCAACCCTGAATCGATGAATCACTACTTTGTGCGTGCCGTTGACGGAAAAATGATCCCATTAGGGAGCCTAATTACCATTGATGTGATTGCAGAGCCGCGCTCACTGCCGCACTTTAACCAGCTAAACTCGGCAACCGTCGGAAGTGTACCGGGCCCAGGAGTTGCAATGGGTGATGCGATTACGTGGTTTGAGGATGTTGCCGCGACTAAACTGCCCGCAGGCTACAACCACGATTATATGGGTGAAGCACGTCAATACGTGACTGAGGGAAGCGCACTCTACGCGACCTTTGGTTTGGCACTCGCCATCATCTTCTTGGTACTGGCGATTCAATTTGAGTCGTTAAAAGATCCATTGGTTATCATGGTATCTGTACCTCTCGCCATTTGCGGAGCATTAATTGCATTGGCTTGGGGCGCAGCAACCATGAACATCTACTCGCAAGTAGGGTTGATTACACTGGTTGGTCTTATCACCAAGCACGGTATTCTTATTTGTGAAGTGGCGAAAGAAGAGCAGCTACACCATAACAAGTCTCGCATCGAAGCGGTGATGGAGGCAGCTAAAGTGCGTCTTCGCCCAATTCTAATGACGACAGCAGCGATGATTGCAGGTTTGATCCCGTTGATGTACGCAACGGGTGCAGGTGCAGCTCAGCGCTTTAGTATTGGTATTGTGATTGTGGCAGGTCTTGCGATTGGTACACTATTTACGCTATTCGTACTGCCTGTGATTTACAGCTATCTAGCCGAAAAACATAAGCCACTGCCTGTGTTTGTTGAGGATAAAGACCTCGAAAAGCTAGCCAGAGTTGACGAGGCCAAAGCAGCACAACGCCGACTCGCTGAAAATAAATAACACCATATAATTAAGACTGCTTCAAAAAAGGCCACCTCAGTGGCCTTTTTCTTACCTTGAATAACGACATTCTCAGCTCAATTGCTTAGAATGGAGACAAACTGACAGGAGTGTAAGCCGCTATGTTTGATCCTAAAAAACTTGAGCAAATTGCCAAACAAATTCACGATTCAATGCCTCAACCCGTAAAAGATTTGGGTGCCGACGTTGATCAAAAAATCCGCCAAGTGATCCAAGGCCAATTAAATAAATTGGACGTGGTGAGCCGTGAAGAATTTGATGTACAGACTCAAGTATTGATGCGTACTCGCCAAAAGCTCACTGAAATGGAGCAAAAATTGGCCGAGCTAGAAGCGAAAATCACCACCAAATAATATTGCCCGGTGAGATAAAAATTTCCCAATAAAAAAGGCTTGGTCAACGGCGACCAAGCCTTTTGTTTTATATTGTGTTTGCTTTTGTATTTATTCTCTCCAGTCAGTCTGGAGCTTTACGTCATCATTCTCGTCATTGAAAAGGGGCGAACTCTCGGCCCCTTCTTAACCACCGGAAGGTGAATTAGCCTTTAGCCACCGACAGCGATGCGTTTCATATCTGTCATGTAACCGCGCAACTCTTCACCGATGTACTCAACCGGATGGTTGCGAAGAATTTCGTTAACTTCAATCAAGGTCGCGTTATCAACGAAATTCGAGCTTTCACCAAGGCCTTTACCAATCACATCAGTAGATACTTTTGGCATGAACTTTTCGCGCAGTAACGGTGTTGCGACATTGGCAAACAGGTAATTACCATACTCTGCCGTATCAGAAATAACCACGTTCATTTCATACAAACGCTTACGTGCTACTGTGTTGGCAATCAGTGGCAACTCATGCAGGGATTCATAGTAAGCTGACTCTTCAACAATACCGGAGGCCGTCATAGCTTCAAATGCCAGCTCAACCCCAGCGCGAACCATGGCAATCATCAAAATACCTTTGTCGAAGTACTCTTGCTCAGTGATCTGTACATCAGACTGTGGGTAGTTTTCAAACGCAGTTTCACCGGTTTCAGCACGCCAACCCAGTAAATCAGCATCATCGTTGGCCCAGTCAGCCATCATAGTGCTAGAGAAATGACCAGAAATAATGTCATCCATATGTTTGTTGTACAGTGGGCGCATCAAGTCTTTAAGCTCTTCAGACAGCTCAAACGCTTTGATTTTTGCTGGGTTTGATAGGCGATCCATCATGTGAGTGATGCCACCAAATTTCAGCGCTTCGGTTACCGTTTCCCAACCGTATTGCAGCAGTTTACCTGCGTAACCTGGGTCAATACCTTCTGCTACCATCTTCTCATAGCACACAATCGAACCCGCTTGTAGCATGCCACACAAGATGGTTTGCTCGCCCATAAGGTCCGATTTTACTTCGGCAACGAAAGAGGATTCCAAACAGCCAGCACGATGACCGCCCGTTCCCGCCGCCCAAGCTTTTGCGATATCCCAACCTTCACCTTGAGGGTCATTTTCTGGGTGAACAGCAAGCAAAGTCGGCACGCCGAAACCACGCTTATACTCTTCACGCACTTCGGTTCCCGGGCACTTAGGCGCCACCATCACAACCGTGATGTCTTTACGGATCTGCATCCCTTCTTCAACCACGTTAAAACCGTGAGAATACCCTAATGCTGCACCTTTTTTCATCAGCGGCATGATGGTTTCGACAACATTGCTGTGCTGTTTATCTGGCGTTAGGTTAATGACCAAGTCTGCTTGAGGGATGAGCGTTTCATAGCTACCCACTTCAAAACCATTCTCTTTAGCATTTTTATAGGACTGACGCTGTTCGTCGATCGCCGCTTGACGCAATGCATAAGAGACATCAAGGCCAGAGTCTCGTAAATTTAGACCTTGGTTTAAACCTTGCGCACCACAACCGACAATCACCACTTTCTTACCTTTGAGGTACTCGGCTTCGCTTTCAAACTCAGAGCGATCCATAAAGCGGCAACGACCAAGTTGGTCAAGTTGTTGGCGTAGATTTAGGGTATTGAAATAGTTAGCCATGTTAGCGCTCTCCTTTAAAGATTCTTTCCATCAGGTCGGTTTCTAGAACCGAATAAACTGATACTAAAGCAGACATCAAGTTGCTTAAAGTGATATATTCACAATTAGTTATTGCAATTTATGCAACGTGATGTGATTAACTTATGAACATTAAAAACCTGCAGATGTTTATCCATCTGTGTGAGAGTAAAAACTTCAGTAAGACCGCCGCCGCGATGCACATCAGCCCATCCGCGCTCAGCCGGCAGATCCAGAAGCTGGAAGAAGAAACTAGCCAAAGCTTATTTGTGCGTGATAATCGTAGCGTTGAGCTAACGCCAGCAGGCAGTAAACTGGTTCCTGTTGCACTCAAAATCATTACAGAGTGGCAGCAATATAACGTACAAATGAAAAACCAAAACAGCGTATTACAAGGTGAAATTCGTTTGTTTTGCTCAGTCACCGCCAGCTATAGCCACCTGCCTCAGTTACTGTCCGATTTTCGAGTTCGCCATCCGTATATTGAGTTCAAACTCTTGACTGGCGATCCTGCTCAAGCGATTGATAAGATTTTGAATGATGAAGCGGATATTGCCATTTCAGCCATGCCCGAACAGCTACCAGCTCGCGTTGAATTTGAAACGATTGGTGAAATACCCTTATCGGTGATCGCGCCGCTCGGGATCAGTAGCTTTATCGAACAACTGCAAAATGACACACCCGATTGGTCAGTTGTCCCTTTTATTGTTCCTGAAGCGGGAACGGCAAGAGATAGAGCCAATGCCTGGTTTAAACAAATGAAGATCAAACCCAATATTTACGCGCAGAGCTCAGGGCATGAAGCGATTGTCAGCATGGTCGCGCTCGGTTGCGGTATCGGCATTGCGCCGGATGTAGTGATCAACAATAGCCCGGTGAGAGATAAGATCCAGCGCCTTAAATTAGCGCCCGTGAAACCATTTCAGCTCGGTGTGTGCTGCAAACGCTCGCAGCTTGATAACCCATTAATCAAAGCATTGTGGGATGTTGCAGCGAATAAATACCTGACGCCATAACTCATCCCTCTTTTCAAAGAAAAAGCCACTGACAAGCAGTGGCTTTATGATTCATGGTAAGGGCGTTAAATTACCCGCGAAAATTGTTGCTGACGAGCACGAACACGCAAGTATTTATCAAAGCACATGCAGATGTTGCGGATCAACAACCGCCCGCGCAAAGTAACGCGGATCTCTTTTCCATCGACTTCCACTAACTCATCATCAATAAAAGTTTGTAGCAACTCAAGATCTTGCTTGAAGTAGTGATTAAACGTCACGTTAAACTGTGCTTCAATTTGGCTTTTATCCAATTTGAAATTGCAGATAAGCTGCTTGATCACTTCGCGACGAAGTAAGTCATCACTATCCAGTGCCACCCCTTTCCAGAGTGCATGACGTAACTCATTAACTTGCTCATAGTATTTTTTCAGCTCTTTTTGGTTCTGCGCATACGCATCCCCAATCATTGAAATGGCTGAGACACCAAAGCCAACTAAATCGCAGTTACCTTGCGTGGTATAACCTTGAAAGTTGCGATGTAAAACACCTTCACGCTGCGCAACGGCCAACTCATCATTGGGCAGAGCAAAATGGTCCATGCCAATGAACTGATAACCAGCACCCGTTAAGGTCGCGATCGTGTCTTGTAATATGGCCAGTTTTTCTTCCGCCGTAGGTAGATCTTCATCTTTAATCTTACGCTGCGCAGCAAATAGCTGCGGCATGTGCGCGTAGTTAAATACCGACAATCGACCCGGCTTCATCTCCAACACTTGCGCTAATGTTTTAGCAAAAGAGCCTTTAGTCTGCTTAGGCAAGCCGTATATGAGATCAAGGTTGGTTGAGCGAAAACCCAGTTGTTTAGCTCGTTCCGCCATAGCAAAAATAAAGGTTTCATCTTGCTCGCGGTTCACCAGCTTTTGCACTTCTTTGTTGAAATCTTGTACGCCGATGCTCAGGCGATTAAATCCTTCGCTGCGCAGGTGATCAAGCATCTCTAACTCGATTTCACGCGGATCAACTTCAATACTGATTTCTGCGTCATCTTCAAAGCGGAACTCACCACGCAAAATGGCCATTAAACGGCTAATTTGCAATTGAGTTAAAAAGGTTGGTGTGCCGCCACCGAAATGCAGTTGTGTGACTCTACGGCCATGCAGCAAAGAGGCTCGTTGGCGAATCTCATGTTCAAGCACATCCAAATAGTCGTCGGCTTTATGCGAATGACGGGTAATCACCTTGTTACAACCACAGTAGTAACAAAGTTTGTGACAAAACGGGATATGAATATAAAGCGAAAGTGGCCTGTCAGGGTATTGGGCACACGCCATATCATAATCGGCAATAGTAAATGCTTCATGGAATTCAAGTGCTGTAGGATAAGAGGTATAACGCGGGCCTGAATAGTTATACTTATCTAAAACAGCTTGATCCCATACGATCTGTTGGCTGGGTACGACTTGCGAAGACATGCTGTGCTTTCCGTTCGAAACTTTGACGGGCTATTTTGCCACATGACAATGATGGACGTCGGGTGACAAAACGAAATTTGTGTATAAATGTTCTAAACTGCTAACGCGATCACTCACTCGAAAGAGGCAGTCGAGCCATTACATCATTTGAATCGGAATTTGACTATTCAAAGGGGCAATGCGTTTTTGCAGAACTTTTAACTCTTCAACAATCGCATCCATTAAACGGGCCTCCGCCTTTTGGCGCACTAAGTTATGCTTCATTCGCTCTTGTTTAGCGAGTTGGCTGCGCTCTTCGCCACGCGGCATATCCTTCACTATATAATAAAGTTCGGAAATAGCGGGATACAAACTATCAAAGTCGATTCTCTGTTCGCCTTGAACATAATCCATAATGCAGTAGACACGGATGCTGATCTCGGAGAGATCACATTGGCCTTGAATCCCAGCCATGCAAAGCGTATTTACGCTATCAAAAATATTTGCATTGCGTTTTTCAATGGCCAATGTTTGATGTTGAAGCTGCAAATCCTTTTGCTTTTTCAGTTGCAGCAGAAGGTAACCAGCGTAAGACGCTAAGCCGAGAATAATGATTCCACCAGCAATGGCTAACAAGGTTACATTCATGGCACTTTCTATCCTTTTAAATCATTTAGGTCGAAGCCTTCAAAATCTGATAATAAATCATCATCTGAACGTGATTTTTTGGCACTACCGCCAGTCACGATTGGCTCGAAAACATCTTCTTGCTCTTCAGCATACAGACCAAGTTGCTTCATCAGTGCTTCAATACGATCGAGTTTCTCATCAACGTATTTTTGTAAGCCGGCACCTAGGTTTTCGCCATTATCAATACGATCGAGCAACACGTTCAATTGCGCATCATTTTCCAGCATTTCGAGCTCTTGCTCAGCCGACAAACGACGCTCTTGCTTGGTCATTTTCTTCGCTGGCTCAACCACCAGAGGAATTTTTTTCTTGCTGCCTAAACGTGGATCGCGCGCTTTAGCGGCTTCTCGCTGCTGCTGATCTGAACCATCGGAATGGCGGCTACCCGCTTTCAGACCTTTCTGTTTTTTAACTCGCTTACGCAAACGACCTTCAACATCTGCCTCACTGCGATTACGCGTGACAATCACGTCGCCTTCACCGGCTGAACCCGGCTTTCTCGATTTTTTACTACGGCTCATTACTGGGGTTTCCTCAGTAAAATTACATCATTACCAATAAATTCAAGTTCAAGCTCATCCCGCTTGGCCAAGTACTGGAAGGTTTCACGACTAAAAAAGATCACATGTGTGAGATCATTTTTGTAGTGCCACCCAGCAAACGCCTCCACGTCTTTGACTAGTTTGGTCATTAACCCAATCCAGCCTCCTGGCTTAACTAAATTTAACCATTGCTGCCAAACTTGGTGCGGCTTATGTAAATGCTCAATCACTTCAGTGGCAGTCATAAAATCATAGGTCGCCTGCAACACCTTTTCATCTGGATGAAAAAAGATATCGTATAACGACATTGTGTGCCCAGCCTCTTCCAACATAATGGATAAGGTTGGCCCCGGCCCACAACCAAAATCTAACCCGTTAGATGCCGGAGAAAGCCTCTCCAACATCGGCGCACAAACGCGTGACAAAAACTGGCGATAACCCCTATCCTGCGGGTTATTTTCATGCAAATCATAAAATGCTTTTTCCGCTTTTTCGTCAAGACGATGTTCAGGACTAACAAACACAAGTGCACAGTGTTGGCACTGCAGATAAGGGCGAACTTTATCGGCAAAATAAGGAACTATTTGTTCACTAAAACATAATGGGCAAATGTGCATGTAACATCCTCAAACAGGGATGCGCAACATACCAGAAAGTGGCATTAGAGTGGAGAGTCAGCGCGTATTTTTTCACCAGCTAGGCAAAAAAAGATAAAAAAAGCGATAGGTAAGCCGATCATTGAGCAAAAAATTACGTTTTCTTCAGCACAAAAGAAAACGCCCTAGCTCAGTGCTAAGGCGTTTTCAAACAACAGTGCTCGAACGGTGTAGGGTTTAGTGAAGGCCGCCAACGTATTTAGAAAGTATTTCGATGTCAGTGTCGCTGAGCTTTTTCGCGACATCACGCATCATGGCATTCATATCATTATTACGAGCGTCATCGCGGAATTTTTGCAGTTGAGCTTTGATGTAGTCAGCATGCTGACCAGAAATTTTAGGGAAACCTGAAAGCTCAGTACCATTACCACGTGGACCATGACACGCAATACAAGCGGTTAAACCACGCTCTGCATCACCTGCGCTATAAAGTGCTTTTCCTTTCACTGCAACGTCTTCAGGCGTTGAGTTCGCTGAAATAGTTTGTGATGCAAAATACGCTGCAAGATCAGCTATATCTTCGTCGCTAAGAGGCATCGCCATGGCACTCATTACGGGATCGTAACGACCTTGTTTGCCACCGCTTGTCATTCCCAGCTTGAGATCATGCAATTGCTTCTCTATGTATTTCTGATGCTGACCAGCAATTTTAGGATAGATTGTAAGTAGACTATTGCCATCAGCACTGTGACAGGCAACACACGTTTGGGATTTTGCTTTACCAGCTTCAATGCTGCCTTGGGCCCACACTGAGCAGCTGGCTAAAAGACTCAAGATTAGCGCTAATTTCTTCATGACATTCCATTTATAATTATCAAGCTTCCAGTACCACTTTGCAGTTGCTACTCACTCTCAGTGGCGACTCATGGTACAATAGGCGACCTTATGCCGAGCACGGTTATTTTACACAATTTCACAAAAAAGTAATCAATCGACTACACAAAGTCGAGATGGAGTTAACAGTGAGCGTAAAAATTCATTATCAAAACACGCATTTCATTACCAGTGCGCCTGACATTCGTCATCTACCTGATGATGAATGGATCGAAATTGCGTTTGCAGGACGCTCCAATGCAGGTAAGTCGAGTTCGTTGAATCGCTTAACGAATCAGAAGAGCTTGGCTAAAACCAGTAAAACTCCGGGTCGAACCCAACTGATCAACCTATTTAAAGTCACTGAAGGTTGTCATATTGTGGATTTACCGGGCTATGGTTTTGCTCAAGTTCCTTTGGAACTAAAGAAAAAATGGCAAAAATCATTAGGTGAGTACCTACAAAAGCGCAAGAGCTTAAAAGGGCTGGTTGTGCTAATGGACATTCGCCATCCGATGAAAGATCTCGACCAACAATTGATTTCTTGGGCTGTCGATTGCTACATCCCAGTACTAGTACTACTGACTAAAGCGGACAAGCTAAAAAGTGGCGCACGTAAAGCTCAAGTGTTAAAAATTCGTGAAGAGGCACGCTCTTTTGGCGGCGATGTCACTGTCGATGCTTTTTCATCATTGAAAGGCTTAGGCGTCGATGTGCTGCGTAACAAATTGGATACGTGGTTTGCACCCGCACTCGCACATTTAGCCGAGCAAGAAACAGTGGAAGAGATGGATGAGTGTGACTCAACTCACTTAGAAGAGATAGAAGAGAATCCAGACCATTCTGAAGAACACTAAACATCGTGACTCCAACAGAGCCCTACCTAATCGTGGGGCTTTTTTATAGGCTTTAAATCCAAATGCGAACGGCAAAGAGAAAAATCCCCACCATCCTGGTGGGGCAACGGGAGAGAAGTAGGAGGTAATTTATTATTGTTTTGCTAAGCATTCCTTAATCCCTCCAACTTTTCAATAGGTCAAAGAGTCATCAATTCACTCACCCACAGAACACTCCTCTGGCTCACCGCAATAAAATCAACATAACATAATGAATATTAATGAGATTTAAACATGTTCTTTGTGTTTGAGGCGAACTTGATTTCTCATTAGAAATAATCAAAGTGTGACTGTTAGCCAGTTACAGAATTGGGTGTTTATAAAAGAAATAAAGTAACTACTCAGCAATAGAATAGTGTGTTTGTATCACCTAAATTCTCGTAAAAAAACAGTGATGAATATTTTCTTTGGCCCAATAAAAAACGCCCCAGTCAAATACTGACTGGGGCGGCTGAATCAGCCTAATCCAATAACGTGAAACAAAAGGTCTGAAAGATAGAACATCTTACCTCTGTACCCTACGAGAGTTAATGTATAACAAATGGTCAGAAATGAAAACTATTTTTGTAGTTTTTTTTCATTAAAATTTTATTAAACAACACAAAGTTTAAAATCAAGAACACTTGTTTCTAGGCCATAAAAAAGCCGACATTTGTGCGTCGGCTCATATAAATTAGCTAATTCTGCTTAAAAAACAACTAATGCGCCTGATCCCAGTTGTCTCCATGACCAGTATCCGCGACCAATGGCACCGCTAGCGTTGCCGCTGATTCCATCAATTGTTGTACTTTACTTTCAATTTCGGCTAAAGCCGTCTCTTGCACCTCAAACACCAGTTCATCGTGCACTTGCATCAAGAGTTTAACGCGTCCCTGTCCATGCTCCTCAATCCAAGCATCGACTAATAGCATCGCTTTTTTGATGATATCCGCAGCCGTACCTTGCATTGGAGCATTGATCGCGGCACGTTCAGCGGCTTTGCGGCGCATCCCATTACGCGATTTAATTTCAGGCAGATGCAAACGGCGACCAAATAAAGTTTCAACATAGCCAAGTTCACTAGCCGTAGAGCGTGTATCTTCCATGTATTGCATCACGCCAGGATAACGCTCAAAGTATTTATCCATATATTCTTGGGCTTCATAACGAGGAATGCCGAGCTGCTTGGCTAAACCAAAGGCGCTCATCCCGTAAATCAAACCAAAGTTAACCGCTTTCGCACGGCGACGCTGCTCACTGCTGACTTGCTCAATACTCACTCCAAGAATTTCAGCCGCGGTCGCTGCATGGATATCTTTCCCTTGCTGGAATGCTTCAAGCAGCGCTTTATCGCCGGACAAATGCGCCATAATGCGTAACTCAATTTGCGAGTAATCGATGGCCAGAATTTTCCAGCCATGAGGAGCGATAAAGGCTTGACGGATCCGGCGTCCTTCTTCGTTACGGATCGGAATGTTTTGCAAATTTGGATCGGTTGAAGACAAACGACCAGTGGCGGTTACAGCTTGGTGATACGAGGTATGCACTCGCCCTGTGGTTGGGTTGATCATTTTAGGCAGTTTATCGGTATAGGTTGATTTCAACTTAGCTAAACCACGATGTTCAATGATTACTTTAGGCAGAGGATAACCGTCGAGTGCCAACTCTTGCAGTACTTCTTCATTGGTGGAAGGTGTACCTGTTGGCGTTTTCTTAATCACCGGTAGCCCCATCTGTTCAAACAAAATGGTTTGCAGCTGTTTTGGTGAGCTTAGGTTGAAAGGTTGACCCGCGATATCAAACGCTTGCTGTTCTAGTTGCTCTAAACGAGCAGCGATTTCATGCGATTGCGCGCCAAGCAACATATCATCGATCATCACGCCTGTGCGTTCCATACGTGACAACACGGGAACAAGAGGTACTTCTATCTGTTGGTAGATGCGATTGAGCTTCTCATCTTGCTCAATATGACTCATCAAACGGTGATGAAGTCGCAACGTCACATCAGCATCTTCCGCAGCGTACGGTGCCGCTTGCTCAAGTTCGATTTGGTTGAAGGTCAGCTGGTTTTTACCTTTGCCCGCCACCTGTTCAAATGAAATACAGCTGTGTTGCAAGAATCGTAGCGCCAAACTGTCCATATCATGTTTGCCACCGACGCTGTTGTACACATAAGATGCGAGCATCGTATCGTGCTTGATGCCTTTCATATTGATACCGTAACGCGCAACAATGCTGGCATCGTATTTGAGGTTCTGCCCCACTTTGGCTTGGCTTTCATCTTCTAAAATGGGTTTAAGTTGGGCGAGTACCCAATCACGGTCCAGTTGCTTTGGTGCGTCAAGATAGTCATGCGCAACAGGAACATACGCTGCAACGCCCTCTTCGATTGCAAAAGAGAGGCCAACTAAATTCGCTACCATATAATCGAGGCTGTCGGTTTCCGTATCAAACGCAAACACTTCTGCCGCTTTCAGTTTTTCTAACCAAGCATTAAACGTCTCTTCATCTAAAATGGTTTGATATTGGCTGCGATCAATCGTGGCGGCGGTTGTATCCATCTCCTTTGATTGTGAAGAAGAAGTGTTTACCGCACCCACTTTTTCATCAGCGTCAATCACCCCATTACCACCATCCAGCAATTCTGTTAACCAAGATTTAAACGTGAGCTGACCATAAAGCTTAATCAACTCATCAATATTGGGCTGGGTTTTGCACAAGGTCTCTGGTTTCTCTTCCAAAGCGACATCCAGCTTGATGGTGGCCAATTGGTAAGAGAGAAATGCGTTTTCACGGTTATCCGCCAGTTTTTGCGCCATAGTTTTAGAACCACGGAAGCCCAGTAGCGCAATTTTTTCGAGGTTATCGTAAATTTGCTCTAGGCTGCCAATGCCTTGCAGCAACGCAATCGCCGTTTTCTCACCGACACCCGGTACACCAGGAATGTTATCGACTTTATCGCCCATCAAAGCCAGATAGTCGATGATAAGCTCGGGAGGGATACCGAATTTTTCAATCACCCCTTCACGGTCAAGTACCACATTCGTCATGGTATTGATCAAGGTGACATTCTCATCCACCAGCTGTGCCATGTCTTTATCACCAGTGCTGATCAGCACTGGCATGCCTGCTTGCGATGCTTGAGAGGCTAGCGTACCAATCACGTCATCGGCTTCGACACCTTCAATCGATATCAGCGGTAGCCCCATCGCACGGATAACATTGTGCAACGGCTCAATCTGACAACGTAGATCATCAGGCATTGGTGGACGGTTAGCTTTGTATTGTGGGTACATATCATCGCGGAAGGTTTTTCCTTTCGCGTCAAAAATAACCACCATACGCTCAGCGGAAAACTGGCGCATCATGCTACGGAGCATATTGACCACGCCATAGACAGCATTAGTTGGAATTTCGCCATTACTCATGGTGCCTGGGTAGGCATGAAATGCACGGTAAAGGTAAGAAGAGCCATCAATCAGAATGAACGGGTTGTCAGGTATGCGAGCCATAGTCTTTTGCAATCCAAAGCGAGTACGAAATGTAGTGGCTAAGGATGCCATGACTGTCTTGAGGATTCCACGCCAATGCACCTTGAGCAACGAAACATTTTGCTGATTTGTCCACCACCGCAAATGACATGCTGTGGATAACTCTGTTCATAGTTTTTATCCACTGGTTATTAAACAGTGATTAACGAGGAAAACAATATCACTAACTTATTGTTTATAAATGAATAAAACAAAGATCGAACATTCCTGTCATGATCTTTTTACGATCATTGATTGTGGAAAAGACTATCGATGGCCTTTTATTCACAACAAAAGCATCCTCTTGAAAATGAGCGATAAAAAAAGCGACACCCGAGGATGTCGCCTAGCAAAAACAGGTAAAACTAAGTGAAGTGATTCATTCAGCCTTACGATAAAGCTATAAATTACACTGGAAGCAATGTGAGCAATGTCGTGTCAAAAAGAACTTGCGCAAGTTCGTCGCCAATTTGTCTTGTTACTTTTAACACCTAGCAATTCGTTAATCGTAAACTCGACGTCCTTGTGAACTTCGCCATTCCCTAAGACAGGGTTAATAATAATGATTATCATTTAATTATCAACCCCTAAATGAGAAAAAATCTCATTTATTTTCTAATCATGCTAAAAACACCTACCCATCTATTTCATGAAATCTTTTTTTAATTGATTTTCAAATAGATAGAAAAACTCGCTCCCCAGACTAAATTCACAACTTAGTTATCTTGATGTAAATATTGTGCCGTTTTGGCGTTATCTTCTGCCAGCCACTGCGCAACGTCTTTAGCAAAATAGGTTAAAATGCCGTCTGCCCCAGCGCGTTTAAAGCACAATAATGACTCCATTACGGTTTCACGTTCTTTGAGCCAACCATTTAAAATGGCCGCTTTATGCATCGCATATTCGCCAGACACTTGATACGCAAACGTAGGAACTTGTAATTCGGATTTCACGCGGCGCACCACATCAAGGTATGGCATGCCGGGCTTCACCATCACCATGTCAGCCCCTTCATTGATATCCATCGCCACTTCGTGAATGGCTTCATCGCTGTTGGCCGGATCCATCTGATAGTTTTTCTTGTCTCCCCCTTTCAGGTTCGAAGAGGAACCAACCGCATCGCGGAATGGGCCGTAATAACATGACGCGTATTTCGCAGAGTAAGCCATGATCTGTGTATGAATAAAACCCGCCTCTTCAAGCGCTTCGCGGATCTTACCAATTCGTCCATCCATCATATCGGAAGGGGCAACCACATCGGCACCGGCTGCAGCGTGAGACAGCGCTTGTTTGATCAACACCTCGGTGGTCTCATCATTCATCACATAGCCACTGTCATCGATGATGCCATCTTGGCCATGGGTCGTGAAAGGATCCAGCGCGACGTCGGTAATGACACCCATTTGTGGTATATGCTCTTTTAATAATTTCACCGCACGTTGCACTAAGCCATCAGGATTATGTGCTTCAGCAGCACACAAACTTTTAGCATCTTGATTAACCACTGGAAAAAGTGCGATGGCTGGCACGCCGAGATTAGCCAAATACAGCGCTTCTTCGAGCATTAAGTCGATAGAGAGACGCTCAATACCGGGCATAGACTCCACTGGCTCGCGGCGATCTTTACCCATCAAAATAAACATGGGATAAATTAAATCATTAACCGATAACTGATTCTCAGCCATCAAACGGCGGCTAAAATCATGCTTGCGTAAGCGACGCATGCGACGCCCTGGGAACTGACCTTGAATGGATACTGACACTCTCTTCTCCTTGTTTATACGCGGTGTGAGAAAGCATTCTTTCTTCACTACCGCTATCGCTCAAGTGTGGCGAAATCATATCACTCTCGCTTTTTGACGCTAGCGCCAATCGACAAAAATCAGAAAAATGACCTCAGGCTCACACTTCCGTATACTGTTCTCCCACTCTCTGTTTATCGAGACACACCATGATTGACACTCACGCTCACATTTATGCCGCTGAATTTGATCACGATCGAGATGAGGTAGTACAACGCGCTAAAGCGCAAGGCATTGAGGCTATTTTGTTGCCCAATATCGATCTTGCCTCCATTGAGCCTATGCTTAAAACAGAAGCGGCTTACCCTGAACTTTGCCGATCGATGATGGGGCTGCACCCATGCTATGTAGATGGAAATGTGAAGCAAACGCTAGCGGTTATCGAATCTTGGCTCGATAAACACCCTTTTATCGCCATTGGTGAAATTGGCATTGATCTGTATTGGGACAAAACCTTTCAGGCCGAACAAGAGATGGCTTTCGTCACTCAACTTAATTGGGCCAAAGAACGCGATTTGCCTGTTGTCATCCACACCCGTGATTCCATCACTCAAACTCTACAACTGCTGAAAAAAGAGCAAGATAGCTCACTTAGCGGTGTATTCCACTGTTTTGGCGGCACGCTTGAAGAAGCTAAAGCCATTAATGAGCTAGGGTTTCATCTTGGGATTGGTGGTGTATCAACGTTTAAAAATGGTGGTATGGATAAAGTATTACCGCATCTCGATATGAACTTTGTTCTGCTAGAAACGGATTGCCCCTATTTAGCCCCTGTCCCTCACAGAGGTAAGCGCAACGAACCAGCTTACACAACGCTAGTTGCCAAACGCATCGCAGAACTCACCGAACTCTCGTTGGTTGAAGTGAATAACATTACAAACACTAATGCTAACTTACTGTTTAAATTATAATTTATAGAACTATAGATAGAATGACACACACATAAGCGTGATCTATATCACAAAAATAATCACACAAACACTATAGTATGCGGCAAAATTTTAATACATAAACGTGGCTAATATGTGTGAACATGGTAATCACTTACAACGTCAACATCGAACCTTCTGGCAAAAACTTCTGGGCATCAAGGAAGTCTATCGATGCTCTCAGTGCGGTTATCTTTTGAAGATTAAATAGTCCACTATCATAGCATAGGTACAAAAAAGCGGCTATTCGCCGCTTTTTTCATGTATTAATGACTTTCATCTTCCGGCTCTTCCTCATCTTTGCGCACATAAAAACGAGCAAAGAAAAGTCCAACCTCAAACAATAAACACATCGGAATGGCGAGCAAGGTTTGCGACACCATATCAGGCGGCGTCAGTAACATACCCACCACAAATGCCCCAACCACGATATAAGGCCTTTTCTCACTCAAGGTTTTCGGCGTCGTCGCCCCCGTCCAACACAGTAAAATGATGGCGACGGGAACCTCAAAGGCGATACCAAAAGCGAAAAAGAGCGCAAGCACAAAATCGAGATAACTGGCAATGTCCGTTGCAAACTCAACACCGCCTAAAGAGATGGCGGTAAAAAAGCCAAACACCAGTGGAAATACCACAAAGTACGCAAACGCCACACCGCAATAGAACAACAATGAGCTTGAAAACATCAATGGCATGACTAAACGGCGTTCATGCTTATACAAACCTGGAGCGACAAAGGCCCAGATTTGATAAAGGATAAAAGGCACCGCGAGAAAAGCGGACGCGATTAAAGTAAGTTTGAGTGGCGTGAAAAAGGGCGAGGCAACATCGGTCGCAATCATCGTCGCCCCTTCAGGCAAACGCTCAACCAATGGTTTGGAGACAAAATCGTAGATGTCGCTAGAGAAATAGACTAAGCCGATAAAAATCACGATCACCGCAGCTATTGAACGCAATAAACGATCGCGTAGCTCTAGCAAGTGACTGATTAAAGGCTGTGTCTGCTCAACGGAAGACATATCGAACCTCGTATAAATAGAGCATAAGAGGAGGAGTTACAGTGGTAGCAATAACTCCTCCTACAGAGATGAGTCGGCTTTCTTATCGGCCGTTTCAGGCGACGAAATCGTTGTAGCGGGAATCACTTCAACGCTTTGTTCATCGTGCTCTGTTTTTGTTTCAGAGGGCGATGAGTTCGCATAAGGGCGTTGTACATCTTGCGCAGCCTGCTTGAGCTGATCCACAGAAGATTTCAGCTCTGGAGATAAATTTTCCATCCCCATTTGCTCTGCTTTACGCAAGTTTTCTTGCAGCTCTTGAATTTTGAGCTCATGTGCTAATTCATCTTTGACACTGTTCGCCATGTTCTTTGCCGTGCTAACAAATTTTGCCACACTGCGAATAGCATGAGGTAAACGCTCAGGGCCAAGAACGACCAACGCGACAACCGATATTAATACCAGCTCCCAAAAACCGATATCAAACACGTGTTAGGCCTGCTCTTTATCTTTTTTAGTCTCGGCAGTCGCTTCTGTCTTCTGCTGCTCTATATTTTTAGGTTCAAAATCTGCGTCTTTCTTGGCAGGCTCTTCATCGCTCATCGCCTTTTTGAACCCCTTAACCGCACCACCGAGATCGCTACCGATGCCACGCAGTTTCTTGGTTCCAAATAGTAATACAACAATCACGGCAATAATTAGAAGTTGCCAAATACTGATACCACCCATTCTCTACACCTCAGGAATTTCTCAACAAATTGATTTCAAATAAAAGACCGCTTAACGACGGTAAGCACTCCAACTGAGTAGCCAAAATACAACACCTGCAATTGCACTGGTTATTGCAAACGGCTGATAAGCACTGGTCACTAATATCGCCGAGCATACGACCAAAGTGGCGCCAATACCAAATAAAAACTTTCCTGTTGCCTGTTGACGCTTACTGGCTCGATAACCTTGGTACAACTGATCCAACCTTTGGTTCATTGCTTTACCTTGTTTGAGGCTATCGTAAAGCAGCTCTGGCAATTCAGGTAATTTTTCAGCCCAAAGCGGAGCTCGCTCTTTTACTGCACGGATAAACGCTTGCGGCCCAACTTGGTTCATCATCCATTTTTCTAAAAATGGTTTAGCGGTTTGCCACAAATCCAATTGAGGATAAAGCTGACGCCCTAACCCTTCGACATACAATAGCGTTTTTTGCAACAAGACCAATTGCGGCTGCACTTCCATATTGAAGCGACGAGCCGTGTTAAACAAGTTTAGCAACACGTGACCAAATGAGATTTCGCACAATGGCTTGGCAAAAATTGGCTCACAGACCACGCGAATAGCAAACTCAAATTCATCGATGTTGGTTTCACGTGGAACCCAACCAGAATCAACGTGCAATTGTGCCACTCGGCGGTAATCTCGGTTGAAAAAAGCTAAGAAGTTTTCGGCTAAATAACGTTTATCTTCACTGTTTAAGGTACCGACAATACCACAATCTAAGCCAATCCATTGTGGATTGTCAGGATGCGCGGGATTAACAAAGACATTACCCGGGTGCATATCGGCATGGAAAAAACTGTCGCGGAACACTTGGGTAAAGAATACGCTCACCCCGCGTTCAGCAAGCAACTTCATATTAGTACCGTTGGCCGCTAAACCTTCAATATCAGAAACTTGAATGCCGTATATTCGCTCAGAAACCATGACAGTTTCATTACTAAAGTCAGGAATTATCTCTGGAATGTATAACTCTTCACTATTTTCAAAGTTACGACGCAGTTGAATGGCGTTGGCTGCTTCTCGGCGTAGGTCGAGTTCAGCAAGCAGAGTTTTTTCGTATTCACGTACCACTTCAACGGGCTTCAGTCGCCTTGCTTCAGGTAATGCTTTGGCAACAATTTTCGCCATGCGATACATGAGTTTGATATCGGCATCAATCACTGGCCGAATATCTGGCCGAATCACCTTGAGTACGATTTCCCGGCCAGATGATTTGAGTTTGGCGGTATGGACTTGAGCAATCGACGCCGAAGCAAGTGGTTCAATATCAAATTCATCAAACCAAGTTTCTAAAGCGCCGCCCAACGCTTTTTCCATCTGAGTTTTAGCAAGTACACCATCAAACGGAGCGACTTTATCTTGCAGTAACGCAAGTTGGTCTGCGATGTGCGGTGGAAACAGGTCACGCCGCGTTGACATCATCTGACCAAACTTAATCCACACTGGGCCAAGCTCTTGCAAGGCTAAGCGCAAGCGCTCACCTAGTGGTTTGTTCGCATGCTGATTTTTAATCCAGAACAATCCTTTACGCGCTAATATTGGCGCTTTAGTGAGTTGATGTTCTGGCAACAATTCATCTAGACCATATTCCAATTGTACCTTGATAATTCGGTACAACCGCTTGAGTTCAGTTGGCGTCATGCTTGCTCCAACAAGTGTTGAATTTTGGCTTCGATACGCGCCGCTTGGCTATTGAGATCATCCACTTGGTCACAAAAATAGGCCACCTCGAGCGAGCTAGGTAATAAACGCCACTCTTCCGTTAACACTTGGCTGAGGTGGTTTTGATGCTTGCTTCGTTGTGATTGCAGCGCTTGGCCTATGTCTTTCACACCCTGCACTAAAGCGTGAGCCAGCACATCACCCGTCAGGCGTGACAACCACTCTTCAACATCCGGCTTGCAATCGGTGATCAACTGGGCAAATTTTTGCGCCAGTTGAATATCGCCCTCCAGCACCAACTTATCTTGTTTGATCAGTTGGGTGATGTTCGCTTGCTCGCGTAGCTCGGGCAAAATGGAAACATTGAGCGACAGGTAGCAATTCGACTCGCCTTCGTAAGCCGCTAACACATCAATTTGCTGGCTAAAAATGAAGGTCAGCGTTTTATTGAACTCTTTGAGATGCACTTGGATGACTTGCCCTTTCAGGCGTGATAATCGGCGCACCAACTCAGGATCGTCTTGAATTAAGGTGTTGAGTGTGGTCTCAATCGCGGCGGTAACTAAAGGCTCAAACGGCATGCCCAATCCTTAGAATTTGTAACCACGGTGCAGCGCAACAATACCGCCCGTTAAGTTGTAGTAACTCGTTTGCTCAAAACCCACCTGATCCATCATCCCTTTTAAGGTTTCTTGATCGGGATGCATGCGGATAGATTCCGCAAGATAGCGGTAGCTGTCGGCATCATTGGCAATGATTTGGCCCATTTTCGGCAATAGATGGAACGAATACGCATCGTATACTTTGGATAATGGCTCAAGCACTGGCTTGGAGAACTCAAGTACCAACAAACGGCCACCCGGTTTTAAAACGCGGAACATCGAGCTCAGCGCTTTATCTTTATCGGTTACATTGCGCAGGCAAAAACTGATGGTAATGCAGTCAAAATAGTTATCAGGAAAAGGCAGTTCTTCGGCATTGGCTTGCACGTAATGTACGTTGCCCACTACACCTTTATCACGCAATTTATCGCGTCCAACATTGAGCATCGAGTTGTTGATATCAGCCAGAATAACATGACCTTTTTCGCCCACAATGCGTGAAAATTTGGCGGTTAGATCGCCCGTACCACCACCAAGATCCAAAATACGTTGGCCCGGGCGAGCGTCACTGCAATCAATGGTAAAACGCTTCCATAAGCGATGAATGCCACCAGACATCAGGTCATTCATCATGTCGTATTTGGCCGCAACCGAGTGAAAAACTTGCGCGACTTTGGCGACTTTTTCTTCTTTCGCTACGGTTTCAAAACCAAAGTGAGTGGTATTTTGTGTCTCTAATGCTGTTTTTGATTGCACGCTGGTATCCGTCATGAAGGTTCCTCTTGGGCAGCACTGTGTTGTTAAAGGCGACTGCGAGCGATCAGTTTACTTTATCCTCAGCGTGATGTCTTTCTACTAAAGGTGCATTTTCCACCGCACTGTCTGCCCATGCCTCATTTTGTGCTTGTTCGACCCATTCACTGTTTATGGAACGTTTTATCTCGACGCCAAGTTGTTTAAAACTTTCGGCTTGACGCAGTGCGTTGCCACGCCCTGTCGCGAGCTTATTCATCGCCCCTTGATAGTTTTGGTTTGCACGGTCTAACGCGCCGCCAAGCCCTTCCATATCCTCCATAAACAAGCGTAATTTATCGTACAATTTGCTGGCCCGCTCAGCGATCAACTTCGCGTTCTGGTTTTGTCGATCATTGCGCCATAAATTATCGATCGTACGCAGCGCAACCAACAAGGTGGTTGGGCTAACCAGCAAAATATTTTGCTCCATCGCCTCTTTTACCAAGCTGGGATCAGCTTGAATCGCCACTTGAAATGCAGGTTCGACAGGAATAAACATCAGCACGTAATCCAAACTTTGTAGCCCTTTGAGTTGATGATAATCTTTCTGACCGAGTCCTTTTATATGGGCGCGCAGCGCAAGTAAATGCTCACTTAATGCGCGAGCACTTTCACTTTCAGTTTGAGCATGGAAATAACGCTCATAAGCCACCAGCGCCATTTTCGAGTCAATCACCACCTGTTTGTCGTGTGGCAAATTGACGATCACATCCGGTTGATAGCGCTTACCAGCCTCGTTTTGCAAACTGACTTGAGTGTGATATTCGTGCCCTTCACGCAGGCCCGATTCGGTCAGCACCCGCGCGAGAACCACTTCGCCCCAATTGCCTTGCTGTTTATTGTCGCCTTTCAGCGCTTGGGTCAAATTGAGTGCCTCTTGCGCCATCTGTTCATTGAGGCGTTGTAAGTTTTTCAATTCATGAACCAACGTATGGCGCTCTTTCGCTTCATGATTGAAGCTGTCATTGACCTGCTTTTTAAACCCTTCGAGCTGCTCTTTCAGTGGAGAAAGTAGCCCTTCCAAACTTTGACGGTTCTGCTGATCCACTTTCGCAGTTTTGACTTCAAATAACTGATTGGCTAGCTGCTCAAACTGCTGCTTTAGGCGTTCCTCAGCGTGTTCAAGTAACTGTAGTTTTTCTTGGCTCGATTGAATTTGCTGTTCATGCCGCGCTTCTTGCTCACGCAGTTGAGCCTCTAGTTGCGATTTCTGCTCACGCAGAGCGTGCGCATCTTCCATGCTCTGTTGCCGCTCTTGCTTAACCACTTCGAAATAGCGCAACTTTTCCATCGCGGCCATGAATTTCCCGTGCGATTGCTTAAGCTCAAATGCGGCTTTATCTCGTTCTTCATCCAGCTCATCCAACTCTTGTCGCGCCTGCTGCAAAGCTTGTTTGAGTTCGATTATCTGCTGCTGATGATGGGCTTGATGAGTCTCTAACTGCTGTTGTAATAGCTCACTTTTCAAATTGAGCTTCTGCTTAACCCACCAGCCAGCCACTGAGCCGCTCAGCACGGCGCTGCCTAACGTTGAAAGCACTAACGCTTGATTTTCGATAATCCATTGCATGATAACGGGTTAACTCATTTTATCAGTCATGGACAAATGGTATTTCGATACTGGATAAATGTCCAGTTTGTACAAGTTAACAGCAAACTATAGACTTGCGCCGCTGAACACTATTTCAACAATTATTCTAACGAGGATTCATGGACGAACGACGAGCACTCGGCTTTGGCTTATCTGCCGTATTATTGTGGTCAACGGTTGCCACGGCTTTCAAACTTACGCTGGCTGAATTTACGCCGATCCAGATGCTGATGGTTGCGAGTGCTGTCTCTGGGTGCGTACTGCTGGGCATTTGCGCGCTGCAAGGTAAGCTCAACCAAGTGGTGAGTACCTTTCTCGCTAACCCTTGGTATTACTTATTGTTGGGCTTAATTAACCCTCTCGCATACTACCTCATTCTGTTTAAGGCCTACTCACTGCTGCCCGCCTCTCAAGCGCAAGCGATCAACTACAGTTGGGCCATCACCCTGACACTGATGGCCGCTGTATTTTTAGGACAAACCATTCGTAAACAAGATTGGATAGCGTGTGCACTGAGCTATTTTGGTGTGGTGGTTATCGCGACTAAGGGTGATATTTTAGCCATGCAGTTTGATAGCCCGCAGGGTGTTGGGCTGGCACTATTATCAACGCTTCTTTGGGCTGGCTACTGGATTCTTAATACCAAAAACACCGCCGACCCCGTGATTGGCGTTTTACTGGGGTTTTTGATCGCCATCCCTTTTGCGATTGGTTTAAGTTGTTATGAAGGTGCAAGCTGGCATCAGATTACGATTAAAGGATGGAGCGCGGTAACTTATGTCGGCTTGTTTGAAATGGGGATCACCTTCGTGCTGTGGTTGAGTGCATTAAAACTCACGGCCAACACCGCAAGGATCAGCAATCTCATTTTTGCTTCACCTTTCATCTCACTGCTGTTGCTGGCTACTATTATTGGCGAAACTATTCACCCCACCACTCTGATTGGTTTAGTGCTGATCATCACAGGGCTTGTCGTGCAGCAGTTTAAAACGCCTAAAACGATCACTCAATGACAGCGACCCAAATTGACGAAAAGCCCAAACGGACAGATTGCATAGGTTTACAAAGTAATTTGATCGCGGTAAATCTTAGGGCTCACACCGGCCTTACGTTTAAAAACACGAGAAAAATAGAGTGGGTCTGAATAGCCCACAATTCGACCAATGTGATTGACCGAGTAGTTAGACGTGACCAGTAATTGTTTGGCTCGGCTGATCCTTTGGTCGTCGCGCCATTGGGTTATGGTCATCTCCATTTCAGAACGAAATAGATGGCCTAAACGCGATGGTGATAAACAGATATGGGCCGAAACATCCTCGATAGTGAAGTCTTGATTGAGGTTTTGCGTCATATAATTCATCGCTTCCACCACCCTAGGGTCAAGCGGTTTGATGACAACGTCCGGTTGCAGTGTCTTACATCTAATCAATAATTGTTCGAGCAAGTTAATCGACAAATCATTTCGATAAGGGACATCTTGTTTTGAAGTGTATTCAATATCGATAAACAGGTTTTCAATATAGCGAATGGTATTCTCATCCAACCCTTGCGTTAAGTAGACGCCATTTTTTTGCTGTTGCCATGTTAGCCAGTCATGCCAAAAGGCTCGTGGCCGAAAATAAACCCAACGGTGAAACCAAGAAGCACAATCTTTTTTTCGATGATAATAGTGAGCCGCTGTTGGAGGGAAAAGAAGTAAGTCTCCAGGTTTCACGTGAAACTCATCTTTGCCATAAAAAATGGTTCCCTCACCTTTGCTCGTAAAATTGACAATAAAACCTTTCATGCCATTAGGTCGATCAATCGTAAAATCCAGTTCATCTCCCTCAATAATTGGCGTTAGTCCAGCCACTAAATGAGCATTAAAGTTATATCCAGGTTTTAGAGGGTTATTCTGCATGGGGGCAATATTCACTGTAATTTACGTGTAGTGTAAGCAACCTCTTCGTTAAGTACGATTTTTCAGTTCACACTTTTCATCTAAGACTATCCATTGGGTCGCAGAAAAAGCCTCACAGAAGCCATGTCCTACGGGTTCGATTAAGTATTCACTGGGTTGGTCATTACGTTTTCTTTGCCAACCTTTAATCGAAGAGATGATGTCTTCAGGTTGCGTAGCTAGTTGGTGGCTAACGTCTGTTTGAGTAATGTGATGTCGAATATCAAGCCGAGTTGGGATGCTATTTCGCGCAAGATAATCAATCACCAATGCACCTTGAAAAAAGGTGTAAGTCATACTCAATGAGAGTGTTTCGTTAAGCTGAATGTTGCACCACTGCTCTAAATGGTTTTGCTTAGATCTGAAATGCCAAACCACAGAGCGCATATCAATGATAAGCCCATTGTTGATCAGCTCAAGCTGCCCAACGAATACAGGTTTATCCTCACAACACAGCTGAAATTGATCGGGTGTATCGGCTTTTAATTCCAAATACCACTCTTTATAACGCAGTAATGGTAAGCCAGTGGATAAAGGAAGAGCATTCATGTTCACACCATAGCTTAATGAACACTCCCTCAGATGAGGGAGTGTTCAGCGAGTCTAAATACCTGAAGATAAACGGTAATAAACGCTGTTTGTTTTGAGTGCGGACTTGAATGGATACAAGGAGGTTTGGTTATCGATTAATACCATTTCGATCCCCGCCATTTCGGCATAATCAGCTAACATCTCAACGCTCACCGCTTGGCTGTATACGGTATGATGCGCGCCACCCGCATGGATCCATGCTGCGGCTGCCGTTTCAAGGTTGGGTTGCGGCGTCCATAACGCATGCGCCACGGGTAATTTAGGTAGCGATTGTGGTGGAGTTTGAGTATCGACCGTATTGACTATCATGCGAAAGCGATTTCCAAGATCAATCAAGGATACGTTTACCGCAGGCCCCGCTTTTCCGCTGAACATCATACGAGCAATATCGCATTTGCAGCCAATAGTGTGACGATGAATTTCAATCTTTGGCTTGTCTTGAGCAATAGAAGGGCAAACTTCCAGCATATGAGCGCCGAGCACTTGGCTTTGCTGACCAAAGTTGTAGGTGTAGTCTTCCATGAACGATGTTCCGCCCACTCGGCCTTGCCCCATCACTTTCATAATGCGAGTCATCGCTGCGGTCTTCCAATCCCCCTCACCGCCGTACCCGAAGCCTTTTTCCATCAAGCGTTGTGTGGCCAAGCCCGGCAAGTTCGAAATACCCGATAAATTTTCAAAGGTGTTGGTGAATGCCTTCGCGCCCACGGAATCCAAGAAACGCAGCATACCCAATTCCAACTTCGCTTCTTGGGTTAGAATATTGATACTTGCGCTGTCTTTGAAAAGTTCAGGGCTCATGGTGTAGCAAGAAGCGTATTCATCCATTAAAGCCTTAGCATCACTGTCTGAAACTTGATTGACGCTCTCGCTCAGCTCACCCAAACCATAGCCATGAACTTCATAACCAAATTGAATTTGCGCAGAGACTTTGTTTCCTTCCGTCACCGCGACTTGACGCATGTTGTCGCCAAAACGCGCTACTTTAAGCGACTTCCCTTCATGAATAGCAATCGCTGCACGGCACCAATCATCCACCTGTTGGTGAACAATCGGGCTCTCCCAATGCCCCACGACTACTTTTCGATCAATCCCCAGTCGCGTGCCAATAAAACCAAACTCACGACAACCATGGGCACTTTGATTTAGGTTCATAAAGCCCATATCAATTTCATCCCAAGGCAGGGCCGCATTGAATTGAGTATGAAGATGCAAGAACGGCTTATTGAGCTGGCTTAACCCCGCAATCCACATTTTTGCAGGCGAGAATGTGTGCATCCAAAGCACGAGACCAATACATGAATCATCATTATTGGCTTGGCGACAAACCTCTAATATCTCATCTGGCGTCTTCACTGTACCTTTGTTCACCAAAGGAACCGAAATGGCTGGAGAGTGATTTAAACCATGGATAATTTCTTGGCTATTTTGCGCGACATTTTGTAATACTTGAGGTCCGTAAAGGTGCTGCGACCCAGTGACAAACCACACTTGTTGATTGGTAAACGTGTTCATTGTTATCCCTTATTTATTTTTTACATTACTTTGACCGTAATAAGCATTAGCTCCGTGTTTACGTAAGTAATGTTTATCCAGTAGGGCTTGATTGATGAATGTCACTTGAGGATTGATCTGCAAAGTTTGCAGTGCCATTTTGGCGACAACCTCCATGACAACTGAGTTATGAACGGCGTGATCAGCATCCTTACCCCAGCTGAATGGGCCGTGTTCATTAACAATAACCCCAGGAATGGCCAACACTTCACCACCACTGATCGTTTCAATGATGACCTTGCCTGTATGGTGTTCGTAGTCGGTTGCGATTTCGGCATTGGTCAAGGGGCGAGTACAGGGAATGCTGCCGTAGAAATAGTCAGCATGAGTAGTACCCAATGCTGGAATGGCTTTACCTGCTTGAGCCCAAGAGGTGGCATGAGGAGAATGCGTGTGCACAATGCCGCCAAGTTCTGGGTAAGCGCGATATAAGGCCAAATGGGTAGCTGTGTCAGAAGAGGGTTTAAGATCGCCCTCGACAACTAAGCCATTCAGATCAACCACCACCATATTGCCGGCATTGAGTGCTTCGTATTCGACGCCACTTGGCTTAATCACAACTAACCCTGTTAAGCGGTCAATGCCTGATACATTGCCCCAAGTAAAGGTAACTAAACCGTGGGTCTGTAGCGCCATATTGGCTTGCCATACTTGCTGCCGAAGCTCACTCAGACGTTGCTTTGCTTGTGGGTCGCTCGCTAAATCGAAGCCTAGAGAAGTCTTAACACTCATCAGTACACTCCTATGCCAACAAGAATTCAGAAAATTGTTCGATCTGCTGCCCTAACTGGCGATAAGCATGATAACGCCATTCGCTGGTCCCTTTGGTGTAAGCATCCGGGTAGTAAACATCGCAAATTGGGCTCGCCATTTGAGTTTGAGCTTGCTCGGCATCGCTATAAACCCCGGCCGCAACAGCTGCAAAAATGGCCGCACCTAATGCACAACACTGCTCTGAAGCGACAACGGCGATTTCTCGCCCAATGACATTGGCACAGGTTTGCATCACAAATGGTGACTTCTGAGAAATTCCGCCAATGGCGATGACACGTTTCACTTCGACACCTTGCTCAACGAAACAATCGACGATTGATTTCGCACCATGAGCCGTTGATTCCACCAGTGATGCAAAGATATCTGGTGCACTAGAGCCTAAATTCAGCCCCGTGATTGCGCCCTTGAGACGTTGATTGGCATAAGGCGTTCGCCGCCCGTTATGCCAATCTAAGGCAAGAGGCGTTTCCAGTTGCAGACGTTTTGACTGTGCTTCCGCCGTAAGTTGAGGAATTAACAAGGCCTCAGCGGCGTCCAGATCAACTCCTAATTGTGGGTTTTGCTTAGCCAGTTGTGCGATTGGCCACAACATCACACGTTTGTACCAAGCATAAATATCACCAAATGCTGATTGCCCAGCCTCCAGTGCCATTAAGTCTGGCATCGCACTACCCGCGACTTGGCCACATATTCCATGAATGGTTCGGTCACCGATACTTTGTGCATCCACCATCAAAATATCGCATGTTGACGTACCAATAACTTTCACTAAGTCATGTTCGCCAGCGCCAGCGCCTACCGCGCCCATATGGCAATCAAAAGCACCAATGGCAATGGCAATTCCCTCTGGTAAGCCTAACCGCTGCGCCCACTCCGCACTCAGATGCCCAGCTAATTGGTCTGAGGTGTATACCTCAGTAAACATTCGATCTCGCATGCCATCGAGCGTGGGAGAAATGGCCAATAAAAAATCTTGCGAAGGTAAACCGCCCCAGCTTTCATGCCACATCGCTTTATGCCCCGCAGCACAAATACCACGGCGTAAATTTGTAGGATGCTGACACCCTGCAAGGAGAGCTGGAACCCAATCACACAACTCAACCCAGCTATGGATATAAGGAACAAGCCCTGCATCTTGTTCCGCTACCCACGCGGCTTTCGCCCAAAACCACTCCGATGAATACAATCCCCCGATGTATTTGGTGTAGTCTGGAAAAGTGTGTGAATGGGCCAGCTCATTAATGCGTTCCGCTTTGGTCACGGAAGTATGATCTTTCCACAAGATAAACATGGCATTGGGGTTATGCTCAAACTCAGGAAGCAACGCCAACACATTACCCTCTTTATCGATAGGGGCTGGGGTCGAACCCGTACTGTCCACGCCAATGCCAACAACAGATTGTGCGATCTCCGTGGAAACCTGCGCCAACGTTTCTCGGACAGCAACGGTCAGAGACTCAATATAATCAAGAGGATGATGACGAAATTGAGATTGGTTCGAGTCGCTGTATTGTCCTTTTGCCCACCTTGGGTAGTTAGCCACGCCAGACGCAACCTCTTCACCATTGCGAGCATTCACCAATAAAGCTCGTACAGAATCAGAGCCAAAATCTAAGCCGATCACGTAAGGTGAATCTATATTCAAATTATTCATGGTCACTCCACATCAGACCGATTAACTGCCTATTTTTATAACGGTCTTACGTCAATATCACCATGAACCCAATAGCTAAAAATATGGATAAATTAGTCGACACACTCATTCTGTGCTAATGGTTTTAAAATCATCACTTCAGCTTTTTTCCAGAAAAAAAAGCGCATAAAAACGCTAAATAGCCGATGAACATATAAAATCAAACACATAAAACTATAAAAAGTGAGAGGCACTTCATGCCCTACCTCGCTACATAAATGGACAAAAACGCTACATTTTTCTGCTGTGATTTTCATCACTTCAAAGCTCGTCAACTTCCTTAAGTATGGAGATGAAACAACCCTACCAGTGGACGGACAAATAAGATGAAAAGCATAAAAACCACACTCGCTGCCGCAATACTCACCGGAACCGCATTATTCAGTATTTCTACTAATGCCTTTTTCGGTAGCAACGATGAACTCAAATTAGGTTATTTGGTAAAACAACCTGAAGAGCCTTGGTTCCAAACAGAATGGAATTTTGCTGAGCAAGCCGGTAAGCAATATAACTTTGAAGTGATCAAAATGGCGGTGCCTGATGGAGAAAAAACACTGAACGCTATCGATACGCTAGCGGCAAGTGGCGCCAAAGGTTTTGTCATCTGCACACCTGACCCTAAGCTTGGGCCTGCAATTATGGCTAAAGCAAAAAGCTACGATTTGAAAGTCATCACGGTTGATGACCAGTTCCTTAATGCGAAAGGCGAACCGATGACAAACGTGCCTTTGGTGATGATGGCTGCCAGTGAAATTGGTTATCGCCAAGGTTCTGAACTGTACAAAGAGATGACAAAACGTAACTGGGATACCGCAACAACGGGTGTTATGGCCATAACCGCAGACGAGCTGGATACCGCGCGTCGTCGTGTCGATGGTTCGATTAAAGCACTGAAAGAAGCGGGTTTCCCATCCAACCAAATTTACCGCGTGCCAACCAAAGCAAATGACATCCCTGGCGCTCTGGATGCAGCAAACTCGCTACTGGTGCAATACCCAATGGTCAAGCAGTGGCTTATCGTCGGTATGAACGACAATACCGTTCTCGGCGGCGTTCGTGCGACAGAAGGACAAGGGTTTAACGCAAGTAATGTGATTGGTGTTGGCATTAATGGCGTCGATGCTGTCAGTGAATTAGCTAAATCGAAACCAACAGGGTTTTATGGTTCTCTTTTACCGAGCCCAGATGTACACGGCTTCAAAAGCATCGAATCACTTTATAAATGGGTGAAAGAAGGTGTTGAACCACAAAAATTCGTTGAAGTGACGGACGTTGTCTTAATTACTCGCGACAACTACGAAGCAGAACTGGCAAAGAAAGGCCTGTAAGGCATTCGTCGTCAATGGCTAAAAGCGGTACAGCTTCTTCGTACCGCTTTCGCGAAGTAAACAGGAGTACAGACTATGGCAGCTTCACACTCTTGCTTAGAGTTTTGCCAAATATCAAAACACTTTACGGGTGTTAAGGCACTGACCGACATTAGCTTTCGCGTTAACAGCGGTAGTGTTCATGCCTTAATGGGAGAGAATGGAGCCGGGAAATCGACTCTATTGAAAACGCTAAGCGGGCTGCATCAACCCACCCACGGCAAGCTGCTCATTGATGGGCATCCAGTAACATTTCAATCAACGGTTGACGCATTAGAGCAAGGTATCGCCATTATTTATCAAGAGCTTAATTTGGTTCCTGAACTCAGCGTGGCAGAAAACATTTTCTTAGGGCAACTTCCCACTAAACATGGCCGAGTCGATACCGAAACTCTCAATCGCAACGCACGTAAACAGTTATTGCGCTTGGGGGAAAATTTTGACCCCTCTCGCCCATTAAAAGAGTTTTCTATTGGTCAGTGGCAAATGGTTGAAATTGCTAAAGCGCTAAGTCGCAATGCACACATCATCGCTTTTGACGAACCAACCAGTAGCTTGTCTCAACGTGAAATTGAAAACCTATTTAAAGTGATCCGCGAATTGCGCGACGACGGCAAAATCATTCTTTACGTTTCTCATCGTATGGAAGAAATATTCGCTCTGTGTGATGCAATCACCATCTTCAAAGATGGTACCCATGTGCAAACCTGTTATGACCTTTCGACTCTCACTCATGACCGTTTGGTTGAGTTAATGGTTGGCCGGGAAATCAATGACATTTACAACTACCGCTCTCGTCCTCTTGGTCAAAGTGGATTAGCGATTAAAAACCTGATGGGCAGAGGGCTCACCGCTCCTCTCTCGCTAGAAATAAAGCAAGGCGAAATATTAGGTTTGTTTGGTCTGGTCGGTGCGGGCAGAACGGAACTTACCCGCTTGATTTTCGGAGCAGAAAAAGCCACCGCGGGCGAGGTTTATCTTCACGGACAAAAAATACGGATAACTAAACCTGAAGATGCCATTCGGGCGGGCATTACCTTATGCCCTGAAGATCGCAAAGCAGACGGTATCGTGCCTATTTTATCGGTGCAAGAAAACACCAACATCAGCGCTCGTCCATGGCATCTAAAGCTTGGCGGGTTAATCAACTTCCAGTGGGAGTCGAGCAATGCCCTCAAACAAAACCAGTCATTAAACGTCAAAACCGCTTCGTTAGATCAACCCATTGGCGAGCTCTCCGGTGGCAATCAACAAAAAGTGATCCTTGGTCGTTGGTTATCTACCGATATGAGCGTCATTTTGCTAGATGAGCCGACGCGCGGCATTGATGTTGGCGCTAAGTCGGAGATATACGAGTTGATCTTCAAATTGGCAGAAAATGGCGTGACTGTCTTAGTTGTCTCTAGTGACATGCCTGAAGTGCTTGGTATCGCTGACCGATTACTGGTTATGAAAGATGGCAAAGTAACGGGTGAATTAACACGAACTGAATTTAACGAACAATCTGCGTTACGTCTTGCCATGATTGGCAACGACGTCGCTGCGTAAAAAGGAATATCCTAATGGCTGTAACGAGTTCAACCAAAATAGACAATACCGAGAGCCCGACTCGCTCTTTTAAGTTCTCTTCCATCTGGGATAAGTTCGGCATGCTGATGGTCTTTGCTGGCCTATTTTTGCTTTGCAGTTTATTTGTCCCTTATTTTGCTACATTCATTAATATGAAAGGGCTCGGTCTGGCTATTTCCATGAGCGGCATGGTTGCGTGCGCCATGCTCTTTTGCCTAGCCTGCGGGGATTTAGATCTCTCGATTGCTTCGGTTATTGCCTGCTCTGGCGTAGTCACGGCGGTAGCGATTAACGCAACCAGCAGTGTGGTATTGGGTATCGGCGCAGGCTTACTTTCAGGTGTACTCTTTGGTTTGCTAAATGGCTTCGTTATTGCCAAATTGCAGATCAATGCGCTGATAACGACTCTCGCAACGATGCAAATAGCTCGTGGTCTTGGTTATATCATCTCTGACGGTAAGGCGGTTGGGATCACTGAAGAACACTTCTTCACCCTAGGTAACTCCTCTTTACTTGGTATCCCAACGCCAATTTGGTTAACCATAGTCACCTTCGCTATTTTTGCCTTTTTACTAAATCGTACGGTTTATGGGCGCAATACATTAGCGATTGGCGGTAATGAAGAAGCCGCACGATTAGCAGGTGTTAACGTCGTAAAAACTAAAATCATCATTTTCACTATCTCTGGCTTTATCTCTGCGCTCGCTGGGGTTATTTTAGCCGCGCGTATGACCAGCGGTCAGCCGATGACTTCCGTCGGTTTTGAGTTAGTGGTCATCTCGGCTTGTGTGCTCGGTGGGGTATCGCTCAAAGGCGGGATAGGTAAAGTATCTTACGTTATTGCGGGTGTGCTCATCCTCGGTACGGTAGAGAATGCGATGAATCTACTGAATATGTCACCTTTTTCTCAATACGTAGTGCGAGGAACTATTTTGCTCGCGGCGGTTATCTTTGACCGCTATAAACAAAATAAATCCAGCTAGAAGCAACTCATTGCCACACAACAAAAAAGAAGGGCTAACCTGTGCAGCTCTTCTTTTTTCTAAAAAACTATCCATTGGTTTGACAGTGCTCTTCAGTGACATTTATCGCTAAGGATGGCTTCTATCGCAAAACTTATTCTTGACGTACAGGTAACGGCCTCTAGATACACTGACCTATCAGAGGGTATCTAGACTTAAAACGTCAAAGGTTTTGACAGAATCGACCACTTAGTTATAGTCGTAATTGGGGAATTGGACGTTATACCGCACTAGCCCGATTAGAGTGTTAAATGCCTCCATCTGTAAATGTTTATCGTTTTTACTAGTCGTTCGACCATCTTGTAAAGCCTTGACAATTTCGTCAGGATTTTTTCCTGTATAGAGCTCTATTCCCGCTCTTGAGGTCACAGTGATCGTATCTAATAATGGAAGAAGCTCTTGAAACTTATCGACACTTTCCATATCGCTATAGGCTTCATCATGTTTGTTCAATGGCGTTCTTCTAGCACCATCAGGGACTAACTTTCCTTCTCTAATACTTTTAAGTGCTGACTCATACCTTGTGAAAACCCCCATCATACTTAACGACTTATCAACGGCCAGCACCGTCAAATGAGTCTTAAAGCCATGTTTTTTACAGTCATCCAGAACGTGTAATATTGAGTGTTGCTGATCTAACATGGAGCGTTGTATCACCATGTTGAATTTTTTTTCAAGTCCGTACTTTATTAAACCTTCGCAGAGAAACAACGCCGTTTGTTGGCAGTTTGACACCGTGCTTGGGTGCCCATTGCTTACTAACTCCGAATAACCTGGAATGTATTTTTTCAGTTCATCATAATCAACCACCACACAGTTATTCTTGAGCTGTGACGAACATGCTTTTATCGCGGTCGATTTCCCAGCGCCCATTTGCCCTGTAACAACAAAGGCGCTTGGTTGTTCTTGAGGCGTAACCCCTTGGCATAGCTTCTCTTGCACATGTTTTAATAAGTTAATTTTATCACTCGGTTCAGAGAGGAACCGATTATCATCCATATCTTTTACCCGGCGCTGGCGAAGTTCCAAAGCGCTTTGCGTTGCACTGACTGGTACATTCTTTACCTGTTTAACAAAGAATGGTTCTTGTAGTGATGTTGCCCGTTCGAGGGAATAGCTTTGAGGCTCCGTAAATGTAAAAGATGTTTTCATTTCAAATCCTTATAAAATTAGGCTTTGTTCAAACGATATCTAAGCGAACCATAGTCAGCACAGTGGAAGGCGCTATATTATCACCGCGGTATGATGTATAGAGATGCATCTTATTGGACGTGAGGATGAGTAAAAGGTCATGTCTTTATTTGTGAGTAAATGTAGAAGATTGATTTCATCCAGATGAGTTTACATCCGTTGTGAATATAATTTTTAGCCGTTTACTGGTTCAATAAAATGCACATTTATTCATACTTTTACAGCATGTCGAATCACATGCTTTGAGCTAAAAGTGATAAGCATGAAAAAGCCGTTGCTATGTTCAACCTTCGAGTAAACAAAAAGCAGAAGGATAGCGCGAACTTTTTATGATTTATGGTTATGATTTTTGGATATCAAAGGGTAAGTACAAAGAACCAAGCATTTGATATGCAGACGCATTCGCTTGAGTAATGTAAGGGCGAGAAGATTTTTCCTGATATTGCGTCTGGTGCAAAAACCAGCCGACCTTCTTTGAACAACGCCTTGCCCCGTTGCGGGCAAGTGAGGCTATCAACGCCTACAAATGAGACAGGCTAGTCCGTTCGTGAAAGCACGGTGTAGAGATAATAAAGTTTGTATCCTTGGGGTGATCCTCGTCACCCCTTTTGGGTCTTCTCTACACACTTGTGTAGCACCAATAAAGATTGCCCGTAAGAGTATTTTTAGACAATAAAGTTTGTCCATAAGGAATTTACATTCACCCCCACCAATTTATAGGCTTCTGCCTATCAACGTAAAAAGACCAGAAAAACAACTAAATTGGTAGTACGTTTTCTCTTAATAATGAGGTGCTACTAAGTCCTGACGCTTTGACGAGATACTGAATATTAGCTCCAGACGCTATAGCGGAAGCAGCAATGGTATCTCTAATAGCATATAAGTTCTGCCCTTCTGGAGGTATCTCCTTTAGCTGATTGAAGGGCTCTCGAAGCATTTTATTAAACTCAGATACAGCAATTGGTTTACCTGTGTAGTGGTCAACTAAAATTGGCCACGGTTTTAGAGTTTTCCCAATATAATCGTTCTGATTCATTGGGAGTTAGACCACCGTTATACTGATGTGGCCTGAGTTGGCAGTAATATCCGATAATGTAGCGGGTGATCTCTTGTTGAGCCTCAGCGAAGCTATGATAACCCACAGTTGGCACCCATTCCGTCTTCAAACTTCTAAAGAAGCGCTCTATCGGCGCATTATCCCAACAGTTTCCTCGGCGAGATAAACTCTGTTTTATTTGAAAGCGCCACAGCAATTGACGGTATTTACGGCTAGTGTAATGACTGCCTTGATCGCTATGGAACATAACACCTTTAGGCTTACCACGAGACTCATAGGCCATCGAAAGAGCTTTGCCTGTTAGCCTAGAATCCGGTGATAAAGACATCGACCAACCAATCACTTTGCGGGCAAAAAGATCGATAACGACCGCTAAATACATCCACCGATTACCCGTCCAAATATACGTAACATCGCCAGCCCAGACTTCATTTGGAGCCGCAACAGCAAATTGACGACTTAAGTGATTTGGAACGTCAATATGTTCTTGTGAAGCCTTTCTGTAACGATGCTTTGGTTCTTGGCAGCTCACTAAACCAAGAGTTCTCATTAGCTTTGTTGCTCGGTATCGGCTCAGCTTTACACCCTGATTTGTGACTATATCTGCAATGGTTCTCGCTCCCGCAGAGCCATTGCTTGCGGCGTGAGCCTCGCTAATCAAGCTGCGCAGTTTTATTGTTTCCGCATTAATTAACGCTGGGCGCTTAAGCCAATAGTTATAACTGCTTCGATGAACATTGAAGATTTCGCATAATATTTTTACGCTGTGGCTCTGCTTGAGTTTCTTGATTATCAAGAATTGTTCAGTGAGTCCGACATCAAGAGAGCCGTGGCTTTTTTTAGTATTTCATTATGCTCTTCAAGGCGAGCCAGCTTCTTTTTCAATTCCCTAATTTCTATTTGCTCAGGGGTCATAGGTGAAGCTTTCGGTGTTTTCCCTTGGCGTTCTTCTCTAAGCTGGCGAACCCATTTATCCATCGTGGACTTGCCCACATTCATGGCTTGGGCTGCTTCCGTCACTGAGTAATTTTGGTCTAAGACTAGCTGCGCTGCTTCTAACTTAAATTCTGCGCTAAATAGTCGTCTTGTACGTTTTGTCATAATGTCACCTGTTAACTTATGAGGTGATGATATCACCTCTAACTAAGTGACCAAATTCACTATGCCACTACAGTGGTAACTTGATATATATCAGGTATATGGAGAGTGCAGAGGTCGGGCTGGATGTGGGCGACTTAACGAAATATGGCATTTATACTTCCGGATCTCTAAATCGGGAAGTTGATTTGGTGGTCAACTACATCAGATACATAACTCAAGACAATCATAAAAAAATAAAAGCAATGAATATCAAAAGGGAGTTTGCTAGTGAAAATATGTGTGGTTAACCCACTTTCCAGTGGAAGTTGTCTAATCGAGGCACTAAAGGACTATGGCGCGGAGATATTCGTGGCTCTCGATGAACGATTTGTGAAAAGTTACGACAACTACGACTTGGCCTTTAGCACAAATGATGAGCTTATCGCTGGAGTGAAAGCGTCAGGCTGTGAGTTGGTTCTATCGGGAAGTGAGTTTGCAGTACCTAACGTAGATGCTGTTACGGCGGCATTAAACATGAAGGGCAATGAAAGTGCCACTGCCGTATGTAGAGCGAATAAAGTTGATATGCTCTCGTGGATCCAAGATCTGGGGCTAGACTCGGCTGGTTTTAAGTTGGTTAAGTCTGTTTCAGAGCTTCCAAGTTATGATGAAGATTCGTTCCCAGTATTCGTTAAGCCAGTAAACAGTGCGGGTAGCGATGGGTGTTTCCGTTGTGATGACATCAATAGCTTACAAAGCCGAGTTGAGAGTCTGGTTAATGCGGAAAACTTGCTAGGAAACATCAATACAAGGGTAATGGTTCAGGAGTATATCCAAGGCCAGCAATATGTTGTTAATACAGTGAGCTTAGACTCCAATCATGTATATGGTGACATTCTTGAGGTTAATCTAGAGGAAGTCGATGGGACACCCGTATACAGGGAGATCTCGGCAACGGATATCGATTACAACAAAGGTGTGAGCAAAGATATTATCAAGTATGTATCTGGCTGCCTTGATGCTTTAGGTGTAAAGAACGGCGCAGCTCATACCGAGGTTCGTGTAACTGAATCTGGGGTAAAGCTTATCGAGGTGAATTTCCGATTAATGGGGCCGGATCTGTACATTGACGCATTTTCTTTTGGTGTGGGGTACAGTCAAGCGTCTTTATGGGCTGAGTCAATCTTTGAGCCTGAGAGGTTTCTGTCGCGTGTAGGAGTGAGTAAGCCTAAGAAAATGAACTTCGCTATGGTGTATCTGCGTGGTCACAAGGCAGGAACCGTGACAAGTCGGATTGATTTGAGCAAGATGAGGCGACTACCTGCGTTTCATAGCTTAAGGCAGATTCCTCCGCTTGGTTACGTGACGGAGAACCCTAAGCTTACAACTGGAGACTTTGGGATCGCGTATATTGCTCATGACTCGAAGGATGTGTTTGAGAATACTCTGATGCGTCTAAAGATCTTGGAGCATGATGGTTTATACGGCATAAGGGATTAGATATGTTGGGTTTTGTGTTTATTTTGGCCTCGGTGACTCTACAGGCATTTGCGTTGTCTCGTGTTAGTTTCCAATTCAGTAGTGGGGAGATTATGATTTTCTCTGCGACCTCCTTTTTCTTGTGCTCGATATTTTTTCTGTGCAAGCTGGTGGTTACCAGAAAGCTGAATCTCACTAGGGATAAGGTACTGTCGTTAGCTAAGATGAATTTATATACCTTGCTAGCATTCTTCTCGTTTCATTTGGCTTTGACTTATATCCCAGCATCCAGCGCGGCTCTATTTGAGTCGGCAGTAGCCGTGGTTGTAGTGTCTGTGATTACTCGTGAAACTTTAGGCAGGTTGGCGCAGGCTTTCACCATCGCTTTGCTAACTCTATTGTTTGCAGTTAAGGCAAACGTGATGGATGCAGCGTTGCTGCTGGGCTTGGTTTTGGCTGCATTGGCCGGAATCGGTGCTGCACTAATTTCATTAAAGTCGAACGCAAAGTTTATGGGTGATTTGTCTATTGATGAGATCTTGGCATTTCGTTTTCTATTGTCAGGTGTTGTCGCCACGGGCGTGGCCTTCTCAACGGGTGCAAGCCTTGGTGGGGAAGTAGGTCTGGCAGAGGTGTTCGGGCTTTCTGTTTTTGGTTTTGTGCTACCGTTCTTTTTGCTTCAGAAAGGAATGGAGGTTACCAAGCCTGTACTTACGGTCTGTATGCTATCTGTGATTCCTGCGATCTCTTACTTGTTCGAGTCGGCGCTATATTCGGAGCCTTCGATCCTAGAGGTAATGTTGATAAGCAGTTCGGTGGCCTTGATAGTCTGGTTTTCAATATCAGACATTATAAAAACTCGAACCAAATCGGTATCGGTGAGAGCTTAGTCAAAACTATAGAGACATCAATATGATGTCTCTTTTTTCTCTTTATAGAGTGGTCTGAACCCAAGTTGATTATCCAAGGTCAGTCAGAACATTAATCAACTAAACATATCGTGTTACATTAGAAAAATCAGGTCAAATTTCGATAGTGAAGAATCTTGAGAGTAACAGGTCTAAGGCAGAAAGGGGCAGCTCTGAGTTAGTCACGATGGCTAGCTCGTGTGATCACCAAGCGATTCTGTCGTACCGTAATTATCAACCGATAAATGTCTAATGGCCTAGCCAATAGTGGTTGGCTGCGGAGAGACCACAATAAGAGATCTTCTATATGTGTTTGTCGTAAGCAATGTTTAATGACCGAAATGACAAAGCGAAGCAGATAACTTTGTTGTTCGAAAAGCATTGGCTACTCACGCAGCCAACAGGATGTAATTACCTATATTGATAGGCGGAAGTTAAGAGTGCGCTTTAACGTACTTTTTAACCTTTTTCATAGCCATTTGACGCTTAAGTGGTGAAAGATAGTCAATAAACAAGTTACCCGACAAATGATCTATTTCGTGCTGCATTACGATAGCTAGAAACTCATCACTTTCGATGGTCATTGGTTTACCTTCGCGATCTAAAGCAGACACAACAACTGAAGTAAAACGCTCTACGTCGGCATAATAGTCAGGAACTGATAAACAACCCTCTTGACCCAATGTTTTATCCGAGCCGCTAACCACTTCAGGGTTAACCAAAACTAATGGTTCATCTCGACTTTCGGAAAGGTCAATAATAACAACGGCCTCTTTACGACCAACTTGAGTTGAAGCCAAACCAATACCATTGTCAGTCGCATATAACGTTTCCAACATGTCGTCTATTAATGTTTGTACCGTGGAGAGATCTTGCACCTTTTCCGCTTTGACCTTAAGCCTTGGATCTGGTGCAGTCAGAATTTCTAAAACTGCCATATTTTCCTTCTATTCTTGGAAGCTCATAACGCTTTCTATATGTCGACTGTCCGTATTTTATGGGCCAATAATGCCTTCTTTCTTTTTAACCTTCAACAATACCAACAGATATGACGGGGTAAATAGCCTTTGCATATAACTTTGACAACACATTGCTTCAGATAACCTTTCGTAGGGGAAAAGCTCATGAACAGATTGTGAATGAGTAAAAGGTCTAGATTACAATGGGGCACAGATAATTTACGAAACAACTTGTTGCCCAAATAAACCTCATGGATTTCTGTACTCATCACAATTGACATTAATGCAGTATTCTAATAGTTTGATGTTGTCAGCGCGGGACTGGAACTCGTAAAAGAGGGTGCTGATGTCGGAAGAGATTCCCCTAGCCAGGGTGCAGGATAATCGAATTGAAAGAGCAGGCCAGATTTTTTATGTATGAAGCGCTTCAATATTGAGGCGCTTTTTTCTGCCCGTAACCCTCCCTTACAGCCAGTAAGATTGTCCCATGAAGTAAGTGACACTGAATTTGGTCACCTGCCTGTTGACCAAATTATTCTCATGTAAGTTTACTGCTGCCTAAACACGTTTAGGGGCGTGCGACGTGAGGTCGTATGAAGCGCTGTTCACCGCTCAACGAGTGAACCATCTGTATCACCAGATGAACCTAGGACTCTGAATAAAGTAGCGAGTCTGATAATGTAACGAAGGTTGGTATTTGCCAATCGGGATTGAAATCGTGAGAGGACGATCCTCCTGATAACCACATAAATCGGGTGAGTGCTAGGTAGTCAGCATGATGAACAAATGTGAATCCGTCCAAGGTGCGTTATACGATGAATCAGCGGAAGTGGTTAATACGCTGTGGCCAAAAGGCATGAGAGTCGGAAAGAGATTGCCCCATGCTCTTTCGTGATCGTTGAACTCTCCGCACCATAGCGGAATCTTATGTGGACTCCCCATTGTCAACATTACGGTTTCCTGCGTTCTAAACACGTTTGGGGCAGATATGAATTGTTGTAGATTCTGCGACAATTGAGCTTTCTCTTTGCTCAGGCAACTATTGCAAAAATTGCAACAGTTCAACTACCGAGTATTCCTCGATCGTTGCTTGATAAGCAATGTGCATATTTTGCACATTAGTTAGTTCTATTGCCGAAGCGACGAGTTCAGAACCGGGTTGGGACAAAAATGCGTTGCAGTTTTCAGATGGGGAAGTGCTTTTCCTCATATTCTTCAACCAATGCAGCTAGTCTTTCAAGTTCGTCACCTTCGGGAGTGCCTGGTTCAGCTACATCAAACAGAGATTCAATCCGCTTTAATGCGGTTTTGTAATCACTTTCAGAGGGTTCAAGGCTCAATTCATCCAATTTTGCCGCAGCCAGCTCATCAGCATGTGCAGTATAGGGAGTCATCCCCTTAACCAATTCTTTTTCTGACAGCCGTTTTTTGCTCATAGCTCGCTTTTCCATTCAAAGTGATATCAGATAATTTATAGCATACTGAGTTACTAGCTACAGCGTAAGGTTTGTCCTGAAAAACGCAATGGGCAGAAGCGCGTTAGCTTACCCGCCTCTCCTGACCTGATATTACTCGAAACAAATCAGATTTTGTTGTCCGCCGACAACAATGGTGCAAAACCGAGTATGATTGAATGACGATGCAACCTACGGAAACAACACTACGTCGACGTGACAATCTAGTTTGGGGTATTCCTTGAGCGTGAGTTTTAACTATGATTCAACGCTTTTTAGTCATGAGCACGTATTAACACCAAATAATCCTTTCTTTCGGAGGAGTTCTCTCGTCTTTGGTAGCTTTGCTATTTTGGACGTAAGCCAACCATGCCCACCCAGGGCTTTATCTAACTCAGTGCGGGATTTCTTGTTACTTGAGGAAAGCAACAACTCACGAATCACATCTACGAGTTCATTGTCTCGCTGATACCAATCCACTCTATCAACATGCTGCGTCTTACTTGCAGTTGGAAGCACGGTTTCAAGCCACGCATACTCGTGGTTATACAGCCAGTAATAAGCGGCTTCTTGGGCTCTCTTTATCTCTTGTCGGCTCACATTAGGGTTCAAGTTAATAAACCGTACTATCTGACAACGGTATCTGCGTCTCAAAGACTCAGCTTTGCATTGCTTACGCCGCTCAACAAGACCAGTTGTCGTCGAGATAATCTGCTCGACACTGCCAGAAGAGATATGATGCTTTTTTGCTATTACGTCTCCATGAAAGCCTTTTAGCGCCAGTTGTATTACCGATGCCTTGATACCTTTCGTGATTTTCCTGGGCTTCAGATTGACCGGAATATTATTCCTCAAGGCAACACTTTTAACATAACAACGACTCTTACCAACCTCGCGACTTACAGCTGCCATTGATAGCCCCAACTTCAATAAATCACAAGATTGTTTTTCTCTGTTTATGGCAGTTCGAGTGCTTAAACTCTCGTCTTTCACTCCTGTAAAGGGTCGACAACGAGACAGGAAAAACTCAAAAAGTAAGTGCTTAAATGGATGTTGAGGGTACTGGCCAGAGAGAAATGTTGATACAAAGCTGAAATCTAATCTTGATCTGACAGACAAATGTGTTGGTGAGAGAAATAAGCCTTCGGATAACTCATACAGCCCCTCTAAGATGATCTTCCTTCTCACTCGGCCACTTGCCGTCAAAAAGCCACTCAAGCCTAGCTGGTTTTGGTAATCCGTACTCAATACAGCACGGCTCTCATCTTGACTCAGAGCCTGTAACACTAGCACTCGTTGAGCAGCAAAATACGAGAATTCGGTTGCCACATCAGTACAATGTATAGGTATCGTTTCAGAGCTGGGTAGAAAATGACAACACACATGACAGCGACCGGGCAACTCTTGATGAACTAACCACGTTCGATGTGCTGAACATGCCTCTACACCTGGAATCTGATGATTCAAGTGCCAATAAGCAACGCCATACTCATGCAAATCATTTTTTGCGCACACAGGGCAGTACTTAACAGATAAGGTCTCTTTTTCACGAAAGGTTGAAAGCTGGCTCGATCTTATAACCTCATTTGTACTCGCAGCTACATCTTCAATAACATTTCTGTAATTTGGCAGGTAATTGGAAAACAGTGGACGCAGTGTTTGACACGATAATAGAGCCTTTGACGATTCACCCGTTGACTGAGCTAGAGAGCCCAAGTTTGATGTTAGATAAGGATGAATAGCTGCTCTACTATCGCCAGCAAGCAATCCTAAAGCTTGATCAGTAGAGTATTCACAAACTGATAAGAAACGGCATATACGGCTATATAAGGACTCATCAGGTAGTGCTTTGGGCAACTGCATGATGAGTCTCCTATATTGATAGTGTCTATATACCCTAACTATAGGATAGTTCTGAAAGAGGGTCGTCCAGAACAACATTACGAGATCTTAAATAGCACATAGGGTCTTCTAAACCCGCAGCTTGTTGAAATAAATCAGGGTCTTTAATTCTATCTAGTAGGTCTACCGCCCCCACTAGTTCAATAAGCCTAGAAGCAAATTCAGGGTGCTGAGGCTTAGTGATATCACCTGTTTTATCGACTGTTTTAGCAGTTTGTACATCCTTGCGCTGAGAGTTACGTTGCTTGCCTTTGGGTAACGGAATAAGAGCTGCTTTTAAGCTATCAACTTCTTCCGTTTGCCTCGATAGACCACAAGCAACTGCATTACCGGCGGATAATGTTGCTGGTGTAATACGTTCATCATCCGAGCCAATAACCAAACGTTGAGCCTCTCTATAGGTTCGGCTTGCCATATCTATATTACCAACAGATAAGGAGTGAAGAACATTATTTAGTTCTTCTGTAAGCTCCGTGTAAACGTTGGTCCATTGGTATTGCCAGAGTTGGTCTATAAACGCGTTCCATGAAATGCTGTTTCTTGTCAAAACAGACATAGTATGGTGATAACCGCTTTCAGCGCGGCGAGCAGCTTTGAGCTCTTTAATTAGAGACTTGTCAAACGGGGGGTTTGCGACAAAGAAAAGTGGAACACCTAACTTGTTCATTAGTCGATGTAAGAATTTTAATAGATTGTTCTCTCCACCTGTTCTTTTAAACTTTAGATTTTGCATTTCATCAATCACGAGCATACCTAGAAAACTTGATTTGATTGACCGCTCTAGCTGCCTAATTAACTCTCCAATTGTCCCCGCTGGTTTTGTTCTTTCCCTATCTAGGGTTAAGTCGAGTGTTGAGAGTATCTCCTCACAGAGATCCCTAACGCTGGAATTGCTAGGGCAGTCTACTTTTATCCAGACAACTTGTTTTCTTAGTTCAAGTGGATGGCCTTTATAGGACTCATGTACAATTACTGTAGGAAAATATTCTAGGACTTGCTCCACCATTGAGGTTTTACCAACACCACTTTCGCCAATTAGAGTAAGTCCATCTCCTTTGGGTTTAAAGTACCCAGTTCTCGGCTCTATATTAGGTCGTTCATCAACCAAATAATGCAAGAATTGGGCAGTTGTAGGGCTCAATGGATTCTTGGCCGAGTAGCCCTTTTTTATAGCCCTTTCAACAGCACGGAAGCATTCTTCATAATCGGTCAGCGGCTGCCTGATTTCTTCAATGCGATTTAGGTACTCATCACGAACTAATGGATCTTTATGGTCAGCAATCTCTTCTGACAAATCCGGGTAATTACTAAAATCGTCCATAACAGATACCCATGCTTTTTTAGCTGGAAGAGCCTCTATTATCGGATTACCTCGATGCTCAGGAAGAATTGCATCTTGATACACTGCAGACTCAATCCTCATGACTCACCTCTACTCACTCTTCTTTTCGGACCTTTTGGTAATAGAATTACTTTATCGCTGACGGGCGCACTATCAGCCGTATCATTACCACCTGAAGCGACTGACTTTGGTGTAATCATATTTGTTGTCATTTCTAACTCGTCATTACGTCGCTGACGGGTGTTTTTCGTTCTATCCTTTAAAGAAAGTTTACCCGCTTCTTTATTTCTGTGTTTAGCTTGTCGAGTAACATCCTGTTGATACTTATGATCATCAATCGAAGCTACTGAAATTGGTGTTAGCTCCTTTTTGGAATCGAGCCAGTCTTGGATAAAGTTGGACTCAAATATCGATTTATCACTGAACATCCTGCTGCGAGGTAGAAGATCGCATCTAACAAAACCTTTATTTTTGTCCAAACGGACATAGATGTAATTGGTTGTATTTTCGTCGATTCTCGCTTCAAGCCTCCAACGGCCTGAAGACCTAGCTACTGAGGCGAGGCTTAGCTCTTCGACCTCTGCACATGAGTAGTACAAACCATTAAAATATATACCACTTCGAGTCATACTTACTTCTGCGGAAGGTAACAACCTAGCGATAACTTCATCACTTCTAGCAAACTGAAGGTCGTGTCTATGTTTCGCAAGGTGTATTTTCCAGTAGTTCAGAGGTGTTGGGGACAGATCATGCTTAATGAGTAAAGGGCTGGCAAAAGCCAAGTCATCGAAAATTGAACGGTTATGCTCTAGGACAGTTTTAATTATTTCGGCAGTTACTTCTTTCAGGGTATAGAGCGCAACTTTTCTTGGGTCTTCATTGCCTCTAACAACTGGCCCGCCTCTTGTTGAACCTAGAAGATCATGAAGTAGTTCTTTATTAAGAATATCAAAACGTTTCTCCACAACCCCTTTGCAATCAGGCCTATATGGTGGGGTAAATGATAATTTCGTCATTGGAGTCAGCGCTTTTCTGGGCTGCACTCCAATCATTTCACCATTGTCGCAAACCAACTCTTTAGGGATGTGGGCACAAGGCCACTCTGAGTCTTCAATATCTACACCAAAGCTTTTACAGTAATCAGATTTAGGTAAGAAAGCATTGGCTAATGCCTGTCGAGCTGCACGCCATGAAGCATAATATAGAGATACATGCATACCAACTATCATTCGGCTTGCTCTATCCGCTACAATGTAAATCGTCGGTCGCCCTAAGACTTCTTCTGGCTTAAGCTCAGATACGATATGCACGTCAGCAACAGTCGCATCTATTTCAAAATGAGTACCAGGCAAATAGCTTCGGTCTGTAATGCTGCCTAGGACTCCTCTTTTATTTCTGAGGTAGTCATTTTCTGACGTTCGTTGCTTAACTATCTGCTCTTTACTAAATAGCTTTGTACGCCAGTAGCTGAACTGTTTTTCTGTTGGCACCAAAGGAGGTCTACCCATCACCTCTGCTTGTCTGATTTCTTTTGAATAACTATCTTTAAGCAGATTTTTATAAGTTTTTGCCAACGTAAGGCCTGTTTCTTTAAGGTAGTACTTCTTTAAAGCTTTCTTGAATTTCTTCTTGTCATCATTGCACACAATATACTTAGCTGCTCTATCTACAGCTATTGTTCTAGGTTGTTTCGGTGCACCTAATGGTTTCGTTGTTGGAGCTTTCTCCCTCCCAGAGCCGCCACTATTCGCAAATGCCGGTAACAGAGCCATCTTATCCTGACCATTTCTCCAATATAAAGTGAGCAATCTGGCTAAAGATTTGCGATCCACTCCCAACTTCCGCGCATGTTCGCTTAACTTAGGAAAGCGCTTCTTGGTCGCGTAGTCGAAAATAAAGCTCTGATCGAATATTACACCTTCGATTAAATCGTAATTTTTATCTCGACGAGCTATGTACTCTTCTGAAAGATTTTCTTCATCGACCATTAAATGAGCTGGCAATTTATATTGTGTTTTTTTCGCTTCATGACTAGAAATGGACTCAAGGAAACCCTCCAAGGAAACTGCTACAGGTCTTACTACTGTAGAAGAATCCTCTAGTGAGAATAAAATGACAGACTCAACATCATGTAATAAATCCAACAATCGATAGAGGCCGTCTTCAAGCAAGTTCGAATTACTCACTCTCCAAACACTGTTTTTAGGAAGCTCCATATAGGATACCTCCCTGTTGTTCAGTTACATACGTTATGTCAATAAGCCCTGATTCAACAATGTTTTTAGAAAGATCTACTTCAATATATCTATCAGCGATTAGGAAACGAATTAGTAATAGAGCATCTTCATGCGTAGTAACATTCAATGAGATTAGTTGATTACAAAGGTCTTCAATAAAGTACTGCCGAACAGTTAATATAGAGAGCGCACAATTAACCTGCTCGGTCGAAAAGCTCACCGGGTTCTTACGGAACGGTGAGGTAGCCCATAGAAGGTTACGACTTTGAACTCTTGTTAATTCATTCCCAGTAAAGTAACTAAATTTAATCCCAAGTAACTCCCAACAAACCCTCTCGATATCATTTTTTTCCAGTACACGTAGATCACTAGAGTCATCTTCAGATTTAACAGAAATAGCATGGTATGTTGTGCCTTGAGAGGAGTCTATCGTGAGCAACTGATCTGTTGTCATGATAATCGGTTCTTTTGTATGAGGATGGGTAGGGTGTTGTACCCCAAGGGTTTTAGCTACTTTCTGCGTAAAGTTTAGAGGGAAGAGGGGAAATTGCTCCCTGATATCAACAACACGGTTCGAAAACTCAGCAAGATAAAAGTGCTCACTTTCTATCGAAGACATCATATGGTGGTCTCTTTGAGACTTCCTACCATAAATCAGTGAGCGTGTACCTTTAGATTTCACATCCTGAATCCTAAGCCAAGGTTTGTAGTTAGCACCTTGACCCAGCCCATATTTGTTCCGCAAGTGCCGTTGATAGTCATCTAACGACTCGATTTTTCGACCACGTCCCATACTTAATCCAATAAAGCTTCACTGTGCAAAGCATAGTAATACGCCTCATTATGGGCAAACTTTATTGTCTAAAAATGTCGTTGTGGGCAAACTTTATTATCTCTACACAACAATTACACCCACTGCCCGGCTACATAGCCGCTTGACCAACACCATTGGAAATTATAGCCGCCAAGCCAGCCCGTCACATCCATTACCTCACCAATAAAATAGAGGCCCGGAACCGATTTGCATTCCATGGTTTTCGATGAGAGGCAATCGGTGTCTACGCCACCTAATGTGACTTCGGCTGTGCGATAACCTTCAGTACCATTGGGAAGAATCGGCCAATGTTGTAAATCGTGTGCGATAGCGGTTATTTCGTGTGGGTTTAACTGTTTGAGCGGTTTATCGACAAAAGCTTTACGCTCAATCAGCACTTCAACCAAACGCTTAGGCAGTACTTTTGCGAGTGTGTTTTTTAAGCTTTGATTTGGGTGTGCTTCACGTGATTCATTCAATAGCCGCTCGATGTCTACTTCCGGCACTAAGTTAATACTGACCTTCTGCCCCGCTTTCCAGTAAGAAGAAATTTGCAACACCGCAGGCCCAGATAAACCACGATGAGTAAACAGCAGTGCTTCTTTAAACACTGTGCCATCTTCAGTAGTGATTTCAGTTGGAATGGCAATGCCGGCCAGTTCGGCGAAATCTTCTTTATCTTGTTTATGCAGTGTAAAAGGCACGAGCCCGGCCGTGGTTGGGATTACCGCCAATCCAAACTGCTCTGCAATTTTGTAACCAAAAGGAGTCGCACCGAGTTTAGGCATCGACAAGCCACCCGTTGCGACCACCAGTGACTGGCATTGGATTGGCCCGTCATGGGTGGTGAGCTGAAAGCCGTTTGGCACCTTATCTATCGATTGAATCTCGACTTGATAACGCTGCTTGACCGTCGGTAAATCGCACTCTTTTAGCAACATATTGACGATGTCCTTCGCCGAATCAAGGCAAAAGAGCTGGCCATGATCGCGCTCTTCAAACGCAATATTGTATTTACTGACCAGCGAGATAAAGTCCCACTGGCTGTACTGCGATAACGCTGATTTAACGAAATGGGGATTGCGGCATAAATAGTTGGCGGCCGATAGTTCATAATTGGTGAAATTACAGCGACCGCCACCTGAGATCAAAATTTTACGGCCAGGCTTTTTGGCATGATCGAGAACGCATACGCTGCGCCCGCGCAGGCCAGCTTGCGCGGCGCACATTAGCCCGGCGGCGCCAGCACCAATAACGACAACATCAAACGACTGACTCATGCTTTCACCTTCATTTAACTAGACGCACACGCACCTAATGACAAACAAAAAGGATGCAGCGCTAGTGGCGTACATCCTTATCAATGGGGGACATTTTAACGACTAATTGAGTGAAGACAAGGTTAATCCACCAGCGACGGTATTAGACGAGCTGCTCTGCAAGCTCGCGCCCTTTTCCGCGAACGGCGTCAATTGTTTCAGCAAATGTGGCAGATATTGCCAGCACACGAGTATCTGGGTGCTCAGCCAGAAATAAGCGTTTTTCTTTTTCGGTCAGGATATCCCATTGATGGTGGATATCACGGGCAAAATGCAATACACGGGCAAGTTTTGGTGAAAGCTGCGCTTTTTCTGGCTGCGCAGAGTAGGCGATCGCATCGACCATCTCATCAGGAAACTTCCAAGCTTTGGCTAGCTTCGCCCCCAGTACATTCGCATCGGTATGGATGATTTGCTGTTGTGCTTCTAGTTCAACTTCACCAGCATCAACACAAAGGCGAATTTTCAACGCTTCTTGCGGCGCTAATGTGTGGATCATCAATTGGCCAATGTTGTGCAATATTCCGGTAGTAAAAACGCTATTGGCATCGAGTTTACAAGCGGCCCCCAGTTTGCTGGCGATAATGGCAATTTCAAAGGTATCGGACCAATATTGCTGCAGATCCAAGGTGTCAATTTTAGGAAAAGCACTGGATAATACCGATGCCACCACCATAGTTCTCACCGAGCCACTTCCGACACGAATCACCGCATCATTGATAGAGGCCACTGTGCGGCTTCCGCCAAAATGTGCCGAATTTGCAAGGCGAAGCAGCCGCGCACTCAACACTTGTTCCATGGCAATTTTTTTTGTGAGCGCACCAAAATCGACCTCTTCCTTATTAACCATTTCGAGTAGTTCTTGTAATACTTGTTGAATACGAGGTAACTCATTCAAACGTGCGAGCAGTGCTTTTTCATCCATTATTTTTCTCCTTTCGATTGCTCTTGCTAATAATAGTCGCCGCACAATGAAGATGCATAATAGTGAAGAAATAAGTCGATGACTTTATACAGACGATAAAAAAGGAGCACGATAGCTCCTTTAATCAATACAATGACTGGCTCAGTTATACGATACAAGCCGCGAAGGTTGTCACGGCCAGCAATGACATCGACAAGATAAACAGCGCTCTAACGCGATCACACTTGCCCGTAAATAGGGGATCGTGGTGATGGTGATACTCTTTACCTTTCAAATAATGGAAAAGACGAACCTGCTTGGTGACATTACCGTGAGTGGTAAAAAAGCCACCGCCATCCACTTGTTGATAAAGCAATGGATGAGCTTCACGCATGATGTAAATAAGTGAGCGTAGCGCAGTAAGATACCTGACTAGGTTAACCCCAGTGACCAGCATTAGCGCAAATAAAATTGTATCCCCAGTGATCATCTTTTCCTCCCTACACCTTTGCATAGAACCCAAAGAAAAAGACGATCGCTTCATACTCTTTCTGCTGCGATTACACAGCTTGGGTATCCATTACAGAAGATGAGCCGGCTTTTGCCATTGCGGCTAGATCTTTGTCGATGAAGAACAGCGCCTTACCATCATCACCCACAAGCTCTAGCTTATCTAAAATCCCTTTAAACAACTTCTCTTCTTCATGTTGCTCCGCAACGTACCACTGAAGGAAGTTAAACGTTGAGTAGTCTTGAGATGTGAACGCCGCATGAGCGAGTTTATTAATCTGCTGAGTAATCATCTGCTCATGTTGATAAGTTTCGCGAAACACTTCACCAAGGCTCGTAAACTTATGTTTTGGCGCTGCGATCGCACCAAGGATAGGCAGTGCACCCGTTTCACTCACGTAGGTGAATAAACGCTGCATGTGCTGCATTTCTTCTACGGCATGAGCGCGTAAAAACTCGGCAGCACCTTCAAATCCTTTATCTTCACACCAAGCACTCATTTGTAAGTATAGATTGGATGAAAAAAATTCCAGATTAATTTGTTCATTCAGTTTTTCAACCATAGCTTGTGACAACATGTCGACTCCTAGTTTATGTAACGATTTGAATTGACTATACCATGAACCTCACCATAACACTTTGAGTCAGGTATGCGGATATGAGATCACGGCGACAAAAAACTCACGGCCTCAGTGCTAATCTTTAATCAGTACCCCATCAGGAGATAATACAATGAGTTATCAACATATTTTGGTTGCCATTGATCTTTCAGAAGACAGTAAACTCTTAGTCGACAAAGCTGTTGCACTGGCAAAACCACTCGATGCTGACGTTTCTTTCATTCACATTGATGTCAACTATGCCGAGCTGTATACCGGACTCATTGATATCAATTTAGCAGAAACTCAACATCACGCGATGGAAGCGTCACAAAAGCAGCTGCAAGCCTTAGCGGAACACGCGCAATACCCTATCCGCCATACACTAGTAGGCAGCGGCGACCTCAGTAATGAGCTATGCGAAACCATCGCTGAATTCAGTGTTGATTTGGTGGTCTGCGGTCATCATCAAGATTTTTGGAGCAAGTTACTCTCATCCACTCGGCAACTGATTAACTGTTCGCCAGTCGACATGCTTGTAATACCACTTCACGACTGACGACAAGCCAAAACTCGGTTAGACTGCGAGTTATTTACTGTTCAGCGTTGTTTGTTATGGCCTATCTCTCTGCAGTCACCCTACTTTGGGCATTTTCATTTAGCTTGATCGGCGTTTATCTCGCCGGTCAAGTTGATTCTTGGTTCGCGGTTTGGATGCGCGTTGCATTAGCGAGCTTAGTATTTCTACCTTTGATCAGGTTTAAAACCGTTCCCGCTCCGTTGATCGCTAAGTTGATGACCATTGGTGGAATTCAACTGGGCCTGATGTACTGTTTCTACTATCAATCATTTTTACTGCTATCGGTTCCTGAAGTTTTGCTGTTTACGGTGTTTACACCAATCTACGTCACGCTGATCTACGATCTACTGAAAGGCCGCTTTTCTCCGTGGTACTTAGTGACGGCGGCCATTGCCGTAATCGGTGCCGTTTTTATTAAATTTGCAGCAATAAACGAGCACTTTTTGCTGGGTTTTTTGGTGGTGCAAGGGGCTAACCTCTGTTTTGCTATCGGCCAAGTGGCTTATAAATACGTCATGGAAAAAGAGACCATTACTTTAGCGCAACACAGCGTATTCGGTTATTTCTACTTAGGTGCATTGGTGGTAGCAAGCGTGGCATTTTTACTGTTTGGCAATAGTGAAAAACTGCCCACTACCTCTTTGCAATGGGGTATTTTGATCTACTTAGGGGTAATTGCTTCTGGGCTTGGTTACTTCGTGTGGAACAAAGGAGCCTGTTTAGTTAATGCAGGCGCATTAGCGATTATGAATAATGCGCTGGTTCCCGCCGGATTAGTGGTGAACATTCTGATTTGGAATCGCGACGTAGATTTAATCCGCCTTGCCATTGGCGGCGTGATCATTTTGCTCTCACTGTGGGTCAATGAAACTTGGGTAAAGCGCAAAGTCGCTGCCAGCCGTACTCACTGAATCAGGTTGAGCGTTAAAAACAACAAAGCCCGCAATCATCGCGGGCTTTGTTGTTGAAAAATAGGCTTAACGTGGCTCGGTTTAACTCACCATCTGTTTTCAGTAAATCATCTATTTTTAGTAAACTATCTGTTTTTAGTGAATCTGCCGTTGTAGTGAACGTTCACTAACCGAAGAAATTCGTTGATTCACATCGGCAAACTTTACTTGTAATGCAGGGTGTTTCTTTAACAGTTTTTGCTGCTGTTTCAGCACTTTTTCTAACTTCTTCAGTACTTTTTTTTGTTTTTTTAACGCTTTCTTGTTCTGTTTTTCCGATCGCTTGGCGGCCTTTTTACCTTTGTCCGTCATGCCATTTGACGTACCAGAGCGCAGTTGTTTCTTCCCTTCCAAAACAAGCTTTGTCGATACACTCGGAATAGCAGCAGGCTTACACAGCGTGTTTTTATCCGATGATGAACGAGCACATGAGCGACAAAGAAATTTTGGCGCAGCCACAATCTGATGGATATCCCCAAGCTGGCTAGTAATATCGTGTCGGTTCAATTTGCATAAACGCTTATTCATGTACGCCTCGATCACGAATAGGAATAATTATTAGTTAGATATACAATTCCAAACACGATTAAGCAAGCATTAAATTACATCTATGGGCCACGAGATTTTCTCGCCAAAGCTAACGTATTGAATGCGTTAGATCATCGCCGCTTTCACATACACATCAAAACGATTTTTCTTGGTTTCAATCGCCATACTCGGCTTTTGTTTGTCTAACCAATCGGCATAGTCAGGACGCTTCACCACCACGCGTTTGGTCGCCAAACTCAAGGCTGGGTTTAATAATGCATCAGCATCCAAGTCAGCGCCCACCAGCGATTGAAAGACGCGCATCTCCTTTTTTACCAAAGCCGTTTGTTTTTTACTTTCCGGGTGCGGGTACATGGGGTCAAGATACACCACATCTGGCTTTACAAAATCTTCATCTTGCGCAAGTTTTTCGAGCGCATCATGACTCGAAGCGTGAAGTAACGACATTCGCTCGCTTACCCAGCCACCAATCTCCGCATCTTGCTTGGCACGCTCTAAACCATCATCGAGCAGCGCGGCCACAACGGGATGTCGCTCAACCATTTGCACTTTACAACCAAGCGAGGCCAATACAAAAGCATCACGACCTAACCCGGCCGTTGCATCTAACACGGTCGGTGTCGCTCCTTTGTTTAGTCCAGCAGCTTTGGCTATCGACTGACCTTTACCGCCACCAAATTTACGTCGGTGAGCAACCGCTCCCGTGACTAAATCGACATAAATAGCGCCGAGTTTAGGCTCATCCAGTTTACGCAACTCAAGACGATACTGAGTTAATACCAAGGCAAATGGGCTCTCAGCGCATGGTTTTAATCCCCAACGCGCGGCTAATGTATCCAAATGTGCTTGCTGAGCAGGAACTTCGCAAATCAGTTGTAGCTGCAAGTTAACTCCGAAACAAAGGAAATAATGAGGAGGCTTGAGTTTACCCAATTTTCACCGACGTGACTAAAGCTTATCGCTTTTCTTAAACGGCGGCTTACGAGAAACAACGACCAGTGATAAACTGAGCGAACCATTTCAATGATAAGGATGCTGTGATGCAAGCCACTACCGCTAAACTGGACGAACTCGACCGCGCCATTTTAAAAATTTTAATGGACGATGCACGTACGCCCTACGCAGAAATGGCCAAGCAGTTCAACGTTAGCCCTGCCACTATCCATGTTCGTATTGAAAAGATGAAATCGGCCGACATCATTCAAGGTACGGAAGTGATCGTCAATACCAAAAAATTGGGTTATGACGTGTGTTGTTTTATCGGTATCAATCTCAATGCCGCGCGAGACTACCATTCGGCGCTCGCCAAACTCAATGCGCTGGATGAAGTGGTGGAAGCCTATTACACCACAGGAGCCTATAATATTTTTGTGAAGTTAATGTGCCGCTCGATTGAAGAATTACAATTTGTGCTGATCGACAAATTACAGGCTATTGATGAAGTGCAATCCACAGAGACGCTTATTTCCTTGCAGAACCCGATTAACCGAAATGTGAATCCTTAATCACCGAAGCTGCAAACACCACGCAATAAAAAGCCCGAAACTAAATTCCGGGCTATGGCATCGGTACTGATAATAAATTATTTGTTCAGATAAGTTAAAAGCTCTTCAGCCGAAATACCCTGCTTTGCCAATTCCTTCGCCATGATTTCGACTTGCTCGCCTTTACGCGCTTCAATCACTTGTTGAAACTGAAAGACTAAATCACGCAGAACTGGTAATGGTACTTGTTTGGCGGCACTGCGAATACGCTCACTACTTTGGTTGCCTAATTCATTCAGCAATTTTCCGAACATGACCTTTTCTGGAGACTCGTCGAGTTGTTCCCAAATTCGAGCCATTTCATAGGTTGTCATTGACATTGTTGTTTCGTTTCCAAAGTGCAATTGAAATAATTAAGTGACTAAATATACACCCGTTAAAAAGAATATAAAACAGCAGGTGACAATTTATTAATTCACCACTAATTGATGCCAATAACGCCCTGCTTTAGAAAACAGGATAAACAACGCTGGCGCAATCAGCCACATTTGCAGTGCAATTAATATCTGAGGCTCTAACCCAACACGCTGCATGGTGCCAACTAACAAGCCAGCACCACTCATCTGAAACAAACCAAGCAGTGCTGCGGCGGTTCCCGCACGGTCACCAAATGGCGCCAGTGCTTTTCCTGCGGCCGCTCCCAGAATCCAAGCAAAACCGATTGATGACATAAAAATGGGCAGCATAAAGGCAATCGCCGTTTTCTGTTGTGCCAGCGCGACCATAGTAGTCCCCGCAACCAATAACGTGCCAATTCCAACCACCAGCGCCATATGGGTACCAAACCTATCCATAAATTTCGGCGCACTCAGGCAAGCAACGATATTAATGATGGCATTGAGTCCAAACCAGAAAGTAAATTCATTCATGGTCAATCCATAACCTTCCATTAATACCACTGGGGCAGAAGTGACATAGGCTAAAATAACCGCCATCGCTAACATACATAATGAAGCATGGAAGAGAAAAGATGGTGTTTTCAATACGGACCAGTAACGCGATAACTTAAAGAACGCTTGCTGTTCGGTGGCTTGCGGGTTGGTTTCTTTCATACCAATCACCATCATTAAACCCGCGACCACGGCAAAACCAGCCATAAAGCTGAAGTTACTGCGCCAGCCAAATTGCTGAGTTAACCAACTACCAAGGATTGGCGCTAATGCAGGAATAAAACAGATTGCACCATTTAAGTAGCTGATCATTTTGCCGCTACGTTGTGGGCCAAAAATATCGCGAACTGTTGCAAAAGCCGCTACCGATGTCGCGCACGCACCGAAGCCTTGTAGTAGCCGAGCCATCAGCATCCATTCAATACTTTGAGCGGCCCACGCCAAGCAAGCACTCAATGCATAAATACTGATCCCTCCTAATGCAACAGTTCGACGACCGAGTTTGTCCGCTAGCGGGCCAGCAAAGAGTTGACCGACTCCCATAGCAAACAGAAACCAAGTAATCGTATCTTGTGCATAAGCGTGTTCCACGTGAAACGTTTGAGAAATTTGCGGTAAAGCTGGTAGATAAATATCAATCGCTAACGGGCTAAACAGAACCAACAAAATCAGTAATGCCAATTGACGCTTGCTATGCGCGTCAGAGGTTATTTGCTTCACGAAACACTCCAGTAATGAGAAAGAACACACTTTTACAACCCGGCTATAATAGAGCAATGATGATATGAATAGAAATGGCTTATACTCATCACAATTATTCCCAAATGGAAATACAGATGAATATAGAAAAATTAGCCAGAATCGATCTTAATTTGCTTGTTTGTCTGTCCGTACTGCTAGAAGAACTGAACGTAACGCGCGCCGCCCATCGCCTCTGTTTGAGTCAATCTGCCGTCAGTAAATCGCTTGCCAAGCTTCGTCAGCAGTTTAATGACCCGTTGTTTATTCGTAATTCACATGGCTTAAAGGCAACGCCGCAAGCGCTCTATCTCAAACCCAAACTCGACACTCTCATCAATCAGCTCGAGCTACTCACTCAACCACAACAATTTTCACCACAAAGCAGTGAATACCGTTTTCATATTGCGGCAGTAGAAAGCGTCTACCCATTAATTCTCCCTCATTTTTTGCCCGCTATTTTCAGCCAAGGTCCAAACCTCAACATCAACACTCACTCATGGAACGATCAAACCTTTAAGAAATTGCAGCTTGGTGAGTTAGATTTAGGCATTACCGGCAAGGACATTGATATCAATGATGCCAAATTAACAATGCTGCCACCCAGTGATATCTGTGAGCAAGAGATCTATCGAGATAGCCAAATGTGCGTGGTACGTAAAGACCACCCAGCATTACGAGACAATTGGACGTTAGAGCGCTATTTATCGCTACGTCACGTACAAGTGCGCTGCGATGGTAATGATCGCTGGCTACTCGACTATCGCTTGGCGGATATCGGCCGAGAAAGGGACATCGCAATTACAGTACCGGATTTTAATAGTGCCGCCAGCCTTTGTACTTATACTGATTTTATCTTTACCGCGCCGAGCCACTTCACCCACCTAGTAGCCAAGCAGATGGATCTCGTCGTGTTGCCATTACCGATGGAGTTTCCACCTATGGCTTATACGTTATTTTGGCACAGAGACAGAGAAAGTGACCCTGCATTGAGCTGGTTAAGGCAGATGATCCAAACCAAAACACTGCATCTCAGGTGAAGCTGCGGTTTGCGCCAGTTCGATAAAAAGAGTAGCTTATTGAAGCTCGTCCCCATCGCCACAACCCCACAGACACAATAATAAAGTCAGGGTTTGCTATGGATTTGCACAGTTCCCTACACCTACAACGGACGGTTATGAGAAAGGATATAACACAGATGCATGATTCAATCGCACAACGCGTATCAGCCTTACGTGGCTGGCTCACACAACAAGGGCTTGATGCCATCATCATTCCACACGAAGATGAATATCTCGGGGAATATGTACCGCAACACAACGAACGCCTGCATTGGTTAACTGGTTTTACTGGCTCGGCGGGCGCGGCTGTGGTCACCCACGATAACGCGGCTATTTTTGTGGATGGCCGCTATACAGTGCAAGTTCGTAAACAAGTGCCAGAGGCAACCTTTGAGTACCGTCACTTGATTGAAGAGCCCGTTCTCGATTGGCTCCAAAGCGCATTGGTCTCAGGTAGTAAAGTGGGATTTGATCCGCGCATGCATCGAGCAAGCTGGCTTAAAGCAGCACAGGCAAAATTGTCTGATGAGTTACAGCTTATTGCCGTCGGCAGTAACCCAATCGATGAGTTATGGAAGGACCGTCCTAGCGCTGCAATTTCAGTAGTGCGCTTGATGGGTAATGAACTCGTCGGTATCAGTAGCCATGATAAGCGTGAGCAAATAGCCCATCAGCTGAGTAAGAAAAAGATTGATGCGGCAGTATTAACAGAACTAGATTCCATCTGCTGGCTGCTAAATATCCGTGGCCTTGATGTTTCCCGATTACCAGTATTACTTTCCCATACCATTATTTATGCTGACTCCAGCGTCGATTTCTTCCTTGACCCTGCTCGTCTTCCTGCGGAATTTGACAAGCATGTCGGTGGCGGCGTTCGCGTTCACCATCCAGATCAACTAGAAAAGCAGCTTAATTTACTCGCAGGTAAAAAGGTGATGATCGATCCTGCTACCAGTAATGCATGGTTTACGCTGACTTTACAAAATTCCGCTGCTGAAATCATTAATGACGCCGATCCGTGCTTACTGCTAAAAGCGGCAAAAAATGCAACCGAAGTCTCTGGAATGAAAGCGTGCCACGTGCGTGATGGTGTGGCGATGACGAAATTTCTTGCTTGGTTGGATAATGAAGTGGCTAGCCAAAGACTGCACGACGAAGGCTATTTATCTGACCGCTTACAAGCATTTAGAGAGGAAGACCCAACTCTAGCTGATCTTAGTTTTGATACTATTTCAGCGGCAGGCAGTAATGCAGCTATGTGCCATTACAACCACATCAACCAAGTAAAACCAGGACAATTAGCCCAAGACTCACTTTATCTTGTCGATTCTGGCGGCCAATATTGTGATGGTACGACTGATATTACGCGTACCATTGCCATTGGTAACCCCAGTGAAGAGATGAAAAAACAGTTCACTTTAGTGCTTAAAGGTCATATTGCGCTAGCCAGAGCACGCTTTCCAAAAGGCACTTGTGGTCATCAGCTTGATGTACTTGCCCGTCAGCACCTATGGGCTAATGGCTTCGATTATGATCATGGCACTGGTCATGGAGTCGGCCACTTTTTGAGTGTCCATGAAGGGCCACAACGCATCAGCAAAGTTTTCAACAACGTCGCACTGCTTCCGGGTATGGTACTGTCGAACGAGCCCGGTTATTACCGTGCCGATGCGTTTGGCATTCGTATAGAAAACTTAGAACTGGTGGTCGAAGTTGAAACACAAGGTGATTTCTCTGTGTTGGGGTTTGAGTCACTCACGCGTTGCCCGATTGATAAGCGCGCGATCAACATCAATATGTTAACTCGACCAGAGCTCACATGGCTAAATGACTACCATCAAAAAGTATGGGATCAAGTTGGTCCACTCGTTGAGGGTGATAACAAAGCGTGGTTGCACCAAGCGACGCTGCCTATTGAGCATGATTAAACTGCAGTATGATCAAACAAATGCGCTGTAGGTAGTTTCTCCGTAGTAACTTAACCTAGAAAGATGAAAGGCGACCTCGGGTCGCCTTTACTTTAACTTATGATTCTCTTAAGTCGAATTCACCTTATTAGCCAAATCACCATACTTTAATGAATGCATCCATATGTTTCACGTGAAACGTGCAAGCCATGACCTCATCCAGAACCAGAATAGGCAGCATGCCAATCTCGCCACACGACTTCAAAGCCTTGTCCTTTAACAGCGGCGGCAACTTGTGCGGCTGTACGTTCATCGCTAATCACAAATTGCTCAAGCTCGGCCTCTTGCATTGCATAACCTCCAGGTTGTGTTTTTGATCCCGCCGATATGCTGGTGATCCCCAGTGGAATGAGCTTATCCCTAAAGTGCGCCGATTCGCGGGTAGAAAGCGAGAGTTCCACTTCTGAATTGAGCAAGCGAAATGCACAGATGAGCTGAACCAGTTGCTTGTCAGACATAACCGATTTAGGTTGCAGGCCACCTTCACAAGGTCGCAAGCGAGGAAACGAAATCGAATAGCGCGTCTTCCAATATCTCTTTTCAAGATAATCCAGGTGAGCGGCCACGTAAAAACAATCGGCCCGCCAATCTTCCAAGCCAATCAAAGCGCCAAGACCAATCTTATCAATCCCCGCCCGGGCAAGTCGGTCCGGTGTTTTAAGGCGAAAGTTAAAATCCATTTTGTTGCCTCGCAGATGATGTAAAGCGTAAGTCGATGGATGATAAGTCTCTTGATATACCATTACCGCATCTAAACCTAAGCTCTTTAGCTCCGCATACTGCGCTTGCTGAAGCGGTTGAACCTCCATAGCAACATAGCTGACTTCACGCTTTATCAACGGCAGTATCTGCCGGAAATAGTTCATGCCTACTTTGGTTTCATGCTCACCGGTTACCAACAACACATTATCAAACTGCATCTGCTTGATAACTGCCAATTCACGTTCAACTTCATGCAAACTTAATGTACGCCGCTTGATGCGATTCTCCATCGAAAATCCACAATAAGTGCACGCATTGGCACACAAATTTGAAAGATAAAGCGGGATATAAAAAGAAAGAGTATTGCCAAAGCGTTGCCTCGTCAGTGAGTAAGAAAGTTGCGCTAACTGCTCGATATAAGGATCAGCAGCAGGAGAGATTAATGCCTTGAAATCCTCCAAATCGCGCTTCTCTTTATGCAATGCTCGCTCGACATCTGACGCTGTTTTGGAACGGATTGATAACGCAATATCGTCCCAATCGAGTTGTTTGAAACGTTCTAAAAAGCTCATCGCTATTGATCCAAAAATGCAGTTAGAGGGCTGGATGCGATAGCATGATGAACCTGAGTTGCAAGCCCAGCCTCATAAGCCATTCGACCCGACTCTACCGCCAACTTAAATGCCAACGCCATTTGTATCGGATCGCGCGCGGCCGCAATTGCGGTGTTAACTAAGACAGCATCCGCGCCCAATTCCATCGCAAAAGCCGCATGCGAAGGCGCGCCAATACCGGCATCAATAATCACGGGGACACGAGCTTGGCTGATGATGATTTCTAAAAAATCTCGTGAGACCAGCCCCTTATTCGATCCAATTGGCGCACCTAATGGCATTACGGCCGCGCACCCCACTTCCTCTAAACGCTTACACAACACGGGGTCAGCATGGCAATAAGGTAATACGATAAATCCATCTTTCACTAATTGTTCCGCTGCCTTTAACGTTTCGATAGGGTCAGGCATCAGATACTTAGGATCGGGATGAATTTCTAGCTTCAGCCAAGATGTCGATAACGCTTCACGCGCTAAATGGGCAGCAAAAATCGCATCATTCGCATTTTTCGCACCCGATGTATTGGGTAAGAGATTGACGCCTGACTCGATAAGTGGCGCTAAAATATCATCATTTAATTGGTTAAGATCGACTCGCTTTAATGCCATCGTCGCCATTTGTGAACCAGATATGGCAATAGCTTTTGTCATTAACTCTCGGTTGGCAAATTTCCCCGTACCAGTGAACAGGCGAGATTCAAACTGTTTATTCGCTATCGTTAACATTTAGCCTCCTGCAATGGCTTGAAACAGCGATATTTGATCGCCTTCACTTAATAGGGTCGTTGACCACGCACTACGTGGCACCACGCTCTGATTCAGGGCAAACACACAACCGGTAATAGCGATAGAAAGCAGTTTGGTGAGATCCGTAATACTGGTTCCCGCTGAAACTTGATGAAACTGCTGATTAATCTTGATGGTTATATCTGACATGTGGCTTCTCCCTTCATCTGATCAATCTGTGGGTACCCACACACCTCGCACTGAGGATCTTTAACAACATTTAAGGTTTGGAATTGAAACAAATGAGCATCAAACAGTGTCAGTTGGTTAGCATTACGCATCGTCTGTCGAGTCAATATCATGATGGTTTGTAAAGCTTGCAGGGTTCCGATGATTCCGACGACAGGCCCCAAAATACCGAATTCATTACAACGCTGCGCGGCAGGCAGTTCGCTATCAGGCACTAAACAGTGATAACAAGGTGACAACGGCAGTTGATCAAAAGCAATGACTTGCCCCTTCCATCCAATAGCCGAACCTGAAATCAATGGCTTAATTAGTTTACGGCACAACTGGTTAATTTGCTGACGACTGTGGATGTTATCCGTGCAGTCAAGAACGACATCAGCATTAAGCACTTCCAGTTCGAGCTGAGTACCAATAAGGCGTTTAGATATCGCTCTTACTCTGCAATCAAGGTTGATGGCTTTAATTTGCTCTGCCATCGCATCGACTTTGGTTTGACCAATTTGCCTCTCTCGGTAGATCACCTGCCGAGGTAAGTTGCTGCTTTCAACTCGGTCATCATCCACTATTACCAGTTGTCCAATACCAGCACTCGCCAAATACAAAACAGCCGCAGACCCTAAACCACCACAACCAATAACCAGCACTCGGCTATCAAGTAAAGATTGCTGTCCATTCTCACCTATTTCAGGGAGCGCAAGTTGCCTTTGATAACGGATAAATTGTACATCAGAAAGCATAATCACATACCTCCTCAGCACTACTTGGTAATCGGTTTTGTATGATCTGATTGAAACTATCAATGACCAACTGAGGTGATTTTGCTTCTGTTACTGCACGTACAACGGCCAAGCCTGATACATCGCACTGCCAAACTTGCAATGCGTTCTCTAGGTTAATTCCGCCAATTGCAACTGTGGGTATTTTTGCACTTACAACTTCATCTGAGTTGGCGGCACAACTTAAACTCTCAATTAGCTGCTGGTAAAGTTTCAACCTAACAAGCCCCTGTGGCTTAGAGGGCATAATTTTGGTGGTGGTTGGGAATATGTGACCCAAAGCGATATAGCTGGGATTTAGTGAAGCGATGTTCAGAATCTCATAATAGCCGTGAGTTGAAATGCCTAAACAGATCCCAGCTTGAGCAATTTGTGCTAAATCTGCATTGGTGAGATCTTCTTGTCCAAGATGAATGCCAAAAGCACCATGCTTTATCGCAAGCTGCCAATGATCATTAATAAAAACCTGTGCTTGATAGGCTTGTCCAAGCTCAATAGCGGCGATAATTTGTGATTCGAGATCAGGATGTGTTGAATCTTTTATTCGCAGTTGGATTGTCTTTACATCAAACTTCAATAACCGCTCGACCCACTCAGCGCTATCCACAATAGGGTAAAGGCCAATATTTTTGTCTATCTTTGGAAAACAGATATGATTTTGTTTATCGTCAGCAAAGATGCCAGCTACTGAATGTTGTAGCTGAGGAAAATATCGGCTATCCGTTGGCCATGTTTCACGTGAAACACTCATTGCCGCGCGAGCAACCACTAAAGCATCCTCTAGCGGAAAGTCGAGACATAACAATGATAGGACCCAAGCAAAGTGCTCACTCTTTGCATCAGCAGCATGAGCATTCGTAGAGTATCTTATACTACGCAGCTCTTCTCCGTGATACCACTCATCAACATAGTCGTGTGAGTCAGCAGCTGTAAGCCCTATCTTGACCAAACAAGTTTCTCGTTTCTGGGAGTGCTCAAATGGCATTTGAGCGCAAAAATTGACTTGATATTGCAAGAATAAATTGGGCTTATCAGTTAAAACACTTAGCGCATCTTCGCACGAGGCTAAGCAATCGCTGCCAATCAAAGATGAGTATGAAGGCGTTACTAATTGACAATATAAAGTTGGGCTGGCACCCAAAAAAATATCATCGATATCAAAACCATGATGCTTGGCCAATAGCAAAACCTGTTGTACTTGAGCAGTCAACGCAATGTCATCACGGGGGATAAGTAATTGAATCATATAATTACTCCTCGCTAACGACTGACCGTTGAGTAACAGCAGGATGATAAAGCTCTGATCCTGAGGCTTTAAACTCTTGTGATTTCTGTCTCATGCCTTGTAACGGGTCATCTAGCAGCGTAACGGAAATGAGCGCATCAGCAGCAACTTGCTTGGTATCTAGCGCATACTCTCGAACCTCTTGAGAGATTTTCATCGAGCAGAATTTCGGCCCGCACATAGAGCAAAAATGCGCAACTTTACCAGACTCTTGCGGAAGAGTTTCATCGTGAAAAGCACGCGCCGTAACTGGGTCTAATGCAAGATTGAATTGGTCTTCCCAACGAAACTCAAAACGTGCTTTCGATAACGCATTATCGCGCACTTGTGCTCCCGGGTGCCCTTTCGCAAGGTCTGCAGCATGTGCTGCCAATTTATAAGTAATTAAACCCGTTTTAACATCTTCTTTGTTTGGTAAACCAAGGTGCTCTTTCGGTGTTACATAGCAAAGCATCGCGCAACCATACCAGCCAATCATCGCAGCGCCAATGCCGGAAGTGATGTGATCATATCCCGGAGCAATATCGGTAGTTAATGGGCCCAAGGTATAGAATGGCGCTTCGTGGCAATGCTTTAATTGTTCATCCATATTCTCTTTAATCAAATGCATGGGGATATGGCCAGGGCCTTCAATAATGACCTGTACATCATATTCCCACGCTATTTTGGTCAACTCACCTAAAGTGCGCAGCTCTGCAAATTGTGCTTCATCGTTAGCATCGGCAATGGATCCTGGCCGTAGTCCATCCCCTAAGGAAAGAGCGACGTCATACTTGGCGCAAATTTCACAAATTTCACGGAAATGAGTGTAAAGAAAACTCTCAGTATGATGGGCTAAACACCATTTAGCGATAATAGAGCCGCCACGCGAAACGATGCCAGTAACACGTTTCGCGGTCATTGGCACATAACGAAGCAATAAACCAGCATGAATTGTAAAGTAATCAACACCTTGCTCCGCTTGCTCAAGTAAGGTATCGCGCATTACTTCCCATGATAAATCCTCCGCAATACCATTTACTTTTTCCAATGCTTGATACATAGGCACAGTGCCAATCGGTACGGGGCTATTACGCAAAATCCATTCTCGAGTTTCGTGAATATTGCGCCCAGTAGAGAGATCCATCACGGTATCCCCACCCCAGCGGGTTGCCCATACCAATTTTTCAACCTCTTCTTCAATTGATGAAGAGACAGATGAGTTACCGATATTCGCATTCACTTTGACGAGAAAATTACGGCCAATGATCATCGGCTCTGATTCAGGATGGTTAATATTCGACGGGATAATGGCTCGTCCTTCGGCAACTTCACGACGCACAAACTCAGGAGTTATTTGCTTTGGTAAATTAGCCCCCAAATGAATCCCTGCATGTTGCTGGCTCAGCTGTGCATCCATACACTCTCCACGTCGCGTGTTTTCGCGAATGGCAATGTATTCCATTTCGGGTGTGATAACACCTTGCCGCGCATAATGAAGTTGAGTAACGCACTTCCCTTTCTTTGCTCGGCGTATGGCTGGCAAGTTCCCATAACGTAGTTCGTCCAATGTATCATCAGATAAACGTTCTTTAGTGTAAGCAGAACTGACCTCATCAAGCCACTCGGTATCATCCCGATCAGCGATCCATTTATCCCTTAATTTAGGCAAACCCTGATATAAGTCGATAGAATGAGATGGGTCGGTATAGACACCTGAAGTGTCATAAACGCATATAGATTCATTCGGTTGATAAATCGGTGAGGACTTTGTGCCCCCGACCAAGCTGTCAGCTAGTTTAATCTCACGCATTGGCACGCGGATATCCGAACGTGAACCAGTAATATAGATTTTAGAGGAATTTGGGTAGGGTTCGACAGACAATGTGTCAATGAATTGTTTGGCTTCCAGTCTCGCTTGTTTGCGACTCGACATAGCATCTTCCTTTTTGTACTAGGGATAAATGCTTGACGGATTAATGCACAAGAGTTGATCAAAATGGAATTTTAATCTTAAAGATATAACGCTAGATAGATCACCAGCAGGTTATATTCTCTTGTTCCCTTCGCAGGTATTAGCCTGATCAGGTTCAACGGATCCCGAAAATACGGTCTCAGCCTTATGGCACTCCGACAAGTTGAGTCACGATTATAGGGAAAGACTATCCATTAACCAAGATGAAATTGTGATTTCGTTAACTTCTCATCAACAACTGGAAACCTATCCAAGCCGCTGAGATACTTAACACCACGTTTAATAAGACATTAACACCCATTTTCAGAAAGGCTCCTTGCTGCATCAGCAATACATTATCCATAGAGAATGTAGAAAATGTGGTTAATGCACCCAAGAAACCCAAACCAATAATCTGGCGCCATGGCTCAGTTGCAAGTAATTCACTCTCAAAAGCAGCGATCAATAATCCCATAATAAATGAGCCGACAACGTTAACGGTGAGCGTTCCATAAGGAAACCCGCGTCCTAACAAGAACACACATAGCTCGGTAACTAGATAACGTGCACATGCGCCAAATGCGCCACCTAATGCAATAAAACCTAAAATAGACAGCTGTCCCATAACGAATTCCTAAAAGTAACCGTCGTTATTTTAACCGCTAAGCATAATAAATCGAACCTAATTACTAAAATAATCAAGGAAAGTAAAGTATGCTAGATAATCTAGTGCTTTTAAAAAGTTACATCCGTCACTTACTGAGTAAATGGATAAGCTAAACCGCTCTTAATGCCAATTGAAGTAACAATATGATCTAATTAAGGCTATTTCACGCTCGGGATCGCTTTCTTGGATACAGCTTGAGTACAGAGAGCTGGCCACAAAAATGTGCCGAAGGGATGAGGTAAACGGAATTAGTTAATTTTTCGGATTGCTATCATAGAGGAAGTGAACAGATAGCAAAAAGCCTCAGCATTTCTGCGGAGGCTTGATAGATGGCAGGGGTGGAGAGATTCGAACTCCCAACACGCGGATTTGGAATCCGCTGCTCTGCCAGTTGGAGCTACACCCCTAAAACTTTATCTTACTCATTGAAGAAAGCCTCAACGTGACTGCTGAGGCTCTTAATAAGTGGCGGAGCGGACGGGACTCGAACCCGCGACCCCCGGCGTGACAGGCCGGTATTCTAACCAACTGAACTACCGCTCCGCAGCGTGTCTGGTTAGACAATATTCAAAGCCTGGCGATGTCCTACTCTCACATGGGGAGACCCCACACTACCATCGGCGCTGTTGTGTTTCACTTCTGAGTTCGGCATGGAATCAGGTGGGTCCACAACGCTATGGTCGCCAAGCAAATTTCTTAATTCGGAAAGCTGTTTCGTTCTCATTCACACATTCAATGTTCTTCCATTGAGTCCACAAAACCCCTTCGGTGTTGTATGGTTAAGCCTCACGGGCAATTAGTATTGGTTAGCTCAACGCCTCGCAGCGCTTACACACCCAACCTATCAACGTTCTAGTCTCGAACAACCCTTTAGGACACTTAAAGTGCCAGGGAAGACTCATCTCAGGGCTCGCTTCGCGCTTAGATGCTTTCAGCGCTTATCAATTCCGAACTTAGCTACCGGGCAATGCCATTGGCATGACAACCCGAACACCAGCGGTTCGTCCACTCCGGTCCTCTCGTACTAGGAGCAGCCCCCTTCAATCTTCCAACGCCCACGGCAGATAGGGACCGAACTGTCTCACGACGTTCTAAACCCAGCTCGCGTACCACTTTAAATGGCGAACAGCCATACCCTTGGGACCGACTTCAGCCCCAGGATGTGATGAGCCGACATCGAGGTGCCAAACACCGCCGTCGATATGAACTCTTGGGCGGTATCAGCCTGTTATCCCCGGAGTACCTTTTATCCGTTGAGCGATGGCCCTTCCATTCAGAACCACCGGATCACTATGACCTACTTTCGTACCTGCTCGAACCGTCATTCTCGCAGTTAAGCGGGCTTATGCCATTGCACTAACCTCACGATGTCCAACCGTGATTAGCCCACCTTCGTGCTCCTCCGTTACTCTTTGGGAGGAGACCGCCCCAGTCAAACTACCCACCAGGCACTGTCCGCAACCCCGATGAGGGGCCTACGTTAGAACATCAAAACGACAAGGGTGGTATTTCAAGGTCGACTCCACGCAATCTAGCGACTGCGCTTCTAAGTCTCCCACCTATCCTACACATGTAGGTTCAATGTTCAGTGCCAAGCTGTAGTAAAGGTTCACGGGGTCTTTCCGTCTAGCCGCGGGTACACTGCATCTTCACAGCGATTTCAATTTCACTGAGTCTCGGGTGGAGACAGCGTGGCCATCATTACGCCATTCGTGCAGGTCGGAACTTACCCGACAAGGAATTTCGCTACCTTAGGACCGTTATAGTTACGGCCGCCGTTTACCGGGGCTTCGATCAAGAGCTTCGACCTAAGTCTAACCCCATCAATTAACCTTCCGGCACCGGGCAGGCGTCACACCGTATACGTCATCTTGCGATTTTGCACAGTGCTGTGTTTTTAATAAACAGTTGCAGCCACCTGGTATCTGCGACTCTCGTCAGCTCCATCCGCGAGGGACTTCACCAATAAGAGCGTACCTTCTCCCGAAGTTACGGTACCATTTTGCCTAGTTCCTTCACCCGAGTTCTCTCAAGCGCCTTGGTATTCTCTACCCGACCACCTGTGTCGGTTTGGGGTACGATTGCTTATAATCTGAAGCTTAGAGGCTTTTCCTGGAAGCAGGGCATCAATGACTTCACTGCCGTAGCAGCTCGACGTCGTGTCTCAGCCTAACAAGAAACCGGATTTACCTAGTCTCTTAGCCTACGCACTTGAACCAGGACAACCGTCGCCTGGCCCACCTAGCCTTCTCCGTCCCCCCATCGCAATTATAAGCAGTACGGGAATATTAACCCGTTTCCCATCGACTACGCTTTTCAGCCTCGCCTTAGGGGTCGACTTACCCTGCCCCGATTAACGTTGGACAGGAACCCTTGGTCTTCCGGCGGGGAGGTTTTTCACCCCCCTTATCGTTACTCATGTCAGCATTCGCACTTCTGATACCTCCAGCATGCTTTACAACACACCTTCAACGGCTTACAGAACGCTCCCCTACCCAATACAGTAAACTGTATTGCCGCAGCTTCGGTTTACTACTTAGCCCCGTTACATCTTCCGCGCAGGCCGACTCGACCAGTGAGCTATTACGCTTTCTTTAAATGATGGCTGCTTCTAAGCCAACATCCTGGCTGTCTGAGCCTTCCCACATCGTTTCCCACTTAGTAGTAATTTGGGACCTTAGCTGGCGGTCTGGGTTGTTTCCCTCTCCACGACGGACGTTAGCACCCGCCGTGTGTCTCCCGGATAGTACTTACTGGTATTCGGAGTTTGCAAAGGGTTGGTAAGTCGGGATGACCCCCTAGCCTTAACAGTGCTCTACCCCCAGTAGTATTCATCCGAGGCGCTACCTAAATAGCTTTCGGGGAGAACCAGCTATCTCCGAGTTTGATTGGCCTTTCACCCCTAGCCACAAGTCATCCGCTAATTTTTCAACATTAGTCGGTTCGGTCCTCCAGTTGATGTTACTCAACCTTCAACCTGCCCATGGCTAGATCACCCGGTTTCGGGTCTATATCCAGAGACTGAAGCGCCCAGTTAAGACTCGGTTTCCCTACGGCTCCCCTATTCGGTTAACCTTGCCACTGAATATAAGTCGCTGACCCATTATACAAAAGGTACGCAGTCACAGGACAATGCCTGCTCCTACTGCTTGTACGTACACGGTTTCAGGTTCTATTTCACTCCCCTCACAGGGGTTCTTTTCGCCTTTCCCTCACGGTACTGGTTCACTATCGGTCAGTCAGTAGTATTTAGCCTTGGAGGATGGTCCCCCCATGTTCAGACAGGATAACACGTGTCCCGCCTTACTCGATTTCACTTATAATGATGGAACAGTTACGGGGCTATCACCCTTTATTGCGCCACTTTCCAGAGGCTTCACCTGCATCATTAAAAGCTTAAGGGCTAGTCCAATTTCGCTCGCCGCTACTTTCGGAATCTCTGTTGATTTCTTCTCCTCGGGGTACTTAGATGTTTCAGTTCCCCCGGTTTGCCTCCTTACCCTATGTATTCAGGTAAGGATACGTGCTTATGCACGTGGGTTTCCCCATTCGGAAATCGTAGACTCAAGTGGCTGTTACTGCCTAATCTACGCTTATCGCAAGTTACTACGTCCTTCATCGCCTCTGACTGCCAAGGCATCCACCGTGTACGCTTAGTCACTTAACCATACAACCCGAAGAAGTTTCGTGTTGCAGACAAGTCACCAAGGTTGTCTCTCATTATTTGAATGAGCGAGAGACGTTTGATTTTGCCGGACTCAATTTTGAAAACTTACCGTAGTAAGCTTTCCCAAGAACACTTGAATGTGTTTGGTATCAATACGTTAAACGTATTGATGTTGAGAACTTTTATTTGATAACAACAAACACGTTCGTTGTTATCAGTCAGCTTTCCAAATTGTTAAAGAGC